>CAIYAP010000001.1 GCA_903924205.1 uncultured Actinomycetes bacterium
CCTTCATGCCGCCGTATTGGTTGCGCCAGCGGTGCCAGGTTGACTCGGTGATCTCGAGTTGTCGACAGACTTCGGCGACATCGTTGCCGGCGTTCAACAACTTCTCGCCTTCAGCGAGCTTCCTGATCACTTGCTCGGGGGTGTGATGCCTTCTCTTCACGGGTAATCCTCCTGCCCCATTCTGGAGCATCAGGACTCTCGTTAGCAGTGGCTCAGTTCAAAGGGATCTCCGCAGGGGGACGCTGTCGGACGAACTTGGAATTCCGTACTCCTCTGACCAGGACAAATGAACATCCATGGACAGTTGTGGATCGTCCTTACCCCCTCCCACGGTGAGTGAGATCGGAGAGGAGACATCAAAGGACTCTCGACGTTCGTGGGTACTCCCCACGGTCTTTCCCATAATGCGAAGACGAGGTGTGGACATTATTGCCTTTCTGTTATGCGCGGCCGCGGCCGCGAATGCTGGTTCCCCGAGTGGGGGGATTGTGGGGAGTTGTCACGGCGGTGTGCAGAGTGCGCACCATCCACGTATTGACCGACACGCCGGCCTGCGCCGCCGCTGTTTCCACTGATGACTTGAGGTCATCGCTGAGTCGAAGGGCGAAACGTGCCGTTTTCTCGCCGGCGAGCACGTCAGAAGCAGGCGGCTCTCCGGAGGGCGAGGTGGAGACGGGGGCGATCTCCAGCGCATCTGCGGTGACAGTCACTGTCAGTGGCAGGTGATGATCGCGGCGTAGCTCTTCGGCCATTTCGCACACCACGTCGGAAATGACGGTGCGCACCGTGGGAGTGAGGGCCAGGGCCAGTTGGGCACTGACGCGACGGGTGTCGTCGTCACCGAGCTGGCCGAGGGCGAGGATGGCGTCAGTTAGCTGGGAGATGTAGGTAGATGTCAACATGATGCTTTTATGATATCAGACTGATATCACCATTCGCAAATACTCGTGTCGGCACTTCTGACCCTCTATCCACGAGCGAGCGTCGTAGGCTGTATCGCGAAACGAAAGGTCACCATGAGCTCTCCCCGCTACCGCAAGGCCGTTGCCGCCGCCGCACTTCGCAATTTCGAACCGGCAGAGGTCTTGGAATTGGTGGATCAGTTAGACCTACGCGCCCAGCCCGGTCAGTCGCCGCTGGCCCTCATACCGTTTCGCAGCCTGAAGCAAAAGCGCAACATTGACGCCTTCTTGGACACCGCTCCCGCCGACGCCATCATCACCTTGCTCGAAGTCTTGGTTCACGACGCCCTCGAAGATGTCGTCGTGAAATTGGGTGACCACGCGGAGCGTCCGTCTATCGACCAGTTACGCACCGCGGTCGACGCGTTGACGGACGAATTCTCGCCCGCCTTCTTGGCGGGCACTATGGCCGTGGCCATCGCTGGAGAATTCCCCGCGGCGCCGCACTGTCGTGACCTGCTCATCGAGCGTCCCGAGTGGGGCCTGGCCGAGGTCGCCGCGACGGCTTAGCGCGCCAAGGTCTCGAGCAAATAACCCGGCACGTGCCACTCACGCGTGACGTGGTAGCCATCGTGACGCAAGGCATCCGCTAAAGGATTGCCCATTTGTGGCCAGTCATCCGCGCGCACGTACAGCACCGTGGAGGCGTGGTGTAGGTGGCGAACGATGCGAGTGGGGTTGTAGTTGCCCTCGATTTTCGATCCCCGCATGACGATGACCTGCGGGTCGGACACCACGGGATAAAAACCAGTGTTGTAGTCGGCGGAAAATCCAATTCGCAAATTCTTCGCCTCGTAGAGTGCCCAGGGCCAACGGGCGGTACCTTCAATGAGCACCGTGCCACCCGCGCGCTGAATTTGCTGCGCCACCGTCGCGACCGGGCGAAGGTCGCCACCGGGGTACGTGAAGTGATAGAGCACGCGGTCTCCGAGCGAGAGGGTGCAAAAGACGGCCAGACCCGTAATGGCGGCGTAGCGGCCGTAGCGAGCGAGTTGAGTGATCCACCACTTGGCGCCGGCCGCGGCCAGCAGGGCGAGGGCGGGGTGCAGATAGGCATCGGTGCGTCCCGTGCCGAGGGGCGCGAGCGCCAGGGTGGACGCGACAAGGGCGAAGATCAGCGACCATCGCGCGGCCGAGAGCTGCCGCGAGGTGATGAGTCCGGTGATAATGAGCGTCGCGACGAGGATTTCGATCAAGCTCCCGAGGCCCGGGAGGTGAAGGTGGGGCGTGGTGTCAGTGAAGCCCCAGAGCACCCCTTGGCCAATGCGGTTCAGCGAGTGAAAGAGTGCACCCGGGCCTGACCAGTCCACGTAGTAGCCCGCCCACGAGTGGTGGAGGCGAGCCGTCACATCGCCACGCGCGACCCAGTAGATGCTCGCGCAGAGGACGCCGATGACCGCGAGTGGAGCGGACAACTGGCGCCAGTCACGTCGTCGAGCACGAACGAGGGCCACGAGAGAGCCGGCAATGACCGGCGCGATGGTGAACGACGTGGCGAAAGTGACTACCGACAGGGCCACGAGGGGCCAGGCAGAGCGGCCACGGCGGGCGAACTCGCCGGCGGCCAAGACGAGGATGCCGGCAATGAGGTCGTGAGCGTAGGGCTTGAGATGTGTCGCGTACATGATGTCGGAGCGACTAATCACGATGAAAAAGCCGGCTAGCAGTGCGTAGTCCCGGCGAAGTCCCCACCAGGCCGCCACGAGCGTGACGAGGATGGGTGCCAAGGTCGCATCGATCACAGTGGGTACGGTGAGAAGCGCGCTGTGGCTGAGGCCGACGACGCCCACCCACCAACGAACGAAGAGGCTGTAGAGCGGTGCGGTGCCAAGCATGTGGAGCGCGGTGTGCAGGGGCACGCGACTCGACAGCGCTACCCAGGCATCGTCACGAAAGAGCGTGCCCGTGGGTCTACCCCCCAGGCGCACCGCCAGGCCGAGAAGACCGAGGGTGATGAGCGCGAGATTGAATCGACGAGGGGTGAAGACGAAGCGAGGTGTGGTCACGCGCTTAGTTTCGCACGGCGTTCACTCATCACGAGTAATACCGCACCACCGAGAACTAGGGCCAGCGAATTGATAATTACGAGAAGTGAGCCCACATTCTTTCCTCCGCCGAGTAATAACAACTCGTCCACCGCACGACATAGACCCCACGCGGCCATCGCGACCGCGGCGAGGTAGCCGGCCGGGAAGCGACGTGACGTCAGACGTACCAGAATCCATGCGAGGAGAAGGTCTTCGATTCCTTGAATCAAGGGAACGGGAACTCGACTACCGACTTGCCCGGCGTAATGCATTCCCCACCACGCGGTCGTGACGTGACCGCCGCCAGCCACCATGAGCTGAGGTCCGAGCAATCGACCCACACCCCAACTACCCACCACGACTGGTGACAACACGTCGGCCACCCGTCGTCGGCTCGCTCCGGGCCACCACGAGGGTGCTCGCCACAACGACAGCGGGATCGCGAAAGCGAGTCCACCGTAGCTAGAGAGTCCACCGTGCCACACCGCCACCATCTCCGCGGGCTGGTGGGCATACGACGACCAGTTAGTGGTCACGTGCGCGATCCGCGCACCAAACAACGCCACGAGAAATAGAACGGCGACGTCGCGCGAGAAGTGCGGTGCCGCAATCTCGTGGTGAGTGAGGCGACGATCGGCCCACCACAGCGCGAACAGAGCGGTGAGGGCGAGGCCGAGGCCGTAGGTGTGGAAGGTCAACGGACCCACGTGAAAGACGACGGGAATGGGTCGCACTGTTACAGGCGAGGACGGCCGGCGCCCGCGAAGCCCCACCCCAGTCGCACGCCGGTGATGTGCACGCGCTGGCCCCACGTCGGTGCCTCGATCATGAGACCGCGACCGAGGTACATCGAAACGTGTTCGGAGCCACCACGACCATAAAAGAGAAGGTCACCCGGCTTAAGTGCCCACAACGGAACTCGAACGGTATCGGCCATTTGTGCGCCGGAGTAGTGGGGCAGCGAGACGCCCGCTGCTCGCCACGACAACATCGTGAGGCCCGAGCAGTCCACGCCGTGACGCGAGGTGCCACCCCAGACGTAGGGAACGCCGATCATCGACATGGCAAAGCGAATGGCGGCCGCCGCAAAGCGATTGGGCGGGGGAGCAACGAGACCGCCATGATTACCGTGGTGCGCCTTGGCCCACGCGGCGGCATCACGCGCCGCTTGAGCAGCCTGTTGCTGGGCGATGTAGTGGGCAATGGCGCCACGAACCGAGGCGAGGGCGCGAGCCACCTTTGATTGCAGAGCCTGCGCTTGGCGCAGGGAGGCCGACGCAATAGCGGCCTGCGATCGGGCCGCGGCCACGCGGTGGGCCAAAATCTCCTTCTCCTGCGTTAGTTGCAAGGTGGAGAGCTGTAACTGAGACACCGAGTCTTGGATGTTGCCCTCCGCCACGTGGCTGTACACCGACGTGGCTCCCGTGGTATTGGCATCGGAATTGAAAATGGGACTAGAGCCAATTACCGAGCCACTATTGACGTAGGCATTCACCGCCGCCTGAGACAGCAGTCGACGGTTGAGCGAGACCTGGGTGCGCTGGGCCGCCACCGTTTGGCGCAGGTGTGAAATTTCCGTGAGCAAGTTCTGGTAGGTGTTCTGCGCTTGGTCATACTTTTGACCCAGCGCGGAAATTTGCATGTTCATTGATTGCAATTGGCGGTACAGGGCCGCGGCGCGAGCACGCTCGTCGCTGATCTTGGACGCGCCGACGGGCGTCGAGATTCCCAGCAGAGCCGACAGGCTCACCGAGGTCGCCATCACCACAGCGCTAACAGACCGAAGAGTCGGGCGAACGCGAGAGCGAGGCGTCGAGTGGCGCACGAGGCGCTCGACGTCGGACATGGAGCCATTTTACCGAGGGGACCCCATGAGGGGACCGCAATTGTATTTATTTTATATATACGCCCCTTGGCTTGATGAAAGTTTCACGGAAGACTTATGCGCCGCTAGCCTTCACGGCATGTCTCAACGCTCCCGCAATCTGCCCCGCCGTTCCTGCCTCTCGACGCCCGGTTCCTCTGAACGCTTCTTGGCGAAGGCGCCCACCGTGACCGCCGACATGACGTTCTTGGACCTCGAGGACTCGGTCGCGCCGAACGAAAAGGTGGCTGCTCGTGCCCGTGTGGTCGAGGCCATTCGCACCCTGCCGTGGGATGATCGCGTGCTGTGCGTGCGCGTCAATGCGTGGGACACCAAGTGGACCTATGGCGACGTCATCGAGGTCGTGGGCAATGCCGGCGAGCGCCTTGACGAGATAATGCTGCCGAAGGTGCAATCCGCTGCAGAAGTTGTCGCCATGGACCTTTTGTTGACGCAGGTAGAGAAGAACTGCGGTCTACCCATCGGTCATATTGGTATTGAAGCTCAGATCGAAACGGCCCGTGGACTTATCAATGTCGACGAAATTTGCGCGGCCTCACCACGACTCGAAACGATCATCTTTGGACCGGCGGACTTTGCGGCGTCTATCGAAATGCCGGTGCTTACTGGTGGCGTCGCCATCCCCGAGTACCCGGGCGACCACTTCAACTACGTGTTTTCTCGCATTCTGATGGCGGGCCGCGCCAATGGCCTCCAGGTCATCGACGGACCATTCTTGAAGGTGCGTGACAATGACGCTCTGCGTGAATTTGCGCAGCGGACCAAGATTTTGGGGTACGACGGCAAGTGGGCCCTCACGCCTGATCAAGCGGCCGTCTTGAACGAGGTGTACAGCCCCACACAAGAGCAGTTCGACCGCGCGTGGGACATCTTGGAGACCTATCGTGTCGCGACCGAGGAAAACAACACCGGTGCTTTGATGTTTGGTGACGAAATGATCGATGAAGCCAGTCGCAAGATGGCCATCAAATTCCTCACCCGCGGTGAGCGAGCGGGACTTTCTCGCTCCACTACGGCCTAATTGGGGTTGTGTCCTAATTAGGAGCTATTCCCGTTAAGATGCGGGGGTGACCACACTTGCCTCCGCCACGCCCACCAAATACAAGATGGGTCTCAGCCGTTCCGAATGGCAGCGCGTCAGCGCCATGTTCGGTTTTGTGGGATTCCTGCATCTTCTCGGGTGGGGCTTGCTCGCCTATGCCGCCGGACATCACTACAGCCTGGGTGGCGGAAAGGCGCTGGGTCTCGGCACGGGTGTCCTGGCGTACACGCTCGGTATGCGCCACGCCTTTGATGCCGACCACATCGCGGCCATTGACAACACCACGCGAAAGATGATGGCTGAGGGCCGTCGTCCCATGAGCGTGGGCTTTTTCTTCTCTCTCGGGCACTCGAGCATCGTCTTCGTCCTCACCCTGTTCCTTGGTCTTGGCATCAAGGCACTCGGTACGCAGGTCACGAATAACAATTCGTCATTGCACCACTACGGCGGACTCGTCGGCACTCTGGTGTCCGGAAGTTTCCTGTACCTCATTGCGATCTTGAACATCGTGGTGCTCTGGGGCATCGTCAAGTTGTTCATCGAGATGCGACGCGGCACCTTTGACGACTCGACCCTGGAAAAGCACCTCAACGCCCGCGGTTTGTTCATGCGCTTCTTCGGACCGCTGGCGCGCTCCATTGACGCACCGTGGAAGATGTATCCCTTGGGCGTACTTTTCGGTCTGGGTTTTGACACCGCGACGGAGGTTGCCTTTCTCGTTCTGGCCGGTTCCTCAGTCGCTTCCGGCTTGCCCCTCTGGGCACTACTGAGCTTGCCCATCTTGTTCGCCGCCGGCATGAGCCTGCTCGACACCTTTGACGGATCCTTTATGAACTTTGCCTATGGCTGGGCATTCGCCAAGCCCATTCGCAAGCTCTATTACAACATCACCATCACGGGCTTGTCCGTGGTCGTGGCGGTGTACATCGGCACCTTGGAGTTGCTCCAAGTTCTCGCGCAACAGCTCAACCTCACGGGCGGTGTCTGGAATATCGCGTCGAGTTTCGACATCAACAAAGCCGGGTTCATCGTGGTGGGCCTCTTCGTTGCCATCTGGCTGGCGTCGCTCGGTATCTGGCGCTACGGCAAAGTGGAATCCCGATGGGAGCGCGCGGCTCTGAGTGCTCAGGCGGCTCGCGGCGAGTCGCCTGACCTGCATTCAGCCGGCGTCGAACTCGGTGGCGTGCACGCGCCCTTTACTATTGACGAATAGTAAAGGGAGGGCCATGCGCCTCTTAATCGCCGGTGGATCGTCCTTTGTCGGTCGCGCCATCACCTGGTCAGCGATTCACGCGGGTCACGACGTCACCATCATTAACCGCGGCGTGACGCCGGTTGACTTTCCCGACTCCGTGACAAGGTTGGTGGGTGATCGCCACGGTGACCTCTCCGCTCTGAATGGCGTGAGCTTTGACGCCACGATTGACACCATTGCGTATCGCCCCAGTGACGTTCGAACGCTCGCGGCCGCCCTCGCCGGTCGCGGAGGTCACCACGTACAAATTTCATCTATCTCGGCCTACGAGGAGCCGTCCACAGCCGGCGCGACCGAAAACACGACCCGCACCTACCCCGAGGGCAGCGTGGATACCTACGGTCCCCTGAAGGCGGCCTGCGAATACGAAGCGGCTCGACAATTTGGTGACTCTCTCAGCATCGTGCGTCCCACCTACGTGATCGGCGCGCACGACAAGACGCTGCGTTTCCCGTACTGGGTGGCTCGCATTGCCCGTGGCGGTCGTGTCGCGGTGCCGACCACGACCTCGGTCGCGTTGCAGTGGATTGACGCGCGAGACCTCGCCGACTTCACCGTGTCAGTGGCCCAGCGTCGGCTGAGTGGCGCGTGGCACACCGCGAGCGCTCCTCTCGCCTTTGGTGAGGTGCTGAGCGAGATAGTTCGGGTGGTCAATCCGTCCGCCGAACTGGTTGAGGTCGACGCCACGCGGGTTCCCGAGGGCACTTTTCCCTTGTGGGCCGGTCCGGAGGGCAGCCCCATCTTGGAGATGGACTCATCGGCGGCACTCGCCGAGGGTCTCGTGGTGCGTGAGCTTTCTGACTCGATTCGTGACACGCAGACGTGGGTGCAGGCTCAGCCGTGGGCACCTCACTGGCTGAGCGAGAGCGAAGAAGCCGCCCTTCTTGCCTAGGCCTGCGCGGCGAGTAGTCCGCGGGCGACCACCTTGAGACACAAGGTCTCGTCGGCACCCTCAAAGATCGAGAGCACGCGCGCGTCGACGAAGTAGCGCGACACCGCGTACTCCTCGGCGTAACCCATGCCACCGTGAATCTGCATGGCTTCACGAGTCACCCATTCGGCGGCGCGGCACACATAGGCCTTCGCCATCGAGGCTTCGAGAGATCCGCCCCCTTCCGCCATGAGGCGAGAGACGTGGAGCGAGAACTGGCGAGACACCTGGATGATGGCGGCCATCAGTCCGAGCTTGACCTTGGTCAACTGGTAGTTCGCGATGGGCTGGCCAAAGACCACGCGGTTGTCGGCGTAGTCGCGCGCGGCCTCATACGCCGCTTGCATTAATCCCACGGCGCGGGCGGCCGTTTGGATGCGGCCGTTTTCGAATCCCGCCATCTGGAAGTAGAAACCCTTGCCGAGGCCCGCCTCGCCGCCGACCAGGTGGGTGTCGGGAACAAACCAGTTGTCGAGATTGATTTCGTAGCTGTGCATGCCGCGATAACCGAGGGTGTCGATAGGACGCCCCTCCATGCGGCCGGCACCGTGGGCTCCATCTTGGGTGAACAAGAAGCCGTGTCCATCGCCGACCGGCTTCTCGACCAGAAAGAGAGACAGGCCACGATGAGCCTTCGAACGATCAGGGTCAGTACGCGCGAGCAACATCAGCACATTCGCGCGGGCACCGAAGGTGCACCACGTCTTCGTGCCATTGATGATCCAGCCGCCGTCGGTCTTGGTCGCGGAGGTTGTAATGCCCGCGACGTCAGAGCCATAGTCGGGTTCCGTCACGGCGACCGCGGCCATAGTTTCGGCGGTGGCGAGGCGGGGGAGCCAATAGGTCTTTTGTTCCTCGGTACCTCCCGCGACCAACGCACGCGTCAGGATTTCGGGACGGGTGATCAAGGACCCACCGATCCCGAGTCCACCCCAGGACAGTTCTTCCGTGGCGATGACCATGGCGAGGTAGTCGCTCTCGCCGCCGGCGGCGAAGCCACCAAACTCCTCGGGCACGGACAGGCCAAAACCACCGATGTCCGCCAGCGCGGAAATCAACTCGTCGGGAATATCACCGTTAGTGCGGTGTATGTGCTCGGCGTGAGGGCGAACCTTCTCCGCGGCGAAACGGTGGAACATGTCGCCCACTTGGGCAAACTCATCCGCCAAGTGACGGTCGCCCGGGGTCGTGGCGAGGCTCGCGAGAAAGTCGGGATGACGGAACGTGGTGACGGTGTCGCGGAAAGGTGCGAACCAGTCGCCGCTGACCCCCCACAACTCTTCACGACCCAAGATTCGCGATGCCATGTCGTGCAATGCGTGGGCAAAGAACGCGGCGACCAGACGATTCTCCGTGTCACCCGTCGCGGCGTAGTCGACGGTGGCGCGCACCGACGCAATGGATGCCGAGGCGTGCGCGAGGTCGTAGGCGAATTGCTGCTCGACGTCGGCACCCCCCAGGGTGGCGAGTCGACGGGTGGCAGCGTCAAGAATTTCTTGGGCGGCGTCTACGAGGCTCGCGGCGGTGGACAAGTTCAAAGTCGTGGCAGTCACGAAAGAGAAGTTACCGGTCACCGCCCCCACCTAGGCTCGCAGTATGAACGTGCTCATGCTCTTGGCCGACTCGGCCCAAGTTTCCGAAGGAAAGCTGTACATCTTGGGTGGTGGCTGGACGTTGACGGGCCCCTATCCCGCGCCACAGGCCCTCGCGATCAAATTCATCGTTGATAGTCACGAGCTGAACGTGGCGCACCACTGGGAAGTGGTGCTCGAAGACGCCGATGGGCGACCCATCATCGTGGAGACCCCCGACGGCCCCCAGCCGGTCGAGGTGCGCGGTGATTTCCAGGCTGGAGAACCCGAGGGAGCGTTACCGGGAACACCGGTCGACGTTCCCATCGCCATCAACTTTGGACCCCTGCCCTTGGCACCGGGGTCTCGATACGTGTGGCGTGCGGTGATTGATGGCGTCACCCCTCCAGGAGGCGTTAGCGCTTTCTCTACCCGCCCGCTCAGCGAATAGACGGCAGAATAGAGATATGACTACTTTCGATCGTCCCTTTGGCCGCTACTTCGAAGACTTCGAGCCCGGCGACATCTTTCGTCACTGGCCCGGCAAGACCATTACGGAGTTTGACGACCACCTGTTTTGCATGATGACCATGAACCACCACCCGCTTCACACCAACGAGTGGTTTGCCGAAAATGAAACGGTGCAGAAGCGAAACGTCGTCGTCGGCAACTTGGTCTACTCCTTGATCTTGGGCATGAGCGTGCCAGATGTGTCGGGTGCGGCCATTGCCAACCTCGAAATCGAAACCCTGATCCACAAGAACCCCACCTTTCATGGTGACACCATCTACGCCGAAACTCGGGTGCTGGAGAAGACGGAGTCGTCATCGAAGAACGACCGCGGCATCGTGAAAGTGGAGACCAAGGGTTTCAACCAAGACGGTCTGGAAGTCTGCTATTTCCGACGCAAGGTCATGGTGTGGAAGCGTGAATTCGCGCCCGCTCGCCGCCGCCCCTACGCCGACGACGTCTGGTCCTGATCTCGTCGCGTGGCGACGACGACTTCGTCAACTCGCCCCGCGCCTGAATCGAGACCTCCCCTGGACGGGAGCGTCACCGTGGGCCGTCATGGTCAGCGAATTCATGCTGCAGCAGACCCCCGTTCATCGGGTACTGCCCTACTACGAGTTTTTCCTTCGCACGTGGCCCACGCCCACCGACTTTGCCGCCGCGGCGCCGGATGAGATTCTGCGCGCGTGGAAAGGGTTGGGCTATCCGCGTCGGGTTCAGTACCTGCAGCGGGCGGCACGCGCCATCGCGCAGCGCCATGGGGGAGAAGTGCCTCGCGGACTCGATGACTTGTTGGCCTTGCCCGGAGTCGGTCCCTACACCGCGCGGGCAATTTCGTCCTTCGCTTTCGGCGGCCGCGTTGGCGTTCTTGATACCAATGTCGGTCGCGTCTTTGCGCGGGCCCTGTTCGGAGAGCCGATCTCAGCGGCGGTGGCGCAGCGCGTGGCCGATCAGCTCGCGGGTACGGCTCAGAGTGCCGTGCTCAATCAGGTCTTGCTCGATGTGGGTGCCACCTTTTGTCGCTCTACTCCCCGCTGTGACGACTGCCCACTTTCGAGTGCTTGTGCCTGGCAGCGTCGCGGGGGAGATGATCCGGCACCGACCTCGGCGGCGGTCTCGCGACCCCAAGCACGCTTCGTCGGCTCGGTTCGAGAACTACGGGGCAAGGTGCTGGCGCATCTTCACGAGGGGCCACGAAGCGAGGCCACCTTGGTTCGAGTGTTGAAAGATGACCGAACGCCGGAGGTCCTCGTCGCTCTCGAGCGCGAGGGCTTCATCGAAAGACATCAACGGTCATGGCGCTTAGCCACGAACCAGCGCTAGGGAGACTTAGGCCTCCGCTAGAAAGAGATCGATTTCGCGATGCACCTCTGTGGGCCGCTCGAGGTGCAGGAAATGGCCGGCCGTGGAGATCACCACGCGTCGAGATCCGGGGGCCAACATCGTTTCGACGAGGTCGGTGCTCGCCGCGCTGATACAGCCATCGTTCTCACCATGGAGATACAAAATGGGCTGTGGGGGCACTGATGACGCGAAGGCCATGGTCTGCGCCACGCGCGCGGTAATCACAGTGTCCGCCGAGGGTCCGGCCAACGCGGCACGGTAATACGACAGGGCGGCGGTGAGATGGACGTCGCCCGCGAGAGCACCGACCACGGCCGAGACATCGAGGTCGCTCTCGTATCCCGGAGACCACGACTGCCAGAGGCGAGAGATCAACGCAAAGTTGTCGAGGGGAACGACCATGTCGGATAGCGGGTGCTGAAAAAAGAACATGTACCAACTGCGTTGTAATTGGTCAAAGGACATGAACGCGCTCATCATCGCCGCCAAGGGAGGGACAGACATGGCGACACCGCGCGACCAGCGCTGGCTGTCGCTGGCGAGTGCCGGGTAGACCGCGGCGGATCCCCAATCGTGGCCAACCAAAATTGCCCGTTCGTCGCCCCCAAAATATTCGTGCAGACGGTTGGCGTCAGTGGCGAGCGCCGCCACCGAATAGTCCTGACTCGACGCAATGCTCGACGGTGCGTAACCGCGCATGGAGGGGACGATGACGCGATAGCCCAGGTCGGCGAGGTGCGGCGCGAGGTGTCGAAATGTCAGCGCGGTGTCGGGGAAACCGTGCAGCAAGACGGCCAGTGCACCGTCGCTCGGTCCGTGGCTGGTCACCTGCAAGGTGACATCATCAAACGCAACGACGTGCTCGCTCATGCCGTCGACATTACAGACGCCGGTAGTGTCACGACTATGTCCCGCGTGTCTCCCGACGACTTTCGCCGCGCCGCGGGATCTTTCCCGACGGGCGTCGTTGTGGTCACGGGGGTCGACGCTCACGGTCCGGTCGGACTGACCTGCCAGAGTTTCGTGTCGTTATCCCTCGAACCTCTCTTGGTCTCATTTTCGGTAGGTAACGCCGGTCGTAGTTGGCCGCGTTTGTCGACGGTGTCGTCGGTGGCTATCAGCGTGCTGGCCGCCGATCAAGAAGACGTGGCTCGGAGTTTTTCGATTAGCGACCATGACAAGTTTGCGGGTGCGGAACTCACGTGGACGAATGATCTGCCCTTGATTACCGGTGCCCTGGCGCACCTCACGGGGTCTATCGTCTCCACCGTCGAAGCGGGGGACCACCACGTGGTCATCGTCGCGGTGGAGACGGCTAGCTCGCGAGACGGAGACGCTCTCACCTACTTCCGCGGTCGCTTTGGCGTTCTGTCGTAGTGACGCCCGCTTACTACGATGACGCCCATGGTGATCGTCATCGTGTTGACCGTGGCGATGCTGGTCGTGGCGAGTGCCTTTTCTCTTCGCCGGCAGCGTGAACGACGTCATCGCTCAATGGTGGCGCCGTCACCACATTTAACGTTGACCCCTCGCGCCGAGCGAGATGCGGGATCGGCACTGCGCCTGCTCAGCGACGACGGATTGCACAGTGCCCCTCGGCATGTGGTGCCGGCACGACTGCCGCACGAGCCCGCACGCGTCATCGGTGACGAGATGGAAAATGACAACTGGGTACTGCCGGCTGGGCGACACAACTCTCAGTGGGCCCTCCAGCGATCCCTGTCGCGAAGTCGAGTCACGTGGCCCGTCATAACCGTCGTGGTCAGCGTGGGAGTGGTCATCGCCATTCTCATCGTCGCGGGCCTCATCATGGGTCACCACGCTCAGTAGGGTTCCTCGCCCTCTGGCTGATTTTCTTTGATCGACGCTCAGTGCATTGCGTATGGATTTTCTCACGCAAAGATATGCAAATAAACTTGCTTAAGAACTTGGGAAGAGCGTGATGCGCCGTATCCAGCGCCACACATGAATTGGACTCCGGTGGCCGACGAAGAGCTGGTCATCAATCATGGATGTGATCGAGATGGAGGGATCGGTTCTCGGCAAGGTCACGCCGTCGGCGGATTTAACATTGAGTGCCTGTCGTTTCCCTAACGTCGAGTAATTCGCGAGACAATGAAGGCGGCCGTCGCCGCTTCATCGTGCCACGCGTCGTATCGACCCGAGGGACCGCCGTGACCTGCACCCATCTCCACCTTGACAAAGACGCGGTTATCGGGATTGACATCACGAATTTTCTGAGCAAATTTCACGGCTTCCCAGTAACCCACCCGAGTGTCGTTGAGTCCCGAAGTGAGGTACATATCGGGGTACACGCGTGGCGAACCATCGTCATTGGTGGCGCGAACATTGTCGTAGGGGGCGTAGCCCTTCATGATGGAGTAGATGGACGCGCTCTCGATGGGATTGCCCCATTCTTCCCACTCGGTCACCGTCAGCGGCAAGCTGGGGTCCAAGATGGTGGTGAGCGCATCGACGAAGGGCACCTCGGCCACGATGGCCCGAAAGAGTTCGGGCGCCAAATTGGCAACGGCACCCATGAGGAGGCCTCCCGCTGATCCGCCGCGAGCCGCTAATTGCGACGACGTTGTCCAGCCCTGCTCGCAGAGGTGACGTGACACGGCGACAAAGTCGGAAAACGTGGTGGCCTTCTGCGCCAGTCGGCCTTCCTCGTACCAGCGACGACCCATTTCGCCACCACCACGAATGTGTGCGATACCAAAGATGATGCCGCGGTCGAGTAACGAGAGTCGAAAGACGGAAAAGCCCGGGTCAATGGACGCTTCGTACGAGCCGTAGCCGTAGAGCAGGAACGGTGAGGGGTCGGCGGGTGCCAACGTGCCGTCATCGAGCTCGATCACCAGATCGCGACGAGCGACGATGGACACGGGGATGCGGGTGCCGTCGCTGGCGGAGACCCACACACGGCCGGTGCGGTAGCGCTCGGGGTCAAAGTCGCCCTTCACGATCTGTTGCTTGCGCACCAGGTTGTCGCCCGTCGCAACGACCACGTCGCTGACGGTGCGGGGAGTGATGAGCGAGGTTGTCACGACTCGGTAGGTGGTCGCGTCGTAGCTCGGCGTGCCGCCGGCCACGATGGTGCTCGGATCCACGTCACCGGTTACGAGATAACTCACGGCCTCGATGTCCACATCGGCGGCGGCGGCGCCGTGGTGGGGGACGAGGCGCACGCAGGCCAGACCGTTGAATCGCTCGCTAATCGCGAAGAAGGTGCCGTAGGCATCGATACCTTCGAGTCGAACACCACTTCGCTCTGGGAGCGCCACCGTCCACTCGCCGTCGGTGTCATCGGCCCGCACCCATAGCGCAAAGTCGGTAGCGTTTTCATTAGAGGTCTTCAGCCACCAGCCGCGACCCGAGGCGTCGCGATAGTGCTCAACGTCGTAGTCGATACCGTCACGACGAGGGTCGAGAATGACGAACTCGCCGAGAGGATTGCGGGCGTCCAGTGAGCGCGCTTCACTCGACATCTTGGAGCTGGAGGTGATGACAATCTTCTCGTCATCACGCGTTCGGGCCACATCGACCCAAAACATCTCGTCATCTTCTTGGAATACCAAGACGTCAGCCCTTTGCTCCGTGCCGAGCTGGTGGCGCCACACTTGCCATGGTCGGGCGGCCTCGTCGATCATCGTGTACCAGACGTAGGCATTGTCCATCGACCAGGTCAACGAGTAGTGCAGGGGGCTGAGGTGGTCATCGGCGACGACACCATCAGCGAGGCGGCGAAACGTCACGTCGTGCTCTTCGTTGCCATCTCGGTCGATACCGACGGCCACCCATTCGTCATTGGGGGAAATAGCCAAGATGCCGACCGACAGGAAGTCTCCGTCGCCGGCCTCATGGTTTTCATCCAAGATCACTTGTTCGCCGGGCAGTGACGTGAGCGGGTCGATGACGGGCGGGGTCTCACGGTCATCGCCCACCGGCACGCGGCAGTTCACCGCGTAATTCAGGCCCTCGCGCGTCCGCTCGAAATACCACCACTCGTCCATTCGCACCGGCACCGACGTATCGGTCTCTTCGATTCGACTCTTGACCTCATTGAAAATCTCGGCTTCCAGCGGTGCGAGGTCGGCGAGGGACTCCTTGCGAAACGCGTTCTCATCGCCGAGGAGTTGAAGGACCTGCGGGCTCTCGCGATCCATAATCCAGTAGTACGGATCGTTGCGGGTATCACCATGGAAGGTGATGAGGTGGTCGTGACGTTCGGCGCGAGGCGGAGTGGACATGGGGACACTTTGCCAGTTTTTTCTGCTTCAACAATCAATGGCAGTTACTACAATCGCCATAGGAAGAACTAGCCGAGGTGAGCATGAGCGTCGAAAACCTGGATTTCAGTCGTTACCAGCTGGGCTGGTCAGACGAACTCGACGTCGTGTTCAAGCCGAAGAAGGGCCTCAATGAGGCCATCGTTCGTGAGATGTCTGACATCAAGAGTGAGCCCCAATGGATGCGCGACTTTCGCCTGAAGTCCCTCACCCGCTTTGAAAAGAAGCCGATGCTGCCCTGGTTCGCCCAGAAGATGCCGGACCTCGACTTCAACGACATCTACTACTACATCAAGCCCACCGAGAATCAGGTGCAGGACTGGGAAGACCTTCCTGACGCCATCAAGCAGACCTACGAGAAGTTGGGCATCCCGGAGGCCGAGCGCAAGTACCTGGCCGGGGTCACCGCGCAGTACGAATCGGAAGTGGTTTTTCACCGCAACCGCGCCGACCTCGAAGCTCTCGGCGTGATTTTCTGCGACATGGACACCGCGGTGCGTGAGTACCCAGAACTGGTTCAGAAGTACTTCGGTTCGGTCATTCCGCCTAACGACAACAAGTTCGCCGCCCTCAACAGCGCCGTGTGGTCGGGTGGATCTTTCATTTACGTGCCGCCGGGCGTGAACGTCGACCAGCCACTACAGGCCTACTTCCGTATCAACACGGAAAACATGGGTCAGTTCGAGCGCACCTTGATTATCGCCGATGAGGGTAGTCAGGTTCACTACGTCGAGGGCTGTTCGGCACCGGTGTATTCGACCGACTCGCTGCACTCGGCCGTGGTGGAGCTCGTCGCCCTACCGGGATCGCGTATCACCTACACCACGATTCAGAACTGGTCGAACAACGTCTACAACTTGGTCACCAAGCGCGCCCGCGCCGAGGCGGAGGCTCACGTGGAGTGGATTGACGGCAACATCGGTTCGCGTCTCACGATGAAGTACCCCGCGGTCTACCTCATGGGCCCCAAGGCCTCGGGTGAGGTGCTCTCCGTGGCCTACGCCGGCGCCGGTCAAAACCAAGACACGGGCGCCAAGATGGTGCACGCCGCTCCGGAAACCACGTCCACCATCGTCAGCAAGTCGATTTCCAAGGATGGTGGTCACTCGACGTATCGTGGACTCGTCAAGGTAGAAGAAGGCGCGACGGGTGCGAAGAGCTTCGTACGTTGCGACGCCCTGCTGCTTGACCAGCAGTCCATCAGCGAGACCAAGCCCTATATGGAAGTCGGGGAGCGTGACGCGTCCATCGGCCACGAAGCCACCGTCTCCAAGATCGGTGACGACCAGTTGTTCTACCTCATGAGCCGCGGGCTGAACGAGTCCCAAGCCATGGGCATGATCGTGAACGGATTCATCGAGCCCGTGACGCGGACTTTGCCGATGGAGTACGCCGTCGAGTGGAGCCGACTCATTGAACTCCAGATGGAAGGATCCATCGGTTAGGACCGAGGTTCGCCCTCGGGCCCCACGTTGCGCGGTCTCGTCGCCATGGACATGGCACGATAGGGACATGGGAATGCGTGAAGAGTGCAAACATTTTCAGAGTCGCACCTACTCGTCGGGAGACGTAGCGCGCTTTTGCTCGTTGGGTAATGCCCCCGATCAGCCCTTTAGCTGTCCGAGTGACTGCATGACCTACGAACCCCGCATGGCTGATGTGGGGTGGAGTCACGGCTCCTTGGTGTCGCCGCCACCGGTAGCCACGCCCGACTCGAGCCGCGAAGATCGCGAAGCTGTCTTGGCCGCCGCCGCGGAGATCGTGGATGGCATCGCCGCCACCGCTTTTGCGGACCGTCGTCGAGAGCTCGAGGAGCAGGCGGCGCGAGACGAGTCGGATCGCTCCCGCCGTGGCTGGCGCTTTTGGCGCCGTTAACTACTGGCCGGTGTAGCGCGGCTCACGGTGTTCGAGGAAACTCATCATGGCTTCCACGAGGTCGTCGGTGAATAAGTACATGGAGTTCCATCGCGCGACGTAATCGAGGCCCTCGGCCACGGTGCGACCATCATTGGCGCGCAGCACTGACTTGGTTCCGGTCACGGCCAATGGTGGATTAGCCGCAATCGCACGAGCGACGTCGACCGCGGCGGCGTAGACCTCGTCGGCCGATCCGTCCACGACGCGGTTGACGAGGTGAATCTGCTCCGCACGCTGCGCGCCAAAGTCCGCACCGGTGTAGGCGAGTTCGGCCACATGACCAGCGGGCACGATGCGCGGTAAGCGCTGCAAGGTGCCGAGGTCGGCCACGATGCCCACCTTGGCTTCTCGCACCGAGAAAATGGCATCAGACGACGCCAGTCGAAAATCGGCCGCGGTGACGAGGTCAATGCCACCGCCAATGCAGTAGCCGTGAATGGCCGCGATGACGGGAACCTCCAGCTCGTCAAAGCAGGTGATGGCTTGCTGAATCTCCTGGATGCGGTCAAAAAGCTTGCGAGTCGTCATGGCCTTCGAGTCGGTCCCCGACGAGTTGCCCCCCGTCATGAACATCGCGCCCATTTCCTTGAGGTCCAGCCCGACCGTGAAGTGAGGTCCGCGCGCCGCAATGACCACGCAACGCACCTCACGATTCTCCGCAATGGCCGCAGCGGCGAGAGGCAAATCGCGCCAGAGGTCTGAACCCATGGCGTTTCGCGCCTCGGCGCGCGACAGCCACAGGGTCGCGATGTGGTCGGCAATCTCTAGTTCCAGAACAGTTGACGTGAACGCCACGGCAAGCCTCCTCAAGTCACGCCGAGCCTAGGTCGCTCTTACCACGCACGCCGTTACACTGCCCACGCCCCACTATGAGCACTTTCTGGACTTCCCTTCGCCATGCTGCACCCGCCGATCGTGCTGAGTGGGTCGACGCTGTTCGCGATGCCGGCCTGCCGACCACCAGCGACGAAGTGTGGCGATACGCCCCCTTGAATGAACTGGACACCACGTCTTTCGTCGGGGGCAGCGAGACTGTTAGCCCCATGGCACACGCACTGGTGTTGGTGAACGGCGAACTGCTGAGCAGCACCACTCCCGCGGGAATAACCATTACGAGCGAGCGCCGTGTTGCATTGCCCGAATCTGAAGGCGACGGCTTTGAGTCGTTGGCGCACCTCCTCGCCCCCCAGATGTACCGCATCGAGATCGCGACCACCCTCACCGAGCCCCTGATCATCGACCAGCAGTTCACGGCAGCCTTTGCGGGCGTCGATATCACCGTGGCGGTCGCCGCCGGTGCGTCGGCGACCGTGGTGGAGCGCATTCGCGGGGGAGCAGACAGCTTCATTTCGACGACCACTCGGATTGAACTCGCAGAGCGGGCCCACGCGGTCTGGTCGACGTATCAGTCGCTGTCGGACAGCGCATGGTTCATTGCCCGTAGCCGCGGCATCTTGGCGCGAGACGCTCACCTCACTCAGAACTACGCCGGCGTGGGTGCCCGCTATGACCGCGCTCGTCAGGACTGCGAGCTGCGCGAGACCGGCGCAGAAAACCGCCTCATGACGACCTACGTCGGTCACGGCAATCAGATCCATGACCTCCGCACTCACCAGCTTCACCTCGCCCCGCGGACGACGGCAACCTTGGTCAGCAAGGGCGCCGTGGGCGACTCGTCGCGTTCGATTTACACCGGTTTGATTGAAATGGAAAAGGGCGCGCGTCGCGCCGACGCCCGCCAAAGCAACCACAACCTCTTACTCTCCAACGTTGCCCACGCCGACACCGTGCCGAACCTCGACATTCGCGAGAACGACGTCACCTGCGCGCACGCGTCGTCGGTGGGACCGCTCGATGAAATGACCCGTTGGTACCTCGAGAGCCGCGGCGTCCCGCGGGCCGTCGCGGAACGTCTCATGGTGCTCGGCTTCTTCAATGAAATGCTGGCGGCCTGGCCGGCGGAGTTGGCGCAGACCGTGTCTGACGACATCGCCGCCATCATCGACGACATGGTGGTGTTCGCGTGAGCATCGCCCTCGGAGAGCTTGCCACCTTTGCCGACGGAGCCGCCACCGCGGTCACTGTCGCCAATCGCCGATTGGCGCTGGTGCGCCTCGGTGATGACGTGTACGTTTTGAGTGATCGCTGTTCACATGAGGACTTCGCCTTGTCAACCGGTGACGTCGAAGCGGTGGATTGCACCATTGAGTGCGACCGTCACGGCGCCATCTTCGACATCTCCACCGGCGAGGCCTTATCCTTGCCGGCGACCGAGCCCGTCGCCACCTTCGGCGTCTCCATCGTCAACGGCGTGGTGTATCTGGATGAGGAGTGGTCATGAGCACGCTCGAGATTCGCGATCTGCACGTCACCGTCGGCGAGCGAGAAATCGTCAAAGGTCTGTCATTGACCTTGGACGCCGGAACTGTCGCGGCCATCATGGGCCCGAACGGATGTGGCAAGTCAACGTTGGCGAACGCGATTGCGGGTCGACCGGGTTATCAGATCACCGGCGGCAGCGTCATGATCAACGGCGAATCTCTCCTCGAATTGCCCTCTGACGAGCGCGCGCGACATGGCTTGTTCTTAGCCCTGCAGCAGCCCCTCGACGTGCCTGGCGTTCGTCCCCTCGACATGCTGACTGCCGCGGGAGCCACAGGTGACGTCGCGTCGGTCATGAATGTCGAAGCGCAGCGCCTTGGACTTCGCCCCGAACTGTTGCAGCGTTTTGTCAATGTCGACCTCTCCGGAGGCGAGCGCAAGCGCGCCGAGATTGTTCAATTGGCTGCCCTTCGTCCCGCCGTCGCCATCCTCGATGAAATTGATTCGGGCCTTGACGTGGATGCCCTTGGCGCCGTCGCTCGGCGCGTGCACGAAGCGACTCGCGAGTGGAACTGCGCCGTCTTGGCGATTACCCACTTCCGTCGACTGCTCAACGAATTGACGCCGGACATTGTGTACGTGATGACCGATGGCGCGATTGTTGCGAGCGGTGGCATGGAGCTCGTAGACGAGCTCGAAGCCAATGGTTACGAGAAGTTCCGCACCCGCTGACCCCGAGAAAAGAAGCTTCGCCGGTAGGATGAACGCATGTCTTCTCGCCCGTCTGGGCCCCGTAAGGGCCAGCGCCCCTCCCCGTCGGGTCGCATCGCTAACGAACAACGCCTCTTAGCGCTCGGCGACGCCGTTGACCGCCGTCACGGTGGCAGCCCGAAGGGCAAGGCTCCCGCTCGCGGTAGAAAAAAATCTGCGGGTGCGCGCAAGGCGAGGAATCGACGCCGCCTCGTCATTGCGGGCCTCGTCCTCGTTCTTCTCGCCGTGTCCGCCATGCCCATCGCCCGACTCGTGGCGAACTGGGAATTGGGTCACTTCCAAAAAATCAAGGTGAATGCGTTGAAGTCGGTGGACCCGTCGCAACCGTTCAACGTATTGGTGGTCGGTTCTGACTCTCGTGTCGGACTGACGGGATCTTTGGCCAACGCCGCGGGCAGCGCCTCGGGACAGCGCTCTGACGTGGTCAAGATTGTTCACATCGACCCCATCAAGAACACGATTAGTTCGATTTCCATCCCTCGCGACACGATGGTGGCGTTGCTGAAGAACCAGGGCCTGTGGACGAATTACAACCGCATCAACGTCAACTTGGATCCCGAATTCGGCGGTGGCCCCGACCTCATGGTGAAGACCATTGAGGCGAACTTTGGTATTCCCATCAACCACGTGGTGGAAGTGTCCTTCGTGGGCGTCATCAACGCCGCCGGGTCTATTGGGGGCGTCAACATGTACTTCCCGACACCGCTTCGGGATTACATGTCCGGTACGTATATCAAGACGGCGGGATGTCACAACATTCAAGGCCCGATGGCTCTGTCATTGATGCGTGGCCGCCACACCTACTACCTCAGCCATGGCCAGTGGCTCTACGACGGCACCAGCGACTATGGCCGCATCATTCGCCAAGATCTCTTTATCAAGGGGATGCTACAAAAAGCCAAGTCAAAGGCGTACGACCCGCTCGCTCTCAACAGCCTTATTTCCGCATTGCCGCAGGGCATTGTCCTCGACAGCAGTTGGTCGGGTGCGGAGCTATTGGGCCTGGGGCTTCACTTCCGCCACTTCAATACGTCGCACCTCTACTCGTACACCTTGCCGGTGGTCTCCGCCGGAAATGTGCACCCCTACGGCGACGTGTTAGTGGTTCAGCAACCGCAGGCGCAGCAACTGTTCACGACAGTATTTGGCAATGAACTCACCCATCCGACCAACCCACCGCCGAACGCGCAAATGCACCCGAACCCACCGCCGGTGATTTCGACCACCACCACGGTGCCGAGTACGTCGGTGACGGGCGGCACGACGGTGTCGACGCCGGCACGCGATGTCCCCTGGTGGGACCCGCACCTCTGCTAGGTCTCTATGGAGACGGCCATGTGCCGACGGCTACTGAGGTGAAGCGTGGGTGGATAACACCTGGTCGAGAGTGTTCCACGCCAAAATGGCGCACTTAATGCGTGCCGGGAATTGCACCACGCCTTGGAGGGCCGCCATCTCGCCCAGTTCGCGCACATTCACCGGCTCACCGGGAGTGTCGTCAATCGTCATGAGTCGCTTGAACACTGCCAATCGGTCGTAGGCGAAGGACGTGGTCTTACCCTTGACCGCGGCGGACATCAGCGAGGAAGATGCCTGGGAGATGGAACAGCCCGTTCCTGTGATCTTGATGTCAGAAATGGTGTCACCATCGAGCGTGACGTACACCGTGACCTGATCGCCACACAGTGGGTTAAAGCCTTCAGCCGACATGGCCGGCGGCACCGGCAACTCGCCACGATTTCGCGGTGAGCGGTAGTGGTCGAGGATGATGTCTTTGTAGAGGTCGTCGAGCCCGTCCATGATTATCGAAACATCGCATCCGCAGCGGTGAGGGCATCGATCAATACGTCGATGTCGCTACTGGTGTTGTAGGGACCAAAGGACACGCGCACTGTGGCGGATAGTCCGAAACGCTTCATCAAGGGCTTGGCGCAGTGGTGCCCCGGCCGCACGCAGACACCGTGTTGGTCGAGAACTTGAGCAATGTCGTGCGGGTGAACGCCGTCGAGGTCGAGGCTGATGACCCCCGCACGCTGATCTAACGTCGGGGGGCCAATGATGCGTAGCCGACCGGGAGCCACATCCGCGAGGCGACGCAGCGCCTCGGCGGTGAGAGTGTCCTCGTGGGCTTGCAGCGCCGCCATGTCCCATCCGCGGAGGTAACGAATCGCGGCGGCAAAGCCCACCGCTTCTGCAATTGGGGGGGTGCCGGCCTCAAATCGTCGGTTGTCGGGTGCGGGGACATAACCATCCAGACTGACGTCGGCGATCATCGCGCCACCACCCATGAAGGGGTCCATCTCGGCCCACATATCGCGCTTGGCCCATACCGCACCGATGCCCGTGGGTCCCATCATTTTGTGGGCACCAAAACAAATGGCGTCGATACCGAGAGCTTCGACGTCCACCGGATGGTGCGCCACCAGCTGGGCGCCGTCGACGACGACGCGCACCCCGACGGCGTGCGCCCGCTTGGCAATCTCGGCGACGGGATTGACCGTTCCGAGAACGTTGCTGATACCGGTGAAGGAGATGAGCGACGCGCCGTGCAGGAGTTCATCGAGGTTGGAAAGGTCGAGACGAAAATCATCGGTGACCGTGAGGAAGCGAATCTCAAAGCCGAGTCGTTCGCGTAACTGGAACCACGGCACCAAGTTCGCGTGATGCTCCATTTCCGTGAGCACGATGGCGGAATCCGGTCCGAGGTGACGGGCCCCCCAGCCGTGGGCGATGAGGTTGAACGATTCGGTCGTGCCGTGTGTGAAGACCACCTCTTCGGCCCCACCGGGCGCGCTGATGAACGAGGCGATGTCGGCGCGCGCGCCTTCAAAGGCGGCGGTTGCTTCCTCGGCGGTGAGATACACGGCTCGATGGACGTTGGAGTGGTGGCGCTCGTAGTACTGGTCCATGGCCTCGATCACGCTGCGCGGCGTGAGGGAGGTAGCGGCTGAATCGAGGTACACCAGTCGACGTCCGTGAACCTCACGCGTCAGCTGGGGGATATCGCTACGCAGTGAGGAGAAATCGCCGCTCACGCCACGACCTCTCGCCATTGGTCATACCCGGCGGTTTCAATCGCCGTCGCCACGTCAACGCCACCACTGTGAACGATTTTGCCGTCCACCAAGATGTGCACGAAGTCCGGGACGAGTTCTTCGAGCAACTTGACGTAGTGGGTCACGACAATGGCGGCCATGTTCGGGCGTTGCTCGCGCACGAGGCGCACACCGTTTGCCACAATGCGCAGCGCATCAATGTCGAGTCCCGAGTCGGTTTCGTCCAAGATGGCGAGTTCGGGCTCGAGGAGGGCCATTTGCAACACCTCATTGCGCTTACGTTCGCCGCCGGAAAAACCGTCATTGAGGTGGCGCGACGCGAAGGCCGGATCCATCTCCAACTTGGCCATCCATTCTTGGAGGTCGAGGCGAACTTCCAGCACCGATAACTCGTCCAGGTTCTTGCGCGCGGCAATCGCCTGACGCAGGAACTGCACTACGGAGACACCAGAAATTGCCTCGGGATATTGAAAGGCGAGAAAGATGCCCGCGCGAGCGCGCTCGTCGGCGCTCCACGTAGTGATGTCCTCGCCGCGAAAAATTATGCGACCACTGGTGATGTCGTAACCGGGATGACCCATGATGACGTTGCCCAAGGTGGACTTGCCCGCACCGTTTGGTCCCATGAGGGCGTGCACTTCGCCCTCGGCCACGCGAAGGCTCACGCCCGCCAAGATTTCGACGCCATCGGCGGAGGCGTGTAAGTCGTCCAGAACAAGAAGGTCAGTCACGAAATCACCCTAACGGTGGGCATCGTGGGCGTCACCCCTACCAACCGCGAGCGACCCACTCGTCAAAATGGGGCGACTCGGCCCCGAGGGTGCTGGGCGCACCGTGTCCCGGCCAGATAAGGGTGTCACCGGAAAAGGGTCTCAAAAGTCGTTCGTCGATGGAACGGATAATGGTCGGGAAATCGCCCCCATCAAAGTGCGTGGCGCCCGGACCACCGGGAAACAGGGTGTCGCCAGTGAAGAGGAGGGGGGTGTTGTCGACCGACAGGCAGATGGAGCCGCCCGTGTGTCCGGGTGTATGGATGACCCGTACGCGAAGATCGCCCACCTCGAGAACCTGTTCATCGTCGAGTAGTTGGTCATATGACGGCAGGAGGTGAGCGTCCTCGTGCCGGACGTATACCGAAAGTCCGGCCTCGCGCACCTGCTCGACAGCCCCAATGTGATCCCAGTGACCGTGGGTTTCAACGACGTGCGAGACCGCCAGTGACGTGGCCAGCGCCAGGAGTCGTTCATGCTCGTTGGCCGCGTCTATCAGGAGCCCCGTGCCACTGCGCCGGCATCGCAGCACGTACACGTTGTTGGCCACCGGTCCGACGACGATGCGATGCACCTCCACAGCAGCAGACGACCAGACAATTTCGTTTTCTGACATGGGGTCAGCCTGTCACGCCGCCGCGCCCATCAGGTTCGCTAGTCTCAATCACGCAGAGGTGGCGTCGTGGCCACCACATGAAGGAGTCGAGATGAATTTCGGGTTCAGCCAAGATCAAGAAGAGCTGCGCAGCATGGTCAAGCGCTTCCTGGACGACAAGTCGCCGGAGACCGAAGTTCGCCGTTTGATGGCGACCGACGAGGGCTACGACCCCGCCGTGTGGGCACAGATGGGGGCCGAAATGGGCCTACAGGGTCTCGGCATTCCGGAAGAATTTGGCGGCCAGGGCTTCGGTCCCGTGGAGCTCTACGTCGTCTTCGAGGAAATGGGTGCGGCTTTGTACTGCGGTCCGTACTTCTCCACCGTCGCGCTCGCGGCGGGCACCTTGCTCGAGTCCGGGGATGACGCCGCGAAGCAGGCCTACCTCCCCGGTATTGCCGCCGGTGAGACCATCGCCACCCTCGCCATCTTGGACGACCGTGGCAATTGGGACCTGTCCACCACCACGACCGCGTCCGCGTCGGGTGATGGATTCACAATTTCCGGGGAGAAGAACTACGTCACCGACGGATCATTGGCGTCGTTGATTTTGGTGACCGCCACCACCGAGAAGGGTCTCAGTCTCTTCGCCGTCGAGAAGGGTGCCGCGGGCCTCACCGCCACGGCGTTACCGACGATGGACCAGACGCGTAAGCAGAGCCGCCTCGAGTTCGCCAACACCCCCGCTCGTCTCATCGGTACGGAAGGCGGCGCTCTCGCCATCGTTACCGTCGCCTTGCAGAAGGCCGCGGCATTCTTGGCCGCCGAGCAGGTCGGTGGCGCCCAGCGCGTCTTGACGAACGCCGTGGACTACGCCAAGAACCGACTTCAGTTCGGCCGTCCCATTGGGTCGTTCCAGGCCATCAAGCACAAGTGCGCCGACATGTTGCTCGACGTGGAGTCGGCGAAGTCGGCGGCGTATTACGCCGCTTACGCCGCGCAAGAGAACAGCGACGAACTTCCCATCGCCGCGAGCTTGGCCAAGAGCTTCTGCTCGGAGGCCTACTTCCACTGCGCCGCGGAGAACATTCAGATTCACGGCGGTATTGGATTCACGTGGGAGCACCACGCGCACCTGTACTTCAAGCGCGCCAAGTCGTCCGAGATCTTCCTCGGCGACCCGACGTTCCACCGCGAGCTGCTCGCGGACCGTCTCGGCATCTAAGACGTGTTAACGCGAGAGTCGCTCTCGAGCGGCGACTCGGTATTAGATCTCGCCACGGCCACTCCGGCCACGCGCGTGAGTGATCGTGTCCTTCTCATCTTGCACGGGCTGCCCAAGGCGCCCGGCATGGGTCGCCACGCCGCGGGCATGTTGCCGGAATTAGCCGACGCACTCGCTCAAGAGTCCGGGTGGACAGTCGCGACCGCCACCTTGTCCGGCGTGGGCTCGTCCACGGGATCGTTCAGCGCCCCTACCTGGCGCCGCGACATCGACGACGTCATTGCTACTTTCGGCGACCAACGCGTCTCACTGGCGGGTTTTGGGCTGGGTGGCGCGTTGGCGCTTCGAGTAGCTGCCGACAACCCCGCCATCTTCGGCGTGGCCACCTTTGCGACGCCTGCGTATCTCGACGCGTGGATGGGCGCGCCGAGTGATCTCGCCCGCGTGTTGCGCGCGTCGGGTGTCATCGACAGCCACGCCCCCGAGTTCGATATTAATCCCTTCGTCGCCGACATCCTGGCGTGGGACCCCTTAGCGGCGGCCGCGAGCATTCCGCCGCGACGCTTGCTCGTTATCCACGGCGCCGACGATAGAGAAGTGCCTTCGACGGACGCGCGCGCGCTCGTTGATGCGGCGGATGGTCACGGCGAGATTCGCATCATTCAGTCGGCGGGACACGTTCTGCGGGCCGACCCTCGAGTAGTTGCCACCTTGCTCGGCTGGCTGGAGCGTCACCGTTAAGCGAGGGCGGCCTCGTAGGCGTCGACCAGAGCGCGAGCGCTGCGCTGCGGGTCGGGCGATTCGGTGATGGCCCGCACCACCACGAAGTGACGAAGGCCGGCCCGTACCAACTCGCCCACATTGCGCTCGTTCACGCCGCCGGTGACAAACACGGGTCGATCACTTTCGGCCTGTGCCCACGTGGCGTACTGACGACCCGTGCCCTCCCGGCCGGGTTTGGTGGGTGTCGCCTCGATGGGACCCGCGGAGAGATATGTGGCTGAGGTGTCGAGGCCCGCAGTGAATTCCGAGGGGGCATGGGTGGAGAGCCCCACGATGGCGGCGCTACCTAGCAACAGTCGGCACCGCTCAATGGAGACATCGTCTTGGCCCACATGTACGCCATCGGCGTCAAGGTCAACCGCTAGTTCGGGTCTGTCGTTCACGATGAAGGGGACATCGAGATCGCGACACAGCGCACGCAAATCTCTTCCCTGCCGATGAAGTGCGGCGAGATTGTCCGTTTTATCGCGCAGCTGGACGATGTCAATGCCGCCCCGTACTGCGTGTTCAACTCGAGTGAGTAGGTCATCCACGAGGCCGATGCAGAGATACCAACGAGCGTCAGAGATGTTCACGACGCTTGACCCTAGGCGGGGTGCGTCTCGGTGACGCGCCAGTCGGGCAGAATAGGTAGGTGCAAATTCCCGCCAAAGCCGACTACGCGATTCGGTCGCTGCTCACCTTGGCGGACTGTCAGGGCGCCATGAGTGCGGAGCGCTTGGCGCGCGAACAGAATCTCCCGCCGAAATTTCTGGGCGCGATCATGAGCGACCTTCGCCGCGAAGAAATCGTTCGCTCACGGCGCGGTGCCGAAGGAGGCTTCGAGCTCAATCGACCGGCCAATCAGATAACCGTGGCGGACGTGCTGCGCGCCCTGTCGGGCCCCATGGCCGGAGTGCGCGGACAGCGTCCCGAAACCCTCGAATACGAGGGACTGGCTCAGCCCCTGCGTGACGTGTGGGTGGCAGTGCGCGCCAGTTTGCGCGACGTGCTCGAGCATGTCACCATCGCCGATATCGCCACGAACAATTTGCCGGAAGCCGTGACGCGTTACACGTCAGATCCCGACGCGTGGACCACCCACACCTCGTGAGAACCGTCATCTACACCGACGGCTCGTGTCGCGGCAATCCGGGACCGGGCGGCTGGGCCTGGGCGGTGGGCGAGCACCTGTACGCCTCGGGCGTGGACAGTCCGACAACCAATCAGCGCATGGAGCTCACCGCCGCACTCGAAGCTGTTCGCGCCTTTCCCAACGGTCCGCTCGAGATTGTCAGTGATTCCACCTACGTGGTGAAGTGTTTCAACGACAAGTGGCACGCCGGCTGGCGCCGCCGCGGGTGGAAGAACTCGCAGGGCCAAGCGGTGGCGAATCGCGACCTGTGGGAGGCCATCTTCGCGGTGACGATTGATTGTGGCCGTGACGTGACCTTTCGGTGGGTGAAGGGTCATTCGGGGGAGCCCATGAACGAGTTCGTCGACACCCTGGCGACCTTGGCCGCCGATGAGGGCCGTGGTCGATCCACGCCGACTCAGTAGCCAGCGCACCTCGGTAGGATAGGAAGCGCGCAAAGCGCCCCCGTGGAAAGGATGCTCGTGGCCCCCGAATCCCAGAACTTTGATGTTGTCGTCATCGGTGGAGGACCTGGCGGTTACGCCACCGCCCTGTACGGAGCGGCCGCCGGCCTCAATATCGCCCTCGTCGAACGCGACACGGTGGGCGGTACCTGCCTCCAGCGTGGCTGCATTCCCGCGAAGGAGTTTCTCGAGACCGCTCACGTGAAGCGCACCATCGAAGCGGGCGCCGAATTTGGACTCTCGACCTCGAACCTCAGCATTGATTTCTCCGTCTCTCAAGCCCGAAAGAACGACGTCGTCAGCACCTTGACGACGGGTCTGACCGGTCTGCTCAAGGGCCGCAAGGTCACCGTCTTTTCCGGCACCGCGCAACTGCAGGCCGGCAACCAGGTCGCCATTCTCGATGGTGCCGATGCGGGCACCACACTGAGCGGCGCCAACGTCGTGCTGGCCGCGGGCTCGGTGCCGCGCACCATTCCCCACTTTGAGATCGATGGCACCACCATCGTGACATCGGATGAATTCCTGTCGCTCACCTCCTTGCCCGCCACCGCCGCGGTCATCGGCGGCGGCGCAATTGGCTGCGAATTCGCGTCCATGCTGGTCGACATGGGCTCCACCGTCACCGTGCTGGAGGGACTCCCCAACATTTTGAACGGCTGTGACACCGACGTAGTCGCCGTCGCTCAGCGCGCCTTCAAGAAGCGCGGCATGAACATCCGCACCGGCGTCACTATCACCGGCCACACCCCGAAGAAGTCGGGTGGCACCACGGTGCACATCGACGGCGGCGACGACGTTGAAGTTGACATGGTGATCGTGTCGGTGGGTCGTCGCGCCCGCACGGAAGGCCTCGTCGCTGACGGCGTGGGCGTCGTGATCGACGAGCGTGGTTTTGTGGTGGCCGACCGCAGCATGAAGACGGCCGTCGCCAACGTGTACGCCGTGGGCGACATCGTCGCCGGTACCCCGCAGCTGGCCCACGTGGCCTTTGCGGAAGCGGTCGTCACCGTCAAGACCATCCTCGGCGAACCGGTGCAGCCGGTGGACTACACCCGCGTCCCCTGGGCGATCTACTCGAACCCGGAAGTGGCTTTCGTCGGACTGACGGAAGCAGCCGCTAAGGAAAAGGGCATCCCCGTCGTCGTGAAGAAGGACCCCTTCGCCGGTAACGGTCGCGCCCGCATCATTGGGGAAACTGATGGTGTCGTCAAGATCATCGCGGAGAAGCGCCCCGACGGCAGTGCCGGACAGCTCCTCGGCGTGCACATGGCGGGCCCGTGGGTCACCGAACAGCTCGGTGCCGGCTACTACGCCGTGAACTGGGAGGCCACGGCCGAGGAGGCCGCCGCGCTGATTCAGCCGCACCCCAGTCTGTCGGAAGTCTTTGGCGAAACCTTGCTCGCCCTAGCCGGACGAGGCATCCACGTTGGCTGACGTCACCCTTCCCTCGCTCGGTGAATCTGTCACTGAAGGCATTGTCACTCGCTGGCTGAAGAACGTCGGTGACGTCGTGCTTCGCGACGAACCCTTGCTCGAAATCTCGACCGACAAGGTCGACTCCGAAATGCCGTCACCGGCTGCGGGCGTGTTGCTCAAGATCGTTGTGCCCGAAGGTGACACGGCGGCCGTCGGTGCCGTCGTGGCCGTCATCGGCGAACTCGACGGTGACGCACTGGCTGCCGCGCAAGCCGCGCCCACGGCGCCGGCCACGGCACCCATCGCCACCTCGGCGCCTGACGCTGGCGCCACCGCCGGTCTGGTCACGTCGCCGGTCGTTCGCCGGATTTTGGTCGACGGCCAGGTAGACCCTCGCTCGGTGACGGGCACTGGCCCCAACGGTTCGATCACCCGCCGCGATGCCGAGCGCGCCGTGGCGCAAGGTCCGTCCGAGGAGATTCGCGTTCCCTTTACCGCGGGCGTGAAGCGCATGGCCGAGCACATGGTCCAAACCGTGCGCACCAGCCCCGTGGGCTTCGTTGCGGCCGAACTCGACGCGTCCGTCCTCGCCTCGCTGCCCGCAACGACGTCAGATGGCATCACGCTTCGACCCGAAGTTGTGGTGGCGGTAGCCGCCATCCGCGCACTCGCCGACTTTGACACGTTGAACGCTGAAGTTACTGGTGACGAACTTGTCATCCGCCGCAGCATCAATGTCGGCATCATGAAGAGTCTCCACCCTGACGGCATGCTCGTGCCGGTCGTGCACGCCGCGGGCAAACTGTCCGTGCGCGCCTTCGCGCGTTGCTTGGCGGATCTCGACGAACGCGTCGCCACGCGCCAGTTGATGACCGATGACCTCATTGGTGGCTCCATCTCCTTCCTGCTCGCCCCGTCGATCCACACCACGTATGCGGTGCCCCTGCTCATTCAGCCTCAGGTGGCCGCGTTGGCCATCGGTGCGGTGCGCGAGGTTCCGGTCGTTCGAGACGGCGCACTGGTCGCTGGTCGCACGGTGACGGTGGGGCTGAGCTTTGACCATCGCGTCATTGAGCCCGTGCGCGCCGCCGCCTTCGTGGATCGCGTCGGCGCTGTGCTGAGCGAACTCGACATCGCCGCGGAGTGCTGACGTGGTTCGCCTTCGGTACCTGGGACGAATCACGTTTCCGGAGGCGAACGATCTGCAACATGCCTTGCTGGATGCGGTTGACGACTACGTCTTAGTTTTCGAACACCCCGCCACATACACCCGTGGGGTTCGCACGAAGGACGAGAATCTCCTTGTCCCTCCGGGCGAACTGCCGGGCCCACTTTTTGATGCCGATCGTGGGGGTGACTTCACCTATCACGGACCGGGCCAAGTCGTGGCCTGGGCGATTGCGACCGTGGCGGACGACCCCTCGGCAGGACGACTGCACGTCGAGAAACTCGAAAATGCGGTGTCGGCCGTCATCCGCCAGTTCGATACCGAGGGACGTTTGGGTCTTGTTGGCACCAAGGGTGAGTTTCCCGGCATTTGGGCTCACCTCGATACTCATCCGGTCAAAATCGGTCAAATTGGAGTGCGCACTGAACGAGACCGTCAGGGTCGCCGCCGCACCCTGCACGGTATTGCGCTGAATATCAATCCGGATCTCAGCCACTTCGCGGCGATCGTGCCCTGCGGCATTCCCGAGTTTCCCGTGGGGTCACTGACCTCACTCGGCCTCGATGTTGACGCCGTCGAGTTCACGCGTGAGGTGGGAATCGCCATCGCGTCGTCATTGGGAGACGACGTCACGGTGCAGTCGGTGGACCTTCAGGGAGCAACGGGTGGTACTGAGCGCCCGCTGATTCGTCGACTTCGCGCCGCGGGCGTCGTGCCCGAAGATGGTCTTGCCATCAGCCAGCGCAAGCCCGAGTGGCTGCGCATCCCCGCCACTATGGGGGAGAACTACGCCAGTCTTCGCAAGATGACGGAGGACCTACGCCTCGTCACGGTGTGCGAAGAAGCCGGGTGCCCCAACATCTTCGAGTGCTGGAATGACGGCACTGCCACGTTCATGGTCAATGGAGAACGCTGCACTCGTGCCTGTGGCTTCTGCTTGGTCGATACTCGTAAGCCCCTCGCGCTTGACCCCACCGAGCCTGAACGCGTGGCCGAAGCGGTAGTGCGACTTAATTTGCAGCACGCCGTGATTACCTGCGTCGCTCGCGACGATTTGAGCGACGGGGGAGCGGGTGCCATTGGCGACACCATCCGCGCGATTCGCGCTCGTCGACCCGAAACTCAAATTGAGGTCCTCGTCAGTGATTGCAAGGGTGATCACGCTAGTCAGCGATTAATTTTCGACGCCCGGCCGGACGTGATGAACCACAACATGGAGACGGTGGCGCGTCTGCAACGAGCTGTTCGGCCGAGCGCCGGTTACGCCCGGTCCCTCACCATTTTGGCCCGCTCGAAGGCCGACGGACTGGTCACAAAGTCAGGATTCATGGTCGGTCTCGGTGAGACCATGAATGAAGTTCGCGAACTGCTCATCGACATGCGCGCCGCGGGTGTCGATATTGCCACCGTGGGCCAGTACCTTCGACCGACTAACCGTCATCTACCGGTCGCTCGCTGGTGGACGCCGGAAGAATTCGCCGACATCGAAGCCTTCGGGATGTCCCTGGGTTTCGCCCACGTGCAAAGTTCGCCGCTCACGCGGTCGAGCTATCACGCCAAAGGTGCCGCCAACGCCGCCCAAGCCGTCACCTTGACCGGTCGTCGTTAGCCCCTACGATGACCGCCATGCGTCGTTACTTTCCTCACCTCGCCGTCGCGTTCATTTTGGTGATGGGCGCCGTGGTGGCTCTCGTCGTAACGTCCTCGTCGAACCCTGGCCCCTCCACGGTCTCATCGGTCCCGGTCTTGCCCCTCACCGGCAGCACGGTAACTCTGGATGTCAAGGGCTGCGGTCACAGTTCACCGACCTTCACGACCTTTACGACACAGGTTGCCGCCTCCGAGGTTGGCCACGTCGTGGCATTCCAACTACCCAAGACCACGGCCGTGGTACTCGCCCCGGTGGGCTACCGCTGCAAGGGCGGCGCGGCCCCCATCAAGGCTCTGGCGGCCGCGGGGCAAGTGAACATCTCGGGCCCCTCGAGCGCCGATCCGTTGACGGAACAGGTCATTTATGCCGTGGTGGCCGACCACGTCAAAATTCCCTTCCCTTACAGCTGTATGTGGCCCGACATTAAGTCGAGCAACTGCGACCAGTGGACCCATTTGCCGGGATCGTCGTTCACCGCATGGGGCAAGAGCCACGCCACCTTCATTGCAGGAGATGCGTCAAATTTGGCGTGGGGATCATTCGGTATGGGTGTCAATCAGGGCAGCAATATGCTCTATCAGTACGTCTGTGTCCTGAAAACGGCCACGTCGCCGAAATACCCCACCTCGGCGGGCGCACTGAGTTGTCGGAATAATCCCGACATCTTGGCGTCGCAGCTCGGAAACTAACTACCACCTGACGAAGGACATCATGCGCCGACTTATTCCACACCTTCTGCTCGCCACCTTGACCGTGGGGGCCGCCGCCGCCGCCGTACTGCCGTCGGTGATACGAAACGCCGCCTTGACCACGGTGACGCTCGACGTCAAGCAGTGTGGCCCTAAGTCTTATCCCATCACGAACAAAACTTTGACCGTGCGCGTACCGTCCAGCGAAGTGGGCCATATCACCGCCTACGGTTTGCCCTACACGTCGCAAGCCATTATTTCGCCCTCGTCGGCGGCCTGTGCCGTCAACCTCTATCCGCTGTCCGCGTTGACCGACGGTGCCGTCATGCAGACGCAGACCGCCACAGGGGAGTCCGTGCAAGGACTCACCTACGTGGTCGTGAAGGCAGGCGGGACCATCCCGTCACGCCTCGCTTGTTACTGGCCGTCGATCCAGTCCGATGCCTGCGCCGCCACTTTGACCTCCCTCATCCCCCACATCAGCGAATGGGGCGCCTCGCACGCGCTCTACGCGGGATCGAAGGGCCACGCGTTTGCCAAGTTGCAGTTCGGTGCCGGCAAGATCGCTGGCGCTCACGTCACCTACCTCGCTCAGTGTGAGGAGAATACGGCACCGGTGGGCGGCAATCAGGCCTGTGAGACCAATCTTGACGTGTTGGCGCAGCAGTTCGTTAACAGTTAAACAACGAAGTATTTCGCCTGCGGGTGATGGCAGATAATCGCGTCGGTGGTCTGTTCGGGGTACAACTGGAATCCCTCGGAGACCGACACGCCAATGCGTCCGGCATCGAGTAAATCGACCACCTTGGCATTGTCTTCCAAGTTCGGGCAGGCGGGGTAGCCCCAGGAGTAGCGACCACCTCGGTATTGCTGACGGAAGAGTCCAAAGAGTGTCGGGCCATCTTCGTCGGCGTAACCCAGTTCTTCGCGAATACGACGGTGCCACATTTCGGCCAAGGCCTCGGCCATTTCTACGCCGAGTCCGTGCAGATGCAGGTAGTCCTGATACGCGTTGGCCTCAAAGAGCTCACTCGTGCGCTCCGACACCCGAGGGCCCATGGTGACGAGCATGAAGGCCGCGTAATCCTGTTCGCTACCCGCGGGGCGAAAGAAGTCGCTGATGCAATAGAAGGGTTCCTTGGCCTGACGAGGGAAGCTGAAGCGCATGCGCTCGCTTTGACGCGTGTCGTCGGTGTAGAGCACGAGGTCGTCGCCGTCAGCGGCGGCGGGCCAATAGCCCCACACCACTTGAGGGATCAGCAGGTCGCCCGCCTTGGCTGAGGCCAGCTGGTCACGCAAGACTGTGCGGATGCGGTCCTTGAAGGCGGCGTCATCTTCGCCCTCGTTCGGTCGATAACCCCATTGATTACGAAACAGCGCGGTGAGGTTGAGGTAGTCGGAAATGTCGTCCAGACTCATGCCCTTGGCGACCCGAGATCCGATGAACGGAGGTGTGAACAACTGTGGCGCATCAATGACGTCGGGGCTGCGTGAGGGCAAGCCCTCGGGGCGAAGGGTGCTGTGCGGTCGTAGACGACTGGGAACGGTGCTGACAGAAATCGTCCGACCAAATTCGTCATCACTCGTCGCCCCGGCGCGGATTTCACCCAGGCGATTGAGCACGCTCAAGCCTTCGAAGGCATCCTTGCCGTAAAAAAGGCGACCGTTGAATACTTGGCGAAGGTCGCGCTCGACGTAGGAGCGAGTGAGTGCCGCGCCACCCAAGATGACGGGAAGATCGCCGTAGCCGAGCTCGTTCATCACTTCCAGGTTCTCGCGCATGATGAGGGTGGACTTCACGAGTAGGCCGCTCATGCCGAGCGCGTCCGCGGAGTGCTCGTCGACCGCGGCCAGCATTTCGTTGATTCCGATCTTGATGCCGAGGTTGATGACCTTGTACCCGTTATTGGTGAGAATGATGTCGACCAAGTTCTTGCCAATGTCGTGGACATCACCCTTCACCGTGGCGAGCACGACGGTGCCTCGACCGGCATCTCCAGATTTTTCCATGTGCGGTTCGAGATAGGCGACGGCGGTCTTCATGGTTTCCGCGCTTTGCAGCACAAAGGGTAACTGCATTTCACCAGAGCCAAAAAGATCGCCGACGATCTTCATTCCCTCGAGAAGGTGATCGTTGACGATGGTCAGGGGAGCAATCCCCGCCACCATCGCCTCGTCGAGGTCCCCTTCGAGTCCCGGGCGAATCCCATCAATGATCCGCTGGCGAAGGCGCTCGACCAGAGGGAGATCGGCCAACGCGTCCGCGTTGCCTGAGGACAGCTTCACGCCGTCAAAGAGCTCGATCAGTGTGCTGAGAGGGTCGTAGCCCTCGACGCGACGGTCGTAAATGAGGTCGAGACAGGCCTGGCGAACATCGTCACTGATCTTGGTCAGGGGCAAGATCTTGCTCGCGTGCACGATGGCGGCATCGAGTCCGGCCGTGACGGCCTCGTGGAGGAAAACGGAGTTCAGCGCCTGGCGCGCGGCGGGGTTGAGCCCAAAGGAAATGTTGGAGAGACCGAGCAGGGTGTTAACGCCCGGCAGCTCGCTTTTGATGCGGCGAATCGCCTCCAGCGTTTCGATTCCGTCGCGGCGTGACTCTTCCATGCCCGTGGATAGGGGCAACGCCAGGGTATCGATGAAAATGTCGTGAGCGGCAATGCCGTAAGTCTCGGTGGCCAACGTCACCATCCGGCGGGCGATATCAAACTTCCACTGAGCGGAGCGTGCCTGACCCTCTTCGTCGATGCAGGTGGCTACCAGAGCCGATCCGAAGTCGCGCGCCAGTTCCATGAAGCCATTGAGGCGGGTTCCGGGCCCTTCGCCTTCTTCGAAGTTGACCGAGTTGAGCATGGCCTTGCCACCGAGCCAGGTCAATGCGGCACGGGCAACTTTGGTCTCAGTGGTGTCCACCATGACGGGGACGGATGATTGGGTGCACAGACGGCTCATGAGGTCATCCATGTCACGCACGCCGTCCGCACCGGTGTAGTCAACACAGACGTCCAAGATGTGGGCGCCTTCAGCGATTTGCTCGCGGGCCATCGCGACGCAGGTATCCCAGTCGCCCGCCAGCATCGCTTCGCGGAACTTTTTCGATCCGTTCGCGTTCGTGCGCTCGCCGATGAGCAGGGCACTGCGGTCCTGGCGGTAGGCGGTCGACGAGTAAATCGATGAAGCGGCGGGCTCGAGAATGGGCTGACGCACCGCGGGCGTGAGATCGCGCACGGCGCTGACCACGGCGGCCAGGTGCTCGGGGGTCGTCCCACAGCACCCACCGACCGCGGTCACTCCAAAGTCGGCGACAAAGCGTGACAAATGGTGCGCGAGTTCGTCGGGGGTGAGGTCGTAATGCATCTTGCCGTCGACGACCGACGGCAGGCCGGCATTCGGCAAGCAACTGAGGGGGAGGGGGCACGAATCTGACAGTTGGCGCAGCGGTTCGTACATTTCAACCGGGCCAGTCGCGCAGTTGAGCCCCATGACGTCGATACCGAGGGGCTGAAGGGCGGTAATCGCGGCGCCGATTTCCGTTCCGGGCAACATGCGACCGGTGAGTTCAATGGTCACCTGAGTCTGAATGGGGACCTCTCGACCGTGACGAGCCATCGCTCGACGGCACGCCGCGACTGCGGACTTGACCGATAACACGTCAAACATGGTCTCGATGAGGAGGAGGTCAACCCCACCTTCGAGGAGGGCGAAGGCGAGTTCTTCGTAGCTCGCCGCGAGGTCGTCGTATGTGATCTGACCCAGTGAGGGGAACTTGGTGCCCGGTCCAATCGAGCCCGCGACCCACTTGGGATTACCGGGAGACGCGTACTCGTCGGCGGTGCGTCGCGCAATCTGCGCCGCGGCGTAACCCAGCTCGTGCGCCTTCTCGGGAATCCCGTATTCGTTGAGGACTACCGAAAACGAGCCGAAAGAGTTGGTCTCGATGACGTCGACACCGACATCGAGGAAGGAACGGTGAAGATTCGCAATCGCGTCAGGTCGCGTCAGCACCAATATTTCATTGCATCCCTCGAGCGCAGCACCACCGAAGTCGTCCGCCGTCAGGTGCTGCGTCTGCAGGTTCGTTCCGGTCGCTCCGTCAAAGATGACGGCCCGACGGGCGAGGGCGGCAAGGTAGGGGTCGCTCGTGGCGTTCATTGCTCGCGAAGGCTACCGCAGTCCCATGGAGTGGCGAGCAGGGATGCCGCTACTCTCCCCATGTGAAGATTTACTCGCGCCATGGAGACGACGGTACGACGGGACTGCTCTTCGGTGGGCGAGTCCTGAAGTCGGCCGAACCTATCGAAGTCAACGGTGCCGTTGACGAGGCGCAAGCCTCACTCGGATGGGCGCGAGCGGTGGCCGGTCCCGAACATGGCCTGGCCGATCTCACCATTCATCTCGAGCGCGACTTGTGGGTTCTTATGGCCGAAGTCGCCACCTTGCCGGAGAACCGCGAAAAACTCACGCCCAACGCCACTTTGGTCACCCAAGACATGGTGGATAGCCTCGAGGTCCACATCGACCGTCTGTCGGCCGACATCGTTATCCCGCGGGATTTTGTCGTTCCCGGAGAAAATCAGATCTCGGCGGCCTATGACGTCGCTCGCACGGTTATTCGCCGAGCGGAAAGAATTGCCACCCAATACCCGCTACCGGACTCGTTGGTTGTTCCATACTTGAATCGCTTAAGTGACCTCGTGTGGACGATGGCGCGTTGGGCCGATGGTCCCTCGTCACGTGTTACGCGCAGTGTGCAGTAACAGATAGGAGACAGATCATGGCCCGTTTCGTTCGATTGGGAACCGAGTCGGAGCGCGACTCCGCGCCCGTCGTGGCCGTGGTGGCCCACCTCACCGATGATGGTGGCGCCATCGCGCGCGACGTGCAGCGTCCTATTCATGGTTGCGAGCTCGCGACCACAGTGACCGGAGAGTGGGCGAAGTCCGTGGGTCTGAGCGCGAAGCCGCACAGCACCGCCAGCTTCGTGCAGGCTGACGGCACGAAGGTCATCGTCATCAACGTCCCCGCCACGGCGACGGCTGACGACTGGCGCAAAGTCGCCGCCGCGGCCGTTCGTCTGGCTGATGACCGCAACGTATCTCTCGAAATCTCCTGGTCCCTCATAACTGATGCGGCCGCCGTCGCCCAGGCGCTGGCGGAAGGTGCCGTGCTGGCGTCGTATAACTACAAGAAGCAAAACATCGTGGCTGACGTGCTGATCACTCCCGTGGGCGAGCGCCCCTCGGTGGCCGTCTTTGACGCATTTGTGCAAGGACTTCAGACCGGCCGCGCCATTGCTGAGTCGGTGAACTGGGCGAAGTACCTAGTCGACCTCCCGGCGGGCGACCTGTCACCGAAGGCTTTCGCGTCGCGCACTGTCGCGCAAGCGGAAGGCCTAGAGAATCTCACCGTCGAAGTGTGGGGCAGTTCACGAATCGAAGACGAGCGGCTGGGCGGCCTCCTCGGCGTCAACCTCGGGTCGGGTCGCCCCCCGCGCGTGGTGTATGCCACCTATGAGCCACCGGTGAGTAGCGCCCCGCACGTCGCGCTCGTCGGTAAGGGCATCACCTTTGACAGTGGTGGTTTGTCCATCAAGTCCGCGACCGGAATGATGACCATGAAGACCGACATGAGTGGTGCGGCCATCGTCATGGCGACCACGTTGGTGGCCGCGCGCCTGAAGCTACCCATTCGCATTACGGCGATCGCCATGTTGACGGAGAACATGACGGGCGACAACGCCATGCGTCCCGGGGACGTCGTGACGATTCGAAACGGCATGACCATCGAGGTGTTGAACACTGACGCGGAAGGCCGTCTTGTGCTTGCCGATGGACTCGTCCTGGCGGCCGAAGCCAAGCCCAACGTGATTATTGACGTTGCCACCTTGACGGGGGCGCAAGTCGTCGCTCTCGGTGACGAAGTGGCGGGACTATTTGCCACCACCGACGAGTTGGCCGACGCCCTCATCAGTGCGGGCGAGGCCGCAGGGGAGCCTCACTGGCGCTTGCCCCTGGTTGACGCCTACGAGTCGCACATCGAATCCAGCGTTGCCGACATGAAGAACATTGGCAAGGCGGGCGTGGCGGGCTCCATCAGTGCTGCGCTGCTGATGCGCAAATTCACCAACGGCGTGCCGTGGGCTCACCTCGACATTGCGGGTCCGAGCAACGCCGACTCCGCGAAGGGCTACATCACCAAGGGTGGAACGGCCTTTTCGGCACGCACCTTGATCGAGTACTTGTCGCGTTTATCGCGCTAGTCGGCGCACCCGCTGCGCTCGCGTCAGACCCTCGCGGGACAAGGACGCGCTGGGCGTGTCGGGAGCCCCATGGCCAATGAGGACGTAGCCGTAGATGATCTCGTCAGCGGGTACGTCGGCGAACTGGCGAACTCGGTCATCATGGCGAAAGGCTCCCCAAAAGGTGGCGTGAAGCGCCGCTTCCTCAACGAGCAAGAGTAGGGCCATGGTCGCCATTCCGGCATCGCCGATCCAGTAGGGGACGGGCCAGGTATCGGGATTCGTGAGGCGCTCATCGCTCTTGTCGGCAGCTTGATAGCGCTCGGCATAGATGGTGGGGGAGCAGGTCACCACGACAATCGCGCCAGCGCCGGCAAGGTCACGAAATCGACGTGACGTCTCGCGCCAGTGGCTATCGGTGGCGGCTTCGAAAAAACCTGACACGTCGTTGGTGACGGTGAGAAACACTCCTCGCGAGTGTCCGGCCGTGGGCGCGCGCAAAGCCTCGGTGCAGAGTTCGGTCACCGCACCAGCGTCAACCAACTCACCGGAAAATGCTCGCCGCATCCGACGGTAAGACAAGGCTTGACGAAGTTCCACCTCGCCGTTCTAGCGGACGCGCGAGTCCTCGTCGCTTCTTTTCGGCGTTTCGCGCGTTACCCGAAGTTTCGGGCAGTAATCCGTTCTGAAGTCCGGTACGGAGATTTGGAGCGAGGCAAGTTCCGTGATGGGCAACGCGACAACTCGCGATAGGTCACATTCTCTCAGCGGGTGCCACCTTAAGTCTGGGTAGTCTTAAGTTCGCTTCTCTCAAGGCGAAACTTCGGTCGAGCGAAGGGGCTTAGAGCACTAACCTGAACCTCCAGTCGCCGGTAGGTTGAATGAGTGACCGAAATCGATGCCCTCAAAGCGATTCTGGCTCGCGCCGCAGACTCCGTGTCCCTGTGGCCCGTTGAGGAGTTGCTGCTGCGTCGAGATGCCGTGACCATCGTCGATGTGCGTGAATCGGCGGAGTGCGTCGACGGTGTCATCGAGGGCGCTGTGCGCATCCCTCGTGGGCAGCTGGAATTTGTCATCTCACGCCATGAGGCCGATCTCGATGCTGAGATTGTCCTCGTGTGCGCAAGTGGAAAGCGGTCACTCCTAGCCGCACACTCACTCCAGAACTTGGGTTATCGACGGGTGCGCTCGCTGGCAGGTGGGTTTGAAGCGTGGAAGCAGGCAGGTGCCCCGTGGGTGGCGGAGACGTCGGCGTCACCCATCGATGAGCGTCGCTATCAACGCCATCTCATCCTTCCGGACATTGGCTATGAGGGCCAAGGGCACTTGAGTCGAGCTCACGTTGCGATAGTTGGTGCGGGAGGACTGGGATCTGCAGCAGCGATCTACCTTGCAGCCGCTGGAGTGGGGACCTTGACCCTGATTGACGATGACGTGGTGTCTGTCTCGAACTTGCAGCGACAAGTCGCTCACTACACGTCCGACGTTGGCGTCGCCAAGGTTGAATCTGCTGCCGACACCGTCACGTCAATAAATCCTGACGTCGAGGTTCATGTTCATCGCGCGAGGCTAGATAGCACGAACGCCGCTGAATTCCTAGACAATGTGGATGTTGTCATCGATGGTTCGGACAATTTTGAAACCACCTTTGCGATCAATGATTTTGCCGTGGCGATGCACACACCTGCTGTCTTGGCCTCGGTGTTGCGATTCGATGCCCAACTCACCACGGTTATCCCGGGCGGTCCGTGCTATCGCTGCTTGATGCCGTCAGGACCGGCTGATGCGCCCTCATGCGCTGAGGCCGGAGTGCTGGGTGCCATGGTGGGGGTCGTCGGGTCGTGGCAAGCCCTCGAGGCCATCAAGGTGATTACGAACGCCGGTGAACTTTTGAGTGGTCGACTGCTAATTCTTGATGGCTTGACGTCACGAAGTCGCGAGATTCGCTTCGACCGCGATGAGGCCTGCCCCGCGGGTCACTAAACGTCAGTGCGACGCAGCAAGGTTCTACACAGCATGTCGTGCAGCGTTTGGCGCTGCGCCGTTACGAGGACGGCCGCGTAGTCGAGGAGTTGGGCGATAGTCGCGACGTAGACGAGCGGGGGAAGATGAAGCGACTGAGGATGATTCAATACCTCTTGAACCGTCGGAATCTGGTTATGAAGGGCACACCAGATAAGGGCAATGTCACCGACTCGACACAGCAAGGCTCGCGCAGCGGCTCTCGGTAACGACAGGTGAGCTCCGCTCAGCGTCGTCACTTGGGTCTTTGCCACTCGATTACCCAGCGTCCCCGACCCCCAGGTGGTCATAACGGTGATGTACAGAACCATGACAATGCTGGAGAGCACTTGAAAGACATTGTTGGTCAGATTCATCGACGAGGTCAGAACGCTGAGACCAAACGCGACCACGAGGTAATCGAGCAGTGTCGCGCCCACCCGTCGCAGGGGCCCCGCCAGGGTGATGCAAGGTCCAGCCGGTTGAGATGACGAGCCACACACCGCACATACCGAGGACGACAGTGGCGATCCGCAGTGGCGGCAATACGGCGAGATGCTCATAGCTCTACACCGTAGACACGAGATAAGTCCCGTGCGACCTCTTCGGCCCCATGACGGGCGAGCAGGCCTCGGCGAACGTTCTCGTCGTGAGGTTGACGCCGAGGGTCGTCCAGCCACTGGCGAAGGATCTCCGCGGCGTCATGGATGTCCGCCGCTCGCATGCCCGTTCCCTCGACGACCACGTCTTCGTCACCGAGCAGGGTGAGCGACACGATGGGCAGACCGGCACCTAGCGCTTCGAGACCGACGGTGGGCTGACCCTCCCACCACGACGGCATGATGAAGAGATCGCTGCCCGCGAGCCACTGACCGGCCATGGTGGAGTAGTCGCCACAGATGATGCGATCTGACATTCCTCGCCGGGCAATGTCCGCCTCGACGTCATGACGCAATGGCCCGTCGCCAACACAGATAACCGCCAATCGTGGGTCGTCGAGTATCGAAATGAGGTCGACGAGCCGTGAATGACCCTTCTGTTCGCTAAAGCGCGCGGGCCAGATCGCGATGCGAGTGTCGGCGGATATTGGGAAATCACGACGCGGATCGCGCGCCACCGGAGAGTCGGGGAGGAGGTTGTTGATGACGTAGACATCACCGAGTTCGCTCGCGAGCAAGCTGGCGGGGCCACTGCCGCAGGCCGCAACGCGAACCCCGGCACGCACTGCAGCGCGCAACGACCTCCACGCTGCGGCGGGTTCACCTCGTGGATCGAGGCCGTGGCACTCGAGTACTCGGGTGCGACCGATGCCAGCGAGGACGAGGGCGGGGGCGAGGCGAAGCCCGTGGGCGTGGACCACGTCGGGCTGTAGGCGATGAACGAGCGTGGCGAGTTGGCGGATAAAAGACAGCGACCGGGGAGAAAAGGTGGGTAAATCGTGGGACGTCACGCCAGCATCACCGTTCCCACTGCCCCCACCCACCGCCACGTGCACCTCGTGTCCGCGAGCCGCTAACAGGCGCGCCTGCAGTGACACTTGGGCCTGCATGCCACCGGTGCCGCCGTTTGCCACCACCATGAGAACCCGTGCCATCTCTCTATCGTGGCACGACGAGACCGCGCAGCCGTAACGCCTAACCTCACGGGTGTGAGTAGTTCAGACCCTCGTAGCACTGACTCGGGCATCGATATCAAGCCCGTGTACGGCCCCGCCGACCTTCCCGCCGACCTCGACCAGCGTCTCGGCGAGCCGGGGGAGTACCCCTTCACCCGCGGCGTGCATCCCACGATGTATCGCGGACGCCTGTGGACCATGCGCCAGTACGCCGGCTTTGGCACCGCCGAGGCCACCAACGAACGCTTCAAGTTCCTCTTAGCGGCAGGACAAACCGGTTTGTCCTGCGCCTTTGACTTGCCCACGCAGATGGGTTACGACGCCGACCACCCGCGTGCCGAAGGCGAAGTGGGGAAAGTGGGCGTGGCCATAAGCTCCCTCGACGACATGCGCCTCTTGTTGAGCGGACTGCCGCTGGATGAAGTGACGACGTCGATGACCATCAACTCCACCGCGAGCACCTTGCTGTTGCTCTACCAGCTGGTCGCGGAAGAGCAGGGAGTCCGCGGCGACCAGCTGCGCGGCACCATCCAAAACGACATTTTGAAGGAGTACGTCGCTCGCGGCACCTACATCTATCCGCCACGGCCGTCCATGCGACTCATTGTGGATACCTTCGCGTATTGCCGCGAAGAAATGCCGAATTGGAACACCATTTCGATTTCCGGTTATCACATTCGTGAAGCGGGATCGACGGCGGTGCAAGAAGTCGCCTTCACCTTGGCGAATGGCATTGCCTACGTCGAGGCGGCGCTTGCGGCCGGACTGCCGCTCGACGAATTCGCCCCGCGCTTGTCCTTCTTCTTTAACTCCCATAACAACCTGTTTGAAGAGGCCGCCAAGTTCCGTGCGGCGCGTCGCCTCTGGGCCTCGATCATGAAGGAGCGTTTCGGCTCCACCGATCCCAAGTCCATGATGCTGCGCTTCCACACCCAAACGGGCGGCTCCACCTTGACCGCGCAACAGCCCGTCAACAACGTGGTGCGCGTCACCCTCCAAGCCCTGGCGGCAGCCCTCGGCGGCACGCAAAGTCTGCACACCAACGGCTTCGACGAAGCTCTGGGACTACCGACCGAGTCCGCCGCTCGTCTAGCGCTGCGTACGCAGCAAATTGTGGGGTACGAATCGGGCGTGGCGGACACCGTCGATCCGCTCGCGGGAAGTTATTTCGTCGAATCGCTCACCGACCAGATTGAGGCGGCGGCGCGAGAATATCTCGGACGTATCGACGAACTCGGGGGCGCCGTCTCGGCCATTGAGCAGCGTTACATGCAAGACGAAATTGAATCGGCGGCGTACGACTACGCCCGTGGAGTGGATGCGGGTCGCATCGTGGTGGTCGGCGTCAATAAGTTTGCCGAGAACTCCGATGGCAGCCCTGATGTCTTCCCCATCGATATCGAGCAGCAGCGCGCCCAGACGCAGCGCGTCAAGGATCTCAAGCTCACGAGGAACAACGAGGAAGTTAACGCTCGCTTGGCTGACCTCGAGACCGCGGCGCGTGGGTCAGCCAACGTTCTCTACCCGATGAAAGACGCCCTCAAGGCGAAGGCAACCTTGGGTGAAGTGGCCGACGTGCTACGCGACGTCTTCGGGGTCTACCAACCGCTGTAGGTCAGATGTCGAGGGCGTCGAGGTGGTGCATGAACACCGGTGCCGACAGGTGCGGACGCGTCAGCGACCTCCAGGTCTCAAATTCGGGCGCCTCACGAAAACCTTCGAGGTGATCGGGGATTGAGGCCCACGACACGAGCAAGACGAATTGCGTGGGAGTCTCCACGCTGCGGTGCAAGGTGGCGCCGTGACATCCGCGCGCCGCGCGAATCAGCGGAAGGGCGGCGGCAAAGCCGGCGATGAACTCATCAATTTGGTCCGCGTGAACCTCGTATCGCGCTTCTTCGGTAATCACGCGCGCGTCTCCAGGCGGTGACGCAGGGCGTCGTCACCGGCGACGCGGGCCACCGTTTCTGCCATGATGCCGGCACCGTTGATCACCGCTCGGTCCGCGCTGTCGTTGATGCACGACGCCGTGAACTCGGGCTGGTGATTTACCGCACCGTGGGTGTCGATGCCGATCAAGGGGTGAATGGCGGGCACCACGAGTGACACGTTCGCCATGTCCGTGGAGATTGTGGGAATGGGCTCGCCGGCATCATCAGCGGCGAAGCTGCGTCCTGTCGCTTCGGCCGCGACACGATAGTGGGCCAGAATGTCGAGATCGTCAACCATGTGACTAAAGGGGTGACCCAGTGTCTCGATGGAAAGTTCGGTGTCGGTCGCCAGTGCGCCAGCCTGAAAACACTTTTCGACGCGACCACGCAGAACGTCCAGGCGCTCGTAGGTGACGGAGCGGCACATGTAACGCCCGACGGCCTTTGACGGGATGATGTTGGCCGCGGCGCCCCCTTCGGTAGTGATGCCGTGGACTTGGTCGCCGGGCCGAAGCTGTTGACGCAACAGTCCCACCGCAACCTGCGAAATGGTCAGGGCGTCAAGAGCGTTTCGGCCTTCCCACGGGGCCGCGGACGCGTGGGCGTTCTTCCCGGTAAAGGTGGCGTCGAAGTGGTCGACCGCGAGGCACATGGCGCGCAGGCGGTCATTCGGCCACGGGTGGACCATGAGTGAGAAGTGCACGTCGTCGAAGTAGCCGGCGTTAATCAGGTCGATCTTGCCGCCGCCGCCTTCTTCGCTGGGGGTGCCGAGGACGACCACGGTGATGCCCAGCTCGTCAGCCTTCTCGGCCAACACGAGACCGGCCCCTACGGACGCAGCCGCGATGATGTTGTGACCGCAGGCGTGGCCGACATCGGGCAAGGCGTCAAATTCGACGCACATGGCCACCACGAGCGATCCGTTGCCGGCCACCGCACGAAACGCGGTCGCGAGACCCGCGGCGTTTTCCTCGATGGCAAAGCCGTGCGCGGCGAGAACGCGACGACAGGCGGCGGAGCTTTCGAACTCCTCATAACCAAGTTCCGGGTGCGCGTGAATGAAGTGGGAGAGCTCGAGTAGCTCGCTGCGAAATGGCTCGGCAGCGGTGACGAGGCTCATGCCACGACCACCACAACGTCGCCGGCCGACACGGAGTCGCCCGAGGCGACCTTGACCTCGGTCACGGTGCCCGCGGCGCTGCTCACCACGGCGTTTTCCATCTTCATCGCTTCGAGAATGACCACCGTCGCCCCCGCTTCCACTTCATCGCCCACGGCGACGAGCACCTTCACGATGGTGCCCTGCATGGGAACAGTGATCGAGCCACCATCGGACGCGACGGCGCCACTGGAATGCGAGCGACGTGAACTACGCGGTGCGGCGGTCGCGGGTGCCGCGGGCGCACCACTGCTCTCGGGCAGCCACAAGGTGACGGCCACACGCTTGCCCGCGACTTCGGCCGTGACCTCGTGACGACTGAGGCCATCGGCCCCGTTCGCGCCGGGGTTCGCCGGTGAGGAGACGCCCGAGAGGTCGAGGCGCTCTTCCACCCACTTGGTCGAGTGCACGCCGGCAGCAAAGTCCGGGTGTTCCAAAATTGCGACGTCGGCCGGCAAGGTGGTGGCCACGCCCTCGATGTGGGTTTCGGCGATGGCGCGCAGCATGCGGTGTCGGGCCTTCTCGCGGTCCGAACCCCACACCACCAGCTTGGCGATGAGGTTGTCGTAGTACTGACTGACGGTGTCACCGGCGCGGTAGCCCGCATCGAGGCGAACACCGGGGCCCGACGGCTCGTCAAAGCGGGTCAAAGTGCCTGGCGAGGGCAAGAAGCGACCACCGGCGGGGTCCTCGGCATTGATACGCACTTCGATGGCGTGGCCATCGCGGCGAATCTCGTCCTGGCTGAACGGCAGGGCTTCTCCCGCGGCAATGCGGATCTGCCACTCGACGAGGTCGAGGCCCGTCACGAGTTCGGTGACCGGGTGCTCGACCTGGAGGCGAGTGTTCATCTCGAGGAAGAAGAACTCGCCGTCCTGGTAGAGGAACTCGACGGTGCCGGCGTTGACGTAGCCGCAGGCCTTCGAGACCTTGACGGCCGCTTCACCCATGGCGCGGCGCACCTCGTCGGGGAAGTTCGCGGCCGGGGACTCCTCGACCAACTTTTGGTGGCGACGCTGTGCGGAGCAGTCGCGCTCACCGAGCCACAGACAGTTGCCATGGGTATCCGCCACGATCTGCATTTCGATGTGGCGAGGCCACGTGAGGTATCGCTCGACGTAGCACTCGCTACGGCCAAAGTACGACAGCGCCTCGCGCTGCGCGCTTTCGAGGGCGGGGGCGGCTTCCTCCGCCGAGTGCACCACCTTCATGCCGCGTCCCCCACCACCGAAAGCCGCCTTAATGGCGACGGGCCAACCGACCGAATTTCCGAACTCGATGATTTCATCTGCGCTCTCGAGGGTCTGCGAACGACCGGGCACGCCCGAGACGCCGGCCTTTTCGGCCGCGAGGCGAGAGGAAATCTTGTCACCCATGACTTCAATGGCGGAGGGGGGAGGCCCGATGAAAGTCACGCCGCGCTCGGTGATGGCGCGCGCGAAGTCAGTGTTCTCGGAGAAGAATCCGTAGCCGGGGTGGACGGCGTCGGCGCCACTGCGGGCGATGATGTCCAAGATTGCCTCCGTGTTGAGGTAGCTCTCGGCGGCGGTCTGGCCGCCGAGAGCGTAGGCCTCGTCCGCGAGTCGCACGTGCAGGGCGTCGCGGTCTAATTCGGAGTACACCGCCACAGTGGCGATGCCCATTTCTCGGCACGTGCGAATGACGCGGACGGCAATCTCTCCGCGGTTAGCGATCAAAACCTTGGTAATCACGTTGACTCCTGTAAGCGGGTGCAGGCTTTTCTAGCACCGCAACCTTCAAACTCTAAGGTGGCGGCGTGAACATCCCTATCTGGCGCATTAATCACCTGTCGGAGGTGGATTCCACTAACCGTTGGCTGGCCGACGCGGCGCGCGAAGGGGCTCCAGCGGGCACTGTCTGTTACGCCGATTTCCAAACGGCGGGCCGTGGGCGAAATGACCGTTCCTGGGAAGCGCCGGCCCGATCGGGACTGCTCTGTTCTCTACTCCTTGAACAACCCGGGCAGGGTCCCGGCCCACAATGGGCCTCGGTCGCCGTGGCCCTCGCCGCACGATTCGCGCTGGCGCGCCTTGCGGGGATCAAGGTAGACCTCAAGTGGCCGAATGACCTCTTGGTGGGCCACGAGAAACTCGGCGGCCTGCTCGCCGAACGCGTCAGTGATGTGGACGGACGTTGGCGAGTGGTGGTCGGTATCGGGGTGAATCTCACCACGGACGGCCCTCCGAGCGCGACGGGCATCAGCGTGCGTCGCGCGGCGGGCGTCACCGTGTCAGCTGAAGCTCTCCTCGACGACATGCTGGGCTACCTCGAGCGGGGCTGGGTCAACCCGACCTGGTGGGCGGATGAGTTGCGCGACGAGTATCGACGCGTCTGCGTAACGATCGGCCAGGACATGGTGGCCACGACGTCGTCGGGCGACATCGCGGGGGTCGCCACATCGATCACTGATGATGGTTCCTTGGTGGTCGACAGTGGGTCGGGCGAGATCGTGGTGACGGCGGGTGACGTGCGTCACGTCCGACGTCCGACGGGGGAGCGCGCGTGACCACTCGAGTTCTCATTACCGGTGCCTACGGCCAGGTCGGCGTGGACTGCGTCGACACGTTCAACGGCCTCATCCCGCCGGGTGGCTCCTCTTTCTTGCCCCCAGTGTCAGCGGGCGAATTCGACGTCATTGGCGTCTCGCATCACGACCTCGACGTGTCGAACGAGTCCATGGTGACTCGCGTGGTGGAGATGATTCGACCCGACGCCATCGTGCACCTCGCCGCGTACACCGCCGTCGACAAGGCGGAGACCGATGAGGGGACCTGTCGAGCGGTCAACGTCGACGGCACCCGCTTCCTCGCAGAGGCGGGAGAGCGCGTTGGCGCCCACGTCATCGCCATTTCCAGCGACTACGTCTTTGACGGTCGCAGTGCACGGGCATACGTCGAAGGCGATGAGCGCAACCCCCTCGGTGCGTATGGCCGGTCGAAGCGAGATGGTGAAGATGCGGTCTCGGCGTCCGTGTCCATGATTCGCGCGTCGTGGGTGATGGGTTCACGTGGAAAAAATGTGGTGCGCGCCGTCCGTGATCGTTTGGCCAGCGGGGGAGAAGTCCGCTTCGTCACTGATCAAGTCGGCACACCCACCATGGCCGCTGACCTGTCGCGTGTGCTGGTGGAATTTGTTCGCCATCGACCCGGTGGCATCTGGCACGTGGCGAACACGGGAGAAGCGTCGTGGTGTGACGTCATTAGCGCCGAAGCGGAAATACTGGGCGCGGGCAGCGTGCTGCCTATCACCACCCACGAACTCAATCCCGCGCCGCTGGCGACTCGTCCCGCGCACAGCGCGCTTGATACGGGCAAGTTGCATCGCGACATGGGGATCTCGATGCCCCACTGGCGCGATGGACTCCAGAGGCTTCTTGAGGGTGCCGAGTAGGCTCTTCGCGTGCCTAACCCGTCAGAAATCCTCGGGGTCATTGCCTCGCCCCGTCGAGTCGCCGTCATTGGTGCGGGCTACGTGGGCATTCCTACTGCCGTCGTCTTGGCGCATCTGGGACACCAGGTCACGTTGGCCGAGCGCGACGGGTTGCGCCGAAATTCTTTGCTGGCGGGACAATCGCCCATCATGGAGGAGGGTTTAGACGACCTCCTGGTCCCCACCTTGCAATCAGGACGCCTGCACATTGTCGAGAAGGCCGCGGAGGCGGCGAGTAACGCGGACATCGTGTTTCTGTGTGTGGCCACCCCTCAGGGTGATGACGGCCATAGCGACCTGACCTTCATCGACGTCGTGTCTCGAGAAATCGCCGATGTGCTGCCGGTAAACGCCATTGTCGTGAATAAGTCCACCGTGCCCGTCGGCACCGCACAGCGCGTTGCCGAACTCATCGGACGCGCGGACGTGACCGTGGTCTCGAACCCAGAGTTCCTCCGCGAAGGCCTCGCGGTGTACGACTCCTTTAACCCCGAGCGCATCGTGGTGGGGGCACCGTCGAGTGCCATTGGTCACCAGGTCGCCGATCTCTTCTCGCCGCTGCGCGCCCAGGTAGTCATGACTGATGAGACCACCAGCGAATTGACGAAGTACGCGGCGAACGCTTTTCTCGCGGCGAAGTTGTCATTCGCAAACACGATGTCGCGCCTGTGTGACGCCCTCGGCGGCAACGTCGACGACTTATCACTCGGCATGGGTCTCGACTCACGGATCGGTCGCAGTTTTCTTCGTCCCGGCCCGGGCTGGGGTGGGTCGTGCCTGCCGAAGGACACGGCGGCCCTCGTGGCTATCGCGAATGACGCGAATGTGGATATTTCCATTGTTGAGGCGTCCATTTCCTCCAACCACGCCCAGCAGACTCACTTGGTGAACGCCGTGCGAGAGACCATCGGAGGCAACCTCCAGGGCGCCGTTGTCAGTGTCTGGGGTCTCACCTTCAAGGCGGGAACCTCGGACCGCCGCGACTCGCCGGCTCTCGAAATCGTGGAATTGTTACTGGCCGCTGGTGCCCGCGTTCAAGCCTTTGATCCCACCGTAGACGCGGGGGCGATCGACGCGGACCTCCACGGCATCGCCACCTTCAGCTCGGTCGACGACGCGGCTCGTGGCAGTGAGGTGATTTTGGTGCTGACCGAATGGCCGCAGTTTGCCCTGGTGAATTTCGACGAATTGGCCGACGTGGTGCGTCAGCGCCACGTCGTTGATGCTCGCAACTTGCTCTCCATGCGCGATGTGCGTGCGGCAGGCTTTAGCTACCGCGGATTGGGCCGTCGATGAGAATCCTCGTCACGGGGGGCGCGGGTTTCGTTGGCTCACACTTGGTTGACGCTTTAGTGGCGGCCTCGCATGACGTTGTCGTGGTCGATGACCTCTCGACTGGCGCCCGCAGCAACCTTGAGGCCGCGATCGCGACTGGTCGAGTGCAGTTGCTCGTCGGCGATGTCTCTCACAACATTGACGTTGACGGTCAGTTCGATGTCGTCTATCACTTGGCGTCACCCGCATCGCCGCCGGCCTACCTCGCGCGCCCCTTCGCCACGTTGGCTGTGGGCAGTGAAGGCACCCGCCGGGCCCTCGATGTCGCGTTGGCCTCTGGCGCCACCTTCGTCATGGCGTCCACGTCGGAGGTCTATGGCGATCCGCTCGTTCACCCTCAAACCGAGGACTATTGGGGCAACGTCAATCCCACCGGTCCACGCTCGGTCTATGACGAGGCGAAGCGCTTCAGCGAGGCCATCACCTACGCCTATCACCGCTACCACGAGCTCCCGGTGAGCGTGGTGCGTATCTTTAATACCTATGGCCCGCGCCTCGCGGCGGGCGACGGGCGAGTGGTCTCGAACTTCATCGTGCAAGCCCTCCGCGGCGAGCCCCTCACCGTCTACGGCGACGGGTCGCAAACGCGCAGTCTGTGTTACGTGGCGGACCTCGTTCGCGGACTCATCCTCGCAGGGCAAACCCCGACGGAGCACCCGGTGAACTTGGGCAATCCCCAGGAGATCACCGTGCTGGAGTTGGCCCACCTCATTCGTGAGCTGACGGGATCGACATCCCCGATCGAGCACTACGGCCTGCCGGCTGACGACCCCACTCGCCGTCGACCCGACATCATGCGAGCCCACGACGTCTTTGGCTGGGAGCCGCACATTGACATGCGTGATGGTCTCGTGCGCACCATCAATGCGTTTCGAGACGAACTCGCCGGTCACTAACACTCGTGTCGCTCGTCACTGCCGTCATTGTCGATTTTTATTCCGGCAACCACCTCGACGCCTGCGTCGCCTCGCTTCGTGCTGCGGGAGTTACCGACATTGTGGTCGTGGATAACAGTGCGGTGGGGGCGAGTCACCACCTGGCGGATGTGACGCTGGTCGACCCACGTTTCAACTTGGGGTATGGCCGCGCGGTGAATCGCGGTGTGGCCGCCTCACCGTCCGCGACTCCCTATGTGCTGGTGACCAATCCCGACGTCGTGGTGGACGCCAGTGCTGTTGACGAATTGGTGGCGATCGCAACGAGCAGCGGGGCGGCACTCGTCGGCCCCGAGATACGTCGACCTGACGGCAGCATCTATCCGGCGTGGCGCATTTTCCCGGGACCGATGGTGTCAGTGGGACACGCGCTCGTCGGACTGGTGTGGAAGAACAATCCGTGGACGCGCGCTTATCGCTCGCCGGGTCGTGACGGTCACGTGGATTGGGTGAGTGGAGCCTGTTTCCTGATTCGTCGCGACGTCTTCGAACAGGTCGGTGGATTCGACGAGAGGTATTTCATGTTCGCCGAGGACATGGATCTGTGCTGGCGAGTAGGTCGAACCGGCGGGCAGATCGTGCCCGCACCCCTCGCGCGCGTGATGCACGTGGAAGGTGTCTCGCGAGAGCGCAATGTTCGCCCCATGATTTCCGCTCATCACCGATCGGCTATCCGCTTCGCCTGGACTACGGGGCGCGGCTGGCGACGCGTGCGCGTGCCGGCCGCGGTGGCCGTCCTGGGCCTCCGCTGGCTGGTGGCGGTGGCACGGCCGTCGCGCTCCGTTCGTAATTGACCTAGGCTTTGAGCGGGCTGCGGGCGGGCTGTGGTTGCAAGTCGATGCCAGCCGCGGGCAAAACGACCCACGTAAGTCGTGCATGGCACGATGAGCATGGCGCGGTTTAGAAGTAAGTCCTGCCGGCGCACACCGATGGTCGGTGTGAGCCGAGACGGAGGCGGGTTGGAGATCACGAAAGTGGCTCTTTGGCACAAGAACGCCGCAGGCGAGTGTGGGGTCAAAGACCAGGTCAGCCGCCCGCAGCCCCTTTACTCCCGCCTCCGGTAGGGTGAGGACGTTCTATGAGCGTTTTTAGCAAAATTCTGCGCGCCGGCGAAGGTAAGCGTGTTCGTCAACTAGAGGAACTGGTTGGCCCGATCAACGCTCTCGAAGACGAGATGCGTTCGTTGAGCGACGCCCAACTACAGTCCAAAACTGCAGAATTCCGTGCTCGACTCGCCGATGGCGAAACCTTGGATGATCTTCTCATTGAGGCGTTTGCCGTCGTGCGCGAAGCCTCCTCGCGTGTTCTGGGCCAGCGCCATTACGACGTCCAGCTCATGGGTGGCATGGCGTTGCACTTCGGGTGGATTGCCGAAATGCGCACGGGTGAAGGAAAGACTTTGGTCTCCACCTTGCCGGTGTACCTGAATGCCCTCGCGGGCGACGGGGTGCACGTCGTGACGGTGAACGACTACCTGGCGACGCGTGACGTCGAGTGGATGGGTCGTCTGCACCGCTGGCTGGGCATCACCATCGGCCGTGTCGGCCCGGACATCCAGGACCCGGCACTCAAGCGTCAGGCCTACGCCTGTGACGTGACGTACGGAACCAACACGGAACTGGGCTTCGATTACCTCCGCGACAACATGGCGCGCTCGGTGGCCGACCGCGTGCAGCGTGGCCACCACTACGCCATCGTTGACGAAGTCGACTCCATCTTGATTGACGAAGCGCGTACCCCACTCATCATTTCGGGACCCTCATCGGAAACGACCAAGCTCTACTACCAATTCTCCTCCATTGCCCGCACCTTGACTAAGGACACGGATTACGAAGTGGACGAAGAAAAGCGCACGGTCGTCATTACCGAAGCGGGCATCGAAAAGGTGGAGCGCGCTCTTGGCGTCACCAATCTGTACGACTCGGTGGCCGTGAATTATGTGCACCAGTTGTCCAAGGCACTCGAGGCCAAGGAACTGTGGCACCGCGACAAGCACTACCTCGTCGCCGACGGGGAAGTGAAAATCATCGATGAATTCACCGGACGTACCTTGGATGGTCGTCGCTGGAGTGATGGTCTTCATCAGGCGGTCGAAGCCAAGGAACGCGTTCGTATCCAAGACGAAAACCACACCTGGGCGACGGTGACGCTGCAGAACTACTTCCGCATGTACCACAAGTTGGCCGGTATGACCGGAACGGCCGAGACTGAAGCGGCGGAGTTTTCCAACACCTACGGCCTCACCGTTATCCCTATTCCGACAAACCTCCCGCCGCAGCGCCTCGACCGCGCCGACGTGATCTTCAAGACTGAGCGGGAGAAGTTTGCCGCAATCATTGAGGATGTCTCGGCTCGCTGGGCCGCGGGGCAGCCCGTGCTCCTCGGTACCGCGTCGGTAGAAAAATCTGAACTGCTGTCGCGCGAACTGTCGAAGCACGGCATTACCCACGAAGTTCTCAACGCTAAGCAGCATTTCCGCGAGGCGGAAATCGTCGCGCAGGCCGGTCGACTGGCCGCCGTCACCGTCGCGACCAACATGGCCGGTCGAGGTGTGGACATTTCTCTCGGCGGAAGTCCCGAGGGTCTCGCGAAGCGCGAGCTCGCCGGTCGTGGTGTCACCGTGGACGATCCGGACTACGAGAGACAACTTGCCGATCTCGCCGCCAGCTATGAACCGGCCTGTCGCGCGGAAGGCGAGCAAGTGCGCGCTCTGGGCGGTCTGTACGTGCTCGGGACGGAACGCCACGAATCACGCCGTATTGACAACCAGTTGCGCGGTCGCGCCGGTCGCCAAGGCGACCCCGGTGAGAGCCGCTTCTACCTCTCGCTCGAAGACGATCTCATGCGTATTTTTGCGACGGGTGCCGTGAGCTGGGTTATGGATCGCACCATGACCGAGGGCGAGCCCATTGAAGCGAAGATGGTTTCCAAAGCCATCGAGCGCGCACAGACCACGGTGGAAGGTCGCAATGCCGAAATCCGCAAGGATGTACTTAAGTACGACGAAGTAATGAACGAGCAGCGCAAGGTCGTGTACGGTCGCCGCGCCCAAATCCTCGAGGGTGACGACATCCACGAAGAAACTCGCGAGATCATCGCCCAGCGAGTGGCTGACGTGGCCACCGAGGCGGCGGGTAGTGAGTACTCCGAAGAGTGGGATGTGGAGCTCTTGCGTCTCACGATGGACAATCTCTACCCGGTGAGCGTGTCGGCGGAGCAGCTAGCGGGCGTGACCGATATTGATGAACTGCTCACCCTGTTTGTCGATGACGCCTTGGAAGGCTACGACCAGAAGTGCGAGTCATTCCCCGAGGGCTTGGTGACCGCCATGGCCATCGAGCGTGACGTGATGTTGCAGATCATTGACCAAAAGTGGCGTGACCACCTGGATGAGATGGAGCGCCTGCGTGAGGGCGTTCACCTTCGTTCCGTCGCGCAGATTGACCCCTTGGTGGCGTGGAAGCGTGATGGTTTCGCGATGTTTGAAGTACTGCTCGGCGCGATCGAACTTGACTTCGTTCGATTCGTGACCCACATCGATGCGCAAGCCCTGGCGGCACCAGCGCCATCAGCGACCGGCATCACCAACGCTGCGGACGTCGAAGGGTCCGAGGTTGAGCCCCTACCGTCGGCTCCCTCACCGTTTGGACGTCTGAGCCCGTCACCCGCAGCGGAGAACAAGAAGCTCGGTCGCAATGACCCGTGCTACTGCGGTTCGGGTCGCAAGTTCAAGCAGTGCCATGGCCGACCTTAAGACGGAACACCTTCTTCGCGACACCACCGCGGCCCTCGGCGAACTGAACGGTCGCTGGGAAGCGGCTCGTGAGTATCTCAAGATGGACGACCTACGCGTTCGACGCGCCGAACTCGACGAACGTGCAGCTGATCCCCATCTGTGGGATGACCAAGATGTTGCGCGTGACGTCACGACGGAACTCGGTCGCATTTCGGCCGACGTTGATTCTTTCGACGCCCTCCGGTCGCGCCTCGATGATGTCGAAGTTCTCGTCGAGCTGGTTACCGAATCGATGGACGGTGGGGACGCCGACGCGGGACTCGTGGGAGAGCTCCGCACGTCCGTGGAGTCCCTCTCGAAAGACATCGACCAACTGGAGTTGCAGAGCCTTCTGTCGGGTCAGTATGACGCGTCGGATGCCATCGTGGAACTGCACGCGGGGGCAGGTGGAACTGACGCTCAGGACTGGGCAGAAATGCTGGTGCGAATGTATAGCCGCTGGGCTGAACGCCGCGGCTTCGCCGTCGAGATCGACGAAATCACCGAGGGTCAAGAGGCGGGCATTTTGTCGGCAACCTTGATGGTGAAGGGGCGTTTTGCCTACGGCTGGATGTCGGCCGAGCGCGGTGTGCATCGTTTGGTGCGCATCAGCCCCTTCGACTCGCAGGCACGCCGTCAGACCTCGTTCGCCAGCGTGGACGTCACGCCTTTTGTCGTTGACTCATCGAGCGACGTGGAGATCGATGAAAAGGACTTGCGCGTTGACACCTATCGCTCATCGGGTGCGGGTGGTCAGCACGTGAACAAGACCGACTCGGCCATTCGTCTCACCCATTTGCCGACGGGCATCGTGGTCAGCTGTCAGAACGAGCGCAGCCAGCATCAAAACCGTGCGAGGGCGATGCAAATTCTCCAGGCCAAGTTGGCCGAGCGCGCCCGCGAAATGCAGCGCGCCGAATTGAATGCGTTATCTGGTGACCGTGGCGATAATGCGTGGGGAAATCAAATTCGTAGTTATGTGCAGGCGCCCTACCAGTTAGTCAAAGATCACCGCAGTGATTTTGAGACCGGCAACGTGGAATCAGTCCTGGATGGCGATTTAGACGGCTTTATGGAAGCCGAACTACGCCGACTTCGCTCATCGCAGTGACCGCGGTGTCGACCCCTTCACGGGTAGAGTGGGGCTGTTGGTTTATTCACTCGAGCGCCCGCTCGATGCGCCGCGGAGGTGCCCGTGATTCGCTTTGAGAACGTCTCTAAGACGTATAAGAACGGCACACCAGCCCTGAAGAACATTTCGGTCAACATCGAAAAGGGCGAATTTGTCTTCTTGGTAGGTTCCTCGGGTTCCGGCAAGACGACCTTTTTACGTTTGCTGCTTCGTGAGGAGACCCCCGACGAGGGCCGCATCTTGGAAGCGGGCCGCGACGTGCTCAAGATCAAGAAGTGGCGTGTGCCGTATCTGCGCCGCAACATTGGTTGCGTCTTTCAGGACTTCCGCCTACTGCCGAACAAGACCGTGTTCGAAAATGTCTCGTTCGCCCTGGAAGTCATTGGCCGTCCCCGCGAAACGATTGATACCCAGGTGCCGCAGATTCTGGAGCTGGTGGGCTTGTCCGACAAGGCCAACAATCTGCCCAGTGAACTCTCCGGTGGTGAACAGCAGCGCGTGGCCGTCGCCCGTGCTTTCGTGAACCGCCCCTTGATTCTGCTCGCGGACGAACCGACCGGAAATCTCGACCCCGCGAACTCCGAAGCCATCATGGCCCTGCTCGAGCGAATTAATCGTGCCGGGACCACCGTCGTCATGGCAACTCACGACCAGGCGCTGGTCGACCGTATGCGCCGTCGCGTCATAGAGCTTGACAGGGGTGAAATGGTCCGCGACCAAGCTCGTGGCGTCTACGGAACCGACTCGGGGGAGACCCTCTAATGCTGGTATTCCTTCGCTACACCATTCGCGAGACGGCCACCAACCTATGGCGCAATCGCATGATGACCATTGCTGCCATCCTCACGGTGGCGGTCTCGCTCTTCCTCGTGGGAGCGGCGCTGATCTTGAAGCAGAGCGCGGCGCAGGCCTCTGCGCACTGGCAGGGCGGCACGCGCGTCACGGTGTGGATGGATGCGTCGGCCAGCCAGAGCGAAATTTCCACCATCAAGAGCACGCTCAACAGTTCACCCTTCGTCTCGAGTTGCGTGTATCACACTCAGGTGGAGGACTGGCACGAGGCGCAGCAGTTGCTCCCGCCGAATGAGGCGTCCGTTCTGACCGTGAATGAGGTGCCGTCCAAGTTCGTGTGCGTGCCGCGCGTGCCCACCGACGCGGCCCAACTCGCGAGTGCGCTCCAGGGTCAGCCCGGTATTTACCAAGTCACTGCGCCATATCAACAGATTCGCGCCATGCAACACATGATTCGCATCGTGCAGTACGTCTTCTTAGCCTTGGCCCTCGTTCTTCTCATCTCGGCGACGGTCCTCATCTTGAACACCATCAGAATGGCCATTTTCGCGCGACGTCGCGAGGTGGCAGTGATGAAGCTCGTGGGTGCCACCAACTGGTTCATCCGCGTGCCCTTTGTCACCGAAGGCTTCATCGAAGGACTGATTGGTTCGGCAATTGCCGTCGTGGGAATGACGGCATTGCACACGTGGTACCCGCTGCACGGCGTCTATCAGTTATCGACCTCAGACCTCTTGGGAACTGACATTGCCGTGGTGGCGGTCGGCGTGTTCATCGGATCGGCGGGATCAGCGATGGCGATCCGCCGCTTCCTCGACGTCTAACTTTCGGCTTCGAAGTCGACAGCGAGAGAGTTCACGCAGTAGCGAAGACCCGTCGTTGCTGGACCATCGGGGAAGACGTGCCCGAGGTGACCGCCACACTTCGAGCAGATGATTTCCGTGCGCACCATGTTGTAGGTGTGGTCGGGACGTTCGATAATGGAACCGGGTTCGCAGGCATCAAAGCTTGGCCAGCCGCAGCCGGAGTCGTACTTGTGCTCGGCGGTAAAGAGGACTTGGTCGCAACCACCGCAGGTGAAGACACCGTTGCCGTCGACGTGCAGGAGCGATCCGGTAAAGGGTGGTTCGGTCGCGGCTTCGCGAAGGACCGCGTAACGATCGCTTCCGAGCTCAGCCTTCCACTCTTCTGCTGATTTGATGACGGGAAATTCCACGTCGGCAGATTACGGGTCAGTCGAGAAATCCCGCTCGGGGCGCCAGGGGAAGCACGCGTGGCTCCTCCGGCTCGTCCCGAAGATGGCGCCCGATGGCCGCCACGATTCCTTCGGCATCGAGTCCCAGCATGTGCAGCAGGTGGTCGGGCTTGTCGTGCTCGAGGTAGGCGCGGGGTACGCCCAAGATGCGCGTCTTCGGGAAGGCGACGGCGGCTTGTTGGGCGGCGAGACGCACGGCTGAGACCATGAGGGCACCGGCACCACCGTGGCGCACGCCGTCTTCGATAGTGAGCACACGCTCGTGGGTGAGAGCGTCGGCGATCATGCCCGGGTCGGGTGGCAGAACTCGCACGTCATAGAGCGTGACGTCGCGACGGTCAATGCCGAGCTGGTCGAGCGCGGCGTAGGCCGAGCCCGCCATCTTGCCAACAGCGAGCACGCATATCTTGCCGTTGCCCTGCTGCAACTTTCGCGCAGTCAGACCCGAGCCCGTCTGTCCGTCGAGCGGCACGGGGCGAGTCTTGGGCATACGAATGGCACACGGTCCCGGAATCTGCAGCGCCTCGGCCAACATCACCGGAACCTCATCGATGCACGAGGGTGCGAAGATCGTCACGCCCGGGATTTGAAGGCAGAGGGCCATATCGAGCACGCCGTGGTGGCTCGGTCCGTCATCGCCGGTGATGCCCGCACGATCGAACACCCACACCACGGGAAGCCCTAAGAGACCGACATCGAGGTTCGCCTGGTCAAAGGCGCGGGCGAAAAAGGTGGAATACACGCAGACCACGGGCTTGAGGCCACCCATTGCCATGCCGGCCGCCGCCGTCATCTGGTGCTGTTCGGCGATGCCGACGTCAAAGAACCGTTGGGGGAACTTCTCTTGGAAAGGCAGCAGTCCCGTGGGCCCCGCCATCGCGGCGGTGAGGGCCACGATGCGATCGTCGCGCTCCGCTTCGTGCAGCAGTGCACGGCTAAAAGTCTCGGTGTAGGTCAGCGAGATCTCCGCCTTGTTGGCGGCAGGCAACTTGTAGTCGTGCATTTTTAGTTCGTCCGCCACCGCGGGCTGGTAGCCATGGCCCTTTTCGGTAATGGCGTGAATCACGATCGGGCCATCCCACTCGGCCGCACTGTGAAGAGCGACCTCGAGGGCCTCAATGCTGTGACCGTTGATGGGGCCGACATAGCGAACACCGAGATTCTCAAAAAAGGTGTGCGGCGTGACCATTTCTCTCACCATCTTGGTGACGCCATGAAAGCCGAGGTAGGCGAGTCGACGCATACCGCCGTTGCCCGACAGCTGAGAGCGCAGGCGGTGACGTGTTTTGACGTAACGCGGGTCGAGGCGAAGTTGCGTCAACGACTCCGACAGTTTCGACACGGTAGGGGCGTAGCTTCGGCCGTTGTCGTTGAGCACGATCACCACTCGCTGATTGGAGTGTCCGAGGTTGTTGAGCGCCTCAAAGGCCATGCCTCCGGTGAGCGATCCGTCGCCCACCACCGCCACGATGTGACGATGTCCACCATGTCCCACGAGCTCACCACGATGCTGCAGTGCGACGGATAGACCGTGGGCGTAGCTGAGAGCCGTCGAGGCGTGCGACGATTCAATCCAGTCGTGTACCGACTCGGTACGGCTGGGGTAGCCCGACAGGCCCCCGTATTGGCGAAGGTGGTCGAACTGGTCGGCGCGGCCGGTCAAGATTTTGTGGGCGTACGCCTGATGACCCGTGTCAAACAGCACGATGTCGTTGGGCGACTCGAAGACGCGGTGAATGGCCATGGTGATTTCCACGGCGCCCAAATTGGACCCCAGGTGACCCCCGTGCGTTTGGACCGAGTCAACGATAAGGCCACGTATGTGGGCGGCAAGGTCGTCGAGTTCTCGGTAACTGAGCCCTTTCAAATCGGCGGGCGAACGAAGGTCGCGAACATCCATGCATCTACCCTAACGGCACCCTGATGTCACTCGAGAGCCGTATTAAGGTGACCACATGGCGACCGACTTATTACTTGATCCTGACGTTATCGATGCGGTCCTCGCAGTCGCGCTGGCGCAGGGGGCAGATTTCGCAGAAATTTTTGTCGAGGACACTCGGTCGACGACGACCACCATGGATCAACGACGAGTCGAGGATTTGATGTCGAATCGCTCGCGTGGCGCCGGCGTACGAATCATTGTGGGATCAACGACGGGATACGCACACACCGCTGATTTGTCTCTGTCGGGACTGATCGCGGCAGCTGAAGCCGCGCGTTCAGTGGCGCAGCGCGCGTCGGGCGGTGCGACGGTAGTGGCCGTGGGTGCTCCGCAGGTACACGCCATGCGTGCGCTGATCGAGCCGTCCGGTGTCGACCGCTCTCAACGCATCGACATCCTTCGCACCGCCGATGACATTGCGCGTTCGCACGGTGGCGCCATCAGCCAAGTGCAACTGTCCATTGCGGACAATTCGCGCCGCATCCTGGTGGCCAATTCGCGGGGGCTTCTCACTACCGACCATCAGGTACGTAGCCGTCTCAACGTGTCGTGTGTGGCGTCTGGCGATACCGGCATGCAGACGGGTCGCGCCACGTTGGCTGCCACCGCGGGCTTCGAGCTCTTCGCGCCGGAACGTGTGGCGCAGACCGCCGCCAACGCCGCGCGTCAAGCCATCACCAAGATGTCCGCTCGGCCGGCGCCCAGTGGCGATTTTCCCATCGTCCTCGCTAATGGTTTTGGTGGGGTGCTGTTCCACGAGGCATGCGGGCACGGTCTCGAAGCTGACGCCATCGTGAAGAAGACTTCCATCTACACCGATCGGGTGGGTGAGCTGGTGGCTAGCGAACTCGTCACCTTGGTGGACGATGGAACCTGTGACGGTGAGTGGGGCGCCATCGCGATCGATGATGAAGGAGCGCCGGCATCACGCAACGTCCTCATTGAAAATGGGGTCCTCACGGATTACATGTGGGACTACGTGCGCGCCTCGCAGGAGGGCCGTGAGTCGTCAGGAAACGGACGTCGGCAGACGTATCAGGACCTTCCCATGGTTCGCATGACGAACACTTTCCTCGAGACTCGCGACGCCACGCCCGACCAGATCATCGCGGACACTCCCTATGGCGTTTATGTCGCCGCCCTCGGTGGGGGCCAAGTTGACACCTCAACGGGAGACTTCGTCTTTGGTATGACGGAGGCCTATCTCATCGAAAATGGCGAAATAACTGCGCCACTTCGTGAAGCCAACCTGGTGGGCAACGGACCGGACGTGTTGGCACGCGTGGACGCGGTGGCCAACGACTTCGCCATGGCCCCAGGTACCTGCGGCAAATGGGGACAACAGGTCCCCGTGGGTTCCGGCCAGCCCACGATGCGCCTGACCGGTATGACGGTGGGAGGCACGGCGGCATGAGCGACATTCGCGAACTCGCCCGACGCATCGCCGGTGACGCCACTGGCAATGAGCAGATCGAAGTGGTGGTGGTGTCCGGTACCGATACCAACGTCACGGCGTATCACGGCAGTGTCGAGAAATTCACTTCGGCCATGTCAGCTGGCTTTTCCATTCGAGTTCTGCTCGATGGCCCCAGTGGAGCCCGGATTGGCACCGCGTCAACGGGGGCTCTCGATGACGCGGCAGTCAGCGAGGCTCTCGCTCAGGCGCGCGATAACGCGCGATTCGCCACGGAAGATGAGTTCTTAGCCTTTGCCCGACCTGACGGCGTGCCGGCACCCGCCATTGACCTCGTGAGTTCTCATTTTGATGACCTCTCGACAGCCAACAAGATAGAAATGGCTCTCGAACTCGAGCGTGCCACCCGTGCCGGCGACGACCGCATTCGACAGGTGCAGGCCGCGACGTACGTCGACTATCGATCGTCGTCAGTCATCGTGTCCTCATTGGGCATCGATGTGGAGACGACCGAAACGGGGGCGTACCTCTCGGTGGCCGCGATCGCTCACCATGATGGCGAGAATCAGTCCGGCTACGGCCTCTCGGTAGGGCGGGCGGGTAGTGAATTATCGGTGGAGACGGCCGCACGTGACGCGATTCGGCGCTCCACGGAAATGCTGGGCGCCGTCAAAGCCCCCTCGACTCGCACCACGGCCGTTTTCGATTCCCGAACGGCGTCCGAATTACTCGCCATTATCTCGACGGCATTGAGTGGCGACATGGTGGTTCGCGGTCGCAGTTTCTTCGCCGGCCGAGTCGGTGAAAAGGTGGCGGCGGACGCTTTTACCTTGGTGGACGACCCCACGGATATCCGCCACTTCGCGGCCAGCCCCGTCGATGGAGAAGGCTTGGCGAGCCGTCGAAACGCCCTGATTACCGGGGGAACCCTGAACGGTTTTGTCTACGACACAGTTTCGGCTCGCCGCGCGGGCACGTCCTCAACCGGAAATGCGCTTCGCGGGGGAGTGGCCGGATGTCGCGCGCTGCAGTTGTTGCCGGGAACCGAGGACTTCGACGCCATTATTCGCCAAATAGGCGACGGCATCGTGGTGCGATCTCTACGTGGGGTGCACTCCGGCGTCAATCCGATTTCGGGCGATTTCTCGGTGGGCATTACGGGCCGCATGATTCGACATGGCCAACTGGCTGAACCGGTGCGAGAGGTGACCATTGCCTCAAGTCTGCAAAAGATGTTGCTCGATGTGGTGGCCATCGGCAATGACGTGGAGTGGTTGCCGGGACTGGCGGCGGGTCAGACGGTCGCTATCAGCGACATCACCGTGACGGGTTCTTAGTCCCCAGAACTGGACGAGCTCGATCCGCCACGACTGTCATTGCGGTAAAAACCGGAGCCTTTGAACGAAATTCCGACACCCGAAAAGACTTTTCGCAGTTCGCCCCCACAGGCGTCGCACACCGTGAGCGGTGCATCGGAGAATGACTGCACGATGTCAAAGCGTCGCTCGCAACCGAGGCATTCGTATTCGTACGTAGGCATAGGCATCCTTTCCCGTTCTCGTCGCGGCAGTGTATCGGTGACTGACCGTATCAGTGAACTAGTCCTATCATCGCCGTATGGACGAATTGCGCCACCTGTCACTCGGACCACGAGAAACACTGCACCCGACGGGTTCGGGCGGTACCGATGCCACCGCGCGCAAGGCCGTGGCTCGCTGTCGCGTGACCATGCTGGCCGCGACCACCCAGATGGTGGCATCGAATGCGGTGAACAAGGGTGACGTCTTGGCGACGGCCCGCGTGGCGGGGATTCAGGCCGCGAAACGGGCATCAGAGCTTCTCCCGATGGCCCACGTGGTCCTGGTGGGTAACACGTACATCAATTTTACCTTCGGCGACACTTTCATCGACGTGGAAGCACATGTCGATACCATCGATCGAACGGGGGTCGAAATGGAAGCCATGGTGGCGGCCTCGATCGCCGGACTCACCATTTACGACATGTGCAAATCATCGGATCGCACGATGATGGTGACGGATGTCGCCCTCTGGGAAAAGTCAGGCGGTCGGTCGGGACCGTGGCGCCGTGACGACCTTATCGACGAGTAATTCCGAGGTTTTCGAGAAGCTGAATAAATCGGTCGGGGTGAGTCGGGGTGAAGCCCACTTGACCACCGGGGGTAGAGATCACCACGGCAAAGTTCCGGCGCCACCGTCGATTGTCGCGCGTAAACCAGACGTTATCGGCTGTTTTGCCCCATCGAGGGAGCTGTTCATACTGATAACGCTCGCGGGGAAATAGCGAAAATTCGGAAATATCAGAGACGCGCCAGGTTCGGGCAACCGGCACAAAACGCCCCGCTCCGCGAACGGTTAATAACTCCTTGGTCAAGGTGGCGACCTTGTCTTGGTACAGCGGCCTTGACGAGGCCATCTGGACTCCTCTTTCCCTAGTCCGCCTTCTGGCTCACCTCTACACTACGCATGCGAGGCTACGGAGGTGTGACGATGGTGGGATTAGCGAATGACGAGAGTCGCGAGCGCAAGATTGCTCTGTTCTTCTTGCTGAGCGGATCGTCAACGGCTGGCTTGACGCGCCACGACATTGAAGAGCGTCTCTACGTGGACCATGCGATTGAAGGTCGCATCAACCCGGAGCGCATTCCCGCGTATCAAGGCGACGATGAAACGCGTCGTCGAAAGTTCGAACGCGATAAAGACGCCCTCGCGCAGCTCGGCATTGTCATTGATGCCGTGACCGACAACAACGAGACTCGTTACCACATTAACCCCACGTCGTTTTACGCCACCAATTTGTCTTTTAACGCTGATGAACGCCGCGTCATTGATCAGGCTTTGGCCATCGCCGGAGGCACCGAGCGCCTCCAGGCCGTCTTTCGTTCCGCGCGAGAAGGCATGACGGATTCAGCCGATGCGATGTATCAAACCTTGGGCTTAGCCCTGTTGAACAATCGTGTCATCACCTTCAAATATCCCGGCAAGATCAAAGAGCGCGAATTGCAAGTTCTGCGGCTCGTCGTCGTGCGAGGTGCCCTCTACGTCGTGGGCTATGACCTCGCTAAGACCGAGATTCGCGGATTCAAGCTCAGTCGAATGAAAACCGTGCCGCGAATCGTGGCCGTGGAGCCTCCGCGACGTAATGAGGCGGACATGCAGGCGGCGAGCCGCTGGCAGCCCGAGCCTGAGGTCGCCCACGAGTCGGTGCGCTTCACCCTCGACGTGCCCTCGGCGTTCGCCACGCTCATTGAGAACCGCTTCTACTGCGCCGGCGTCGAACGACGTGACGGTGAGCGCGCCGTCGTAGATCTCGCGTTCCCGTCGCTCACCGATGCTCGGCGCGTTCTGCTGAACTGGTCGGTTGACTACTCATTTGCGTCGACCAAGAAAGACGGTTCGACGGTCCGAGATGAGGTGCGCGCCTGGTTAAAAAACGTCAACGTGCCCGTCGACGTTGACGTATCGAGCGTGAGTTTTACGGCCGCCGGACCTGTTCGCGCCGACATGGTCTCCTTGACACTCGCGATTACTGCGGTGTGCATCGATGCGGGGCATCCTCTCGCTGTGTCGGAAATAGGTTCGCGCGTGGGGCTTGACCCCCAAGTCGTGCGCGCCATATTGGGAACGGCGATTGAATCAACGAATCCGTGGACCGACAGCGCCAAGGATCGCAATACCACGTTGAACATCGAAGTGGCCGAAAACGCCAATGATGAGAATGACCCGCTCTACGAGGTCACGTTTCGTTCATCGACGGGCTTGACGGCCTACTCCTATGGCGACATTGTGGCGCTGTCGTATTACGTGCCGCAAGTGGCGTCGATGTTTAAAGATCCCGTCATCGAATCAGTACGTGACAAGTTGGCTCAGTACTGGCACGGCATGTTCGACGTCATCGAGGAGAAGACGGAAAACGGGGCAATCATTAATGCCAGCCTGGGTCGATTGATGACGGTGGGATATTGGACCGAGTCAACAGCCTCCGCGTCCGTGCGTCGCGTGGTGCCGGTGAGCGTGAGCAGCCATGCGGGTCACGCTTACGTTCGCGTTTACGAACTTACCGAGACGGGTTCGCAATGGCGAACCTTCCGCCTGTCTCGCATCACCACTATCCACGCCATTGACAATGCGACGTTTGACGCTCCGGCCGACCCCGATCCCCACTGGCTCGAGGGCTTGGGCACGGGTGGCCAACCCGTCACCGTGCTCGTGCAGAACTCCGCGCGGTACCTCTTTGAGGTGTTGCCCGGAGTGACTTGGGGCCAGACCTCTGACGGACGCGACGTGGCTCGATTTTCTGCCTCGAGTCGTAGTTTTCTCGATCGCCTGATGGTTGAAGCCGGTGCGGGTGCATCAATTATTGATGGTGAGAACCGCGAGGCCGGCCGGGAGTTGGCAGCTCAGATCCGTAAGCGTATTTAGCGACCTTTGTGGGGTGTGATTCGCCTCATTCCTCGCCACCGATCAGACCCCGGGTATTTCACGAGAGATGACGCCCTCGAACTGGAGGGACTTCGTGACGGGCCCGCCGGTTGGTTCGTGGGTGGCGATGGGCGTCGGCCGAGCGACGTGGATATGCGCGGCCTCTGGCAACCGTCGGCGCGCAGTGCGACGGTAGGGGTTGACCTCATCATTGCCGCTCCTCGAATGGTGTCGATCATCTTGGCGGTGGGTGACACGTCGCAGGCCCGTGCCGTGGTGGCGGCGCATCGCGCGGCAGTCGCGCAGACGCTCGACGTCATCCAACTCTTTAGTTGGCGAGACCGCTTCACCAGCGGAGATGTTGCCATTGACCAACAGCGCCCCCTTGGGCCCGTCCCCTCGTTTACCCATGGCGTCAATCGCGTGGGTGAGCCACATCTCCATGACCACGTGCTTCTCGGCGTTCGACGATCCGAAAATGGTCGAACGGTGAGATGGGGTGAGCTCGTCGGCGACCTTCCGGCGTTGGACCGTATCTACAAGTCCGCGTTACGGGCGGGAGTGGCCGAACGGGGCGGTCCGGCTATCTGGCGAGGTTTCGTGGGTGACGAACATGTGGTGGGCCTTGACGAAGGGTGGCGAGCGATGTGGCCGGGCCACCACGATCGCGGCGAGGCCAAGAAAATCTGGACGAGAGAGGCCATAGTTGAACGCTGGGAGCAGACGCGAGACCGGTTTGAACATCCGGTCGGTGAGCTGGCGCCGCCGCGCGGTCACTTCGATGTGCATCACGCCGAGTCCTTGTGGCGCGAGTTGCCCCGTCGGCGTGCCATTGATGGCCTCGGCATCGTGGCGGCGGCGTATCGGTGGGGTACCGGCATCAGTCTTCGTGACCATGACCTGCGGCAACTGGACGTCTCCAACTACGCCAAGTTTCGAGAAGTCCTCGAGCCGCACCGTGACCTCATTATTCACGACAGATCCCTCTCTCTTGAGCGGTCGAGATAGTACGGACGAAGTCGGAGGCGGTGAACAGCATTGCGATCGGTCAGGGCAAGTGCGCTGAGCGGGGGGCCCGTCGCGATGTCGGCCGGACTGAGTCGTGCCGTTGAGGCCTGGTGAATGCTGTGACCACGAACGCGACCTCGATGGTCGAGTTGAGTGGTGCGCTGCCAGTGTTGTTGTTGCCCGGCCACCATGCTGACCAGCTCCAAGGTGTCGCGGTCGGTGATGCCCGGCAGGACGACCGACGTAGGAAAAAGCGAGAGAAAGCCAGACGCCACTTCGCCCCACCGGTGCCGAGCCTGACTCAAATCTTGCAAACACGCCAGGGTCGTGACGCCGAGTCCACCACCTTCCGACACGATGGTCGTGAGGTCGGGAAGTGGGGCGACGTTTGCGATTTCGTCCAAGGCCAAGAGCAAGGTCGACGAGGGACGGTCGTAGGTGCGGTGAAGAACGCTGTGAATCATGCCGACGACGAGTGGAGCCGTCACTGCTTGATATCGACTCGGCGAGACGATATGTAAATGGTGCCCTCCATCGAGAAAATCATCAATCTGAAGTGGCGGCAGTCGTGCTGCGTGCCGTGCGGCTTCGCTACGGACTCCCTCAAGTTGGCTCGACGCCGTCGACCAAATGCTGGCGAGCTCCCTATCGGACGCGGCGAGGACGCCTTCGAGCCCGGCCACCGAGGGGTGGTCGGAGCCGTGGCGAGTCCTCAAGAGATCGAGTGCGGGCTCGATTCGTCGAGTGTCAATATCGTTCGCGAATCGGCCGAGCGTCACCTGCCGAAGTGCCGCTTCGTGCAAGAGGCTGGCAACCAAAGTGCTCGATCTTTCGACGAAGTGGTCGTGTGAGGAGCGGCCAAAGAATCGCGATGCGGCAAGCGATCGGGCCGTGACCACGGCGTCATCCCATCGCAGCGAATGCTCAATCGGTGAATATCCCACGCGATGCACCCAGGGCGGAAGGTCGACGGTGCCACTCGGATCGAAAACCAAGGTGTGAATGTCGCGACGCTCGCGACTCGTCACCGCGATGACATCTGGTTTGGTGGAGGTCGTCACCACCGCGCGTGAACTGCGCAGAATGTTCGGAATGATTAACGATGACGTCTTGCCCGATCGCGACGGGCCGAGCACCAAGGTCGATCGCTGTGCGCCACTCCACGCATCACCTCGCTCTCCTGTGCCGAGGTACACGCCCTCATCTGACATCTCTCTCCTCGAAATACTTGACACGAGCACAAATGCCGAGTCAAATAACAACTGTCCTTCTGCGGAGGAGGCCAACGCGCAGGCGCATCGTCGCGAGACGAGGTGCGGCTCGCTTCTTCGTGTCGGGCCGTGAACTGCGATTGGTCGTGAGTACAGCCGGGTGGCTGGACGGACACACTCGAGTTCACGAGTATCGAATGTCACATGACGAGTTCGACCACGGTGGTAGATCTCGGCGGCATTCAGATTCAACGTTGATTCCCAAGGAGGGAAAGTGGCTACTGCTACTAAGAAGGCCCCGGCCAAGAAGGCTGCTGCCAAGAAGGCTCCGGCCAAGAAGGCTGCTGCCAAGAAGGCTCCGGCCAAGAAGGCTGCTGCCAAGAAGGCTCCGGCCAAGAAGGCTGCTGCCAAGAAGGCTCCCGCCAAGAAGGCTGTTGCTAAGAAGGCTCCCGCCAAGAAGGCTGTTGCTAAGAAGGCTCCCGCCAAGAAGGCTGTTGCTAAGAAGGCTCCCGCCAAGAAGGCTGTTGCTAAGAAGGC
>CAIYAP010000002.1 GCA_903924205.1 uncultured Actinomycetes bacterium
ACTTTGCCCCATTACTTCTGCAGCTGCCCGTGGACTTCTTTGAAACGCCGATTCAGCAGTAACGGCTCGATCAGAAACCCCCGGAACTAAGGAGTTTCTGTCCCCAGGAGGGGTTCGAACATAGTCCCATTACCTCCACCAAGGGGTTCTCTGTGCGAACCCGAAGTCTGCGGATCCACGTGGCAGGCCAAGGGTAACGCCTTCTTCAACCGTCGCCGAGTGGCGGGCTGCGACTACTGCAATCGACGGGTGCCGGCCAACACGAAGGACCTGGACTACGTCAATGAGTACGCCGCTTCGCATGGTGGGTCGGTCAGGGACACCGAGTACAAGGGCCAGCGCGCGAAGTACACCTTCGTATGCGCCAAGGGTCACGAGTTCGAGGGCAACTTCAACAACATGGTGTTCCGCTCGGAGTTCTGTCCGAGGTGCTTTGGTCGAACGGCTCGACGCAAGTTCGCGCAAGACGACGTGGTGGCTTACGCCGCTTCGTTCGGTGGGGAGTTCTTGGGTCCAACGTTCACTCGTATCGGAAGCACCTATAAGTTTCGATGCTCAGCTGGCCACGAGTTCGAGCGGCGGTTCCGCACGATGCTGGGCGGTGAGACCTTCTGCACGACTTGTACCTGAATTATTGGTGTCGCTACTGAAGTTCCAGAGCTTTGCCATAGATTCGCCCCTTCGTGGCAATACCTACAAAGGGCTTAACTAATCTGGAATCGATGCCGGCAACTTGGATCATGTCCACCAAGGTATCTACTCTCATCGTGAAGAACGCTTGATGACCTCCGTTTAGGGTGAACGGCACGCGATAAGCCTGCGAGCCCTGGTCGATCAAGGTGGACTGGCCACCTGCCAACTCAAATCCCCATCCGGTTAGTTCGACCGGAGACCGGCCAATGTTGACCACGGTAATCATGCGGAAGAGCTCGGAGGACTCCGCATTGGTCGCAACGGCCGAAGAGCAGGTCACGTGCAGTTTGTATCCCTCGTAGAGCCACGTGCGCCACTGCCAGACGAACGTACTTGCAGCAAGTACAAGACCCAAGATCGAAATGGCCAATGTCATACTGTCTCACTCCCTGTTCGATTGAGATTGATGAGATCTGCGAGTGAGTTCGCTGTGTATTTCACCGTCGACCACGCCTCGGTGTAGCCAGAGAAGGGACCGGCGATGGACTCGTCGCCGAGTTTGACTCCGCGGGCGCGAAGTGCGGCCAAGATCCCTTGTTCGAGACGGCGTGCACGGCCACCTTCCATGGGGCCAGAGAGCTCGATGAGATGCCAGCCCAGGCGGGCGTGCTCACGTAGACGGCGATCCGGATCATTACTGATGCCGACTTGGAGCATCTGCCAGTCGGGATGCGTGAGGAAGTACAACCAGCCGGGCTTGGCGGGGTTGTAGCCGTACTCGGCACAGGACGGACACCCAGTCTCGTGGCCTTGCGTGCGATTGGCGACGTCGGTGAACCAATCGTGACCTTGCGCACAGCGCCACGCGAGCCGCTTGTTGGCACCGGCCACCACCGTGGTGGGATCCCAGCCGTAGGCCTCGGCGGCGACGACAGGGTGCGTCGTGGCCAGATCGTTGTAGCCAACGAGCACCTGGGTGCCCCCACAGACCGGACAAGTCGTGCCGTGACGAGTGCGATGATTCAGGGAGGCGCAGTACGGATGACCCAGCGGACAGCGCCAGTTCAGTACAGCTCGCCCACCGGCGACCACCGTGGTGGGGTCGAAGCCGTATGCCTCGGCGGCGATGTCGGGATGGGTGGTGGCCAAGTCGTTCACGCCGACAAGGACGAGCCGGTTGGCACAGACTGGACAGCCCGCATTGTTTTTACGCGTGCGCGATCCCACCGTGGCGGTCCACGGGTGCCCCTTGGCACAACGCCATTCGAGTTTCTTCTGACTGCCGGCCGACACGGTGCTTGGGTCCCAGCCGTGAGCCTCGGTGGCGATGTCGGGGTGCGTCGTGGCGAGATCGTTAAACCCGGGCCATACGCGCCGGCCCGTACAGAACGGACAGCCAGTCTCGGCGTTGGTGCGCCCGGCTACCTGGGTGTGCCAGGTGTGACCTTGTTCACAGCGCCACTCGACGACTTGGTGGCTGCCGGGGCTCACTGAAGAAGGGTCCCACCCATGAGCCTGTGCGGCGATGTTGGGGAAGGCTTCAGCAAGTGATGACTTTGACTTGGCTCGACTCTGATTAGACCGCGCCACCGTGCACTTGGGGCACGCGAGGACTTCGCTCTTGGTGCGTACGCGGACCATCACTTGTGCATCGAATTCGTGGCCACAGCTCCCAGAAAACCGGCGGATCTTGGGGCTACCCGCCATGAGCGTGGCGGGATTCCACCCGGTGGCCTGAGCCGCAATATCGGGATGGGTCGTAGCTAGGTCGTTGACTCCGACCACGAGCAACTTGCCGTCGCAGATGGGACACCCGCTGCCCTTGGAGCGTTGGCCGACCTTGGCGGGATACACGTGGCCTTTTCCACAGCGCCACTCGCGCATGGCCTCTTGCCCCGCGGTCACCGTCGAGGGGTCCCACCCATGAGCCTGTGCGGCGAGCGCCGGGTTGGTCGTGGCCAGGTCGTTGAAGCCAGCGAGCACGACGCGCCCCAGGCACACCGGGCAACCTGATCCGGCCACTCGAGAGGCGACGGTGGCGGGCCATTCATGTTCAAGTGGGCAGCGCCACATGAACTTTTTGCCGCTACCGGATGTCACGGTGCTTGGGTCCCAGCCGAATGCTTGCTTGGCGAGATCCGGGAACTCGCTCGCTAGAGACAGGCGCTTCACCTTGAGGACTAACGGCCCTCGTGAAGAGACCGGCACCGGGAGCAGCTCACGTCACCGCTGGCAATCAGCCCCAAGGTCTCGAGGCCACAGAGCGTGCGGTTGATAGGAGTGCCGAGCACGTGCGTGTGGTCAGCAGGGTCTCGAAGGGCTTTAACAAGCGCGGGTTTGGCCATACCCCAACGCTAGGGCATGGTTGCGACAAATCTTGCGGGTTCGAGGCCTGTGAAAATATCGGCTGACCCCAATGCAAGTGATCTCGGAGGGGTAGGTAGGCCCCGGTGGCCACAGGCCTCGCGGACTTATGTAAATGCCCCCAACCTTGGATTGCTTGACCTGAGGCTTGTCAAAAGCCACCTTCATAAGATTCCGGCAAAGACTCGTCTGGCGGAATCAGTCCACCTATTCCACAAGGGCGCATCCTTATGAAGCCGCCAGCCGATAACTCCCTCGGCTTACGCGCTCAACCCGTGGCGCACCTTCGATCTCCCCGAGAATCAACGAGCTCAAAGCTCTCCTCACATTCCGCGCACCCTGGGCATCACCCCTGACACCAAGTAGATCCAATAGTCGGGAGTACGAGGTGGTCTCGTTGGGCTCACCTTGCAATGCTGCGACAATCCGGTGCCAGATGAGATCGCCCCAATGGGTAGACCTTGCCGGAACGGCGAACTCGGGGAGTTCCTGGAGTGTCCGGTTCGCACGGGGTACCAGCACCTCCACCACAAGGTCTCGCCACAAAACCCCGGTCCATAGAACGACCGAAGTTTTGTCGTCTGGTCAGCCCCCCAACTTTCGTGACGGCAGCCCTAGCCAGTTCGTAACGTCATCTCGCGGAGCCAATGTCGTATCGTCAACGTCAACAAGGAGTGACGATGAGCGACTTTCAAGGCCACATAGGCAAGACGTGGCAAGAATCAACCCCCTGGTGGCCCACACCCGCCCACCCCGGACCCGAGGCGCCGAACGTCATCGTCATTTTGATCGACGACCTTGGCTTTGGACACTTCTCGTGTTTCGGCGGTGACGTGCCGACACCGCATATTGATTCGCTAGCCACCGATGGGCTTCGCTACACGAACTACCACGTGACCCCCTTGTGCTCCCCCACGCGCGCCGCGCTACTCACTGGTCGAAATCACCACGATGTCGGTGTACGTGCTATCTCCAATTTCAACAGTGGTTTCCCGCACATGCGCGGTGCCCTGAGCCGCAATGTCACCACCATGGGCGAGATACTGCGCGATCAGGGTTACGCCACCTTCGCGGTGGGCAAGTGGCATTTGGTGCCACTCGAAGAAGCCAGCGCGGCCGGACCCTTCGACAACTGGCCCCTGCAGCGCGGCTTCGATCGTTACTACGGTTTCCTTGATGGGGAAACTGACCAGTTCAGCCCGTCACTCACCTACGACAATCACCACGTCTTGCCGCCGGCCACCCCCGACGAGGGTTACCACCTCACTGAGGATTTGATGGATAAGGCGGGCGAATTCATCCACGACTCCATCAGCGTGCGTCCCGACCGCCCCTTCTTCATGTATCTCGCCCTGGGTGCGACCCACGCCCCCCACCAAGCGCCGGCGTCCTATCTCGAACAGTGGCGCGGAAAGTTTGATGACGGGTGGGATGCGGCTCGTGAGCGCATTTTCGCGCGCCAGAACGACATGGGCATCGTTCCCGAGGGCACCGTGTTGGCTCCTCGCAATCCCGGTGTCGAGGAATGGACGTCCTTGTCGGACAATCAACGTCGCCTGGCTTGTCGCCTCCAAGAGGCCTTCGCCGCGTTCCTACAACACACCGATGACCAAATTGGTCGCCTCATCGCGGACCTCAAGGATCTTGGCGTCTACGAAAACACCATGATTGTCTTGCAAAGCGATAACGGTGCGAGCCAAGAGGGCGGGCCCTTTGGAGTCCTTCACGAAATGAAGTTCTTCAACGGCATCTGGGAGACTCCCGATGAGGCGGTGGCCCACCTCGATGACATCGGCGGCCCACACAGCCACACCAACTACCCCTGGGGCTGGGCGCAAGCGGGTAATACGCCCTATCGCTGGTACAAACAAAACACGCACGAAGGTGGCGTTCACGTTCCCCTCATCCTTAAGGTTCCCCGGCACACCGCCGAGGTCGCCGGTTCCATCCGTGACCAATTCACCTACGTCACGGATATTGCCGCCACGGTTTTTGACATCACCGGCGCCACGGTGCCCGAGGTTTACCGCGGTGAGCCTCAAATACCGGTAGCGGGCAGCTCACTGGTCCCCACCTTTGGAGACGCGGTGGCGCCGAGCGTTCACCCCACTCAGTACTTCGAAATGGTGGGCCACCGCGCCATGATCCACGACGGCTGGAAGGCCGTCACTCGCCACATCGCGACTACGTCCTACGACGACGACCACTGGGAGCTCTACCACTACGACCGTGACCGTTCCGAATGTCGTGACCTCTCCGCCGCTGAGCCCGAGAAGCTCCAGGAGCTCATTGACTTATGGTGGGAACAGACCACTCATCATCAGATCTTGCCTCTCGATGACCGCTTGGCCGAATTGCTCGCGATGCGCTTTCAAGAGCATGGACCGCACCGGCCCGACCGGGTGTATCGCTACTACCCGCCCATTAGTCCTCTGCCGGCGCAGGCGGGAGCCGCGATTGGCGGACGTAGCTTTGACCTCGTTGCGGAGATAACCGAGGTCGGAGAGGGCGTCATCTTCTCCTCCGGCACGGAGAACTCTGGCCTCACGGTTTTTGTACAAAATGGTCACTTCATCCTTGACTACAACTACTTCCAGGAGCACTGCATCATTCGCAGCAGTGCTCTGTCTCTGCACGACGGGGATGAACTCGCGCTTCGATTCCGTCGACACGATGCGGGGGCCGTCGTCACGTTGGAGCACAACGGCAGCGAGGTGGGTCGCGGAGAGATTGCCACCATCTTGCGGGTCATCTCGTCAGTGGGCCACCGTGTCGCCACCGATACGGCGGGTCCGGTCAGTGAGTTGTATCGCGGTCCCTTTGCCTTTACGGGGCGAATTCGCTGTGTCACCATTTCGCTGATCTCCGTCTCGCGTCAACAAGAGACGGATTTGGCCAAGAGTGCCATGAGAGCAGAAATGGGTCGTCAGTAGCCCTATCTGCGAGACTTCCCCCGTGACTTCGTCGAGCCTCACTCGCGTACGCCATCACGGCCGCTATCTACGCCAGCGGTGGCGACGTCGACTCCAATCACTCGTCATCGGACCGGGTTCGCACCGTTCTCTGTGGATTTGCTCGTGGCAGCGCAGTGGTTCCACCTGGCTTCTAGAAATGCTCGCGTCGCCTCCCGGCACTCGGCTCGTCTATGAGCCGGCCAACGTGGCCGACGGCATCATCACGGGTCAAGAAGCGGCACTCACCGAGCTGCCGCGGACGGACTCCCCCGCCGCCGGAGACGTCCTGCGGGCAATGTCGGGGCGACTGAGGTCGCCCTGGACCGACCAGATGAACCACTCTCACCTGCCTCGCCGCAGCGTCGTGAAGGACGTGCGCGCCATGTGGCTCCTCGATGCCGTCAGAGTGCAGCGACCCCATGTGCCCATCATCATCTTGACGCGCCATCCCTACGACATCGCTCGGTCGGTCGTTGACCTCGGCTGGTGCGACCCCACTCGCTCCGCCGCCGACAACTTTGCTGCCGAAGTCGCCACGTGGTGCGATGCGTACGAGAACGCTCTTGACGCCCGTGCACTCTGGGTCGCCTACGAGGACCTGCGAGCAGACCCGCGAGCGCAACTCTCACGCATTCGCGCATTCGCCACACACTTTCACCCCACGTGGGAGGTGCTCGATGTCGAGACGATCGACGTCGAGCGTTGGTCGCAAACGAATTTTCGCCAGACCACTTTGTCATCTGCGACGACACCCATCGACGCCGCCTGGATTGACGCCGCGACGCCGCGTCTCGCGGCCTCGCCCTGGTCCGCTTACTACGGCACCGACGGCTCCGTGGTGGGTCACCTCGCCGACGTCATCGCGGGAGATTTCTCATGGAACTAAGCGCGCTCTACCTACCCCAGTTTCACCAAATTCCGGAAAATGACGAGTGGTGGGGCGAGGGCTTTACCGAGTGGACGAACGTGAAACGGGCGCGCCCCCTCTTTCGCGGTCACGCCCAGCCAGTCGTTCCTGGTGAACTGGGTTACTACTCCTTGCTCGATCCGGAGATTCGCGAACGTCAGGCGGAGTTAGCGAAACTCGCGGGCATTACCAGTTTTTGCTATTGGCATTACTGGTTCGGGGGCCGAGAAATTCTCGAACGGCCACTGCGCGAAGTGGTGGCGTCCGGCTCGCCCGACTTCCCCTTTTTCATCGGATGGGCGAACCAAAGCTGGTCGGGAGTGTGGCACGGGCTCTCCCATCACATCCTCATTGAGCAGACGTATCCCGGTATCGACGATCATCGCGCTCACCTCACGAGCTTGTTGCCGACACTGACTGACCCGCGCTACGTCACGATTGGTGGGAAGCCCGTGATGTTGATTTTTCGGCCGACGGAATTGCCGAACGCTCGTCAGTTCGTCGACGAATTCCAGCAGGTTGCTCGCGAACTCGGTCTCCCGGGTCTCTATCTCGTCGCATGGCTCGAAGGACGCGAATGGGGAGTGCAGTACACCACGCATGATGCCGATGGCTTTGACGGTGGCCTGTACGTCGAATTCCCCTTCACTCGCACCATCGGCACGAAGGTGCGTGACCGATTGCGCGCGCGGAACGAACGATTTGGGCCCGCGCGCTATCGCTACACCGATCATCTACCACAGCCTCGCGAGCCACTGTCCGGTCGACTCCACCAAAGCGTGCAACCCAACTGGGACAACACGCCACGTTCCACTCGCCGCGGCGCGGTGGCCACCTCCACCAGCCCGGAACGATTTGAGCGGCAACTCACCGAAGCCTTGGTGCGGGAGAAGAAGAACCCCTCGGAGAACCAATTGGTCATCGTGAAGAGTTGGAACGAGTGGGCCGAAGGCAACTATCTCGAACCTGACGTCGTTCATGGCCGCGGATGGCTCGACGCCGTGCATCGGTCCCGACGAGCGGCCGGAGTTGATCAATGATTGAGGTGGAACGTTCTCACGACGGCCAGGTGGAGACCTGGTGGCTGTCCTCGCCTGACACCTTCAATGCGGTCACCTACGACATGTGGATCTCACTTCGTGACGAAGCCCGGCGGGCAGCTCACGACTCTGGGCTTCGCGCGGTCATCATTCGTGGGCGCGGCGCCCACTTTTGTTCGGGAGCCAACATTCGTCAATTGGGCCGCTCCTTGGCGGCCGATGTGGACGGTACCGACTATCGCCAGATCAACGCCGAGGCCGAAGAAGCCCTCGCGGCATTGCCCATGGTCACTATCGCCGCCCTTCACGGCAATTGCGTGGGTGGGGGCGTGCAGTTGGCCCTGACCTGCGACCTACGTGTCGCGACGTCCGATCTCGTGGTGGGCGTCACCCCGGTCAAGCTGGGGATTGTCTACCCCACCGGGGCCATCGATCGTCTGGTTCGGATCGTGGGCGACGCGATCGCCCGGCAGTTGCTGCTGCTCGGCGATCTCCACGATGCCGACTTTGCGTTGCGCACCGGCCTCGTGCACGAGATCGTTCCCCACCTCGACGCGCAACTCGAGACGTGGGTGTCCTCAATTGTGCTGCGCTCGTCATACGCGCAGGAGTTGACGAAGCTCGCGCTGGCTCGGCGCGCCACCGGTGATGCCGGTGATGGCCATGACCTCGAAGCTCTCAGTGTCGTTCATGGCGACGTCGATGAAGGAGTGGTGGCGTTCATCGAAAAGCGTCCCCCGCGGTTCTCGCCACGGCCCGTCACGTCGTAACGTGGGGCCATGGCCCCTCGTACTCCTTCTCGCCTGACACGACTCGTTGCATTCATCGCCGTTGTCGCCATGGCCACGGGTGGATTTCTCTACGTGCGCAGCAACCACAGCGGGGCGGCCACGACAACGCCGCCGAGCACGTCTTCTACCGATCTCACCACCACCACTATTCGTAGCGGTGTCCCGCTCTCTCGCGTCACTCCGCCCGGACCGCCGGCCGACACGCGTCACCTGGTTCTCTACAAGGTGATCGGCGGATTTATTAGCCCGAAGTCGGTCGTCTCCAGCAACGCCGGGTTGGTGTTCGCCAACAACATGATGTATCGCCACTCGGTCACCGTGTACAGCTCGGCGGGTGTCTTGAAGAAGACGATTAGTGATGGCGTGGTGCTCTCCCACTTTGGCATTGGCGGCCACCCAGGTCTGTCGCATGGCGCGCCCGTGGAGGGGGCCATCGCTCCCGACGGCAAGTCCTATTGGGTTACTAACTATTCGATGTACGGTGCCGGTCACGGACCGGAAGGATCTGACACCTGCACCCCGGGTTCTGCTCGAGCCGCGGGCGATACCCCGAGCTTCATCTACCGGATCAATATCGCCACTCTCACCATTGACAAAGTGGTGCAGGTAGGCATCGTCCCCAAATACATCGCCGTGTCGCCGGACGGAAATACCGTTGTCGTTACCCAATGGTGCACGTGGAATGTGTACATCATTAATGCTCGCACGGGAGCTGTCACCGGCATCGTGCCGGCGACCGGTGGCTACCCCCGAGGGATCGCCATCAGCCCCGACTCACAAGTGGCCTACATCGCCGTCATGGGCAGCAACGTTCTCGATGTCGTGAACCTACCCAAGGCCAAGCTTCTCGGTGCATGGTACGTGGGTAGCAACGTCCGTCACGTGGTCATTGACCCCGTCTCTGGGCGCTACCTCTACGCCACGCTCAATGCCCCTGGTGACGTCGTCAAGATTGACCGCGCCACCGGCCACGTCCTTAAAGTGGTTCACACGGGCCAAGAATGCCGATCTCTCGCCATCTCCACTGATGGCACCACCTTGTACGTGGTCAACTACTTTTCCAACACCATGACCATGCTGCGGGCCTCCGACATGAAAATCCTGCAAAATGTCCGCACCGGCACCCACCCGGTCGGCATTGCCTATGACGGACTTACCGGACGCGTCTGGGTGGCGGTATATACCGGCGAATTAATGGTCTACAACACCCTGCCGTAGACCTTCTGGCCATATTTGGCCCTCGGTATAGGCTGATGCGTCGAGACGTGTACTACTTGTCCACCCTTATCAGGAGCTATATGTCGGTCAAGAATGTCATGCGAATTCTTGGGGCAAGCGCAATCGCCGCTGTCGGATTTATGGCTCCCACGTCGTGGGCGGGTGCCTCTGGCCAAAGCGCGCTGTTAACCATCTCTCCCGCGACGCAATCACACGCCTCGGGCCTCGCGCAGACCTACCACATCGCCCTGTCGTGCCAGGGAACGCTGGGTGCCCAGTGTGGCCCCAATTTGACCCTCACCATTCCGCTCGACACCACCACCACGCCATCGATGACTACTGCCAGTTGGAAATTCGTCGCCACGAGTGGCGATGGATCCATTTTGACAAGTGGACCCACGGTGAGCGGCAACAACCTCGTGATGGGAATTAATTCCACGTCATTCGTCGGTGGCTATTCGGGTTCTATCAACCTCGTCATCACGCCTCCCAACTTCTTGACATCGAACAACACAAGTTTTAGCGTTCGACCCACGTTGACGGGAACCGCTATTGGTCAGGTAACGAGTCCGACTCCCGCGCAATCAACAGTGACCGCAGCCCCCATCGTGGGCCTGTCATCTATGACCGCGGATGGGGGTCAAACGTACACCCCTAGTTCCGCCGTGTCGGTCGTCATCTCGGCCACCTGCCAAAGCGGCAATTCGGGATTGCTCGATGGACAAACTGCCACCTTGAGAAGTGTGTTGCCCACCCAAATGACCTACGTCAGCAGTTCGCCCGCGGGCAGCTACAACGCGGGAACCCGCACGGTGACCTGGACCTTCTCGCGTGGCGATCTCGCCGCGATGCCGAAGGGCTGTAGCACGGGGGCCACGGGCCCCAATGCCTTCACGGTCAACATGACCTCACCCCCGACCGTTCCGTATTCCACCATCGCGGTGCAAAACTCATTTTCGGTCACCGGTCTCGATGCCACCAACCCCTCCGGTGTGACCTCGACGGCGACAGCGAATACTTTCTTGCAATTCGTGACCAAGCCGCCCGTCACTCCCTTCCCGGGCTACGCCACGGTCACCAAATTGTCAATGGGGCCACTGGCTCAGTCCGGCATCACGACCGGTAACCAATACATCGGCACCTACTCCGGCGATTGGATGCCCATTGCCCCCACCCCACTCTTTCGTCCGGGTTACGCCGCCGGTTCTTATCAAACCACCATCAATTTCGGCATCGTGGGTCAGTACCAAACCAAGATGGAAGACCCCATGCCGTGTTTGGCCAACCCTCTCGGCAATGTGTACACCTCCATGGCCTCCGGTGGCATCTGCGCTAACCCCGCGTTTCATCTCCAAGTTTTTGGCGTGAGTGCGACGAGCTTGGTGGGCACACAAGGCGTGTTGGCCGCCTACAACGCCGGCTGGCGACCCGAACTCGTCCTCACTGACGGGAGCATCATTACTGCCGCCGCCCTCTACACCCCGGCCGCCACCTTTGGATACTTTGTCGTACCCGCCGGCGCAAAGGTCGCCACGGTCATCTTGCCGCCGACGCCGCACATGATGAGCAAGCAGATCATCTTGACGGTGTGGGGATACGTCGACGCCTCGCTCAACAACGTGAACCAGGGCATCAACACCATTAAGAACATTTGCTACGCCACCACCTACCTCAATGGCGTGGAAAGCGACCAGGGTGCGGACTACAACTACCTCACCACCGTCCCCAACCAGCCGCAACTCGGTATTTCGAAGTCCTTCGGCACGACCGGCGGCGGTGCGAACGGGTCAACGGCCATGACCCTCGCGGGCCAAATCAAGATTCCGATTACCGGTCTGTCTAATGACGTCGTCGTCGCCGACCTCTTGCCGGCAGGAATGTCGTGGACCAATCCCACCACGTCGGTATCAGTCACCCTGGTGCAAGGTGGTGCTCAGCGCACGACCACGGCCACGGCCATGGCCTCGTACCTCACGAATTATGCGGGGTCGGGTCGCAACATGATTCGCGTCACTATCCCCGCCTCGAACTTCTCACCGGGCTCCTTCGATATCAGCTTCCCCGCCAACTATTTCCTCGTCTCCACTCCGGTAAATACGGGCGTCTACGTCAACAATGCCCAAATCATCTTGAAGGGCCTCTACCCCGGCCAGATCAATGACGCCTGCACCACCCCCGGTCAGAGCCAAGGTGGACTGTCCACGGCGCAATTCCTGACCGACAACAGTGCGGACTTTGCGGGAGACGGAACAACCTCAGAGGGCTACTGCCAAGCCACCGCGTCACTCGCCATCACCACCGGTGGGGCCGCCTTCACCCTGACCAAAACGGTGCAAGGTGACCAAGATGCGGTCGCCAAGGGTGCGCTCGGCGTCGGACAAGCGTCCGCCAACGGCTGGGGTCGCTACGTGTTGCAATTCGCCAACACGGGCACCGACACGTTGAACAACGTCGTGATTTACGACATCCTTCCTTACCTTGGCGACACCGGCGTGTCGGGAGGCCAGGCGAATGTAAATCGATCCACCGAGTTCGTGCCCCTCTTCGCCTCGATCACTCAGATTCCGAGTGGCGTCACCGTCCAGTACTCGCAGTCCACCAATCCCTGTCGTAGCGAAGTCTTTGCCATAAATCCCGGATGTGTAGATGACTGGAGCAGTTCGTTGCCGTCTGACCCCACGACGGTCACGGCGCTACGTTTCTTCGCCGCCGCCAACTTCACCCCCGGATCTACTTTCTCGGTGGGCTTCCAGGTCACGACGCCGAGTTCGGGCGTCGGCAAGATCGCGTGGAACTCGGCCGCGGAAAATGCCGCCGACGTCAGCCACCCGTCAGCCACTCCACTTCCCGCGGAGCCGCCAAAAGTCGGCATCACGCTTCCCCTCAACCCCACGCTGTCGACGCAGGCCGCGAGTTCGGGAACACACCCTGGCTCCAAACTGAGCGATGAGGTCACCGTGACGGGAAACGGTGGCGCCAATGCCACTGTGGCGTGGACTCTCTATGGTCCGGTGTCGCCCAACTCGTCGGGAACCTGCGCCGGGCTGGACTGGACGAGCGCATCCATCGTCGCCACGGGAAGCCTCACCACGAGCAGTCAGGCCACCACGGGCGACGTGACCGCACCATCGACGGGTTGCTACAGCTTCGCCGACACTGCCACCGTCACCGGCTTTAACGGTGACGTCACGAGCGAAGTGGGTCAAGACGCGGAAACGATTTTGATTTCACCCACGACACCGAGCATCGTCACACAGGTGGCGGGAGTCGCCACCGAGCACGACAGTGCGTGGGCGATTCACGACAACATCACCGTCTCGGGATCGTCGATCACCACGGAGAGCCCCGCCACCTTGCAGTGGACGTTATATGGACCAGTTCCGGCCGTGAATGGCAGCTGCGCAAATCTCAACTGGGTGGGTGCGACCCACGTCGCGACGGGCAGCGTGACCATTACGGGTGATGGCGCGTACGCCACACCCGCCACCACGGTCAGCGCCGAAGGCTGTTACACCTTCAACGAAACCATGACATCCACCACTAACAGTGGTCCGGCAGCCACCGAACTCGGATTGACACCAGAGGTATGGCTAGTGTCGGCTCCCCTCCCCTTCACGGGTATTTACATCAACTGGGACCTCGCTATTGGATCCACCTTGGTGGTTGCCGGTCTCGGCGTGGTGGTGTGGTCACAGCGTCGCCGTCGCGGACGTCACCGCGGCAGCTTTTCGCTGAGATAATCATGGCTCGCAGCTTGCACGAGCTCTCCCCCGCGGAGAACATCTCGGAAGAGGACTACGAACTCGAACTTGCCCATCTCCAGCGCCATCTCGCTCACCTTCGCCTGGCGACCGCGGGATTGGTGGATGGGGCAACTCGTGGACCGGCAATCACCGTGTTGTTCGAGGGCTTCGATGCGGCGGGGAAAGGCGGTGCCATTCGCCGCGTGACCGAAGCCCTCGACCCACGCCTCGTGCGAGTGATTCCCATCTCTGCACCGACTCCGCTGGAACTGCGTCACCACTTCTTGTGGCGTTTTCACGCCGACTTACCGGGCCAGGGCGATATGACGATTTATGATCGATCGTGGTACGGGCGTCTTCTCGTAGAGCGGGTAGAGGAACTGATCTCTGCCGACGTCGTGATCCGCAGCGCCCGAGAAATCGTGAACTTTGAACGTAGCCTCACCGATGACGGCCATATTTTGGTGAAGATTTGGATGAACGTCTCTGATGACGTCCAACTCGAGCGCTTCAATGATCGAGCTGCTGATCCCCTAAAAAAGTGGAAACTCACCGATGACGACTGGCGTAATCGTAAGAAACGCAAGGACTACGAAGAAGCGGTGGAGGACATGTTGGCGCTGACCGATGCCCCCGACGCCCCATGGCACCTCATCAATGGCGACCACAAACGCTCGGGTCGTCTCCAGGCCCTTCGCGCAGTGATTGTCGAGATAGAGCGTGGTCTCAGAAGGTTGGGCTTACCGGTTCCCGCCTCGCACGGCGACGACTACCTCGAGTCCGACTCTTAAGTACGGCCGTCGGCGATACTGGCGACATGGATTCTCGTTACGGCATCACCATCCCCTTTGACGGCGTCACCCTCGCCGATCATCGCGACTGGTTCACGCGCCTCGCGGACTTGGGATACACCGACGTCTGGTCATCGGAAGTCGACGGAGCGGACGGGTTCACTCCCCTCGCCCTCGCAGCAGCGTGGGAGTCGCGCCTGAATCTCGGTATTGCCGTCACGCCCGTTTTTACGCGCGGACCCGGCCTGCTCGCGATGAGTATTGCCGCTCTGGCCGAGGCGGCTCCGGGGCGTTTCACCATGGGCATCGGGGCCTCATCGCTGCCGGTCGTACAGAAGTGGAATGGCATCGAGTACTCCCAGCCCTACCAACGCACCCGCGATGTCACGCGCTTCCTGCAGCGCGCCCTCGCGGGCGAGAAGATCGATGAAGAGTTTGAAACCTTCACGATTCGTGGATTCAAGCTCAGTCGTCCCGTCGCCGTGAAGCCCCCGCTACTGGTCGGAGCACTGCGGCCCGCGATGTTGCGCCTCGCGGGCCGAGACGGTGACGGTGCCATTTTGAACTGGCTGGGTGCGGACGACGTCGCCCGCTGTGTCGCCGAGGTGGGTGATGGCGCGACGATCGCGGCGCGACTCTTCGTGATTCCCACCACCGATGCCGATACCGCGCGGTGGATTGCCCGGCGCATGATTAGTAGTTATCTCACCGTCCCCACGTACGCGGAGTTTCACCGCTGGCTGGGTCGAGGTGAACTACTGCAGCCCATGTGGGACGCCTGGGCGGCGGGAGACCGCAAATTGGCAAATGAGGTCATTCCCGACTCGGTGATTGACGACATCATCATCCATGGCTCGTTCGAACAGTGCCGCGAGCACGTGAGCCGTTACGTGGCCGCCGGTGTTCAGATTCCGGCGCTCGCCGTGATCCCGGTGAACCAATCCCTCGATGACGTCATCGAGGGATTGGCCCCTCGTTGATCTAGGCCCGATCAGCCTCGAGGAACTCGAGCATGTCGGCGAACTTCTCGCGAGCCGCGGCTTGTCGAGTCGGAATGTGCTGGGTGGGAATCTCGGCGGCACTGTAGTTACGCAGGGCGTGACGAGCCACCGTCTGACGGTGCACTTCATCAGGGCCGTCGTAGATACGAGCGGCACGCGCGGCGCGATACATCGCCTCCAGCGGCATATCGGCCGAGTACCCCAGCGAACCGTAGGTCTGCAGGGCACGATCAATCACGTTGTAGAGAACCTGTGCGCCGTAGTACTTGATCATGGCAATTTCCACGCGCGCCGCCGATGCGCCCACTTGATCCATCTTCCACGCGGCGTGCAGCGTCATCAAACGAGCGGCGTGCATTTCGGCCATAGAGTCGGCAATCCAGTTTTGGATGGTTTGCTTCTCTGCCAAGAGCGATCCGTGGGTGTAACGCGAGAGCGCGCGTTCACACATCATGTCGAAGGCGCGCTGGCTTTGTCCGAGCCACCGCATGCAGTGGTGAATTCGGCCCGGTCCGAGGCGCGCTTGGGCCAGCTGAAAGCCCGAACCCTCGGGTCCGATCAAGTGATCGGCAGGGATTCGGACATCTTCATACAAGATTTCGGCGTGGTTGCCAAAACGGCCGTAGGTGACGTCGGGGTCATCCATCGCACCCACGTCGCGCAAGATGGTGACACCCGGTGTCGTGACCGGCACCACGAACATCGAGCTGCCCTGGTAGGGGTGCACGTCAGGATTGGTCACGGCCATGACGACCAAAATGTCGGCTACCGATCCATTCGTGGTGTACCACTTTCGACCATTGATGACCCACTCGTCTCCATCTTTCACCGCGAGGGTGGAAAGGAGGCGGGGGTCACTGCCCGCGGTGTTCGGCTCGGTCATGGAAAAGCCCGAGCGCATAGTCCCATCGAGCAGGGGCTGCAACCAACGCTCACGTATGTCGTGACGACCCGTGAGTTCCATACCCACCGCCAATAGTTCCGCGTTGCCGGAATCCGGCGCGTTGTTGCCGAAAACCAAGGGGCCATACGGGCTTTGACCCAAGATTTCGTGCATCAACCCCAGGCGGACTTGGCCAAAGCCCATGCCTCCTAATTCTGGGGGCAAGTGTGCCGCCCACAGTCCGCGCTTCTTCACTTCCTCTTGCAGCGGCTTGATGACGGTCAGGACGTCGTCGTAACCCAGTTTCAGTGTCTCGATGGGGAAGATTTCGGTGCGGACAAACTCACGCATCCACTCCAACTGCTCGTCAAATTCCGGTTCGGTATGAAAATCCCAGGCCATGCGGCACCTCCGCATCCACCTTAGAAGACCCCATCTCTCGGGTTAGTGCATAGCCAACGGTCTAACGACCCACACCCACAGATGGCCAACGCGGTGTGGCTGGCCAAACGAAGCGGTCAACATGACGCGAAGTTGAGGAGCACCCGGCCCCTCCCCGGTGGCGACCACGGCGCCGAGGTGGTAGCGAGCGGCGAATTGGGCCATGTCTCGATGGAACTGGTGGGCGTCGTCAGGGACACCCACGGGGTTATTGAGCGCTACCTGCGTTAACGCCAATTCAGCATCGGTGAACTGAGCATGCAAAAAGGTGTTGAAGATTCCCGTGGGGGCCAGCGGCGCAATCCCCGTGCTGCTTCCTGTGCCCGGCGTCGGAACCATCGCTCGGCCGCCAATGAGCAAATACCGGTTTCCCGCCAACGCGAGATCCATCATCGCATTGGCATTGACGGCGCTGGCGTAGGGGTACGTCAAAACAACTGACCCCTCGGGGACAAGGCCAGCAAATTGTGTCGATGTCAACGCGGGTTGGTGCGGGGGCGTCCAACGCCCGTTCGTGGCCGACGGGGTGACGAAGAAAACTCCCACCGCCACAGCGGCCAACATCCCTGCCGTGAGGGGCGCCCGCATCAGTGTGACCGGGCCAGAGCGGGCGAGGATTCTGTTGATAATCACACCGACGGTCACGGCGATGAGAAGCCACAAGAAAGACATGAAACGCACGGGAATAAAACTCGATCCGAACGGGAGGTGCTGGATGACTGCCATGGGGAGTGGCGCGGGAAGTGGGTGTCCCGCCACGTGGAGGTGAGATCCAAGAACTAGTGCGCTGAGGCAAACGCCGCTGAGCCCCAGCCACCACGCCACTCGCGAATGGCGCTGCCACCACCAGCTCGCCGCGAGAACGAATAACAATGGTCCGACATAGACCCCGTTTTCCCACGGAGTAATTGGCAAGGAATTAACGATGCCACTCATGCCCAAAAGAGAGCCGTTGAACGTTCCCGGCGCCACGACAAAAGCCACCGCGTCGGCATAAAAATTTCCCAAGAATTCGTGCGGTTTCCCCACGACGTGCCACGGGCCCGCGAACATGATCCAAAGTGGGTACGCGAGGATTACCAGCGTCGTGACCGCAGCGACGGCGATCGCGCGCAGGCGCTCAAGCACCTCGCCAGCACCGAGGTGGCGCCGCCACACGAGTGCGGCGGCGAAAATGACAATGAGCGCGACGTAGAGCGAGGCCCCCGCTACCTCTTGCGAGATCAAAAACATTCCCGCCACCGATGAGCCCAAAAACGCTCCGTCTCTCGGACGCGCTGTGGGTGACATGCAGATGCGATACAGCCACCACGCCGCGAGGGGCATGAGGGGATTAAAGGCGAGGTAGGGATGTACCGTCACCGCCGCCACCGCCAGTGGATTGAACCCAAAGAGAAGTCCGGCGACCAATGAACCCGTGCGGCCAACACCCACACGACGCATGACCCACATCAACGACCACGCGGACAAAACGATGCCGCCCTCGCATACCGCGACGTAGGTCGCCAAGGGACCGAGGAGCCAAGTCATCGGTGCGAACACAATCCCGAGCAGCACCATTGCCGTATTGGACATCAGATTCACGCCGTGCGGCGCATTGAGGGCACTACTGACAAAGGGGTTTAGCCCGTGAGCCAGTGCGTGAGCGGGCCACGACAAGAACCACACCTGCTGTGCTTGGTCAGATGAGACGGTGTAGAAAAACGGCAATTGGTGGCTTGATAAGGGGGTGAGCCCACCGAAGAACCAGACCACCAGCATGATGGGGAGAAGGAGGGCGGCAACGCCGTAGCCATACGTGTCTACCCATCGACGAACCATGAAGTCCATTATTCACCGTCGATGACAGTGCGACGAGCGGCGTCTGATGCGAAATAGTCACGGTTTGATGACAATTGCGAGGAATTAGGGTGGCAATGTGAGTTCTGTAACCCCCCTCAAGATCGGCGTCGTCGACACCATGTTCGCCCGCTACGACATGGGAGATGCTGCCATTCGCGAACTTCAGTCCTGCGACGGCTTCGGCGAGAAATTCACTCTCGTAACTCAGACCGTGCCCGGTTTCAAAGACTTAGCGGTCGCCGCCAAAAACATGATTGAGCGCGATGGCTGCGTCATTGTGGTGGCCCTCGGCATGCCCGGTTCACAGCCGGTCGATAAGCAGTGCGCTCATGAAGCATCGATGGGAATCATGCAGGCTCAGTTGATGACGTCGACACCGATTCTGGAAGTGTTCGTTCACGAAGATGAGTCCGACGACCCCGCGGTCTTGGCCCAAGTGTTCGAGAACCGCTCTCGTGACCATGCCCGTAACGCCTACTGGATGCTGTTTGAGCCGGAACAACTCTCGCGCCGAGCGGGTCAGGGCATTCGCCAAGGTTTCGGCCACGCCGGACCACTCACGGTCTAGCTAGTCACGCGGCAGGCCGAGCACTCGCTCGGCGATGATGTTGCGCTGCACCACTGACGTTCCGCCGCCAATTGTCAACGCTTGGGCGTAGAGGTAACCGTGCGACCAGACGTCGCCCACCTCGCCAGTCACTCCACCGGGCCCGCGCCCGGCGATGAGTGATGTGGTTCCCGCCAATCGCTGACCGAGATCCATGACCTCTTGTCCATGATCGTCAGCCAACGCTTTTCGCAGCGATGCTTCGGGGCCCGGCTGTTTGCCGGCCAGTGCATCCGACAACATCCGCAGTCGCAGCATGCGCAGGATTTCCGCGTGGATGAAGCACTGGACAAGGTCATCTCGATCGCGCGGACGAATCTGATCCGACATCGGTTGCGCTAGATCAATCAGGTCACGAGCGGTGGGACCACGGCCCCACAGCGCGCCTTCACCCGAGAGTGAGACGCGCTCGTTGGACAAGGTCACCTTCGCGAGACGCCACCCCCGATTGACCTCGCCCACGAGGCAGTCCGCGGGAAGGCGAACCTCATCGAAGAACACTTCGTTGAAGGCGTGGTCGCCCGTCATGTCCACAATGGGCGAGATGGTGATGCCCGGGAGGTCCATCGGACAGACGAAATAGGTAATACCGTTTTGCGGTTGACCGTCACTCGCGGTGCGGGCAAGAAGAATGCCGTACTTCGCAATGTGGCCGTAACTCGTCCAAATCTTTGATCCGTTGATGACCCATTCATCGCCGTCTCGCACCGCGCTGGTGCGCAAAGACGCCAGGTCGCTACCCGCGTCAGGTTCCGAGAACAACTGGCACCAAAACTCTTCACCCGACAAGATGCCCGGCATGTAGCGCTCTTGCTGCTCACGAGTGCCGGCGTAGACCAAGGTCGGGCCAGCCCAGCCGATGCCGATGGGATTAATAGGGCGAGAAATTCTTGCTCGACGCAACTCGTCGTCAATAATGACCTGCATTTCCGCGTCGGCGCCTCGACCCCACGGGGCGGGCAAATGTGGTGTTACCAAGCCCGCATCGGCCAGTTCGCGTCCGCTCGGGCGCGGGTGATCCGTGAGCCACGACCGAATGTCGACGCGACGCGGATCATCATCAGCCACCCAAGGAGCCGTGGTGGGCGTGGCGGGGGCGAGTAAACCTTTTCCTTGCGACATTGCGATTCTCACTTCGTTGTAAGACCTTCATTCACCCTACCCGTCGGTACTGTTAGACCCATGAGTGACTGGAACTATCTCGACATTTGGCGCCTCATTGCCGAGGTCCAGCCCGAATCACCCTGTATCTCTCACGGCGCGCGCACGCTCTCATGGCGCGACTTCGTGAGAGAGGTAGATCGCTGGGCGCAGCGCTTCGTGGCGGACGGCGTGAAGCCGGGTGATGCCGTTGCCCTCTATCTCTACAACTGCCCCGAATACCTCACGGCATTCGGTGGCGCGTTGGCGGCAGGCGCCGTGCCCATCAACGTGAATTATCGCTACGGCGTCGACGAGGTCACCTACCTGATTCACAACGCCGATGCGGCTGCCATTGTTGCGCACGGCACATTTGTCGACATCATCGCGAGCGTTCGCGAGCGTCACGAGGATCTCCGCAATATCTACATCGTCGACGATGGGCTCGGTCCGTACCCTGACTGGGCGCACGACAGTTCGCAGCTTGATGTCGCCGAACACCTCCCTCTGCCCCTGCCGAGTGGCGACAATATCTTCATGATTTACACCGGTGGTACGACCGGAATGCCTAAGGGAGTGATGTGGCGCTGCGACGACATGTTCGCGATTTCCAATCAAGGTGGATGGACGAAGCGCTACGACGAGAACGGCACCTTGGCCGGCATTGAAGAACAACTACGCGAGCGGGGTCCCGGTTACCGGTTTATTCCTGCGTGCCCCTTAATGCACGGCACCGGCTTGATCGGCGCGCTGCGCTCGCTGCAAGAAGGGGGACACACGGTTCTCTTGGAGTCGCGCCACTATGACCCCCTCGAATTCGCCCGCGTCATTGAGGAGCAGAAGATCAATTGCACCGCCATCGTGGGTGACCCGTTCGCTCGGCCCCTTCTCGATGTCGCCGAGAACGAGGGCTACCACTTCAACGATTTGCGACTCGTGATTTCGGCGGGCGCGATGTTCTCGGCCGCGCAAAAAGAAAGACTGATCGCCATTACTCCCGACGTGACCATCGCGGACGCTTTCAGTAGCTCGGAAGCCTTGGGCATGGGAACTGCTGTCACCACGGCACGAAGCAAGCCCGAGACGGCAACTTTTCGCATCGGGGCCAACGTGCGTGTCATCACCGATGACGGACGTGACGTCATCCCGGGCAGCGGCGACGTCGGGAAAGTCATGCTGGGAGGACGACTCCCCCTCGGCTATTACAAAGATGAGGCCAAGACGGCGGCCACCTTCCCCACCCTCGACGGGGTGCGTTACTCATGCCCCGGCGACATGGCCACGGTGGGCCTCGACGGCACGCTCACCTTGCTCGGGCGCGGCTCGCAGTGCATCAACACCGGTGGTGAAAAGGTTTTCCCCGAAGAAGTCGAGGAAGTCTTGAAGCGTCACCCCTTCGTCCTCGATGCGGTGGTGGTCGCGGCGCCTCACGAACGATTCGGCCAGCAAGTCGTGGCCTCGGTGGAGTTGACGGCGGGAGCATCGTTTGACGAGCAGGAACTTCGCGACTGGGTAAAGACGCAACTCGCCCACTACAAGGCGCCGCGTCACATTCGAGTTGTGCCATCTATCGGTCGAGCACCCAACGGCAAGATGGATTACGCCCGTCATATCCGCGAGGCCGTGGAATGGGTGCCGACGTCATGACGACGTGGCGTCAATTGATCGCTCGATTCTTTCGTCTGGGGTGGACGGGATTTGGCGGGCCACCCGCTCACGTGGCGCAGATGCGTCGTCAGTGGGTGGACGGTGGTGACGTTGACGCGCAGGAGTTTTCCGACGCCTTCGGAGCAGTCTCGATTTTGCCGGGACCCGCGTCGACACAGTTGGCCCTGTGGCTCGGGTGGCGAGCGAAGCGACTCCCCGGAATGTTCGTCGCGGGCCTTCTCTTTATCTCACCCTCCGTCGCGCTCGTCACGATGCTGGCCACGCATCTTCGCGGACGAAGTGCGCTGGCCCACGTGGTCGAATGGTTCGCTCTCGGCGCGTCGGCCGTGGTGCCCGCCATCGCGTGGTGGTCAGCTATCAACATTGTGAAGGTGCCGTTTCGCTCGGGGGTCAGCGAGATTCCTCGCTCTCACTATCGCTGCCTCTGCGCGGTGGGGTTCGTCGGCGGTCTCGCCTCGGCCATGGTGAACCCCGTGATCACCCTGCTCGCCACCGCGCTCGGATACCTCGCGTTTCGTCGCGTCACGCTGCGAGGGTCACTCGCGGCCGGTATCGCCACGAACTCACCCCTGAGCGGCATCTGGGTGATGGCGCTGAAAGTGGGGGCACTCAGTTTCGGTGGCGGCTTTGTCATTGTGCCGATGATGCGCGCCGACGTCATCCACCAGCACTGGATGACCAGTTCGCTCTTCGCCAGTGCCGTGGCCTTGGGTCAAGTCACCCCGGGGCCCGTCGTGGCGACCGTGGCCGCCATCGGCGTGTTGCGAGGCGGCGTGACGACGGGGCTGCTGGCCGCGGCCATTGCTTTCGCCCCCTCGTTCCTCTTCATCGGCGCACTGTCACCGCACTTGTCACGCCTTCGCGCTTCGGCGTCCGGACGCCTCGTGACGGGCGCGCTCGGAGCGGCGGCGGCGGGCATGATTGGCGCGTCCGGAGTCCTTCTCACCGCGGCCGAACGCCAGTGGTGGCTGGGCATCGTGACCGCGCTGGCGTGCGTCGCGGGTAAGCGAATTCCCTTTCTGGCATTGCTCGCGGCGGGTGGCGTGATCGGCCTCGTCATTCACTAATCGCCAGATGTGGGCTGGCTATGCTCACATCCGTTACTACGTAGTAACCCAGCAGGAGGAATCATGCCCGAAGCCGTCATTGTCGCCACTGGCCGCACGCCCATTGGCCGCGCCTTCAAGGGGTCGCTCGTCGACGTGCGCCCCGATGACCTCACCGCCCTCGTGGTGCGTGAAGTGCTCAACAAGATCCCGTCGTTTGACCGTAACGAGATCGAAGACCTTCTCCTCGGTTGCGGCCAGCCCGCCGGTGAGTCCGGTTTCAACATTGCTCGCGTGGCCGCCATCTTGGCCGGACTCCCGAATGTTCCCGGTGTGACGGTGAACCGTTACTGCTCGAGCTCGCTGCAAACCATTCGCATGGCCGCACACGCCATTAAGGCCGGCGAAGGCCACGCCTTCGTCGCCGCCGGTGTCGAGACCGTCTCGCGCTACGGCGCGGGGGCCTCAGACGTGGGCGCTGCCACCAACCCCCTCTTCCTCGACGCCTACGAGCGCTCCAAACTGCGTGAAGCCGGCGGCCAGGCTCCCTGGACCGCGCCGGAAGGTCTGCCCGACGTGTACATCGCCATGGGTCAGACAGCCGAGAACGTGGCGGAGTACGCCAAGGTCGGTCGCGCTGAGATGGACGAATTCGCCAAGCTCAGCCAGGACCGCGCAGTGGCCAGCCAGGAGAACGGCTTCTTCGACCGTGAAATCATCCCCGTCACGTTGCCGAATGGCACCGTCGTAACCAAGGACGACGGCCCGCGCGCCGGCACGACCTTGGAGAAGCTGAACTCTCTGCAGCCCGCGTTCCGCCCCGGTGGCTCAGTGACGGCGGGCAACGCCTGCCCGCTCAACGACGGCGCCGCCGCCGTCGTCGTCATGAGCGACGTTCGCGCCAAGGAACTCGGCCTCACCCCGCTGGCCCGCATCATCTCGTCGGGCGTTTCGGGTCTCAACCCGGAGATCATGGGACTGGGTCCGATCGACGCCTGCCGTCAGGCCATGGCTCGCGCCGGCATGACCATCAACGACATCGACCTGGTGGAAATCAACGAAGCCTTCGCGGCTCAGGTGATCCCGTCGGCTCGTGAACTCGGCATTGGTTGGGACAAGCTGAACGTCAAGGGCGGCGGCATCGCCCTCGGTCACCCCTTCGGCATGACCGGTGCTCGCATCATGACCACCTTGCTGAACGCCCTCGAAGACGAAGGTAAGACCATCGGCATGGAGACCATGTGCGTGGGCGGCGGTCAGGGCATGGCCATGATTGTGGAGCGCCTCGCGTAATTCATCACTGGTTCACCAACAATGCCCTGGCCGAATGGTCAGGGCATTGTTTATTTGTTCACGATGTCAGTTCTTCTTCCAGGCACTTCGAACTTGTGAGTAGGTAAACCACACCCAAAAAGCGGTGTAGACAACACCAATCCACGTGGCCCAGTGAAAGGCCAAAATCCCCAAGACGAAAACGAGAAAGTAAAGTCCGGCGAGCTTTAGCAAGACCATTGCCATGTCAATCCTTTGGTCAGCGGGAACTTGGTGCCCCGAGGTTATTTTGCCCTGTCGCTGCGACAGCGACATTTTCTCGATGGCGTCGCAGTCGAGAGCCCAACTCCTAGTCTCGTGAGGTGCCCATCACTCTCGCCTCCTGGAATGTCAACGGAATCCGCGCGTGCCACGGAAAGGGTCACTTCGACACCTTCTTGGCTGACGTCAACCCCGACATCGTGTGCCTCCAAGAAACCAAGGCTCAGCAAGAGCAATCCCCCCTCACACTCGAGGGCTATCACGAGTTTTGGAACTCCGCCGAGAAGCCCGGGTATTCCGGCACGGCCATCTTCTCGCGCATCAAGCCCCTCGCGGTCACCGCGGGCCTGCCGTCACGCCTCGAAAAGAAGCACGCGCTGCACGATGACGACTTTGGCAACACCAATCGGGAGGGCCGTGTCTTGACGGCGGAGTTCGACGACTTCTACCTGGTGACCTGCTACACCCCCAACGTCAAAGACGACCTCAGCCGCCTCGCCGTTCGACACGAGAAGTGGGACCCGGCATTTCTCGATCACGTGCGCGCGCTCGCCAAGAAGAAGCCCGTTGCCTTTTGCGGCGACCTCAATGTCGCGCACACGGAAGACGACCTCGCCCGTCCGAAACAAAACGTCGGGAAGGCGGGTTTCACCGATGAGGAACGTCACGGTTTTCGCGCCATGTTGGCCGCGGGCTTCGTCGACACCTTTCGCCTTTTCACGCAGGGCAACGGCCGCTACACCTGGTGGTCGTATCGCGGCGGTGCCCGCAGCAACAACGTGGGTTGGCGCATCGACTATTTCTTAGTGTCCGATGATCTCGCTCCCAAGGTGCTCGCGGCCGATATCCACGATCAAACTCTGGGCAGCGACCACTGTCCCGTGAGTATCACCCTCGACCTGTAATAGGGTTATCGACCATGACACTTCGTCGGCGATCTTTCCGATTCCTCCTTCCGGCATTTCTGGTCGGATTGAGCGTGACCCTGCCACTCGTTCTCGCGAGCGGCGACGTAAACCACGCCATCACCCGCGGCACCGTGTCCGCACCGCCGAAAATTCTCAAGACCACCGAGGTGGTGTCCATCGGCATCGAACCGACTCAAGTCTCGAACGTGAACCTGGGTTCCGGGACATGGGAGATGAGCTTCTATCTGTGGTGGCGGTGGCGCGGACCCATCGATCCCGTCACGACGACCTACGTAACGAATGCCACCGGCGCATCGACGAACTCGACAATCTCCTATTCGTTCACCGAGGGCAATAAGGAAGTCCCCAAGCTCCTCGCGAATGGGGAGTACTACCAGCAGGGGTACATCTCCTTGGGATTCTCCGACGCCTTTCCCATGCAGCGTTACCCGCTCGATGTCCAAAACCTCGAACTGCGGATTGAAAACACTACCTACGACTATCACCAACTGGTCTACGTCGTTGACCGGCACGCATCGACCGACCAGAGCCTCGTGGTGCCCGGATGGAAGGTTCGCCAAGTCGTGTACGGCGCGTACATGCACCACTACAACACCGACTTCGGAAATATCGAAGAAGGGCCTGCCTTCCAGAACTATTCGATGGTGACGTTCGACATCGTGGTGAATCGACCCGTGAGCCACTTCCTCGGAAAGTTGCTGATTCCGCTCATCGTCGTCATTCTCGGCGCGCTCTCCGCACTGATGCTCAAGGCCGGGAATTTTGACACCCGTCTCGCGCTGGCTGGCTCAGGCCTACTGACCCTCATCTTCCTCCAGCAGGGCTACTCGGCCGACCTACCCAACCCCGTGCCCTTCGTCTTGATGGACAAGATATATGCCTTGGCATATGGCGCCGTGTTGCTGACGTTTTTCAGAGTCGTCTGGACAACCGATCGCGTGCATCGCAAGGCGCAAGACGAAATGCGCTACGTCAAGGGTGACCGGATCTTGGCCGCTGCCCTCTTCGCGACTCTCGTCGTCGGGGCGATGCTGTTTATCATCTTCTAGGAACGGCAGTGGCCTAGGCCGCGATGAATGACACGCCCACGGCGGCGAGCCAGCAGAGGCTACGGACCCGGTGCCAGGCTCGTAAGTGAGAGAGGTGGCGGCGGTCTCCCGTCCTCGCCAGCTCGTCGTGCTGTGGCACTGCGCCAATGATGGTGGCTACCACTGCTCCCGCCACCAGCGCACCGTGAATCCAGGGCGCGCTGCGGTGGGGCTGAACGACGAGCCACCGTATCGAGGCGACGCCCTGGACGAGCCACGCCGGTCCCACGGCGGCCACGATGGCTCGTGTGTGGTGAGCATGGAACGACGACCACTGCTGCGGACCCACCAAGGCAAACCCGGGATAGGTCACGAACCCCACCACGGCCGTGAGACCGAGGAGATACGCGTCACTGGCCAGCAAGAGACGGCCCCACATGTCAGGCGAAGGGGCTAGTTCTCGGTGCGGTAACGCGCGGCATCCGCGTCAGAGACGTCCTTGGCCTCTTCGGGAACCATGACCGGGATCCCGCCACTGACGTCATAGGCAACCTGACGACGGGGGTTAAAGAGCACGCTCTCGCTCTCGATATAGACCAAGGGCCCTCGGTCCACGGGGTCAACTAACACGGATAAAACAAAGGGATCAACCATCTCAGGCCTCCTGGAGTGATGCGACGAGAGCCAAAACCTCAGCCACATGAACGTCGACGTCGGCCGCGCTGGGCGCCTCCACGTTGAGGCGGAGTAAGGGTTCGGTGTTGCTGGGACGCAAGTTAAACCACCACGAACCGTGATCGACGGTGAGGCCATCGAGCAGGTCGACAGCGGCGCCTTGTGCCGTCATGAGCTCGGCCACCTGGGCGACCGTGGCCGCAGGGCTGGCGACTTCCGTATTGATTTCGCCGGAGGCCTGGTACGTCTGGTAGGGGCGCACCAGCTCAGATAGCGGCACGGATGCCTCCGACAGCAGTTGCAGCACAATCATGGCGGTGATGATGCCCGAGTCGGCTCGGTAGTTCTCTCGGTAGTAGTAGTGACCAGAGTGCTCGCCGCCGAAGATTGCCCCCGTCTCGGCCATGACCTGCTTGATGTAACTGTGACCCACGCGGGTACGCACGCCCACGCCTCCGGCACGGGCGATGGTCTCTGGTACGGCCTTCGAGCAAATCAAGTTGTAGAGCACCGTGGCGCCAGGGTGACGTTGCAGGAGTGCATCGGCCACCATCGCGGTCGTCACCGATCCGCTGACGGGCTGCGCCTTTTCGTCAATAAAGAACACGCGATCGGCGTCACCGTCAAAGGCGAGGCCGATGTCGGCACCGATCTCGAGAACTCGTGCCTGAAGGTCTCGCAGGTTCTCCGGCTGGATCGGGTCCGCAGGGTGATTCGGGAAGGTGCCGTCCAGCTCGGGGTACAGCACGTCAAGATCGAAAGGCAGGCCCGCAAATACCAGAGGGGCGACGAGGCCACCCATGCCGTTAGCGGTGTCGGCCGCCACTTTCAGCGGACGCAGGCTGGCAAGATTGACGAAGGAGTGAACGTGCGCGACCCACTCAGGGAGCAGGTTGCGCTCGCTGAATTCGCCCGATCCGCCGGTGGCCGGCGCCTCGAGATATTCCGCAGTCCACGCTTCGATTTGCGGAAGGCCCGACTCCACGCCAATGGGCTTGGCGCCCGCCAGGCACATCTTGATCCCGTTGTACTGGGCGGGATTATGCGACGCGGTGAACATCGCGCCCGGGGCATTCAAAAAACCTGAGGCGAAATAGAGAAAGTCGGTCGAGGCCATGCCGAGGTCGGTGACGTTGACGCCCACCGCGCGAGCGCCCTCGGCGAAAGCAGCTACCAGCGAGTCACCAGAGGGGCGCATATCGCGAGCAATCACAATGCCCTCCGTGGCGACGAAACGGCCAAAAGCCGACCCGATAGCGCGAGCGAGTTCTTCGTTGATCTGATCCGGGTAGGTACCGCGGATGTCGTACGCCTTGAAAATCGGGGGAACGGGCATGGATAGCGAGTTTACCCCTCCCCCGCCAGCCTCCCGGGGGCCACGCGCCCGCGCGAGAGCGAACTACAGTAAAACGCCATGCCCCGCTCCACCACCGTCTGGCTCACCGGTCTGTCCGGATCAGGCAAAACCACCTCGGCCTACGCCCTGCGCGACCTCCTGGTGGCCCAGGGCCGCAGCGTCGTGGTCTTTGACGGCGATGACCTGCGCGGCGGTCTCTCCGCCGGCTTGGGCTTCTCGGACGTCGATCGTGATGAAAATGTTCGCCGCGCGGGTGAAGTGGCCTTACTGCTGGCCGACCAAGTCGACGTGGTCATTGTGGCGTTGATTAGTCCGCGTGTCCATGCCCGCCGCGCGGTGCGTGCGCGCCACGAGGAGTTGGCGGTCGCTTTTCGCGAGGTCTACATCGCCACTCCCCTGACGGTGTGTGAGTCGCGCGACCCGAAGAATCTCTATCGCGAGGCGCGGTCTGGAACTCGCACGCTCATGACCGGCTTAACGTCGCCTTACGACGTGCCCGAGTCCGCGGAGATCACGGTGTCCACCGAAACATTGACGCCTATCGAGATCGCCGAACTGATCTCCGCCTCGCTGTAACGACGCGGCCGGCGCCACCACCGGCGCCGCCATAACGCCACTGCGGCGGCGACCGCGGTGAAGTCAGTAATGACGTTGCCCCACCAGCCCCAGGACGTATTGCCGTAGGTCAAGGTCACGTGACGGCTCGTCGGCACCACCACCATGAGGTTGGGACTGACGCGATAGGGGCCCGTCGCGCCACTCACGTGCCAATTCGGGAAGTAGGAGATCTTCACCTCAATAGGCGTGCCGAGACGAGAGACGTCGAAGCTCACTGAGGTTGCCGTCGTCGCGAGATGAGACACCGTCGTCGCGGGCTCGTGCGCGAGGTGAGGCAAGGGCGCGCCCACGGCCGCGTGAGCCCACGAGGTCGGGCCACTTTCGGCGAGAAAATGGGTCCAGGCGGCCGGGTTTTGCCACCACGCCACATTGGCGTTCAGCCAGCCCACTCGCGATGACGTCCCGATGACGATGGGGGCAAAGGCGAGGGGCTCCACTAACGACGAGCGCTGAATGAGATACACGTGCCAGGTGACTTCGTTCATCGTGGGCAAGGTGTCGATGAGGCGAAGGTTGGCGTTGGCATTGGCGGCCGCCACGACGGCTGGCTGATACGCCAGGTAGTAGCGGACCCCGAGCATCTGCAAATGTTCAATGCCCATGGCCATGTTGAGGCCCCCGTAGGGCAGACCCACCATGGGGTTAGACGGTGACTGACTGAGCTCGCTTTGATCTAAGAAGTGATACGGGGTGGTCGCGGAGGACTCGAAGTAGAGACCTTCCATGGAGCCGATGCAGTCGTGGGTGAAATAGGGCAACGCCATGAGGGCCATGGTGGTGCCGAAGCGATTTTGGTCACTGTTGTACTCCCACATCGCGCGACCGCAGCCATAGCGAGTGGCGAGGGCCCGCATCTGAGTGCTGAGGACGTGCAGTTCTCCCCACCCCGACTTCGCTTCGTAACCCGCGTAGTTATACGCCGTCCAGTTCGCCACTTCGTTGCCGCTGACATTGACGCCCGTCGCGGTGGCGACCGGCGCAATGAGTGGTGGGACCACCATCGCGACGAGCGCGCCGGCGACGATGGTGCAGGCTGCCAGCGCCCGCGTTGCCTCATCGGCGAAGCGGCCCATGGTGAGTGCGACGACGACAATGAGAACCATGAGTGCGGCGGTAGGAAAGAGCCACACGCGCCACACGGCAATCGGCCCCGTGATCCAGCGAGCAATGAGGATGCCGCCCACCAGTACGAGGAGGGGCCACACCCCACGAGCGAGGCGTGGGGTGAGCCACTGCACCGTCACCCCACACAACCACGCGGCGCTGAGATAAATCGAGATGAACCAGAAGGGGACGAGCCGCTCATTCCAAATGATGCTCTGAGGGTCGGCGATATAGGCGATGAGCGACAAGGTGGCGGTCGACGTCAAGAAGATGCCCAGACGGTCGGAGCGAGCGAAGGCGACGAAGAGGGCGATGCCCGCTATCACGATGACGGCACGGTCACCGCCGGCGACCACCGAGCCAGCGGAGTTCACGTACCACCAGCCCATGTGCTGGAAGATGCCGTAGAAAGTGGCAACGGAGTTGTTCACATAGCCCATGGAGTTCGTGTACCGCTGTGTCGAGATGAAGGGCAGCAACCACCAGGCCACCCAGCCGAACGAGAGCACGCCGGCTCCCATCAATCGATACATCCGCCGACGTCGACTGCGGCGACGTTCGCTACTGCCCGGGAGCTCGGTGACGTAGACCACGGCGATAGCGAGAACGGCAAAGAAGAAGGGCAACACGTGGCTGAGAAGGGTCGCGGCCATCGCCAGGCTGGTGAGCCACTTGCCTCGCCCCGTGCGCATGAGACGAGTCGCGAGACCAATGGACAGAAGGGCGAAAGACAGGCTCAGCGAAAAGGCGTATTCGCCCGCCATGCTCGAAAAGAGGTTGCCCCCGTCAATGGTGAAGGAGGCGTCGAGCAAAAAGGGCAGCGTGCCGGCCGCCAATGCGGCGGGAATGGGGCGAGCCGCCCCCATGAGGCGACCCATGGCGTACGCACACCACGGCATCAATAACGAGCCCGCCGCCGTCGCCCACTTGAAGGCCACGGTGAACGGAATCACGTGCGCGAGGTAGGCCGCAAAGAGATCGGGGATGACGAAATAGAAGTTGTACAGCGGCATACCCGCAAACCATCCCGGATACCAGGTGTTCCACGTCAATCCGGCACCCAGGTGGTGATAGAGGTACGACGCCGAGACAATGTGTGCGCCCATGTCGCCACCCGTCGTCGTCGTCGTCGACACCAAGAGGTTCGGATGAAGGACCCATAACACGATGTAGGTGGCCACGACGAGCACCACGGCGTCGGCCCACGCACCCGGACTCAGTCGGCGACGAGCCATTAGTGGTGCGCCTTCGACACGACGTACGCCACGAGGGCAATGCCATTGAATCCGGCGTGCACTAGGACGGATGGCCACAGACGATCGGTGATCAATCGCAGTACCGCGAGGAGGCAGCCCACGAGAAACAATCCCGCGAATTGGCGCAGCTCAAAGTGCGTGCCCGCGAAGATGGCGGAACTAATGAGTACCGCCGCGACGCGACCAAGTCGGCTGTCGGGCAGGGCGCGAAGCAGACCGCCAAAGATGGCCCAGCGAAAGAGCAATTCCTCGAATAGTGGTGCCCCGACGATGGTGACGGCGGCAATGACGAGTGTGTGAATGACTGAGGCAGATCCCATGACCTTGACCACGGGGCCATTCAGGTCGTGAAGGTGAAAGGGGAGGTACAGAATTCCGACCACAATTTGGGCGACCACTCCCACCCAGAGGAAGGCCAGATCGGACCATCGCCACGCCCACGCACCCACCGAAAAGATGCCACGTCGATAGGCCACCGCGAACCCGAGGGAAAATCCCGCCCAGATGCCTATTTCGGTGGCAACCGTAAACCACGCGGGCCACTGGCCCGTCGCCGAGGGAGCACCGCCGGCAACGGCGCTCGCCAACGCACCGGTGAGGACGGCCACCACTTGGCCCAGCACGATGGCACCCAGGGCAATGGCAACAATCACCAGTCCCCCACGGCGCGACTGGTGGGGCGCCACCCTCGTCTCTGACATGGATATAAGGCTAACGCCCTATCGATAACCCGACGGAATTGGTGCCACAGCCACCCCCTAGGCTGTTAGCCAATGAGTGCTGCACCTAATAAAGACCCCCAAAAGACCAATCGCCCCTCGACCGGGCCCGTGAGTCCGGAGCAGCGTCGGCGATTTATGACCATCGGCATTATCGCCGTGGCGATAGGAATCTTCCTGATTCCCAACCTCCTGCACACGGGCAAGGTGAAGCCGATTTCCTACAGCACCTTCCTGGCGGACGCCAAGAGTCACCACGTCGCGACGGCCACCATCTCGAACGCCTCGGGCATCATCACCGGCACCTTGTCGGATGGCACGCAGTACAGCGCGACCGGACCGAGTCCCGTTATTGCCAGTGACGTCGAAAAATTGCGTGCCGAGGGTATCAACGTTCAGTTCTCGAACCCGTCGAGCTTTTCCACCACCTGGCTCCCCTACATCATCTACATCGTGATCTTCCTCGGTATTGGGCTGTTCATCACCCGCATGGGGCGCAGCCAGATGAGCGGCATGATGTCGATCTCTCGCTCTAAGGCGAAGTCCTTTGACCTCGATAAGCCCACCACCACCTTTAAGGATGTGGCGGGCTACAACGGCGTCAAGATGGAAATTAACGAAGTCGTGGAGTTCCTCAAGACCCCCGCTCGCTACAAGGACATTGGCGCCAAGATTCCCAAGGGCGTGTTGCTCGTGGGTCCCCCGGGCACCGGTAAGACGCTGATTGCTCGAGCGGTCGCCGGTGAAGCGGGTGTCCCCTTCTTCTCCGTGTCCGGTTCTGACTTCATGGAGATGTTCGTGGGTGTCGGCGCGGGTCGCGTTCGCGACCTCTTCCAGACGGCTCGCAAGCAAGCCCCCGCCATCATCTTCATCGACGAAATCGATTCCATCGGCCGCAAGCGCGGTGCCGGTCTCGGCGGCGGGCACGACGAGCGAGAGCAAACGCTAAACCAGCTCCTCAGCGAAATGGACGGCTTCGACCCGACGGAGGGCATCGTCCTCATCGCCGCGACCAACCGCCCCGATGTTCTTGACCCCGCCCTGCTACGTCCGGGGCGATTCGACCGCCAAATTGTGGTTCCCCTGCCGGACTTTGATGAGCGCCTTCCCATCTTGACAGTGCACGCCACGAACAAGCGGCTGTCACCGGACGTCGACCTCGAAATCGTCGCACGCGGCACGCCGGGCATGAGCGGTGCCGACCTTGCCAATTTGGTTAACGAGGCGGCCCTGCACGCTGTTCGTCGCGGGGCCCTCGAGATTCACATGGTGGACTTCGAGAATGCACGCGACCGTGTGCTCATGGGCCAACAGCGCGAGACCACCGTGCTTCGCGACGACGAGCGCCAGCGAATTGCGTATCACGAAGGTGGTCACGCCCTCTTGGCCTACGTCCTCGATAAGGCCGACCCGCTGCACAAAATCACCATCATTCCTCGCGGCATGGCCCTCGGCGTGACGATGACCTTGCCGGAAGAAGACCGCCACATCTACTCGCGCGAGCACATCGAAGACTCCATCTGTATGCGCATGGGTGGCCGTGTCGCCGAACTCCTCGTCTACGGCGACTTGTCGACCGGAGCTTCCGACGACTTGCAGCGAAACACCGAATTAGCCCGCCGCATGGTTCGCGAGTGGGGTATGTCAAAAGAAGTGGGCCCGATGGCCTGGGGCGCGCAGGGACAGGTATTCCTGGGCGAGGACCTCATGCACACCCGTGACTACTCCGATCAGACGGCCCATCTCATCGACCAAGAGGTGGAGCGCATTTTGCGCGACCAGGAGTCACGGGCGATCGAAGTGTTGACCCAACATCGTCGCGGACTTGACGCCATCGCGCGCACCTTGCTCGAAAGCGAGACCATCGACGGCGAAGAAGCCGCTCGGCTCATTGATGAGGCCTGGGGCGAGCCGGTTCACCCGGCGGGCACTAAGACGGTGCGCTCGCTTCACCTCGCCGAGGGCAAAGACAGCGCCACGGGCGTTGCCGATGGCACCACCGGCTGGGCGCCTCCGACCTTACCGACCGTCTAGCGCCACTTCCGCCGTGGCCACGCCCGTGGCGTAAAAGACGGCGATGGGTTGACGGCTCGTGAGCGTGGCAGAACCTGCTCCCGTCATCGTGCGAACGCGATAGCGAGACGCCGGGCCACTCACGCTGAGCTCAGCACCGCCGAACGCGTGAGCGGTCACCGAACCGCCACCGATGATTTGCACGACACCCGAAGGGTGACCCGCCGCGTTGAGGATCAGGTGTGTTCCGCTCGTTAATGGCGTTCCTGAACTGGCGACGAGAGACATCGCGGATATTCCATCACGCAAGGTGGCGGCAATAGCTCCGCTGGCGTGCATCTCGATGGCGGCGATGCCGACGCTCGGTACACCCGTGCTCGGAATCACGCGTAGAGAAAAAGCGGAATGCGGATACGCCGTCATCGTGACGGGTGCAATCCGATAGTCGGTCATCAGCACCGTGGCCGACACCGACACCACTTGATCGCTGGGATTGAAACCATTGATAGTGGCAATGCCCGACGTGGGCACATTGCCCCAGGCGAGATCACGAGACAGCGCTCCCCCGAGCAGGATGCCCCGCAGCGAACCTCCGGGCGTTCCTTCGATGAGGCGAGCAACGACGCGACCCGACGCGACCTGGACCTTGAGAGCAGCATTTGCTTCACCGACAATTTGCGACGAGATATTAATGGCCACGCTGCGGCCGCCGGCAATCGTCACACCCTGATCAGCACCGGGCGTCAGCACGCCCGACGCGGTGAATGCGGTCACTGACACCACCGCCGACGTCGCCGCCGGATTCGCCAGAATCAAGGTGGCGGATTGGTGCGCCAGCGTCGAGAGGCCCGACACCCACCAATTCCTCTCGCCAGTGTGAGAGCACGGTGAGAGTTGTCCTCCGCCGTAGAGCGCGCCGCTGACTCCCCCGCCGTAGACGTCCGCGCGGAAAGTCGTCATCGTGCTCGTCGCCGGCAGCGTCTCCATCACGCTGTGCGTGGCACGGAGGTGTCGCGTGCGCTGCGTCGTGGTCCCATCCAACGAAGTGGCCATCGTGCGTTCGCTGCGCGCCAGATTGACCACGCGAAGGGTGGTGACATCATTGCCCAGGTGCTGCGACACCCCCGGACAGGTGAGCGCGCTCACCGTCGAGGCGTCAAAACTGTTCGGTGTCGCGGGACCGCTTGCCACGTGATGACTCATCGAGACGGTCACCGCGGCGGCCAGAGTGACCCCGGCAGCAATCAGGACTCGAGCGCTCTTCATCGGGACCTCACGGTGCGTCGGGCCCGCACGAGAATCTCGAGGCGTTCTACTTGGCCAAAGCCCAGACCCACGACCCCCCAGAGCAGCAGAGTGGCGAGGGCGAAAATGGCATTCAGGGGCACCTGATACAGCACCAGCGTGGCGGTGACCGTTGAGTGATCCGATCGTTGATACTGGCCGACCCATCCGAGCACCGTGCGGCGCGCGAGAGGGTGACCATTCACCTCTAGTGACCACGCACTGGACGGTGCAAGGGGAACCAGAAAGGTCGATCCCGCCAATGGGCTCTCGACACCCCAGGTGAGATTCTGCGATGTTCCCTCGATGTGCTGACCGGGGGTGAGATCGTGAGCACCCGACAAGGGCGTGGGGATACTGGCAACTAAGCCGTAGAACGCCGTGTTCTTCCAGATCGTGATGCCACCCGAACGTGAGACCTGGGCAATGTCACGCTGCTGAGCCAGTGAGTCCATCAGGGCCGCCGGCACCTCATAGAGCGGCGCATTCTGGAGGTCGGCGATGCGCGGAGCGGGGCTATCCATAACAACGATGGTCGAAATGCCGGCAATGGCGAGGTCTCGACCCACGATGACGCTGCGCCCAGCCGCCAAGTCGGCCACATCGCGTAGGACGACGTCCATCGCACCGGTGAGTGGTGGCGCAAACAGGGTCGATCCACCCGGTACCGAGTTGGTGCTGGTCGCGACGGAGACACCCGGTGCGACCGACCACCCGGCAATAGGAAGGGATCGGGGATCACCGATCCATAACACTCGATACCCACTCGTGGAGGGGGTGTAGCTCGCGAGTGAGTCCGGCGAGCCCGTGAGGGGCAACTCGAAGCGACCCGTGGACAATGCCGGAATAATTCCGATGATGGTCAGGGGCAAACAGACCACCGTGCCGGCGGCAATCGCTTGGCGCCATCCAAAGGAACTTCCTCGAATGTCATTTTCCAAGGCGGCCACCGCCACGCCCACGCACATCGCGACACCCACCGCACCCGCGGTCATCAACGTGGCGGCGTCCGGAGTGAACGATCCCATGAGATGGTGGCTGCCCAACACGATGAGCAGAATGCTGGCGGCGTAGAGGGTGACACCCACTTCCGCCACCGAGCGGCGAGGCCCGCGCGAGGTGACGACGCCGACGGCTGCTATTCCTAGGATCAAGTAGCGCCAGATGCTCGGTCCGAATGCCCCATCAGCCAAGCTCAGAACGTGGCTCAATGACAGTCCGGCTAACGACGTCGGCTGACCGAATACTGACGCGGCTCGAGAGCCCGCGAGCAGGGTGTCGGCAGTGAGCGGCGCGAGAAGCAGTGCGACCGCCACCGTGACGCGCACCGCGAGGCGAAGGGGCGAGTACCCACCAGAACGAATGACGCCGAATCGAGCGGAGATCGCCACTGCCCCAATGGCCAGGAGTATGACGAGGAGGGCCGCGGGGTCCATAGCGGTCGCAATGGCCACCTGCACCACCAGAACAAGAATCTGACCGCCACGTGAGTGGATAAAACTGCGCTGGCCGAAGTGGGAATTGCGGACGAATTCCTCACCACGAAACGGCTCCCACTCCACGATGGCACCCACGCGGCGAAGCGCGAAGGGCAAAATGGCCGCCACGCTCAGAACATCGAGACGCCCCCCGCTGATGAGGTTCAGGCACACGGGGATGAGTCCGTAGGAAATGGCCGCGATAATGCGGGCGCGATTGCTCAATACTCCGCGCAACAATCGCCACATCCCGTAGGCGCCGATAGGGATGGCAAAGATCAGCGCCGCGCGCGGCAGAATGCCCATGCGGCCAAATACCGCTGTACCGGCCGCGCCGAGCACGGCGTATCCGGGCATACCGGGGGCGCCCGATCCCACACCGGTCGGCGACCACGAGGCAAAGAAGTGGTGCCACGTCGTCCACCATGAATCGAGGGGGGCGAGGCGACCCACCGTGGGCAGATGCGTCGCGACGAGATTATGGGTGCCGACTATCCACAGCACGAGAGCCACCCCCACGAGCGCCGCTTGGCTACGGAAATTTTGAAACAACTGCAGGAGCGAAAATTGGCGAGTGGAACCTACTTCGTCAAAAGATTCATCTTCCGAGAAACTGGCACCGAAACCCACGGCCGTGTCACCGGTGAGGTCGATTTCCGCTTCGTGAGGGGGCAGCACCCCAATGGCTCGATCGATGCCGTCGTACACCAAGTTCTCGACGAAGCGGCGAACTCGACTCGACCCTCCGACTTGAAGGCGGCGAATGTCCTCGTCATCTAAGACGCGAGTTGTTTCAATCTCCGCACGACGCGTCCGCAACTGCTGGCGGTGACGCCAGGCAAAGCGCCACGATCCCATAATGGCGCCGAAGCGATCGGTGTCTCGGCTGATCAGCGCCACCACGAGTTCGACGACATCGAGCGCCAGCCACAAGAACACCGTGAGAAGTAGCTCACGAACACCCCAACATGACAACGCGGTCCACAATTGATGACGACGCTGCAAGTCCTGACGCGACCGGCCCCGGGTCGTGGCAGCCTGCACCTCACGTTCGCCACGCGCCATGCTCTGTCGGTGCGCCGCCACGGCCTGCGGCGCCACCACAATGCGTGCGCCGGCGATTTGCGCGCGCCAGCAGAAGTTGAGGTCTTCACCGAGCGCGGGAATGAGCGGATCGAAGCCTCGCAGGGCGGCGAAGAGGTCGGCACGTACCAACGTGACCCCGCCGGGAGCCACAAAGACGTCTCGCTCGAGGTCCTGTTGACCGTGGTCGATCTCCCCGAGCTCGATTCGCTCACGAACGGAGCCAAAGCGGTCAGCCACCTGTCCCACGTGGACCAATATCAGGTTGTCGTCGTAGTCAACGATTTTCGGCGTGACGATGCCCGCGTTTTGCCGGAAGGCGGCCTCCACCATTTGGCTGACACAGGTGGTCTGCAAGCGCACGTCGTCGTGGCAAAAGACCATAAATGTCGCGCCCGACACCATGGAAGCGGCCTCATTGCACGCGGCGGCGAAACCGAGATTGGACTCCTGCACCTTGACGAAGGTGTGGGGGGCCACCACCGCCACTCGGTCGACGACCTCGGGCGCGTCACCGTTGGCCATGACCAAAATCGACAAGTTCTCGTAGTCTTGGGCGACCAAGGAAGCGATCGTCGCCTCGAGGCCAGGACCAGGTCCGGTGGTGACCACCACTGCAACAACGGCCGGAGCACGGGTGTCCACGAGAGTCAAGGCTAGTTCCGCCCTGCTTTCATCGCGGGCACAACTGTATAACAATTGCGAACAAAGTGCTATACTTTTGTTGTCAAAGGAGTTGACATGACCGAATTTGCCGACATCACTACCGAAGCGGGCCGCGACGCCGTGCGTAAGTTGCGCCACTTTGCCGCGACCAACCCTCTCGCCCACAAGGTTCGCGACGGTATCTACACCGCCGTTGGCCTGGGCGTCGTCACGGCTCAAAAGATCAACATCGGCTCACAGAAGGTGTCGGGCGTGGTGAACGCTGACCCCGAGAAGGTGAAGGCCTCCGTCCAGCAGGCGGGTGACATCATCGAAGGCACCGTGAAGGAAGCCGTCACGAAGTTCGAAGCCAGCCTCAAGGACGCGGGTATTCAGCTCGAGGATGTCGTGAAGTCCGCGAAGACCACTGCGCGCACCTTGCTCGACACCTACGGCGAGAAGTTGCCCGCCGCGATGCGCGACGCCGCCGACAAGGTAGTGGCCTCGGTTACCCCCGACGTCGCGCCGACTGCCGACGAGGCGACGAGCGACACTGAACCCGAGGCTTAATTCACTCCCCAGCGTGCCCGACCATCCGCAATGATGTCGGCCACGCTGGTGGCGAGCGAAATTTCCGGTTGCCACGACGTGGCGGCCCGCAGACGCCGAGTATCTCCTTGCAGCACCGGCACATCGACCGGACGGACCAGTTGCGGGTCAAGCTCGAAGTGTGCGTCGGGGAAAATCTCCGCGCGAATTTGATCGGCGATGTCGCTCATGGCGTGGTCCTTGCCGGATGCCACGTTGTAGATCTCGCCCGCTTGTCCGTGAAGTGCCAACTCGCGATACGCCCGCACGACGTCGCGGACATCGGTGAAGTCACGACGCGTCGTCAACACGCCGACGGGGATTTCGGTGCGCCCCTGCGCCTTGGCCTCGAGGAGGCGCTGCACCATTGCCGGGACGAAGAAGGTCGGCGCCTGGCCAGGACCAATGTGGTTGAAGGGTCGGGCAATAACGACTCGTTGGCCAAATGCCCTGACCGCGTGCGTGGCAAAGAGCTCGGCGGCCGCTTTACTCACTGCGTAGGGAGATGCGGGCGTCACCGCGTGCGACTCCGTGATCGGCATTTCACTGGCGTGGACGATTCCGTAGACCTCGGCTGACGACACGAATAACACGGTGGCGCTCGGAGCGGCGTCGCGCGCCGCCGCCAAGGTGGCGCCGACACCCTCCACATTCACGTGGATGACCGCGCTGGGATTTCCCCACGACGCACCGACGTGCGCGAGCGCGGCCAGGTGATAAATCACCTCAGGAGCGCTCGCCGCGACGACCTCGCGCATGGCGTCGTAGTCGGCCACATCGGTCGGCAAATCGACACCAACGACCTCGTCACCTTGAGATTCGAGATAGGCGCGAAGGTGTCGACCAACGAATCCTGAAGCTCCGGTGATAACTGCGCGCATGTCGTCAGAGCCTAGAGCGCGAGGCGGTAGGCCTCGAGATGCAGAGCCAATGAGCGCTCCCATGTGAATTCGCGAGCCCGGGTGATGCCCGCGTCTTGGCGGTCGCGGCGGACGCCGGAACTGTCGGCCAGCGCCAATTCAATTTGATGCGCCAACGCATCCGCATCACCCACCGGTGCCAAACGGGCCGTGCCCCCCGCAACTTCTTCCATCACGGTTCCGGCCGAGGTCACGACGGGCGCACCACAGGCCAAGGCCTCGAGCACGGGAAGGCCAAATCCCTCGCCACGCGAGGGATAAACCACGCATGCCGCACGACTCATGGCGACAGGCAAGGCCGCATCACTCACAAAGCCCAAACGCCGTATGCGCGACGCCGCGGGGTGGGAAGCCAGTTGGGATTCCCACTTCGATGTTTTCCAGCCGGCTTGCCCCGCAATCCATAATTCGACTTCCGAATCCGCCGACGCAATGTCACGAAAAGCATCGAGCAAGACATCGAGACCCTTGCGCGGTTCAACCGTTCCCACAAACAAAATGTATGGACGATACGCCGGCAAATCTTGCGGCCACTCGTCGTCAACGCGCGGGCGAAACCGCTCGTGATCCACGCCATGCGGCGCCACCACGACGGGCATCGCCGGATTGAACTTCTCTCGCAGGTCGCGAGCGGTGGTTTCGCTCACGCAAATGAGAGCCGCGGCATGATGACTGGCGTAGCGAATGGCCTGACGAAAGAACACTGCTTTCGTTGACTCGTGCCACTGCGGGTGAGAAAAGAACGTCATGTCGTGGATAGTGACGACGGCAGGATGCGACAAGTGATGGGGCATGGTGTAGTGCGGTCCGTGCCAGACATCCGTGCGTCGAGCTTCAGCACGTCGTGAGACCCACCAGGCCTCGAAACCCAGCCGGGTGACCCTGTTCGTGGGCACCGAATCGACGATCTCGGCTCCCGGGCTCCACGTCGTCCAGCGCGTGCGATCGCCACGTTGGGTCACCACGGTGGTCTCGACGGCACTGGGCAACCGACGAGCAATTTCAATGACATAGCGACCCGCACCGGCGGGCTGGGCCGGGACGGCGGACACATCGAGGGTCACGCGCAATTCCATACCTCCACATGACGTCCCGCACACGCGGCCCACGACAACGCCCTCACGCTATCTCGGCGCACTTCTTGCGCCGACGAGGAGTCATCCCGCCTCAGGGCAGCAAGGAGCGCCGCCGCAATGGATTCCCCATCGAGCGGATCGCTCAACGCCACATCAGCACGCCCGATGGCGGAGGGAGTCGACTGGCTCGCGGCCACGGGTCGGCCCGCAGATAATGCCTCAATGACCGGAAGTCCCCACCCCTCCGCGAGCGGCACATACGCCACCACTCGGGCCAATTCATACAGGCCCCCGAGCGTGCCCGCATCGACAGAACCCAGCCACGTGCCGCCGGAGAGATCCACGTCCCCCCAACCACGTGGGCCCACGATCACGAGCGGGCCGAGCTCGCCGTCTCGTGCACGAGCGGCCGCATGCGCGGCGATGAGACGAGCATGATTCTTTCTCGGTTCAATGGAACCCACGGTGAGCGTGAAGTTTCCGACCACCCCGTGCGTCTCAAGGAGGGCGAGAGCGGCCGGTACATCGGGCGACAGGGCGCGATGTCCCAGTGGCGCGACATATACCCGGTCAGCACTGACCCCATCAGCCAACACCTCATCGCGAAGAAGTTCATTCGTCACCATGATGAGCGACGCCGAACGACGGAATCGTTGCCAGCGCTCTTCGTGAAATGTCACCCCACGCGGGGTAAAAGTGCTGGGAAGGCGTCGCCACAAGAGATCGTGCAGCATGACACTGGACCGAGCCGACGTGGCGAGTGGACCCGCGATGCTTCCCGCATGGACAACATCACTCGAGGGCAGCCCCACTGCTCGGTGGCCCCACGCGCGGATGAGGAGCGACGATGGCAATGGGCTACGTCGAATGTCACCGGGTAAGAGATCGGGAGTCGACCGCGCGGTCACCGCGACGAAATTGGTGGCGTCGTCGCGTTCGCACAGAGCCCGCCATAGTTCTCGTTCGTAGGTGGCGATGCCGCCCGGGGTGTGCAGCCCCAATTGCTCCAGCGAGACGGCGACTCTTACCACGACGTGATTCTTTCGTACATTTCTCGATATTGATGCGCAACCGTCTCTGGTGCCACATCGCGTGCTCGCACCATGCCGGCACTTCGAGCAATGGCACGACGGGCCTCATCGTGCCACAAGAGGCGAACTCCCTCGAAGAAGTCCGGCTCGCGTGAATCGGCCAGATAACTCACTCCCGCGAGAAGTTCTCTATTGACTTCGGTGGCTGTGGCACAGGTCGGCACGCCGGCGGCCATGGCCGCAAAAATGAAGGAGGGAAAACGCGCGCCATCAGACACGTGGAGCACGAGACGCGCTTGTCGCAGGGCACTCGCGGCCGCCGAACGAGGGACGTAGTGGGCGGGCGCGATGGCCCGCAGTTCGCTCGCCGCGTTTCGACTCGCCACCACCACTAATCGTCCACCGTAACTATTTGCCAACGCCGCGAGGCCGGCGTGCCAAGTGCGAAAGGGCGTGGCCGACCCGGTGAGATTCACGACGAGGTCGACACCATTGTCCACCCGATCCGTCCACGACACCGGAGGCGCGACCACAAATAAGTGGTCGGGCCGGAGATTCAGGTGTTGCGCGATTTCGTGTCCCGCTGCGGAGGAACTTGCCACCACCGTGGCACCTGCTGCCGCGGCACGGCGTAGTTGGGCGGCTCGTCGAGAGTCCCGTTGCCGATCACGCAGGGGACGAAGGTCGTCGACGGATACCACGAGGTGGGCGTGACGAACCGGCGGCACAATGTCGCCGGCCACGTGAACGATGGTGGCAGTAGGTAACCAACGATCGATGGCCGGGCCGCGGTGGCGACTCCAGAGCGGCCGCCACAGAGCCGCGTGAACCGGCGTGCACTCATGCGCGCTGCGAACGCGACGAGTGGCGAAATATTCCACCGTCGTGCCCAATTCTTCGAGGGCGCCACCCAACTCGGCCGTTGATTCACCCAAGGCTTCGAAGGACCCCGCCAGGTCGAGGGCGACTCGAGGTGACGTCATTGACCCGTGGCGTCACGGTGCAGCTGGTCGAGCAGGGTAGGCCACAGTTCGTGACTCCACGGCCCATACGGCTCGTCGCTGAGAGCGCACACGCCGATGTGAGCCTCTGGGTCAATGAGCACAATCGACCCGCTTCGCCCGAAGTGCCCGAAAGAGCGGGGCGAGAAGGCGTTACCCATCCAATGGTTCTTGTTGCCCTTGATTTCGGGGCCCAGACCCCACCAGTTAGGCGTGAAACTTCCGAACCCCGGTGTAACCCCACCGATGTCGGGGAGAAACGGTGAGGTCATTACCTGATGAGTGAAGGGGTCAAGGCAATCACCGCGCATCCATCCCACCATGAATCTCGAGAGGTCCTCCAGTGACCCTCGTAGTCCGCCGGACGGACGGCCATCAAATTCCCAGGAGGACAGTCCCATCGCCGCGCCCACGCGAGACGACAACCACTGCCCGACGTCACCGTCGCGAACGACGTGTGCCGCGAGCAGGTCATAGCCCGCGTTGGAATAAATGCGCTTGGTCCCCATCGAGGCGCCCAGACTGCCCACTTCAGTTCCGAGGCCGCTGGCGTGCGACAAGAGGTGCGCCACGGTTGACCCCGTCGGACCCGCGAGTTCCTCAAAGCGGTGACTCCCCCAGCCCACTTCGACTCCGATAGCCATGGCGACCGCCATTTTGGTAATCGAGGCCCAGGGGCGAACAATGGAGCTATCCCCCCACGACCACTCACAGGTCGCAGCCCCATCGAGGCGCCACAGTGACGCGGCCGCACCCTGTGGCCACGTCGCCATCAACGAGTTGGCATCCATGGTCGCAGTCTACGTTCGACGGCCTACTGTTTTAGATGTGATTGCAGTCCTATGCGGTGGAGTCGGTGCGGCTCGCTTCCTTCAACTTCTTGCCTCGCGCGTGCCCACGTCAGAGATCGTGGCCATCGTCAATGTGGGTGACGATGTCGAGATGCACGGTCTAACGATCTGCCCCGACATCGACACCATCATCTACACCCTGTCGGGCCTTCATAACGATGAACTCGGCTGGGGCCTGAGAGGTGAAACGTGGCGCACCATGGACGCGCTCGCCGAACTGGGTGGCGATACCTGGTTTCGACTCGGCGACCTCGACCTGGCCACCCACCTCTATCGCACCGCGCGTCTGCGACGTGGCGATACGAAGACGGCGATCACCGCCGACCTCGCTCGTCAGCGTGGCCTCGCTCTTCGGATATTGCCCGTGACCAATGACCCCCTGGCAACCATGATCGATAGCGACGTCGGTCGCTTGAGCTTTCAGGAATACTTTGTTCGAGAACGTCACGGCGTGCCCGCGCGCGCGGTGACGTACGAGGGTGACGCGAACCTCACGCCGGAGGTGCGTGAGGTTCTAGAGACGGCCGAGCGCATCATCATCGCCCCGTCTAACCCCATTTTGTCCATCGCGCCACTGTTGGCCGTCAGCGGTGTTCGTGACATCATCGTTCGGCGTCGAGAGGTCGTCAGCGCCATCAGTCCACTCATTGGTGGCCGTGCGGTCAAGGGTCCGGCCGATCACCTCATGAACGAACTGGGCTATCGACCCGATGCGGTGGGCGTCGCCTCTTACTACGCCCCCTTCTGCTCCACGCTCGTGATCGACCGAGCGGATGAGCATCTCGCCCACGACGTTCGTGAGGCCTGCGGTTCAGTGGTGGTCTGTGGGACCTTGATGAGTGATCCCTCGCAAGCGGCCGAGCTCGTGGCGGCCGTCGGGCTATGAACGGACTCACTCTCGTCGCCCTCGAGGGAATTGGTGAGGTGCAGGAGGGCGATTTCATCATTCAGCACCTGATGATCGGACTCGCGGCCTCATCTGTCGACCTCGCCGATGGCGACGTCGTCATCGTGACGAGCAAAATTGTGTCGAAGGCGGAGGGGCGAGTCGTGCCCTGCGATGGCAGCGACGACGCGAAGCAAGCCCTCATTGAATCTCAGTCGCGGCGCATTATCCGTCGACGGGGCACCTTACGGATCACCGAAACTCATCACGGTTTCATCTGTGCGAATGCCGGCATTGACTTGTCAAATACGGACTCGGGAACGGCGGTGTTGTTACCGCTCGACCCCGACAAGTCCGCACGGCGCTTGCGCAGTGACATCGCTCGGGAACTCGGCCGAGAGGTGGCGGTCGTGATCACCGACACCTTCGGACGCACCTGGCGTCACGGTGTGACCGATATCGCTCTGGGCTGCGCCGGCATCATCCCCGTGAGGGATCTCCGCGGCACCACCGACGCGTACGGGCGAGTGCTCGAAGCGACCGAGGTTGCGGTGGTGGACGAAATCGCGGGAGCTGCCGACCTCGTCTTGGGGAAGGCCACTCATTCGCCCATCGCCATCATGCGGGGACTTCGACAAGAATTTTTCGGTGAGGGCTCCATCGCCGAACGCGTTGCTCGACGTGCGAATGACGACCTCTTCCGCTAGTTAACGCGGTAGGCGTCCCACGCGTCCGAGATAATCGTGGCGAGGTCGGAACGCTCGAGCGACCAGCCCAATAACTCTTGCGCGCGCTCATTGGCCGCGACCGCGGCGGCGGGGTCGCCAGGACGTCGAGCCGTCGTGACCACCGTGAAATCACGACCCGTCACTTCACGAACCGTGTCCACAATTTGACGGTTGGAGTAACCGTGTCCCGTGCCGAGGTTCAAGGTCAACAAGGGATGCTCGTCGAGGGCCGCAATCGCGAGGACGTGAGCGCGCGCCAAGTCGCTGACGTGGATGTAATCGCGCACGCACGTGCCATCGACGGTCGGATAGTCGTCACCAAAGATGGAAATTTGCGGACGGTCGCCGGCGGCGGCGGCCAAGGTCAGCGGGATGAGGTGATTCTCCGGGTGGTGGCGTTCCGGGTGGGCCAATGTGCCACCAGCCGCATTGAAGTAGCGCAACGAGGCCGCACGAATGCGACCCTGGCTGACGAACCACGCCAAACCCTGCTCCACCATGAGCTTGGACAAGCCGTAGGGGCTGTGCGGCGCGGTGGGGTGATCTTCACCAATCGGGATAGTGACGCGGTCGCCATACACCGCACAGGATGATGAGAAAACGAACTTTGAGGTGCCGTTCTCCACGAGGGCGCGCAGGAGTCGAAAAGTGGCGCCCACGTTGTTGTCAAAGAAGACCTCGGGAGTGACCATCGAGTCCGCTGGCTCAATGCGCGCAGCGAAGTGCACACAAGCATCGAAGGCACCGAGGCTGGCGATGAGCTCCATGTCGCCACAATCCCCCTCGACGAATGTTGCGCGGACGGGAACGTTCTCACGACGCCCACGACTGAGATTGTCAAGGGCCACGACCTCGTAGCCGTCGTCGAGAAGCATTTCGGAGGTGGTGGACCCAATGAATCCGGCCGCTCCCGTGACCAAAATCCTCACGGCGCAATACCAATTCTCACGTCGCCTTCATACGAGGAACGTGCGCTGATCTTTTCGCCTCGACCGATGACGCAGGTGGGACCGAGATAACTCTGCTCGCCCACCTCCACGTCGGGCCCGATGATGGAATCCACGATGCGAGCACCGGGTCCAATTCTGACGCCCGGGAAGATCACCGAGTTGATGACTTGGGCGCCGGCGGCGACGACCGACCCTCGATCAATTGCTGAACCAGATATCACGGCGGTGGCGTCGACCTGAGCGTCCGTTGCAATCCACGATGAACCCGACAGCGGTGAGGGCGCACCCTGGCGGCGACGGCCTTCCAGCACGTCGCGGTTCGCCTGCAGATATGCCGCCGGCGTGCCGGTGTCGAGCCAATAGGTGTCGTCCGCCAAGGCGTAGAGCTTGTTGTCCGCCACTAATTGCGGGAAAATCACTCGCTCGACCGAAATCTTCTGTCCTTCCGGAATACGGTCCAGAAGCTCCGGCTCGCAGACGTAGGTGCCGGCATTGATCAAGTTCGTCGGAGCCTCTTCACGTGGGGGCTTCTCGATGAAGGCGATGACGCGTCCATCGGGATGGGTCGGGACCACCCCGAACCGAGAGGGATCTTCTACCGGGTGAAGGGCAATGGTGGCCTCGGCACCGCGCGAGCGGTGGAAATCCACCAAGGCGGTGACGTTGAGATCGGTCAACACGTCACCGTTCACCACGAGGAAGGTGTCGTCGATGCCCGCGTGACGAGCCGCAAAACCGATGGCACCCGCGGTGTCCAGGGGGCTGGGTTCTACCGCGTACGTCACGGAGACGCCCGCGACCTCGCCGTGCGGAAAAGCTTGGGTGAACGCCTGCGGCAGATATCCGAGCGAGAGAACAGCTTCAGTAACGCCATGGGCGGCCAACGCTGTCATGACGCGTTCCAGCATGGTCACGCCCGCAATAGGCAGCATTTGCTTAGGCGCGAAATACGTCAGCGGCCGAAGTCGAGTTCCCTCGCCTCCGACCAAAAGGACGGCCTTCACGTCAACCGGCGGTGGTCGTCGTCGTCGAGTGAACGGTGGTCGTCGTCGAGTGAACGGTGGTCGTCGTCGAGTGAACCGTGGTCGTCGTCGAGTGAGCCGCCGTCGTGGTGGTCACGATGGTGGTCGAGGTCGTGCTGGTGACGACGGGCGACGAGGTCGTGGTGCCACCCGACGCCTGAAGCGCCTGGTAGAGCGAGAAGATCTTGCTGCTCGTCGCCGACGGGAAGGCCAGCGGTGTGGCGTTCTTGGGCCCAAAGATGAACGCGAAACGCATCAAGTTGGTGAACTTGAGCGTGCTGGGGTCAGCCACCGCCGTGGACTTCGACACGCCGAGCGACGGCCAGTACACGAAAGACACGTAGCCCTCTTTGCCCGCATCTGGAGTACCCGCCGGGCAGGTGTCGCCGTCCTTGTAGGTGGCCGGCTTGGTGATGCTGGCACCTGGCAAGGTGAACGAGTTCTTGCCGAACGACACGCTGATGGCCGATCCAAGGAAAGCACCCACGGTGGCATTCTTGCCCGCTTGCGCGGCGGACTTCGGTGAAATCGCGATCACGTTGGTGGCAGGCGACGAGAAGGCGGAGGTCGGCGACAACACGGCGTTGGTAATGCTCGGACCGCCCGTGCCGCAGACTTCGCTGGCGAAACCGGCGTACCACGTCGCGCCAATGACAGGCTGGTCGGGGAGGATGGGGTGGTGGCGCTCATAGCGCGAATAGAAGATCGACGTGCTACCGAGCAGCACAATCAGCGCGATGACCGCGTAGTAGTTAAGCGGACGTGCCTTGCGGTAGGTCTTACCCCCACCGGCCGCGCCGACGCGACTTACCCATTTGCCTGTTGAACTCTGTGCCACGGCGGATAAGGCTACTCGCTACCGACCAATAGCTCCGACGCCGTGTCTTTGTAGGGGCGGTGGGACTCGAACCCACACTGGAGGCGGTTTAAGCGCCCTGCCTCTGCCGTTGGGCTACGCCCCCCTCGCGCGTCCACGGTAGCGGAATTTGTGACCGAGATTTTCACGAGACACTCATTAGGCTAAAACCATGGCGAGAATGCGGAAGTCAACTCGTCGCGTCGGCGCACTACTCGCTCTCCCCCTTTTCCTCTCGTTCCTGCCCGCCATCGACACGGCGAGCGCCAGCATTGCGCAAGACCAAGCCCTCATTCAGCGCCTCACCACCCAGCTCGCCGCCCAAGACCGTCAGGGCGAAGCCTTGGCCCAGCAATACGACGCCGCCACGTCCACGCTGGCCACTCTCGACGCACAATTGCGACACCTCCAATCCCAGCTCGCGAGCCTAGACAAGGGCATCACCAGCACCTCATCGGCCCTCGTCACCGCCGCCGTCAAGGCCTACGTCTTTGATTCCGCCGATGCGAACTGGATTGCTCTCTTTCACCAAAACGTCAATAGTTCCGATGCCCGACAGGTCTACGAAAACGAAGTCTTGGGTAACTTGCATCGCCTCGAGAACACCCTGAAGCGCGAACACGCCCAAGTCGCCCAAACTAAGTCTCAGATTGCCAGTGCCCGCACCCTCGCGGCGATTCAAGACGCGAAGATTCACAGCCTGCTGGCGGCGAATGCGGCCAATGAGCGCGCCACCCGCGCGACGTTGACATCGGTGACGAAGCGCTTGCGGGGCGAGATGATTTCCTACGAGATCACGGTCGCCGTGAGCTGTGCTCGTCGTCACAATGCCTCGTGCGTATCCAATGCCGTGGCGGCAGCCGCCGCCGTGGGTGGCACCGCGGCCGCCAACCGCGTCACCGCGGCAGTCAACGCCGCCATGTCAACCTCGGGCGTCAGTGGCTCAGCGTCGGGAACAGCTCAGGGCTTAGCGGCGGTGCGGGCGGCCGAATCCCAAATCGGTGTTCCTTACGTGTGGGGCGGCGAGACCCCGCACCGCGGATTTGACTGTTCGGGCCTCACCCAGTGGGCATGGCGCCAAGCCGGTTTCACCATTCCTCGAACAGCCGCGTCGCAGTATTTCGCCATGCGTCACGTTCCACTCAGCCAACTTCGACCGGGTGACTTGCTGTTCTATTACAACCTCGACGGCGACCATCAGGTGGATCACGTCGTGATGTACGTCGGCTCGGGACCCTGGGGCACGTCAACGATCATTTCGGCGGCCCACACGGGGACGAATATCGCACTGTCGCCCATCTTTACCTACGGCCTCATTGGCGCCGGGCGTCCGTAGTTCACTCACATGTCCCTCACTACCTCCATCATCATTCCGGCATTTAACGAAGCCAATCGCATTGCGGCTGGGGTGCAGCGACTTCTCCCCGTCATTGACGAAATCGGTCCTGACCGTGTCGAGGTGGTCTTTGTTGACGACGGATCAACTGACGGCACCCCCGCCGCCGCGGCGGCGGCATTGAGTGGCCTGCCGCATGTAGTCGCTATTAGTTATCCCGACAATCGGGGAAAGGGGGCGGCACTGCGCATGGGTGCTTTACGGGCGACTGCACCCACCGTGGCTCTCATGGACGCCGACGCTGCCATTTCACCGCGCCACCTCCCTGGCGCCATCGCCGCACTCGACACTGCTGATTTCGTCGCGGGGTCGCGCGCGGTAGAGGGCGCGATTCACTACGACTCCCCCGTGCGCACCGCCGCCGGTCGTCTTTTCAATCTTGCGGTGCGCCGCACGATCGGAACCACCCTCGATGACACGCAGTGCGGCTTCAAGGTGATGCGATCGGGCGTCGCACGCCTCTGTGGGCTCCTCGGCACTGTCGACCGCTTCGCCTTTGACGCCGAATGGATTTTCCTCGCGACCGCCAGCGGTCAGCGCGTGGTCTCTTCGCCCGTGACCTGGGATGACGTCCCGGGCTCCACGGTGCGAGTGCGACATGATGCGCTTCGGATGCTGCGCGACATTCGGGGAATCCCGCAACACCGCTACGACGTTCAGTCCGTCACCATCCCTCCGGGCTTCTCGCTCGACGATCTCGCCACGACCGCCCGTCGTGCGCGACTGGGCGGATTATGCGTGGCGCGTGGACCCGAACATGACCTGATTATCTTGCCGAATGATGGCGCTCCGGGGGGCATTGGCATGGCCAAAGTTCTGGGCGGTGCCATTGGCATCGTTCAACTCGCCGACCTCCGCGGCCGCACGCTCGAGGCCTTCTAGTCGCGCGGTAACAGCCAGTCGGCGACCAACTCGGGCGCCCGCACGGCCCACTCTTCTGCCGTAATGGCAAAGTGCGAATGGTCTTCCCACACGCCATCGATTTCGAGATAGCGAAGGGCGACGCCCTCGTGTCGAAGTCCAATTTTCTGAACGACGCGCAGAGACGCCTGATTGCGCGGAATGATGTTGATCTCAATGCGGTGCAGCATCAGCGTGTCAAAGCAGTACTGCAAGAGCGCGACGACTGCTTCGGGGGTGTATCCGTGGCCCGCCGCCGCTTCGTCAATCCAGTATCCGATGAATGCTGACTGCATGGGGCCACGTTGCACGGCCGACAGGGACACCTCGCCAATGAAGCGCGGGCCGAGGAAAATGCCAAAGGAGTAACCGACCCCCATTTGGCGTTCGCGTTCGCGCACCGCACAGCGATTGGCGAAATTACGACGATCTTCCGGGGCGTAGGGGGCGCCCGCTGGACGCGGCTCCCACTTCACGAGCCAGTCCCGGCAGCGGTGGCGAACTTCATTCCACGACTCGTAATCAGCGTCCGTCAGGGTGCGCAGAACCACGCGACGTCCGTGCACCACCAACGGTGCGGGGGCCGATGTACGCAAACTCACGGCATCATCATTCTCTACCGCTGTGCGAAGGTCAATTCGAGCGCAGCTCCCCCGCCACGCCGTCGAGGATGTCCGCCTCGCCCGCCACCAAGTTCACCACCTGCCAACGGGCGCAAATCTCTTCCAGAATCATCAGTCCGGTCACGATGACGCCCTCACGACCCGCTCGCATTCCCCGATGAGCCGCTCGCTGCTCGATACTCTCGCCCGCCAATATTTCTCGCCAGGTCGTCGCGGTCGTGGCGGGAAAGCGAAAACCCGGATAGCGGGGGTCGCGATCATCCGTCCCTAATTCCAAATGCGCCAACGTCGCCATCGTTCCCGCTAATCCCACCGCCGTCGTGGAGTGAGTGGCCCAGCGAGCGTCACTCATCACGAGCGAGTCCAATTGGCCGCGAACGTCACGTCGGCTGCTCTCGAGATCACCCGCCCAGCGCTCCTCAAAGCGAACACATCCAACGGGTAGGGACACGGCGAGCAGGTCATTGCCACTCAGACGGCAGAACTCGGTTGATCCTCCACCGATATCGAAGACCATCGTGTTATCCACGATGACCTCGGGCAAGGCCCCACGAGCACCGAGAAAGCTGAGTCGCGCTTCTTCGTGGCCCTCGATGATGTCACAGGGAAATCCGAGAATCTCGTGAAGTTGCGCCATGAAATCTTGGCCATTTGCCGCCTGACGGACGGCGGACGTTCCGACGAGTCGCGCCCTCTCCACGCCGTCGTCGCGCAGGGTACGAGCAAAGCCACGAACGACATCGACCACGCGTTGCTGAGCGTCATCGGCCAATCGACCGGATGAATCCACACGATCACCGAGTCTCGTGATGACGTTCTCGCGACGGCGGACCGTACCGTCGTGATCGAGGATTAAGAGACGAGTGGAATTGGTGCCGCAATCAAGTGCCGCCACCCTCACGGGCGCACCTCGTGCACCACCAGGTCCGGCAGATCAATCATCGTCGCCACCAGCGCACCGACGGGGTCATCGCGGTGGACGAGAAAGTGGGCCAAGTGGGCGTGCAAGCATTTGATGCCGACGCGCGTTCCGCCCACGCCTCCGGTGGGCTGCACCGCGTCGAGGCGAACGGTGGCGTTAAGGCGGCGCCGCGAGTACGCATCATGAGCGAGTGCGATGTTCTCGAGACCGAGTTCCTCTTCGTACTGATGAACACCCCCCTCGCTCTCGAGGCGAGAGACCTCATCTTTGATGGCGGGGTCGAGCAGCCAATACAAGGTGGGCATCGGAGTGCCATCTTTGAGATGAGGTTCATTTTCAATCACCACGGGACGACCATCGAGTCGTCGTACCACGACCGCACAACGGCCCGCGAGCGAGCGACCCAAGGCGGCTTCGATGACCGCGACGTCATCGTCGGACGCGTCGAGAAAAGTACTCAACGCCAGAATTGCAGCGTCTGGGAGAGTCGCGCCCAGAAGCCGTGCGAGGAGCTCGATCCAAACGAGTGCACTCCCTTCGGCAAGTAACCCGTGCCACTCGTGGGTGACGCGAGGGGGTCAAAGCCGGGGTCACCCGTCGTTTGGCTGACAGAACCCTGGGCGGGCAAAATCTGAACCAGGCGTTGGCCGGGTAGCACTAACTGGTAGTTCTCGCGAGCCAGAATCAGTGCCTGCTGACGAGACGACAATGCGGAGGCCTGCGACAAGATCGCCTCACGCTGCGCGTTGAGGTGAGCAATCTCTGCCTGCGTCTGGGCAATCTGAGGAGTCGTCGCCCACACGTGATTCACGACGATCTGGTCGGCGAGCAACGCGGCCACTAGCAGCGCGAAACCCGCCACGAGGGCGCGTTGCCACGACGTCTTGTCACTCACGGCGCTCGCCATTAGAGACCCAATGCCGATCGACCCGGGAATACTGCAGCGGCGCCCAGGATTTCCTCCAGGCGCAGCAATTGGTTGTACTTCGCGACGCGGTCGGTGCGTGCGGGGGCCCCGGTCTTGATCTGGCCCGCATTGGTCGCCACGGCCAAGTCGGCGATGGTGACATCTTCGGTTTCGCCGGAACGATGCGAGATAACGGCGGTGTAGCCATTGCGATGAGCGAGTGACACGGCGTCGAGCGTTTCCGTCAAGGTGCCAATCTGATTCAGCTTGATCAAGATGGAGTTCGCGACACCCGAGCTGATGCCCTTCTGCAAGAGCGAGGTATTGGTCACAAAGAGATCGTCGCCCACGAGCTGAATGCGCTGGCCCAACTTCTGAGTGAGCAAGGACCAACCGTCCCAGTCCTCTTCGGCCATGCCATCTTCAATGGACACTATGGGATAGCGGTCACAGAGGTCCGCCCAGTAGTCGACCAGTTCGGCCGACGACAGCACACGGTTCTCCCCGGCAAGGTGGTACTTCCCATCCTTGAAAATTTCGCTGGTGGCGGGGTCGAGAGCAATGGCAATGTCGCGGCCGGGCTCACGGCCTGTCTTCTCGATGGCTTCCACCAAAATGCGAACGGCGGACTCATTGTCCGGGAGGTCGGGGGCGAAGCCGCCCTCGTCGCCCACCGCCGTCGATAATCCGCGAGCGGCAAAGACGCTCTTGAGAGCGTGGTAAGTCTCGACGCCCCACTGCAGGGCCTCCGAGAAACTGCGGGCGCCCACTGGCATGACCATGAATTCCTGGAAGTCAATGGAGTTAAGGGCGTGAGCACCACCGTTGATGACGTTCAGCATGGGCACCGGCAAGACGTGCGCGTTCACGCCACCGATGTACTGCGCCAACTGAAGATCGCTCTCCACCGCCGCGGCCTTGGCGACGGCCAGGGACACCGCGAGCAACGCGTTGGCCCCGAGACGGCTCTTGTCGGCGGTTCCGTCGAGGTCAATCATGGTCTGGTCAACATCGCGCTGGTCGGAGGCCTCTAGCCCCTCGAGGGCGTCGTGTAGTTCTGTGGAGACGAACTCGACGGCTCGACGCACGCCCTTGCCGTTCCACGCGGCCCCGCCATCACGCAATTCGACTGCTTCATGCACACCGGTCGACGCACCGGAGGGGGAAATGGCGCGGCCCACCGCGCCGGACTCCAAGATGACCTCGGCCTCCACCGTGGGGTTACCTCGTGAATCCAAGACCTGACGGCCACGAACTAGCTCAATCGCACTCATGCCGACTCCTTGATGCGAATAGAAAGACGAATAAAGCCTACCGCCCCATTCGGTCGTTAGTCGGATAATCCTTCACGCTGGCGAATCTCATGACGAATGCATAGCGCCAATCGCCGTGCCGTGCCATCAATGTCTATGCCACTGACCTGGGCGTACGCCGCGACGGCGTGAAGAAAACGGTCCCACGACGCGTCACCGTCAATCGTGGCGTCGTCTACTGCGGATGTCACCGTCGCGAGGTGGTCGAGGGCAGCGGCGAGCTCTGCCCGGTCGGCCGCCACATCAGGCGTATCGTCAAAGACCAGGCGACGCTTTCGCGCCATCTTGGCCCAGAGCGCAAAGCCCGGTAGGCCCATGGCGACCCCATCGGTCACCGACTCGCGTTGCTTCTCTTTCTTCTTAATACCTTCCCACTGACGAGCCACATCGTCGGCAGTCTCCATCGACGCGTCGCCAAACACGTGCGGGTGGCGCGACACCAATTTGTCGTGAATTCGCGTCATGATGCGGGGCAAAGTGAAGGCATCCACTTCCGATCCCAATTCGGCGTGAAAGAGAATTTGGAAAAGGAGATCGCCCAGTTCTTCTTCGACGTGCTCGCTCCCCTCCCCTGACAATTCGTCATAGTGCGAGAGAGCGTCAACGACCTCGTAGGCCTCTTCGATGAGATGACGCTCCAGAGACTGATGCGTTTGGTCTTGATCCCAGGGGCACTCTCGGCGTAGTTGATGCATGAGGTCCATGAGGTCCGTCGCCCCGCGCTGTGAGGAAGCGCTCACCCACAGGCTGGTGAGATGGTCCGCGCGGTCCAGCTGGCTGAGTCCATTGACATCAATGATGGTGATGGACTCGTCGGCGGCACCGGCGTGCCAGCACACGGTGACCTGCGCGTCTCGTGGCAAGGCGTCCGCCACCAGTGCGGCAATTTCCGGTGAGTACACCTGCAAAATCAGCCAGGGGCCCGGCCCGTCGAGGGTGGGCATGTCGAGTGCGTCGAGGATTCGCACCCTCTGCGTCATGGGATCGACCCCGAGAGCACTGATCACGACGTCGATGACCGACACCGCTGGGTGAATTTTTATAGGAACGCCACTCGCGAGCAAGAGTTCCACGGTGTGTTCCGCGACCAGCGGACTGCCCGGCACCCCGTAGGTCACATCAGAATCGGTGGCATCGTGCCACGCCACCACGTCCGCGACGATGTCGCGATAGAGGCTCTCAAAATCCTCGGCCTCGTCGTACCACTCGTCGTAGCTGTCGAGATGGCCGAATCCCGCGGCCGCCGGATGGCGACGCGTACGCAGCCGTGCCGGCAGGCGCGTGAGGTGTTCGAGGGCGTCAGCGGTGAGAAAACGTTCGTCATCGGGCCCGAGGCCCACGACGTGAATCACGTCAGCCCTGTGCGGCGCCCGCGAGCGCCGTCGCTCCCGGAACCAGTGAGGCATCCAGCGTGGCCGGGCCGCCATAGTTGATCGACGACGCGCCCACGATGAGTTGTCCCTGGTGAGGGTTCACGCGACCATTGCCGTCGCGCACCAAGCTGGCGCGGAAGGTAGCGCTCGCGCGATTGTTGTAATCGAAGACGTCGCGGTAGACCACGGTAGCCACGTCGGAGAGCGCGGCCGCCTGTCGGCTGGTGACCAGGAAGAAGATGGAGTAGCTCATGCCACCTTGTGCGTAGGGGTAGGCCTTGGTGAACTGCCCCGTGGTCACGCTGGCCGTATCGGCTGCCACCGACGACGCCGGAGGGAAGCAGCCGTAGGCGCCTCCCGATGAGGCCGAGGCTGCTTGCGAGTATTTCTTAATGAGGTTCACCGGCGATACCCCCGCAGCACGGTCCGCACTGAAAGCGGGAACCTGAGTATCCGCCACGAGAGCCAGCGACAAGCACACCGTCTCGTAGTTGTGCGTGTGGGCCGAGTAATAGGCCGTCAGGCCCGCGGTCGACGTCGACCAGCTGCCCGCCTGATGAGCGTTGAACTGCGTGGTGGCGGCCTGCAGGTTCTCGAGCACGAGTCGAAGTCGCGGCGAGAATTGTGCCATGGCGGTAGCGGGATTCTCCGAGGCGCAGGCCAGACCCGATCGCGTCGCGTTGTTCACCAACATCGTGCCGAGTTGCTCGCCAGCGGCCGTGAGATCAGCCGCGCGGGACTGGAAGTGATACGTCCGCGAGACGTAGTCCTCGAGCGCGAGGCCCTCCACGCGAATGGCCGACCACGCGACCGCGGCTGAATTCGTCACGAGCGAGGTCGTGCTCGCCCGAAGGATGGGACCGTAGGTGCCCGCAATGAAGCAACCCAAGATCTTGTTGTGGGAGATTTCCGCTTCTTCAGCGGAGAGGTCGCGAAGAGAGACCGAGTGGCCCGCGGCGGCGGCTCCGGTGGAGGGAATCGCGTACCCCACATACAGGGCCGCCAGAACGGCAATGACGAAAGTAGCTATGAGGCGTCGCACGCAGGTCAGCCTACCGAGGGCTCATCAGCCGGCAGCATCTCCTCAATGACCGTGCGTAGCTGGTCGATGGGCTCACCGGCCACCATCGACACCCTCAAGGTGCGCTTGTCCGGGTCATAGGCCTGAGATCCGTAGAGTCGCTGGGCGCGTGTTTGTTTGGACAAAGTCAGATTGACCGGCGACAAGGTGGCGACCGGAGCACTGCGCAGGCCGGGCCGAGGCGCGGTTACCTGCACGCTCATAATGCCTCGCTCACGGCAGAGGAGCTTGAGCGAGGTCATCTCCATCAGACGACGTGCCGGAGCGGGAATCTCGCCGTAACGGTCACGCCACTCATCAGCCATATCCTCAAGATCGTGCGTGGATGCCGCCACGGACAAACGACGGTAAATCTCGAGCCGGTCGTCTTCGTTGGCGACGTAGTCGCCCGGCAAGTGCGCATCTCCCGGGACATCCAGGGTGATCGTGGTCGGCTCCACGTAGCGCTCCCCCTTGGCACCCGCGACCGCTTCGGCCACCATCTGCACGTAGAGGTCGTAGCCCACTGCCGCCACGTGGCCACTCTGGTCGTGACCGAGCAAACTTCCCGCACCACGAATCTCCAGGTCGCGCATGGCGATCTTGAAGCCACTGCCGAGGGCGGTGTTGTCGCCAATGGTGCGCAAGCGTTCATATGCCGTCTCGGTCAGTGACTTGGCGGCGGGGTGAAAGAGGTAGGCGTACGCGCGCTGGCCACCGCGGCCAACTCGTCCACGAAGTTGGTGCAGCTGACCGAGGCCGAGCATGTCCGCACGGTCCACAATCATGGTGTTCACGCTCGGCATGTCGATGCCGGACTCCACGATGGTGGTGCAGACCAAGACGTCGTAGCGACGCTCCCAAAAGTCCACCACGATCTTCTCGAGGGATCCTTCGTCCATTTGGCCGTGCGCTACGGCAAATCGAGCGTCGGGCACGAGTTGGGCCAAGCGACGGGCGACCTCCTCGATATCGGCGACGCGGTTATGGATGAAGAAAGCCTGTCCTTCCCTCAACAATTCTCGTCGTAAGGCTTCCACGACCGCCGCTTCGTCGTACTCGCCGACGTGCGTCAAGATGGGGCGTCGCGCCATGGGCGGCGTCGTCACCATGGAGAGATCACGAATACCCGTCAGGGCCATCTCCAAGGTGCGGGGAATCGGGCTGGCGGTCAAGGTCAACACGTCGACATTCACGGTCATCTTCTTGATGGCATCCTTGTGCGAGACACCGAAGCGCTGTTCTTCGTCGACGACGAGGAGTCCGAGTGACTTGAACTGAATTTCCTCGCTGAGAAGTCGGTGCGTTCCTACCACGACATCGACGGAGCCATCCGCCAATCCTCGCAGCACCTCGCGCGCGCTGCGGTCATCGACAAAACGACTCAGCAACTCGACGCGCACCGGGAAGCCGGAAAAACGCTCCACGAGAGTCTGATAGTGCTGGCTAGCGAGCAAGGTCGTCGGCACGAGAAGGGCGGCCTGCTTGTTGTCTTGGACGGCCTTAAAGATGGCCCGCACCGCGACTTCCGTCTTGCCGAAACCGACGTCGGCGCAGACCAAACGGTCCATCGGTCGGTCGCTTTCCATATCGGCCTTGACGTCGTTAATCGCCTGCAGCTGATCGGGTGTTTCGGCGTAAGGGAAAAGAGATTCCATCTCGGCCTGCCAGGGCGTATCGGGAGAAAACGCATGACCCGCCGCGTGCGTGCGCTCGCGATAGAGGGCGACAAGGTCGGCCGCCACCATGGCCGCGGCGGCGCGTGCCTTGGTCTTGACCTTGGCCCAATCCGAGCCACCCATCTTGGACAGAGCGGGTGATTCCCCACCGCTGTAGGGGGTGATGGCTTCGATTTGATCGGTGGGCAAGAACAGGGCGTCACCGCCACGAAATTCGAGTTTTAGATAATCGCGAGTGATGCCTGCCATCGTGCGCGTCGTGGTGCCGGCAAAACGCGCCACGCCATGTACCCGGTGAACGACGTAACTACCGATGGCGAAGTCATCGAAGAAACCATCGGCGTGCCGAGTGCGAGCACGTGGGGCTCGGTGTACCGTGCGGCGACCGGTGAGATCGAGTTCGCCGTACACGATGAGAGGCGGTTCATCACTGGCGAAGCCCTGTGGCAAGGCGGCCACGGTGATCGCGACGGCGGCGCTGCCCACGGCGTCAGCACCGCGCGAGACGCGCACTCCTTCCCCTTCGAGCAGGGTGGCCATGCGTTCCGCCGCGCCGTCATTAGTGGCCGCGATGACGACTTTTTGCACTCCCCCGCCGTTGCGGAGACGTTCCGCAAAACGAGTGGGGTCTCCCTGAAAAACGGGTGGGTCACTGACATCCCACGCGCCGTGGGCAGACGCATCGATGCGCAAGGTGATTCGTGATGAGTCCACCGCCTCATCCCAACTGAAGTGCGAGAGGGGCACGTCGCCGGTGTAGCCCCAGGTCGTCGCGATAGAGCCGATGAGTTCTGTTTCTTCGTCCAGTAATTCGGCGGCTCGCGAACGCACTGACGATTCATCAACCACCACGATGGCCGCGTGCGCGGGGAGTTCATCAAGGAAACGATGGCGACCGTCGTCACACCAGGCCCACCACCCCTCCATACCGTCGTGTAGTTGGCCCGCCGCGACCTGATCGAGGGCCACGCGGGCGTGGTCCATCTCCGCGGCCAATGCGCGCGTGCGAGCCGTCAACGCCTCGCTGGGTTCTGGTCGCCACTCTCGCGCGGCCACGATGGGAAACGACGCGAGGTGCTGCGTCATGCGCTGTTCGGCCACGTCGAAGTAGCCCACACGCTCAATTTCATCACCGAAGAAGTCGACGCGTATCGGTAAGTCGCTGTCCGGTGACCAGAGGTCCACAATGCCACCGCGAGCGGAGAATTCACCGCGATGCTCCACGCGTGGCTCTCGGCGATAACCGGCATCAACGAGCCACTGCAAGAGCCCATCGCGGTCGTCATTACTGCCCCGCTCGACCACACGAATGGCGTCGTCACGCCACGTCGCTACCGACTGGGTGATGGCCCGCGATGACGTCACAATGATGCGGGGGTAAGTGTCCGAGCGAAGTGCCGCGCGCAGGGCGAGTCGGCGGGCCATGACGTCGGCGTCGGGGCTGACTCTTTCGAGCGGCAAGGTGTCCCATGCGGGAAAACTCGTGACATCTCCTTCATCCAGTTCCAGCCAGGCACGCAGGGCAAGCACCATGTCCTCGACATCGCTGTGGCGAGCGACCACCACCACGGTCAGCTCATGGTCGAGGGCCGTGGCCGCCACAGCGACTGGCCAGCCCCGACGGCTGGACGACAGGTCGCCACCCGCGCTGTGGGTGCGAATGATGGGAGACGCGGCCTCGACGAGGCGGCGAAGACCGCTACTCACGACGCCGCGTTAACCGTTGGTTGGGCCGTCGCGCAACCCACGGTGACCACTCGTTCGAGCGCATCAGATCCGGACTGAATGTCGATCAGCAAGCTCTCACGCGCGGCGCCGGTCAATTTCTTCAGCACCCAATCGGCGCCCTGCTCCCTAGTGGGCGGCTTACCGACGCCGAGGCGAAGTCGCCAAAAGTCTTGCGTCGACAACACGCTGGCGATGGAACGCAGGCCGTTGTGACCCGCTAAGCCGCCCGCGAACTTCAGCTGGCGACGCCCAGGCTCGAGATCGAGTTCATCGTGCACCACGATGATTTTCGCGGCGTCGGTGATGGAAAATCGATCACACAGTGGTGGCAGTGCCGCTCCCGATTCGTTCATGAACGTCGTGGGAATCGCAAAGGTAATGCGACCGAGTGAGGTGGTGATGGTGGCCGACTCCGCACGTTGACGCTTCTCAATGGAAAACGAGCCATTGAGGCGAGCTACCAGAACGCGCACCGCGTCGGCACCAATGTTGTGACGGGTCCCCGAGTAGGTGGAACCTGGATTGGCAAGGCCGACGACGAGTAAATCGCTCGCCGCACCGCGACGTGCGCCGGGACGAGCCAGCGCCACGAGGCTTAGGCGTTACCGCTGGTCTTTGCGGCGCGGCCAGCGCGCGTACCGACGATGGTGTCCGTCGGGTCGCCCGCAGGCACCACACCGGCCGGCAACGGTACGTCGCTCACGCGAATCGCACCACCGACCTTGAGGTCGGAGATGTCCACGGTCACGAAGGTCGGGATGGCGTCCGGAGTGGCCCTGACCTGCATGGAGTAGGCCTTCTGGTCAACTTCCCAGTCGTGGTGACGAACGTCCACGGCGTCTCCGACCACGTGAACCGGCACCTCGACGACGACGCCCTTCTTGAGGTCAACGACCTGGAAGTCAACGTGCGCCACGGTGTTCTTCACCGGGTGCTTCTGGATCTGGCGAGCCATGACGGTGTAAGTGGTCGACTCGGTGGTCAGCGACAAGACGGTGTTGAGTCCGTGCTCGCCACCCACCGCCGTACGGAAGTCTTTGGCGTTCACGGCCACCGCGATCGGGTCCGTGCCTTCGCCATAGACGACGCCGGGAATCTGACCTTCAGCGCGCAGACGACGGACAGGACGAGAGCCGAGGGGGCGCTGCGTGGTCGCGTTCAACGTGATCTGGGACATGACTTCTCCTTAAACCGCTGTGCACCACAGGGGCGCACGGATGGACAATCTTAGCCCGCCGTGGCGGGAGGCACATCAGGCCAGGTTTTCGCCGTGGAAAATGTCTGAAACCGAGGAATCTTGGAACACCGCGGAGATGGCGTTCGCCACAATTTGAGCCACGGAGAGGATTTCCAGCTTGTCGAAACGCTTTTCCGGCGGTACCGGCAAAGTGTCGGTCACGATGACGCGGCTGATGGACTCGTGCTGGAGGCGCTCGATGGCCGGGCCCGAAAAAACGGCGTGCGTGGCCATCACCCAGATGTCACCGGCGCCATTGGCCTTGAGCAACTCCACCGCGGCCACGATGGTACCGGCGGTATCAATCATGTCGTCAATGAGCACGCAGTGCCGTCCGGCCACGTCACCGACGACGTCGCGGCCCACCACGACATTGGCGGTGCCCTTCGGGCGGGTCTTGTGCACCAGGGCGAGATCGCTGCCGAGGTGCTGGGCGTACCGCTCCGCCACCTTCACGCGACCAGCATCAGGTGCCACGACGACAACGTTGGGACCACCCGCGCGAGTGGCGAGGTAGTCAAGGAGAACCGGTGCGGCTGTGAGGTGGTCAACCGGCACGTCAAAGAAACCTTGGATTTGGCCAGAGTGAAGATCAACGGACAGCAAGCGGTCGGCGCCCGCCGTCTGGAACATGTCAGCGACGAGCTTCGCGGTGATGGGTTCACGACCCGTTGACTTGCGATCTTGACGCGCGTAGCCGTAGTTGGGCACCACGGCCGTAATGCGCTTGGCTGACGCTCGTTTGGCGGCGTCAATCATGATGAGCTGCTCCATCACCGCGTCATTGACGGGTGCGGCGTGCGTCTGCATGATGAAAACGTCGGCGCCACGAATGGATTCGTCAAAGCGACAATGCACTTCTCCATTGGCGAATTCGCGCAAGTTAGCTTCGACGAGGTCTACCCCGAGATGAACGGCAACATCGCGGGCCAGCTGGGGATGGGTGCGTCCCGTCGCCAGTACTAATCGACGGATGGCAGGTGACTCCACGAGGCGATGCTACAACGCCGCTCGCCCTAGGCGAGAACTCGTGTGCCGTCGGCGAGCACCGTGCCCTCGTCGAGGCGAACGTAGGAGCCCACGTGACAGTCCGCCCCCAACGTGGTGCCGAGCACGGTCGCTGACTCCACTCGAGAACGCGGTCCGATCACGCTGTTCTCTACGACGGCATTGGGTCCAAGTTCGGCTCCCGCGGCCACTGTCGTACGCCCACGAATAACAGTTCCCGGCCAGAGGGTCACCTCCGCCTCGAGTTGCGCGTCGCTATCGATGTACGTCGTATGGGGATCGCCCATAGTGACGCCCGCTCGCAGCCACTGGGCGTTGATCCGCTGGCGTAGCACCGCCTCGGCACTGGCTAGTTGCTCTCGATCATTCACCCCGGCCGCCTCGGTGGCGTCAGCAACTTCACAGGCGGCCGTGATGTGGCCACCGCGGTACAAGACATCCACGAGATCGGTGAGGTAATACTCATTTTGAGAGTTTTGACGACCCACGAGGCGAAGCGCGGGGCCGAGCATGTTGTGGCGGACCACCATGATGCCGGTATTGATTTCGGTGATGGCCTGCTCATCCACGGATGCGTCGCGCTGTTCCACAATTTTGGCCACTTTGCCGTCACGACCACGCACGATGCGGCCGTACCCGCTGGGGTTGCCTACTCGAGCCGTCAGCACGGTCAAGGCCGCCGACTGGGCGCGATGTTGTGCGACGAGAGCTGCCACCGTGCTGCGAGTGAGAAGGGGCGTGTCGCTGGGAACGATGATGACATCACCCTCGCGGTCCGGCATGACCTCATCCACCACCGAAAGGGCAGACATCACGGCGTGGCCCGTCCCGAGCTGTTCGCGCTGCTCGGCAAAAAAAAGTTGCGACACGTCGTTGTCGCATTCGCGCAGCACCTTCTCCACCCACAGGGCCTCGTGACCGACGACCACGATGGTGGCAACCGACTCCGGCGTGGTGGTCGCCACCATCACGTGATACGCCATTGGTCGGCCACAGATGAGGTGTAGTGGCTTTGGTCGTGGAGAGCGCATGCGCGTGCCCTCGCCCGCGGCGAGCATGACGGTGCACAGAGAGTTACTCACGGCACTTCTCTAGCAGTTCGTCGCCCTCTACGATGCGCGCATGGGGCATGTGCACTACGACGAATTCTCCTTTTTTCACGAGAACGCTGCCGAGTGGGGCCTTCCCGCAAACCCGCCCGTCGTGTGTCGAGCCTCGGTCACGCTGCCCGATGGTCGATCGCTGAGTTTCTTGCGCTTCGGTGACCGTACTCCGGAGATTGTCTTTATCCATGGCGGCGCCCAGAATGCCCACACCTTTGACACCGTGAATCTCGCCCTCTCCACGTCTTCCCTCGCCCTGGACTTGCCCGGTCACGGTCACAGTGACCCCAGTCCGTACGGATTGTCGGCGGTGGTGTCGCATGCGGCTGACGTGGTCGATGCCCTTCAGCAGCTCTGCGCTCAACCCATCGTGCTCGTCGGGATGAGCCTCGGTGGATTGACCTCACTCATGGTGGCTCGCGATCTGCCCCAGCTCGTGCGCGAGCTCGTCCTCGTCGACATCACGCCGGGCATCACCGCCGCCAAGGCCAAGCACATCACCGACTTCGTCAATGGTCCGCGCACCTTCGAGGACTTCGATCAGCTGCTCGAACTCACGATTCGTTTCAATCCCACCCGCAGTGAAAGTTCCTTGCGTCGTGGCATCTTGCACAACGCCGTGCAGTTGGCGGACGAGACGTGGGTGTGGCGCCACCAGCAACACGCTCCGGCCACTGTGACCGCGCCCCCCACGGGTGATCTATGGGAGGTGCTCGCGGAGTTGACGCAGCCCGTCACGCTGGTTCGCGGCATGGCCAGTGGATCGGTGGTCGATGATGACGATGTTCGCCGCTTTCACCAGCACTGCCCACAGGGCGTTGTCGTCAACGTCGAGGGGGCAGGGCATTCGGTGCAGGGCGACCAGCCACTCGTGCTGGCCGCTCTCTGCGCCGAGCGCCTGAGGTCTTAGAGCTGGCGAGGAAGGACTCGAACCCTCAACCTCCGGGACCAAAACCCGTTGTTCTGCCAATTGAACTACTCGCCATCGGGAAAGGTTCTTTGGAATTTCTTACAAAAGTCCGCAGTTCGCCTTACGCCGAGTCATAAGACTAAACGCAACGACCCAACCCCCGGGAGACACCATGAATCAGAGCCCAAATGCCCGTGTGGCCATTGTCGACGATGACGCGGCCATTCGCAGTGCGCTCTCGCGGGCTTTGCGCATGGAGAACTACGACGTCGACGGTTACGAAGATGGGACGTCGGCGCTTCGCGCCTTTCAAATCGGCGGTCACGACGCCATCATCTTGGATCTGCAGCTACCCGATATTGACGGTGTGGAAATTTGTCAGCGCATTCGAAAGGCCGGCGATAACACTCCGATTTTGATGCTGACGGCCCGCGACGCCGTCAATGACCGAGTCGAGGGGCTCGATGCCGGCGCCGACGACTACCTCGTCAAGCCTTTCGACCTCCCCGAACTACTGGCCCGCCTTCGAGCACTCCTTCGTCGACGCGCCCCGGCGGACCTAGACGGTGGCATCTTGCGCTTCGAGGATCTGACGGTCAATTCGACCACCCGCGAAGTCACCCGTGGCGATCGGCGGGTAGAACTCACGAAAATCGAATTCGAATTACTCGAACTCCTGATTACCCACCCACGCCAAGTCCTCACTCGCGACCAAATTTTGGACCTTGTCTGGGGCTACAACTTTGACTCGGGGACCAATTCGCTCGCGGTCTACGTGGGCTACCTTCGACGCAAGCTCGAAGAGGGCGGCGAGCCGCGCCTCGTGCAAACCATTCGCGGTGTGGGTTACGCACTGCGCGAGTCATGAGCTTTCGCCATCGCGTGATGGCGGCGGTCACCCTGACGGTCGCCGTGGGCATTGCGGCGGTGTGTTCCGTCGCGTACGCCGAAACGCGCGCATCCGTCCTCAGCTCGGTGGACCAGTCACTGCTACACAGTGCTCGCGCGAACAGTGGCGCCAGCGATCACGAGAACTTCGTGGCCGGCACGTCCTTTCAATTGGTGCTGGCAAACGGACAGGTCTACCCCCCGTCAAGTTTCGCCTTGCCTCTGGCCGTCATGTCCGTTGCCCACCAGCACGCCCCACGGGCGTTTGCCACCGTGGCATCCAAGGGTTCGATTTTCCGCATTCTGGCGGTGGCACTGCCCATCGGCAGTGAAATTCGTTGTCCGCAAGAAGAATGCGTGACCACTGCCGACGCCGCCCAACTCTTCACCGTCGAAATCACGGGGCAAATCACGGAGCTCAAGCACCTGAAACTTCGCCTTGGGGTCATCGCCCTCATTGCCATCGTGATGGCCGGCTTTCTCGCCCTCTTGGTGTCGCGATCCGCTCTTCGCCCCCTCACTCGGGTCACCGACGACATCGAGGGTGTCGCGCAATCGGGCGACGTGTCGTATCGCCTGTCCGAACTCGGTCACGACGAATTGGGTCGGCTGCGACGGACGTTCAACTCGCTCTTGACCTCCGTTGATGACAGCCAACAGATGCAGCGCCAGCTCGTCTTGGACGCGAGTCACGAACTACGCACTCCCCTCACCAGTTTGCGCACCAACGCGCAAATGCTTCCCTACCTCTCGCGCATGTCGGCTGACGAGGTGGAGCAACTCAGTGCCGACATGACGGCCCAAGTGAATGAACTTGCCACCTTGATCACCGACCTCGGAGAACTGGCCCGGGGCGAACGGTCGGAGGGCGACATCGAGGACATTGCGGTGGACGACCTCCTGGGTGAGCTCGTGACGACCGCGCGGACTCACGCGCGCACCAAGCACATCACGATCGAGCTGGAGAGCAGTCCCGTGACGGTGCCCGCGCGTGCCGACCGCCTCGCTCGCGCCATCAGCAACTTGTTGTCGAATGCCGTCAAGTTCTCTCCCGAGGGCGGCTCCATTCGCGTCCACCTCAGCCCCGAGCAGCTCGTTATTGAAGACTCTGGCCCGGGAATTTCGGTCGAGGAGCGGGGTCGAGTGTTTGACCGCTTTTGGCGCTCGCCGTCAGCGAGATCGCTGCCAGGTTCGGGCCTGGGGCTCGCGATAGTTGAACAGGTTGTTCGCGAAATCCATGGGAGAATCATCGTCGGAGAGTCTCAAGAACTCGGCGGTGCCGCTTTCACTTTGAAATTCCCCTCAACAGGAGGTCACGCCACATGAAGAACCGACGCACCCCTTCTACTCGTGACCGGCAATTCGACCGCGTTCGCCACACCGCCCAAGGAATCTTGGTGCTCGCGGGCGTCGCCACCGGCACGGGGGTCGGGCTCATCGCGCACGGCGCGAAGGCCGCGACCACGTCGAGCACCGCTCCATCGACGACCACGACGACAACTCCTCCCTCAACGACCACCACGACCACGAGCTCGACCTCCACGACCACTCCAGGTCACGTGACGACGACCACCCTCTACATCCCACCGACGACGGTGCCGGTCACCACCACGACCGTGTGTTACTCCACGCCATCGGGAAATGTCCGCTGTTATTAATGGAGCTGGACGTCTGGAACCTCAGCGCCTCGCTACGAGTCAGTGACCGTCGGTTCAACAACGACGCCGAGAGAATCTTTCACGAGGTCACCACGAGAGTGTCTCGCGCGGCCAACCGTTTTGACGAGACGAGCGAGATCAGCCGTCTGAACGCGACACGCGCGATGGACATGTCCGATGACTTCATGGCTCTCTGGCGCGCGGCTGACCGAGCGGTGACACTGACGAACGGCGCGTGCAATCCTGCCGTGCTCCCGGCGCTGCTCGCCTGGGGTTATGACCGAGACTTCAGTGACATTGATCATCGCGACTTAGCGCTGAGTCCGCAAGTGGGAGCCGCGCACTTCGAGGGCATCCACGTGGACGAGGTCCACGGTCGCGTGGAGCTCGACGATGGCGTTCTCCTTGACCTGGGGTCATCCGCCAAAGCGTGGACCTGCGATCTCATTGCCGACACCATCGCTCCCCTGTCCGGCGTGGCCGTTGAAATAGGCGGCGACGTCGCCGTTCGTGGCGCGAGCCCCGACGGCGGGACGTGGGCAATCGGCCTCTCCGATTCGCTTCTCGTCGGACCGGGTGGTCCCCGTATTGGTCTGGCACACGGCGGCGTGGCAACGAGCTCCCGCAAAGTTCGCCACTGGCGCGTCAATGGTCAGCGAGTAAACCACGTCATCGACCCGATGACCGGCTGGCCCGTGGCGGGCGAACTCGAGACCGTCACGGTCACGGCCGCGACCTGCCTCGAGGCCAATGCCTTTTCCACGGCGGCCCTCGTCTGGGGTCACCGCGACGCACTCTCACGCATCTCGCAGCACGGCTGGTCCGCCCGGGCAGTGTGCGAGGATGGTTCTGTCATCACGGCTGGTCCCTGGCCGAGCGAGGAGACGGCCGCATGATCGGCTTCACCACCCCCTACCTCTGGTATTCGTCGCGCGCCACCGGCGCGGTGTCATTGTGCCTGCTCACCCTGGTGATGGTGCTGGGCCCGCTGGTGTCCACACGCGTGGGCGGGCGACGGATTGGACGATTCGCCATCAATGAACTGCACCGCTCCGTGTCCATGGTGGCCATGCTGTTTGTCGCCATCCACGTCACCGCAACGGTGATCGACACCTATGTGCCCATCGGCATCTTGTCCGCCTTCGTCCCCTTCACCTCGCAATATCACCGTCTACCGGTCGCCATCGGCACCGTGGCGATTGACCTCATGATTGCCGTGTGGCTCACGAGTTACTTCAAGGAAAAGTTGCGACCCGACCTGTGGCGCGCTATTCACTGGTTGAGTTATGGCTCGTTCATCGCAGCCCTGATACACGGATATCTCACCGGCACGGATGCGCACACCCGGTGGTATCTGATCTTGACGGTGGGTTGCGGCTCGGCCGGAATCGCCGCCATCGGGTGGCGTATTACCGCTCGACCCGAGCGCGCCGGTGGCCGCACTGCCCTGTCGCCTCTCGAGGCCCCCGCACCCGCCCGGAGAAAGCCGTGAGCCTGCACCGAGTCTTGACGGGAGCGCCTCGATCGACTCCCGCCACCTACCGCGAGCACATCGCACAATTCGGCGAGCTGCCACGCACCCTCGACATCACTAAGGAGTTGTTGTCGAGTGGACTCACCGGTCACGGTGGCGCCGCGTTCCCCACCGGCAAGAAGGTGGAACTGCTCAAAAACCAACGCCACGGAGTGCAGTTCTTGGTGGTCAACGCCATGGAGGGCGAACCCGCATCAATCAAAGATCGGGTCTTGCTCTCGACGAATCCCCATCTCGTGATTGATGGAGCGGTCGCCTTGGCCAACACGCTGGACGCCGATCAGGTCATCGTGTGCGTTCCTCGCGACCGGCCGAAGTTGGCCGCCATCGTGCAGCGTGCCATTGACGAACGACCGACACGGGCACGTCGTGATGCGCGCATCGAACTGCAAACCCCTCCCGGCCGTTACGTCGCGGGCGAAGAGTCCGCCTTGGTTCATTGGCTGAACGACAAAGAGACCCTGCCGCAGTATCGACCGACGCGTCCCGCCATCTTGACCATCGGCCGCTCGGCCACTTTGGTCGACAACGCCGAGACCTGCGCTCATGTGGCCCTCATTGCTCGTTACGGTGCCGAGTGGTTTCGCCAAGTGGGCACGACACACCGACCCGGCACCACCGTCGTGACCGTGTCGGGGGCGGCGAAGCCCGCCGTCACGGAAGTCCCCTACGGCACGCCCATCATCGACATCATTCGCGAATGCGGCGTCATCAACGATCCCCAGGCCTTCTTGTTAGCGGGATTTGGTGGCGTATGGATTGACGGCGCCGAGGCTCACCGCGGTTTCGACGATGACAGCCTTCGGCCGATCAAGGCGACGACGGGCGCCGGCATCGTGGTGGCCCTGCCACTGAATGCCTGTGGCATTCGTGAGACGGCACGCATTGTGCGCTGGATGGCCGGTGAATCCGCCCGTCAGTGTGGGCCCTGCGCCTTTGGCCTCCCCGCGTTGGCTGACGACCTCGAACTACTCGCGAGTGGCCGACGCGCCGAGCAGACGCTTAGTCGCCTGCAATCTCGAGCCAGCGTCATTGAGGGCCGAGGGGCGTGCCGACACCCCGATGGGGTCGTACGCCTCGTGCGTTCGGCCTTGGAGGTCTTTGCGACCGACGTGGTGCGCCACGCCAATGGCAACCCCTGTCTGCACGCCCAATCCACGGTGGTTCACGTCCCCGTGACCCAGCGCGAGGAGGAACTCGAATGGCAATGAGGAAACGAGGCGCCAGTTTTCGGCTGGTTGTCGACCCCGTTCGCTGCGACGGCTACGGCCACTGCCACGAACTGGCCCCCGAATTGGTCACGCTGGACGAATGGGGCTATCCCATCATCACCGCTAACGCCTCTCCCGGGAATGACCGCGAGTTGATGCGCTCGGCGCAACTGGCGGTGCGCGGCTGCCCGCGCATGGCGCTCGTTATCGAGAGAATTAGCCCGCAATAAGTTCGAGGCGATTTCCCACCGGATCACCGACGTAGCAACGTCGCACATCCGCGAGGCGGGTATCGACCGTCACGTCGTAACCGTCGCGCTGCAGGAGCCTCACGACCTCGTCATAGTTCGCGAGGCGAAACGCCAAATGGCTTTTTTGGTGGGGACGAAATCCTTCCTCGACCCCAAAGTGCAGGGCTAGTGACCCCACCTGTAGCCAACAGCCCCCGTTCGGCCGCAAGGCGTCGGGTTTCTCCAGTTCCTGAGCACCGAGAAAGGTTTCGTAGAAATCCACGATGGCCGCTTCATGGCGTGGCGGAATAGATAGCTGCACGTGGTCGAGTTCACAAGTCACTCCACCATTGTGCCGGAGATTGGCGTTCGAGGTGCTCCAGCGAGTAACGTGGTCAAACCATGGGTTCTCTGATCAAAAAGCGCCGTAAGCGCATGCGCAAGAAAAAGCACAAGAAGATGCTGAAGCGCACTCGCTTCCAGCGTCGCGCCGCCGGCAAGTAAGCCAGCCGACTTCTTTTATATCGTTTCCGTCTCGTAGACGGTCACGTCCCCCACGGGGGTACTCACCGTTGCCGTGAGTCCCGTATGCCCTTCGTAGAAACACGTCGCACCGGATCCGCACAGTTCCAACGCCTGACCAAATTCGGCCAGCCACCAGGCACGCAGCTGCTGGAGGCGCGGTTCGACCGATTCGGCCGCCGCGAGCAAGTGGTTGCGCCCCAGGCCCACTTCTCCTAATGCGTCAAAGCGCCGGTAGACCTCGGCGGTCGAGAGGGAGAAGGGGGGTACGACAATGCTGACGGGCTCTCGCACCACGTCCAGCGCTTCGAGAATCTCGCCCACTCCGGTGACCAGCGCTCGCCCACCGGCCACGCAAAAGGGCACGTCGGCGCCGAGACCTGCCGCGAGTTCCCGGTCCGTGACCTGGGCCCAGCGCAGAATTGCTGCCGCGTCGGCCGATCCGCCACCTAATCCCCCACCGTGGGGGATGTTCTTCGTCAGTTGGACATGCGCGGAGCGACCCGCGCGATCCAGCGCTCGAATCACCAAGTTGTCGGTAGTGCTGAGGCCAGCCGCGAAGTCGCCGTCAATCACCAAGGTGGTGGTGGCCGCCGGCGTGATGACGAGTTCGTCCGCCAGAGCCACGGTTCGCATCTCGCTGCGCAAGAGGTGGTAGCCGTCTAATCGTCGTCCCGTGATCTCAAGGAACCAGGTCAACTTGGCCGGCGCTCGATACGTGCTCATCGCGATTCCACCAGACGGGCGAAATCCTCCAATGTCAAGGTCTCGGGGCGAGCCGTGGGATCGACCTGAGCGCGGGCGAACACCTCGTCCGTGGCCCAGGCCTTCAGGGTGTGGCGCAACATCTTTCGACGTTGGGCGAAGGCCGTGCGTACCGCATCAAACAGCGCGGCTTCGCTGACTCGGTCAGGACTAATGAGCAGTTCATCGCGGCGAGTGACCTCTAAGAGCCCCGATTCCACCTTGGGGCGAGGTAGGAAGACGCTGGCCGGCACCTTCCCGACTACCTTGGCGGTCGCAAAATAGGCGGTACGTAGCGACACCGCCCCAAAGGCTTCATCGTTCGCCTGGGCGGCGAAGCGTTCCGCGACTTCGAGCTGAACCATGACCAACAGGCGCGTGACCTGCGGCACCGTTTCGAGGAGGTGCAAGATCAACGGCGTGGCGACGTTGTAGGGCAGGTTGGCAACCACGACTGCCGATCGGCCGTGAAGAATGGCCTGATAATCGGCGTGTAACGCATCGGCGTGATGGACCACGACGCCGACGGGCTCGACGACGCGTCGCAGGGGCGCGAGGAGATGGCGGTCAACCTCGATGGCTTCGACGGTGGCACCCGTTTCGGCCAACGCGAGGGTGAGGGAGCCCAGTCCCGGCCCGATCTCGAGCACGAGGTCACCCTCGTGCACGTCGGCCAGTCGGGCAATTTTGCGAACCGTATTGGGATCAACGACAAAGTTTTGGCCCAGAGCCCGCGAGGGCGAGAGGCCGAATTCTTCGAGCATCGCCGCAATGGCGGGGCGAGAGTGTGTCACCAGTACACAGCAATGGGCACGACGCCCTTAGCGAGGGGTGCCAACTGGGAGAATTGCGTCTCCGACAGGTCCACGATGTGGCTGCTGCCCGGCGCTTCAGTATCGGTCACGATGCAACTAATCGTTCGGCCGTTTCGACGGTCCCGAATGTACAGACGCACCCCATGAGGCACGAAAGCAGCCGCACATTGCCCCGGAATGTAGTTGTACCACGTCGCAAAGCCGGTCTTGACGTGCGTGGTGTGTACCGCGCGGTGCACGGGCGGCACCACGTGATGAACGACGGGCGGCACCACGTGATGAACGACGGGCGGCACCACGTGATGAACGACGGGCGGAACCACGTGATGAACGACCGGTGCCACGGCGTGATGAACAGGAGGCGTCGCGTGGTGAACCGGTGCGACCGGGTGGTGCACTAGCGGCGGACGGGGAGGAAGGGTTGTCGACGTCTCCGCGAAAGTGGTCGTCGTGGAAGAAACGGTGGCGGCGAGGAGCTGCTGGCCCGACAGCGAGACAGGGCGTGACGCGCTAGGTCCGCTGGCCGCGCCGAGACCCGCGAGGGGCAACACGACGGCTGCAGCGAGCACGACTACCCGTCGCACCATGAGACGCTTCTGAGTCCTCAGATCTCCACCCTTCGCCGGGGACAATGTTCTGTCAACCTGCAGATACCTACGCTAGGCGGGGTGGGCAGGGGGTAACCCGAACTTTATTACAATGATTATATAGCCTGATCAGAGGTTAAAAAGACGAGCGGTGTTCGCAGAGGTGGCCGCCGCGAATTCACGACCATCCTCTCCTCGCAGATCGGCGATGAAACGACCCACAATGGACACCCACGCCGGCTCATTGGGTTTGCCACGATGCGGTACGGGTGCCAAGAAGGGGCTGTCCGTCTCGACGTGGATGCGATCACGGGGAACAAGCCGAGCGGCGTCGCGCAGTGGTTGCGCATTTTTGAAGGTCACGACTCCCGCAATCGAGATATCGCAACCAAACTCCAAACAGGCGTCAGCTTCCGCGGGACCGCCGGTGAAGCAGTGAATCACGGTACGCGGGGGGACACCCTCGCTGCGAAAGACGTCAAAAAGGTCATCCCACGCATCGCGGGCGTGAATCACGAGGGCTTTGTCGTATTGCGTGGCGAGGGCAATGTGCTCGGCAAACACCCGGCGCTGGACATCGCGAGGACTGTGCTCGTAGTAGTAATCGAGCCCACACTCCCCTACGCCCGAGATCAGGGATGCCGATTCGGCCAGTAATTGCGCCAATTCTGTGGTCCCCGCGGTCGCCTCGTGGGGGTGGACTCCCACCGCACAGGCCAATTGAACCGGTCCTGACTGGTCGCGGACCAGTGCGACCGCCTCGCGACTCGTCGCGATATCCGTCCCAACCACGACAATCCGTGACACCCCCGCGTCGTAGGCGCGCTCAAGGGCCGACTCGATATTGAGGGTGTGTCGACCAACTCCCGCCTCCCACTCGCGAGCGTCCGGGGTGACGTCGCCGGCTGATTGGCGAGAGACGTAGCGTTCTTGGAGGTGTGAGTGGGCGTCAGTCCACATCAGGCGGTGGCCAATCGCGGGAAGAGCGGATCACCCTTGACCACTGCTCGACCCGCCGGAAATTGTCCCCAGGTGGTGGCGTCGGCGAGGGGCACTGACGTCGGCGTGCCGTCAAGGGCGAGACGGCGCCAGATTTCGTCCGCGGTGGCCGGCATGGCGGGAGACACCAGGATGGTCACGATGCGCAGGGCCTCCAGGGCGGAACCCAGGACTGACTCCACCTCAGCTCCCGGCGCCATCTTCCACGGCGCGTTGTCTTCGAGGAAGGCGTTGGTGTCACCAATCAACTTCCACGTCGCCTCGAGCGCGAGGTGAGGCTGGAAGTTCTCCCAAGCCGCACACGCGGCCTCCACCGCGACCGCGGCACGCTCGCCTAACACCGAGTCCAACGGCACGGCGGGGCTGAGCCCGCCACACTTTGATTCCACCACGGTGGCCACGCGAGCGGCCAAGTTACCGAGATTGTTAGCCAGGTCGGTGTTGTAACGCTGGACCAGCGCTTCGAGCGAGAAGTCGCCATCGCTGCCCAGCGGTGTTTCGCGCAGCAGGTAGTAGCGGACGGGGTCCACCCCGTATTCCGCCACTAGCGCGTGCGGCTGAATGTCCGTCAGGCGAACCTGGCCCTGTTGCGCCATGGTCTTGGAGAGTTTTTGGCCGCCGACCAGGAGCCAGCCGTGCACCTGCACGTGGGCGGGGGGCTCAATGCCGGCTGCCATACACATGGCCGGCCACCACACGCAGTGGAAACGGATGATTTCCTTGCCGATGAGGTGATTCACCGATGGCCACCACGAGTCGGCGCGGGCATCGTCAGTGCCATAGCCAATGGCGGTCAGATAGTTAATCAGCGCGTCGTACCACACGTAAAAGACATGATTGCTGTCCCACGGGACGGGCACGCCCCACGAAATGGAGGTGCGGGTAATCGAAATATCCCGTAGACCACCCTTGATGAAGCTAAGAGCCTCATTGCGCTTCGTGCTGGGGGTCACGTTGCCCGGCGCGGCGTCGTACCACTCGAGCAGGCGATCTTGGAAGGCGGAGAGCTTGAAGAACCAGTTCTCTTCTTCCATCTCGGTGAGCGGCTTGCCGTGGATGGGGCAGGTGCCGTCCGGGGCGCTCTCGGTCGTGAAGTAGTCCTCGCAGCTCACGCAGTACTGGCCGGAGTAGGTGTCTTTATAGATGTAGCCGTTCTCGTAAATCGTGGTGAGAAAAGCCTGCACCGCCACCGCATGACGTGGTTCGGTCGTGCGAATGAAGTCGTCGTAGTTGATGTTGAGTGCCGTCCACGCCTCGCGGAATCGTGCGCTTGTGCGGTCGGTCCACTCCTGCGGGTCCACCCCGTTGGCCGCAGCGGCGTCCGCCACTTTTTGACCGTGTTCATCAGTTCCCGTCAAGAAAAAGGTGTCATCACCGCGCAAGCGATGAAAACGCGCCAGGGCGTCGGCATTGACCGTGCAGTAGGCGTGGCCGGCGTGCGGCGCATCGTTGACGTAATAAATGGGAGTGGTGATATAGAAGCGCGGCACGGTTAAAGCGTAGTTAGACGGCGCTCACTCGTCGCGCGACAGTTCGAGGGCGATTTGGTACACCTCGCGATGTGCGCGACCCGTGAGATCCGACACGCGCCGCGCCACGTCGCGAACCGACTGACCGGCCGATAAGAGACCCGCGATTTCTTCGCGCAGTAGGTCATCGCTGACGTGCTCGACAAGCTCGTGACCCCCGAGGACCAGCACGATCTCGCCCTTGATATCGCGATCGGCATAGGCATCGTGGACCTTGATGGCTGAGCCCCGCACCACTTCTTCGTGCAATTTGGTCAGTTCTCGGCACACGGCAATGGGCCAGGTGGGGTCAATAGCCACCACGGCGCTCAAGGTGTCGAGCAAACGCTGCGGTGATTCGTAGCACACGATGGTTCGCGGTTCTCGATGCCAGAGGGCCAGCTGAGTTCGCTTTTCGTGCGCCGCTCTCGCCACAAATCCCTCCATGACGAAGCGCTCCATCGGGAGACCACTGACCGTCAAGGCGGCAATCACCGCCGAGGGACCCGGCACCGTGGTCACCACGAGTCCGGCGTCAGCCACGGCCGCCACCACGCGCTGGCCGGGGTCCGAGACGCCCGGCGTTCCCGCATCTGTAATCAGCGCCACGCGGCGACCATCAAAGACCCAGCGAACCACTTCGATGGCCATTTCGGCCTCATTGTGCTCGTGCAGGGCCTTCAGGCGTCCGCCCGCCGGGATCTGCGCCGCTGACAACAGGCCGGCGGAATGGCGAGTGTCCTCACAGCAAATGACGTCACAGTCCCGCAAGACCTCGACGGCGCGTGGCGCCAGGTCACCCAAGTTTCCAATCGGCGTCGCCACCAAAATCAGTTCGCCAGCCATCAGATGCCGAGACGTCCGTCCCACGCCACGCCACGTTCACGCAGCACCGTCACCAGTTCGGACGGACGGTCGCTGATTAACCCGTCGACGTCCAGATCCAACAAACGGTTCATTTCGTCGCGATCGTTGATGGTCCACACGTGCACCGCGATGCCGTGACGGTGCGCGGTGGAGACGAAGAGTTCGTCGACCACGGTGATGCCCTCCCAGTCGGCGGGTACTTGCAGCGCGACCGGAATGAAGTTGTCCGGACAACGCCCCTCACGCGACGCGAAGTAAAACTCGGCGGTTTCACTCGTGGCGCCGCTCGTGAGAAATTCGGGGGCGTAGTCGCGAAAAGCGTTAATCGCCGCATCATTAAACGACGCCACAATGACCGACTCTTGCCGTTCGAGGCGTCTCAATTCGTCAGCGAGTAGTTCTTCGTACGGCTCGACTTCCGGGCTGGTGCGCTTGATGTCCATATTCAACGGCACCGAGGGAAAGGCGGTGGCTACTTCCGCCAAGGTGGCAATTCCAAAACGCCGATCCGACGCGGCGCGGCCGCGATGGAGGTAGGCCTCATCGGGCTGTCCCGGATTCACATCCGAGCCGGGCGTGAACCAAAAGGAAAAGTCCATCTCACGAAGCTCCGCCAAGGTGTAATCGCAAATCTGACCCTGCTGATTGGTGGTGCGGTCAACGGTTTCGTCGTGGCAGACGACAATCTGGCGATCTTTCGTGGCGTGTACGTCCAACTCAATGGCGGTGGCTCCTGCTGCCAGGCACTTCTCAATCGCGTACAGGGTCGACGACGGTGCTTCGTGGGCCCCGCCTTGATGGGCAAACGCCACCACTCGGCGCTCACGCCAGGCGCTGGTGGTCATCGGGCGTACTTCTTCGCGATGTAGCCCTTCATCCAAAAGGCCAGTCCAGGAATGAAACCGCAAAGCAGCATGGCGATGAGGTCGTACCACTTCACGCGAGACGCGATAGCGAAGTTGAACGCGACGATGAGATAGATGGGATACAGAATCACGCCGTGTCCCATGCCGATAATCACGCGGGGAATCTTGAGGTCATTCCAGACCGACAACGACACCCAATGCAGGTCGACCAGGCCCTTCACCGCGAGTAACGCGATAAGGAGAAGCAGCGTCACCCCCGTGAGGGTGGACATGAATTGGTATCGGCGCTGGGCGGCAGTCATCAGTGTCCCCACAATTTCTTCTTCGGTTGGTCCGCTAAACGTGCGAGTTCGTCGTTATAGGCCTTGAGCTCGGGGTCCTCGTCGGCCACGGCGGCGGCCCGGGCGGCGGCGGCCTCGGCGCGCATCTTGGCTTCGTACTCTCGTCGCGCCTGTTCTTGCGCTTCGGAAATCTTCTCGAGGTGCAGCAGCGACCACCAGCCAAAGAACCCGAGAATGGCGAAGACGGGCCATTCAATGGAATAGAGGTAGCTCAGCGAGTTACCGGACGCCGCGCGACCAAACTGCCACCACGCAGCGGCCGTGCACCCCAACAGCCACGTCACGAGCAACCCGTGCAGCAGCAAGGCTCGCGGCGAAAAGAAACGTGACTTCACACTGCCACGATACTGAGCGAACTCCCGTGGGTGGCTCAGGCCACCGTGAGAGTGACGGGCACCGAGGCCGGAGAATTACCGGCCGCGTTTTGTGCCACCACCACAAAAGTCACGCTGGTTCCCGAGGTGAGGCCCGTGACGGTGCAGGAGGTCGACGCGCTCTGGCATTGGGTGCCCGTACTGGCCGCCACGATGTAGTTCGTGATGGGCGATCCGCCCACCCAGCTCGGCGCGACCCAATTCACCGTCACCGTGCCCGGCGACGACGAGGTGGCCATCACGTTGGTGGGTGCACCGGCGGGACCAATGGGCGTGATGGTCAGCGCTGCCGATGGCACTGACGTGCCCATCACGTTGGTGGCGGTCACGGTGAAGGTCTGGGCCAGTCCCGGACGGAGCGAATTGATAACGCACCAGGTCTGTGATCCAGGCACGGTGCACCCTTGACCCTGGCCATTAGAGACGCTGTAGGAACTGATGGCGAGGCCCACGTTGGCGTAGGGGTTCGTCCAGGTCAATACCACCGCCCCCACTCCGGCCGCGCTGTAACCGAATGTGGGAGCCGACGGCGCCGAGCCCACCTGCGACCACACGGGCGCCGACCAGGCGCCGCTACCCACCGCATTCTGCGAGTAAATCTGAATCTGCTGGATGGAACCCACCGGCAACATCCACACGGTGCACGACAAGCCCGGCGAGTCACAAGCCGGCTTCCCGTTCAGCGCGACCACCGTATTGGTGACCGGCCAACCGCCGTTATCCGCGGGCAGGGCCCAGTTGACGGTCAAGTTGCCATTCGCGGTACTCCACGACACGAAGGTGGGTATACCCGGCACCGTCACTGTCGACACCACCACCGTGGTCGGGTACGACGCCCACGACTTACCGAGCGCGTTGAGCGCCACGACCGTCACGGTGTACGTCGTGTTATTGATCAGCCCCGTCAAGGTGCAGGTAGTGGACGTCGTCTGACAGCTGTCACCGGCATTGTCGGTAACGAGGTAGCCCGTGACGGGAAGCCCGCTGTAGTACGGAGACGGCGTCCACGACACGACGGACTGGCCATTACCGGGACGAGCCAAGACGTTGTACGGGCTACCGGGGATTCCCACGGCGGTCGCCGTCACTGTCGTGGAGCACGGGGAGGTTCCAGCGGTCGTCACGGCGCTCACGCAGAAGTTGTAGTCCTGGCCGGGGTGCAGGTTTGGCACGACCAGCCACTGGTTGGTGATGCCCGTCCACTCCTGACCAGCACCGTCAACGGTGTAGCTAACGACGCTACTGCCCGCCGGCGCCACTGCCGGCGACCAGAGAACGAGAAGCGTGCCGGTGTAATAGGTGCCGTTCAGCGACGACGACACGGTCACCGTGGCGGGTGGCGCCACGGCGACGGCCGCATTGGCGACTGCTACTGGGCCCGCAATTAATAACGACAGCACGGCCACGGAGACGGCGGCAATTCGATTCTTCAATGACTTCATTCTCAATCCCGACACTTTTTAGCGATATTGAGGAGCGAGTTTGGTATGGCCCCGCTAGACAGTGGTATTCAGGAAATGACGTTGTAATGAAAGTGTCACACATGCTCATGCCAGAAAAATTCTCGTGGTCACACTTGGGATCGACCCAATGTGGCGTCTGGCCAATGGCGCTCTTCATCCTGAGCAGCGTGGCGTACGTTTACGCCGCACGTCGCCACGGTGCCTGGAGTGGCGCGAGAACGGCGAACTGGTTCGCCGCGGTGGCCGTGGCAATCATCGCTACACAATCAGTCATCGGCGTGTACGACATGTACCTCTTCGCGGACCACATGATTCAGCACTTGCTCCTGATCATGGTCGCCGGTCCCCTCTTTGCCGCCGCGGCCCCTCTGGACTTGATCCGAGACTCGTCGTCGCGCATCGACCGCTGGTGCGACGCGACGATCGGACGCGTCGCTCTCAGCCCCGTTTTTGCTTTTGGCCTGTACGCCGTCTTTATTCCCTTGACGCATCTCACCGGTTTGTTCAATGCGATGTTGGAACACATGTGGTTACACCACCTCGAACAATTCTTGTTCCTGGTCGTCGGGTACTTGTTCTTTCGCCACGTCTTGGGTAACGAGCGCGGAACCACCTTGCACCCCGGACTCGGCCTCGTCTACGTCATGGCGGCGGTGCCCGTCGACACTGTGTCGGGACTCAGTTTGGTGATGACGAAGGCCAACCCCTTCCCCGCCTACAACCTCATGCACCCCATGTGGGCGTCATCGATCATTTCGGACATCCATCTCGGTGGGGCCATCATGTGGATTGGCGGCGACTTTTTGATGTTGGCCTGGCTGGCGCCCATCGTGGTGCGATGGTTGAAGTTCGAAGCCCGCACTACCAAGATCATCGACGCGGAATTAGACCGCCTCGGCCTTTAGAGCAAGCCGGCTTCTTCGCACAGTGCGCGCAGATCAGTCTCCGGTCGCGGTCCGAAGTGGGTGATGATCTCGCCCGCACACACGGCGCCCAAGCGAGTGGCCTCGACCGGGTCGGCACCTTCCGACAATCCATAGAGAAAACCGGCCGCGAAGACGTCGCCGGCGCCGTTTTGGTCGAGAACCAGGTGGTCAGGCACGTTGGGTGCGTCGACGTGGTGTCGTGCACCCATGGTCGCCACCATGGCGCCCTCGGGGCCGTAGGTCACCACCGTCAAGATGCCCAGCTCTTCAACGGCGGACAGCGCGGCGTCGAGAGTGGCCACCTGAAACAGGCTGGTGATTTCACCGAGGTTGGCAATCAAAATGTCAACGTCGTCGCTCACGAGCGCAAGGAAGTCATCGCGGTGACGCTCCACGCAAAATGAGTCGGACAGAGTCAGGGCGACGAGTCCGTCATGATCGTGCGCGGTACGAATGACCTTGCGGAAGGCCTCCTTGGCCGGCGGCAAGTCGAAAAGGTAGCCCTCGAGAAAGGTGATGTCGGCACGAGAGAAGAGGTCGTCGCCGACATCCTCCGGCTGCAGCTGATTGGCCGCGCCCAGATAGGTCGCCATGGTGCGCTGAGCGTCATCGGTGACAAAAACGTGACAACGGCCCGTTCCGATAACGGACGCGTCGGCGTACGCGAGGTCGACTTCGGCGCCCAGAGACTTGAGGTCGTGCGCAAAGACTTCACCGAAATTGTCATTCGATACTTTGCCCGCGAATCCGGCGCTTCCGCCCAAAGCGGCGACGCCGGCAATGGTGTTAGCGGCAGAACCGCCCGAGGTTTCCCGTGCGGGACCCATGTGGGAGTAGATCTCGCGAGCACGCTCGAGATCCACCAAGTTCATGGCGCCCTTCACGAGGCCGAGGCGCTCGTGATTTCCGTCGTGATCTTCGGTCGTGATATCGAGCAGCGCGTTACCCACTCCGGCGACCGCGAGGCGCTCGGGCTGGGGCTTTGCGCCCAAAGAAACGGGGGTTGGCTCGAAACTCACGCGAGAACCCTAGACCAAGTCGACCTAAGGTAGTCACTTATGACGAACCCTTACCGTTTGCCCGACACTGTGAGTCCCGAGCGCTACATTCTGCGCTTCGTGCCGGACCTCGAATCTGCCACTTTCGCCGGTGACGCCACCATAGAGCTCGAGGTGCGCGCCGCCACCTCGACCGTCACCTTTAACGCCCTGGAACTGGAACTCGGCGAGGTCACCGTCACGGACGCCCTCGGTAGCCAGAGCGCGACCGCCGTCTTCAATGACGAGTTTCAGACCGCCACTATCTCGCTCGCTCGCGAACTGGTGACCGGCCCCGCCCGTTTATCGGTGTCGTTCACGGGCATCTTGAACGACAAGCTCGCCGGGTTCTACCGCTCGACCTTCGTCGACAATGAGGGTGTTACCCAGACCATCGCCACCACGCAGTTGCAGGCCACCGACGCTCGTCGGGCCTTCCCCTGCTGGGACGAACCCGTCTTCAAGGCCGTCTTTGACATCACCTTGGTGGTTCCGGAGCATCTCGCCGCCTACTCCAACTCCCCCGTCGTGAGCGAGACGTCCAATGGCGATGGCACCCGAACGGTGGTCTACGGGCCCACTATGAAGATGTCCACGTACATCGTCGCCTTCGTCGTCGGGCCCTTCGAGGCAACCGCGGCGGTCGATGTCGACGGGGTACCACTGCGAGTCGTCTACCCCACTGGCAAGGGCCACTTGGCCAATTTCGCTCTCGAGGCGGGTGCTTTCGCCCTGCGCTGGTTCACTCAGTACTTCGACATCCCCTACCCGGGCGACAAGGTCGACATGATCGCGGTCCCGGACTTCGCCTTCGGCGCCATGGAGAATCTTGGCTGCATTACCTATCGCGAGACCGCCCTCCTCGTCGACCCCGCGACCGCCAGCCACGTGGAAATTGCTCGCGTCGCCGAGGTCGTGGCGCACGAACTCGCCCACATGTGGTTCGGCGACCTGGTCACCATGCAGTGGTGGGAAGGCATCTGGCTGAACGAAGCCTTCGCGACCTTCATGGCCACGGCCTGCATCGATGCCTTCCGCCCCGAGTGGAAGACCTGGGACGACTTCGGCATTTCGCGCGACGCCTCACTGCAGGTTGACGGCCTGCACTCGACTCGTCCCATCGAGTTCGAGGTCATTCACCCCGCTGAAGCCCAGGGCATGCTTGACCTGCTCACCTACGAAAAGGGTGGCTCGGTGCTGCGAATGTTGGAGCAGTTCCTCGGTGAAGAGGTTTACCGCGACGGCATCCGCATCTATTTGAAGAAGCACGCCTACGCCAACACGGTGACCAATGACCTCTGGTCAGCCTTCGAGCAGGCCTCGGGCCAGCCGGTGGGCGAGATTATGAACACCTGGATTCTGCAAGGTGGTCACCCCCTGATCACCCTCGAGAGCGGCGTTATTTCCCAGTCGCCCTTCTCGTACCGCGCGGCGTCGGGCGAGAGCGCCATTGGCTCTCACTGGCTCGTTCCCTTATCGGTTCGCAACGTCACGGGTGGCGACACGACGAAGGTCTTGCTGCGCGGTGAGTCGATGACCTCGCCGATTGCGGGTCCCGTCCTGGTGAACGCCGGCGGCTCGGGTGTCTATCGCTCGCGGTACGGCACGTCCGAACTGGCAGCCCTCATCCCCCACCTCAACACCCTCACCGAGTTGGAGCGTGCCACGGTGGTCGCCGACGCGTGGGCGGCGCTGTTTGCCGGCAAGTCCCACTTTGCGGACTTCGTGGCGGTGGCGAAGGGTCTCGGTGACCTTGATGAGCCGGCCACCTGGAGCCCCGTCATCAACGCGCTGGAGTGGGCGATGCGGGCCGCCAAGCCTGGCCAGCGTCCGGCGCTCTCACAAATCGTGCGTGAAATCTTGCGCCCCCAGTACGACCGACTCGGGTACGACCCGCGCGAGAGTGACAGCGAGCTCACCGCACAGGTGCGCGCCGCGGTCATTTCGACCTTGGGCGTCATCGGGCAAGATCCCGACGTGCGCGCGGCCGCCAATGAGCGTTTCGCTGCCGGCGAGCTCACGGGCGACACCGCCCGCGCGACCTTGCGCGTGGTGGCTGACCAGAACGAGCACGGAACCTACGAGAAGTATCTCGAGTCGTACCGCAGCGCGACGAGCCCTCAGGGGCAGGTCCGCTACTTGTACGCCTTGGCGGACTTCCCAGACCCGCAGATCATCATGGACGCCTTCGAGAAGTGTTTCACCGAATTCCGTTCACAAGACGCGGTGTACTTCATCTCTACCTTGCTGTCGAACACGCAAGCCGGCGGCCAGGTATGGCGCGCGTTGACGTCGCGGTGGGATGAGGCGCTCGCTCGCTTCCCCTCTAATGCCCACGCGCGCATGGTGGGTGGCATCACCACCTTCATCACCGATGCGGAGCTCATCGCCGACGTCGAAACTTTCATCGCCGAGCACCCTCTCGCCGGCGGTCAGCGAACCGTGACACAATTCCTCGAACGCCTGCATATCGGACAGGCGTTTGCTCAGACTATTCAAAGTGAACTGGAGTAGGACATGGTTCTCACGGCCTTATGGATTTTCGGCTTGATGTTCGTTCTGGAACTGCCGGACAAGACGATGTTCGCGACGGTGATTATGGCCAGTCGGGCACGAGCGCGAAATGTCGTCATCGGTGCGTCCGCGGCTTTCACGGTGCACATGGCGATCGCGGTCGGTGCGGGAGGACTCCTCAAGTTGCTCCACCCCACCCCCAAGGGCATCATCATGGCAATTTTGTTCCTGGGAGGCGCGGCGTATCTGCTTTTCGTTCCGGAAAAGGAAGAGGAAGAGGAAGGTACGCGCGAGGGTGAAGAGGAGCAGTCCGGAACAACGTGGCGCGAAATTGCGGGTGCCTTCGGCGTTATCTTCATTGGCGAGTTCGGTGATCTCACGCAAATCCAGGCGGCCAACTTGGCCGCCAAGCACAACTGGGCCCTGGTCTTCATTCCCTCGACTCTCGCGCTCGCGCTCATCGCCGTCATCGGTGCCTATGGCGGCAAGTGGATCACCAGCCGCTTGCCCTTGGCGTGGATTCGCCGTGGTGGCGGGCTCATCTTCGCGGGCCTCGGCGTCTACACCATCTTTGACCTCCTGACGGCATGAGCACTCGGGCCGAGCAGCTGCGCGCGCTCGCTCGCGAGGTGAAGGGCTTCATGCCCGATGATGAGGGTGATGCCCTTACCCAACTGGGTCGCGAGGTCGGATCTCAGTTTCCCGGAGGTTCGTGGTTAGAAGTCGGTGCGTGGTGTGGCAAGTCCGCGGTGTACCTCGGCCTCGCCGCGGAAGAAACCGGCTGCGTTCTCTACTCCTTGGATCACCATCACGGCTCGGAGGAGAACCAGAGCGGTTGGGAGCACTTCGATCCGGATCTCATCGACGCCGCCGACGGGCGCCTCAACACGCTCCCGCACTGGCAACGCACCATTGCCCGTGCTCAACTCGAAGACACCGTGGTGGGCTTGGTCGGCCCCTCGGTGACGATTGCGTCACACTTCGCCACCCCCCTCGACCTTCTCTTCATCGATGGTGGACACGGCCACGAGGTGGCATGGGCGGACTACTACGCGTGGACGCCGGCCGTTCGCGACGGTGGCTGGCTGCTGATCCACGACGTCTTTCCCGATCCCGCCGACGGCGGTCGACCGCCCTACGAGATCTATCTCGCAGCGCTGGCGAATGGATTTAGCGAAGTGGCCGCGGTGGGTTCACTGCGTGCGCTGCGACGCGATTAGCGATCGAGTGGGCAGGACTGCCCGATGGCCGGGTGTCGCGCCTGGTCAAAGCGATGAGAAAAAGTGTCGTGACCGGCCGTGGACTTCGTGAGCGCATCCCACGCCAAAATGATCGCGGCGGCGGTATACGACGAGGTCTCGGCATCGGGAAAGGTCACCTCGTCGGGATAGGCGATGCCCGTCCAATAGGCCCCGTCGTCACGACGGTGTCGACGAGTGGCCGACAAGATATCGAGGGCCCGATCCTCCCAGCCCACCGCAACTAAGGCCAAGGCGCACTCGGCCGTTTCCGCGGCGGTCACCCAGTCGTTAGTGGACACGCAGCGCACGCCGCGAAAGTCCAGAACGTGACGATCAAAACCGTCACTCAGTCGTTGACGCGCCGCCGACATGGGCAACACTCCGGCGAGTACGGGGTAATACCAGTCCATGGCGAATTGGTTTTTGGGGGCGAAGGCGCCCGGGTGATGCGCCAAGGCGTGGCCCAAGCGGTCTGCGACCGACGTCCAATCGCAAGACGACTCGCCGAGAACCTCGGCCAACCTCACGCCACAGCGAAGAGAGTGATAGATCGAACTGCTACCCGTTAGGAGGGCGTAGCGCTCGGGGTGGCCCGCGGCGTCAAGAGACCACCGGATTGTGCCGTCATCCATTTGCCATCTCGCAATGAAGTCCAAGGCCTTCGCCACGACGGGAAACATCTCTCGCGCAAAGACGAGATCGCCGGTGACCGCCACGTAGTGCCACACGCCCGCGGCGACGTAGGCACAGACGTTGGTGTCGATGCGTGCGTCCTTGACGGTTTCGCCGAGGTAGTAGTTAAACCAGCTGCCGTCGCCGAGTTGACGTGCGGCCAACCAGCGGTAGGCCGCGTGCGCTTCGTCCACGTGACCCGCCACCACCAGTGCCATGGCCGCCTCCACGTGATTCCACGGATCGCAGTGACCACCGGGGAACCAGGGAATCTGCCCTGACGGCAATTGCAGCGAGACAAGGTGGCGCGCGGTGGCGCCTACCTCGTCGCCGGTAATCACACCGGGCAGGTCGGCGACCGTCCTCACGCTCACGCCGGCTTCACCGAATAAATGATCATCGACTTACCCATGAGCGGCGACAGGATTTTCTCCGCGGTGCGCGTAATCCACGGACCCTTCACGATGTCCCAGACCAAGAGACGGTGGTACGCCTTCACCGCCCAGTGCGTGTCATTCGTGGTGCCGACGGCACACTTGAGCCACCAATAGGGGCTGTGCAGTCCGTGGGCGTAGGCGTGTCCGGTCACGGTGACGCCCGCGTCACCGAGGCGTGACTCAACGACGGAACGGCGATAGATGCGCACGTGCCCACCTTTAATCATGTGGTATTCGTCCGACAGGGCCCAGTTGATGAGTTCCGGAAAAAAGCGAGGAATGGTCACGGCCATCGTGCCCCCGGGACGCAAAACACGCACCAACTCGGCCATTGCGGCCGAGTCTTGGGGGATGTGCTCGAGCACTTCGGAGCAAATGACGTGGTCAAAGTGGTTATCGGGGAAGGGCAGGTGCAACGCATCACCCTGGATAACCGCGACCTTGGCGTCACGCGACAGCTCCCCCGCTTCGATCATGAGCGCGAAGGTGCCGAGTACGCCTTCCACTTCGTCACGACCGGCATCCAAGGTGACCACGTGGGCACCACGGCGCGCGGCTTCGTAGGCGTGACGACCAAAGCCGCAACCCACATCCAAAATCTTCTCACCGGACTTGAGGCCCAGAACGTCGTAATCAGCAGTCAGCATTAGTCAAACTCCACAGATTCAGGAAGGGGTTGGCCGGTCAAGATGGCGTCGTAGCAAGCCGCCGTCCCGCGGGCGGTGACTTGCCACGTAAAGCGCTCGATCACTCGCTGACGACCATTGGCGCCGAGGCGGGCGGCCAGTTCGCGGTCATCGAGCAAGGTGCGAATGGCGTCGACGAGGGCGTCGGGGTCGTTCGGGGTGACGAGCAGCCCCGTCTCGCCACTAGTTCCCACTACCTCGGGAATCGCCCCGCCCGTGGTGCCGACGACCGGTACGCCGCAGCTCATCGCTTCAATGGCGGGCAGCGAGAAACCTTCGTAGAGGGACGGGACGATGGCGACTTCGGCCTCGCCGTAGAGGCGAGCGAGTTCTTCGTCACTGACGCCCGAGACGGTGCGCACGATGTCGGTGAGCCCGAGACGTTCCATGGTGGTGGCCACGCGGCCGCCGGGACGAGGCTTGCCAATGACCACGAGTTCAATGTTTCGCTCGGTACGCAACTTCGCCACGGCTTCGAGCAGGGGCACCAGCCCCTTCATGGGAACGTCCGAACTACTGGTGACCATGAGGCGGCCCGGTACGGCCGTGACTCCCTCGTAGGGACGGAACACTTGGGCATCGACACCCACCGGCACCACGGTCATGCGGTCCAGGGGCACCTTCATCTGCGCGTTGATGTCCACCTTGGAGTTGTGTGACACCGTCAGCAGCGCCGGCATGTTCTTCGCCACCCGCACCTGCATGCGTAAGAAGCCGAACCAGCGACGCGTGGTGAATCGCTTCCACGCAGTGTCGGCATGGTCGAGCGCAATAGAACGGTCCACGGTGATCGGGTGGTGCAAAGTCTCCAGGAGGGGCCAACCGTCCTTCACCAATCCCGCGATTCCCGTGCCGAGGCATTGGTTGTCGTGGATGATGTCAAAGTCGGCGCGACGCGAGCGCATGATCTTGCGAATTCGCGTCGAGAAAGCCAACGGCTCACCGAAGCCGGCCGCCATCATGATGAGAAATTCCGTCCAGTCGGCCCACGTTTTAAATTCACGCAGTGCGGGCACGCGGAAAGGATCGGGGTCCCGATAGAGGTCAAGGCCCGGCACCGGCGTAAAACCCACACCCTCATCGAGCTCCGGCCACGGCTGACCAGCGAATACTTCGACTTGATGGCCCAAGGCCACGAGTTCACGAGTGAGGTGACGGGTGTACACACCCTGACCGCCACAGGTGGGGTTACCGCGATACACGAAGAACGCCACGCGGTGCTTTCCGGGCTGCGCCGGTCGGGCCGACACATGTGCCGGAATGGTGATGTGGCGCGACCGTTCCCACGACGCGCGGGTATCGGTCCATGACTGTTTCAGGCTCTTGCCCACGTAACTCCCTTACTGCGGGGTAACCATTATCCCCCATCGGGCCACCCGGGTGCGACGGACCCGTTCTCGGGGGTCAATTGGCTCGCTAATCTTGCCCCCATGGACCTTTCCTACCCCGTTGAATCAGAAGCATTCCGCGCCGAAGTACGCGCTTGGCTAGAGGCGAACCTCCCTGAGGGATGGGGCCAGCCCGGCTTTTCCATGACCTCCGAGGAGCGCCACGCTTTTAACGCGAACTGGCCCGAGAAGCTCTTCGCGGGCGGTTGGATATGCGCCGGCTGGCCAAAGGAATACGGCGGCAAGGGCCTCAGCCTCATCGAGCAGGTCGTCGCGAACGAAGAATTTGCTCGTCTCGAGGCACCACTGCGCGCCGACTTCTTCGGTGACACTCTCGTTGGTCCCACCATTTTGCAGTGGGGCACCGAGGAGCAGAAGCAGGAGTTCATCCCCGGCATTTTGCAGGGCAAGATTGCCTGGTGTCAGGGCTTCTCGGAGCCGAACTCGGGCTCAGACCTCGCCAGCCTCGGCACCACCGCCGTCCTCGATGGCGATGAGTGGGTCATCAACGGCCAGAAGGTGTGGACCACCCAGGCCCAGCACGCCGACTACGTGTTCCTCCTCTGTCGCACCGACCCCAGCGCGCCGCAGCACTCGGGAATTAGCTACCTCTTAGTGCCCATGCACCAGCCGGGCGTGGAAGTTCGTCCCATCATTCAGGTGGACGGCACCGCGGAGTTCAACGAGGTGTTCTTCACCGACGCTCGTTGTTCCAAAGACAACGTCGTGGGAGGCGTGAACAATGGCTGGAAGGTGGCCATGACCACTCTCGGATTCGAGCGTGGCTCCTCCTCCACCACTGGTTACCGCCGCTTCCTCAAGGAATGGGAAGCCATCGTTCGTGCCGCCAAGCGCACTGGCGCCAATGGAAATCCCCTGGTTCGCGACCGCATCGTTCAGTCGTGGGAGAAGATCAAGATTATGCAGATCAACGGATGGCGTTCGCTGACCGATGGTCTGAACGGCACACACCACACGGCCTTGCTCGGTGCGACGAACAAGATGTTCTGGTCCGAAGCACACCGTGACACGATGGAACTCGCGCTCGACGTACTCGGCATGGACGCACAGATCCTGACCGGATCGGGCGAGGCCGAGGGCACCGTGCCCGGTAGCCGTCGTGGTCGCGATGACTACCCCGTGTCGGACCTTCAGGCATCGTTCTTCTTCAGCCGCTCCGAAACGATCTGGGGTGGCACCGCAGAGATCCAGCGCAACATCATTGGCGAGCGCGCTCTCGGACTTCCGAAGGAACCCAAGCCCGCGAAGTAGTTGCCCCATGCAATAAAGAACCCCGTGCCTTCGTACCGAAAGCACGAAGTTCACGAATTGCATTGTTCCAAAGATTGTTCGTGAACGAAAGTTTTGAATCGCCTAGAAGGCCGACAACACAATTCCGACCACAACAGCACCAACAAGTGACATTCCAATTTGCTTCGCGGGATTCTCCGACTTGGCACTGGCCTTCCAGTCTCGGTACATGAGCACAATTGCCCCCACGCCAGCCGCAACTCCAAGAATCGAAACAAGCGGACCAAAACTGATGCTGTAAGAGACTTGACTTGTCGAGGAAAAACTCGCCGTCATTCCGAAGAAAATGTCAACGGCCACAATCACTGTTGAAACAGTAGGCCTTGAGAAATTCTCTTTCTCGGCTCCAAAAATTCCGAGAAGCCGCAGACCGTCAAAGGCCATTACTAAGGCCATGATCAAGATGATTGGGCCGGGCGCGAGAGTCATCGATAGGTTCTTACCGAATTGGAAGGCATTTCTAGTAATGCTGTAATACCCAAGAGAAGCGCTCACCCACGGCAATGCCGTACCTATTGCTACTAAGGCTGCTCCGGCAATCATCATGATGCCTGCATTTTTTCTATTGGAAGTCAAGACCGTCGTGGAGCTGCTCGTTATCGATTTGTACTCGGCGCCGCACGTTGGGCAGTACTGCTGCTGCGGAGTCATTTCATGGTTGTTAGCACACTGCATTTTCGCTCCCTAAAGGGTTAAATACTTAATTCAATCCTAGCCAAGTAAAGTGGTTATCATGGCAAATTTTTGGGGCAAGCTTTGGCGCTAGGCAATGAGATTGACTGCTTAATGAAAACAGAGAGTTTCTTCCCTTTAGATACATAGAAAATAGTTGCACCGTCGATTTTCCAAGGGTGCTCAATTGGATGTAATAATTTCGCCTGGACGACGATGAAGTACCACTCGTGGGGAAGCGCTTCAACTTTAACTCTTCCATTCTTCGTCTTAAGGCGAATTCCTGATTTCATCGCTTCAAGGTTTTGCGACATTGCAATCTCGCCAGTGTTGGTACCTGTTTCGAATTTCAGAACCTCAAAACCTAGATCGAGTTGTTTGAAATGTTCTGTCTTTAGCTTTACATCAGTGATGTAAACCGAGCCACCCCCTTTCACTATGAATCCAAGATTCCCATCGCTAACCTCACAACTCGATAGGTCGCTGAAACGGTAGTCGTATCCTTTGTTCCAATTTCCAACTGCGACCAACTGTGAAATTCGAGGATGTGGCGTCTTATTTGACTCGGCGCCCCAGACGATAAGCAACATGACAACTGCGACCATCGGAAGGGAAATCTTTAAACTTTTCACCATTTCTTCATACCACAGAAGTGGTGTAATTTTGTATACGTCCTATCTCTTTGGGCTCTGCCTCCCGACTATCGCTTTGCGACTTTCCCATGACATTCTGTCTGGCTTTCTGCCGTCTCTGACTTCCGTGCCTTCACCGTCAAAAGCATCCCCACCACCAAAGTGGAGATGGATCCCACGAGTAACCCCACCCGGGGGCTCGTCGCGGCAACGATGGCACCCACAATCGGTGCCCCAATAGGGGTGGTGCCGAGGAAAGCGATGCCGTGCAAACTCATCACGCGACCGCGATATTCCTCGCGTGAGTTGAGCTGCAGCGTCGCGTTACACGTCGAGACAAACGCGATGGAGCTCGCACCCGTCACGACGAGTGCGAGCGCCGCCACCAACATCGTGGGGGCAAGAGCTACCACGGTCATTGACACCCCAAAGGTGAGGCCGAGACCGGCGAGCAGGGCGACAGTTGGTCGTGATCGACGAGCGACGTACAGCCCGCCCATGACCGCGCCGAGCCCCATGGCGCCGAGGAGAAAACCGTAGGCGGACGCGTGTTCGTCATGGAAGGTGACCTGGACCAAGAGGGGCAAGGTCGTGGTGAAGTTGAAAGCGAAGGTACCCACCATCACCACCGAGAGCAACACGGTCCGAATCAGCGGTGTGCCCCACGCATATCTCAGGCCGCTACGCAATTGCCCCTTGCGTGGACGCTCTCGGCGAATGGGCGTCAGTTCGCTGTCGCGCATCGCCACGAGGGCAGTAATCACGGCGAGATAGCTCACCGAATTGGCGATAAAGCAACCGGCGGTGCCCGTGAGGGCAATGAAGAGCGTCGCGATGGCCGGGCCTATGAGTCGGCCGGCATTCATGATCACGCTGTTCAAGCTGACGGCGTTGGCAATCAGATCTCGACCAACCATCTCCTGGACGAATGACTGACGGGCCGGCACATCAAAGAGATTGGCTATTCCGTTCAGGATGGCAATAGTGAATACCAGCGGAATCGATACCGCATGAACGAGAACGCAGATGCCCAGCACGAGGGCCAAGATTCCTGACGAACCTTGAGTGGCGTACAAAATGACTCGCTTGTTGTAGCGGTCGGCCAGCACTCCCCCGTACGAGCCGAACAGCAGCATCGGGAGGTATTGCAGCGCAATGGATACTCCCAGTAAAAATGCGTCGTGGTGCGTTATTTGCAGTATCAACCAACCCTGGGCCACTGACTGCATCCAGGTGCCCGACACGCTGATGATCTGGCCAATGAAATAGAGGCGGAAGTTGCGAACCACCAGAGCCGCGAAGGTCTGACTGGCTAGTCGGCGGGCCGCACTCATGCGTCACCCACGAGGTGCTCGAGTAGCCGGGCCAATTTGGGGAGTAAGTGGCGGTCGCCATCACTGAGTTGCGCCAGGCGCATGGCCAGATACTCCGTCTTTCGTTCACGAATCTGCGCCACCTCGCGGCGACCGTGAGGGGTCAAGCTGACTCGCTGACAGCGTCGATCATTTTCATCAGTGATGCGCTGAACAAGTCCCATCTCTTCGAGCGCCGTCACCAATCGGGTCACGGTAGGCGGCTGGACCTGTTCGCGAGCCGCCAGGTCTCCCAAGGTGGCATTACCCAAGATGTCCACCGATGCCAGCAGCGAGGCTTGCGCCGGCGAGACTCCGCCGAGCGAATTCTGACGCAGTCGGCGATTTAGCCGCGTCACCGATCGACGCAGTTCGCTGGCGATCTCGTTAGTGTCAGACGGCTTTTTCATTACTTACCCTAACTAACTAATTACAGCCTAGACGACGCGGTGATCGAGTTCATCAGGAATCTCTTACAGGTTGCGGTAACGCGGCACGTAGCCGCCCGTGCCGAGACCGGCTGACACTTCGGGGTCGACTGAGTCATCCAGGCCACCGATGACCTCGGTCACCCACGACAAGCGATCCTTCAAGATGCGCTCCACTCCCCCGTGCAGAGTGTCCGAGGAAATCGCGCAGCTCGTGCAGGCGCCGGCAAGTTGAACCTCGACCACACCCGTCTCCACGTCGGCAGACCGCAGCAGCAAGTCTCCGCCATCAGCCTGAACGGAGGGCCGCAACAAATCCAAGAGCTTGGTGAGAGCGTTCAGGCGCTCGGCGCGTTCGGTATCGGTCAAAGTGCTCACCCTCACAGTATGCCGGTTTTTTCTTGATTTACGACAAGTCTCATGTGAGAAAGTCGCTATTCCGCCGAAAATACAGCCCTGCCGATACCCTTGGCGCATGACTTCGCCAGACTTTCCGCTCAGTGCCATTGATCTGTCCGATATGGATTTTTGGCGCCGGCCATGGTCCGAGCGTTACGCCGCTTTCGCCACCTTGCGCCGCGACTCGCCCATCACCAAATTCGCCGATCCCGAAGTCGTGGGTACCACGATGGAGTTCCCACCGTCCAACGGATATTGGGCACTGTCACGCCATGTCGACGTCGCCCACGCATCTCGTCACCCCGACATTTTTCTCTCGGGCCCCGGTGCTGTGTCGACCATGGATCTCCCCGAGGAAATGGTCGAGTACTTCTCCGGCATGATCTCGACGGACAACCCCAAGCACGCCCGACTTCGCCGTATCGTGTCGAACGCGTTTAACCCTCGCAACGTGCGAGCGGTCGAAGACACCATTGAGCGTGTCGCCGCCGAAACGGTGACGCGCGCTGAGGGGGCCGGCACGGGCGACTTTGTCACCGACATTGCGGCGCCCTTCCCCCTGCAAATCATTTGCGACATGATGGGCGTGTCGCCGAGCGACTACGCGACCGTGCTCGCCTGCTCCAACGTGATTTTGTCCATGGGCGACCCGGACATCATTCCTGCCGGCACCGACCCCATCGTGGCCGTCCTCGAGGCGGGGGCCACGTTGACCGCCCTTATGGAGGACCTCGGTCGATTCCGCGTGGAAAACCCCATTGACGACATCACCAGTGCATTAGTCAACGCCGAGATTGAGAGCGAGAAACTCACGGGTCAAGAGCTCGCGTCGTTCTTTGTCCTGCTGGTCACGGCGGGTAACGAGACCACCCGGACGGCCATCGCGCACGGTCTGCACGTGCTCACCCAATTCCCGGAACAAAAGCAGCGTTGGATCGACGATCTCGACGGACTGACCTCGACAGCGGTGGACGAGATTGTCCGCTGGGCCTCACCGGTGACGTGGATGCGTCGCACTCTGTCGCAGGACTACACCCTGTCGGGCGTCGACCTGTCGGCCGGCGACAAGGTCTTGCTGTTTTACAACAGCGCGAATCGTGACGAATCCGCCTTCGTCAATCCCGAGCTCTTTGACCTCGGGCGGTCGCCCAACGACCACTACGGCTTTGGTGCCCCCGGGCCTCACTTCTGCCTCGGCGCGCACCTCGCCCGTCGTGAAATTTCCGTGATGTTCCGCGAACTACTGACCCGCCACCCCGACATCGTTTCCGTGGGCGCGCCGGCGCAACTCGAGTCGTCGTTCGTGAACGGAATTAAGCGTCTGGCGTATCGCTGGTAGCGAGTTCATCGTAGAACGCCAAGGCTCGCGGACCCCAGACGGTTCCGGGACCACCATTCATCAAGATCGCTACTCCGCAGGTCTCGGCAATTTCTTGACGAGTCGCGCCGGCACGCCTCGCGCCCCTGACGTGGGCCAGGACGCAACCATCGCATTCACGGGTGATCGCAATGCCGAGAGCAACGAGTTCTTTGTGTTTCACGGACAGCTCACCCTCGGCCATCGCGGCGCGGCTGAGATCGGCGAATCCGCGCAGGACGTCGGGAATGAGGCCACGCAACTCGCGAGCGGCGAGCTTCAATTCATCGTCAATGTCGTGCACGTGGGCCATGCCCGCACGCTAGCCCTCCAGCAGCTTCTTAAACCCGCCATGGCCGTGCGTGTAGCCCTCGCGCAGATAGAAACGGTGAGCATCTAGGCGAGCCAGATTGCTCGTGAGTTGCACCCGATACGCCCCGACTCGGCGAGACAGGTTTTCCGCGTCGGCGAGCAGCAACTTGCCAATTCCTTGGCTTCGCCGATCAGAGCGAACATGAAAACTCTCGAGTTCCACGCAGATGCTCCCGCGGTGCTGAAAATGGGTCAGCACCATGACCTGCACCACACCCACCACGTCGGCGCCATCACGAGCGACCAAGACATCGCCGCCCGTCGCTCGAGTCGCCAGAACCGCACGCCAGTATGCCTCCTCGTCGAGGGGGTTCTCGGCCTCCGGCGTAAAACTCCCCGCCTCCACCAATGAGGCCGCCACGCCCACTTCGTGGCGCTCAATGGGTCCGGTAGAGATCACTCGTCGTCCGATGAGTGAGCATTCATGAGGTCGCCAATCATGTTGACAACGTTGGGATCAGTCAAAGTCGTCACGTCACCCAGCGCCCGGTGCTCGGCCACATCGCGCAAGAGGCGGCGCATGATTTTTCCGGAGCGAGTCTTCGGCAGGTCCGGTGTGAAGACGATTTGGCGAGGTTTAGCAATGGGCGAAATCGTGGCGGCGATGTGGGCGCGCAACTCGCCAATCAGCTCTTCGTGTGGTCGGTCCGCAAACTCTTGCTTGAGCGTGACGAAGGCGACGATTGCCTGGCCCGTGGTGTCGTCACTCGCCCCCACCACCGCCGCCTCGGCGACACAGTGGTGACCCACGAGCGCGTGTTCTACTTCCGTGGTCGAGATACGGTGGCCGGAGATGTTCATGACGTCATCGACTCGACCCAGCAACCAGATGTCGCCATCGTCGTCTCGCTTGGCGCCATCGCCGGCGAAGTAGGCGTTGTCGAAACGCGACCAGTACGTCTCGATGAAACGTTCCGGATCGCCCCAGATGCCGCGGGTCATCGCGGGCCAGGGCTGAGTGATGACCAGGAACCCTCCCTCACCATTACCGACACTCTTGCCGTCATGATCGACGACGTCAATGGAAATGCCGGGCAGGGCGCGCATGGCAGCCCCCGGTTTGGCGGCGGCAATGCCCGGTAGCGGCGTCATCATCATGCCGCCCGTTTCGGTCTGCCACCACGTATCAATCACCGGACAACGCGAGCCCCCAATGGTCTCGTAAAACCAAATCCACGCCTCGGGGTTAATGGGTTCTCCGACCGACCCCAAGAGTCGCAGTGAGCGCAGATCGTGCGCCTGGGGGTACTCGTTACCCCACTTCATGAAGGTGCGAATGGCCGTGGGCGCGGTGTAGAGAATGGTGACTTTGTACTCCTCGATGATTCGCCACCAACGATCGCGCCCTCCCGCGTCGGGCGTGCCTTCGTACATCACCTGCGTGGCGCCATTAGCGAGCGGGCCGTAGACGATGTAGCTGTGGCCCGTTACCCACCCAATATCCGCGCTGGTCCAGCAGACGTCAGTCTCGGGCTTCAAGTCGTGCGCGTACCAGTGCGTCGTCGCGACCTGGGTGAGATAGCCACCGGTGCTGTGCATAATGCCTTTGGGACGAGCCGTCGTCCCCGAGGTGTACATGATGTAGAGAGGCTGCTCGGCGGGGAAACTCTCCGGCACATGCTCCGTCGATTGCCGGCCAACGAGTTCGTGCCACCAATAGTCGCGACCGGCCACGACGTCGACGTCTTGCCCCGTGCGACGCACCACTAACACACCCGTGACTCCGGGGCAGTCGGCGAGTGCCTCATCGACGGTGGGCTTGAGAGCGGCCGGCGCGCCGCGGCGAAAGCCACCGTCGGCAGTGATTACCACGCGGCAGTCCGCGTCACGAATACGGTCGGACAGTGCGTCGGCGGCGAAGCCTCCGAACACCACCGAGTGCGCCGCACCCAGTCGGGCACAGGCCAACATGGCGACGACCGCTTCAGGGATCATGGGCATATAGATAGCGACGCGGTCACCGGCCCGAATTCCCATCTCCGTGAGCGCGTGAGCGGCCTGCGACACCATGGCGAGCAAATCGCGATAGGTGATAGTGCGCGTGTCACCCTCGCGCTCTCCGACCCAGTGAAAGGCGACTCGATCACCTAGACCATTCGCGACGTGCCTATCGACGCAGTTCACGCTGGCATTCAGTCGGCCATCGGCGAACCAGGTGGCGAAGGGACGGTTCCACGAGAGCGTCTCGGTGGGTGCGACATCCCAGGTCAGTCGATCGGCCTGCTCTCGCCACCACGCGACGGGATCGGCGCTGGCCTCGTCGTAAATCGATGGCTGGGCGTTAGCGGCGGCCGCAAAGGCGGCCGGCGGGGCGAAGCGACGAGTTTCGTGAAGCAGAGCTTCGAGATCTGATGACATCGGTCCTCCTTGACCACTGCCCCAAATCTAGAACGGGCTGGCAGGCTTATTCGGCTGATACGTGAGTGGGGTGGCGTAGGTGTTGAGGGAGTAGTTGGAGAACCACGACGTACGCCAGCCATAGGCCTGGAGGGTGCCCAGGGTGTAGTTGCTCATCGGAATGCCATTGACGAACTTTCCCTTGACGGCGTAGGGGTTCCACACGCCGAGGTCGTACCCGATGTACCAGACCCGCGGATGATGTTGGCGAAGCGTCTTCAGCTGCGTGTCATAGCCCGTCCAGTTAATCGGGAAGATCACTCGCGGATCGTCTGACACCACGCGGAAACCTTGCGGCCACTGTTTCGCGTCGCCCACCACCACGTGCCAGGGCGTCAGCCCTTCATTCGCCCAGGTGTAGGTCACAAACGCGGGCACCACGATGACGTCCCCGGGCTTCCACTGTTTCAGGACCATGGCGTAGAGATTGCGCACATCGATCTTCGGATAGAGCGCCGGACTACGCCAAAACACATCCACGCCCGCCACGACGGCGACGATGGCCACGACGGCCGAGACCCGTCGCCACGACCACCCACGTCGCATCACCGCTCGTCGCAGGACATCTTGCGCGACGAGCACCAGAATGACCGCGATCGCGGGATAAAAGACAATGTCCGTGCGGCCATCACCGAAGGGAAAGGCGTCCACGACCGAGGCCAGAAAACTCACGGGGACCACCCACGCCACCGGTGAGATGGCATCGCGTCGTTCGACGTCGAGGCAACGAACACGCCAGATGACCAGAGCGGTCACGATGAGCGTGACGATGGCCACTCCCCACACGGCGGGGTAATTCACGCCCGCCGCAAATCGCGAACTGAAGCCGTAGTTGACGAAGGCGTGGGTGAAGCCCGCGAATATCTGAATGACATTGTGCAGAAAACGATGGGCGGAGTCGTAACCGAACATGTACCCACGATTGACCCAGTTGTCACCCAATGACGGGGGGCGATTGATGACGTACGGCACCATGACGGCCGCACTGAGGACTGCGGTCATGGCTCCGCCGGCCAGCACGCGCATGCGAGCGGTGGCGTCACGACGAACTCGCCACGCAATGACCAGCCACAAGGTCGCCACCGTGGACAACAACGCGAAACTGACCGCGACACTCGCCACGCTCGCCAGCGCCAACGCGACGACGGCACGCCGGCTCAGATCTCGACGTGTCCGATCGGCCATGAAGTAGAGGCCGATGGCAATCAGCATTTCGGCGGTGTACGGCTTCACGCGGGTGCTGTAGGCAGTGATCATGGGACTCACCGCAAGGAGGCTGGTGCCAATGGCGGCCGACCACCGTGACGCACCGAAACGACGAAGGAGTGGATAGACGAGAAGACTGGCCGCGGCGCCGCACAGATAAGGAGGGATTTGGCTCCACATCGTGGAGTGGGGGTTCAGCAAGATCCACCACCGCTCCACCATCGTCCATACCGGGGTCGATACCGACATCTGTAGTGCGGTCCCGACATTCACGTGTGACGGTAACGCCGCCCACGCGTCGTCGAAAAACAAACTGTGCGACGTAAAACCATTGGCTCGTCGAATGAGGGCCGCCACCAACGTGGCGGCGATAAGCACATACGGGCCGACGCGATGACAACGGGCGGTCACTGAGCTTCGCACGCCACCCAATCTACCGAGGGTCGATTGGCGTAATGATGCCCCACGCGTCTTGGATGGCTTCGGCCGCGTTCAGCGCGAGGTCTTCGCGCAGTCGACGAGTGATGACTTGAATACCGGTAGGAAGTCCATTGATGACGCCCGTCGGCACGCAGGCGGCGGGGAGGCCGAAGAGGTTCGCCGGCAAGACGAAGCGGAAGGTCTCGATGACCTTGAGCGCCGATTCGGGCGATTCAATGTCAAAACCGTGGGTGAATGGTCGATGCGTCCACACGGGACCCACGATGTACGGGTACTGCAGCATGAAGGCATTCCAGGTCGTGAACGCTTGCTCAAAGGCGGCGAAGGCCAGCTGAACGCTTTCGTGCGTGGGGGCCGGAAACAGACCGCCCGTGAGATCCAGGAAGCGCCGTCCGCCCTCACCCATCAGCGGCTGACTTTGTTCGGCAAAAATCATGCCACCCGCGGTAATGAGCTCACTCCACGTCAACATGGTTTCGAAGAACGCGGGTATCTCCACTTCTTCCACCTCGTAACCCGCATCGGAAAGTGCTGATCCGGCGCGACGCACTCCCTCGGCCACCTCGGGGTCAGTCGTTCCGTAGGCGGGCTCCGCCACGAGAGCCACGCGACGAGCGACCGCCGGTCCATCAAGAGGCAGATCTACCGCGAGGGGATCACGCGGATGTGAGCCCATGGCGACCTGCAGGCCCGCTCGAACGTCGCGAATGTCACGGGCCATCACGCCCTGCTGCAACAAAAGTTGCTGGTGCATGAGTCGCGGAAGAAGTGATGTCTCGTTCCCCTCGGGAATGCGGCCCACACCCGGCTTAATCGACGCGATGCCATTGCAGTAGGCCGGATTGCGGACTGAACCGCCAATGTCGTTCCCGAGTCCGAGGGGGCTTTGACCACTGGCGATGGCCGCGCCCTCGCCACCAGACGACCCCCCAGCCGTCACCGAGGAGTCCCAGGGATTCTTGGTCAAACCGTGCAGCGAGGAATCAGTGTGAATGCGCAGCCCAAAGTCGGGCATATTGGTGCGTCCCAGCACCACGCCGCCGCCGGCGCGCATCTTTTCGACCGCGGGAGCGTCACTCATCGCGATGCGCTCGGCAAAGGCCACCACACCTTCAGTGGTGGCATAACCCCTCACGTCGATGTTCACCTTCACCGTGAAAGGAACGCCGTGAAGTGCACTGCGAGGTCCCGAACTCTTGAGGTCACGGTCAGCCCGGGCGGCTTCCGCCACCACCTCGTCGGGGCGAAGCTCCACGATGGCATTCAGCGAGCCGTTCACCTGCTCAATACGCTCCAAGTGACTTTCTGCCACCTCAACGGCACTGGTCTCGCCTGTCGCAATGGCACGGCCAAGTTCTACGGCGCTCAGGCGCCACCATTCAGTCGACATGGTCCCCCTTTGGACGAGATGAGGCTACCGCCTGCACCCCGCCCGGCAGGATCAACCGAAGCGTCCGCGGATGTAGTCGAGGGTACGAGAGTCGTCCGGGTCGTTGAAAATCTTGGAGGTCGGGCCGACTTCGATCTGAACGCCCGCACGGTCATCTGCCATGAGCAAGAAAGCCGTCTGGTCAGAGACGCGAGCGGCTTGCTGCATGTTGTGCGTCACGATCACAATCGTGACGTGGTTCTTGATCTGCCCGATCAACTCCTCAATCGACGCTGTCGAAATAGGGTCGAGGGCCGACGTGGGCTCATCCATGAGCAAAACTTCCGGCTCAACGGCCAAGGCGCGCGCGATACACAGACGCTGCTGCTGACCACCGGACAAGGTGGAGCCGTGTGCCTTGAGGCGGTCTTTGACTTCATCCCAGATGGCGGCGGCGGTCAAAGCTTGCTCGCAGGCGTCGTCCAAAATGGACTTCTTCTTCACGCCGTTGAAGCGCAGGCCCGAGACGACGTTGTCGTACAGCGACATCGTCGGGAAGGGGTTCGGACGCTGGAACACCATGCCAATACGGCTGCGCAGCACGGTGGTCGGAATGGTGCCGCCGTATACGTCAATGTCGCCGAGTTTGACGTCACCGGTGACGACCGCTCCCTTGGTGAGGTCGTGAAGGCGGTTGAGGGCGCGCAGCAAAGTGGTCTTGCCCGAGCCTGATGGTCCAATCAGTGCAGTGACGGCATTTTGGGGGACATCGAAGTTCACATCGCGCACCGCAGTGCGCCCGTTGAACGCGACCGACACGTTACGTAACGACATGGCCACAGGGGCGTTCGCGAACGACGCGCTCTCGGCAACCTGCGCCATGGAAATGTCATTCACCGTTGACTCTTGGTTGCTCATCGGCGCTCCTTTTGCTTGCTATTTGCCCAGATGCGAGCGGTCAGACTGAGTACGAACACGACGATCACAATGAACAGGGCGATGCCCCAGGCTTGGGCACGCTGAGCAGGGTAACTCGAACTAGCATCCTGATAAATCATCAAAGGTAATGCCTGGCCGAAGTCTCCGGCCTTCCAGGTAAAGGCCTGCGAACCACCAATAACGAGCAGAACGGGCGCTGTTTCACCGATGGCGCGAGAAATGGCCAAAATGGCGCCGCTCACGATGCCCGTGATGGCGGCCGGGAGGACAATCCGAAGAGACGTGGTGGACTTTTTTGCGCCCAGGGCCAAGCCGGCCTCCCGCAGCGTGGCCGGGACATTGCGAACCGCAATTTCTGTCGACGCGGCCAGAACGGGCAGCATCATCGTTCCGATGGCAAATGCGCCCGCCAAAATGCAAAAGCCGAATCCAAATTGAACCACGACGAGGCCGAAAGCAAACAAGCCCATCAAGATCGACGGTGCCCCCACCATGGTGGCAACGACCAGACGGAGAACTATCGCAAAACGCGAATCCGATTCAGCGTTGTAGACACCGATGCCAATACCAATAGGCAACGCGCCAAGGAGCGCATATCCCAAAATCACGCCCGAACCAACAATGGCATTTGACACCCCACCGACGGCATCAGGCGAGAAGAGGGTCGGCTGGGCGGGAAGTTGCGAGTAGAACGCCCAACTGGACACAGACGCCCACCCATGAATGAAGAGATTGATGATCACGTCGCCGAGGGGTAGTGCGGCCAGAGCAATAGCGACCCAGCACAGAGCAATCATGAGTCGAGATACGAATTGGCGACGTTTAACAGTCGCCGAGGCGCGCTCTCGGAGGTGTTCACGGATGTGGTGCGAGTTATCAAGAGGAAGAGTCGTCATGCGAATGAACTCCTAAAGGGTCGCCGCTCGGCGCTGGCGAGCCACGAGCCGATTCGAAATGAGGGACATCGACAGGCTGACCACCATCAGAATCACGCCTAAGGCGAAGAGTGCGGGAACCTGGCTAGAGCCTTGCGCCTCACCCCACTGAGTGGCGATCCACCCCGCCAATGTGGCACCCGGCTTCAGTAGCTGATAGTTGGTAGAGAGAGCGGATCCCAGAACCATCGACATCGCTACCGTCTCGCCGATGGCGCGGCCCAACGCTAAGGTGCCCGCACCAAAAAGTCCGATACGAGCGGTGGGGATAACTGTCTTCCAGAGGGTTTGCCATTGGGTGGCGCCCAGCGAGAGGCTGGCTTCGATGAGCTCCTTGGAGACTGAATTAATAACTTCACGACCAATAGCGACGTACGAGGGCAGAATCATGGCGCCGAGGACCAGGCCCGCGAGGAGATAGCACTGCCCTCCCGCCGTTGTACCAAACAGCCACGCGAATCCGGGAATCCCCGCGAGCCACGGACCCACGGTGTACTGAAACCACGGAGTGAGAACGACCAGTCCCCAGATGCCGTACACCACGCTCGGGACAGCGGCGAGAAGTTCAATGAGTGTCGCCGCGACAGTCCGCAGGCGAGTAGGGAGAAGAAAGCTGATTGCCAACGCAGTGCCCGTACCGACGATGACGGCAATCAAAATGGCTATGCCAGAGGTTATGAGGGTACCGATAATCATCGAGAGGCTGCCGAACTGCGAGGGAACAGCAGGGTCAAAACTGGCGTTCCACATGGCGTTCGAGAAAAACCCGAAGCCTTGTTCACGAAATGCCGGGACCGCACGCCAGATAACGGTTCCGACAAAATAAGCGGCGATCAGAGCAAAGAGGCTTGCTGCCGCCAACAACACGTATTCGTAGGGCCCACGAGACGATGTGGAGGGGCGCTGGCGCCCCTCCACATACGTCACGGGAGTTGGAGAAGAGACAGTCAAAAGATTTTCGGACATATCTCTCTTCCCACAGTTTCCGTTTAACTACTTCTTCTGGCTGACGAGGACCTTGCCGGTGCTGTCCTTGACAGCGGCGAGGGCCTTGTGGTCAGCCGTCTGGATGGCCTTCGGCAGGGCAACGAAACCGTTAGCCGAAGCCGAGAGCTGTCCACCCTGGACGAAGTAGTCGAGGAACTTCACGGCCAACTCACCCTTAGCGGCGTCAGTCTGAACATTCTTGATGATTGCCCAGGTGTAGGTCGCGAAAGGCCAGACGTTCTTGCCGGGCAGGTAGGTGATCGAGAAGTTCTCGGTCGTGATGGTCTTCAGCGCAGCAGTCGCAGCGTTGCCGATGTTGGTCAACGTCGGGGCAATGTACGCGCCAGCGGCGTCCTGCAACTGAGCAGCCTGGATGTGGTTGCCCGGAACGAGGAGGTACGAGTACTCGAGGTAGCCAATCGCCCCTACGGTTCCGTTGATCTGCGTTGCCATCGCCGCGTTGTTTGACGCCGGAGCAACGGTGCCGGTCGTGCCGGCACCCCACAGCTTGCCAGAGCCTTCCATCACCGCGCTGGATGCACCGGTCGGGGTCTTACCCTGGGTGGCACGAGCGAGGTAATCGGTGAAGGCGTAGGTGGTACCCGATGATGCCGAGCGGTACTCAACGGTGATCGTCGTGTTCGGGAGGCTCACGCCGGGGTTCGTCGCCTTGATGGCATTGTCGTCCCACTTGGTGATCTTGCCGTTGTAGATCAAGGCGATCGTCGACGCCGAGAGCTTCAAGTTGTTCGCGCCGGGGAGGTTGTACGCCACCACAGCGCCACCGAGGGCCAGAGGGATCTGGGTGTAGTCAGCCACGTTCACGCCGGAGGGCAAGGTGCCTGCCGCCAAGTTCATGGGCTGGTCCGAGAAACCAATCTGGTACGTACCACCGGTCACGCCCGAGCGGCCGTCACCCGAGCCAGCGGCCGAGTCGGTGCCGAAGGTGGCGTTAGGGTTCACGTAGGCACCCTTGTTGGCCTTGTTCGCCATGAAAGTGACGAAGGGGGCGCTGAACGACGAACCACCGAACGCGATGCTCGCGGTCGGGGAAACGAGGTCGATGTCACCCTTCTTGCCGTCACCCTGGGCAGCACCGGCAACGCCGGCGATAATTGTCGAGGCAGACATTGCGGCGATGGCCACAATGCTGGCACCCTTGAAGGTCTTCTTCATTAAAACTTTCCTCCTAAAGAAAGTATGCAGTTGATGGTTCGCTCAAGCTCTCAGCGGAGGGTCACCCCCGGCCGTCGGCCATTGCGTTCCGTGGAGAAACCTACGGGGGCATGGTTAACCAAAGGTGACAGCGACCTCGCCGGAGTATGAAATCTCTGGAAACTGTCAGGGCAGCAATCGCGGGTAAGTTCCCCCCGTGTTCATTCTTCTTCCCTCTAGCGAAGGCAAATCGCCCGGCGGGGTGGGCAAATGGTTGCCCGGAGCAGGTTCTTTTGGTCGTCAACTACGTACGGCGCGCCGGACCGTTGCCCACGAACTGAACAATTCCTCAGCCTCTCAGTTGAAAATTCCGAAGACATTGGTAACGGCTGCGGAGGTTGCTAATGCTCGTCTCTTGACGGGTTCGCCCTGTCTTCCCGCATCGCGTCGCTACCGCGGGGTGGTCTTCAATGGTCTCGACGCACTCAATCTCGAGGGAGAAGAGAAGTCGACCGCCGACGAACGAATTGTCGTGGTGTCAGGGCTCCTCGGGCTCGTCGGATTCACCGATCCCACGCCCGATTACCGAGCTCCGGTCGACGCGACGACACCGGGATTAGGCAATCTCGCCTCATGGTGGCGACCCACCTTGACACGCGCGGTATATCAACTAGAGGGCGAGATCGTCGACATTCTCCCGCAATCGCATCGCCACGCCGTGGTGTTGCCGCCCGGTCGAGGCTGGACGGTGAATCTCGTGCACGGCAACGTCCGCGGGGGCCACGATGCCAAGTACGCCAAGGGTCGTTTCGCGCGCTGGTTGCTCACCCACGACATTCGGTCGTGGAAGAAGTGGAGTGACGATGGGTGGCGCGTCGAGGTCGCACCCCCCACGAGGACCTAGGACTCCTGGCCCGCAAACTGCGTTTCGTACAGATCGCGGTAGAGGCCACCGAGGGCGTATAACTCCTCATGGGTCCCCCGCTGCACAATGCGCCCCGACTCGATGACGAGAATCTGGTCGGCATTACGAATAGTCGACAATCGGTGCGCAATGACCAAAGAGGTGCGGTCGGTCATGGTCGCATCCAACGCTCGCTGCACCGCGGCTTCGCTTTCGGCGTCGAGGTGTGCGGTGGCTTCATCAAGCACCACCAGTTTGGGCGACTTGAGCAAGAGGCGCGCCAACGCGATTCTTTGCTTCTCTCCACCCGACAGTCGATACCCGCGCTCCCCCACCACCGTGTCCAGCCCCTGGGGCAACGCGGTCACCATGTCGAGAATTTGAGCGGCGTCGAGCGCTCGGAAAATCTCGTCATCGGTCGCGTCGGGCCGAGCAAAGCGCAAGTTCGCACCCAGCGTTTCATGAAAGAGGTGAACATCTTGTGTGACGACGCCGACCGCGTCGCGCAGGGACTTAAAGCTGAGGCGTCGCACATCAACACCATTCAGCATCACCGAACCGCCAATGACGTCGTACAGGCGAGACACGAGTAATGACATGGTCGTCTTACCTGCCCCGCTGGGTCCCACCAAAGCGGTCATCGTTCCGGGCAAGACGGCGAAGCTCACATCGTGCAGCACGGGCGTGCGGGCAATTCTTTCTAAGCGCGCGACGGCTTCCAGCGAGGCCAACGACACATCTTCAGCACCGGGATACGTGAAGTCCACGTGGTCGAAAGTCAAGGTCACGGGCCCGTCGGGAAGATCAACGGGTGATTCATCTTCGCCAATCATGGGCTCAAGATCCAAGATCTCGAAAAGTCGCTCGAAGCTCACCATCGCGGACATGTAGTCGATGTTGAGGTTAGACAACTGCGTTAAAGGCGCATACAAACGGCTGAGGTAGGCCGTGATGGCGACCACCGTTCCCACCGCGAGCACTCCGTGCAAGGCGGCCACGCCGCCAAACCCGTAGGCGAATGCGGTGGCGAGCGACGCGGTCAGCGAGAGGGCTACGAAGTAGAAGCGCGAGAAGGTGGCTTGCGTAATGCCAATATCGCGAACCTGCGACGCGCGGCTTTCGAAGTAATGCACTTCATCTTCCGGACGACCAAAGAGTTTGGCCAACATGGCTCCGGAGACATTGAAGCGCTCGGTCATCACCATGTTCATTTCGGCGTTGAGTTCCATCCCACGCTTAAACATGGCACCGAGGCGGGCGCCCACTTTGCGCGCCGGCAAGATGAAGACGGGAAGCAGGACGAGGGACACCAGGGTGATTTGCCAGCTCAGCGCGAACATGGCACCGAGAACGAGCGCCACTAAGACGATGTTTCCCACCACGTTGGAAAACAGGTCAGTGAATGCCTGCTGCGCGCCGACGACGTCGCCGTTGAGACGACTGATGAGGGCGCCCGTTTGCGTGCGCGAAAAAAATGCGATGGGCATCTGCTGAATGTGGCGATACACCCGAGATCGCAGTTCAAAAATCAGTCCTTCACCGATGATTGATGACAATCGACGCTGAAAGAGTGACAGCCCGGCATCGATAATGGCGAGGCCGGCGGTGAGCGCCGATAGACCAATGATTAGCCCTTCTCGGTGATGGGCGATGCCCTGGTCAATGATGTCGCGCAAAATCAGCGGCGAGATCGCCGCCACCACGGCGTCCAGCACCACCGCGATAAGAAAGATGACCAATCGGCCGCGATACTTGGATGCGAAGCCGAGCATGCGCCGCAGGGTGCCTTTCTTGACTTTGTGCTCCAAGATGGCGCGGTCTTTTTGCAGCCCGCGAAGAGCCAACATGCCACCGGCGCGTCCACCCGCGCCACCACCGTGCATCGACATGTAGATCTCCTCGTCTGGAGCGAATTCGCGAGCGCATCAGGCCCATTGGGTTTTCGTCACGCGCCCCGTGTGAGACTAGGCGCGATAGCCACGCAGCCCCCGTTACCGAGGCTGAGCCTTACGCGCCACCCGAGTTCGCCAGGGGATGGACGTTGGCCCCCGTCACGTTGAGGGCGTTGGCGAGGGCGCGGCCGAGATACGTCGAGTATTCGGGCGTGAGGTGGGCCCCGTCATAAAAGGGAATGAGACCATTGATCACGCTCGGGCAGCGCGACGCGCGACAGAACCAGCCGAAGACGTTCACGAACTGCGAGTGACTGGCTCGGGCCACGTCAGCGGACTCGTGATTGAGGCGAACAACGAGGGGCCGCAGCCGCTTCAGACAGGTGCCCTGCGTCGCTCCTCGCGTCAGGAGACAATCGACGGGCGACCCAATCCACGGGGTGTCGGAGAGCAAGATAACCCGAGGGGCGTAACGGTGGAGATCGGTGAGCACCTGAATCTGCCCCTGCTTCCACCACGTCGTATTGGCGTAGGTCCCCATCACAATGACGTCCGGATGTATCCGAGCAATTTGCTGAAGCGCCCAGTGATACCAGAGCGTGCACTGATTATTGGCCGGTAATTGATGGCGATAGTTGACGTACCAGTCGTACCCGCAGGCTTCTTTCACGACCGGGAAGAACTGCCAATGCTCGCGGGTGGCCACCACCTGAAGCGCCGGTGTCCACATCACCGAGTGTGAGTCGCCAAAAAGCACGACGCGGTGATGACCTCTCGCATCCCCCATCTGGCAAATGCGAGAGGTCAGTGCTTGATACGCACTGCACTTCCCGAGCCGCACCCAGTCAGTGGATGCCGTCAGGAGTGACGGACTCGTCGCGTGTGGCACCGCATCTCCCGACAGCCCCGCCTGAACGGCCGCGTCCACCGCCGCGATGGGAGCGAGAGAGGTCGTAGGTCCAATTCTCGAGGCGTAGGACAACGTGGGTGTCACGATCTGGGCAACCACCAAGACCACCCCCACCGTGATTGGCCACCACACAAAACCCCGCGACGAGCGACGAGATGTCCAGGACGAATGGCGAATGGGGTTTTCGATGAGGTGATACGACATTACAGAAAGTGCGACAACGGCAAGGACCACCATGACGCGCCACGGCGTGGTGAAGCGTGCTCCCATCACGTCACCCACCACAATCAGGACCGGGAAGTGCCAGAGATAGAGAGAGTAGGAAATGTCTCCGAGATAGCGGAGGGGTTGGCGACTGAGCAACTCATTCCCACCACCTCGCGGTGAGCCCGTTCCACCGATAATGACGGCGGCCGCCGAGAGCACCGGCAGGAGAGCCGCGCGGCCGGGAAAGGGCGTCGCCGAGGTGAATCGAAGGCAGGACACCATGATTCCGGCCAGACCCACATACGTCATGGATGCACGCATTACCGGTGGCAATCGCCCCCACAGGCCCGGCCCCAGAAGCGCAATGGAGACCCCCACTCCTAGCTCCCAGGCGCGATCTGCCGTTCCGAAGTAGGCCGCTGTCGGGTTCGTATGGGTGTGATGGATAGACCAGCACAGCGAAAGGAACGTTCCCGTGACCGCCGCGGCCACGACGCAGACGCGCTGATTTACTTTCACCCGTCGAGCAGCGCTGATAACGATGAGCAAGACGACCGGCCACACCACATAAAACTGCTCTTCCACGGCCAGGGACCAGTAATGCTGCAAAGGACTGGTGCTGGCGACACTCTGCGTGAAGTAGTTCACGCCGACATGCGCGAAATGGATATTGACAAAAAACGCCACCGCCCACCACGCATCCTGCTTCACACTTTGGGTCTGCAGGAGCGGCAGCCAATGAGAGCCAGCCCACAGCGTCGCGATGAGCACCACGGCAGCGACGGGCAGGATCCGAATCGCGCGGCGCGCGTAAAAGTCCATCAGACTAAATAATCGATGTGCGTCGCTGCTGGACATCAACACCGTCGTGATGATGAATCCGGAGATTACGAAAAACACGTCAACGCCGACGAAACCACCGTGAAAGTCCAAGAGTTGCGCGTGATCGAGGATGACCGCCGAGACGGCAATTGCCCGAAGGCCTTGGATGTCGGCTCGAAACAACCGACGCGAGGTCGAGCTATCAGTCGTCGATGGTGGGGAATTGTCAGTCATCACGCGACGTTGAGCATAGAAAGAATTCGTGTCCGTGCGGAGTGAACGATGTTCGACCTTCCCCCTTTTTCTTCTACCCCGTGCTTACACTTGGCGCGACGCCTGTCGTCACCCCAATGGATCAAAGGAGATTCAATGTTACGAAAGATTGCCGCCGAATTCATCGGCACCGCCATATTGGTTTTCATCGCGTGCGGCGTCGCCGTCCTCACTCTCGGAAGCTGGCACTCTGGCTTCGGCGTGGGCGCGGGCATCATCGCCACCTCACTGGCCTTCGGCCTGGTGTTGGCCGGTCTCGCGTACGGGCTCGGCCCCATCTCGGGCTGTCACGTGAACCCCGCGGTGACCTTGGGTGCATTACTCGCCGGAAGAATCGGCATCAATGATGCACTTGGATACTGGGTGGCCCAGTTCGCCGGCGGTATCGCCGGCGCGGGACTTCTCGATGCCATCTTTCGCTCCAGCCCGGACTGGACGACCTCCATCGGTCTTGGTGCGGACGGTTTCGGTAGTGCGTCGATGATCCACATCTCTGCCACTGGCGCCTTCCTGACGGAAGTCATTCTGACGGCGATCTTCGTCTTCGTGATATTGGTCGTCACCGGCAAGAACGGCCCAACCGCTGTCCCCGGCCTCATCATTGGCTTGACTCTCACCGTGGTTCACCTTTTCGGTATTGCCGTGACAGGAACGTCGGTAAACCCCGCTCGATCATTTGGACCGGCCCTCCTTCTCGGCGGAATCGCCCTTCACCAGGCGTGGCTTTTCATTATTGCCCCGCTGGTGGGTGGCGCCGTCGCGGCGATGACGCATCGCCTCTTGAAGGCTGACGCCCAATAGGTGCTTTCACGCAAAAGCCCGGCTCGAGAAACTCGAGCCGGGCTTTTGTTGTCTGTCACACGTTCTCGTGCCCCCGGCAGGATTCGAACCTGCGCTCACGGTTTAGGAAACCGATGCTCTATCCCCTGAGCTACGGGGGCGAGACCGCACCGTTCTCCGGGAAAGTGAATTTCCCCCAGAACAAGATGCAGGTGAGACTGGACGTAAGCGTACCCCCCGTCACTTCCTTAGCGAGTCTTCGAGTGAAACAACGAACGCTCCGGTTCAAAGAACCGGAGCGTTCGCATCCACGCGTCACAGCGCCAGCATGGCGAGCGTTTAGCTGGCCGTTACCACCACGCAGTTGTCACCCGAACCGTCTAGTCCGTGGTTCTTGCTGAATTTGGCAGTGTTCGAGCCCGATATTGATATGGCCGAGCTGAGCGTCACGTTCAAAGATCGAAGTTGGGTCGTCAGGAATTGAGCCGCGGCATTGGCGCGAGCCAGACTGAGCTGACTCGGTGCGCCCGGATTGGCGTAGCCGTGGATCGAGAGCGTCGTGTAGCCCTGAGCCTTCATCGCTGTGGCCTGTGCAACCAACTGAGTCTTGATGGCCACCGACAGAATTGATCGTCCATAACCAAAGTTGCCGACGTTACTGACGCTGCACATAGTGAAGGGATCAATTTCGACCGCGCCATTGCCTCGTCCCGAATGCCCCTTCCACTCAGTTGACACATTGGTGGCGTTCGAGGCCGCAAAACCAGAACCGCCGCCGCCGCCACTTCCCGAGTCGTCACCCCACATCGGCATCCCCATCATGCTCGAGCCGCCGCCGCCGCCGCCGCCGAAGTAGCCACCGCCACCACCGCCACCGCCTTCGCGACCGGTCGAGCCGCCAGCTCCTCCGTTACCGCTGGTACCAGCCGTTCCCGGTGCGTTGGGGTCGCCAACGCCGCCCGCGCCACCCGCCATCAGAGTCCCGCCATCGCCTCCCGAGGCATTTGAACCCATGCCATACGTCGTGGGGTCACCAGCAGCGCCAGGTTGATTCACATTTCCGCCAGCGCCACCCACTGGATCTGCATCAAGGGCACCAGCACCACCACCACCGCCCGCAATGACGAGTGCCGACGTTCCGTCATAGACGCCCGACAGACCGCCGCCGCTGCCCGACGCCCCCGTTCCCGCGCCACCGCCGCCGTAGACGGCACCCGGGGTGTTACCGCTGTAACCGATGTACCCAAAACCACCGATCGAGCCCACCACTACCGAGAGTGTTGAGCCCGGCGTGACCAGTACGGTGGCGGAGCCAACGCCACCGACACCGCCAAGACCGCCGTTGTAGTCCGTTCCACCCTCGCCGCCGGCGACGTAGATCGTGACAGCGCAGACATTTGACGGCACGGCGTAGGTCTGGCCAGAACCGGTGTAAGAGAATGAGGTGCCGGCAGGCAAAGTCGCTGCCGACGAGGCCAAGGGGGAAAGAATTCCCTCCGCGCCCAACAGGGCCATCGCAGCGATGGCGCCCACTGCCGACCTTTTCAATGCGAAACGAAGTCTTAACATCTTCTCTCCCTGTCATGGCGGCCATTCCGCCGATCAGCAGGGATGCTATCAGTGAGAAGAATTGATGAGGGCTAGAAAACTGAAAGTTGCCTTTTGGATTTCTGTTGAGTTGGTGATACCGCTTCGAGCACGCGGTGACAACGGCTTCTTCCTGGCGGTCATACGACCTCCGCGACTGAGTTGAAGGCCAGCGCCCTTTCGGCCCGACGCCGCGTCGACCTCGCGTGATACTGCTGACGTCTCGTGGAGGTGAATCCATCGCAAAGTGACTATGTCCCCTGGTCCCGCCCCGGTGCGCCTCCGCCCGGAGGGCTGCGGTTCCGTCACGTCCACTATTTGGCGCATCTCACGTCAAAATAACCATGGACGGCATGGAAGGACTCATATGTCCACGGTCGGCCGTCGAGTTTCTGGCTTGTCTTCACTTTCCCAACAATCTCTGGTCGATCACAATCCGCGGCGACACGGACGTCGTATCGCACTTTCGACAGGCGCCGCGTTGTCACTAGTGGCCGCTGGATCATTGGCGACTGCGCTTTTTGCGTCCCCCGCTTTCGCCGTCCCCAGTTCGGTGGACCTGGGTTCAGCTACCTCGTATGCCGTCATAGGAGGTAGCACCATTACCAACACCGGACCTTCCGTGATCACGGGTGACCTCGCGCTCGATCCGGGTTCGGCCGTGACTGGTTTCCCACCGGGAACGATTACCGGGGCCACCAACGTATCGAACGCTGCTTCCTTGGCAGCCCAGGGTGACGTCACCACCGCGTTTAACGATGCGGCTGGGCGTAGTTCCACCATGTCGATTAGCGCAGACCTCGCCGGGAGCACGTTGACGCCGGGCGTCTACACCGCCTCCAGCAGCATGGCGCTCAGTGGCGCTCTGACACTCAATGGTCAAGGTAATCCTGATGCCGTTTTCATCTTTCAGGCTGGCTCAACGTTGACAACTCACTCGGGGAGCAGTGTCATTCTTGAAGATGGCGCACAGGCGTGCCACGTCTTTTAGGAAGTTGGTTCGTCCGCAACCATTGGCACCACCACCTCCTTCATCGGCACGGTTCTCGCGCTCACTTCCATCTCGCTCCTCACGGGCGCCACTGTTCAAGGTCGCATGCTTGCTCGCAACGGAGCCGTGACCTTGGATACGAACACCATCACCGTTCCTACCTGCGCGGTCCCGACGAGTTCGACCACTGAATCGTCAACAATCCCCACTGGACCACCGGCGACGGGTTTCGGTGGTGCAGCTCCCCACAGCAGTGCGTTCCTGCGTGACCTGACAGTGTCGGCGACGGCAATATTCGTGACGAGCGCCATTGGTGCCGTCGCGATGCAGCGTCGGCAGACTCGCCGTGCTCGCCACCTCTTTTCCAAGAGCCGTGGCCGCTAGGGCGGCACTGAGCGCGAGCGGCCGTCTGGGCATGATCTCGGCCCTCGCGCTGCTGACGGCAATTCTGGCCGCCACCGCAGAGTCTCGAGACGTAGGTTCAGCCACCACCATTCCCCACTACCCGCCCGTAAACGTGGGGACCTTGTCAGCCCATTCGCCCCTGCCACAGCGGTCACCGCCCGTCAGGCTCATCATTCCCGCACTTCACATGTCAACGAAAGTGAGCTCACTCGGCCTCACCGCGACGGGAGAAGTACAGGTTCCCTCCACCGCCACCACCGTGGGCTGGTACCGCTGGGGATCGACTCCCGGTCAGCGGGGTGCCGCAGTTATTTTGGGGCACGTCGACTCGTATCTGGGCCCCGGTGTCTTCTATCACCTAGATCGCCTTGTTCCCGGGCAACAGATACGGGTCGTTCTGGCCAATGGCGAGTCAGTCCGGTTTCGAGTTATCCGAATTCGCGAATATCTCAAAACGGCGTTTCCGAATCGCTTGGTATATCTCGCCGCTCGTGGGCGATGGCTGAATTTAGTGACCTGTGGCGGAAAATTCGATCGCGCGACTGGGCATTACCTCTCCGACATCGTCGTCTTCACGTCCTACGTCTCGATGCAGCGTTAGGTACGCGTTCAGCGTGTACCGCCTCGTGCGCTCAGGCGCCGCCGAGCAATTCCGACAGAAGATCATCGACTCGATTCTTTATTTCATCACGAATCGCTCGCACCTCGTCCACCGGCTTGCCGGCAGGGTCAGTGAGAGGCCAATCGAGATAGCGCTTACCGAGATACACCGGACAGGCGTCACCACAGCCCATCGTGATAATCACGTCTGACGATAAGCCCATGGCCTCCGTCAAGACCTGGGGCTTCTGCTCGCGGATGTCAATACCGACTTCGAGCATGGCCTCGACCACTGCGGGATTGAGGTGCTCCCCGGGGGCCGTGCCGGCCGAGTGGATGACGACTCGGTCTCCGCCGAGTTGGCGAGCGAAGCCCGCTGCCATCTGCGATCGTCCGGCGTTGTGCACACAGAGAAAGAGAATCTCGGGGCGGCGAGTTGATTCGGTCATAACCTACTTCTCCTGAGGTTGTTGAGCGGGATACAGCACGAGAGCGAGACCTAGACCGACCAGCGCTCCCAGCACTTGAGCTCCGATGAAGGCGGGTGCTGATGAGGGGGCGATTCCGGCGAAAGTATTCGAGAACATTCGACCCACCGTGATCGCGGGGTTCGCGAAGCTGGTGGAGCTCGTGAAGAAGTAAGCCGCACCGATGTAACACGCCACCGCCGCGGCGCACAGCTCGGAGCGATGCGAACGTGTCAGAGCAAAGATCGTGGCAATGAGCCCTGCGGAGGCAATCACTTCCGACACGAGATGTGCACCCGTCGCCCGCTGATGCGTGGAGATCGATATTGCCGCCTGGGCAAACATCACGTTTGCCGTGACGGCTCCGCTCACGCATCCGGCCACCTGGGCGATGAAATACGTCGGCACGTCAGACCACTTGAGTGAGCCCGTGACCGCGCTCACGCCACTGACCAGCGGGTTGAAATGTGCCCCCGAGACCGGGCCAAAGACGTTGATGAGTACGTAGAGGCCCACCGCCGTCACCGCCGCGTTTTCGAGAAGCTGAAGTCCAATATCCGTGGGCGATAACTGCTGGGCCGCAATGCCCGAGCCAATCACGATGCAGGCCAACAGCGCACTGCCCACGTATTCAGCAAGCAGGCGTCGAGAGAGGGTCGGCCAGGGCGACGTCGTCATGTCTGTCCTAACAGCAAGTGGGCGAGGCGAGGTTCACTGCGGGTGTGGGGGCGCAGCACAGGTCACCACGTGAGTCCACCACGTCTGGCGAGTCGGCCAGAACGGTATAGACCTCCCAGCGCGAACTGTCAGGTCCGGTGACCCACACCTTGTTCTGCACGGCGTAGCAACAGTCAGTCCCCATCTCGATGTCGGTCGCGAGACCGGCATCGGCGAGGTAGGTGGTGGCGTCGACCACCTCTGCCGAGGTGAAGACCTCCACTCCGAGGTGATTGATGGTGCCGCCGTCGGTGGTGTTTTCCATCAACACCAACTTGAGTGGAGGTTCGGCGATGGCGAAGTTGGCGTATCCCGGTCGGACTTTCGCGGGTGGTGTCTTGAAGAACGTGGTGTAAAACTCGATGGCCTCATCGAGGTTCGACACGTTCAGGGCTAGTTGTAGGCGTGACATCGTGTCTCCCTTCACGGCTACCGACCGTGGCTCGCTGTTGCGAGGAAAGTAGCACATACATTGATATCTATCAATGTATTATGACACCATGGTTCGATCCCCCCTAGTACCTCTCCGCACCTCAGCGACGGCGTGTTGTCAGAGCCTCGGTAACGGCGTGATGGCCAACAGCGATGCCGAAGGCATGGCTCGGATATTCGCCGCTCTGAGCGATCCCGTTCGGCTCCGCCTCTTATCGATGATTGCGGCCGCGGGGGAAATTTGCTCGTGTGACCTCCAGGCGCCCCTCGGGAAGAGCCAGCCCACGATTTCTCACCACACTCGCATCCTCGTCGACGTGGGGCTCATTGTGGGTGAGAAGCGCGGCCGCTGGACGTGGTGGCACGTCGCACCCGACCAATTGCAGGCCGTGGCTCGGATCTTGTCGGCTTGAGCTCGACTCGGACGTCGGCACCACAATCGGGCTATCTTGCCCACATGACCTTCCTTCGACGATTAGTCGCCATCGTCCTCCTGGTGGGTGTCGCAACGTGGGGCACCTACTACGTCACCCATCGCCACACCTCGCTACCCACCACGACCACGACGACCACCGCCCCCGTTGCGGTGGCGCCCCTGTCCGGACAGTCCGACCCCAGCGGAGCGTCACTCACGCGACCCGCGCTCACCGTCAAAATTGAGAACACTCCCGGGGCGCGGCCGCTGTGGGGCGTCGACCAAGCTGACGTTGTCTATGAGGAAATCGTTAACGGGGGAATTACGCGACTCGCGGCGATGTTCAATCTCCACCTGCCCACTCGCGTGGGTCCGGTGCGGTCCGTGCGACCCACCGACGTGGGCGTGGTGTCTCCCGTGGGCGGCATCTTCGCGTACTCCGGTGGAGCGCCATATGCCATCAGGGCCATTCAAAAAGCGCCGGTCACCTTGGTGGATGAGACTCGGTCGCTGCGACACGCCGGCATGTTCCGTGATCACACGCGCTTCGCACCCGAAAATCTCTATCTCATCGCGCCACGCATCGTCGCTTTCGGTGGCGCACCCGTTCCGCCCCCCGCGCTCTTCACCTATCGCTCTCCCCGTTCGCGTATTACCGGCGTTCCGGCACGCACTCTGACCGTGAACTTGCCGAGCATCTATGCGCCCACCTTCACGTGGAATCCCATAACGAAGACGTGGGACCGGTCGATTTTCGGACGGCCCGACATCACGGCCACTCATGTTCGTATTTCACCCAAAAATGTCATCGTCATGTGGATCAACTACGCCGGTGGCGTCGGCACCATGAACTCAGTGGGTCAACTGGTCGGCTCGGGGCCCGCGGCGGTCTTTCAAGACGGAAAAGAAATTCCCGGAAGTTGGAGTCGCAGCGCGATCACCCACCCTACGGTTTATCGAAATGCGAAGGGCAAAGTCATTTCCATGTTGCCGGGCCAGACGTGGATAGTTCTCCCCGCTCTGGGCGAAAAGATGCCCGTCGCGCCATAGAGCGAGATCCAGTCTTATCGTTCGTCGTCGCCCCAGCTCAACCGTGACAGGTGAGAAAAAGAGCACAGATAGATATCGTCGTGGTCACCGGGGGCTCCGAAGAGCACTGATTGCACGATGCTGTCGCTGTGATGCCGTGACAACTCCTCACCACTTCGCGAGTCGAGAATGACCACATCGTCGTGTCCGGCATCGACGTGCCAGTCATTCATCACGAGGAGGTCACCGTTATTCAGAATCATGGGGTGGCAGCCGTGATTAAGGGGGCGCGACCAAGCCACGTTGCCCTGTCGATAGTTAAATGCGGTGACGACACCATTTCCACTGTCGTAGCCCACCACGAGCTCGTGCTGAGGAATGACGGCGGGCGGATTCGCGACGAGGCCCCCAGATTCATGGTGAACGAGAAATCGCGAGAGCGTTCCATCGGCAAGAGACACCGACACCACTTCTTGACCGGCGGTCGCCACACCCTTACCCCGCAGAGATCCGTCATAGCGCTCACTACCGGCGCCATTGGTTAAGAACCACGCGCGTCCGTCGGCGATCACCGCATCCCAGCCGTAGCCACCACCGTCGCGGCGATACGGCACGGACAGTTTCTCTACGAAACCTTCATCGGTCAGCGACCATACCCACAGGCGCTGGACTCCCACCACGACGACGTCATTTCCGATGGCACTCACTCGCGCCACGGACCCGTCGGGGATCGTGACGGATGCCACCGTGGCTAACGACACAGGGTCGAGCGCGAGCAACTCGCAACTCTCGGACGTAAAGTTCACGTCCTCACCCGGCCGTGCTCCGCCAAAGTCCTTGGTCACTAGAGCGCCGTTCTCTAGTTCGACAAAGGAGTTATAGGGGCGATCACGAGGCAATTCACCTACCTGGACAACGTCGAGATCTGTGGTGAGACGGTGGACGTGGCGTCCGAAAACCACCACGAGATCGCCAGAGTTAATGATCGCACCACCTCCGGGCCAGACGGGTCCACCACGCAAGTCGGGCGATCGGCGACGAATTTCCAAAGTCAGCGGATCGAACTCTTCGACGAAGCCAGTGGCACCCTCGCCGGCAGTGTGTCCGATGAGGTAGTAGCGATTGCCAGCAGCCACCACCATGGTCGCCGCAATGACGAGGCGAGAGAGACTATGAGGGGTGCCGGTCACATCCCAGTGTCGGGGGTCACCCGCCTGACGCGAGGCTCCCCCGTCTTCTGCCGACCACATATCTAGCGATCGTAACCTTCCGATTCGCCCTCACCGTCACCCTGGTTGTCGTCGCCGTGATACACGGTGGTCGACGTCGACGGCGATGCGGGTGGCCTGGTGGTAGTCGGCGACGTACTCGTCGTCGTTGACGACGTCGCGCTGGTGGAAGTAGTTCGTGTGCCGGCGGGCGTGACCGGCGTCGCCGGCGCGTTGACCGCCGGCGTGGTCGTGCTGGTGGGCGCGACCACGGACGACGCGCCCGGGGTGCTGCGGCTGATCGTGATGGCCGCCCCTGTCGACGCGACCACCGCGATGGTGCCCGATATGAACCAGCTAGCAATTCCGTGACGTGTCATGACATCAGATTATGGAGCCCGTCACGACCATTCCAGTCGTGCGCTATGGCCATCGTATTAATCGCGTAAGAAGTCGTTAAGACGTGCCAGACGCTCATGCAGCAGCGCCGTGAATCGAGCTCGGTCGACACTCGCTCCCACTCGATGGTTCGACTGGCGGTCGACACCTCGGCGATCAAAAATCGTCATTCCTCGTGCAAAGTCTCCCCCGCATTCGACATTGACTCCGGCCACATCACTCGAGATCGCGCCCGGCGCGATGACCTCGTAAATAGCGAGCGCGTCGTGCATGATGGTGTGGCGAACTCCCGTCACCGATTCGTAAAAATTGGCGTAGGGGCGCAGCATGCCGGCGAGTCGATCGCCGAGCTCGGTACCCCAGCTGCCGAACACGTCAATGTCGTGGTCATCAAGCCAGACTTGGTGCGTGACGTCGAGAGGCAGCCACGTGACCGGCCACTCTTGCGCCGCGACCACCGCGGCGGCTTCCGGGTCTGCCCAGACGTTGAATTCAGCAACGGCCGTGACGTTGCCCATAAACGATGCGCCACCCATGATGACGACACGCTCCAGCTTGGCGACCGTCTCCGGGCGGCGACGAACCAATTCAGCCAAGTTTGTCAATGGTCCAATAGCGATCAACGTCAGCGGACCCTCGTCGGCCAGATCGCTAATGAGGTCAACCGCATCACGAGAGTCGATCGAGATGGACGGTTCCTCCCATGAGAGGTCGCCGAGCCCGTCGTTACCGTGCACTTGCGCGGCGTGCTCGACCGGTCCCCCGAGAGGAACGGCGGCCCCCGCAGCAATGGGGACATGAGAGGCTCTCGCCAATTCCAGCAAGCGACGAGCGTTAGTAGTCGTGAGGTCGACCGCCACGTTGCCATTGACGGTCGTGATGCCCACCACGTCGAGCTCGGGGCTCGCCACCGCCAGCAAGATCGCAACGGCGTCATCGACGCCCGGATCCGTATCGATTACCACCCGCGTGCGAGCCATGTCTCTACCTCTTTCACTGTCGGAAGATGCCCACGAGCACCAGGTCCAGTTGTCGCGAGCGAACCCGTGGCGGCCGCAAATCTCAAAATCTCAATCGGGCTATCGCCGAGAGCAAAACGCCACGTGGCCGCGGCACTGAACGCGTCACCTGCGCCCACCGCATCGGTAACGTCGACGGGCGGGGCGGCAACTTCCGCCACCACCTCTCCGCCGTGCACCCACCGCGCCCCTCGTGCCCCCAAGGTCACGATCGCGGGGCCAGTCACGGACGCGCCCACCGCCGCCCACTCCGTTTCGTTAGCGATAACAAGATCGGCGGCCGCGACGAGCTGCGGGGCCACGGTGTTGGCCGGCGCCACGTTGAGCACGAACAATCTGGCCGACTGTGCCGCTCTCGCCACGACGTCATGAGGGATCTCCAGCTGTGCCAACAAGACGTCACACGCGCCAATTACCTCCGCATCGGCAGTGGCGTGCACATTGGCTCCTGGTGACACGACGATTTGGTTGTCGCCATCAAAGCCCACGGCAATGAGGGCCACGCCGGTCGGGGTCGCCACTCGAGTGACGTGAGAAACGTCCACGCCGAGTTGGCCGAGAGCCGACAGCGCATCATCGCCGTCGCGGTCGGCGCCGACCGCACCGAGGAAAGTCGTGGCGACACCGAGAGACGCGGCCACGGCCGCTTGATTGGCACCCTTGCCACCCATGACGCGCATGACGTCACCGCCCACCACCGTTTCTCCCGCGGTGGGCAAATTCGCTACGCGAACGACGTAGTCAACGTTGGCGCTGCCGAGAACCGCGAGATGCGGGGACTTTCCGCTCACTACGGGAGGTACTTGTTGGTGAAGTACGACGACGCCGGTGACACGCTGCTCGTCACAGCCACGCCCTTCAGCGCGGTCGCGATGGTGGTCCACTGCTGGGGCGTCTGCACGAAGTACTTACCCTGCGCGTTGGTGAGATACGGAATGGTGAGTTTCCAGCCCAGCGCGTTGTACTGGTTGGTGTAGCCCGACTTCGGGTAGGCCTTGTCGAACAGCGTCGCCGCATCGGCCGGGTGCGAGACGGCCCACTCGGTGCCCCGCTTCACGGCGGCCAAGAACTTGGTCACTTTGTCGGGGTTCTTCTTGCCCCACTCACCCATCACCGAGTACACCCACACCGGCACGTTGGGAGCGCCGACGGAGGTACCCATGATCATCTCCGGCTTCTGCGTGGTGACGTCGGCGAAGCCGGCCAGTTCGTAGTTGGTGGTCGAGGTGGAGACGTCGACCTTGCCATTCAAGATCAGCGGAATGTCATTGATACCCGAGGTGATAGTGATGTCCTTGGTGGTGAGACCCGCCTTCTTCAGGACGAAGGACAACATGGCTTCGGTCCAGGTGTCGCCGTAGGAAAAGACCGTCTTGCCCTTGAGGGTCGACAGGCTGAGTGGCGTCCCGGGCTTCGTGAACAGCGCCCAGTTGTTGCTCATGGAGTAATTGGCCACTGAGACCAGGGGGATCTTGTTGGCGACCGCGACGGCCATGTCGGTGGTGGTCACAAAACCAATGTCACCGGCACCCTGAGAGAGTTCGAGCGCCGTGGTCGAGGTCGTCGGCGGGAAGGACACGTTGACGGTGAGGCCCTGATCCGCGAAGTAGCCCTTTTCCTTAGCCACGACGAGAGGAATGAGCGCGAAGTCGGGGCCCGGGAAGTCGTACACAAAGCGAATTGTCGCCGTGGAGGAACTCTGCGAGCTGTTATTCCCCAGGCTGATGCCCACCACAGTGAGGGCGCCGACGGTCAACACACCGAGGGCAATAAAGGGTATAAAACGACGCACGACGCACTCCTTTGTTGACGTAGTGCCGAGGCTACCGGAGTCGCCTCAACTCCTTACGCTTTGTATCGACGAGCCGTGGAACGACGTTGCCAGGGGGTGACGGCGTATTCGATAGCGGACACCACGGCGAAGCACGCGATGCCGATGAGGGCCATCACGATGGTGGTGCCGTAGACGACCTGCGTCTGAAAATTCGTGGCCGCATCGTGTTGATACTGGGCCAAGGTCGCGCCGCCGCCGGTGGCCGCCTCACCAATAATGGCGCCGGTCACGGCGTAGGTGGCCCCGATGCGAAGTCCGGAAAACAGTGGTGTCACGATGGCCGGCAGCTCAATGACGGCAAAGGTGCGCGATGGTTTCGCACCGAGAACGGTGGCCAGTTGGTGATAATCGCGGTCCACGTGGGTCAGCCCATCCACCGCCGCCACCGTGACGGGGAAAAACACGATCCACGCGACGACCAAAATCTTGGGTGTCATCGAGAACGCGAAAATCAACACCAGGGGCGGCGCGAGGGCGATGACCGGAATGGCCTGCGAAAAGACCAGTAAGGGATACAGCATCTTGTTGATGATGGGCACCTTGGCCATGGCCAGGGCGAGCACGAAGCCCACACCCGCACCCGCGAGGAATCCGTACACGGTTTCGCATATCGTCGTCCAGGTCAGTGGCCAGATCTGTGACCACTGAGAGAAGATGGCCGACAACGCGGCCGCGGGGCGCGGGGCGATGTAGGGCGGCACGTGGCCGAACACGATGATGCCCTGCCAGATGGCAATAACGATGGCGAGACCGATCAACGGGAAAGCGATTTGCTGAAAGAGCTTCTTCATCGTGTGGCCTCGGGGTGAAGCAGCGACAAGACCTCGGCCTTCAGTCGCATGAACTCTGGCGAGGTCAAGGTGTCGAGGGTGCGCGGACGGCCGTACGTCACCGACAGGTCGGCCACGATGCGTCCTGGTCGTGGCGACATCACCACGACTCGGTCTGCCAGAAACAGAGCTTCGTCGACATCATGCGTCACGAACAGCACGGTTCGCTGAGCGGACTCCCAGACCTCGAGCAGCCAGCGCTGCATCTCGAAACGAGTTTGGGCATCGAGGGCGCCGAAAGGCTCATCGAGCAAAAGGAGGGATTGATGGGTCGCCAGAGTGCGCATGAACGCCACTCGCTGGCGCATGCCCCCGGACAGCGCGTGGGGGTAGTGGCGAAGGAATTCACCCAGTCCGTAACGCGTCGCCATTTCACGGGCGGCCACGCGATCCATGGGCTGCACCCCTCGGGTGAGGTGGGCGGCCAACAAGATGTTGTCTTCCACGGTGCGCCACGGCACGAGCAAGTCTTTCTGCAGCATGTAGCCGACGTGGCCCGTGCAGCCGGCAATGTCGACGCCTTTCAGCGTCACGCTGCCCTCGTCCGCGGTTTGGAGTCCCGCGATGACGTTGAACAGGGTCGACTTGCCGCATCCCGATGGGCCGAGAAGGGCCACGAACGACCCCGTCTCGACCTCGAGGCTGGCGCGCGAGAGTGCGACCGTGTCACCGAAGCGTCGCGTGACATCGCGCACACGGAGAAGGTTCTCGGTCATAGAGGTCAGCGTAATTCGCCGCGCACTAGCCTTCCCCTTTGTTATGGGACTTTCTATTGGCATCGTCGGCCTGCCTAACGTCGGCAAATCAACCCTCTTTAATGCGCTGACGAAGAACAATGTCTTGGCCGCGAATTACCCCTTCGCCACCATTGAACCGAATGTCGGCGTGGTGGCGGTTCCGGACGCACGCCTGCATGTTCTCGCGGAGATATTTGGCTCCGAACGCGAACTTCCCGCGGTGGTCAACTTCGTCGACATTGCCGGCATCGTGCGAGGTGCCTCTGAAGGTGAAGGCCTCGGCAACCAGTTCCTCGCCGCCATCCGAGAATCGGACGCCATTTGCGAAGTGGTGCGCGCGTTTGAAGATGACGACGTGATTCACGTCGATGGCCGCGTCGATCCCGCGAGTGACATCGCCACCATCGAAACGGAGCTCATCCTCGCCGACTTGCAGACTGTCGACAAGGCCATTTCACGCGTCGAACGCGAGGCGAAGCGCGGCGGTGACGCCGCCATCAAGCTGGCCGAACTGACCAAAGTTCGCGACCTGCTCAATGGCGGCAAGACAGTCTCATCAGATCGCTCTATCGATGCCGACGCCATCGCGGAACTCCACCTGTTGACGGCTAAGCCCTTCATTTACGTCTTCAACGTCGACGAGAACACCATTGGCGACCACGACGCCTGCGCCGCCATCGCGGCACGCGTCGCGCCCGCACCGGCCATCGTGCTCTGCGCCGCCCTCGAGGCCGAACTCTCACAGTTGGACGACGAGGCCGCCGCGGAAATGCTCGAGTCCTATGGCTACACCGAGTCCGGGCTCGCGCAGCTCACGAAGGTCGGCTTTGCCACCCTGGGATTGCAGACCTACCTCACGGCCGGACCTAAAGAAGCACGCGCCTGGACCATTCACCAGGGCGACACCGCGCCGGTCGCGGCATCTGTTATTCACACTGATTTTCAAAAGCACTTCATCAAGGCCGAAGTCATCGCTTTTGACGATCTCGTCGACGCCGGCTCCATCGCCGCGGCCCGCGCCGCCGGCAAGGCCCGCATCGAAGGCAAGGAATACGTCATGCGCGATGGTGACGTTGTCGAATTTCGCATCGGCCAGTGACCACCCTCGAGACCGACCGCCTCATTCTGCGCCGATTTGAGGGGCGCGACCTCGACCCCATGGTCGCGCTGCACCTCGATGAAGAAGTCATGCGCTTTCTCGGGCCGCTGTTACTCCCGGAGCAGACCAACGATTTTCTCTACCGAGTCGTGAACGCCTTTGATGAGCGGGGCTGGGGTCTGTGGTGCGCCGAACTGAAATCCATCTCTCGCTGTATCGGCTTCATCGGCCTGAACGAGCCCACCTTTGATGCTGCCTTCACCCCCTGCGTGGAAATTGGCTGGCGACTGGCAACGGCCCAGTGGAATCAGGGACTCGCCACCGAAGGGGCGCGAGAAATTCGCCGTTTTGCGCACGAGGACCTCGCCCTCGCGGAGATTGTCTCCATGACCAGCACGGCCAACCTGGCCTCACAGCGAGTCATGGAGAAGATTGGCCTCATTCGCGATCCGGATGGTGACTTCCGTCACCCCCAGTTGTCGCCCGATGACCCCTTAGCGCCCCACGTTCTTTTCCGAAGCCACTCGTCAGCCACCTGAACCCCCTGCCGTTCGCAACACGTGGCGGGAACCATTACAGTTTCTTCTGGCGACATGAAATCGACAGAGGTCGAACGCCATCGTTCATATACCTATTTATTTAAAGGACACTGATGACCTCTACCCCTTTTGACTTCAAGGTGGCTGACCTCTCGCTCGCGCCCTTCGGCCGTGCGGAAATCCAGCTGGCGGAACACGAAATGCCTGGCCTCATGGCTATGCGCGCCGAGTTCGGAGCCGCCAAGCCCCTCGCGGGCGCCCGTATCACGGGTTCCTTACACATGACCATTCAGACGGCCGTATTGATCGAGACTCTCGTGGAACTCGGTGCGGACATTCGCTGGGTCTCCTGCAACATCTTCTCGACGCAAGACCACGCCGCGGCGGCGGTCGTTGTCGGCCCGAACGGCACGGCGGAGAAGCCTGCCGGCGTGCCGGTCTTTGCCTGGAAGGGTGAGACCCTTGACGAGTACTGGTGGTGCACCGAGCAGGCTCTGCGTTGGCCCGGCCACGCGGGCCCGAACATGCTGCTCGACGATGGTGGCGACGCCACGTTGCTGATCCACAAGGGTGTCGAGTTCGAGAAGGCGGGCTACGTGCCCTCCCCCGAGACGGCCGACTCCGAGGAGTACGCCATCATCCTGCAGCTGCTTGACAAGATGATCAAGGAAGACGGCTCGTTCTTCACCAACCTCGCACCCCACGTCCTCGGCGTGTCCGAGGAGACCACGACGGGCGTGCACCGCCTCTACGAGATGGAGCGTGCCGGCACCTTGCTGTTCCCCGCCATCAACGTGAACGACGCCGTGACCAAGTCGAAGTTCGACAACAAGTACGGCTGCCGCCACTCGCTCATTGACGGTCTCAACCGCGCCACTGACGTCCTGATCGGTGGCAAGGTTGCCATCGTCTGCGGCTACGGCGACGTGGGTAAGGGTTCCGCCGAGTCACTGCGTGGCCAGGGTGCCCGCGTCATCGTGACCGAGATTGACCCCATCTGCGCCTTGCAGGCGGCCATGGACGGCTACCAGGTCACGACCTTGGAAGACGCTCTGCCATACGCGGACATCATCATCACCGCCACCGGTAACAAGAACATCGTCACCGTCGAGCACATGCAGGCCATGAAGCCGAACGCCATCTTGGCGAACATCGGCCACTTCGACAACGAGATCGACATGGCGGGACTCACCGCACTGACGACCGTGCGTCGCGAGACGATCAAGCCGCAGGTGGACAAGTGGACCTTTGCTGACGGCAAGTCGATCATCATCTTGTCGGAAGGCCGTTTGTTCAACCTTGGCAACGCCACCGGTCACCCCAGCTTCGTGATGAGCAACTCCTTCACGAACCAGACCATGGCCCAGATCGAAATCTTCACTCGCCACCAGGAGTACGAGAAGAAGGTCTACGTGTTGCCGAAGCACCTCGACGAGAAGGTGGCACGTCTGCACCTCGACGCCCTCGGCGTGAAGCTCACCGAGCTGTCGAAGGACCAGGCCGAGTACATCGGTGTGGATGTCGCGGGCCCGTACAAGCCCGACACCTACCGCTACTAAGCCGCATCACTCACAATCCCCCCGCCCTCGGGCGGGGGGATTGTGCTTTTTCCGTTTAGCGATATCCGACGAAGATGTCGGTGGCCGCCTCGCTGATACCGAGAGGGTTGGTGGCGCGGACGAACCATTCACGCACCATTCGCTCCCGAAAGCCGTCACGGCCCATTTTCATCCATCCCGAATTCTCACCAATCTGACTTCGGTGAGCCGCGAGGGCGTCGAACTTGGTTCCCGAATACTCCGCGATGTCGACGGTCACGGCAATCTCCGACTCCGGGGTCGACAGATCGGGACCGTCCTCGCCGGGCTCCTCGCCACGTTCAATCGCCTCTTGGCGCCAACGCGCCCGCATCTCATTCATGACCCCGCTAGGGACGGCGTTGAAGTACACCGTGGGCTCGTAATCCAGGTGGGCGAGGGCGGCCATGGTGATGCGGTGGGCCTGGATGTGGTCCGGGTGGCCGTAGAAGCCAAAGGCGTTATACGTCATGATGATCTGGGGCCGTTCGGCCCGCAAGATCTCCACCAGCGCCAGACACGCCACGTCGGGATTCTGGTTCCAAAAGGCGTTCGGATGCTCGTTATCCGACCAGCCCATCATGCCGGAATCACGAAAACCCAAGCGATCGTGACGCGAGATTTTCAAAATCTCCACTGCGCGGTCAAGCTCGCCACGACGCACCTCGGCCACGAGGTCGCCATCATGGTCGTCGTGCTCAGGCTTGAGGCCGTTGGGGTCATCGCCACACTCGCCATTCGTGCACGTCACCAGAATGGTGCGCACGCCTTGGTCGGCGAGCAGCGGAAAGGTTCCGCCCGTGGACGAGGCCTCATCGTCGGGGTGCGCGTGCACCGCCAGGAAAGTCAAACCAGTCGTCATGAAAGTCCTCCTAGGAGATCGGTGGGGTGACCGGCGTCATCGGGAGATGACGCCCAGCCCAGTTGGTAGGTCTCAGCCGCAAAGAGCAGATCGAAGAGTTCCTCACCCATGGTGAGCAAGTCAGCGTTATCAATCTGGCTGGCGTGCGCTGCGATAGCGGCTCGCTTGCGATCGGCAAATGCCGCCGTGTGGGGGCGACAGGTAATGAGATCATCGGGAGTTCCGGCACTGCCATCAGTTATCCACGCGGGAAGTTGCACCCCGCGAGCGCGAGCCCGCGGCACGAAGTCGGCGAAACGTGACTGTGCGACGACGGGATACCAGACTCGCTGCACCGCGGTGCTGCGTGAGGCGGCGGCGAGGGCAACTCGATTCGCCATGATGTGATCCGGGTGGCCGTAAAAACCACCTTCGTCATAGGTCACCACGGCGCGCACCTCGTTCTCGTCGCACATTGTCGCGAGGCGGTCCGCCAACTCGTCAACGGACTGATTGATGAAGGCATTCGGATGTTCCGCCTGGGGCCACCCCGTCATGCCGCTGTCGAAGAACTCCCACCGGCGGTGGTCCGAAATCGCGCACCAGTTAGCGGCGCGAGCGAGCTCGACCGCACGAACTCGCGCCGTCTCGGCGTCGTCATGGCCGTCGGCATTCCCCGCGCGACCCGACTGGTCAAAGCCCCAGCGACCGTCAGTGCAAGTAATCAAGATCGACGAGACGCGGCTCTGGGCCAACAGATTGCTCACTCCGGCCGTGAACAGCGACTCGTCATCGGGGTGCGCGTGGAAAAAGAGAACGGTGGGCGCGCCCGGCATGAGGGTCAGACTACGAGGTTGCCATCTGGACGATACGTACGACGAGCAAGATGCCGGCCACCACCAGATAGGCGAGGTTTGCTCGCAGCAAGAAGCGTCGAGCGCGCGTTGACACCGGCGGTGACATCAGGGCCAGTCGCGAGGTGCGATATTCCAACTTGTCGTCCTCGTAGACCGGCCGCGGTGCCATCCGGCGCATTCCGATGGGCATGCCAATGAGCAGACCCACGGCCGTAATGCCCGCCAGCCATTCGAGCAGCGCCAAAACATTGATGCTCGAAAACAAAGTGGAGAGCATCATCACGACGGAGAGGTCGGTCAAAATGGCCACGATGATGATGGCCACGATGTTGAGTCGACGCGAATTCACCCACGGACCGAGCGTGGCGGTGTCATTCGCCAACAGCAACACCATGATGGTGGTGAAGGGCAACATCAGGCCGCAGAGAGCCTGCACCGCCAGGGTGATGAGACCCAGCGGCGCACCGGGTAGCAAGGTGATGATGCCCGCCACGACGAGTAATCCCGCGAAAGCCCCGTAGAAACCCTTGGCCTCGCGCAGCGGCACATTGAGCCCCTGATTAAAACGTGGTGAGAGGTCACCGAGGGCGTAACTCGACGCGAGAGTCACGGTCGCCGCCCCCACAATCGACGAGTTCAGCAAAATGAGGGCAAAGACTGTTCCCGTGCCGTGACCCACATAATGGCCTAAATCGCGCGCCACTCCCAGGGCGGACGAGAAGGAGTTGGTGCTGCCGTGTGGTGCCAGTGCCGCACAGGCCGCAATCAGGATTGACGCGACAATGACCACGATGAAGGAACCCACAATGGTGTCAACTCGCTCGTAATTGATCCACCGCGGGGTAATTCGCTTGTCGACGATATTGCTCTCCTGAAAGAAGAGCTGCCAGGGAGCCACCGTGGTGCCGATGATGGAGATGATGAGCAGGACACCAGCCGAGCTGGTGCCGCCACGAATACCGGGAATCGCGAGATGATGAAACACCTGCGCGCTGCGAATGTGCGTGTGAATGACCAGGGGAATCACTAAAGCGTTCGCGGCCACGAACAGCATCATGAATCGCTCCCAGCGACGGAAAGATCCACTGGCCGTCACCAGAAAGAGGGCCGCAATGGCCACGGGGACGGAAATGAAGGGACTGACACCGAAGTAGTCCATGGAGAGGGAAATTCCAATGAACTCCGTCACGATGATGAGTGAGTTGAGCAACAAGATGGAGCCCACAGAGAGGTAGCTCCACCTCTTGCCAATTCGTTCACGGATGAGGCGGCCATGGCCGACGCCCGTCACTGCGCCGAGGCGCACCACCATTTCCTGGTTAACCACCAACACGGGAATGAGAAGGGGCAAGGTCCACAGCAGGCTGTAACCGAAGTTTTGCCCGGCTTGGGCGTAGGTGGAGACGCCACCCGCGTCGTTATCGCCCACCATCACAATGAGGCCGGGGCCGATGATGGCAAGGAGGGTCAAGATGCGCGCACGAATCCCCTTTCGCGTAGGAGTGTCGTGGCTGATGGTGCCGAATGCACCGGTGATCTGGTCATTGTCGTGGGCCACGGTTCTCCTTTCGTGCGTCAAGGGGTGAACACGACGCGGTGGGACCGTGGGGTTAGGACACGTCGTGTGGGGTCAATACGGAGGGGGTACTCGGGGGTTTCAGATAGCCCTCCCCTCAACGAGGCGCTCGAGGTAAGAGACGGTCATTCGCCCTCTACCTCCGTCATGCCGTAATCGCGACGCCAACCCTGAGGCAACATTTCCTCCAGGAGGTCATCCACGGTGACGACGCCAACCATCTGATTCGTCTTTTTGTCCACCACCGGCACCACGGTGAGGTTGAAGTCACTCATCTTGCCGGCGACGCGGTGCACGTCCCAGGTGGGTCGCACGAACTGCAAATTGGTTCGAGCCAGCGACAGGGCCAAGTCGGTGCCGTGAGCGCGAACCAGAGCGGCGAGGGGGGCAGCCCCCAGGGGATTCCCTTCATCGCCGAGGATGAAAACGACGTTGAGGGTTTCCACTGGTGCCGAGGACTCACGAACGGCGTCGAGGGCGTCTTCGACGGTCGACGTCACGTGAACCTGAACGAAGTCCGGTGACATCAAGCCACCCGCCGTGTCCGGGTTGTATTCCAGCAACTGGCGAATCTTGGTCTGCTGGGGCTGAGCAATCTTCTCGAGAATGGACAGACGGCGCTCTTGGTCGATTTCATTAATGAGATCGGCAGCGTTGTCGGTCGCCATGCGACTCATCATGCGGGCCGCTTCGGTGTCGGTGCGAGCCTCGAGGAACTCCAACTGGTGCTCGGTGTCCAGCTCTTCGAAAACGTCGGCTTCGAGTTCGCGGTCATGTCCCACCGCTTCGATGATTTCGACACCCTCTTCATGGCTCGCGCTCTCGACAAGGTCGGCGATTTGCGCGGGGTGGAGTCGTGACAACTTGCGGTAGGGAATGCGAAGGCGCGCCGACGGCACGTGTGACACGAAAGGTTCAATCGAGGCAAAGTCGATCACCGAGCCGGTGGAAATACCGAGGCCGATGCGTGATAACAGTCGACGCAGCATCGGTCGGCGACTCGGGTCGATAGCGACCACTTCCCACTTGTCGCCGACGAGCGCCAATTCAATCTCATTGCCGCGAACCAGACGGCCGTGGACCAAGTTGATGACGTGGCGATTGAGGAGATCCGCCGCTAACAACACCTCACCGGGTCGACGCTCGAAGCGACGCAGATCGACTCGATTTCCCTCGAAGCGAACATCACCCTTTTCGAGACCACCGATTTTGCGGATGGGGATAAAAAGGTCGCGACCTTCCACCCGCACGACGGCGCCCACCACGGGCGGGTGCGAATCGTCACCGAGGCGCGCCACCAAGTCCTGCACCCGACCGATACGGTCGCCGGCCTGGTCGACAATCGCCCGTCGGATGACGCTGGAGAGGTGGAACATGGTGCTCATAACAACGTTCAGGCTACCCCACGACGTCCGACGAACGCCCTGACCGGAGATAGTTCACGGGTTGTTCACTCAGCGATTACGTCGTCTGGGTGATGATGTCGCAGGCGCGGTCAACGTCGTCATCGCTGATACCTAGGTGGGTCACCAATCGAGCGCGCCGAGGAGCCACCGTCCCGCCGTAGAGGCCAGCACTTTCCCACCGCGCAATGATCTCGCGAGCGTGTTCGTGAGTGAATGCCACGATGTTGGTTCGACACGATGCGGGGTCGTAATTCGATTCGGGGAAACGAGCTGCCACGGCCTCGGCGAGGCGACGTGCTCGGGCATGGTCATCCGCTAAGCGCTCCACGTTCTGCGTGAGCGCGATGAGACCCGGGGCCGCAATAACACCCACTTGACGCATCGTGCCGCCGAGGCGCTTGCGCTCAATGCGACCGGTGGCGATGAGGTCCGCCGGACCGGCGAGCAACGATCCAATAGGGGCGCCCAGCCCCTTGGACAAGCACGCCATCACGGTGGTAACGGGGGCGCACACCGACGCGGGGTCAAGACCCGTTGCCACTGTCGCGTTGAACAAGCGAGCACCATCTAGGTGAACGGGACGACCCTGAGCGGCGTCGACCACGGCGTGGATTTCTGCCAGCGACCACGGCGTGCCGCCGGAGGGCATGTGCGAATTTTCGATAGACACGAGCGACACGTGAGGCTGATGGTCCAACTCGGCATCGATGATGTCGGCAATACCCGCGGGATCAAGCACTCCCCCGCGATCATCGACCGTGGCGAATTGCACCGAGCTGTTTCGTGCGGACGCGCCGTATTCGAAGGAGACCACGTGCTGCTGAGCTCCCGCCACGATGAGGTCGCCGGGTCGAGTCAGAACGCGTACCGCAATTTGGTTGGCCATCACTCCCGAGGGAACGAAGAGGGCCGCTTCCTTGCCGACGATACGGGCGAACGTCTCTTCAAGTTCGTTCAGCGTGGGGTCATCGCCAAACCCGTCGTCGCCCACGAGCGCGTTGGCCATGGCCGTGCGCATCGCCGCGGAGGGCTGGGTAACAGTGTCGGAGCGAAGATCGATAAACGTCATGGCCGAAGGGTACCGGTCGGCCATAACCTAAGAACATGAGCGACAACCTCCACATCTTCCCCCAAAACGCCGGCGTCCACGAGGCCCTCGGCATCACCGTCGTCAGCGCCAGTAAAGACAAGGTCGTCGTCCAGGTTCCGGTCGGCGAAAAAGTCCACCAGCCCTACGGAATTTTGCATGGTGGCGTGTCGGTGGTTCTGGCCGAATCAGCGGCCTCCATGGGCGCGGCGATTGCCGCCGGCCCCGAATTCCTCGCGATGGGGATTGAAATCAACGCGTCGCACCTGCGTTCAATGTCATCGGGCATTCTGACCGCGACGGCGGTCCCGATCCGCGTGGGCCGCACCTTGCAGGTATGGAATATCGACCTCACCGATGAGGCGGGACGCCTCGTATGCGTGTCGCGATGCTCGGTGGCAATCCGACCGGTTCCCGGTTCTCAGCCTGAGTAGAATTGCTACATGCTGAGCGACCGAACGACACGGCCGTGACGGGCGTTCGTTTTGCGGGCTGGGGCATTGCGGTTCCCGATCGCATCGTTACCAATGAGGAACTGAGCCAATCGCTGGACACCACTGATGAGTGGATTTTCGAGCGGACGGGTATTCGCGAGCGTCGCGTTGGCGGATCATCCACTCTCTTGGGCCGCCAGGCGGCTGAGCGTGCCCTCGACGACTCGGGTTATCGGGCCTCCGACATCGACTTCGTCATCTTGGCAACCACGACGCCTGATCGACTCATTCCTGCCAGTGCTCCCGTTATCGCCGCGGAGCTGGGTATCACCGCTCCCGCGATCGACCTCAACGCCGCCTGTAGCGGCTTCATGTACGCCGTTCGGGTAGCGCAGGGCCTCCTCGCGACTGGCCACCAACGAATTTTGGTCGTGGGCGCCGAACACCTCTCGCGATGGACGGATTGGAATGATCGCACCATGGCCGTCCTTCTCGGCGATGGTGCGGGTGCGGCGATTCTCGAAGCGAGTGAGGAGAGCCAGATTTTGGCCTCCGATCTGGGCAGCGACGGGTCGCTGGTTCACCTGCTCACCTGCGAACACGGTGGCACCATTTGGATGGACGGCAAGGAAATCTTCCGACGAGCTGTTCGCGTCATGGTGGAATCGGCCGAACGCGCCATGCAAGCCGCCGACGTGACCGCCGAGCAGCTCTCACTCGTGATTCCCCACCAGGCCAACGTGAGGATCATCAACGCCGCCTGTGACCGCCTCGGAATTCCCACCGACAAGGCCGTTGTTGTTTTGGATCGCTACGGCAATACCTCCAGTGCCTCGATCCCTCTCGCGGTCCATGACGCTCGCGAGAAAGGTCGCCTCGCCGACGGTGACCTCGTGTTGTTCACTGGTTTTGGGGCGGGCATGACGTGGGCCTCTTCTGTCGTAAGGTGGCGCGCGTGAGTTCCCCCTCTCTCGTGATCTTGGCCGCTGGTCGCGCGCGACGCTACGGAGGGATCAAGCCACTCGCTCCCATCGGCCCGAACGGCGAAAGCATTATTGACTTGATCGCCGGTGACGCCTACTCCGCCGGTTTCGGCAACATCGTGGTCGTGGTCAATCCCGACACGGGTCCGGTGATTCGCGACCACGTTGAAGCACGCTGGCCCCGTGATTGCCACGTCTCGTTTGCTATCCAAGAAGTACCCAGTGGCACGGTGAACGCAGTCTTAGCGGCCGAAGCGCACGTGGACGCGTCGCAACCCTTCGGCGTCGCCAACGCCGACGATCTCTACGGCCGCCAGGCCATGTTGGACCTGGGCGAACACCTCCTGTCGGGCGAGCACAGTTGTCTGGTCGGCTTTCGCCTCGAAAATGCCCTGGTTGGTCCTGACCCCGTCACTCGTGGCGTCTGTGTCGTTGAGGGAACCCGCTTGTCGGAAATCCACGAGCGCCGGGGGGTGACCTTGGTAGAGGGCGAGTACCACGCGAACGATGGGCTCGAGCCCGCCCAACTCTCGCCGTCCACCGTGGTGTCCATGAACCTCTGGGGCTTCAACCACGTCACCTGGGAACTCCTCGATGAGGCTCGTCGCACGACCGCGCACAGTATTGACGCCGAGCTCTTACTGCCGGAGATTGTGGGCCACTACGTCGCGAATGGCACATTGGACGTGGATGTCATTATTTCTGAATCACGCTGTGTCGGCGTGACGCACCCCGGTGATCTCGACGTGGTGCAGCGCGACATTCGCGAGCAAATTGCTCGTGGTGAGCGCCCCGCCCACATTTTCGCCTACTAACGACGACACCCCGAGCGCTGGGAACCGAAGTTCGCCAGCCTCTCGGGGCCGCCTCCAGCGACCTTTCCGTGTCGGACAGATCGTTCGCCAGTCCGCCTCGTTCGCAGCGCCCACCGAAATGAGCTCTGCGCCTCCGCGGCGATGCACGTACTTTGGCAGACAAGTGACCGCCGGGACTCGAAAAACTCCAGTGCCCACAGTTAATTCAGGACTTTTCACCGGATTTCCACCACGAGAGTGCCCTTGTCCACAGGCCAGAGCACGACGTGAACAACTAATCCACAGCCTCGCGGCGGCGTTGACTTAGTGAGTGGCGACCGACCAGAGATTGGGACCGGACACGTAGATGAAGTACATGTCCGCGAGTCCCGACAAGCTTTGTGTGCCGTAATAGAAACTGTGGTGGTACACGGTGGGCAGTAGTGGAATCGAGTTCAGCGTCACCACTTTTGCCGAGAATACTGTTCCCACCGATCCGATGTAGGTGAAGGTGATGCTGGCGACGGGACCGTGGAAAGGTCCGAGAACGCTGCTGCCCTTCGACACGTATCGATACGTTGCCGGGAGGAAAGCGGCATGGGTGGGGTCGATTAAATCGATGTGCCACGGGCCGGTCGCCACCACACTCGCGGTATAGGTGCCGGCGGGATAGAGCGTGGGACTGGCTGATTCGGATTTACCCGTGGCATTCACGGGGACCCCCACGACATCGCCCAAACTATTGCGCACGATGACGCCGTAATTATCCCGGCACTTGCAAGCCACGTTCCAGACCAGCAAGGTGCCCTTCGACGTGAACGTGATGGTCGCCACGCCGGCTTTGCCGCGGAATTTCACCACGTCGCTTGGCGGCGTCACGGGAGCCGCCGTAGGGCTGATTCCCGCACCCACGAAAATGGCGTGCGGCTTTTTCGGGTGGGCCTTCCCAGAGAAGTGAAAGACCACCGCGACTACCAGCCCGACAATCGCAATGGCCGACAGCAGAGCACCCGGCCAGCGACGCGGGGGACGCCATAAGTCCCAAGCCGGGTCGTAGGGGCGACCATTTCGAATGATCATCTGACCGTCGAACATCGCGTCCTCGGCCACCTCGCGCGACACCTTACGACGGCGGCGCGGTGTGCGATCGGGCACCGGAGGAAGAACGGTCACGCTCGTAGCGTAGTTCGCAGTCATCGCACGCAATTGCCCAGGTCGTTGACGGAGCGCGAAGTGCATCATGAAGTTGCATCCGGGGAAAAGTGGTCATTCCGACTACTTGGTGGAGATGAGGGGATTCGAACCCCTGGCCTCTACATTGCGAACGTAGCGCTCTACCAACTGAGCTACACCCCCAAGAAGAAACCCATTCTATCCCGACGACGGGCGGGGCCTAATGGGCGGCGGCGCGCGGAGCCCGGCTGCGGGCAAAAGACTGCGACTGGCTGGCCGTGAAACGAAGGCCAAAGTCCTCTTCAAAGTCGTCATCCACGTCGTCACGACGGGCGACGCTGCGACGCTGATGCAAGTCTTCGACGTCCGCCAGGGCGGAGCGGCGAAGGTCCTGGCCTTCGGTGGACCACATCACCCAGAACATCAAACCGACGTACGCGGCGAGTGACAACCAACTCAGCACGCACCACGCGGCGATGATGGTCCAGCTCACGGCGAGCGACGCCACGGTGCTCAGCGCGGTGGTGGAGAGCAAGGTCAAGATCGCGCGGCGACGACGTTCGTGCTGACGAGATCGAGCGAGACGCACGTCGGCGTAGGCGCGCTCGTTACGGTCGTGCATCGAGTAAGCGCTTGCCGGATTCACGCGGGGGCGAGACGTCTCATTGATCCGACGTCGGGTCGACAGGGGGCTATTTTCCAACTCTTCGTCGTCAAGAGTGTGAGCCGGAGCCACGGAAAGTTCACGGCGCGACAGGGCGGAACGCTCATCGCGGAAGCGGTCGATTTTGAGGTCGGTTGACCGGTCCCGCACCCACTTAAACCCGATGGGGGTAAGTATCGCGGCCCAGAGGCCTATGAGGACCAGGATCAACAACCTTCGCTCCGTTTCGTTCTAGGAAACGGTAATCAAACATTGGTCGAAAGTGGTGGATACTTACGCCTCGTGCAGACCACACTCCACGTGGTCGCTCCCCGCCCATCGACCAGAACGTCGATCAGCACCGGGCGCGGGCTTCGCGGTGACGGCCGCGCAGCCGATCGAGGTGTATCCCTCGGCCCACAGGGGGTGCTCCGGTAGCTGGTGCTCCCCGATGTACCACAGGACGTCCTCGTCAGTCCACGTGGCGAGTGGGTTGACCTTGACGAGGCCAAATTTCTCGTCCCAACTAATGATGGGCATCTCGGCACGCGTCGCGGCATCAACACGCTTCACGCTGGTCAGCCACGCGCCGTAGCCCGCGACCGCACGCTGCAGGGGGCCGACTTTGCGTACTTGACAACACCCGTCGGTGCCGCAGGGCTTGTCGGCCGCGTCGGCACCCGGTACGGTTCGCACCACGGTGAGGTCCCACTCTTTTTCAATACGGTTTACGAACTCGTAGGTTTCCGGGAAGTGACCCTCCGTATCGAGGAATATCACGGGAGTGAGCGGGGCGTGGCGACGCACCATGTCAAGCAGAACCAGATCCTCAAAAGAGCACGCGACGGTGATGGCACTGGGGAATTCGGCGATGGCCCACGCCACGATTTCGTCGGGAGTCCACGATTCAGCGCGGGAAGTGACGTCAGAGAGATTCACGAGACCTACTTTCGAGGGAAAGACTACCGCCCCACTAGTATTTAATTACTTCTATGGCGACCGACCACCTCGACATCCTCGAATCCCACGCGATTTTCATCATCCGAGAGGTCGTCGCCGAGTGCGAACGTCCCGTCCTGCTGTTCTCGGGTGGCAAGGACTCCGCAGTGCTACTGCACCTGGCGACCAAGGCCTTCGCTCCGAACAAGATTCCCTTCCCGGTGATGCACGTGGACACCGGTCACAACTTCCAAGAAGTGATCGACTATCGAGACGAGCGAGTGGACACGTTGGGCCTCCAGCTGGTCGTGGCGTCAGTTCAGGAGGCCATTGATAAGGGTCGCGTTCCTGACCCGGGCCCGCTGGGCATGCGTAATCGCCTGCAGACCACCGCATTACTCGACGCCATCAACGCCCACAAGTTCGACGCCGCTTTTGGTGGTGCCCGTCGCGACGAAGACAAGGCCCGCGCCAAAGAGCGTGTGCTGTCCTTCCGTGACCGATTCGGCCAGTGGGACCCTCGTGCACAGCGCCCCGAACTGTGGCAGCTGTACCAGGGCAAGGTGAATCCGGGCGAACACCTGCGAGCCTTCCCCCTCTCGGACTGGACCGAACTCGACGTCTGGAACTACATCCGTCGCGAGAATGTGCCGCTGCCCACCATCTACTTCGCCCACATGCGTCCGGTCATTAAGCGCGATGACATGTGGTTGTCGGTCGGCGACTTCGTCCACCCCCAGCACGGTGAAGTCATCGAGCGACACATGGTTCGTTTCCGCACTGTGGGTGACGCGTCGTGCACCGGTGCCGTCCGCTCCTCGGCCGACACTTTGGACGCCATCATCAAGGAAATCGAAACGTCCAATGTGTCCGAGCGCGGGGCCACTCGAGCCGACGACCGTTTCAGCGAAACGGCCATGGAGGACCGCAAGCGTGAGGGGTACTTCTAATGGCAACTGACCTTTTGCGCTTCGCCACCATTGGATCGGTGGACGACGGGAAGTCGACGCTTGTTGGCCGACTTCTCGTGGACACCCGGCAACTCTTTGACGACCAACTCGCGGCCGTCGAGGCCGCGAGCCAGAAGCGCGGCGTGGGCGACCTCGACCTCAGCTTTGTGACCGACGGTCTTCGCGCCGAGCGCGAGCAGGGCATCACGATTGACGTGGCCTACCGCTACGCGGCCACCCCCGAGCGCAAGTTTGTGATTGCCGACTGCCCGGGACACGTGCAGTACACCGCGAATATGGCAACGGGTGCCAGCAACGCCGACGTCGCTTTGGTCGTTCTCGACGCCACGGCGGGGCTCAAGGAGCAAACCCGACGCCACCTCTGCATCGCTGGTCTTCTCGGCGTTCGCCACCTCATAGTGGCGGCCAACAAGATGGACCTCGTCGACTGGGACGAAGCCACCTTCCGCGCCGTTGAGAAGGACGTCAACGACGTGGCTCACCGACTCGGCTTTGACACTCCCATCATCGTGCCGGTCTCCGCGCTCCATGGTGACAATGTCGTCGAGCCCTCCTACCTCAACACCTGGTACGACGGCCCAACGGTTCTGGCCGCCCTGAACAGCGCCCCGGCCGGTGCCTGGGCATCGTCACATGATGGTGCTCGCCTCCCCATTCAATGGGTGCTGCGTCAGCCTGGTGGAGGCCGCACCTACGCCGGCATGATTAATGGCTCGACGCTCTCCGTCGGCCAGAAAGTTCGACTCTTGCCAGCGGGCGTCGACACCACGATCGTGGGTATACGTGGACCTCGCGGTTCCATGGACAGTGCCGAGCCCGGCCTCTCAGTAGATGTGGATATCGCCGAGGACACCTCCGCGGGCCGTGGTGACGTTCTCGCATCCGAGCCCTTCCCCACCGTCACCAATGAAATCAGCGCCACCGTCTGCTGGTTTGCCGACGCCCCGCTGTCCGCCGGACAACGTCTTCGACTCAAGCACACCAGCCACTCGACGCCCGCTTTCGTAGATGCCGTGACCAGCGTGGTGGATGTGGATCAGCTCAGCCTCACCGATGCCGAGCAGCTAGTGCGCAACGAAATTGGACACGTGACCATTACGACTGCTGACCCGCTGTCGGTTGATGACTACCGATCAAACCGCGTGGGTGGCTCGTTCGTTCTCATTGACGAAAAGAGCAACGCCACCGTCGCCGCCGGCATGATCGGCCACGTCACTTTCGCTTAGTACTGGGCGATCATCGCGGCGATAATGACTGCGAGCGCGACGAGGACGATGTCCACACCACTGGTGAATCTCTGCGCATCACGTGAGCGGGGAATTCCTCGGCGAAGTCGTCGTTCTGCGGGCAGCGCCACCATTTCCCCTACCCCCGCCGCCACGAAGTAGGCCACGATGGCGACAATGCGAGCAGCGAGGTGTTCGCTCCACCCCGACCCGACCGACGCGCATCCGAGCAGGGCGGTGAAGTGCAGGAGTCGAGCGGCCCAATTGCGCGCGGACGACCCTTCGGGCAACACCGTAGGAACAGTCAGACGCATGGCGCTCCAGACGGTCACCGTGGCGATGGCTGCGGCGATGTGAGCAATGACCGCGAGATACCTCACACTCGACATCAGCGCAAGAGCTCGTCGGCGGCATCGTAGGGATTGGCACCGGCGCTCGCCACGTCGTGCACCCAACGGGTGAAGTCAGCCCCTCCGTGCAGCTCGTGTACTCGATGGCTCACTACCGCCGTCAACACGCGGTCAATTTCTCCCGCGGCTCGACGCTCCGCATGCTGTTCGCGATTCGGCAGACCTCGGTCGATGGCGTGAGAAATAATGAGCTCCCAGAGCCGCGCGCAGCCCGTGCCATCGGCCGCGACCGTGGTGGTGATGGCCGGACGCCATCCATCACGTTCGCCCAAGTCGAGCATTTGCTCCAAATCGCGAACCGTTTCGCGAAGTCCCGGCCGGTCAGCTTTATTGATGACGAACAGGTCGGCGACTTCGAGCAGGCCCGCCTTATTGGCCTGCATGGAATCGCCCCAGCCGGGGTTGGTCACAATGACGGTGGTGTCCGCCGTGGCAGCAATGTCGACTTCCATCTGTCCCACGCCCACCGTTTCGACAATGACGAGAGAAAAGCCCGCGGCACCCAGGACGCGAATGGCGTCGGGCACGGCCAAGGAGAGACCACCCAGGTGGCCCCTCGTCGCCATCGAGCGAATGTAGACACGGGGATCGGTCGAGTGAGACTGCATGCGCACTCGGTCACCCAAAATGGCGCCACCGGTGAAGGGGGATGAGGGATCAACGCAGACCACGGCAATCTTGGCAACGGGGATCTCTCCCACACTCCCCGCGGCCAAGGCGGCGGTCACCAGTTGATCAGTGAGCGTCGACTTACCCGCTCCGGGCGGACCCGTAATGCCGATGACATACGGGGCGTGATGGCGATACGCGAGGCGAATCGTCTCTCGGTGGTGCTGCCCACCAGACTCGACGTAGGTGATGAGACGGGCGAGAGCCGCACGCGACCCTTCGCGCGCTTCGTCCAGCAAAATGGCGGGCTCTCGCGTCATGAACCCACCGTGACCGCGGCGCCGAGCGACGCCAAGCGGCCGACGAAATCGTCGTAACCGCGTTCGAGGTGTTCGCGACCATGGACCACGGTCTCACCGTGCGCGACGAGGCCGGCCAGACATAACGCGGCCGCGGCGCGAATATCCGTGCCCAATACGTCGGTGCCCTGCAGATGCTCAACGCCACGAATGACCGCGTGATGGTCTTCGGTCGAGACGACGGCGCCCAGCTTGATGAGTTCATCGACGTAGCGAAAGCGCCCGTAAAAGAGGTTCTCTGTCACCACCGAGACGCCATTCGCGGTGGTGAGCAAGGTGGTGATGAGAGGCTTGTAATCCGTCGCTACTCCGGGGTATGGCAATGTGGCGACGTCGGTGGCGACGAGACGATGTGGCCCACACACACGGATTCCCTCCGTGGTGTCCACCTCCGCACCCATCGCCACAAATTTGGCGAGTAAGCGGTCCATGTGGTCTGGTCGCGCGTCAGTGACTCGCACGTCGCCGGCGCTGATAAGGCCGGCGGCAAGGTAGGTCGCGGTGACCACGCGGTCAGTGATGACCTCGTGATCGGCGGGCTGCAATTCCTCGACGCCGTCAATGGTGAGTCGCGACGTGCCCAGACCGTCGATGCGTGCCCCCATGGCGATGAGTTGGCGGCCGAGATCTTCGACTTCCGGCTCTTTCGCGGCATTGTCAATCACGCTGCGCCCATCGGCCAAAACGGCAGCCATGAGCAGATTGTCCGTCGCGGTGTGACTCGGGTATTCGAGAGTGATGCGGGCCGCCCGTAGACGCGCGCCTCGCCGCGTGGCGGAAATCACGCCAGGGGTGTTATCGAAGAATGCGCCCATGGCGGTTAAGCCGTCCGTGTGGAAGTTGATGGGTCGACCCCCAAAGTCATCACCACCGGGCAAAGAGAGATGGGCTGATCCACAACGCGCGAGCAACGGCCCGAGGGCCACCAGCGACGCCCGCATCGCGGCGACGAGATGGGCCGGTGCCACTGGCTGAATATCCGAACCCGCCGGCACGTCGATGAGCAATGTATGTTCGTCTTCCCACGCCACCGTACAACCGAAGGCCGTCAGAATCTCGCCCATGGTCGACACATCGGAGATGCGTGGCACGTTGCGCAGTCGGTGGCGACCCGAGGCCAGCAAAACCGCCGCCATTTGCTTCAAGACAGCGTTCTTGGCTCCGTATGCGGTCACGGACCCCGACAGGGGTCCAACGGGGCGAAGTCGCAGAAAACTCACCTTTCCATTATGGTCGCTCGCCCGCTTCGTAGAACTATTACCCCTTAATTTTGCGGGTAGTAGAATTGGCACGTGACTCTTGATCCCGTTCCCGACCGCAATCTCGCCCTCGAACTCGTTCGAGTGACCGAAGCCGCGGCCATCGCCGCCTCCAAGTACGTAGGCCGCGGCGACAAGAACACCGCCGACGGGGCGGCGGTGGATGCCATGCGCGCCGTACTGGGTGCCATTTCCATGGACGGGATTGTGGTCATTGGCGAAGGTGAAAAAGATGACGCCCCCATGCTCTACAACGGGGAACGCATCGGCGACGGCCGCCCGCCGCTGGTGGACATTGCCGTCGACCCCATTGACGGAACCACCCTCACCGCCAAGGGTCGCTCCGGCGCCTTGGCCGTTATTGCTCTCTCGGAGCGCGGGACCATGTTTAACCCGGGACCCTGCGTCTACATGGAAAAGCTCGCCGTCGGACCTTTGGGCCGTGGCGTCGTAGATCTCAGCGCCACCCCCACGGAAAACCTGAAGGAATTGGCCAAGCGCCTCGGTAAGGACGTGACCGAGCTGGGTGTCGTCATCTTGGACCGTCCCCGTCACGACGACTTAATTGCGGAAGTGCGTGAAGTCGGTGCTCGCATCTTGTCGATCTCCGATGGCGATGTCGCGGGAGCCATTGCCACGGCGTGGCCCAATTCCGGGGCGGATATCTTGTTCGGCATTGGTGGCACCCCCGAGGGCGTCATTGCGGCCGCGGCCCTCAAGGGCCTGGGTGGCGAAATTCAAGGTCGTCTCTGGCCGCGTGATGACGCTGAACGCGCCCTCGCAATCGCCGAGGGCTACAACCTCGACAAAATTTTGTCCACCGACGACCTCGTCGCGGGCGACAACGCCTTCTTTTCCGCCACCGCCATTACTGATGGTGACTTCCTGCGTGGCGTGCGATTCCACGACTTTGGTGCCACCACCCAGTCCATCGTGGTGCGCTCGCGCTCCGGCACCGTGCGCCTCGTGGAAACCATCCACCGCCACGACAAGCTGGCGGATTTCTCCACCGCGGGCATCTAATTCTCCTCGTGTAGAGGTTCACAAGACTCGCCCAGCGCGACAGCTTCCCCTCGGCATACCCTGAGCTCACGGGTCAACGATGACCCAGGAAGGGAGAGAGACATGGACGTCTCAACTCTGCTCACCCGAAAGGGACACTTGGTCGCCACCGCGTCGGCCACCGACAGTGTTGCCGAGGCCCTGAGCCTCATGGCAGAGCACAACATCGGCGCATTAGTCATCCTCGATCACGGAAAGATTATCGGCATCTTGTCGGAACGTGACATCGTGCGACGACTCGCAGACGATACGAAAACCCGGGAACGAAAGATCAGCGAACTCATGAGCACGGTGGTCACGACCTGTCCGCCCGAGACCAGCTGCGGTCAACTGATGGCACTCATGACCAGTGAGCGAATTCGCCATGTTCCCGTAGTCGCCGAGGGCGAACTCATCGGTTTGGTATCGATTGGTGACGTAGTGAAGGCCTACGTTGAGGAAATCGAGAAAGACCGCCGCGAGCTCTGGGACTACGTGACGGCTCGTTAAGCCTGGCGAGTAAAAATCACCGTACCGGCCTGACGGTGCCAGTTCATCACGTCGGCGAGTAGCCGACCCCCGATAACTGCCGGATCATCCTGCGTCAGTCGCAGGGCCTCGGCCGGCTCGACCGAGAAAAAGACAAGTCCTCGAAAGCGCGCATCACTCTGTTCGCTAAAGGGTCCGGCGGTGAGGGCGAGGCCGCGCTCGCCCAAAGACTGGAGGTGAGCCATGTGGCCCGCCTGAATGTCGTCGAGCTGCTCGTCGCTATATGTCGGGGAGTCAGGATTCGAGGTGTAGACGAGAAGGGTCGTCGTGTCGAACTCCACGAGTCGGATTATTCCGCGGCGGAGAGAGCACTGACCGCAGCCTGCGCGCTCTCGCGCGAGGTCGCGACCTGGGCGACGCCCACGAGCACCGTGGCCGTGGTGTTCTCGCCATCGGGCGACACGTTGAGATATCCGCCATCGACAGCGACAAAAGTCGAGCCGTCGGCCGTCTCTACGTGGACCACACCCGCCGTCACGTCGCCGACCAGCGGAGTGTGACCGGCGAGCACCGCCATCTCACCCAGCGAGGTACGAACCACGACCATCGAGGCCGGCCCTCGAAAGAGGGCGGCCTCGGGGGTCAGGACTTCAACGTTCAGCGTGGCCATCGTTAGCTGTTCTGCAGCTCGGACGTCTTACGCAACACGTCTTCCGCGGCACCGACGTTAAGGAACGCCTGCTCCGGGCAGTGGTCAAGGTCACCACGGATGAGGGCTTCGAAGCTCTCGATGGTGTCCTTGATCGGCACGTAGATGCCGTCGAGGCCGGTGAAGACCTTCGACACGAACATCGGCTGACTGAGGAAGCGCTGGATCTTACGAGCACGCGACACGGTGATGCGGTCTTCTTCGGACAATTCGTCGAGACCCAAGATCGCGATGATGTCCTGCAGTTCCTTGTAGCGCTGCAGAACCGACTGCACCTGACGGGCAACGTCATAGTGACGGTCACCGACAATTTCCGGCGCGAGGATGTTCGACGTCGAGGTCAGCGGGTCGACGGCGGGGTAGATACCTAGCGCGGCGATCTGACGAGAGAGTTCCGTCGTCGCGTCGAGGTGGGTAAAGGTCGTGAACGGTGCCGGGTCGGTGTAGTCGTCCGCGGGGACGTACACCGCCTGCAGCGAGGTAATCGACTTACCCTTCGTCGAGGTGATGCGCTCTTGGAGTTCACCCATTTCGTCCGCCAAGGTCGGTTGGTAGCCCACCGCACTCGGCATACGACCGAGCAAGGTGGACACTTCAGAACCGGCCTGCACGAAGCGGAAGATGTTGTCCACGAAGAGCAGCACGTCTTGGTTCTGCACGTCGCGGAAGTACTCGGCCATGGTCAAGGCGGCGAGAGCGACACGCAGACGCACGCCTGGCGGCTCGTCCATCTGGCCGTACACGAGGGCGGCCTTTTCGATAACACCCGACTCTTGCATTTCGAGGAGCAGGTCAGTGCCTTCGCGGGTGCGCTCACCCACGCCGGCGAACACCGACACACCACCGTGCTGGGTAGCGACTCGGTTAATCATTTCCATGATCAACACGGTCTTACCCACACCGGCACCTCCGAAGAGGCCGATCTTTCCACCCTGTACGTAGGGCTCGAGGAGGTCGATGACCTTGATACCGGTTTCGAACATCTGGGCGCGTGGCTCGAGCTGGTCGAAAGCCGGCGGCGCGCGGTGAATATCCCAACGCTCGGTGATGGGACCGATGTCGTTGGTGTCAAGGGGCTGGCCGAGCACGTTGAATACGTGGCCGAGCACCGCGTCACCGACGGGCACCGAGATGCCACGGCCGGTCTGGCGGACGAGGGCACCACGAACGAGACCGTCGGTGGGCTTCATGCATACGCAGCGCACGCGACCGTCACCAATTTGCTGCGCCACTTCGGCGGTCACCGTGATGGTCTTGCCATCGAGCTCGATGTCCATCTCCACGGCGTGGTTGATCTCCGGCAGCGAGTGCGGCGGGAACTCGACGTCCACCACGGGGCCGGCGATCGCGACAACGCGGCCGTGCTCCAGGTTGGTCTTTTCGGGGGCAATGGTCATTGTGTGCTCACTTTCCTGAACGGAGCGCTTCGGCGCCGCTCACGATTTCCATGATTTCGGTCGTAATCGAGTCTTGGCGCGCGCGGTTCATGACGCGCTTCAAGTTGGTGGCCAGTTCGTCAGCGTTCTCGGTCGCGGCGGCCATGGCGCGCTGCTGACTGGTGTGGAACGAGGCCGAACCTTCGAGCAGCGCGGTGAAAATCTCGCTCTCGAGGGCACGAGATGAGAGGCTGGCCAGCAGCGTCTCGACGTCTGGTTCAAACTCGGTGTAACCCGAGGCCGAAGAGGTGGCACCGTCGGGCATTGCGAGCGGCAACAGCTGGCGGGTTTCCACCTTCTGGCTCGCGGCCGTGAGGTAGTGCGTCGCCACCAGAATCACCTGCTGGGATTCACCCGAGGCAAACGAGGTTGCGACGGCCTGCGCCACGTGACGAGCGTCGGCGAAGGTGGGCTTGTCGGCGAAACCCACGAAGGTCTCCGCGACATCAAAGCCACGAAAGCGCAGGTACGCCCCCGCCTTTTTACCAACGCCATAAATCTGCACCTTGGTGCCCTTAGCCTTCAGCTCGGCCGCGAGACGCTCGGTCGCGCGAAGTACTGAGGAGTTGTAGGCACCGGCAAGTCCACGGTCACCGACGATGGCCACGATGGTCACCGTTCCCACCTTGTCCGGCGTCGCGAGCAACTTTGACGCCACGACCGGGTCGCCCAACGCGGCCTCGATGATGACGCGCTGCATGGCGGTGCGGTACGGACGGTTGGCGGCGATCCGAGCTTGGGCACGGGCAATCTGTGACGCCGCGATGAGTTCCATCGCCTTGGTGATTTTTCGCGTTGCCTGCACCGACTTAATTCGTTGGCGCAATACGCGTTCTTGTCCTCCAGCCACGGGTTACCTCCTTTCCCTTCTCGTCGTTCTCGGTGGCCTACGCGAAGTTCTTGATGAAACCGTTGAGGGCTTCGTCGAGAACCTTGGTGTCGGGCAGGGTGCCGGTGTTCTTGATGTGGTCAAGCAGGTCGGCCTTGGTCGAACGGAAGTTCACCAGCAGCTCCTGCTCAAAGCGAGCGATGTCCTCTACGGGAATGACGTCCAAGAAGCCCTTCGTACCGGCGTAGATCAAAATGACCTGCTCCTGCACGGGGACCGGGGCGTTCAGGCCCTGCTTCAGCAGTTCGGTGAGGCGGTAACCACGGTCGAGCTGCGCCTGGCTGGCCTTGTCGAGTTCGGAACCAAAGGTGGCGAAACTCTCGAGGTCACGGAACTGTGCGAGGTCGATCTTGAGGGTACCGGCGACCGACTTCATCGCCTTGGTCTGAGCGGCTCCACCGACTCGCGACACGGAGTTACCCACGTTGATGGCGGGACGCACACCTGAGTAAAAGAGGTCGGACTCGAGGAACACCTGTCCGTCAGTGATGGAAATCACGTTGGTCGGGATGTATGCCGAGATGTCACCGGCCTTGGTTTCGATGATGGGCAGAGCGGTCAGCGAACCACCACCGAGTTCGTCCGACAGCTTCGCGGCACGCTCGAGAAGACGGCTGTGCAGGTAGAACACGTCGCCCGGGTACGCCTCGCGGCCCGGCGGGCGGCGCAGCAAGAGGGAGAGCTGACGGTAGGCCTCGGCCTGCTTGGACAGGTCGTCGTACACCACGAGGGCGTGCTGACCGTTTTCCATCCAGTGTTGGCCAATGGCACAACCGGCATACGGGGCGAGGAACTTAAACGGAGCCGGGTCGCCGGCGGACGCCACGACGACGACGGTGTACTCGAGGGCACCGTGGTCTTCGAGGGTCTTCACGGTCTGGGCGACCGAAGAGTTCTTCTGGCCGATAGCCACGTAGATGCACTTCACACCCTGACCCTTTTGGTTCAAGATCGTGTCGATGGCGACGGTGGTCTTACCGGTCTTACGGTCACCGATGATGAGTTCGCGCTGTCCACGGCCGATAGGGGTCATGGCGTCGATGGCCTTGATACCCGTCTGCAGGGGCTCGCCCACGGGCTGACGACCGGTGATACCAGGCGCCTGGATTTCCATACGACGGCTGATGGCGCCCTGGAGTTCACCCTTGCCGTCGATGGGACGACCGAGGGCATCCACGACGCGACCGAGGAGGGCGTCACCGACCGGAACGGACAAGATCTGTCCGGTGGCCTTCACGACCTGCTCTTCTTCGAGGCCTTCCATGCCGCCGAGGATGACGGCACCGATGGTGTCTTCATCGAGGTTCATGGCGAGACCGAAGGTGCCGTCTTGGAATTCGAGCAGCTCGTTCACCTTTGCGGACGGTAGGCCCGACACGCGGGCGATGCCGTCGCCGACTTCGACGACGCGACCGATGCGCTCGGCACCGATGGTCGGGTTGTACTGCTGCACGTGACGACGGAGAGCCTCCGTAATGTCACTCGCGCTAATGGTCAGTTCAGACATGAGTCTTCTTCCCTTTTCCTAGTCGTTCTTTCCGAGGGTGGAACCCGTTGACGAACTCACGAGGGAGTCGCGCAGGGCACTGAGACGGCCTTGAGCCGTCGCGTCGAGGCGAACATCGCCCACCTCAACAATGATGCCGGCGAGGAGATCACCCTTCACCGTCACACGAATTTCCACGTGCTCGCCCGCGATACCCGCGAGCGAACGACGGACATCGTCAGCTTCCGCCGAGGAGAGTTCTTTGGCCGACCACACACGCGCCACGCGCCAGTGACGGCACTCCGCCGCGTGGTCCACCAGGTCGTCGAGTGTGCCGACGATGTCGCGAGGGCGGCCCCCGACAACGGCGAATACCAGAAGATCTAAGGAGAGGTCCGAAATCTTTCCGGCGAAGAGATTGCGAACAATGTCAACGCGAGCATCGGCCGTGATGTCGCGGTCGACGAGGATGCCTCGCAGATCGTCATTGCTCTCGATGATGCGCGCCGCACGGAAAAGCTCGTCCTCGGTGCGGTCGAGCTCGACGGGCGTCACGTTCTCGTATCGAGCCTCGGCGTACCCGCGCACGCGCTGACGCGACTGCGACAGAGAAAGGATGTCGAAGGGCTGCACGCCATCTCGCTGACGAGCGCCCGTCAGCACCACCAAGTCGTGAAAGGCGTGCGGCACATCTTGCGCGGGGCTCACCTGTGCGGCGTAGGCCGCAAGGCGAATCGCGGCCGGAGAAATCTTGGTGCCGAGCACCTCACGCAGCACCGCCGCGCGAACGCGACCGATGACGGCAGTGTCGGTCAATGCACCGCGGAGGTCCTGATGCGTTTCGGTAGTTTCGTTCAGGTCGTTCAGACCCGTCACCACGGTGGCGAGGTCCACGTCACTCAAGGTCTCTAGGACCGCAGCGGCGAAACCCTCAATAACGGGAAGCATTCGTTAAACCTCTAGGCCTTCACCGAGCCGAGGGCCGCGACGGCTTCGCGGACCAAGTCCTGGTGTGCCGCCTGGTCGACTTCACGACCCACAATCTTGGTGACGAGGTCAAAAGCGACGTCGCCGACCTTGGCGGCAGCTTCGTCGATGGCGCGCTGCTTGGCGGCGTCGACCTCCGCGTGAGCGGCACCGACGATGCGGTCGTACTCTGCCTGACCACGGCCGGCAGCTTCGCTACGAACTTGTTCGGCGGCGGCAGTTGCCGCGGCCACGATTTCACGCGCCGAGTCGCGAGCTTCACCCAGGACACGCTGACGCTCAGTCTCGGCCTCCGCGGCCTGGTGCGCAGCCTCGTCGGCGGCAGCCAGCGAGGTGCGGATCTTCTCTTGGCGAGCTTCGAGGTTCTTGACAATCGGCGGCAAGGCCTTCTTGTAGATCAGAACCAAGATGACCAGAAAGACGGCGAGTTCCACGAAGAACGTGCCATTGGGAATCAGGAAGATGCTTTCGCCCAGCATGTGAGTCTCTCTCTAACGAACGGAAATAAAACGGTGATCGGAGGTGGTGCGGGGACTCGCGTCCCCGCACCCTCCGGTGAACTACGCCGTCTTCTGGAAGACGACGACGAACAGGACCGCAAACACGAGGTTGATGAAGTACATCGCCTCGACCAGACCCACGGTCAGGAAGAACGTGGTGCGAGCCTTCGACTCGATCTCGGGCTGACGCGCAATCGCGGCGATGGTCTGGGAGCCGGCCATGCCGTCACCCAAAGCGGCACCGAGAGCACCCAGGCCGAGGGCGAGACCGCCACCAACCAGCGCACCGGCTACGCGGACCGCACTCGCCATGTCAGTTGAACTTGATGCCATGTTTCTCTCTCCTTGTTGAGGTTTTGTGAGACTTAGTGTTCGTCGCCGTGACTCATGCCCATACCCATGTAGAGCATGGTCAACAGCGTGAAGATAAAGGCCTGGATTCCACCAATGAACATGTCAAAGGGCTTCCAGATAATTTCGCCCACGGGCAAAACGTAGATGGGTAGCAAGGCGGTCATCACCATGACCATCAAGACACCCGAGAACATGTTGCCGAAGAGTCGGAAGGTCATGGTGACCGGCTTGATGATCTCTTCGATGAGGTTGATCGGCGCCATGGCCTTGAAGGGCTGGAAGAAGTGGCCGGCATAGCCACCAATGCCACGCGAGCGGATGGACTCGAAGGTCACCCACACGATGACGGTCATTGCCATAGCGAGCGGCAAGTTCACGTCGCTCGAGGGCGGCGGCAATAGCTCGTACTTCTCGCCATGCCAGCGAATCATGATGCTGGGCAGAGCGCCAATCCAGTTAGAGGTCAGCACCATCGCGAAAATGGCAACACCGAGGCCCATGAAGCGCTTGTACTTGTCGCCCAGCGACCCTTCGGCCAGACCCTGAATGAATTCCAAGAAAGATTCGAAGGCCGTGAGGAACTTACCGGGCACTCCCCCGCTCGCAGCGTTCTTCTTCGCCGCGCGCGAGGCGGCGAGAACGACGATGGCGACCACGAGAGCAGCGAGCAACGATGAGAGGACGTCATCAAGATTGACCTTGAGGCCAAAGAGCGAGACCACTGGGTGGTGTCCCACATTGATGTCGATAGCCAGCATGATGTCCTTCAGTTTCCAGTTCTGTTCCCGGCAACGACACCGTACGCGCTCAGAAGGAACACGAGCTGACTTATCGCCAGCCCGGCGACCACGCCGAGACAGAACTTCGGGGCAATGATAAGAGAAATAATGACGGCGCCAGACATTAGTAGCAATCTCACGGCGGACGAGCGGCCAATTTGATTGCGCGCGGCCTTCTTGGCCTTGGCATCGTCCGGATCCGCAATCACGATACGGGCGACTTGACGGTCCATCAGGCGCAAGTTGAAGACGGTGATCGCCACGCCAATGGGCAGTCCGAGAGCGGCCCAGGGCATGTTCAGGTAGAGCGCCGTCACGACACCAATGACACTCAGAATGCCGACCGTCAGCGACATGCGCCGCATCAGCGGGCGAAGGGCGTCAGTTATGGAGGTGGAGTCGGTCACGAGAGTTTTATGACCAGCGCTTCAGGAGGGAAATCAGCGCTGATACCGCACCCACAATACCCAAACCCAGACCCACGAGAAGCCCTATCGGGGAACTGTGAAAAACGTCGTCCGCCGCCCAGCCAACGACCACGCCGGTGGCCACCGTTCCCGCCATGGTCGTGCCGAGAGTCAGGAACTGCGTGACGATGGAAATCTCGGGCTTGTCGCTCATGCGTGAGGGGTGGAGTGATAGTGATCGTCGAGACCCGAGCGATCGGTTTTCTTTCCCGTGAGACCGGGGTGAAACCAGGTGTACAGCGCGGCGGCCAGAGCCGCCACCCCCACCGGAATAAAAACGTTCACGCGGGGCAAGAACAAGGGAAAGAGCACAAAACTGCAGAGCAATACCGTCCACAGCCACAAAATGACCACCGTGCGGCGATGGCCGTGACCGAGGCGCATGAGTCGGTGGTGAATGTGCTGCTTGTCCGGGGTGGAAAAACCGGTTCCCGATGCCGTTCGACGAATGAACGCGAGGGCCGCGTCGATAAGGGGCACCCCCAAAATGAAGACGGGGATGAACAAGGGTGCGAAGAAGAAGAATGTCACGCCACTGGTCGGAGGCGTGCGGCCCCCGATCACCATGGTCGAGGCGCTCATGAGTAGCCCCAGCATCAACGCACCGGCATCGCCCATGAATAATCGGGCTGGGTGAAAATTGTCGGGCAAGAATCCGAGACAAATGCCGCAGGTCGCGGCGGCGATCAGCGGTCCCGGGTTGGTCGCGGGCAACAGGCCGAGAGCTTCAAGGCGAAGGCCGTAGATGAACAGGGTTCCCGACGCAATCGCCACGATGCCACCCGCAAGACCGTCGAGACCATCGATGAGGTTGATGGCGTTACTCAGGGCGAAGACCCACGCCGCGGTGACGATGGGCAAGAGCGAACTACCAATGATGATGAAACCACCAAAGGGCACCTTGAAATCCACCATCGTGGCGCCGGAAAAATACAGCACACTGGCCGCGAGGACTTGACCGGCCGTCTTCGCGGGGGCGGACATTTGACGGTAATCGTCAATCACGCCCACGAGAAAAATGATTCCCGCCGCTAACAAAATACCCAGCACTTCGTGGTCCACCGTGATCACGGGTCGTAGGGCGGGGAAAATCGGAGCGATGGCAACGGTGGCGCAGAGACCAATAAACATCGCGGCGCCGCCACCGTATGGAGTGACGATGTCGTGCACCTTGCGCCCCCCCGGTGCATCGGTGTAATCCACACGACGCGCCACGCGGGCCGCGGGTCTCGTCATGATGCCCGTCACTAATGCGGCAATGAGAATGACCGCGATGTAGGCAGCGACGTTGGGCACGAACTACAACTCCGTGAAGTTGCGATACGGGTTGAACTGCCCGCAGAACTCACGAACTTCATCGCGTACTTCCGAGATGACAGTCTCATCGTGTCGGCCTCGCAGGGCCCGCACCATGAGGTCGGCAATACGCGCGAATTCGTTCTCCCCCATGCCGGCAGTGGTCTCCGCTGCGGTACCGACGCGAAGACCGGAAGTCACAAAAACGCTGCGCGGATCGTCAGGAATGGCATTGCGATTCGCCGTGATGCCCGCACGATCGAGAACTTCTTGGGCTTCTTTACCCGTGAGTTCTTCGTCGAAACTACGCAAGTCCAGCAATGCCATGTGGTTCTCGGTGCCGCCAGACACCAGTCGAAAACCACGCTCCGTCAGGGCGTCACTGAAGGCGTAGGAATTGGTCACCACTTGTTGCGAGTACTCAGCAAAAGCGGGCTGGGCAGCTTCGCGGAACGCCACCGCCTTGGCGGCAATGGCGTGCTCGAGCGGTCCACCCTGCTGGCCCGGAAAAACTGCCGAGTCAATCTTCTTGGCGTGTTCGTCTCGACACAAAATCGCCGCGCCACGCGGACCGCGCAGCGTCTTGTGCGTGGTGAACGTCACGACGTCGGCATACGGCACCGGATTGGGGTGTACGCCACCGGCAATCAAGCCCGCCACGTGGGCCGAGTCGAACATGAGCAGGGCACCAACCTCGTCCGCAATTTCTCGGAAAGGCGCCGCGTCGATCTTGCGCGAGTAGGCCGAGGCACCGGCCACAATCATCTTGGGTCGGTGCTGCCGCGCCATCTCTCGCACGTGGTCGAAATCGATAATCTCACCGGGGTTCTCCGGATCATCATTTCGTGGCGTCAGTCCATACGAGACAAAGTTCCAGAAGGTGCTGGTCAACGACGCCGGCGAACCGTGAGTGAGGTGGCCACCTTGGTCAAGGCGCATCGCCAGCACGGTGTCACCCGGATTCAGCAGGGCGGTATAGACCGCCACGTTGGCGTTCGCACCGGCATGTGGCTGAACATTGGCGTGGTCCGCGCCAAACAATGCCGTCAGGCGACGCCGGGCGATGTCCTCGATTTCATCCACCACCTGATTGCCGCCGTAGTAACGACGACCGGGGTAGCCCTCGGCGTATTTATTCGTCAAGATGGAACCGGTGGCGGCCATGACGGCTGGCGAGGTGAAGTTCTCGCTGGCGATGAGCTGCAAGGTGGTCGTTTGGCGCACCCACTCCGCCTTGAGTAGTGCCGAGATTTCCTCATCGGAGCGAATCCACGAATCAAACGGAGACGATGTCACGGTCTACCTTTCAGCGTGCGGCGTCGAGCGCAGCGATTTTGTCGAGTCGGCCCAGATGACGACCCTCACCCGGGGTTGTGTCAAGCCAGGCGGCCACACAATCGAGGGCGACTTGGGTGCCCAGCACGCGCGCGCCGAGGCACAGCACATTGGCGTGGTTGTGTTCGCGAGAGAGGCGCGCCGTGGTGACGTCGTGAACCAGAGCCGCGCGAACGCCGCTGACTTTGTTGGCAGCAATCGAAATGCCGATACCCGTTCCGCAAATGGCAATCCCGAGATCAGCGAGATTCCCGACGACGGCGTGGCCCACGGCGGAGCCAAAGTCGGGGTAGTCCACCGACTCGCGGCCGTTGTCGGGGCCAAGGTCGACGACCTCGTGTCCCGCGGAGGTCAACGCCACCGCAATCTCCGCCTTCAGGTCGTATCCCGCGTGGTCAGAACCAAGAGCAATTCGCATCATCGTCACCCTAGTTGTCGCCACCTCTCATTTCATGAAGGTGATACAACGGAGAGGTGACTCTTGACCCCTGGACTGCCGTGATAGTGGGCGCTGGCCAAATCACGGACCGACCCGCCGCCGGTGCCGTGTATCGCGACCGCCCCACTCCCCACTCGCTCATGGCGCAGTCCAGCGAACTCGCCTTGCTCGACAGCGGGAGCGAGCGCCTGCGCGCCGCCATCACCGATATCGCGGCCGTTCGCTCTTTCACCTGGCACCCCGATGATCCGGCTCGCCTCCTCGCTGACGCCCTGGGCTGTTCACCCGAGGTGCGCACCACCACCACCACCGTGGGAGGCAACATCCCTCAGCAGCTCTTGCACCTCAGCGCGGCACGCATCGTGAACGGCGAGGACTGTGTCGTTCTCGTGGCGGGCAGTGAGGCCATGCATGCCGCATCCATCGCTCGCAAGGAGGGAATCCGTCCCGAGTGGCGTGACGAGAAGAGCGAATCGGCCACCTTGCTCGCCGATGAAGATGTCCCCCTCACCGCTCTCGAATACGCCGCCGGCTTAACGCAACCTACCGATTGCTACCCCCATTTCGAAAACGCTCGCCGCATCGCTCAGGGATGGACGAGGGCCGAGCATCTTGATCGTGTCGGCCGGATCTGGTCACGTTTCGCCGAGGTCGCCGCGACGAATCCCTACGCGTGGCTTCGCGATGGGGCCAGCAGCGCGAGCATCACCACCGTGACCGATCGCAACCGACTCGTGGCGGCGCCCTATACCAAGACCATGGTCGCCAACTTGCCGGTCGACATGGGTGCGGCCTACATCATCATGAGCGCGGGACGCGCTCAGCAGCTCGGCATCTCCGCGGACCGTTTCGTTTTTCCGCACGTGGGCGCCGACGCATCGGATCATTGGTTCATTTCCGATCGCGAGCGACTAGACGACTCGCCAGCCATGCGATTGCTGTGGGAATCAATTCGCTCCACCGGTGTCAGCGCCGATGATCTCGACGCCTTCGACATCTACAGCTGCTTTCCCACGGTGGTGCAAACGGCGGCGGACATCCTCGGCATCGACCCCCTCACCGATGAGCGTCCCTTGACCTTGACGGGCGGTCTGACGTTTGGTGGCGGACCGGGTAACAACTACACCACGCACGGGATTTGCCAGATGGTGGAGAGGGTCCGCGGCACCTCACGGCGCGGTCTCACCACCGGCCTCGGTTGGTTTTCCACCAAACATTCGTGGGGCGTCATGGGTGGCGCTCCGGCGGCAGAACCGTTTCGCCACTTCGAGAGACAAGCCGACGTGGATGCCATGCCTCGCTGCGAGACGGTCGCTCTTGATGGCGACGTGACGGTCGAGTCATTCACGGTGGTGGCGGGGCGAGACAACCACTTCATTCGCTCCACGATTTCGGGCCGTCACTCCTCCGGCGTGCGCAGCTGGGCGCGAAGTGACTCCGCAGACCTCGCTCAGGAGTTACTGACGCGTGAATCGCCCCACACGCGGGCCACGATCGCGAACGGCCAGTTCACCTTGCGAGACAGTTAACAATCTGTTCTCGGGTGAGCGCACCCTCACGACGAATTATGAACTCACCGGTGAGGTCGACCACGGTGGACACGTCGCCACCACGTCGGCCCCCATCCCAAATGATGTCGGCTCGGCGACCCACGCCGCTCATCGCCATCACGGCACTGGTAGCTGGCGGCGATCCGTGTTCATTCGCGCTGCTGACCGCCAGTGGACCGGTGAGCCTCAGCAAGGCAACGAGTTGCTCGTCATTCGGCACCCGCAGACCAATGCTGCCCACTCCTCCGATGAGTTCGGCACGTGCGGCATCGGTGGGCACGATGAGAGTCAAGGGGCCGGGCCAGAAAGCATCAGCCAGCGCCGCGGCGTCATCTGACCACGATGTCGCGAGGGATCTCGCACTCGCCGTATCGGGACACATCACGGGGAGAGCGACACTCTCGGGACGCTGCTTGACCACGAAGAGCCGTCGCACCGCCTCCAGGTGGTCCAAGGATGCGGCCACGCCGTAGACGGTGTCAGTAGGGATGACGGCGACCCCTCCCCCTAACAGGACGTCAGCGACGGCGGAGATGTCGGAGGTCAAGATGGTCGCCACCATGCTTCCAAGATGCGGTCGTTGCCCGCGAGATCACGATGGGTCATGACGTCAACATAACCAGCGTCGAGCGCGGCCAAGCGGGCCGCGTCTCCGTGTGCCTCGTGGTGCTCAATGAAGAGCACGCCGTGTCGCGCCAACCAGTGGCGCGACGTATCGATGATCTCGAGCACATCGGCAAAGCCCACGATGCCGGCCGCATCCGGAGACACCAACGCGCCGAGGGGTTCAAATTCCAACTCGCGCTGGAGACTCGCCATCTCGTCGGCACCCACATAGGGCGGGTTACTCGCCACCAACGCGATTCGTCCGCGCCACGCGGGATCGACATCGCGCCACCACGACGAGTGGATGAAGGTTGCCGCCATGAGTTGGTTCTTCTTCGCGTTCGACTTTGCCACCTGCAAGGCGTCAGTGGATTCGTCAATGGCGAGAAGAGTGCCGAGAACGCCACGATCAGCGAGGCCCGCCAGAAGCGCGAGGCCAATAGCCCCCGATCCGCAACCTAAGTCCGCCATCATGGGCGTGCGCCAGTCTGCCCGGGCGAGGGCGGCGAGGGCGTGGCCCACTAGTTCTTCGGTTTCGGGACGCGGAATGAGGACGCGGGGGTCAACATCGAGGTCGAGAGTGCAAAAGGGCCAATGCCCGATGATGTATTGCAATGGCTCTCCGGCGAGTCGACGCGTGGCGGCGAGCTCCACGGCGGGCCAACTCTCATCGTCACCGCCGATGGCAAATTCCTCGACCAGCCATCGAGCTTCGTGTCGAGCAATCCCGCGCTCGACGAGTCGCTCGACAAAATCAGCTCGCGCGGCCATCGCTCTCCGCCAGCAGACGGGCACGCTTATCGGCCAGAAGGGGGTCGACCAAGGGGTCGAGGTCGCCGGCAAGAACGCCGTCGAGCGAATAGAGAGTCACGTTGATGCGGTGATCGGTGACGCGATTCTCTTTGAAGTTATACGTGCGAATCTTTTCCGAGCGACCGCCGCCACCGATTTGGCTGCGCTTGAGGTCCCCCACTTCGGCCGCGTGGGCATCCTGGGCAGCCTTGAGTAAACGAGACCGCAGCACGATCATCGCCTTGGTGCGGTTTTGCAGCTGGCTGCGCTCATCCTGCATCGCGACCATGATGCCGGTGGGCACGTGCGTGATACGAACGGCGGAGTCGGTGGTGTTGACGTGTTGTCCACCCGCCCCCGACGCGCGATAGATATCAATCTTGAGATCATTGGGGTCAACGTCAATGTCGACTTCTTCGGCCTCGGGCATCACCGACACCGTGGCCGAGCTGGTGTGCACACGACCCTTAGTTTCCGTCGCCGGAACTCGCTGGACTCGGTGCACGCCCGCTTCGCCTTCGAGGCGCATCCACACGTCATCGCCCTTAACCAGAAAAGTGACTTCATCGAGTCCGCCGAGCGGTGACTCACGCTCTTCGACGACTTCGAATTTCCAATTGCGAAGGGCGAAGTAGCGGCGATACATCTCGGCGAGATCGCTCGCGAAGAGATTGGCTTCTTCGCCACCTTCGGCACCACGAATTTCCATGATGACGTTGCGGCCGTCGTTGGGGTCGCGCGGCAAGAGCAACTCTTCGAGCACGAGGGCGAGTGCGTCGGCGCGTGCTTCCGCACCGGCCATCTCCTCACGCCACATTTCTTTGTCATCACCCGACGAATCCGACATCATGTCGCGGGCCTCTTGTGCGTCATCGCGGGCCGCGGTCAATTGGCGCCAGCAACCGACGATTTCGGTTAGCTCCTTGTGGCGACGTGACAGGTCTCGGAGTCTCTTAAGGTCATTCGCGACATCAGGCTGCGCGAGTTCTGATTCGACCTGCGTCAGTTCGTCGGCGAGAGCCGTCAGGGTCTCGTCGATGGAGCGCACGGTCTAAGTGTCCAGGCCGATCAGGCCTTGGGGGCGCGGGCCTTGCCCTTTGCGGCGTAGCGACGGTTGAACTTCTCGATACGACCACCGGTGTCGACGAGCTTCTGCTTACCAGTAAAGAAGGGGTGGCACTCGTTGCAGAGTTCGATCGAGATGGCAGCCTTGGTAGAGCGAGTCTGGAACGAGTTACCGCACGAGCAGGTGACGGTGGCGTCGATGTAGTTCGGGTGGATACCAGTCTTCATAATTGCTCCTTTGGTGCCGGATAATCCTAGTGGACGGCGAGATATCTCGCCACTTCGACCTAACTCGTGGGGTTGGGTCCCTTGCCGATTTCAGCCAAGAACTCGTCATTTGAGCGAGTTTGACGCAGTTTGTCGATGAGAAGTTCTAGCCCAGCTGCCTCGCGGCCCTCGGCCGAGAGGCCATTGAGGACGCGACGAAGCTTCCACACCTGTGGCAATTGGTTGCGGTCAAAGAGCAACTCTTCGTGACGGGTCGAACTGGCGTTGACGTCGATGGCCGGGTACAGACGGCGCTCCGCCAAACGACGGTCCAACTTGAGTTCCATGTTGCCGGTGCCCTTGAATTCTTCGAAGATCACTTCGTCCATCTTCGAGCCCGTCTCCACCAACGCGGTAGCGAGGATCGTTAACGAACCGCCCTCTTCGATATTGCGCGCCGCACCAAAGAACTTCTTCGGCGGATACAGCGCACCTGAGTCCACACCACCCGACATGATGCGGCCAGTGGCCGGCTGCGCGAGGTTGTAGGCACGAGCCAGGCGGGTGATGCCGTCGAGGATGATGACGACGTCACGGCCCATTTCCACCAGACGCTTCGCGCGCTCGATGGTTAGCTCGGCGATGTGGGTGTGCTCTTCGGCCGGACGGTCGAAGGTCGACGCCGCAACTTCACCACGAACGCTGCGACGCATGTCGGTGACTTCTTCGGGACGCTCGTCAACGAGCAACACGATGAGGTGCACGTCGGGATTGTTCGCCTCGATGGATTGTGCGATTTGCTTCATCACCGTGGTCTTACCGGCCTTCGGCGGCGACACGATGAGGCCACGCTGACCTTTGCCGATGGGGGCGATGAGGTCCACGATGCGCGGTGTCAGGTCGAGCTTCGGTGCGTCGAGGGTTTCGAGTCGCAGCTTCTCGTCAGGAAACAAGGGGGTCAAGTCTTCGAAGCGAGGACGGTGACGGGCAAGTTCGGGGTCAAAGCCCTGAATGGTGTCAACGCGATACAGCGCGGGGTACTTCTCATTTGATGCCGCGGGACGAAACGCACCGGTGATCGTGTCACCCTTACGAAGCGCATACTTGCGAACGGTAGAGACCGCCACGTAGCAGTCCTTGGGGCTCGAGAGATAACCGTTCGTGCGCAAGAAGCCGTAGCCATCATCGCGCAAATCCAGAATGCCCTCGACCTCGATGAGCTCGCCGGTGTAGGACTGGTCGACATTGCCACCCTGGGGCTCGCCACGTTCGTAGCGATCGCGACCACGGTTGCGACCCTTGCGACGACCATTTCGGTCACCGTCAAAGTCTCGATCTGGTTGATTACCTCGGCCCTGCGGATTACCACGGCCTTGTTGGTTATCGCGAGGAGGGCGCTGGTCTCGATTTTCACGAGGCTCACGCGGCTCGCGCGGCTCTCGTTGTTCGCGCGGCTCTCGTTGTTCCGCCGACACCGTCGAAATGGTGGTGGACTCGCCGAGGAGGTCGTCAAGGTCGTCCGGCGTGGCAACCACTCGTCGAGACCGGATAGCACCCGACGCACGGTCGGTCGCGGGAGTCGGCGCGGGGTCCGCGGACTCGGTGCTACCCGTGGTGGGCTTCGACTTGGGCTTCGTGTCGTCGCCCACGATGATCTTCTTCAGCGTTTCTTCGCTGGAGCGAGGACCCGGCGTGTGGCCGAGGGCTCGAGCGAGGGCGAAGAGTTCTTCTTTGGACTTGCCGTCCAACTTGGCACGTTCATTGCTAGATGACATGGTCATCGATTCCTTTCCGGCCTACGAAAAAGGAAGACCGAAAGTTCAGGGGAAAGTCGCGGGAGAAGTCCCTGCACCCATCAGGCGCGCTCGACTAATCATCACTATAGCAAGGTCCTGGCACGCAGCGTCACACTTCTAAGCGAGCCAGATCGTCGAAGGTTTCTCTTCTCTGCACCGCGCGAACGTGACCATCACGGGCGAAAAGGACGGGCGGACGTGGTACTCGGTTGTAGTTCGACGCCATTGATATCCCATACGCACCTGTCACCGGCGTCACCAGTAAGTCGCCGACCGCAATGTCGTCGGGCACCCAGGCCTCATCAATCAAGACGTCACCGCTCTCGCAATGCTTGCCCACCACCCGGGCGGCACTTTCACGAGATGCTCGAGGTTCACGTAGAAGGAAAGCTTCGTACCCCGATCCGTACAGCACCGGTCGCGGGTTGTCGCTCATCCCTCCGTTGACCGCGATGTAGCGCCGATGCGCCGCTGTCTTCATGGTTCCTACTTCATAGACGGTCACCGCCGTCGGCGCCACAATCGATCGACCGGGTTCCGCGGTGAGGGCGACCTGTGAGAGGCCCGCACCTTCCGCCGCTCCGCGCACGTACGCACCCCACTCGCTAATCGTGGGGGCTGTTTCTCCAGCGACATAAGGAACTCCCAAACCGCCACCCACGCAGAGCTCTTCGACATCGAACTCTCGCACTAGCGGCGCAATAGCCGCGATGGCCACCGCCCACGGCGTGAGATCGAATATCTGCGAGCCGATGTGCATGTGAAAGCCCGCTAGTCGTACTCCCGGAATCTTGCGCACCGCTCGAGCTGCGTCAGCAGCTGCCCCCGTGGCGAGAGAAAAGCCAAATTTGGAATCCTCTTGACCGGTCTGCACAAACTCATGGGTGTGTGCTTCAACACCGGGAGTGACCCGAATCATGACCTCAGCGCGCTGCCCCTTGCCGAGGCTGAGTGCGAGATGGGCAATATCCGCCTCGTTATCGAGCACGATGCGGCGAGCGCCGACATCGACCGCCAATTGGAGTTCGTCGCGACTTTTGTTATTCCCATGAAGAATGAGTCGCCCACCGGGCACCCCCGCACGCAAGGCGAGATCCAGCTCACCGGCGGTCGAGACGTCGAGGCATAAACCTTCCGCCACGACGAGGCGAGCCATCGCGCCGCACAGAAACGCTTTAGAGGCGTACGCGACACCATCATTGAAGACCGACGCCGCCTCGTGAGCGCGCGCACGGATGTCATCTTCGTCGTAGATAAAAAAGGGCGTTCCAAAGCGGTCGGCAACCTCCGCGAGCGACACGCCGGCGATGGCCACGTCAGTGTCCGATACCTCAGCATTCGCCGGCAGCAGCAGCGGCGAGAAGGGGTCAGCCATATGGCGAGCCTAGGAGTTGGGCAGTGAGGGCAGCGGAAATCTCAACAAGTGACCGAGTCGAGTCTTAGATGCCGGTAGCTGACAGCAAGGTCCAGCCAGTGGGCACCGCGACGGAGAAAGGTGTCGCGTACTTCGATGTTTCCATCACGGTACTGGCGGCTTCCTGCGTAGCGGCCACGATGACGTGTGGTGACGCCGCGGCGACAAAAACTTTGGTTTTCGTTCCCGAATTCATTCCGTCCACTTCGACCACCGACACGCCCTTCCAGCTGGCCTGCTTGCCGAGCGACAACTTCGAGGTGGGGTAAATCGATGACATGCCCGTCGACATGGTCAAGCCCGCGGCGAGAGTCGTGTAGTTCTCATCAGAGCCAGGGACCTTGATCCACTTACCCGCCCACTTTTTGGCCGCCGCATCGCTCGCGTTGAGCTGCACGGACAGGAAGCCGGCATTTCCCTTCGCGTACAGCGCTCCGCCGACATTCACGAGCGATCCCGACGCCTTCAACGATGGAAGGTCGATGGTTTCTACCCCGAAAGAAGGACCCAGCTTGACGACTTCGGTCAGCTTGCTCTTGCCCAGGGTGGCCGAGACCACTACTTGCCCGTATTGGCGCGCCACGGTATCGGTCTTCGATACCGAAATGACCTGAGCGGCCGACTTCCCCGAGAGGCTCGAGGATGACGCCCCACTCAATGGCAATGAGGTCACCGACATGGTGATGGTGGCAACGGCGGCGGTCAAAATGAGTCGTGTACGCATGGCGCCACAGTAGGTCTTCAACGGTGGTGTCCACAAGGTCGGTAGGCTCCATCTCTACGCCCTCGTAGCTCAGCGGATAGAGCACCGGCCTCCGAAGCCGGTGGCGCAGGTTCGATTCCTGCCGGGGGCACTGCTTGTCATCATTCCGACACATATTGATGATGGTGCCATCATTAGGATGCGCATTACCTGAACACCGCGCGCTCGGCGCGTCGAATTGGACTCATGCGACTTTTTTCTATACACACGTGGACAAGTGATGCCGATCACGACAATGACCTTCGTCGCGTCATGCCCGATCTCGACCTGCGCTCCATTCCCGGACCCATCGTTGACCCGCTGCCGCGTCGCACTGACGCGTGGGTGGCGTTTGCCCTCGAGCAAATCCGACCCCAGATCGAAAATGACAATGAGCCCGTCAGCGTGATTGGCTGGTCCTACGGCGGGATTGTGGCCGCCGAGGTGGCACGCGCACTTCACTCAGAAGGCCGAACGATTGGCGTCGTGGCCATGATTGACTCGGTTCGCCCTCGACTTCACCCGCAAGGATTCTCCGAGTCTTTCTGGTACTACCTCTGGGAGGCGTCGAATATCGACAATCCCGACGAGCGCTGGTCGCGAATTCGCTCCGGTGCGTGGAATGTCGTCAAGCTCGTGACAAAGCGATGGAAGAAGAAGGTCCTTCCGGGACAGTCACTCGGCCCCGGTGACCCCGTGGCTCGAGCCGTGCACGTCTCGTTCCTGAATTATCGCGGCACGGCCTTTCCCTTCACGGTCGACCTCTTTGTCGCCGCCGCCTCCGAGGCGCGTTGGCGCGAGCCCTCACTGGGCTGGTCGGCCAGCTTCACACACGCGTGGAATCTGCACCGCTTGCCCGGGGACCATCGCACGCTGTATCGCGAGGACCATATCGGTGACCTCGCACGAGAGCTCTATCGCGCTTTCGCACTTCAGCGCGGCGAATAACTCGTCGGTCAGTGGACCGTCGGCGTCATCACGATGCCGTCTCGGTCGGCATTCAAAATATGAACCGTGCCCGGCACTGACAGTTCAGCCATGCGAGCCTGGACTGCAGCCGCGACTGTCACGCTGCCCTCCTCGGTCGTCAGTGCGAGCATCGTCGAACCCGCTCCCGACCAACAGGCATCGTGCGCACCGGCATCAACCATGGTGGCCATGAGCTGACTCGCGGCCGGCAGCAAGTGCGACCGGTACGGCTGATGCATCGTGTCGTGCATGGCTCTCGGGACGTAGGACTCGCAGCGTGCCAGCCCCGCAATCAAGAGAGCGACTCCCCCGATGTTGGCGACCGCATCGGCGAAAGGAACCGTGGCCGGCAACGCCGTTCGCGCATCATCGGTGGACAATTCCTGGTCGGGAATCGCCACGACGAATCGCCATCGATCATCCAGCGGCAAGTGGCGCCACGTCAGGTCCGGAGAGACCCGAGCGGCGACCAGCCCCCCAAAGGCGGAGGCCACCGCATTTTCACCGTGACCGTCAATCTCGATGCCCGCATCGACGGGCGATGCACTGGCCGCGGCAGCCGCGGCAGCGATGGCGACGGCGGCCGACGATCCGAGACCGCGGGCCACAGGGATGTGAGAATCAATGGTGAGGGAAAATCTCGAATGACCCAGAATGTCGCGAGCGATACGAACCGCGAGGTGATTTTCGCCATCAAAGGTCCCCGCCCCGCAACCCATTGAGTGCATGGAAAATTCGGCGGCCGGCTCGATATCCACCGTGACGTACAGCGAGAGCGCGACGGCCAACACGTCAAAGCCGGGACCCAAGTTGGCCGATGACGCTGGAACGCGTGCCTTCATGACAGCCCCTAAATATTGAGCGTGCTGCGCAACGCGTCCACGCTGGCGTCGATCGACAGTGGCCGCGGGCTGATGGAAAGGGCGGTATCCGGGTCCTTCAGTCCGTTACCCGTGAGGACGCACACGATGGTCGCACCTTCCGGCACCCCGTGCACGAGAAGGCCGGCGACGGAGGCTGCCGATGCCGGCTCGCAAAAAATGCCTTCGTATCGAGCCAAGAATTGGTACGCCTCGAGAATTTCCGCATCTGTGACCGAGCGAATCTGTCCGTCAGATTCGCTCACCGCGCGACGAGCACCATCAGCGCTCGCCGGATTGCCGATGCGAATCGCCGTGGCGATCGTGTCCGGCTCTGCGACCACGTGACCGAGTACTAACGGTGCCGCTCCCGCTGCCTGGAACCCCCACATCGCCGGACGGCTCGAGATGATGCCCGCATCGTGATAGGCGGTGAAACCACGCCAGTAGGCGGTGATGTTGCCGGCATTGCCCACCGGAATCGACAGAATGTCGGGAGCGCGGTCGAGTTGATCGCACACTTCGAAGGCGCCGGTCATCTGGCCGTCAATGCGGTCGGGATTGATGGAGTTCACCACCGTGATGGGAGCCACCTCGCCGAGTTGGCGAGCCAATGTCAGCGTGAGGTCGAAGTTCCCGTCAATTTGAATCACCGTCGCGCCGTACATCACGGCTTGCGCCAACTTCCCCATGGCGACGTAGCCGCCGGGGACCAGAACGGCGCAGGTGATGCCGGCCTTCGCGGCGTAAGCCGCCGCCGAGGCCGACGTATTGCCCGTCGATCCGCAGATGACCGCGTGGGCGCCCCGAGCCTTGGCGCGCGACATGGCGACTGTCATGCCACGGTCCTTGAATGAACCCGTGGGATTCAGCCCGTCGAACTTGAGGTACACCTGGGCTCCGAGGCGATCGCTCAGCGCGCGCGCATTGATCAAGGGGGTATTGCCCTCGTTCAAGGTCACGATGTCCTTCGGGGAAGGATCGCCCAGCCAGTGCCCATAGTTGGCGAGTAGCCCGCCCCAGGCGCTCATGGCGACTCCTCCGTGGCGAGAAGGCGCAAGCAACAACCCACGCGACCCACCGCGGACAGCCTGCCGAGTGACGCCATGGTGTGGTCAATAGCCGCAGTGGTGGTGTCGTGAGTAATGAAGAAAAGTTGCGCCTCATCACCTACGCCCACCTGCTCCATCGACTGAATTGAAATGCCAAATTCTCCGAAGACATTGGCCACTTGCGCCAACACGCCGGGGCGATCAAAGACGTCGAGCGAGAGATAGAAGCGGCTCGATACTTCTGCGGTAGCAATCAACTCAATGCTGGAATCGACCGAGAAGGGAACATCGTGACGGCCCGCCGCCTTATTGCGTACCGCCTCGATGACGTCGCCGAGTACGGCCGTGGCAGTGGGCTCCCCGCCTGCGCCGCGACCAGACCAGACCAAGGGACCGCTCTTGTCCCCCTCCACCATGACGGCGTTCATCGCGCCATTAATGGCCGCGAGAGGGTGGCTCGCGGGTACCAGTGTGGGGCCAACGTAACGGGCCACTCCGTTCTCCCCGACTCGCTGCGCCACCGCGATCAACTTGATGACGAAACCCATCTTCGAGACGAAGCGAATATCACCGTCACGGATCGCCGTAATGCCGGAGGTGGAAATAGCGAGGCCGTCCATCGCGGTGCCGAAGGCCAGAGACGACAAAATGACCAATTTGGCGGCGGCGTCGAATCCCTCGACGTCGGCAGTGGGATCAGATTCGGCGTAGCCCAATCTCTGAGCTTCCGCCAGCGCCGTCTGGTAGTCGCTGCCCGACTGCGTCATGGTGGTCAAGATGAAGTTCGTCGTGCCGTTGACGATGCCCATGATGCGAGACATCCGTTCACCCGCAAGTGACGTCCGAAGCGCGCGGATAATGGGAATGCCACCCGCCACGCTCGCCTCGTAGAAGAGGTCGACACCCGCCGCGTGTGCGGTCTCGGCCAACTGTGTGCCGTGACGAGCCATCAGCGCCTTGTTCGCGGTAACGACCGATATCCCTGCGCGAAGGGCCGCGTCAACGACGTCCGCCATGACGTCAGGGTCGCCGGCGACTTCGACCAGAACATCGAGGTCGCGCATTAATAATTCGTCAACCGAACCGAGCCACGACTGAGCCGCGAGTTCCGGTCGAGGGCGCGCCACGTCGCGTACGGCGATGCCCGCCACTTCCATCGGAATGGTGCTGGCGTCGAGAAGCGCAGACTGCCGAGAGTCGTCGGCGAGCAGTCCCGCGACGGCAGCGCCCACGAAACCGGCGCCAATGATGCCAATGCGTGCGTGGGTCGAGCTCACGACGCGAGGCTAGTTCGGCGATCCACCCCCCTCTCGTCGAGGCAGGGCGGCAGACGCAGTGACCGTGTACCGTCAAGACATACCGACAGCGAGGTTCTCATGGCCGTTCTAGGAATTATTGGCATCATCATCGTGGTTCTAGTGGGCCTCGGCATCCTGATGGGGGTGCGCACTATTGACCAGGCGCACGTGGGCGTCGTGACCATGTTCGGCAAGTACCGCCGAACAATCGATCCGGGTCTCAACTTCATCATCCCCTTCATCGAGAAGGTGCACCAGCGCGTTCCCGTGCAGAACCAGACCATTCCGATGGAATTTGCCGCCATCACCAATGACCAGGCCGCGGTTCACTTCAAGGCCACCATCATCTTCACGGTGTCTGACCACCTCCCCGAAACCATTCAGTTAGTGGCGTACAAGTTCATCACCCCCAAGGCCTTCTCGCTCGCGATGACCTCCGCGGTGGAGGCGGCCGTGCGTGAATTCGTGGCGACAAAGAAACAGGCGGAAGTTCTCGGGCTACGCACCGAAATCGCCTCGCACGCCAAAGACAACCTCAACGAGCAGCTCGCCAGCTGGGGCTACCGCCTCGTCGACCTCGCAATAAATGACATTTCCTTTGATCCCGAGGTCATGACGTCCATGAGTCGAGTAGTCGCGGCGACTAATGCTCAGCGCGCCGCGGAGTTTGAGGGCCAGGCACTCCTCATCAAGAAAACCAAGGAGGCCGAGGCCGAAGGTGCATTCATTCGTATCAGCGCCGAGAACGAGGCCACCGCCGCGCAACTGCGTGGCCAAGGACTCGCTAACTTCCGCGTCGAGCTCGCGAAGGGCTTCACCGCTGCCGCCGATGAACTCGAGCGAAATGGAGTCGATACCAGCATCTTGACGTTCACCTTGTGGACGGAAACAATTCGCGACATGGCTCGAGACGGCAAGGGCAATGTGCTCTTTCTTGACGCTGGCGTGGGCGCACACGACGAGACCCTTCAGCGCCTCACCGGCATGCTGGCTCGTCAAACGGGACTGGCGTCATCGGCCCCGACCGCCACGGGCACCGCCGGTCAAACGGCGGGCCCGACCGCGGGCCCGCTCAACGAAACGAACTAGTCGACGATCACCATTCGCACCGTGTCGGTGGTCTGTGCGCCACCGCGCTGCGAACCGGCCATCACGACCACCGCATCACCCGCCTGGGCGATGCCGAGCTCCTTGAGGCGAGCAACTCCAATATCGGCCAATTGGGACATGTCGGTCTCGCCGGAAATCACCACGTCATTCACGCCCCACGAACTGCCCAGTTGACGAGCGGTAGTGGAATTAGGAGTGATGGCGAGTATGGGCATCGGAGGGCGGAATCGAGAAATCGCTCGAGCCGTCATGCCCGATCGGGTGCACGCCACGATGGCGACGGCCCCTTCTTCCATCGCGGCGCGCCAGGCAGCGCCGGTAATGGCCGCCGTTATGCGAACAGCGTGCGAACGCTCCCCCACGGCGCGCTGCACGTCCAGTCCCGCGCCCCAGCCTTCGTAGTCGAAGCCTTCTTCGGCGCGACGCACAATACGGTCCATCGTGCGCACCACGCCCGCGGGGTCTGATCCGATGGCAGTCTCGGCCGACAACATCACGGCGGAGGCACCATCAAGAACAGCATTCGCGACGTCGGTCACTTCTGCACGCGTGGGCACATGAGCGTGCGTCATCGACTCCAGCATCTGGGTGGCGACGACCACGGGGCGAGCAAACTGAATGGCCTGTCGCACGATGCTCTTTTGCAGGTGAGGAACATTCTCGATGGGGAGACGAACACCCAGGTCGCCGCGGGCCACCATGATGGAGTCGCAGACTTCCACGATGGATGACAAGTTATCGACGCCCTCCTGAGTTTCGATTTTCGCCATGATCATGATGTCTGGTCGCGAGAGCACGCTCTTGACGGAGACGACGTCGTAATCCGAACGCACGAATGAAATAGCCAAGATGTCGAAGTCCTCATCACGAATCGCTTCGAGTCGGGCACGGTCATCATCGGTTGGCAGACGGTCATTCATCAAACTGCTGGGAAGCGAGAGACCGGGCTTGCCCATCACGGTGCCACCCGCGACGACTTCGGCGGTGACATCGGTGCCCGTCGTGAGCACCCGCAGCGACACGCCACCGTCGCCAATGTGCACGTCATCACCCACGCGCAACTTGTCGATAACTCTCTCGCGCTCCACGGTGATGCTCTCCGCAGTCGACACTTCGCCGAAGGCCGCGGTCAGTTGGACGACTCGACCCACCGGAAGTTCGACCCCTTGGCTACCGAAAGATCCAGCGCGGATTTTGGGGCCGGGGATGTCGACCATGATGGCCGCCTTCGGTGCCAAGGACCGGACGAGCCGAATGCGTTCGATGCCTTCGTCGACCGAACCGTGAGCGAGTGAGAGTCGAAAGACATCCACCCCCGCCTCGAGTAGCTCCGTAATGCGTTCTGGGGATTCCGATGCCGGGCCAATAGTGGCCACGATCTTGGTGCGGCGCACGATCGATCCTTTCGCTGACCTGAGTCTAGGAGCGAAAGGTAAGTCTCACTGTCTACTTTCTTACGACGTCACGCGCCCGGGGACCCACACGTCACGTCCCGCGACGTCCACCACCATGATCTCGATGCCGTACGCATCACGCAATTCCGCTGATGCCGCGACGTCACGGGCAGCCCCCTGCGTCACTATTCGCCCCTCATTCATGACCATCATCGTGTCGGCAAAGTGGCCGGCGAGTGTCAAATCGTGAAGTGTGGCAATCACCGTGGCGCCACACTCCACCACTTCGCGGCGTACTAACTCCAAAATCTCCACCTGATGGCGAACGTCAAGGCCATTGGTGGGTTCGTCCATCACGATGAAGGTGGTGGTTTGCGACAAGGCACGCGCAATCACGGCGCGTTGACGCTCTCCCCCTGAGAGAGAATCGATTTCTCGATTCGCTAACGCGGAAATGCCCACTCGCTCCAAGCTGTGACCGACGGTGGCATGGTCGTCGGGCGAGGGGCCGCGCCACAGCCCGTGACGAGCATGACGACCCAGCGCCACGTAGTCAATGACCGACATGCCCGCCGGAAACAGGGGATGCTGCGGCACGAAGGCGACGGCGGCGGCGCGCTCGCGCTCGGACATCGCGTGCACGTCGCGTCCGTCAACGAGTACCTCGCCCTGAGAGACGCGGCGGACACCCGCGAGTGCTTCCACGAGTGATGTCTTACCCGCCCCATTCGGCCCCACCACCGAGATCCATTGACCCTCGGCGGCGTCGAAAGATGACGGCATGACGGCATCATGACTTCCCGCCATCACGGCAATATTGCGCGCACTCATTCTCATGTCGTGGCCCCCTGACGGGTCCACAACAAGATGACGAAGACCGGCGCACCGAACAGTGCGGTGACCACCCCGAGGGGCAATTCGGACGGTGATATCACGGTGCGGGCGATGGTGTCGGCGAACACTAAGAAGGCGGCACCCGAGGTAATGGCCAGTGGCATGATTCGTCGATAACTCGTTCCCACCACGAGACGGATGAGGTGCGGCACGATGAGACCCACAAATCCAATCAATCCCACCGCGGACACCACGGCGGCCGTACCGAGTGACGAGGCCACAATCACAATAAATCGCACTCGGCTCACGGGCAGTCCCAGACTGCGCGACTCCACGTCGCCTACCGCCAGCACATCGAGTGCTCGAGCGCTGGCGAGGGCGACCATGAGCGCAATGACCACGTAGGGCGTGACGCGCCAGACCGTCGACCACGAAGCCTGTGCGAGCGAGCCCAGTAGCCAGATGTAGACGCGGGCGATCGATGAACTATTCGCCGATTGCTGGACAAAGGTTTGGGCGCTGGTGAAAAGTGAGGAGATGGCCACACCGGCGAGCACCAAGGTGGCACCACCGCTACGACGAGACCGTCCTCCGACCAACCAGGTCAGCGCCACCGAGCTCAACGCACCCACGAAGGCGAACCAGGTCACCGCACCGGCGGGTGCAGTCCACCCATTCACTCCGACCAGAGCGACGGTGGCACCAAGTCCCGCGCCAGCGGCCACTCCGAGCAGGTAGGGATCGGCCAAGGGGTTGCGAAACACCCCTTGGTAGGTGGCGCCGGCCGTCGCCAGTGTGGCACCGGCGAGTAAGCCCAGCACGACGCGAGGCGCCCGCAAATCATTGATGAAGAAGCGGTTGATGCCCGTGAGCCGCGGCGGGCCCAGATGCAATAAATCGTGAGCAATGCTGGTCCACGCAATGGGTGTCGGGCCGGTCGCGAGCGCCCATAGCGATACCACCGCCACGGCGAGCAGAGAGAAGCCCATGGCCCCTACCCCGCGCGACGTCCAGCGACTCATATGACTTACTTCCAGACTTTCTTGTCCACGTATGCAAAACGGACGGCCGTGGCGAGTTGCCCGATCAACAGCGACACTCGTGGTCCCCAGCGCGACGCCACGTCATCGTTCAGCGCGATGACGTGATGATTCTTGATGGCGGAAATCGTTAACCAACCCGGTCGAGCTGCCACCGTGATGGCGGACTGGTGGCAGCACAACGTGTCGGCCAAAAAGATCACTTTGGGGCTACTGGACACGATGTATTCCGAGTTGAGCTGCGGGTAGCCGTAGTCAGAAGGCGACGCCGCGGCATTGGCAATGTTGCTAATGCCAAGAGAGGTCATCAACGCACCGATGAAAGTGTCGCCCGTCAACGAGTAGTAGGTCTGATCAAGTTCGAAGTAGCCCGTGAGCACCTTGCCCGCGTGCGCAGGGATGGACTTAATGGCTCCCGCGATCTGATTCTTCATGGTCATCACCAGGTGGGCGGCGGTCGCCGCGTGGCCAGTAAGGGAACCCAGCTGGTTGATCTGCGCGTACACGTCGCTCAGTTTTTGAGCCGCGTCTTGCTCAACGACATGAATACCCGCCGCCGTCAGTTGCTGCTTAATGCCATTCGCGTCATACGAGATCACGACGAGGTCCGGCTTGCTCGAGGGATGGGTCGCACTTACGGGACACACCGAGGCAACGGCTTCCACCGACGGGTTGAAGGCGTCAATGCGCGTGCGTGGTAATCCGGTGGTGGGGAAATTGGCATCAAGGTCGACGGCCCTTACTTGGTTACCGGCTCCGATGGCATAGAGAGACTCCGTTGCCGTCGGCGACAGCGACACGATGCACCCCGGAACCTTCGTCGTGTGCGACACCGACGCGCCGGCCACGAGGGGAGTGAGAGCGGAAGCGAGGACGCTGGCCGCGAGGACAAATTTCTTCATGGTCTTCTCCTATTCAGTCGAGGAGTAAGACCGACGGAGAACCTCCGTGCGACCGCTCTTGCCTCGAGAGCTGGTACAGCTCCTCGCGGAAGGCGACCTGACTCTGATAGTTGCCTATCAACACAGTGGCGGGACCGTGTCGGATTCTCACCGACTTCGCTTACGCGAGGTACTCCGACTGTACACCCCCATCGCGTGAGCCACGAGTCCTACGATGTGGCCGTGCTACACACGCTGGTTCCCGACCGCGCCGTTTTGCGCGATGTCCTGCCCACCACACGCTTACTCCCCAATGGCATGGCTATTGCTGAGATTCGCCGTGACTTGCGCCACATCAGCAACAGGAGAAACGTCAGGGCGGTGCTGGCGAGCTGGGCGTGGATGCTGTCCCTGGTCTGGCTGGGTACCCACGGGCCCTGGTGGCTGACCGTGCTCGCCGTGTTGGCCATGGGTCCCATCCACGTGCGATTCGCGATCTTGATGCACGAAGCAGCCCACAAATTGCTCTTCTCGCGTAAGTGGCCTAACGACCTCATCGGAACGTGGCTTGTCGCCTATCCCGCGTTCGTCCCCATCTCGGCGTACCGACGGGGACACTTCGCGCATCACAAGGACGAGTTCGGGCCGAACGAACCCGATATTGCCTTTTACCGCGGATACCCGGGAACGCGCGCCGACCTTCGACGTCGCCTCTGTCGCGACGCCATCGGTATTAGTGGGGCGAAAAACCTTCGCATGCTTTTCCTCGCGACCACCAAGGCATCGAGTCGCCGTGTGGCGCTCTCCATCATTGCCGTCCAAGTGGCGATGGCGATGGGCTTGTGGCTCTTCACCGGTCGCTGGTGGGCCTACCTGGTGCTGTGGCTCGCCCCGTGGATGACGCAGTGGCGAGTACTCAACCGATTACGCGCTATCGCCGAGCACGGGGGCATGCAGCGAAGCAATGACCGTCGGCTGACCACCCACCACGTTCACCAGGGTCTCCTCGCACGGATGTGGCTGGTGCCGTTTAACACCGGTTGGCATTTAGCGCACCACGTCGACATGGGAGTTTCCTGGCAGCATCTCCCCGCGTTTCATGACGAACTCGTCCGCGCGGGCTACGTCACCGAGGACATCACCTTTGCGACGTATCGCGACCTATGGCGGGCCGCAACTGCGGGCTAGCTCAGTTCAGAGTCATGCCACCGTCAACGGCGAGGTTGACACCGGTGATGGCGCTCGCGGCGGGTGAACACAGCCAGGAAATCGCGGTCGCCACTTCCGCCGGATCAATCAAACGCCCCAGGGGCTGTTGATCGGCAAACTCCTCACGAGACCGAAGTCCGTAGATCTGAGTCGATGCATCGAGAATCGCCGTGCGCGTTGATCCGGGGCTCACGGCGTTCACCGTGATGCGCAGGGGTGCCAACTCGACGGCCGCGGCGCGCACCAGGCCCACGACGCCCGCCTTTGCCGCGCTATACGCCGCCAGGAGGGGCAAGCCCTGGACACTGGCCGCTGAGGAAATAGCGACAAAACGACCACCGCCACGATCCACCATGGCCGGCACCGCCGCCTGCAACAAGCGACGAACTCCGAGAAGATTGACCGACATCACGGCGTCATACGCGTCGTCGCTCATTTGGTCGATGCGCACTCCCCCCGCGATCACACCCGCACCGGCGACGACCACGTCCAACCCCCCGAAGTGGTCCACCGCGGTGGCGACCGCGAGCTGAGTATCCGCGGCGCTTCGCACATCACCCACCAACGCGACCACCTGATCACCGTGGCGAGTGGCCACGGCCATGAGTTCCGCTTCGGTGGCCATGGCGTACGAAATCGCATCCACATCGCGGCAGCGGTCAAAGGCGACGACGCGATAACCATCATTGACCAGGGCGTCCACGGTGGCAGCGCCAATACCGCGCGCCGCTCCCGTCACAATGGCAACACGTGTCATGAGCGACCCTCTCGTTCATCAATCAACGACACCACTTCAGCACACCAGCGCGCTCGTGTCTCGTGGCCCTGCGCCACGGTGGCGCGACTCGGTTCCCCCAGCACCCCCGTCGGCGATAACACGGGTAATCCGTCGCGCATCCACACATCCAGCCAGTCGGGCGGAATGGGCACATCGTCCACTGGACGCTCCAGCACATCTAGATCCCACGTCGCCACAATGGAGGTTTCGGTGGCTCCGGCGTGCAAGTCACCGTCTGGTTCGGTCGTGAACCAGGCAGCCACCGAGGCACCTTCGGACTCGCAGGTACGCAGTGCGGACATCACGGCGCGGTGATTTCCGCCATGGCCACACACGATGATGACGTGGCGCCACGTCAAGCGAGCCGAGCGAATGAGCTCGCTGATCGCCGCCTCGGTTACCTCGGCACCGAGTGAGAGCACTCCACGAAAACCTTGGTGCTCGCCACTCGACGAAAAATGCAGGGGTGGAGCAACGTCAACATGTCGCTGCTCGGCCGCATCCGCGCATACCACCTGCGCGATATCCGTATCGGTGGTGAACGCCAAGTGGGGACCGTGTTGCTCCACCGACCCCACGGGGATGAGCACAGTGTCAGCGGGCTGCCAACTCGTCCACGGCTCGCGGGGAAAACTCATCGTGACGTAATGGTGACCCGCTTGGAGTGGTCAGGGCTAGGACGAGGACCCACTGACACTCGCTGCGCCAAAGCGGTCTCGCCGTGTCCGAAGACACACTCGGGATCGGGGTCGCTGAGTTCGAGGCCCGTAAAGAACTTGGCGGCCATGCATCCCCCGCGACAGGCGTCGTAGGACCCGCACGAGGCGCACGCACCGGGCGAACCCGGCTCACGCAGCGAACGAAAGAGTTCGCTGTCGCGCCACACGTGGCCAAAGCCTCCGTCGAGAATTGAACCCGCAAGAAATTGCTCGTGGATAACGAAGGGGCAGGCGTAGACATCACCCACGGGGTCAATGAGACACACCACGCGACCCGCGCCGCACAGGTTGATACCCGCCAGTGGATCGCCCAAAGCGGAGAGATGAAAGAAGGAGTCGCCGGTGAGCACCGTCGGGTGCGCCATCAGCCAGTGATAGAGCGCTCGGTTATCTGCCGCCGAGAGACGCAGCTCGTCCCAGACATCAACGCCACGGCCCGAGGGACGAAGTCGCGTCAAGCGCAGCTCCGCATTCATCGAGTCGGCCAACGCCAGAAGTTGGTCAATTTGCCCCACGTTGTGACGCGTGACCACGACCGAAATCTTGAACCCCTTCATGCCGGCATCGCGCAGATTCTCCATGGCGCGAATGGCGGTGTCGTATGAACCCTCGCCGCGAAGCGCGTCATTAGTAGCGGCATCGGCACCATCGAGCGAAATCTGCACGTCCAGGTAGTCATTGCCCGCGAGGCGTTGAGCGACTTCGGGAGTGATGCGTGATCCGTTCGTCGAGAACTTGATGCCGATTCCTCGTGACAAGCCATACTCCACGAGTTCAAAGAAGTCCCGGCGAATCGTGGGTTCCCCGCCGCCGATGTTGATGTAGAAGATCTGCATCGCGGCCACCTCGTCCAAAAAGGCCTTGGCTTCATCGGTCGTCAATTCGCGTGGGTCACGAACGCCCGACGACGAGAGGCAGTGGCGGCACGCCAAGTTGCAGGCGTAGGTGACTTCCCAGGTCAAACAAATCGGGGCAGCGAGGCCAGACTCAAAGCGGTCGCGAAGCGAGTGATTAACCGACACGAACGATGTCCGAACTCGTCAATGTTTCGAGAGCCCGACGCACGGCGGCACGCTGTTCGTCGGCCACCAGGGCCTCCAGCGCGACGTCCGCCGACTCAAAATCATCGAGCTGACGCACCACGTCGACTAGCAGAGGGCTCTTCAGAAATACCAGTCGCCGATTCCCATGGTGATAGGCCATCGCGCCAAATGATTCATCACGCAGCGACACGCTGGGATGCAACGACCAATGGGCCGCAAAATCGGGTTGCTCCGGCACCGTTTAGTACACGCCGCAGAGACCGTCGATGGACACTTCCTCGACCAAGGTCTCGACGTCGCTGCTGGAGACGGCGCTGACCTCAGTGGTCGGGGCTTCGGCAGTTAGCTGTTCGCGTTCCATGTGTACTCCTTACGCTTTCCCTGAAATCTACTGAGCGGCGAGCATGCCCGTGCGCGTCATGTGACAATAAAGGCGTGATGCCCATTCCCCGCCCCGCGGTCCCCGTCGGTACGCAGGTTCGGTGGGCGCCGTCCACTCGATTGTTTAGCTCTCGCTATCTCGGCGGTGGCGCCCCCTGGCGCCTCGTCAAACTATCGGGGGTCGCCACCGAGGCGGTACGTCGATGGGAACACGGCAGTGACGTTCGATCGGGCGAAGAGGCGCTCGCGCGCACCCTGTGCGATACCGGATTACTCCTGGCCACGTATGACATCTCGACCCCCCTCGTCGATATCGTCATTCCCTACGCCGGCCACCCGAGCGATGCGGAGCGGCTTGCCGCGCAATGCGCGGGCCACGATGTCACGGTGGTTCGAGACGGCGTGGGACAACCCGCTCGCCACGCGAATCTCGTCAACCTGGAACAGAACGGGGGGCCGGCCGCCGCGCGCAACGCGGGCGCCGCGCGTGGCGGCAGAGATTTGATTTTGTTTCTTGATGACGACGTCACCGTGGATGACATCGACGAATTAGTGACCACGCTGGCCTCGCATTTTGTCGACCCCACCGTGTCGGCCGTCGCTCCGCGCATCGTGGGTGATGGTGACCCCTCGATTCGTGGTCGCTTCGAGCGAGACCATTCGCCGCTCGATCTCGGAGCATTGAGCGCTCGAGTTCATCCACACGGGGCGGTGCCCTACGTGCCGAGCGCCGCCCTGATGGTGAGACGATCACAATTCACGGGCTTCGATGAGGCTCTGCGGACGGGCGAAGACGTCGATTTCGTGTGGCGGCAAATTGCCGCGGGCAACAACGTCCTCTACGACGCTCGACTCAGCGTTCGCCATCGAGCTCGAAGTTCATGGTCATCATGGTTCGCTCAGCGGGTGAACTACGGACAATCGGCGAGCGTGTTGGCCCGTCGTCATCCGCAGGCCTACGCCGCTCTTCGTCTCGACGCCACATTGACGGGCGGGTTGCTATCTCTCGCTCTCGCGCCGTGGCGCAGCGTGCTGGGCATATGGTCAGCCCTCGAACGGCGCTACGTACGCCAGTTACCCGACGACCCCGAGCTCGCTCGTGAACTGGCGCGCTTCGCCATGTGGAACCACAGCCGAGGTCTCGCCCGAGGCCTGATGCGTAGCTATGTGCCCCTCGTCATGCTCGCGCTCATGTCGAAGCGAACCCGCCGATTAGCGACCATCATCATCGGATTGTCGTTCGTGGGGCGCGTCTCGTCGCCACGAGACCTACGCGATGTGCCGCTCATGATCGCTGATGACGCCGCGTATAGCGCGGGTGTCTGGCGAGGCGTTTGGCGAACAAAGTCGCTGGCTGCCGTTCGCCCGGCAATCACCTGGCCGAGCGAACGACGCGCCCTTAAAAGCGAATAACGCCGCGGACGTTCTGTCCGTTGTACACGTCGTCGTAGCCCTGTTGGACCTCGTCGAGCGTGTATTCCTTGGTGATGAGATCGTCGACCACCAACTTGCCTTCGTCATACAGGCGCAGCAAGCGAGGAATCTGAATGCGCGGTGCGACAGAACCGAAAGTGGTGCCGAGCAATTGCTGGTTGAACATGGAGAACATGAACAAGTCCAGTTCCACGGTCTTTTGCGAGAACGGGGCGATGGCGGTAGCGACCACGGTGCCGCCCTTGGCGGTAATGGAACGGGCCTGCTCGATGAGTTCACCCTTGAGCACGTCAACAGTAATAATGACGACGTCGCAGTTCTTTCCCCACGTGAGTTCCGGCAGAATCGTGAAGGCGGCGTCCAGCGTGCTGGCCGCACCGTGGGTCGCACCTAGCTTGAGGGCGCGCTCAACTTTCGACGGCTCAATGTCGATCGCGACGACGGCGCGGGCACCCGCGTGTAGCGCTCCCTGAATGGCACCGCTTCCCACACCACCACAGCCGATCACGGCCACGACGTCACCGGGTCGCACGTTGCCGCGCGTCGCGGCGGAACCAAAGCCCGTCGACAGACCGCAAGAAATCAGAGCGGCAGCGCGCAGGTCCTGCCACGGCTCGATCTTGACGAGGGAAGCTTCGTTCACCACGATGTACTCCGCAAAGGTGCCGAGCTGAGCCATGCGGTTGAGATTCTCGTCGTTGAAGTGGTGACGCCAGGTGCCATCAGAAATCATCGGTCCGGCCAACGTGGTGGCTCCCATGTCGCAGATGTACTGCTTGCCATCCGCACAGCTAGGGCACTTGCCGCACGACGGCACGAACGACACAGCGACGTGGTCGCCCTCCTTGAAGCTGGTCACGCCGGGGCCAACGGCCTCGACGATGCCCGAACCTTCGTGGCCACCCACGATGGGGAACATCGAGGGCTTACCCGAGAGAATGTCGAGGACCATCGGGTCGGCCGAAATATCTCCGGTGCGCAAGTGCTCATCCGAGTGGCACATACCACTGAAGGCCATCTTGACGCGGACTTCACCTGACCGTGGGTCGTCGATCTGAATAGTTTCGGTGCGCCACGGCTCCATGAGACCCGTGATGACTGAGGCGCGTACGTCCATGATGTCCCCCTTACAAGACCAGCTCAACGGTGAGCCTGACTGCGAGATTACACAGCCCTCGACCGCTCGTCCTTACATCTGTTCGGGAGCCTCGATACCGAGAAGTGATAATCCCAACGACAACGTGCTCGCGGTGACCGCGCACAGCGTGAGGCGCTCGGCCCGCACCTCGCCATCGGAACTCAAAACGGGGCAGTTCTCGTAAAAGGACGTGAAGCGCTGCGCGAGATCAAAGAGGTAGACGCAGAGCTTGTGCGGCGCCAATCCGAGAGTGAACTCGTCGATGGCCTCCGGAAAGCGAAGTAGCCCGAGAGCGAGTTGGCGAGCTGACGGTTCGGTCAGCGCCAGTCTCGCGGGGGCACTCCACGGCTCGTTGCCGAGGCGGCGGAAAATCGATCGAATGCGTGCGTGCGCGTAGGCGAGATACGGGCCCGTGTCGCCCTCAAAGGCAATCATGCGCTCGAGGTCAAAGACGTAATCGCGCTGACGTTCTGTGGACAGGTCGGCATACTTCACCGCCGCTCGCGCGATTTGTGTCGCGAGGACGAGACGCTCGTCCTCGGCCAACTGCGAGCCGCGGGCACGTAGCGCGGTATCAGCGGCCGCAATGGCCTCGTCAATGAGGCTCACCAACTTGACCGTGTCCCCGCTGCGCGTCTTAAAGATTTTTCGGTCGGGGCCGAGCACGTTGCCGAAGGACACGTGTTCGATGTGCACGTTGTCGGGCAACCACCCGGCCATGCGCGCGACCGACCACACCATCTGGAAGTGCTGGGCCTGAGGTGCACCCACCACGTAGAGCAGGTCGCGCCCACGAAGGTTCACGACACGGTCTCGCACCGCGGCCAAGTCGGTGGCCGCGTATCCGAATCCGTCGTCCTTCTTCTGCACAATGACGGGGAGGGGCTCGCCCTCACGATTCACAAAACCCTCGGGGAACACGACCTTGGCGCCGTCTGACTCCGTGAGTAATCCCGCGGCGTCGAGGTCGGCCACCACGTCCGCCAGCATGTCGTTGTAGTAGGACTCGCCGACCGCGTCGGCCGGCGTCAGTAACACGTCGAGTTTGGCGTAGACCTCCTGGAAATACGCCACCGATTGGTCCACCAAGATGCGCCACAGACGACGCGTCTCGCTCTCGCCACCCTGTAAGAGCACGACGCGCTGACGGCTGCGCTCGGCGAAAGTCTCGTCCTCGTCGAATTTGACGCGCGCGGCTTTGTAAAAAGAGTTGAGATCACCAATCGCGAGTTCACTGATCGCACTGTCTTCGCCGAGATCAAGGAGGTGCTCAATGAGCATGCCGAAGGGAGTGCCCCAGTCGCCAATGTGATTGCGAGCAACAACGTCGTCGCCGAGAAAGGTAAAGAGGCGACTCAGAGAGTCGCCAATCACCGTGGAACGCAAGTGACCCACGTGCATTTCCTTCGCCACATTGGGGGCGGAGTAGTCAATGACCACGACGCCCGGCTCGTCACGTCGCGCGACTCCCAGACGGTCATCGGTGGTGAGGTCGCGAAGACGAGAGGACAGGAATTCATCGCTCAAGGTGAGATTAAGAAAGCCCGGTCCCGCCACGTCGACGCTCGCCAATCCCGCCAGATCCGCGTGCGCCACGATTTCTTCGGCCACCTCTCGCGGCGGGCGACCCAAGCTCTTCGCGACGGCCATGACGCCATTGGACTGATAATCCGCTTTGTCTGATGGGCGCACCACGGGATCTGAGCCCGCGACGAGGCGATCAAAGGCCGGCTGGAGGCGGGCGTGGAGGAGGTCGCGAGTGGTCGGCACGGTTACATTCTCGCAGTTGGACCGTCGCGACGGTGACCTCGGGCAATTTCACCCCCCGGCGCCGTCGAGTTGGTCAGGGGCGTCCGGCTGGCAGAATAGAGACATGACCACCCCCTCCCTTGACAGTTTCGCCTCCCGGTCAACCCTGACGGTTGGCGACCGCTCTTTGACCTTTTTCTCACTTCAGTCGGATGGCCTGCGCGACTACGACGTCGCACGTCTCCCCTTCTCGATTCGCATCCTGCTCGAGAACTTGCTGCGCCACGAAGACGGCGTCAAAGTCACGCGCGCGGACATTGACGCACTGGCTCGCTGGGCCGAGAACCCGCAAGGTCATGGCGAAGCGGCGGGCGATGCGGCTCGTGAGATTTCCTTCACCCCCGAGCGCGTCTTGATGCAGGACCTCACCGGCGTCCCCGCCGTGGTTGACCTCGCCGCCATGCGAGATGCCATCATCGCGCTGGGTGGCGACGCCCAGAAGATCAACCCCTTGGTACCGGTGGAATTGGTCATCGACCACTCGGTCATCTTGGAGCACACCGGCACCTCCTCGTCCTACGACGAGAACGTGGCCGTGGAGTACCAGCGCAATCAGGAGCGCTACGAATTCTTGAAGTGGGCCCAAGGCTCACTGAACAACTTCCGTGTCGTGCCGCCGGGCATGGGGATTTGCCACCAGGTCAATCTGGAGCACCTCGCTCGTGTCGTCTTCGACAACGAGGGCGTCGCCTACCTCGACACCGTGGTCGGCACCGACTCGCACACCACCATGGTCAATGGCTTGGGCGTTCTCGGATGGGGCGTCGGCGGTATTGAAGCCGAGGCCGCCATGCTGGGCCAGCCCACCTCCATGTTGATTCCGCCGGTGATTGGCCTTCGTCTCACCGGCGCGCCGCGTGAGGGTGTCACCGCGACCGACGTCGTGCTCACGATCACGGAACTCCTTCGTAAAAAGGGTGTAGTCGGCAAGTTCGTCGAAGCATTCGGACCGGGCGTGGCGTCACTGTCGCTCGAAACTCGTGCCACCATCGCGAACATGACGCCGGAATTCGGTGCGACCTGCACCATTTTCCCCATCGACCGCGTCACCATCGACTACTTGGCCTTCACCGGTCGCCCCGCCGCTCAGCTCGAGTTGGTGGAGGCCTACGCCAAGGCGCAGGGCATCTGGCACGACGCGTCCGCCGTGGATCCCATCGTCACCGAAGTAGTGGAGCTCGACTTGTCGACCTGTGAGCCCTCGCTCGCGGGTCCGAAGCGTCCCCAAGACCGCGTGTCTCTCGGCGGCGTTCGCGGGGCATTCCGCGACGCGCTTGGTCGCGAGCCTCTCAGCGTCAAGGGTATGGACTTCGCCGCCGACCTACGTGACGGTGCCGTGACCGTGGCCGCGATCACCAGCTGCACCAACACGTCGAACCCCGCCGTCTTGGTGGCCGCCGGCCTCGTCGCCCAAAAGGCGGCATCCAAGGGCCTGACGTCGAAGCCCTGGGTGAAGGCATCTTTGGCGCCGGGAAGCCGCGTCGTCATGGACTACCTCGACCGTGCCGACTTGACGTCGTCACTCGAGGCTTTGGGCTTCTTCCTTGCCGGTTTCGGTTGCACCACCTGCATTGGCAACAGTGGCCCGCTCCTCGCCGGGGTCAGTGATGCCGTTAACGAGCACGACCTCTCTGTCGTCTCGGTGCTGTCGGGTAACCGTAACTTCGAAGGACGCATCAGTCCCGATGTGAAGCAGAACTTCCTCGCGAGCCCGCCGCTCGTGGTGGCGTACGCGATCGCCGGCACGGTGGACATCGACCTCACGACCGATGCCCTGGGCACCGACACCGAGGGCAACGATGTTTTCTTAAAGGACGTCTGGCCGACCGACGCTGAAGTGGCGGCCGCGGTTCGTGCGTCGCTCACCCCCGAAATGTTTGAGGCACGCTACGCCGCCGCCTTCGATGGCGACGACCGCTGGAAGGCCGTCCCGACGGTACCGTCGGAGACCTACGCCTGGGACAGTGCGTCGACCTACGTGAAGCTGCCGCCGTACTTTGACGGCCTCACCATGCAGACCACCGCCGTCACCGACATCGCCGGCGCGCGCGTGCTCGCCCGCCTCGGCGACTCGGTCACCACTGACCACATTTCTCCGGCGGGCAACATTCGCCCGAACGTGCCGGCCGGCTTGTTCTTGGCGGACCGAGGTGTGGCTCGCGAAGACTTCAATAGTTACGGCACCCGCCGCGGCAATGATGCCGTGATGGTGCGTGGCACCTTCGCCAACATTCGTTTGCGCAACCAGTTAGTGCCGGGCGTCGAAGGTGGCGTCACCCTCAAGTTCCCCGAGAACGAGCAGATGTACATCTTCGACGCCTCGATGCGTTATCAAGAAGAAAACACGCCACTGATCATCTTGGGTGGCAAGGAGTACGGCACTGGATCAAGCCGCGATTGGGCTGCCAAGGGCACCAAGTTGCTGGGCGTCAAGGCCGTGTTGGTGGAGAGCTTTGAGCGCATCCACCGCTCCAACCTGGTCGGCATGGGCGTGGTCCCGCTGCAGTTCCTCCCCGGCGACTCCGCCGAGAGCCTGGGCCTTGACGGGACCGAGGTGTTCTCGATTGCCGGTCTCACCGTGTTGAACGACGGCGTCTTGCCCTCGCGCGTCACGGTGACGGCAACGTCGGCCACAAAGACCACGACCTTCGAGGTGCGTCTACGAATCGACACCGAGACGGAAGCCGAATACTTCCGCAACGGTGGCGTGCTCAACTTCGTCCTGCGTCAGCTCGCTCGCTCATGAACGTCGGCCACCGCCCCTATTTACTCGTCGACGAGGGACGCGGCGATCGGATGATGGGATCGGGATGGTGGTACCCGACGACTCAGGCCGGCGGCGATTTGTCGCCGTACAGCGTGATCCCCGGCGTGGAATTCACGGGTGTCGCTCAGCTGAATGCGCCCGCGGATGTCGAGGGACCCATCTACCTCTTTTCGCACGGACGAAGCGGCTTTCATGGTGCGTATACGCAACTAGCTGAGGGACTCGCGGCGCGTGGTGCTCACGTCGTCATCGTCGACCACCCGGGAGACACCATGGCCGACTGGGCGCTGGGCATCGCGGTCGATGACGCCACGAACGAACGTCAGCGTCTCGAGGACATGGAGTTCATCGCGTCGTCAATGCTGGAGGGAAATGAGGGCCTCCCCTCGCTCGCGGGACGCAGACTGTGGCTGGGTGGTCACTCTTACGGTGCCTACTCCGCCCTCGGCTCGGCGCCGTCGCTGAGCAAGCGAACCGATCTGCACGGCATTGTGGTACTCGAGCCCTACCTGCGCCCGTTGACCGCCGAGCAATTGGCGGCCATTGCGGTCTCGACAACGGTCATTTCGGGAAATCGTGACGTCACGACCCCCGCCGACATTGACCCGCCGCATGCCGTCGCCCACATGAGCGACGAGTTCCTCTCAGTGGAAATCTTCGACAACATTGGTCACCAAGGCTGCAGTGACGTCGGCCTGTACCTGGAGCGCCTGGACCAGTACGCCGACTTGCCGCCGCTCGTTATCGACTTCTTGACGTCGATGGCGGCCGACATCACCGGCACGGCGGGCGACCCATGGCGTCCCGCGGTTGAGCGACACGTCGCACGCGTCGCCGAACTCATCGGTCTTTAACCCAGTCGACGAAAGAAATCGTCAGGCGCGACCACATCGTCGCGCGTTAAATCGCTGACCGACGACTTGCCGAGGCCATACAAGGTGGCGTCGGTGCCGGAGCGCAAAATATCGAGCACATTCTCGACACCCGCTTGACCATTGGCGGCGAGGCCCCAGAGATAGGCCCGGCCAATCATGACGGCCTTGGCTCCGAGAGCGAGTGCCTTGACCACATCGCTACCCCGACGCACGCCGCCATCGAGGATGACTTCGATCTGAGTGCCGACCGCATCGGCGATGTGCGGCAACATGCGAATGGGAGCGGGCGTCGAATCGAGGTTGTTGCCACCATGATTAGACACCGACAAAGTGGTGGCGCCGAGGTCCACGACGCGCTTCGCGTCATCAATTCGTCCCACACCCTTCACCATGAAGGGGCCGTCCCACTGACGGCGTAGCCACGCCAAGTCTTCCCACGTCGCGGGCGCCGACTGCATCCACTCGTAATACGCACCAAAGAAGGTGGGGGGCTTGGTGTACGGTGCGGCCATATTGGGTGTGGTCAAGTCAGGCAAGTGACCGCTCTTGGCGAACTGCCAGAACCACTTCGGACGCGACAGGGCTTCCGGCGCTAACTTGAGCATCGACTTAAGGTCTAATTTTTCGGGAATCCACGGGCTGCCCCAATCACGACCGTTGGAGAAGGACCAGTCCAGGGTGACGATGATTCCCTTCGCACCGGCGGCCTTCGCACGTTCAAGGCGCTGCACCATGACGTCGCGGCCACCGGACCAATACATTTGAAAAAAGACCTGCGAATTGACCGCGCAGACTTCCTCCACGGGCTTACTGGCAAAGGACGACAAGCCCATGGGCAGGCCACGGTTCGCGGCGGCACGGGCCACGGCAATTTCGCCGTCAGGATGGACGGCCTGCACGCCGGTGGGCGAAATGATGACCGGGAAGGGCAGATCGCAGCCCATCACCGTGGTGCTGAGGTCACGAGTCGACGACAGTCCCGCGATATGGGGCGATAGACCTAGTTGATCAAAGCTGGTCAGGTTGTCCTGCAGGGAAATGCCCTTTTCCGCACCGGCGATGAGAGCACCATAGACAGACTTCGGAAGTCGCTTCTCGGCACGCTTCTGCGCAATTGCCACTGTTTCAAACCAACTATTTGCCATGGCTCTCCTGTGTCGGCTGAGGTTATCGCTTATCGAGTGGCAACCACACGGAAACCCTCGGCCAGGCGGCCCTTCTCGAGACCCGCCTTTTTGGCCGTGAGCTTGCTCCAGTTGCGCAGCAATTCTGTGGGGTCGAACTCTTCACCAACTTGCGAGGCGTGACACTTGAGTGCGGCCACCTTGCGGTCAAAGCTGTCCGTGGTGTCAACGACCATGGTGGGTTCGGTCGACATCACCCACACCTCGGGAACCGTGTGGGGCTCAAAGCCCGCCGCGAGGAGATCGGTGAAGGAGTGAGGGTTGCGACTATCGGGATAGACCGCACGCATCGTGGCTTCGCCGGCAGCTAAATGGTCAGGATGCGACGCGTAGATGCGCTCCCAGTTGCGCTCCGGGCTCTGGCAAATGACCACGTCAGGCGTCGCAATACGAATAACGCGGCTGATCTCGCGCCGCACCTTCAAGGTGGGCTCGAGCTCGCCATCGGCGAAACGCAGAAAGTGAAGGCCCGTCACGCCAACCTCGGCACCGGCCGCACGTTGTTCGCCTTCACGAATCAACGCGCGCTCTTCTCGCGTGTGCGTCGAGGAATCACCGCCGGCATCACCGGACGTCACGAGGCAATATTGCACCTCCACGCCCGCCGCCGTCAGCGTGGCAACGGTTCCGGCGCAGCCGTAGTCAATGTCGTCAGGGTGCGCCGCCACCACGAGAACGCGTCGGAGGTCTTCACGAGGGGCAAAGACCGCGACCTTCGACTTCTTCTCCGACTTGCTCACAGAACTGATTCCTCCATAGTGGGCTCCCAATTCGCCAGGTCGGTGAGATGGGGGTTGTTGGAGAACACTTCAACGATGGGTCGCTTGATTTCAATACGGCGCATGATGATTTCTGCTTCCACCATCTGATTCCACAACAGCAGCGACACGACCACACCCGTCGAACCCGCACGAGCGGTGCGGCCCGAACGGTGCAAATAGGCTTTGTGGTCTTCCGGCGGGTCAAAGTGCACGACGCAGTCGACGCCATCGATGTGCAGTCCGCGCGCCGCGACGTCGGTCGCGACGAGGACGGGCAAGGCGTCGGTAGAGAAGTCGGCTAACGCCCGTTCACGCTGAGCTTGACGAAGGTCGCCGTGAATGGCAGCTGCCTTGACACCTTCCTTCTCCATATCCTCGACCACTCGGTCCGCGCCACGCTTGGTGCGACAAAAGATGATGGTCTTATTCTGTGCCTTGCAGATCGTGGCCAGAACCTTGTTGCGGTCCATCTTGTGCACCGAGAAGAAGTGATGCACCATGAGCGACACCGTTTGGCTATCGGAGGCAACCTCGTGGAAAATGGGGTCGTTCATGTAGCGCTTCACTAAGCGGTCCACGGCGCCATCCAGCGTGGCCGAGAACAACAGGGTCTGGTGCGGGCGGTCTGCCAAACGACGCAGCACCCACTCCACCTGGGGCATGAAACCCATGTCGGCCATGCGGTCGGCCTCGTCGAGGACGAGAATGTCGAGTCCGTCAACCTTGACTTCGCCGCGATCGCCGAGGTCAATCAAACGTCCCGGAGTCGCGATGATGACGTCGACGCCGGCCCGCATTTGTTTGATCTGCTTTTCGATGTCAGCACCGCCATACACCGCGACTACGGAGAGACCCATGGCGGCGCCCAAGGTTTCGATCACTTCAAATACCTGAACGGCTAACTCGCGAGTGGGCAATAGGACGAGGCCACGGGGGCGGGCGACGGGTCCCTCGTGACGACCGTCACGAGCATTGATTTCCGCCACTCGTTGGAGTAATGGCAAACCGAAGCCCAAGGTCTTGCCCGATCCAGTCTTGGCTTTACCGCAGGTGTCGCGGCCGGCCAGTGCGTCCGCGATGGTCATGGCTTGAATTGGAAATGCTGTCACAATGCCCTGCGCCGCGAGGGCGTCGACCATGGGTGTGGCAATTCCGAGGCTCGCGAAGCTGTGCTCCGTAGCGTAGGTATCGTTCCCCGCCGTAGGGGCGGAGGGTGCGTCGGACATAAGGGTTCGTTTCCCGGTCGGACCCTGAACCGTCACACGTGAAGAAAAATGGGCCCGGATACCCGCGCGTCGCGCGTGTTCCCTCCTTTATCTTACGACTGCGAAAGGAAGTACATGCGACTCGAACTTGGACAGATGGCACCGGCGTTCACTCTGACGAACGAAAACGGGGAGAAAGTGGCACTTAAGGACTTTCGGGGTCAGCGTGTCATCATCTACTTCTACCCCGCCGATGACACGCCCGGATGCACGAAAGAGGCTTGCCAGTTCAATGACGAGCTCGCCACCTTGGTCACGGCCGGTGTGACGGTTCTGGGAATTTCTCCGGACGACGCTGCGTCGCACCAGACATTTCGAGCGAAGTATGGCTTGGCCTTCTCCCTCCTATCTGACCCCACCAAGAGCACCATGGAGAAGTACGGCGCCTTCGGCGAGAAGATGATGTACGGGAAGAAGGTCACCGGCGTGATTCGCTCCACGTTCATTATCGGGCCGACGGGCAAAATTGAACAACTCTGGTACAACGTGCGCGCTGACGGTCACCCGGCCAAAGTGGTTGCTGCCCTCACCGCCTAATCCGGCAAATGCCGCTCACGGGCTCCGTCACGAAATCGACAGATAGTGGCCCTCGGGGCAAGTAGAGCGCGAGAGTATCCTTAGCCAACCGAATGTTGCCGGAAAGCGGGGGACACATCATGGCGCACACGTTGACACTTCCCGAACGTCCATCACAGCCCCGTCGCCATGGCGTGACGATGGTGATTGATTCCGGAATACCACTGCGTGCGTTTGAGGACATCGTCGAATCGTTCGCCCCTCTAATCGACTTCATCAAATTTGGGTGGGGAACGTCCGTGGCCTACCCCTTGGTCGGACGCAAAATCGACATCTTGAAGTCCCATGGCATTGGTGCCTATCTCGGTGGCACGCTGTTCGAGAAGTACATCATCCAAGGAAAGTTCGACGATTTTCGACGCGTTTGTCACGACTACGGCTTGACCACCGTGGAAGTGAGTAACGGCACCGCCGCGATCAGCCACGAGGAGAAATCTCTCTACGTGGAGAAGTTGGCTCATGACTTTGAAGTCATTTCCGAAGTGGGATTCAAAGACAATTCGCAATCCGAAAACTTTGCGCCGAAGAAGTGGGTGGAGTCCATCGAACGCGACCTCGTCGCGGGCGCTCGTTTGGTGACCCTAGAAACTCGCGAATCGGGTCGCGGCGGCATGTGTCGTCCTAATGGCGAACTGCGTTACGGACTGATCGAGGAAATCCTGGATTCGGGGATTGACGTCACGCGATTGATGTTCGAAGCGCCCACGAACGACTTGCAGAGTTATTTCGTCAAGCGCGTCGGCACCAACGTGAACTTGGGGAATATTCCCTCGGACGCCATCGTGTCCTGTGAAACTATTCGCGTGGGACTTCGCAGCGAAACCTTGCTCGAGTTCGAAAGGTAATTTCGTATGCGCGAATCACGAGACGTTTTCCACTTGGCCATTCCGGCCTACGACGTCGACGCCACCATCGACTTCTACGTCACCAAGTTGGGTTGCAAACTTGCCCGTCGCTACGACGACCGCATAACTCTGGACTTCTTTGGCGATCAAGTGGTGTGTCACCTCGGGCCGGCGCCAGACACCTTGCCCGCCATTTCTGAACTGAAGATGTACCCACGACACTTTGGCGTGACTTTTCGGGAGGGCGTTGATTTCGACGCGCTGTACGCCTTAGCCAAAGCGCGTCACATCCCTTTCTATGCGGATCTCACCGACCGTTTTCACGGGCTTGTCGAAGTTCACCGCACCTTCGTCTTGGTGGACCCCGCGAACAACTTGCTCGAGTTCAAGCATTACCACGACCATCGGATGATGTACTAAGGACACCGTGCAGAGCAATGAGCGCCTCTCGGTGGCGCAACTGATACTGCGTCACCGCAGCAACAGCCTTTTTGCGCAAGCCCCTCAAGAGGAAAACGGGCGACGCACACTGAGCTTTGCGGAATTGTTCACGGCGACCAACTTCGTGGCTCACTACTACCGAGACCTCGGATTGACCCCCGGCGATCGCGTGGGTCTGCTGGTCGCTCAGCCCGTGGATTTCATCATTCACTTTCTGGGGGGCATCTCCGCCGGGTTCTGGATGGCCCCGCTCGACCCCACCTTGGACTACGACGCCCTGCCGTCCGTCGACAGCCACCTTGCCTCCTTGGACCTAACCATGGTTATTGCGGATCGTCCCCAAGCAGCGACGTCGGATCTCGCCTGGCATGACGCCCCTGTGGGCCACCGCGATGACGACCTCCCTAGTGACCTCGGTGGGATCTTGCTCTCCTCGTCGGGGACGACGGGGACACCGAAGACAATGCTGCTGAGCCAGCAACAAATCTTGACGACCGCGACGAACATTGCCCGTCACAATCAATTAGGTCCCGCTGACGTAGGCCTCAACCCTCTCCCCCTGTGGCATATCAACGCGGAAGTCGTTGCCGTGTTGGCGAGTCTCGTGGCCGGCAGCCAGTTGGTGTTGCAGCGTCGCTTTAAGCGCAGCGACTTTTGGCGCCTCGCGGGTGACGTCAATGCGACATGGATTAATGCCGTGCCCGCCATCGTCTCACATCTCTCCGTTTTGCGCGACGGCGAAAGCATTCCTTCGGGTATTCGTTTCATTCGCTCCGCATCGGCACCGCTACCCGCTGACATCATTCGAAACTTCGAGTCCACCATCACCATCCCGATTATCGAGTCGTATGGCATGACCGAGGCGGCCAGTCAAATATGTGCCAATCCTCTCCAGGGGGTGCGCAAGGCGGGATCGGTGGGCCTTCCTGTTGGCGTCGAGCTCCAATGCCTTCCCTTTGAGTCAGATGAAGTTCTGGGCAGCAAGGGAGAGCCGCACGTTGGCCACATAGCCATCAAGGGGCCGAGTGTTATTTCCCACTACGCCACCGACGCCCATGCTCACCGCTTCACCGACGATGGCTGGCTGCTGACGGGCGACCTGGGCTATCTCGATGATGATGGCTACGTCTTTCTCGTCGGACGCATCGACGACGTCATCAATCGCTCGGGAGAGAAGATTTACCCACGCGAAATCGAAGAGGTGATCCTGAGAGTGGAGGGCGTCGTGGCGAGCGCTGTCATCGGTCTTCCGCACCCCACCCTCGGCGCGGTACCCCTCGCATTCGTGGAACTCGATGCGGCCACCGACGAGCAACGCCACCTCATCTGTCGTGAGATTGCCCACGTTCTCGACGCGTCCCTCGGGCGATCAAAGCGGCCCACCGCCATACGCGTGGTGGACTCATTCCCCCGCCACGCGACCGGAAAAATTCTGCGTCAACCTCTTCGTCTCGGAGACGTGGTCGTTCGGCACGAAGAACTACTCTCGTAAAAATGTGTGGTGAAAAGTAGCCATGTCGGCACCTGTGAGCACTAATGGCGGAACGCGCCGACGACTCGAGCACGTCGACGCCATGCGACCTGTCAAGCAGTTTGCCGTCATTGGCACGCACGCCATGCAGTTCTTCGCGCCCGCCGCGACGACGGTGCTCTGGAAAAGTGGACTCATTTTCACTCGTTTTTCGCGAGATGCGTTCCTCTTCGTCTCGGCATGCATGTTGGCCTACAGCTATCGCACAGCAGCTCGCGTGGTGCTGCGCTCCTATGTGTGGCGGCGATTCATGTCGGTGGGAGCGCCCTATCTCGCGTGGACGGTGATCTACTGGCTATGGACAGCCTGCCACCCGATTCACGGCTTCCCTCTCTACGCGCTCCATACCAATGAACTGACGTGGTCAGCACTCGTGGGCTTTACCCGCTGGGGATACTTCCACCTCTACTTCTTGTTGATTCTCATGCAGTTCTATGTCGTATTCCCGGCCCTACTCTGGGTGATCCGTCGCTTCCCCGGCCTGCGCGTACATCTGCTCTGGTCCTCGCTTCTCATCCAGATTCTCATTGACCTCGCGAATCGTGGACGGTGGTGGGGCTTTCATATGTCGTTCATTGTGGAGACACGAGTCCTCATCTCGTATCCCTTCTACCTCGTGGCGGGAGTAGTGGTCGCCTTGAATTTTGAGGAATTCCACGCCTGGGTGGTGCGACGAGCGAGGCCGATTGTGCTTCTGACGCTGGTGGCGTTCGCCGGTGCCAGCGCCACGAATCTCTTTTACGGTTCGCATCTATATCGCACCTACCTTCTTATCGGCAAGAACCCTTTCGGGGCGCTCGCCATTCCGTATGACATTGGCGGAGTGCTGTGCGTATATCTCCTCGGCGTCTATCTCGTCGACTCTCGTCGCCATTGGCGAACGCGACGGTTGGTGGCTGTTGGCTCAGACAATGCTTACGGCATCTATCTCTCGCAGATGATTTTCATTCCCATTGCGTTTCGCTTCGTCGAACCGACACACGGTCGCCACCTGTTCCCGTCCGGGATTGCCTGCGTCATTGTCATTTTGCTGACCTATGCGGCGGGCTTCATTCTGACCGGAGTCATCGCACGAACGCCTCTGGCCAAGGTCGTGGCGGGAAGAAGCCGAGCCACATGGCGATCACTTTTTCCGCGCAGCACTCCGGAATCGGCGCACGGTCAACTGGGTAATGGGCCCTTTGACAACGCCTCGGCATAGCTCTGCTCGAGGGGCCACCACGAGCAGTTTCCGACGGGGAGCCACGATGACCCCTGCAGGTCAGAGCCGGAGGCATACGACAGCATGGTGCGAATGGGTCCACCGTGCGAGATCAGCAAGATCCGGTCATCGTGACCATCGTGCAAGGTGTCTCGAAGGAATGACGCCGTCCGCTCATACATCTCACGAAGTGATTCGCCGCCCTCGGGCTTGGCGTCCACGTTCACCACTCGCTGCGCGGCGAGGTCGAGTCCGCTGAGCTCAACGGTCACGCCACTGCTCGGCCCCGTTTCCAGCACGCCGTAGGACCGTTCACGCAGGCGCTCATCGTGGGCCACCGTGAGCCCCAGAACTGCCGCGATGATGTCGGCGGTTTGGCGAGCCCGTCGCAGATCGCTGGAAATAATGCGAGAGAACGAGAGGTCTGCGAGTTCCATGGCCACTGCTCTCGCCATGGCTTGACCATCATCGGTCAACTCCGCGTCATCGTTCTGGCCCTGTACTTTCTGCACTGCGTTCCACGTGCTCTGGCCGTGGCGCACCACCGTCAGACGAGAGAAGTTTTCCGACACGTGCCGAGCGTAGTGTGGTCGGCCGCCACTTTCCCCGTTGTGTCACGATGAGAGGTAGACCTGCTGATAACGACCGAGGGGGAGACACATGGCCATCGTTTTGTTGCACGGCAATCCCGAGACGCCGGCCATCTGGGACGACCTGCGTCGCGCGTGGGGCCGAGAGGACATTCTCACTCCCGCGCTCCCCGGCTTTGGATGCCCACGACCTGATGGATTCAGCGCCACGATGGAGGCCTATCACGACTGGTTGGTGGACGTCATCACCACCATCAACGAACCCACTCATCTCATCGGTCATGACTGGGGAGGCATTCTCACCGCCCGCGTCGCCATCACGCATCCCGACATTCTCGCGTCCTGGGCGTCAGACGCCGTCGGCGCCCTTCACCCTCGATACGTCTGGCACGATGCGGCCCAGGGATGGCAAACGCCCCAGGTCGGCGAAGACATGATGCGAGCCATGACGGCTCCGCCCGTCGAGGAGCGAATCGCGATCCTCACCGCCATTGGCGTTCCCGAAGTCGCGGCGAACATTCTGGCCGGCCCTCTCGACGCGACCATGGGTGACTGCGCGCTGGACCTCTATCGATCGGCGGCTCAACCGGCGCTCGCGGCATGGGGTCAGGGCGCGGAGGCGGCGTCGGCAACACGCGGTGCCTTTCTGCACGCCACGGCCGATCCCTTTGTCGGTGCGGCGACGGGCACCAAGGATTTCATCACCGTCATGGGTGCACAGGTCCTCACCTTGGCGGGGGCGGGTCATTGGTGGATGGTGGAGGACCCCCACGGTGCGGCTCGCGTTCTTGACGCATGGGTGAACCAAGCGCCGTAGTTGGCCAGACCTATTTCTGGTGCTGCGAGCACCAATAGGTCGTGCGCCCACCCACCGTGGCACTACGCATCTCCGCGCCATCTCGAGGGCAAAAACCACCGGGGCGTCGACCCACCATGTGATCACCCGTGTGGCTACCGCCACGCTTCGTCATGGTCGTCAGCGTGCGCTTCCACACCTGCCACAGACGCTGACGTTCATCGGCCGACAAACTGCCAGTGGCGCGGCGCGGTTCGATGCCCGCCCGAAAGAGCAGTTCGTCGCCGAGGAGATTGCCAATTCCCGCGACCACGGATTGGTCCAGCAGGCGTGCCTTGATCGCTCGCCCATCACGCGCCACCGTCATCACCGCATCAAATTGCGTCTTCGTCAGTGACAAGGCGTCTGGCCCCAACTCGCTGAGGTCGGGGTTCAGCTCCACGCGACCAAGTCGGCGGGGATCGTGAAGAACCAGACGACGCCCATCGTCAAACACCAATCCCCCGCGCACCCATTCGGGCTTAAACGTGTGGGGCCCGTAGAAGAGCCCCTCAATACCCGCATCGCTATCGAGCAGCAATACCCCCGTCATGCCGAATCGCCAACCGAGGGTGGCGCCGGTGGTTTCGAGCAACATGAGCTTGCCGCGACGACTCGTTCCGGTAATCGTGAGGCCCGGCACGGCTGTTGACCAGGTCGACGGTGAGCCCAGCTTCTTCGCGGCGTAGCGGTCAGCGAAGCCCTCGTGAATGGTCGCTCCCACCACCCTCTCCGCCAATTGACGGTAGGACTCGATCTCCAAAATCTCCGGCACGTGCGAAGCGTACCGGTGGACCTACCATGGATGCATGTCCGACAAGCCGCAATGGGCCGAGTTATTCACTGAAGTTGTCACGAGTGGGCTGTGCACCGGGTGCGCGGCCTGCGTGATTGCGTGCCCCAAGGACGTTCTGGAATACGACCGTCGCGGCACCGTCCCCTTTCACATCGCCGACGATGGTGGCCTCGACAACTGCACTCACGGCGAGCGAGGCTGCACGCTGTGCACCCGTGCCTGCCCGCGATTTCGACACTGGGAAAGCGAAGCGGACCACGTACGCCACGGACGCGATCGTGAGATCACTGAGGTGGCGGGAATTGGCGACGTCTACCTGACGCGGGCCACGAGTGCCGATGAACTCGCGGCGGGTCAAGACGGTGGTTTCGTATCGGCCATCTTGAATTTCCTCCTCGAGCGAGGCGATATTGACGCGGCCCTCGTGGGGGGCCTCGACGAAACTGAGCCATGGCGAACGGCGCCCGCCGTTATTCGCACTCGTGACGAGGTCGAAGCGACCGCCGGCTCTCGCTACACCTACTCCCCCAACCTCCTCGCCTATCCCGCCGCTGCCGAGTCCGGTGCCGAGAAGATGGCGGTGGTGGGCATGGGTTGCATGGTGAGTGCACCGGCCGTGATGGCCGCTCGCAAGACCGGTAAGACCGCTCGACGACTGGGCCTCACCATTGGGCTTCTGTGCTCGAAGACGTTTGACGAGGAAATCTTTGATGGTCTCTTCCTCACCTCATACGGCATTCGTCGCGAGGACATTGTGAAGATGAACATCAAGGGCGTCTTTCAGCTGTGGCTCGCTGATGGTCGTTATGTCGAAGTGCCCCTCAAGGAAGCCCACGCCTTCACCCGCAGCGGATGCAAGAGCTGCCCCGACTTTGCGGCCGAACACGCCGACATATCTGCGGGTGGCATTGGAGCATTCAGTGAGTGGACCCTCACTATCGTTCGCACCGAGCTCGGGCGGACGATTTTTAACGATGCGGTCGCGGCGGGCGTCATTGAGGTGCGCCCGGGTAGTGACGACCCCGGCGCCATCGCGCTGATGAACAAGTTGTCGACAGTGAGTCGAAAGCGTTGGCCCGAATGGGCGCAGGGTGGACCTCGACGCATTCCCGTGACGTCGGCCTGAGCCGGCGGCGGCGCTGAGCGAAACGCATAGATTCGCTTCATGACCACGGCCACCACTATCTATCTCGTGCGCCATGGTGTCACCAGCACCACCGGCAAAGTTCTCCCGGGACGTGCTCTCGGACTTCACCTGTCGGCCACGGGCCAGACCCAAGCTCGCACCGTGGCGGAGCGACTGTCCGCGCTGCGTCGCCCACCCACTGCGGTCTTCGCATCCCCGCTCGAGCGCACGCGTGAAACCGCTGCACCCATCTCGGCGGCACTGGGCATCAAAACGCGAATCGACAAGGGTCTCCTCGAGTGTGACTTCGGCGAGTGGACGGGGAAGAGTCTGGCGACATTGCGTCGCCACAAGGACTGGGGCCTGGTGCAAAACCGTCCCAGCGCCTTCCGCTTCCCCGATGGTGAGTCCTTCCTCGAGATGCAGCAACGAATCTGGTCCAGCATTGAGCGATTGGCCGCGAACCATGGGGGCGAATCCATCGTGCTCGTGAGCCACGCGGATCCCATCAAGGCCGCGGTCACCTTCGCTCAAGGCGTCCCACTGGACCTTTTTCAGCGCACGGTGATCTCACCGTGCTCGGTATCGGTCCTGCAGTTCCACGACCGCACCCCCATTGTCCTCACGATCAACTCAACCGCCAACCTCCAGGAGCTCGCCCCCGCATGAACTACGAATTCTTGAACCCCGACAAAGTCATGGTGGGCACCCGCGGCGTCCCCGGTCAGCGACTCTTTTTGCTGCAAGTTCGCCAAGGACCGCGTCTCGTGGTCATCAAGATGGAAAAGCAGCAGCTGGGTGCGATCAGCGAGTGGGTCACGGCCGCCATGGAAACCTGGGGCCGACCGGGGCACCTGCCCGATGAGCTCGCCCTCGAACCGGAGTACGAGCCGGACTTCGCGTGCGGGGACATCACTTTGGCGCTCGATGACGAGGCGGGTCGCCTCATCATCGAACTCGAATCAATGGATGAGGAGCACCAGGCCACGATTTCCGTGTCACGCGAATGGGCCTGCGCCCTCGCGATCGAAGTCGCACGCCTCATTGCGGCAGGACGCCCAGATTGCCCACTCTGCGGTCACCCGCTGGAGCCCGGCGAACACGCATGTCCCCGCACGAATGGCAATCGTCCTCCGGCACGATGAATCAGCGCGACGTCGAAGAAGTGCTGCGCCACGGCGCCGTTACCATCGAAGGTCGCATTGTTGCTAGCTCGAATAACGCGCTGTACGGGACGTTCGAATTAAATGGCATCACCCTGGCGGGCTGCATCAAAGCCGAAGCGGGCGAGCGACCACTCTGGGATTTTCCTGATGGCTTGTGGCGTCGCGAAATTGCCGCGTACCAACTCGACCACCACCTCGGCCAGCGTCACGTCCCGCCGACCATTTTTCGAGACGACTTCGAGTTTGGTGTGGCGTCGGTGCAGATGTGGGTCAACGACAATGGCGACGACCACTACTTCACACTTCGAGACAGCGGGGAGCACGATGTCTGGCTTCGTAGCGTTGCCGTCTTTGATGCCCTCATTAACAACGCGGACCGCAAAGCCGGGCACATCATCTTCGATAACGATGACTGCTGGGCCATCGACAATGGTCTGAGCTTCCACATCGAGGACAAGTTGCGCACCGTCATCTGGGACTGGGCAGGTGACCCGTTCGACGATGGTGCGCGCGACATGCTTCACGCGGCGGCGGAGATTCCCCACACTGTTCTCGACGAATGGATTGCCCCCGCGGAAATTGACGCGCTGCGTGAACGCGCCCACCGCCTGCTCGCGGCGGGCGAATTCCCCCTCCCCGACGAGGACGGGGATTATCCGCCCTACCCCTGGCCTCTGATTTAGACGGGAAAAACGGTCCGAGCCGTCATTGGTAGCCTGAGGTGATGACGTCTGTTGCCGCTCACGGCCGGCCGGAACTTCCCGCCACCACTTCTCGTCCGGTTCGTATCGGCTCCGAACACGATCTACGCAGCACTCTTGGTGGCCTATCCGGTGTCGACGCCGTCGGGCTCGAGGCCCGCGCGGCCAAGCTGGGCACGCGTTCCTTGAAGCAGGACACCAAGCGGGCCGCCATTGACTTGGCGATCACCATGGTGGACCTCACCACGCTCGAGGGTGCGGACACCACCGGCAAAGTGCGCGCACTGTGCACCAAGGCCATGCGGCCCGATGCCAGTGACCCCAGCGTTCCACCGGTGGCCGCGGTGTGCGTCTACCCCGACCTCGTGGACGTGGCGGTACGAACCCTCGGCACCAGCGGCGTCAATATCGCCTCCGTCGCGACGGCCTTCCCCTCTGGTCGCGCGTCGCTCGCGATCAAATTGGCTGACGTTCGCGAAGCCGTGGCCGCCGGCGCGACCGAAATCGACATGGTGATTGATCGCGGAGCGTTCTTGTCTGGCAACATCGGCAAAGTCTTTGACGAAATTGTGGCCGTGAAGGAAGCCTGTGGCGCCGCCCACTTGAAAGTTATTTTGGAGACGGGTGAACTCGTCACCTACGACAACGTGCGACGTGCCAGCTGGATTGCGATGTTGGCGGGCGCCGACTTCATTAAGACCTCCACCGGCAAAGTGGGCGTGAATGCCACGATTCCCGTCACCCTCCTTATGTTGGAAGCGGTGCGTGACTTTGCGCTCGAGACGGGCGCCGTGATCGGCGTGAAGGCCGCCGGCGGCATTCGCACCACCAAGGATGCCCTGAAGTATCTCGTCGTCGTGAACGAAACTGCTGGTTCGCGCTGGTTGTCGCCAGACTTCTTTCGCTTCGGTGCCTCATCACTTCTCAATGACCTACTCATGCAGCGTACGAAGCAGGCCACTGGCTCTTACGTGCGCGCCGACCGATTTAGTGGAGATTAACGATGAGCGACCTCACTCCCCTGTCCTCGCTGAGCTCGCTGGAGTACGCGCCCGCGCCCGAGTCTCGTGCCGTCGTCACCGTGCAGGACGCCTACGGGCACTTCATCAACGGCGACTTCACGAACCCGGCATCATCTGAACAATTCGCCACCATTAATCCCGCCACGGGCGAACACCTCGCCACGGTGGCACAGGGGTCGGATGCTGATGTCGACGCCGCCGTCGCCGCTGCTCGTAAGGCGTACGAAAAGGTCTGGTCCACACTGCCCGGATCAGAGCGAGCCAAATACCTCTTCCGCATTGCTCGATTGATTCAAGAGCGTTCTCGCGAACTTGCCGTTCTCGAAACCCTTGATAACGGCAAGCCCATTCGCGAAACGCGTGATATCGACGTACCCATGGCCGCTGCCTGGTTTTTCTATTACGCAGGGTGGGCCGACAAGTTGGACTACGCCGGATTTGGTCCGCAACCAGCCGCCCTCGGCGTTGCCGGACAGGTGATTCCCTGGAATTTCCCCCTCCTCATGGCCGCGTGGAAGATCGCGCCGGCACTGGCCGCGGGCAACACGGTTGTTCTGAAGCCCGCCGAAACCACTCCTCTTACAGCCCTCCTCCTCGCCGACATCATTCGCCAAGCGGGTGTGCCGGACGGTGTGGTCAACATCGTGACCGGTGACGGTCGCACCGGCGCGGCTCTCGTCAATCACCCCGGGATCAACAAGGTGGCGTTCACGGGTTCGACCGAAGTGGGACGCATCATTCAATCGGCCGTGGCAGGGAGCGGCAAGAAGCTCACGCTCGAGCTCGGTGGCAAGGGTGCAAATATCGTGTTCGCTGATGCCCCCATCGACGAAACAATCGAAGGCATCATCGATGGCATCTTCTTCAACCAAGGTCACGTGTGCTGCGCGGGATCACGCCTCTTGGTCCAAGAGTCCATTCACGACGATGTGATCGAGCGACTTCTTCGTCGCGTGGAACAACTTCGTGTCGGTGACCCCCTTGATAAGAACACGGACGTGGGCGCGATTAACTCCGCCGCCCAATTGGCCAAGATCGCCGAGTTGACCGAGGCCGGAGTTCTCGAGGGTGCCACGCGTTTCTCCTCGTCGTGCGCACTCCCCTCGGCGGGCTTCTTCTTCCCGCCCACGGTCTTTACCGGCGTCGAGCAAACGCACCGCATCGCCCGTGAAGAGATTTTCGGCCCGGTGCTCTCGGTCTTGACCTTTCGCACGCCCGAGGAAGCGGTCGCCAAGGCGAACAACACCACCTTTGGTCTCGCGGCCGGCATCTGGTCCGAAAAGGGCAGCCGCACATTGTGGATGGCGGAGAGACTTCGCGCGGGAGTGATTTGGGCGAACACCTACAACAAGTTTGATCCCACAAGCCCCTTTGGTGGCGTGCGGGAATCAGGGTTCGGTCGCGAAGGTGGCCGTCATGGACTGGAGGCGTACCTCAATGTCTGATCGTGTCAGCGTGTCGAAGACGTACAAGATGTACGTCAATGGAGCATTTCCTCGCTCCGAATCCGGTCGCACCTTCGTTCTCAACGACGTCGAGGGCAACTTCCTCGCCAACGTGGCCCACGGCTCGCGCAAGGACATTCGCGATGCCGTCGTCGCCGCTCGTGGCGCGACCAACAAATGGAAGTCTGCGACCGCCTATAACCGTGGCCAGGTGCTCTACCGCGTCGCCGAAATTCTGGAGTCGCGTCATGACGAATTCGTCAGCCTGCTGCAGCTCACTGACGGCGTCTCAGCCAAAAGGGCGGCTAACGAAGTTTCCAAGTCGATTGACCTGACCGTCTGGTACGCCGGATGGACCGACAAAATCGCTCAAGTCGTCGGTGGCACCAATCCGGTTGCCGGTCCGTTTTTCAACTTCTCCATCCCCGCTCCCTGTGGCGTGGTGGGCATCATTACCCCTACCGTGAACTCCTTGTCGGGTTTCATTGCCACCGTCTTGCCGGCATTGGCGTCGGGCAACACCGTCGTCGTGGTTCCGGGCTCGCACGAGGCCATTCCCGTGGCGGTGACCCTGGGTGAGGTAGCCGCCACCAGTGACGTGCCCGCGGGCGTGATCAACATTGTCACCGGCACGGCGAGCGAGCTTGCTCCCATCCTGGCGTCACACGAAGACGTCGATGGTCTCGATCTCGCGGGGGCCGGCGAGAGCCGTCTCGAACTTGGTCGTCTCGCAAGCGCCACCATTACCCGCGTGGTGGACAGCGACCTACGCGACCTGCACGACCTCAAGCGCCTGCGCGCCTTCATCGACACCGTCACCGTGTGGCACACCATCGGTCAATAGGAGATAACAACATGGACCTTCGTCACGACCCCTACGCCTTGGCCCACACCGCGGCAGCCCAGCTCACCGCTCGTGCCGGCGTCGACAAGTTCGACATTGCCATTGTGCTCGGTTCCGGGTGGCAGCAAGCCGCCGAAACTCTGGCCCCTATCGACTGTGAAATCCGCACCAGCGACCTTCCGGGCTTTCACGCTCCGTCCGTCCAGGGACACAAGGGCCGCATCATGTCCATCGAATTTGCTGGCAAGCGCATCGCCCTCGTAGCGGGCCGCGTGCATCTCTACGAGGGACACCCCACCGCTGACGTCGTGCACCCGGTTCGCACCGTGATTGCGGCGGGCGCCGATACGGTCATTCTCACGAACGCGGCGGGCGGTATCGACCCGAACCGTGGTCCTGGAACGATGATGCTGATCAGCGACCACATCAACCTGACCGCCACCAGCCCCATGGAAGGTGCGTCACCGCCCGAGGGCTACGGCTCACGCTTTGTCGACCTTTCCGATGTCTACAGCCGCGAAACGCGAGCCGCCATCCGCGACCTGCGCCCCGACCTCACCGAGGGTGTGTACGTGGGCTTCCGAGGGCCGCACTACGAAACCCCCGCCGAGATCAAGATGGCCAAGACCATGGGCGGCGATCTGGTGGGAATGTCAACGGTTCTCGAGGCCATTGCCGCGCGTCACCTCGGCGCCCGCGTCATTGGATTCTCGCTGGTGACGAACTTGGCCGCGGGTGTCTCGCCCACACCGCTCAACCACTTAGAAGTGCTGGAAGCCGGCCAGAAGGCGGCAGCCGGCATGGCTGACCTCTTCCGCGACATCCTGCCGTGTCTCTAGACGAACTGCAGGACGCGGCTCGCGCATGGGCCGAGCTCGACCATGACCCCGATACTCGCGCGCAGCTACTGAGCGCCCTCGACGACGAGCCACGCCTCGCGACAATGATGGGCAATCCTCTTAGCTTTGGCACCGCCGGTCTTCGTGGCCCCGTCATGGCGGGACCCAGTGGCATGAACCGGCGCACGGTGCGGCGTGCGACGCAGGGTGTGGTGGCCTGGCTCAACACCCTCGACGAGAGCACTCGCGCGGGCGGTGTGGTGGTGGGCTGTGACGCCCGACATGGCTCCGCCGACTTTTACGACGAAGTCATTCGGGTACTCACCCACGCGGGGATGGAGGTGGTGGCGCTGCCTCCCCAATTGCCCACCCCCCTCGTTCCCTTCACGGTGCGGCAATTTTCGGCGGCCGCCGGCATCATGATCACCGCGAGCCACAATCCCGCACCGGATAATGGCTACAAGCTGTACGTCACTGACGGAGCCCAAGTGAACGCCCCCGTCGACTCTTTCATTGAAGCGGCAATGAATTCAGCGGACGAACTCGCCAACCTCCCCGACGTGGATATCGACGACACCCGAGGTCGTCTGGCGCAGATGCTCTACGTCGAGCACCACGTGTCGCGCTGGCGATTGCCGGAACGCTCCCCCCTGCGCATTGTGTACACGCCGGTCTGTGGCGTCGGTGGCCAGATTGCCACTGAGACCCTGACCGGTGTGGGCTTTCCCGTCATCAATTGCGTGACCTCGCAAATGGTTCCCGATCCACACTTTAGGGGTCTGCCCTTCCCAAATCCAGAAGAAGCGGGGGTCTTGGACGCGGCCCTCGCGCTGGCTAATGAGATAGACGCGGACATCGTGATCGCCAATGATCCCGACGCCGACCGCTTGGCGGTGGCCCTTGTCGATGGTGGATCATGGCGCATCTTGAGCGGTGATGAGATTGGCTGGTTGCTCGCCTCGGCGTTGTTGCCCACCTGCGAATCACACGATGTCGTCGCCACCTCCATTGTGTCCTCGGAACTCCTCCTGCGCATGGCCGCCGCCGCCGGCGTCACCGCGCGACAGACCCTCACCGGATTCAAGTGGATTGCCCGAGGCGCCGACGTCGGTGAGCGCTTGGCCTTCGGTTACGAAGAAGCCCTCGGCTACGCCGTGGATCCTACGGTGGCGGATAAGGACGGTATTTCCGCCGCGTTGGCCATCTGCACCTATGCCGACCAACTGCGTCGCGACGGGCGATCGCTCCTCGAAGTCCTAGCTCACATTCGTGCCACTTTTGGCGACGTTGCGCTGCTACAGGTATCCCTGCGCGCGAATGACGCCACCGAGCTCGACCGCTGGCGCCAACGGCTGCGTGACCTCATCGCGTCTCCACCGACCACGTGGGGCGACTGTGCGGTCAGCGAGGTCATTGATTTGAACGAGGGCTATCACGGCCTGGCCCCCACGACGGGCGTCATGCTGCGTTTCGCGCAACGTGGCCGCGTAACTATTCGGCCCTCCGGCACCGAGCCGAAAATGAAGGCCTATCTCGAAATAGTTCGACAGGGGCCATCTGATGACACCTTGAACCGCGTTGCCACGGCCACGCGAGCGTGGTTCGCTTAAGCCGTCAACTCCGCTCGCAAAGCGTTGTAGCCCGGCTTGATGACCGAGTTAATCAGCTCCAGTCGCTGATCGAAGGGGAAGAAGGCGCTCTTCATGGTATTGATGGTGACCCACTGCATTTCGTCCACACCCCAACCGAAAGCGTCCTGACACGAGCTGAATTCATCACTGAGGGTGATGCCACTCATGAGACGATTGTCCGTGTTCAACGTGATACGAAAACCCAATTGGCGCAATAGCTCAATCGGATGCTCCGCGAAGGTGGCGGCGGCGCCCGTGTGCACGTTGCTGGTCGGGCAGAGTTCCAAGGGAACGCGGCGGTCACGGACGAAGTTGGCGAGGCGGCCCAACTTCCACTCGCCATCAACGAACTGAATGTCGTCGACGATGCGCACTCCGTGGCCCAGGCGCTCCGCGCCACAGTGCTGCAAGGCCTCCCAAATAGACGGCAGACCGAAGGCCTCACCGGCATGAATGGTGATGTGGAAGTTTTCCTTGTGGACGAACTCAAACGCATCAAGGTGCAAGGTCGGCGGGAAACCCTTCTCCGGGCCGGCAACGTCGAAACCCACGACGCCCTGGTCACGGTAACGGACGGCCAACTCGGCGATTTGTAACGAATGCGCCGCTTGACGCATGGCGCAGAGCAGCGCGCGAACAACGATCGCGTGACCTTCCGCCGCCGCCTCGCGCACCCCCGCGGCAAACCCCGCCATGACGGCCTCAACAATCTCGTCGAGCGAGAGACCCTTTTCGATATGCAGTTCGGGGGCAAAGCGCACCTCGGCGTACACCACGCCATCACGAGCGAGATCCAGCGCACATTCGGCGGCCACACGATGCAGTGCACCCGTGGTCTGCATGACTCCCACCGTGTGCTCAAAGGCGGCCAGATAACGAACGAGGTCAGTGGCCCCGTCGTCTTGAACGAACCAGTTGGTCAATTCAGTCAAATCCGTGCTCGGCAACTTGTCGTAACCGGTCTCGGCAGCTAGCTCGATCACCGTGAGCGGTCGCACGCCCCCATCGAGGTGGTCGTGCAGAAGAACTTTCGGAGCACGTCGGATCTGGTCGGTGGAGAGAAGAGTCGTCATCTCCCTAGCGTAGAACTAAACGATGCGATCAATGATGAGTGGCCGCGTCGCTCGCACCTCGCCATCGAGTTCGATGGCTGTCTCGAGGGCCGCCCTTCCGAACTGAAGGTGCGCGTCGTCGTCAGCATGAAGTTCAAACAACGGTTGACCTACCGAGACATGGTCGCCTTCGCGAACAAGCACCTTGAGCCCCGCGGCGTCACTCACCGGGTCCTCCTTGCGGGCGCGACCGGCACCCAAGCGCCATGCGGAGATGCCAATCGACAGGGAGTCCAATGAGGTAATCACCCCATCGCGCTCGGCCGTAACGGTCTGTATGAGGGGCGCCACGCGCAACGCCGCACCAGGGTCACCGCCTTGGGCGGCCACCATCTGACACCACACCTCGAAGGCCGACCCGTCATCGAGCTTCTTCTCGACATCGATGTCAATCCCCGCCAGCGCCACCATCTCGCGTGCCAGCGCGAGCGTTTCTTCGCGAATATCCGATGGACCGCCGCCACGCAGAACATCAATGGACTCAAGAACTTCAAGACCATTCCCGACCGCAATTCCCAGGGGCACGTCCATGTTGGTGAGCAGTGCCGTCGTGCGAACGCCGTTCGCATTGCCCAGCGCCACCATCGTGGCTGCCAATTCGCGCGCCTTACCTTCATCGCTCATGAATGCACCTCGACCCGTTTTCACATCGAGCACCAAACTGGCGGTACCTTCGGCAATCTTCTTTGACATGATGGACGAGGAAATAAGGGGGATGGACTCCACCGTCGCCGTCACGTCACGCAGGGCGTAGAGCTTGCGATCCGCGGGAGCCAATCCATCGCCGGCGGCACAAATAACGACGCCCACCTCTTCTAGTTGGCGACGCATCTCGTCGTTCGAGAGGTGCGCGCGCCATCCGGCAATCGCTTCCATTTTGTCCAAGGTGCCACCGGTGTGGCCGAGGCCCCGACCGGACAGTTGCGGAACGGCCGCGCCGCACGCGGCCACGAGGGGGCAGAGGATGAGTGAAATTTTGTCGCCGACACCACCCGTGGAGTGCTTGTCAACGGTGGGACGCGAGAGTCCTGACAAGTCGAGCCTCTCGCCCGACTCGATCATGGCCGCGGTCCATTCGGCCAACTCATGGGGAACCATGCCCCGGAAGAAGATTGCCATCAGCAAGGATGACATTTGCTCCTCGGCGACCGCACCGGCCACGTAGGCCTCGAGAACCCAGCGGATCATGTCGGGGCTCAATTCGCCGCCGTCACGTTTTTGCTTGATGACCTCCACGGCCGCAAAGCGGCTCACGCCTCACTCCGAGCGTCGAGATCAGCTGGACCAAATGCGCCAGGAATCAGCGTGTCCAGAAGTGCGGACGACTCGGGCCGGTCGCCACATACTTCGAGCTGCGGTCCTCCGTGCTCGAAGAGGAGCTGACGACAGCGGCCACACGGCGTGAGATGCTCTCCATCCCCGGCCACCACCATCACGGCAGCCAAACGTCCACCACCTTGACGCGCCAAATCGCTTACCAGCGAGCATTCCGCGCACAGCGTCAGGCCGTAGCTGGCGTTCTCCACGTTCTGGCCAGTAATGAGCCGACCATCGGTCGTGAGGGCGGCGGCGCCGACGCGCAGTTTGGAGTACGGGGCGTAGGCACGGGCGGCTGCTTGTTGTGCTTCGTGGCGCAGCATTGTCCACTGATCATTCGAGAGGGGGCTCATATGACCAAATTACACTTGATGCATGAGCCAGCGATCCGCCCACTTGCCCGTTGTCGTTAGTGACGAGGTGGCCACCGCTCTCGCGGAGAAGCGTCCCGTGGTGGCGCTCGAAACCACGATCATTTCTCACGGACTGCCCTTCCCCACCAATCGAGAAGTTGCCGACCTCTGTGAAGCGGCCGTGCGGGCGTCCGACAGCGTGCCCGCCACCATCGGCATCATTGATGGTGTCATTCATGTCGGCCTGAACTCATCGCAGATCGACCTCATGGCCGACCCCCTCTCGTCAGTGACGAAGGCCTCCACTCGTGATCTCGGTGCCGTGGTGGCCCGCGGATTGCATGGAGCCACGACCGTAGCCGGCACCATTGCCATCGCTCGCCACGTGGGCATCGATGTCATGGCCACCGGCGGTCTGGGCGGCGTTCATCGTGGCGCATCGGAATCCTTTGATGAATCACACGACCTGGTCGCCCTATCGCGAACGTCCATCGTGGTGGTTGCCAGTGGCTGTAAGTCCATTTTGGATGTGGGCGCCACGTTGGAACGCCTCGACACCCTGGGCGTCAGCATCGTGGGCTATCACACTGACAACTTCCCCGGTTTCTATCGCCACTCCACCGAATTTCCCATTGATTGGCGTAGCGACACGGCGGCCGACATCGCCCGCATCTTTGCTGGTCACCGTGTCATTTCGGGTACCGCGGTGGTCGTTGCCAATCCGGTGCCCCGTGATCGGCAGCTCGACGAAGCGCTACACGATGCCGCCCTCGCCGAAGGCCTTCGCCGCGTGGCGGCCGGCAAAGTAACCGGCAAAGCGGTGACTCCCGTGCTGCTGTCGGCTTTCGCGGAGTTCACCTCAGGGGTCTCCGTCACCGTCAACACTGATCTTGTGGTGAATAACTCCACCGTCGCCGGCCAGATAGCCGCCGAACTCACATCTCGATGAGCACTCCCCACCTTCTCGTCGCGGGTCACATCATGATGGATGTGATTGTTCGCCCCGAGTCGGCTATCGCACCCACCAGCGACACCCCCTCGGAGGTATCGATCTCCCGCGGTGGAGCCGGCGCCAACATTGCCCGGTCAGCACACGCCGCGGGCATTACCGCCACCTTCGTGGGCGCTATCGGCGACGACCTCATCGGAAAATTAGTGGCGTCGCAATTCGATTTCCCCGTCCAGTTTCAGCCCTCCCCCCAGCCCACCGGATCATTGGTCGCGCTGGTGCACGCCGACGGTCAGCGAGCCATGTTGACGCAGGCGGGTGCGAATGACGATTTGTCCGCTGACTTCCTCACTCAGGCGCTCGACACGCACCAACCCGACTGGTTTCATCTGTCGGGTTACGTCATTTTGTCGCCCGCAACCCGTGCGGCGGGTCGGGCGGCCATTGCCCACGCTCGACAACTCGGCATACCCGTTTCGACCGATGCCTGTTCGGTGGGGCCGCTCATGACAATGGGCCCGAAGAATTTCATTGACGCCATCAACGGCATCACGTTGCTCTGCAGCAATGCCGAAGAGTTTGACGTCCTTGCTTCCCACCTCGGTGGTACGGACCTAGATCTATTAACCACACTTGGTGCGGCGGGGGCACGTTTCTCCCATCACGGCGACCGCTGGGAAGTCCCCGCCGTCGCCACGCAGGTAGTCGACACCACGGGAGCGGGTGACGCAGCGACCGGCGCATTCTTGGCTTCGCGTCTGCTAAATCCAGATCCCGAGCTGGCCCTGCGGGCAGCCATGCGCCAAGCCGCCGAGGTCATCTCACGGCTCGGCGCCCACTGAGTTATTCGCGACTGAACGGAATACCGTCAGCGGCGGGCGGGCGGATGCGCCCCACCAGACCGGCCACCGCCGCAATGGTGATGATGTAGGGCAGCGCACTAATGAACTGCTGCGGAATCACCAACTGGCTCAGGTAGATGTTCAGGTTCGCACTCATGGCGATCGTGAAGCCAAAGAGCAGTGAGGCGGCGAGAGCCCCGTAGGGGCGCCAGCGACCGAAGATCATGATGGCCAAGGCGATGTAACCGTAACCGTTGGTCATGCCGTAACTGAACGATGAACCGGGTCCCACGGTGAACGCCGCACCACCAATGCCCGCGATGAATCCACCCAAGATCACGGCGCCGTAACGCATACGCGATACCGACACGCCCACCGTCTCTGAGGCGATGGGCTTCTCGCCCACTGAGCGAACGCGTAGTCCCCATCGGGTGCGGTACAGCAGGATATTCACTGCCACCACCATCAAGACCGCGACGAACACCAAGACGTTCTGATCGAAGAGGACTGGTCCCAACACGGGAATCTTGGAGAGACCGGGCACCGCCCACACCGGCAAGGGCTCAGACTGATTCAGGTTCTGGTGGAAATTCAATACCTGCGAGCTAAGGAATTGAGTGATGGCGCTACAGAAGGCCACAATCACCACGCCGACAATGACTTGGTCGGCCTTGTAACGAAGCGCCATAACGGCGAGCAAAGAACCCATCAGGGCGCCGAACACGCCACCCAGCAACACAGCGAAGGTTTTGGATATTCCCGCCCCATTAAACGCACTGGCAAACATGACCGCACTCATTGCGCCGACCATGAACTGGCCCTCAATGGCGATATTCACGACACCGGAACGTTCGCAAATGGTGCCCGAGAGAGAGCCGAACATGAGGCACGTGGCGGCCGACACCGACAGGGCGAGCAGCGAGGTCAACTGGAGGTGAAGTCCCGACACGTCTGACCCACGCGCCACCCACACCAAGAAGGTGAGCAGAAAAGCAATCAGTGCGGCGTAGAGGGTGGCTGACGCGCCACGGTCATAGCGCTTCCAGGCGAGGTATCCGCCCGCGAGCAGTGAGAGGACTCCAATAACCAGCCCCACCACGTGTACGGGAACGGTCCACGATCGCAAGATGCCGTCGACATTCACGTGGAGCCACAAGGAAATCGGCCACAGTGCCAGCGCTATGGCGATGATACGAACCGCCAGCGTGCCTGAGCGTGGAAGAGCGAAGCGGCGACCTTGCGTCGTCGCGATCGCGCTGATTCCCGCCAGCAAGAGAGCGGCGGCGAGAACGATGACGCGCCACGCTCCAGAGAGTTCGGGCATGCTGGTCGAACTATTGGCGCCGAACTCGATAGTGGTGTTCAGACCCGGGTGAGTCTGGCCCATCCACACGATTTCCAAGATTCCAAAGATTGCGGTGGTGATGCCATAGGCACGAGCCCGGCCGCGCGAGACCGCCCTCAGATTTTCGAGGGTGACAATTTCGACTGACGTGCTCATGCCGCTGCTCCTTGTGCGTTCACTGCGGCACGACGAGCGGGCTCGCGGAGTTTGAACATTTCGATAATGAGTGCGGGGGTAGCCACACAGAAGACCACGACCGCCTGGATGACCTGTGCCAGCGAGTAGTCGATATTCGTTGGGGTGACCGCCTGCATGATGTGTCCGCCCGTTGCCATTGCGCCAAAGAAGATGGCGCCGAAGAACACGCCCCACGGACGGTTACGGCCGAGGAGAGCAACGGTGATGGCATCAAAACCATACGAGCCACCGAAGGTGGGAGAAATATGGTGGTCAACACCGGCGACCTGCATCATTCCCGACAAGCCCAGCACGCCACCGGCCAAGGCCAAGGTGACAATCGTCGATCGACGAACATTGATGCCCGCCGTACGCGCGGCTTCCGCATTACGGCCTACCGCCAAAAGTTCGAAACCTGTTTTTGATCGATCGAAGAACCACTGCGTCCCAAAGACTGCGACGATGGCAAAGACGAAGCCAAAGTTGAAATAGAGAGTGGTGGAGATATGGCTCAGGAACTCGGGCAGCTGAGCCGAGGGGTTGATGGTCTTTGACAAACCATCGAGGATGCCGGGTTGGGCAAAGAGCGGCTGAATCAGCAGATAACCCATCACCAACACCACGATGTAGTTGGTCATCATGGTCACGATGACTTCGTGAGCACCGGTGTACGCCTTCAGGACGCCGGCGAAACCGCCCAGTAATCCCCCGACGATGATTGCCGCCACAATTTCTAGAGAAATCTCAACGACCGGCGTGAAGTTGAAAGTGAAGCCCACCCAGGCGGCGGCCATGCCGCCACCGATGATCTGACCTCGCCCACCGATGTCAAAGAGCCCGGAGCGAAAACCAATGGCCAGGCCCAGGCCGGCGACGATGAGGGGCGTGGCGTACGACAACGTGCCCGCCAGCGGCGTGATGAAAGTGGAGAAGTTTTCCGTCGACCAATGATGGAGCAACACATTGGTGGCGTGGAAATTAATCACGGAACCCTGGAAGATCATCTCGTACGCGTACCAGACAGTCCGCAACGTCAGGGTGATTGTGCCACCCGGGTGCGAAAAGAATCCACCCCAGGACGCGGTGAGTAAAGGTGTCGTGAAGATGATGAGAAGTCCGCCGAGCACGATTGCTATCGAGATGGCGCAGAGCAGCACCATGGCCATGTTGGCCTCACGCACGCGCATCGCCACTCGCAACAACGTGGGTGTTGATTCAACTGACTCGCTCATGCCTGTTCCTCACTTGTCGCCGCGTTTCCCGCACCGGCCATCATCAGGCCAATGTCCTCACGACTGGTGGTCGGAGGAACGATGCCTTGAATTTTTCCGTCGTACATGACCGCAATTCGGTCCCCCAGAGCCAGAACTTCGTCCAACTCACTCGACACAATGATCACCGCGACATTGGCGTCACGATTCGCCACGATTTGTCGGTGCATGTATTCAATTGAACCCACGTCGAGACCTCGAGTGGGCTGCGAACAAATCAGGACGCGTAGCTCTCGTGAGAGTTCACGAGCAATGACGACCTTTTGCTGGTTGCCACCTGACAGGCTGCCCGCCTCGAGCTCGGGACCCTGCGTGCGGATATCGAAATCGGTGATCTGTGTGCGGGCATTCTCTCGAATCGCGCGCAACTTACGACCGAAGCGGCCGTGGTATCGAGGGTCTGACAATTGGTCAAGAACAAGGTTGTCCTCCACGGGCAGGGAGAGAACGAGGCCATGACGTTGCCGGTCTTCGGGAACGTGACCAATGCCCGCGTGGAGAATATCGCGAACTGCGGCACCGGCAAGGTTGCCGTCGTACCCCTTAAGAATCACTGAACCCGACGTGACACCGCGAAGTCCGGTGAGTGCCTCCACGAGTTCTGTTTGGCCGTTACCTTGCACGCCCGCAATGGCCAAGATTTCACCGGCGTGCACATCAAAACTCACACTCTTGACGGCGGTGAGGCCTCGGTCTTCTTCGACGAGCAGGTCGCGGACTTCCAGGACGACATCACCGGGTGCTGCCGGCTTCTTGTCAACAACCAGATTCACTGAACGACCCACCATCATCGTGGCGAGGTCTTCTTCGTTCGTCTCGGCGGGTGTGGTGGATCCCACCACCTCACCGAGACGCAGCACGGTGATGACGTCGGCAATTTCCAACACTTCGCGCAACTTGTGGGTGATGAAAATGATGGACTTACCCATCTCCTTGAGCGACCTCAAAATCATGATGAGCGCATCAGCTTCCTGGGGCGTCAAAACGGCAGTGGGTTCGTCAAGGACGAGGAGGTCGGCGTGATGGCTGAGTGCCTTGAGGATTTCGACGCGCTGCTGCGTACCGATAGGTAAGTTCTCGATGGTGGCGTGGGGGTCCACGTCGAAGTTGTAGCGCTGCGATAATTCAGTAATCATCGTGACGGCTTTGCGGTAATCAACAAAGGGCCACGGGCGAACGGGCTCATCGCCGAGAATCACATTTTCTGTGACGGAGAAAACGGGGATGAGCATGAAGTGCTGGTGGACCATGCCAATGCCACGCGCGACGGCATCTTTGGGATCGCGGATGGTGACCGGCTCACCGTCAATCAGGATTTCTCCCGAGTCCGGCGTGAGCATGCCGTAGAGAACGTTCATCAATGTTGACTTGCCCGCGCCATTCTCGCCGAGCAGGCAGTGAATCTCTCCGGGCTCGACCGTCAAGCTGACGTTGTGATTGGCAACCAGGCTGCCGAAGGACTTGGTAATGCCGCGCAGTTCGAGTCTCATTAATGGAAAATCCTAGCCGTGTGAGGGGTACAAGCCTGAGGGGGCCGGGCATTGCCCGACCCCCTCAGAGAGTTAAATACTTTCGCTACGCGACGGCTCAGCCGACGGCGATGGCGATCTTGCCAGCGATGATGGACGCCGTGATCGACTTGATCTTGGCGGCCAGAGCGTTGCCCGCAGTCTTCGAGAAGAACGTGGTCAAACCCTTGTCCTGGACGAAGGCAGCGCCACCGTTCTTCAAGGTACCGACGTAGTTACCACCGGTGCCCCACTTACCCGTGGCCTGAGCAACAATCGCTGCCGTCACGGATGCGGTGACACCCTTGGTGATCGAGTTCAAGAAGATCGAGCAGTCCGTCGCGTCGCTGATGCAACCGTCGGTGTCAACCCACTCCACGTTCGCCTTGATGGCGTGCGAGGCGTTCCACGTCATCACGGCAGAGTTGGTACCGAGACCGTCTGCACCGGCAACCGGGAAGATGGTGGTAGCACCCTGCTGCAAGAACGCAGTGGTGTCAGAGAAGGCAGTGGCCTGGTCGTTGAACGAACCGATGAAGGTACCCGTCTGCGACGGCTGGCTCCAACCGAGGACGATAACCGCGTGCGCCGGCTTCACGGTGGTGTTGTAGTACTTCACACCGTCGTAGAAACCGTCCATGTACGAGGTCACCGAGCTGAACTGCATACCACCGTAGGTGGCAACCTTCGGAGCGCTGGGGTTCTTCGACACGGCGTAGGCCGCAGCCTCGTAACCACCGAGGAACGCGTCCTGCTGGGTCGAGTAGGTAAGGCCGAGGTAGTTGCTCAACGGACCAGCGTGGCCTGACGTGTCACCAAAGGGTGCCGCGTTGTTGTTGTCCACCTGGGCGAAGTGCTGCGACGGGGTAGCCACTGCGGCCAACCAAGTCGCTTCGCTCATGAGGAAGCCAACGGTCACGATGATGTTGCAGTGCTGGCTCTCGAAAATCGAGATGTTGGTGTTGTAGTCAGACTCCTGCGACGAAGCCAGGTAAGACACGGTGATCTTGCTGCTGAGCTTGTGCGCGGCGGTCAGACCGGCATAGGCCGATGCGTTGAATGACTTGTCGTTGATGCCACCGGTGTCAGTGACAAGGCAAGCCCTGGTCGTTGCGTAAGTGGTGTGGGCTGCGACCTTGGTCGAAGCACCCGCGGTAACGGTGAAAGCTGACGCAACCAAAGCGGCTGCACCGGCGAACGCCGCAACACGCGTCATCCCCTTCTTCTGAAACTGCATTCCATTTCCTCCTAGTGGAAAGCTGGACACGCGTCGACGCCCGACAAGAAGTCGACCACGTTGTCCTGGAGCGAGGGTCGCTCCGTCGCTCAACATAGTGGAAAATCTCGCCGGCAATTTGCTTTGCTGCCCCCGAACCGTCACAAATTTTTTCCCTAGGAAATCTGGGGATATTTGACCTGATGGCGAGGGCTCCGAGAAACGAAAAACGGGCGGGGCTGTCAGCCCCGCCCGTCACTTCGACACCGCAAATCAGCGGCTCTTGAGCTTCTCGATCAAAGCCGGCAGCACCTTGTGGACATCGCCCACAATGCCGAGGTCGGCAATCTGGAAAATGGGAGCTTCGGGGTCCTTGTTGATGGCCACGATGTTCTTAGAGCCCTTCATACCGACCATGTGCTGGGTCGCACCGGAGATGCCACACGCGATGTACACGGTGGGCTTGACGGTCTTACCGGTCTGGCCAACTTGGAAGGAGTAGGGAACCCAGCCGGCATCCACGATGGCGCGGCTCGCACCGGCAGCACCGTTGAGCAACTTGGCCGCGTCGGCGACCAGGCTGTACGCGCTGGCTTCGCCCAGTCCACGTCCACCGGAGACGACCACGGCGGCCTCTTCCAGCTTGGGACCTTCTTGCTCTTCGACGTGAGTCCCGGTGATCTTCGCACTGTTCGTTGGTCCGAGGTCACCGATGCTGGCTGACTGCACGACGGCGGGAGCGCCACCGGCAGACTCGGCCACGAAGCTCTTGGCGCGCACCACGACGAGCGCCGGAGCGGTCCCCGTGAACTGCGCCTTGGCAATCTGAGTGCCACCAAAGATGGGGTGCTCAGTGACGATGCCACCGTTGTCGGCGACACCAGTCACGTTCGTCAAAACGGTGCGGTCGAGCTTGGCCGAGAGGCGACCCGCAATGTCGCGGCCGTCATAGCTCGTCGGAATCAAGATGAGGTCAGGGGCACCCTGGCTCGCCACGAGGCTCGCAATGGCGCCAGCGACGGGAGCACCCGCAAGGGCTCCGCCGAGATCACCGGCGTCATACAGCGTGGTCGCGCCGTACTCGCCCGCAACAGCGGCGAGCGAGGCAGCCTGACCGCCCCAGGTGATGGCGGTAATGGTGGCACCGAAGGTGCGCGCGTGGGTCAGCAACTCGAGCGACGTCGTCGTGAACGAACCGTTCGTCGGCTCCGCGACTACCCAGATGGAAGAAATAGCCATGTCGATATCTCCTTACAGAACCTTGATGGACTCGAGGAAGGCGACAATCTTGTCGGCACCGTCGCCATCGTCAATGTGCTTCTCACCGGCCTGGCGCGCCTCGGCGGCCTCGACGGTGACGATTTTTTGACCCGCGTTGGCGGCGCCGGCGGCGACACCCAGGTCAGCAGCGGTGGGCTGGTCGACGGGCTTGGACTTCGCGGCCATGATGCCCTTGAAGGACGCGTAGCGAGGCTCCACGACACCGGCGGTCACCGAGACGACGGCCGGAAGGGGACACACGACATCGTCGTAGCCCGCTTCGGTCTGACGCTGGACGGACAGTTGTCCGCCCTCCACCGTGACAGACTTCGCGAAGGTGACTGAGGGCAAGCCCAAAACTTCGGCCAGCTGCACGGGCAAGGTGCCGGTATACCCGTCGGACGATTCGGTGGCGCACAGAATCAAGTCGTACTGGGTGCGACCAATGGCGGCGGCGAGGATCTTGGCGGTGCCCAGGGCGTCTGAACCACGAAGCGAGTCGTCCGACACGACGACGGCGGAACTCGCACCCATGGCCAGCGCGTTACGGATACCGGTCAGGTCCGCAGCCGAACCCATTGACACGACGGTGACCTCGCCACCACCGGCCTTTTCGGTCAACTGCAAGGCCATCTCGACACCGTACGTGTCAGCCTCGTCAAGAATCAGCTTGCCCGAGCGATTCAGGTTGTAGGAGCCGGAGTCCAGCGACTGGGGGGCAGCGGGGTCCGGAATCTGCTTTACGCATACGACGACGTTCATGGCGTCCACACTAGGGGATACTCACCAGTAACCGGTCAGTGAGGGCGACGGTGGCAATTCCGTGCAAGGACGGGGTCATCGCTGATGACCCCGTCTACCCCCAGATCGAGGAGGTGGCGAATATCTTCTTCACGGTTTACCGTCCACGTGTTGACCGCGACGCCGAGGCCATGAGCCAACGCCACCGATTCTGAGGTGACATCCATAAAGAATGGGTGAACGGCGGCGAACCCGGCGGCCGCCGCTTGTCGCACGCAACTCGCCACGTCCGCGCCGACATCAAGCAACCAGCCCACCGGCAAGGGTGAGGACATTTCCACGACCTGCAGACAGGTGCCGTAATGAAAGGAGGAGATGATGACTCGGTCACGATGACCACCTTCGTCAATAATCCCCGCCACGTCGGTCACGAGAGAACCCGACGGGTCAAAATCGGGTTCGGAAGGGTCATTTTTGATTTCGACGTTGACAATGAGGTCGCCGCACGCTGCCAGCGCCACGGCCAAAGTGGGCAGGTGATCAGGCAAATCTCGACATGCCACCTCTCGAATGAGGCGACCGTCCGCCACGGTGGGGTTGTGGTGGACCACGAGAGCCCCGTCGGCACAACGCCGCACGTCGAGCTCGATGCCATCGGCACCCACCGCCACCGCTTCGGCGAAGGCGGCCACGGTGTTTTCGGGAACATGTTGATGGAGTCCACGGTGGGCAAAGATCTGAGTCACCCCCCTACTTTGCCCCACAGGCTCGAGAATGGCAGCGATTTCCATGATTTGTCGATTGTTTTACCTGATCAAGGAGATTTAGAGAAAATTCTCATCTACCCCTTGAAATTCGAGCACCCCCGTCGTAGCCTTGTCATTCCGCTCCCCGAGCACTGACAAAGAGGTTTGTGACATGTCCCTTATCTGGAACCGTACCCACGACTGGAACTCTGATGACTGGCGTACGGCGGCAGCTTGCCGGGACACCGAGCCGGACCTTTTCTTCCCCATTGGCACCACGGGCGTGGCCCTCGACCAGATCGAGAACGCCAAGCGAGTCTGCAACGGCTGCGACGCGTCGAAGGACTGCCTCGAGTTTGCCCTCGCAACCAACCAGGAATCGGGCGTCTGGGGCGGCACCACGGAAGACGAGCGACGCAAACTACGTAAGCACTGGCTGGCGAATCGCCGCGCCAAACAAATGGCTTAAGCGGTCGCCGTTAGCGGCACCGTAATTTCCGCCACCGCTCCCCCGCCGAGTTCGGCCGGATTGTTTCTCATTTCGATACTGCCTCGCAATTGCGAGCGCACGAGGTCGCGCACAATCGACAGCCCCAAACTGCGAGGGATCTCGATGGTGAAGCGATCGTCAAAGCCTTTACCGTTATCGCGCACCACCACGGTGGCCTCGGTGTCGGTATGCGTCAAGCGCAAGGTGACCCATCGCACGTCACTCACTGAACCGTCGGTAAAGGCGTGCTCCATGGCGTTAGTGAGAAGTTCGGCGACCACAATGGCCAGCGGCGTCGCAATATCCGTCGCCAACATTCCGAGTGACCCATCCACAATGATGTCGACGTCAAAACCGCTCACGTTGGTGTCGTGAACGAGGGCCACAATCTGCGACACGATCTCGTCAAAGTGAACAACGCCACCAGGTTCACGGCTGAGCACTTCGTGAACGACCGCGATGGAGCGAATTCGCCTCTCCGCTTCCAGCAAGGCCATCCGCGTGGTTTCTTGTTCGCTGCGACGTGACTGCAGCCGCAGCAGCGAAGAGATGGTCTGCAGATTGTTCTTAACGCGGTGATGTACCTCGCGAATCGCGGAGTCCTTGTTGAGCACCATGCGATTCAGATAGCGAATGTCCGACACGTCTCGTAGGAGGAGAAGCACTCCCGTGGCAACGTGATGCTGCAGCAACGGAATGCAATTCACCACGATGGCCACGTCGGTACCGCGCTCGACTTCTTCCATCGTGGGTAGACCGAATTCCACGGCGCGGTCAACGGCGCGCACCCGCAGGCCAAGTTGGCGTAGCGGCCGCCCGAACGGGGAGGCGAAGAGTCCGAGGCGGTGAAGCGCACTGATGGCGTTCGGACTACCGAATTGCACCACACCACGACTATCCAGCATGAGCAGTCCGTCACCCACGCGCGGGAGGCCCGGCCCGGCAACGTCGGCCTCGCGAAAGGGGAAGGACGACTCCATGACCATGGCGCAAAAGCGTCGAAAAATATCGAGATAACTAGTCGAGTACACCGTCATTGCCCCGGGAACATCGACGTGTAGGCGGACGAGTGCCGCAATGACCTCACCCCCAAAGGTGATGGGGACAATCCATGCGGTGAGGGGCGCGTCCGCCCAATCGACGTGCACGACAGATTCCGTGATGGCGTCAGCGTGCCACGCGGCGGTGAGCTGTTGAGCCAAGTCGCGCGGAACCGTCCCTCCGACGATGTCGTCGAAGATGGCGGTCTCGTGATTATTGGGTCGAACGTGACCGGCAATCACGTATTGAGGTTCGTCTAGCTGAGCAATCGTCGGCGTCACGATGACGAGGTCGGAAAATGACAAGTCGGCCAGGAGGGACCACGAGGCCAAGAGTCGCTGTAGGTGCTCGACGGGAGCGCCGGTGAGGCGGGTGCGTAGTGCCAGGATTTCTGAGAGGTTTGACATCACACACTCCGAAGCGGAACGGTCACTCGACGGCGCCCCTCATAACTGGCGAGGGTACTCACTCCTCGCGACTCCAAACGAACGGCAAGATCGTGAGCCCGCTCCCCCACTCGCTCATAGGAGTGCGCGTCACTGGCGGTCGTGAAGGTGGCACCCGCGCTCACGAACCTCTCGAGAAGGCCATCGGCGGGATAGGGCTCGCCAATGGGCTTCTTCCACCCGGCCGAGGAATACTCCACCGATACGTCCACCGCCGCGACGGCTTCGGCCATACGGTCCCACAGTGGTTCTGGTTGCGCGATGGTGTAGCCCGCCACTTTGATGACGTCGGGATGCGCCATGACGTCTACCGTCTTCGTTGCCGCCAATTCTTCGAAGGCCACCACGTACTGCGCCCAAACATCATCAATGTGTCGTGTCGTCCACTCGGTCATGTTGGCCGGACCATCGACATCATCGAATTGCCACGTGTCGAGCCAATGGATGGAGCCAATGAGCACATCGAAGGGATACTGCGCATACAGCTCGGCGAGCTGATCCATCTTCCCCGCGACGTAATCCACTTCGAGGCCAATTTTTACCGGCAGCCCTTGATCTTTCGCAGCCTGCGCGACCGTGAGGTAGTCCTCCAGCGAATTTCGAGCGTGAAAATCAAAGTAGCGAGCCATCTCAATCGCGGTGGGCTCATGGCCACGGCGCAACCAGAACGAATCCATGATGCCCATGACGTCTACGAAACGATGCGCGTGCTCCGTCAGGGCAATCTCGGTGACGCCGTTGCGTGCGGCTTCATCGCAATACGCCGCCACTTGATCGACGTGATAGGAGACGTCGCGCTGATGGTGGGGCCACAGGTGCAAGTGGTAATCCAGCACGCTTAGTCCCCTCGCAACTCGCTATCGAGCACATCGCGTCCGAAGGCCACCAGCTCGCTCACGCTGCCCGACATCTCGTCTCGTCGATACCCCACGGCCACGGGGGCCACCGCGGCCAACTGCATGATGATCAACTCGTCGCGCTCGATGCGGCCACGTTCACGGGTGGCAGCCGCCGCGAGGAGTCGCTGAACACTCTCATCACCGCCACTCCAAGTAGTCGCCCCGTCGGCCACTGGCGCATGCGCCTGATTCACGACCCACGCCGCAAGGTGGCCGCCGCGAGCTCGCACTTCGCTCGAGAAGTGTCGTGCTTCATCACGGGGAAACTCTTCCGTGGTGGTGACCACCACATAGGTCGTCGCGTCATCGATGAGCAGGTTCGCGACCGCACGACCACGATCGACAAAACCCGTCGACAAGGTGGCGAGGGCACCAAAAAGGTCGGCAATGTCCGAGAGAAACTGTCCACCCAAGATTCGTTGCGCGACAGCCGAGAACGCCTTCGCGGCCACCGAGGTCACCGACGTGCCACCCGGCGCAATCAACCACTTGAGAAGGCGCGAACTAAAGAAGTCGGCCATCCTTGTCGGAGCATCCAGGAAATCCACCGCGTGCCGCGTCGGCGGGGTGTCGATAACAATCAGATCCCACTGCCCACTGGAATAGGCGTCATACAGCATCTCCATGGCGATGTAGTCGTGGCCGTGAATAAATCGAGCCGTGATGGAGCGGTAGAGCGGGCTCTTAATAATGCGCTGCGCCGTGTCGTCGTCGGGGGCGTAGCGCCGAATGAGAGCGTCCCATTGACGCGGGGCATCCAACATGACGACGTGGACATCGACGCCATCGGCGGAGACGTCACTGCCCGCGAGCCCCCCATCAGTGATGCCCAAGGTGTCAGCCAGGCGGCGTGCCGGGTCGATGGTGAGCAGGAGGACGCGACGGTCTGCAGCCGCCGACCCGAGGGCAATGGCCGCGGCGCACGTCGTTTTGCCGACGCCACCCGGCCCGCACATCACCACGACCCGAGCGGGACGTAACTGGTCGCGCAAGGTCATAGTGACAACTCCTCGGCGAGCGCGCGCGCTACCTCGACTATCGACCCTTCGCCGATCACGACGACGTCTGTGTCGGGCGCAGCGGTGCGCAGCCGATGCCATTGGGCGAGGTGTGCCTCTCGTCGGTCGACCGCACGCTGTACGAGCTGTACCTCGGGGCCATGAGAGTTAGCCAACAACTCATTGAGGTCTTCACTGGCGGCACCGGGGGCGATGGCGGGGGCCATGCGGTTCGCGATGATGGCGTCAACCCCCACGTCCGCAGTGTCGCGGAGCGAGGTAATCAGCTCGATACTTTCATTGACGGGCGTTTCTTCGAGCGACGTGACCACAATGGCGCTCGTTCGGTCTCGATTTTGCAAAATCGCCCGCATCCACTCCGTCTGTTGACGAATGAGACCGCCACCGACCAATTCTTGGAGCGTGGTCGCCGCGGCGAGGTGTCCTGCCACGTGGCCAGTGGCCGATGCATCCACCACCACCACGTCGTAGTGCTCCTCGCGCACTTCGTACGTGACTTTGCCCATGGTCACAATTTCGCGAACTCCCGGAGCGGCGGTGGCCACGAAGTCCAGCACCGCGGCAATAGGCGCCACCGAGGTCACGAAGGGGAGGTGGAGATGCAGTTTGAGGTATTCCTTGAGTGACGCTTCCGGCTCGATAGACGAGACAAACAGGTGGGGGCGAACTTCGGCCGCACGAAAGTTCGCGGCGGTGGCCCCGACAAAGCGGGCCGCGTCAATGCGTTCATCCAGTGTGCACAGCAAGGTGCGCCGACCTGCATCCGCAAAGGCCGACGCGAGGGCGGCGGCAATAAAGGACTTGCCCACGCCACCCTTTCCCGTCACGACGACGAGATCGCGACGAGCAATGTCGCGAGCAGACATCTTTAGCTGTGGCCGAAGCCGACGCGACGCTCGGTGTTCGACGAGCCAAAGTCCACGTAGGCAATACGGGCCGCGGGGATGCCGACGGTGCGCCCACGCTTGTCGGTGAGCCACAAGACGCTGTCGCCACTCAGGGCGGTTTCGACAGCCGTCTGGGTGGCGGCGCGCGAGTCGTCAGCCATTTCCAGTTCGATTTCCTTCATCGCCTGAACAATTCCAATACGCAATTCCATCTGAGCGCCTCCTGAGGTATCCCCATGTTACGGCCCTACGGCAGAATGGAGACATGGTGGACAACGTCAGTGAACGCAATCGCTTATGGGCCGCGACGATGGAGGGATACGGCGACGAGTCCATCACCCGCGCGCACCGCGACTCCGTGGCCCAGATTGCCGCCGCGGTCGGACCCGAGGGTTTTCGTCGCGCCGACCGAGAGGCTGAGCAAGATCATCTGTTGGCTCCCGGCGCCACACGTTCGCGCGGCGGCGGAAACCGCGCGGTCGAGGAAGCACCCGATGACTTTCGCACGTGCTTTGAGCGCGACCGTGACCGGATTTTGCACTCCAACTCATTTCGTCGACTCGCCGGCAAGACGCAGGTCTTCATTTTCCCCGATGACCACCAGCGCACACGTTTAACGCACGCACTCGAAGTCGCCCAGGTGGCGGGCGGCGTGGCACGCGCCACGGGACTCAACGTCGCCCTCGCCGAAGCAATCGCCATTGGCCATGACTGCGGCCACGGTCCAGCGGGTCACGCGAGTGAAGAAGCATTCGACAAGTTCATTCCCGGTGGTTTCGATCACGCCCCGTGGGGTGCGGATGTCTCACTTCGTGGCCTCAACCTGTGCCTTGAGACTCTCGACGGCATTCGTAATCACAGTTGGAGCCGACCGGCACCGTCGACCCCCGAAGGTGAAGTGGTGTCGTGGGCGGACCGCATTGCCTATGTCTGCCACGACTTTGAAGATGCGGTCTCCGCGGGCATTGTTCGTGACGACCAGCTGCCCGACATCGTGGCCGAACGCTGTGGCCGTCGTCGCGGCCAGCAACTGGGCGCCTTCATCAACGCGATGATTCGAACTATTCAGCGCACCGGCATCATCGGCATGGATGCACCTTTTGCCGAGGCCCTCGCAGCGTTTCGCACTTTTAACTACGAGAACATCTATCTACGCGACGCTTCGCGCGATCACGCCCACGTGGTCGTGGACATGTTGACCGACCTCGTGGAGTACTTCGCGCAACACAGCGACGACATCCCGAACGTCGCCGAGCGTGGCGGGCTCAAAGATGACGATGCCGTCATGGAGTCGGTGGCGTACGTGGCCGGCATGACCGACCGTTTTGCCTGTCGCCAAGCGGTCGCCGTCTTGGGCTGGGAAGTCTCTCGACTCCCCCGTGGCATCAACGACTAAGGCTGAGTGACGCCGTCAAAACCCAATGGGGGGGCGTCATTCGTCGCCATCCACTGTGCGCGCTTTTCCGTGGTGCGAACCGCGGCCTTATGGTGAGTGAGAATCCAGAAGTGACCCTGGTCGACGGCGTCATAGACCGCATCGGCGAGTGTCTCCACCTCGATGCCCGCCTCGACGAAGCTCTTGGCCATGTCGTTCATGAATGCGGCTTCCGGTGATTCGGCGTAGCTGCGCAGGTCGGAGGGCAAGTTACGTGTGGACTCGTGAATACGCGTCTTGACAAAACCGGGGCACAGGGCCGAGACCTTCACGTTCGACTGACGGATCTGCAGGTCATAGAACAACGACTCGCAAATACCCACGACCGCGAACTTCGACGCGTTGTACGGCGCCATGCCGGGCACGCCGCCGAGGCCGGCCAGTGACGCGGTGTTGATGATGTGACCTTCGTTTTGCTCCAGCAGGAGCGGCAAGAAGGCGTTCATGCCGTTGATCACGCCTCCGACGTTCACGTCCATGACCCAGTCCCACACCTTTTTCGAGGTGCCGATGGCGGAGCCCGCGGCCACGCCGGCGTTGTTAAAGACAATGTGCGCGGTGCCGAATTCGTTGACGGCGACGTCGCGCAGGTTCAGCACGTCGTCTTCACGACGAACATCGCAATGCGCGCCCACGACCTCGACACCGCCGGCGCGAAGTTCGGTCACGACGAGCGCGAGAGGGCCCTCTTCGATGTCCGCGAGCACCAGCTGGGCACCGTGCGCGGCAAACTTCTTCGCCGTGGCCAATCCAATGCCACTGGCACCGCCAGTGATGACGGCAACTTTGTCCTTGATGTCCATGGGACCCTCCGAATTAAACGAGCTTCAGTTCGCGACGGTACACCCGCGCGGGGCCCTGAGCGGCAATAGTCGCGGCCAGGGCGTTAAACGCCTGAGCAACCTCACTCGTCGGTGCGGAGACCATGATGGGTGCGCCGTTATCGCCACCTTCACGAAGACGAGTGTCGAGTGGAACCTGACCGAGTAGTGGCACGCCGAGGTCGCTGGCCAATGCCGCGCCACCACCCGCACCGAAGATTTCGTAACGCTTGCCGTCGTCGCCGGTAAACCAGCTCATGTTTTCGATCACGCCACGCACTGCGAGCTTGAGCTTGCGCGCCGCGTAGGCCGAACGCTGGGCCACTCGCTGGGCGGCGGCCTGCGGAGTGGTGACGACGTACATTTCGATCTTGGGCACAATTTCGCTCAAGGTGAGGGCAACGTCACCGGTGCCCGGCGGCATGTCGATGAGCAAGAAGTCCGGCTCATCCCACCATGCTTCGGTCACGAGTTGTTCGATGGCCTTGTGGAGCATCGGTCCGCGCCAGATCACCGGCTGCTCGTCAGGTACGAAATAGCCCATTGACAAGCAGCGCACGCCGTGTGCCAACGTCGGAATCACCGTGTCTCCCAAGATGATGGGGTCGAGTGGTGCGCCCAGCATCTTGGGCAAGGAGAACCCATACACGTCGGCGTCGAGCACCCCTACGGTGTGACCGAGATTCGCCAAGGCAATCGCGAGGTTGATGGTGACCGAGGACTTGCCCACGCCACCCTTACCCGAGCTGATGCCCAGAATTCGCGTGGTGCTGTGTCGATCAAGAAGTCGTGGCCCTGGCTCGCTGTGGTCGTGGTGCCCGGGTCCGGCCTCACCCGCCATGGCGCGGCGAAGCACTGAACGCAGTTCGAATCTTCCCTCGTCAGTCATCGTGCGACGAGTAATGGCGAGTCCGGGCGCAATCTCGCGCCAGGCGGCCTCAATGTCGTCGGCCATCGGCCAGTTCGTTACCGGGACGACTAATTCGGCCATATTCGCGGCTTCATCGACCGCGCCCACAAAGCCCAATTCGGCCAAGCTGCGCACCAGCAGGACGTCGCGCACGGCGCCCAATCGTTCACGTAGAGAGTCAGACACAGATTCCCCTTCCTGCATCTGAGGCTAACCGCCTCGTCAGGAGGTGCCTCCTCCTAGACTTTTTTCTATGGCGCACGACCTTTTCGACGACGGCGGACTCGCTCTCGCGACCGTGACGGCGACCTTCGGCGATCAAACTCGTCGCGACATCTATCTCTTCGTTCGCCAGAACCCCACCTGCAGCGTGAATGACATTGCGTCAGCCTGCAAAGTTCACCCCAACGTGGCGCGCTATCACATCGGAATTTTGAAAGATGCTGGTCACGTGGTGGAAACCACCGGACGTGGCACCGGGAAGGGCCGCCCCCCGCGTGGATACGAAGTCACGGACAAAGTTCCCGACCTCACTCCCCCAGCTCGGGGCGAATCGCTCATGGTCGCCCTCTTGGAACGCGCCCTCGAAAAATTAGGTCCCGAGCAAGCCGAGCAGGTCGCCCTAGAAGTAGGTCGCAGTTTCGGTCGTGACGTAGCCGAACGCGATGGCATCGTGCCGGATTCGTCCATGGCGTCAGAGACCCTCAGCCGTTTGGCGAGCGCACTCACTCGATACGGCTTTAACGCTCGCGCCGATGGCGATGAAGTCATCGCGGCGGCCTGCCCCTTCGGCACCGCCCCCGGCGATCATCCCGTGTTGTGCGCGATTGACCGTGGTTTCATGTCTGGCATGTTGTCGTCGTGGGGCGAGGGCGCTCAGCCCGTGCGGCTCGCGACGCGGGCGCGCGCCGGCGGCGAGTGCCGAACAGCTATTTCGTAAGACCAGCGGCCACGAGCCACGGCTTCGCAATGGCCATCTCCCCTGCCGTCGGTGACAGGGAAAGAAATTTCCTGAAAGTGCGAATGGCGAGAGCCGTGTTCCCCGGCGTGGATTGGGCCGCGATGGCGTAATACAAATACGCCGACGGCAATGTCGGCTCCACGCTGATGGCCTCTTTCAAATACGACAGACCCGTTGCCACGTCGGCGCTCTTGTGCGCGGTGGCACCCGCAGAGAAAGTCAGCCATCCCACTTGCGTCAAGGCCACGTAGTTCCGAGGGTCAGCCGCGAGAGCGTGCTGGTAATCCGTGAGTGCCGTGACGAGAGAACCCGAGGCCACGGCGGACTCGGCGAGTGAATTCCAATTGGCCGCTTCTTGGGCACTATTGACGCTGACTGAGCCCGTCGCCGATTGTCCGTTTTGACGCGCGGATACCGCCGCCACCAGGACGATGACGACAGCCACGAAGAAGGACACCAACGATAGATACAGCAGACCTCGACGTCGGCGCCGAGGAGTTGCGTCTGGCGAGGTTGCCTCCGGCTCCTCGGACAACTCGCCTAGTTCGAGGCGGGCGCGCTGCAGTGCGGCGAGGTCTCGAGCTTCGATGTCGGCGAGTTCCTCCGCCGTGAGATCACCGGCGTCGAATTCTCGCCGCGCATCTCGAAGCGACGCGTCGCGTAACGAGATTTCGTCCTCGAGGTCTCGACGTCGCGTCATCGCCGTCGACCCACTCGAGACACAGTGACTACCCCCCCCACGGCGAGCACCACCGGCACCGCCCAGAGCACGACACCAATCCCCGAGGTGGAGGGCGTCACCGTGATGTTCGAGCCATATTGAGATTGCAGAGCGGACAAGATGTCACCATCGCTGCGGCCACTCGTGACCATGCGTTCAATTTGGTGGCGTATCGCCACCGAACTCGGGGCATTGCTTTGGCCCACGGTCAGGCTGTCGCAGGCCGGACACTTCACCACCGATTCCAAGTGGGCAATGCGAGATGCCCGTGTGGTCGATGACGGCTGAGAGACGACGGCCACCAGCACTACGGCGACCACCGCTACCACGAAAAACCGAAAAGAGCCGAGAACCTTCATCACTGCGCCATCACCACCGCGTGATCGAGCTGGCTCGCCGTGACCGCCCCCACCAAGACGGCCGCGACTCGACCCGAACGGTCGATCACGTACGTCGTCGGTGGCGCTGTCACCCCACAGGCATTGGCGTACTGGCCACCGTTGTCAACCGCAGTGGGAAATAGGTTGCCGTACTGGCGTTCAAAGGCCAGGGCGTTGCTGGCGAGGTCATTAAAGAGAACACCCACCACCGTGACGTGATCGAGGCGATTGTTCCACGCAAACGTTGATAACTCGGGAGACTCGGTGACGCAGGGTCCACACCAGCTCGCCCAGAAATTGATCACCGTGATATTTGGTGACGGCCCACCCACATGAACACTGCCGCCGTGCAACAGAGACAAAGTGGCGACGGGCGCCGCCTTGCCGAGAAGGGGCGACGACGCCGTGACGTCATCGGCAGCGGGTCGGGTTCCGAGGAACGCGGACAAGATCACGATGAAGATGGCCGCCCCGGTACCCGCGATGAACAGTGGTCGCTTCATGAGTCTCGCCGACGCCACAGGGATAGGAGCGAGCCGAGACCGACCACAAAACCGCCAATCCACATCCAGTAGATCATGGGCTCGACCGTCACGCCGATTGCCACCGAGCCCGTGGGCAAGTTAGAAGCGACTTGCGGACCCGAGACGGTGCCTTGACCCACCGCATCCAAGGTGACGTACACGTCTCGCCACAGAGAAGAGTCAATGCCCGGAGTAGCCACGTCTTGGCTCTCTCGACCACGGAAGCTAGTGATGGCCGGCAAAATGATGGTCCCACCATTGACGTGCACCACGAGTTGCGTCTGCACCTTGAGCGAATCCGAGACGCTACGAAGGGCGTCGAAGGTCACGACGTTGCCGGCGATTTCTGCCGACTGGCCGCGAGCGAGGGAGAACTCTTGTCGTGACACAAAACTGGTGGCGCTCACGATGGCTACCGCCATCATCACGATGCCGAGGTGAACCACCATGCCACCCGCCGACGGTCCCGTGAAAGCTCGCCAGCGAGCGTCGCCGCGCTGATGAGCCGCGCGCCACGACCCCGCCAGCGACCGAACCGCCGAACCGGCAGCCAACGCCGCGAGGAAATAGGCCGCCAGTGGCACGACCCGATGAATACCCGCGACCCAGCAGGTCATGGTGATGAGAAGGGCGATCCACGCAATAGGGCGAAGGCGTCGCCACAGCACGGCGGGGGTGGCCCGGCGCCATCCCGCCACTGGTGCGACCGCCATGAGGAGGAGCAGAACGATAGACGCGGGCGCGGCTACGTGGACGAAGTAGGGGGCTCCCACGGTGACCACGCTGCCGTTAACCGCCTGATACAAAATCGGAAACACGGTGCCGAGCAACACCACGATGGCAAAGCCGATAAACAAAATGTTGTTGGCGACAAACAGTCCTTCGCGAGATGACGGCGACTCGATGCCGACGGGCGAGCGCAGGGCATCACCACGCCAGGCCACCAACAGTGCCCCCGCTCCCACGGTGAGAGCGAAGAAGCCCATGAGGATGGGTCCGAGAGTCGACGTGGAGAAGGCGTGGACGCTTTGCACGACGCCCGATCGAGTGAAGAAGGTGCCCAATATTGTCAGGGCAAAAGTGGTGATGGCGAGAACCATGTTCCACATTCGTAGCAATCCACGGCGATCTTGCACGATGACTGAATGGAGATAGGCCGTGCCGGTGAGCCACGGTAAGAGCGCCGAGTTCTCCACGGGGTCCCAGCCCCAAAACCCGCCCCACCCCAAGACTTGATAACTCCACCAGGCTCCCAAGACAATCCCGACGGACAGGGCACCCCAGGTCACCACCGTGAAACGGCGCAGCTCGACCATCCACGCCTCGCCGACGCGGCCGGTGATCAACATCGCCATTGCGAAAGCGAAAGGAATGGTGGCGCCCACAAATCCGGTGTAGAGGAGAGGTGGGTGGATCGCGACCAGCGGATTGTCCTGCAGTAAAGCGTTAGGTCCCGCTCCTTGCGGCGAGTAGGTGACGGCCCGCACGAAGGGATCGGCGGGTCCGGCCATCAGAAGCGCGAAGAAGGCGACCACGGCGAAGAGGATTCCGGTTGCCCACTGCACGACGGCGTCGGCCGCACGCGAGCGATACACGAACACGATAACGACGGTGCCGATGGCCAACAAGATGGCCCACAGCAAAATCGATCCCTCGAGGTTGGACCACATGCCGGTGATGGAATAAATGAGCGGTGTAAACGTGGCGTTGTTTTCGGCCACGTACGACAGGGAGAAGTTGTGAGTAATCAGCGCGACCTGCATGACGGTGACCGAGGCCACGACGGACAGCAGCATCAACGCCGAGAGAATCAGGGCGTGACCGCGTTGATGACGCCGACGCGCCATGGCAAGATCAACCATGCCGACCAGCGCAAACATCCCCGACAACCACACGCCGAGATGGCCCAGGAACGTCGCGTTCATCGAACCGTTCCGTTCGGCGCCTTCACTCGATTCGGATTCTTCGCGATGTAACTCGCCGAGTGCTTCACCATGATTTGGTTAGCTCGGAAAGTGAAACTGGTCGCCGTCGTGAAATGGCCGATGACGACGACGGGGATGTTCGCCTGAAAAAGTTGCGGCGGTGTACCCACCTCGTGAACGGCAACGTCGCGATGCTGCGAGCCCGTCAGAACAAAATTTGCGCCGAAGGTGGTGCGCACCACGGAGCCCTTCTTCACGACGCCTTCGAGACGAATATCCGTCGTACCCACCGCGAGGCGGTGCGCGTAGACCTCGTCGACCGTCTTGAAATAGTCCAGTGAGTTAAAGAGTCCTTGACTCAGTAAGGCGCCAATAATCAGCGCGATGAGGCCGAGAACAACGAGTGGCCGCAGCCGAGATCGACGCACGACCGCCGGTGCCTCAACGGTGAGGACCTGGTTATCGACCACGGCGACGAGCTCCGAGCAGGTAGGCGCCATAACCCCCGAGCAGCACTGCCGTCACGATGTAACCGCCATAGACGTAGTTCATACGCCACCTTCCGATTGACGAGCAGCAATGGCCGAGGTGAGTCGAGTACGAGAGTCTTCCTGCGCCTGACGAGCGATGAGGTAGCGAACGCGCGTCATCCACACGAAGCAGAGAGTGAAGGCGATGAAGCTCAACAGCATGGTCCACGCCATGATGCCGTGGATTTTGATCGAGGCTCCCGGTGTTAAAACCGTGGCACCTTGGTGCAGGGTCTTCCACCACACCACCGAGAAGTGGATGATGGGGACATTGACCGCACTGATGAGCGCCAAAATCGCCGAGCGCTGCGCTCGTCGCATGGGATCGTCAAAGGAATATCGGTAGGCCAAGTAGCCCAGAGCGAGTACGGCCATCACCGCGGTTGACGTCAGTCGCGCATCCCACGCCCACCACACGCCCCAGGTCGGGCGGCCCCAAATGGCGCCGGTAATGAGGGTGAGTACCAAGAAGACGACCGATACTTCCATGGCACTCGCGGCAACGAGATCGAGCGACGCACGGCGAGTACGCGGCCACAGGTAGAGGCCTGACGCGATAACCGCCGTGCCAAAAGACACATAAATGCCCACCCAGGCTTCAGCGGGGTGGAGGTACACGAGACGCGCAAAGTCACCTTGCTGCTGCGCACGTGGGGTCACCCACAGGCCGAGCCAGCCCGTGAGTAGCAAAGAAATCAGCGTTACTGGACCGAGGGCCCGCCACCAAAGGTTTTTCATAGTTCTCCGATAACACCGTAAAGGAGAACTCCAATTCCTCCGTACACCGCACTCATAAGAATGAGCAGTCCCCACCACTGCCCCGCACCGTGATGAGTCACGGCCGCCGTGAGCAGTCGCTCCCCCGCAATGATTACTGGCGTGAATGACGGCAACGCGATGAGCGGTAGCAACGCGGCTGATTGACCGGGACGAGCCGCGAGAGCGCCGAAGAGAACGCCGAGGGTGGTGAGGTCGATGATGGTCACCACGATCGAAGGGGCCGCGACCAGGAGCGACAGGGCGGAAAAGTGAAAGAGCAAGCCAGAGATGGCCACCACCACACCCGTGACGACGAGCAACTCGACCGCCAAGGCAATCACGGTGCCTAGATACGCCGCTGACCCGTCAATCGCCAACATGGTGAAACTCGGGGAGCTGAGGGAGCTGGACTCGGCACTGAAGAGTCGTCCGATTAACAGCAGCGTGGTGAACACCAGCACCACGTAGACCAGACCAGGTCCCACGTCAGTGCGGGTCACGCTGCGAGCATTGGCCGCCAATCCCGTAATGACCAGAGCCATCACGGCGAAGGGAGCCACCTGCCACAGCAAGACTCGTTGACGCATCTCCACGCGCCACTGCACGCGAATAATGGCGGCGATGGTGGACCACATCAGCGGCCCCCTCGCACCACGATCTCGCCGTCAACACGTGACAGAACGACGTCCTGGTGGGTCGTGAGCACCACTGTGGCGCCACCGGCCACGGCCCGCGCCACGACGTCATCAACCAATTGACGTCCCGCGTCATCGAGAGCGGCGTGTGGCTCATCGAGCAACCACAATTCGGGTCGACGCATGATGAGCCACGCGATACCTAGTCGCCGGCGTTGGCCCGCGCTCAAACGACTCGCCACCGTTGCCGACCGCGAGGTCAGCTCGACTTGATCGAGAGCGTCAGCCATTCGCTCACGCGGCACCCTCGTCACCGTGCTCGCAAATGAGAGATTTTCCGCCACCGTGAGGGCGTCATGAAATGGTGCGTCGTGGCCCAGCCAGCCGGATCGGCGTCGTACCTCACGTCTACCCGTGGCGTTCAGCGGATGTCCCAATACCTGCGCGTCGCCTGACGCGATGGCATCCAGTCCCGCGAGGACTCGCAGGAGTGACGTTTTCCCGGAGCCATTTCCCCCGCGCACCACGTAGGCGCCCGGGTGCTCAATCGTCCAACTCAGTCCCGCGAGAACTGGAAAGGCGTCTCGAGTGACGACGACGTCCGTCAGGCGCGCCACCGTCATGGCGCGCTACTTCGACAGCGCAGCGAGATCAGACGCGACCATCATGTCGACCAAGGTCGGGAAGTCAACGTCGCGTTTCCAACCCAACTTGGTCTCCGCCAAGGTGGGGTCGCCAACCAAGAGGTCCACTTCGGCGGGACGGAAGAACGCGGGGTCAATCACGACGTGGTCTTCCCAGTTCAGACCCACGGCGGAGAAAGCCAACTCCACCAATTCCTTGACGGGATGAGTTTCTCCGGTGGCGACGACGTAATCGTCGGGGGTGTCCTGCTGCAGCATCAGGTACATCGCGCGGACGTAGTCCTTGGCGAAGCCCCAGTCGCGCTGCGCGTCGAGGTTGCCCAGACGAAGCTCGGAGGCGAGGCCCAATTTGATTTTCGCCGCCCCGTTGGTCACCTTGCGTGTCACAAACTCGAGGCCGCGGCGCGGTGACTCGTGGTTGAACAAGATGCCGCTACTGGCGTGCAGGTCATAGGACTCGCGATAGTTCACGGTGATCCAGTGACCGTAGACCTTGGCGACACCGTAGGGACTGCGGGGGTAAAAAGGCGTCGTCTCGCGCTGTGGTACTTCCAGGACCTTGCCAAACATCTCCGAGCTGCTCGCTTGGTAGAAACGAATCTCGGGGTCCACGATGCGAATGGCATCAAGGAGGCGGGTCACACCAATGCCGGTGATTTCACCGGTCAATACGGGCTGGTTGAACGATGTTTGCACGAAGCTCTGCGCGGCCAGGTTGTAGACCTCGCTGGGACGGTGGTCGCGCAAAATGGCGATCAGGGATGATTCGTCGCTGAGGTCACCCGAGACGAGGGTCACGCGGTCGCGGATGTGATTGATTCGCTCGAAATTCTCGGTGGAACTGCGTCGCACCATGCCGAAGACCTCGTAGCCCTCTTCCAGCAGGAGTTCGGCGAGATAGGAGCCGTCCTGTCCCGTTATTCCCGTAATGAGCGCCTTTTTGGCCATGACTCCTCCTGAGACTGCTCCCGCCATCCTACCGAGGGCGAACAACGCTCCTCGTTGACTTGACCTAGCCTGCGGATATGGCGCGCATCGCCTTCGTCAGCTTTCGTCTCGGGTTAACCGACGGCGTCTCCATTGAGGCCGAGAAATGGGCCGTCGCTCTGCGTTCCTTGGGGCACGAGATCGTCACGGTGGCCGGCGAAGGACCAGTTGACCACCTTCTGCCGGGCCTCGCCATTGACGCCGAGGTCGATCCTGATGTCACTGAACTCATTCGGATTTTTGATTCGGTGGACACTGTCATCGTCGAAAACTTGGCGTCACTTCCCCTCAACCTCGATGCGCGCGACGCCGTCTACAGCACCCTGCGCGATCGTCCCGCGATCTTTCGCCACCACGATCTCGCGTGGCAGCGCACGCACCTCGCTCACCTCGATGGTCCCGCGCACCACGGTCCCTGGGTACACGTCACGATCAATGACCGCTCGCGCATCGAACTTGCCCAACGGGGAATTCACGCCGTCACCATTCCTAACCATTTCGACTGTTATCCCGCGGATGGCCGTCGCGAGGCACTGCGCAACGCCATTCGGGTGAGCCGGGGCTCGAGGGTTATATTGCAGCCCACGCGAGCTATACCTCGCAAGAACGTCACTGGCGGTCTACGTCTCGCCGAGCGCCTCGGCGCCATCTATTGGCTCTTGGGGAAGGCCGAAGACGGCTTCGGCACCGACCTCGAGCGCTTGCTCACCCATGCCATGACGGGAGTACGGCGCGGCCTGCCGCAGGGTGCGACCATGGATGACGCCTACGCCGGGTGTGATCTCGTGGTCATGCCGTCGACCTGGGAGGGCTTCGGCAATCCCGTTATCGAGGCGGTCGCGCACCGAAAGCCTTTGGCTCGTTACCGCTACCCCGTGATCGACGAAATCGAAGCGCACGGCTTTCATTTCTTCGATTTGGACGATTATCACGGTATTGAAGCGGCCATGGCGGACCCGTTTTCCGAGTTTCACGAAAAGAATTTGGCTATTGCTCGCGCGAATTACGACTTATCGCTCCTGCCCGATCGCCTCCGGGAAATTCTCGACCTCGTGACTATTTCGTCCGACCGCTAAGGTGCCGGCCATGTCGGCCGCCACATCTCCCACCGCAGATCGCCGCCAACACCTTCTCAAAGTTGCGCAAGTCTTGTTCGCCAGCCGCGGCTACGTCACGACCACCATGGACGACGTCGCGGAAGCCGCGGGTTTTACCAAGCCCATCGTGTACCAGCACTTTGCGGGCAAAGAAGCCCTCTACGCCGAACTCGTGACCTCGACTGGCGACGCGCTCATCAAGGAACTAACGGAGGCCGTCGCTGACTCTCCGTCGCCGGAAGAAACAGTGCGACGCGGCTTTACCACGTACTTCACTTTTCTCACTGCTCAGCCGGACGCCTTTCGCCTGCTCTTCCTGCAAAACCCCCACTCCACGGTGGAGGACTATCAGCGTCGCCTCGAAGTTCGTCTCATGAGCTTCGTCGAGCCGCTTCTCATTCACGTGCAAGATGACGCGCACCGCACACAACTGGCCGCTGCCGTTGTCGGCCTCGCCGAGGGAGCCGCATTGGTGTGGCTGGTGGAAAACCCCACCGCGGCGGCCGATCCCGCGACGGAAGCCGCCACGCTGACGGCGCGTATGACGCAGTTGGCCTGGGGCGGTCTGCGGTCGCTGGGAAACTCTTAGCGAAGGGCGCGGCGAAGGTCGGCGACGAGGTCGTCGACATTCTCAATGCCCACGGAGAGTCGCACGAGATCACTCGGCACTTCTAGCTGTGATCCCGCCACTGAGGCGTGTGTCATGGCGCCTGGATGTTCAATGAGCGACTCCACCCCACCGAGCGACTCGGCGAGAGTGAAGATCTCGGTGCGGCCACAAATTTCCAGTGCTCGAGCTTCTCCTCCGCGAACGCGGAAGGAAATCATTCCTCCGAATCGGCGCATTTGTCGCGCCGCGATGTCAAAGCCGGGGTGTGACTCCAGTCCCGGGTATCGCACCTGAAGAACGTCAGGGTGCGCGAGGAGGAAGGCGACAATCTGCTCGGCGTTATCGCAGTGACGCTCCATGCGCACCGCCAGGGTCTTTATGCCTCGCAGCACCAACCACGCGTCAAAGGGACCGGCAATGGCACCCATGGCGTTTTGGTGGAAGTACACCCGCTCGGCGAGTTCGGCGTCCTTCACCACGACGAGCCCACCGACCACGTCACTGTGTCCACCGAGATACTTCGTCGACGAGTGCGTCACCACGTCGGCACCCACGAGAAGCGGCTGCTGCAAGTAGGGAGAGGCGAAAGTGTTGTCGACGATGGTCAGGACTCCCTGCGCCTTCGCGATCGCCGATAGGGCGGCGATGTCCGCGACGTTCAGCAGCGGGTTCGTCGGCGTCTCAATCCACAACGCCACCGTGCGGCCCGGCTGGATTGCCGCCGCCACCGATGCGACGTCTAACTGTGCGACTGGCGTATGGTCGACGCCCCATCGCTCCAGGATGCGCTTGTAGAGGCGATAGGTGCCGCCGTAGGCGTCATCGGGAATGATGACGTGATCGCCCGGCTGACAGATGGTGCGTAAAAGAGTGTCGGCAGCCGCCATGCCCGATGCGAAGGCAAAACCACGATGCCCACCCTCGAGGTTCGCGATGCACTCTTCGAGGGCGGTGCGCGTGGGGTTGATGGAACGGGCGTAGTCGTGACCGCCGCGGGCGCCGCCGACGCCATCTTGTTTGTACGTCGACACTTGATAAATCGGTGGGACCACCGCACCCGTCAGTGGGTCAGGAGCTTGGCCGGCGTGTATCGCACGCGTTTCGAATTCGTGATGGTCGGTCACCTTGTCTCCTTACGAGCCGATGTGGACTAAGAGGTCTTGACGGGTGAGCACTCCCACGGGGAAGCCATCGCGCAGCACAATGAGAGCGTCGGCCTCGGCCAATGCGCCGATCGCCGTGTCCACGGACTCGTTGGCGCCCACGAGGGGCAAAGGGGCGGACATGTGGCGATCCACTCGATCGCTCAACGTCGCCGTCTTGGCATACAGCGCATCCATGAGTTCACGCTCGGTCACCGAGCCCACGATTTCTGCCACCTTGACCGGTGGTTCGGCTCGCACCACGGGCAACTGCGACACACCGAATTCGCGCAGAATGTCAATCGCGTCACGCACCGTCTCGGTGGGGTGCGTGTGGACGAACTCCGGCAAATCCATTCCCTTCGCGGCGAGGACATCGCCCACGGTGAGGCCGACCGACTTTTCGCCAAAACCGTACTTGTTCAGCCAGTCATCATTGAAGACCTTCGAGACGTATCCGCGTCCCGAGTCGGGCAGTAAGACGACGATGAGATCGTCGGGCCCACACCGCTTCGCGACTTCCAGTGCCGCGACGACGGCCATGCCACAGGACCCGCCCACGAGCAAGCCTTCCTCACGAGCGAGACGACGGGTCATCGCGAAGGAGTCGGCGTCGGAGACCGCAATCACCTCATCAATAACGGAGGCGTCGTAGTTCGCGGGCCAGAAGTCCTCACCCACGCCTTCGACGAGATAGGGGCGACCATCACCACCCGAATAGACCGAACCCGCCGGATCCGCGCCAATGATGCGCACCTTGCCATGGGAGACTTCATGCAAGTATCGGCCGGTCCCCACAATGCTGCCCGCGGTGCCGACACCAGCAACGAAGTGGGTGACGCGCCCATCAGTTTGACGCCAAATTTCCGGTCCAGTGCTGGCATAGTGTGCCGCGGGATTCGCAGGGTTGGAGTACTGATCGAGTTTCACTGCGCCCGGAATTTCGCGCTCGAGTCGCGAGGAAACGGAGTAGTACGAACGAGGGTCATCGGGTTCAACGGCATACGGGCAGACGACAACGTCAGCGCCGTAAGCGCGAAGCACGGCAATTTTGTCTTGGCTCACCTTGTCGGGACAGACAAAGACGCACTTGTAGCCACGCTGCTGCGCGACGATGGCGAGACCGACTCCGGTGTTGCCACTAGTGGGTTCAATGATGGTCCCCCCGGGCTGGAGGCGACCGTCACGCTCGGCGGCATCGATCATGCCCAGGGCAATGCGATCCTTCGAGCTGCCACCAGGGTTGAAATACTCCACCTTGGCGACCACCGTGGCCGTGATGCCCTTGGTCACCACGTTCAAGCGAACGAGTGGCGTATTACCAATGAGATCAACCAGTGAGTTCGCGATTTCCATACCCTCAGCGTAGGTCGCGGCGACCTAGGCGTCTGGACCGAGCAGTACCGCGAGCGCGAGTGCCATTTCCCACAGTTCCTGGGCGCAGGCGTCATACGCCGCCTGGTCTTTCCCCGCGGGATCAGCCACATCCAGCGCATCGTCAAGCTCGATGTCGCTCACCGTCGCGACGCGCTCACGTAGCGAACCCTCGAGGGGCGCATAACGCAGCAAGGAACCGAGAGTCACCGTCTGTGCGCTGGCATACGGATGACGGAGGCGCACACATCGAACGTGATCGGCTTCCGCCGCCACGATGAGGTCCGCCCATGCGCAGTCCTCATCAGTGAGCTGATGTGAGCGATGTTGCGTCACGGGTTGATGCGCGAGTTCGTCGATTGCCATGATGGCGTCACGAGTACGGGCCGAGATGCCCTGTCCTTCGCTGACGTGAGTGCCTGCCGTGCGCACAACCCACTGCCAGCCCTCATTCGTCGCCACGGTCTCGAGCATGTAACCCAGCATCACGGAGCGGGCCGCGTTTCCGGTACACAAGGTGAGAATGTTCACGCGGAGGGAGTAAAGGTCAAGCCCTCGTAGGACTCGGCACGTCGCCAGCCGTCGATGTAATCCATGAAGCCCACGGCGCCGGTCGGATAACTATTGGCATTGCGCTTTTCACGCACGCCGATGCCAGCTCCCTCGTTGTTGTAATAACCAGGCGTGCACTCGACATCCCCCAGGAAAGTGCTTCCATGATTTTCATAGAGATCCACCCACGCCGCTTGGGCGTCGAGAGTGGGCTCAATCACTTCGGCGTCTATCTCACGCGCGTGCGAGATCACCTGGGCCATGGTCGTGGCCGAGCTGATGAAGTTGGTGGGCAAATTCGAAAAGAGATTGAGTCCCTGCGTGAAACCCATGTAAAAGAGATTGGGGAATCCCACCGAGTAAATGCCGTGCAAGGTCGTGAGACCATTTGACCATGCGTCCGACAAGCTGACGCCGTCTCGACCATAAATAGGCAGTGCGCCAGCGCCCGAGTGCTCGGGGCCGACTTCGAATCCGGACGCGAAAATCAAACAATCAAGGTCGTAATGCTCACCATTCACCGTGACGCCGGTGGCGTCAATGGACTCCACCCCTCGGCCATCCGTGTCAATGAGGTGAACGTTGGCGTTGTTGTACGCGTCAAGGTAGGAGTCGTGAAAACAGGGTCGCTTGCACAGCTGGCGATACCAGGGCTTTAGTTTCTCCGCCGTCTCGTGATTGGCGACGACGGCGTCCACGCGAGCGCGCAACTCTTCCATTTTCTCGTCGTCACTCTCTTCGTATGCCTCGCGCTGAATCGCGGAGTTGTACGCTCCTCGCTCCGTCACCAGCTTCACGACGCGATCGCGAATCCGCTGGGTGATGTCAGTCCAGCCGTCCTGTACGAGATCGACATCCGCGAAGCCACCCGTCTGCAGAATCGAAAAATTTCGCTGCCATTCATCTTGCCACCCCGGCTGGAGGTCGGCGTACCACTGCGGATCAATGGGGTGATTATTGCGGACATTGATGGCCGACGGCGTGCGCTGGAAGACGAATACATCCGCCTGCGAGTTCGCGAGGTGGGGAATGATTTGCACTCCCGTGGCGCCGGTGCCGATCACTCCCACGCGCTTACCCGCGAGGCCATCCATGGGCGCACCCTGAGGGTTGCCACCGGTGTAGCCGTAGTCCCAACGGCTGGTGTGAAACGAATGACCCTGGAAGGTACCGAGACCCGCAATGCGAGGCAGCTTGGGACGAGCAATGGGGCCCGTCCCTAAGACGATCCATCGCGCGGCCAATTCATCCCCACGATTAGTGCGAACAATCCAGCGACCTCGAGATTCGTCCCAGCGTGCGGATTCGATGTTCGTATGAAATAAGGCGCCGTCGTAGAGGGCGAACGTCTGCGCAATCTTTTGCGCGTGCGCAAAGATTTCGAAGCCCGGTACATACTTCGCGGACGGCATGTTGCCGGTCTCTTCGAGCAGCGGGAGGTAAACCATCGCCGCGGTGTCGCACATCGCGCCGGGGTAGCGGTTCCAGTACCACACGCCACCCACGTCACCCGCACGGTCGATCAGACGAACATCGGTGATGCCCGCCTGGTGCAACTTGGCACCGGCCGATAGACCGGCGAATCCCCCGCCCACGATGACGCAGTCGAGCTCTTCCACAATGGGCTCACGCTCAACACGAGCCACGTAGGGGTCGTGATAGACCGCTTCAAAGATGTCGCCGGCGGGCACGTATTGCTCACCCGCATCGTCACGAAGGCGCTTCGCGCGCTCGAGACGGTACTTCTCGGCAATCTCTTCTCGATCCATGTTCCCCCCTGGTGCAGTCATGACGGCCACGCCGTCATGACCTACTTGATGTGAATGCCCGAGATGGCGCGCGCAATGACGAGTTGCTGAATTTCGCTCGTACCTTCGAAGATGGTGTAAATCTTCGAGTCACGGTGCCAGCGCTCGACGGGGTACTCGCGTACGTAGCCGTAGCCACCGAGAATCTGGATCGCCTCTTCGGTCACCTTCACCGCGGTCTCACCCGCGAACCACTTCGACATGGAACCTTCGCCCGCTTCAAACTTCTGGCCGGTGGCGGCCATGTTGGCGGCACGCCACACCAAGAGACGCGACGCGTCAATCTGGGTCTTCATCCACGCCAACTTGAACGCGATGGCCTGGTTCTCGATTATGGCGCGACCAAACTGCTTGCGCTCCTTGGCGTAGTCCAGTGAGTACTCGTAGGCGGCACGAGCGATTCCGAGAGCTTGTGCACCGACCGCGGGACGGGTGGCTTCGAACGTCGCCATGGCGGCGTTCGATTGAGCCTTCTTGCCCTCGCGAACGCGAGCGAGCTTCTCGTCAAGCTTCTCCTTACCACCGAGCAAGCAGCTTCCAGGGATGCGGCAGTCATCGAGGATGACTTCGGCGGTGTGACTCGCGCGAATACCCATCTTCTTGAACTTCTGACCCATAGAGATGCCCTTCGTGCCCTCTGGGATAACGAACGAGGCGTGACCACGCGATCCGAGCTCGGGATCGACGGCAGCAACGATGACGTGAACATTGGCGATACCACCGTTGGTGATCCACGTCTTCACACCGTTCAGCACCCACTCGTCGGTCGCGGCGTCGTAGACGGCGCGCGTGCGCAGCGACGACACGTCAGAACCCGCATCGGGCTCCGACACGCCGAAGGCGGCAAGCTTCAAGTCGCCCGGGGTGCCGTAGCACTGAGGAATCCACTCCATGGCCTGCTCGGGGGTGCCGTTGGCCGCGATACCCGCGACGGCGAGTGACGTGCCGAAGATGGCCATCGCGATACCGGCGTCGCCCCAGCACATCTCTTCGAGAGCGATAGGCATGGATAGGCCGGTCTTGTCAGAGAAGGAATTAAAAATGAAGTCGGCAGAATAGATACCCCACTTGGCGGCCTCTTCGATAACCGGCCACGGGGTTTCTTCGCGCTCGTCCCATTCTGAGGCGACGGGACGCACGATGTCGGTGGCGAACTTGTGAACGAAGTCCTTGAGGGTCTTCTGGTCCTCGTTGAGCTGGGTAGAAAAGTCAGACATGAAAAGGTCCTCCTGAGACCGGCACGAAAGTGACGGTCTTAAGTTACTCGCCGGTAATGGACTCGCGTCAATCTGGCAGTGGAACGTGTGCTTAGCAGCTCGGTTTAGTCGAGCCCAAGAACTCGTTCGAGGGCGTCATCGATGGCCCATAGATCGTGGCCACGCATACTTCCCACCACTTTGCCCAATCGACGGACATCGAGTGCCCCCAACTGTTCCACAAGGACTCGAGTTCGCATTCCTTCAACCACAATTTCAGGACGAATGCTGGCCGCGCGGGCCGACGTCGATGTCGGGGCAATAATCACCACCGACCGAGGTAGCAGCACATCCGACTGGATAACCACTCCGTATCGGCGCCCCCATTGCTCGCTCCCCTTTCCCTTGGGCAGCCGAATTTCAACGACGTCACCCCTCTGCATGGAGAGCTTCCATCAGAACGGCAACTTGACGCATCTCGAATCGATCCTCTTGGTCGAATTCCAGCTCTGCCATCTCTTGACGGAGTTCCTCCCGACGTCGAGCGTGGCGAGCGCTCTGCACCAACGCGTGTCTAATTGCTTCGGATCGAGAAAGCCCTCGTGACTCGAGCAGAGCGAGGGCTCGCTCTGCTTCATCGTCTAATCGGACAGAAATGGCAATGCTCATGATGAGAGTGTATTACATTTTGTCGCACAATGGAAAGTTCGCAACGGGTCGCCCGTCGAGCGTCGCTTCCCTGAACTTCTCAAACAAAGTGGTGACGTGCTCGCCGCCACGAAAACAATGGGTAACGGCTGTCATCTTTCAACTCCGCATCCTCACACAACGACACCAGCGTGGAAGTGTGCGCGAGGGAGTTCGTCCCCCGGCATCAGGAGCCAGACACGTTGAAAAAGCAGAATCGCGGTGGGTTTCCCCACCGCGATTCTGTCGAAATGACGTACCGAGCAATTCGCTCGATAGGTGATCTAGCCGACGATGCGAACGCCCTTAGCGAGCGGTCCACGCTCGCCAGCGGCGATGTCGAACTCGACGCGCTGACCCTCAAGAAGGGTGCGACGTCCGTCTGCCTGAATTTCACTGAAGTGAACGAAAACGTCCGCCTGGCCATCGCAGGCGATGAAGCCGAAGCCCTTCTCGTCGTTAAACCACTTTACGGTGCCGATTGCCATTGTTCTAAATTCTCCTCGCGGCTGTTGTTCTGATACAAACGTACCTGCGAGACACAGAACCGCAACACTGCACCTCGCTGGTCACACTAGCCCCTTGGAGCTACCCCCGCCGGTCAGAGTGCTCGTCGCAGAGTGGTTCCCGCGGCCGTGTCCTCCACAATCCACCCTTTGTTCACTAATTCGTCACGCAATTGGTCCGAACGGGCGAAGTCCTTGGCGGCCCTCGCCGCGTCTCGTTCGCGGGCTAATGACTGAGATTCGTCGTCAATGGTGCTCTCCGCGCGTCTCAGAGTGAGGCCCATACCTGCCAATAAATAGGAGCAGGTCACCGCCAGCGATTCGGCCTCCGCTTGATCGCCGCGATCGGCGGTGGCGTTGGCTTCGCTGACGGCCTCGAAGATAAGGGCGAGGGCCTGAGGCGTGTTGAAGTCGTCGTCGAGTAGGGCGGTGACGGCCGCATCGAGCGTGGCGGCGCGCGCCTGAAGGCCTTCGGGACGGCGCGCGAAGTCGCTCCACGTAGTGGGAACCTCAAACCGACGAGCGAGGGAATCGAGTCGAGCGAGACCGCGCTCCGCATCGTCGATGGTGGTCGCCGACACCTCGATGGGTGATCGATAGTGGGAACGCAACACCAAGAGTCGGTAGGCACGAGCATCGGTCTTGGCAATCATGTCGGTGAGCGAGGTGAAGTTACCGAGCGACTTGCTCATCTTCTCCTCGCCGACCATGACCCAACCCGAGTGAGCCCAGCGCCGAGCAAAAGGCGTGTGCGCCGCGATGGCCTGAGCGCGTTCATTTTCGTGGTGCGGAAAGCGCAGGTCTTGCCCACCGACGTGCAGGTCAAAGTCGGGGCCGAGGAGACCGAGTGACATCACCACACATTCGGTGTGCCATCCCGGTCGGCCATCACCAAAAGGTGCCGACCAGGTCGGATCGCCCGGCTTCGCGGCCTTCCACAGGGCGAAATCGAAAGGTGAACGCTTTTCGAGATTGGCTTCGATGCGCGCCCCGACCTGGAGGCTCTCGAGGGACTGGCCCGCGAGCCCGCCGTATCCCTCCACTTTGCTGACGTCGAGATAGACCCCGTCGCTCGTGCGATAGGCCACGTCATCGGCAATCAGGGAGCTAATGAGTTCGACCATCTCGGTCACGTACTGGGTCGCGTGGGGAATGTGCGTGGGGCGCGCCACCCCAATGGCGTCCATGGCGTCCCACCAGTGTTGTTCGTATTGCGCCGCGATCTCGGCCTCGCTCTTTCCCTCGCGGGCGGCCCGATTAATGATGTTGTCGTCAATATCGGTGATGTTCGAGACGAAATCAACCTCGAAGCCGTTATAGGTCAACCAGCGGCGAACCGCATCCCAGACCAAGGTGTAACGGCCGTGACCGAGGTGCGGGAGGTCATACACGGTGGGTCCACAGGTGTACATCGAGACGCGGTGGGCATCGCGAAGTTCCAACTCGCGCACATCATGGGTCAACGAGTCGTAGAGGCGTAGCACGGTTCTAGGATAAATGACCTATGGACGCTGCTCCCACTCGATTCTCCGTTCCCGACTCTCCGAGCTTGGAGGGCATCGAAAAAGCTTGGATGGAGCGCTGGGCAGCGGCCGACACCTACCGCTTTGACGAGACTGCCACGCGGGACAACGTCTTTTCCATTGATACTCCCCCGCCCACGGTCTCCGGATCGCTGCACATTGGCCACGTTTTTAGTTACACCCAGACCGACACTCTGGCCCGATACCACCGCATGCGTGGCGAGCAGGTGTTTTACCCCATGGGCTGGGATGACAATGGCTTGCCCACCGAGCGCCGCGTGGAGAACTACTTCGGCGTACGTTGCGACCCCTCCTACCCCTACGTCCCCACCTTCGAACCTCCGGCGACACCCGACGCGAAAAACAAAGTCACCATCGGTCGCAAAAACTTCGTGGAACTCTGCCACCGTCTCACCGCGATTGACGAAGAAGCGTTCAAGGAACTCTTCATGCGCCTCGGCCTATCGATCGATTGGCGATACGAGTACACCACTATCTCTCGTAACGCGCAGGCCATTAGTCAGCGTGCTTTCTTGGAGATGACTCGCCGTGGCGAGGTCTACTCCACCGAAGCGCCGACCTTGTGGGACGTCGACTTTCGCACCGCGGTGTCCCAGGCTGAGCTCGAAGACCGCGAACGTCCGGGCGCGTATCACCGCGTGAGCTTCGCCCTCGAATCGGGTGATGAGACCATCGAGATTGAAACAACTCGTCCCGAACTCCTACCGTCGTGTGTGGCCCTCGTCGCTCACCCCGACGACGCTCGCTACCAACCCTTCGTCGGCAAGAACGTCATCACGCCACTGTTCGGCGTTCCCGTCCCCGTTCTCGCTCACGAATTGGCCGATCCCGAGAAGGGCTCGGGCATCGCGATGATTTGCACCTTCGGTGACACCACCGACGTGACGTGGTGGCGCGAACTCAAGTTGCCGACTCGAGCGCTCATCGGACGTGATGGTCGCTTCCTTGCGAGCGCGGGCTTCGGTGCGGCCAACTGGCCCAGCGTGGATGTCGACCGGGCGCACGGTATTTACAGTGAGATGGCCGGCAAGAGCGTCCACAGTGGTCGCGAGGCGGTCGTCGCCCAGCTGCGCGAGTGTGGTGCCCTCATCGGCGAGCCTCGAACGATTCAGCACGCGGTCAAGTTCTACGAGAAGGGTGATCGCCCGCTGGAAATCGTTACGAGCCGTCAGTGGTTCGTGCGAACGGTGGCACACCGTGACGAACTGCTTCGTCGCGGCGAGGAGCTCGTGTGGCACCCCGACTTCATGAAGCACCGCTACCGCAGTTGGGTCGAGGGACTCAACGGGGACTGGTGCATTTCGCGTCAGCGTTATTTCGGCGTGCCCTTCCCCGCTTGGTATCCCATTAACGACGACGGCACATACAACTACGACACGCCGATCTTTCCGGAAATTGCCCAACTGCCGGTTGACCCGTCATCAGATGTCCCCGCGGGCTACGTCGAGTCCCAGCGCCACCAACCGGGTGGCTTCGTGGGCGACCCCGACGTCATGGACACCTGGGCGACGAGCTCACTCACGCCGCAGATTGCCGGCCAATGGGGCAGCGAGCTTTTCGAGCGCGTCTTCCCCATGGACCTTCGCCCCCAGGCCCACGAAATCATCCGCACGTGGTTGTTCTCGACGGTGGTGCGAAGCCATTTCCAGTTCGATTCACTCCCCTTCCGCCACGCGGCCATCTCGGGCTGGATCTTGGACCCCGATCGCAAGAAGATGAGCAAATCGGTGGGTAACGTCATCGTCCCCATCGGCCTTCTTCAAACCCACGGATCCGACGCCGTCCGCTACTGGGCCGCCAGCGGACGCCCCGGCACGGACACCGCCTTCGATGAGGGTCAGATGAAGATAGGGCGCCGCCTCGCCATCAAGTTGCTGAACGTCTCCAAGTTTGTTCTCAGTCGAGTGGACGCCCACGCCGCGCTCGGGCCCGAGCACATCACCGAGGCGATTGACCGCGACCTCCTCGTCGCACTGCGCGATCTCGTCGCCGAGGCCACCGCGAGCTTTGACGACTTTGACTATGCCCGTGCCCTCGAACGCACCGAGAATTTCTTCTGGTCCTTTTGCGACGACTACGTCGAGCTAGTGAAGATTCGCGCCTACGGTGACTCGTCACACCCCGCTGCCGCCTCGGCCCAGGCCACACTCGCTCTCACCTTGTCGGTGCTCCAGCGTCTCTTCGCCCCCATCTTGCCCTTCGTCACCGACGAGGTCTGGAGCTGGTGGCACGAGGGCTCAATCCACGGTGCGGCGTGGCCCACGGTGAGCGAACTGGGCGACGCACCTCACGCGAGTGGTGCGTATCGACTGGCGAGCGACATCGTGTCCGATATTCGTCGCGAAAAGACCACGGCAAAGGTGTCTCAGCGGGCCACCGTGTCCGAACTCACCATTAGCGATGCGGCGGAAGTCATTGAATTGGCCAAGTTGGTCGACAGCGATATCGCCGATGCCGGCAGTGTGACGGCAACGATCTACATCGTCGGCGACACTCGCCGTGACGTCACCCTCGAGACACCGTCCGCCTAGGTCAGCGTCGCGTTTCGTGCACCTCGATGGAGGTGGCGGTGACGTGATACCAGGCGAACTGCCCGTAGCGCTCCGACAGGTCGCGAACCGTGGCCACATCGAGGTTCCACAGCGCGAGGCCGGCTTCATTCCAATCGGGACTTGTCGGATCACGCCCTTCGCTGTCAGCCATAGTCCAGTTCTTGGCGGCCACCTCCCACCTAAGGCGGGTCGTCGCGAGGTCGTTAAAGGTGTTCGATGATCCGGACAGATCGGGTCGCGCGGGGTTCATCGCGGTGACGACGTCGTATGACCCTCGCTGCGCCGCGACAGACATGGGTTCACGCCAGTCATTGTCGTGCCAGACGACTAACGAGGCGGGGGGCACGGCGTAACTCGCGAGGCGCTCGGTGGTGAGAGCTGCCCGGTGAGGTGCGGCGGGGCTCGTCGCCCACCTCGCAAATGCCAAGGCAGCCGACGTGGTGGACGCGGTGCGTGGCGACAGACTGAGGTCAAAGGCGTGCTGCGCGAGAGGAACAGTGACGGTCCACACTGCCGCGTGCGGCACGCGATCGGTGAATTCGCGGGCAAAGGCAGTTGCCACATTGGCGTCCACCAGCGTGTCCACCAGCCCGTGGATGAGCAGCATGGGCGGGGGGCCCGCTGCCAGGCGGTGATAGGGAGACGAAAGTTCATAGGTAGCGGTCTCATCGAGCGGGCGCTGGATCACCGTCTTTTCGAGCAACGTGCGCAGGCCCGCACCATGACGGCGCCAAATCTCGTCGTCACCGGTCATATCGAGTACTCCGTAAAACGCAATGGCGCCGCGAACTCGAAGGTCGAGGTCGGGGTCCACTGACGAGGGGCGCCATGCCGGATCGTTAGCGGTGATGGCGAGCAGGCTGGCGAGGTGCCCGCCCGCCGATCCGCCCGAGACGATGATGCGCGTGGGGTCACCGCCATACTGCGCAATGTTCTCGGCAATCCAAGCTCGCGCGGCGATCACATCCATGATCTGGGCCGGCCAGGGATGGCGCGGTGCGTGTCGATAATTCGCCGTGACCACGATGAAGCCGTGGCTAGCAAATTCGTACATCATCGGTCGTGCCTGTTGTTGTTTGTCGCCGTACACCCACGCGCCGCCGTGGATATAGAAGAGCACGGGCGCCGAGTTGGGAGTGTTCGGTCCGCGCAGAACATCGAGGCGCTGAGCTCGGTCGGGGCCATAGGCGATATCACGCGTGACACGTATGCGGCGCGGGCGCCAGGGAACAAAAGTCAACGAGCGCAGCCACGTGGCGTAGGCCGCGGGCACGCGCCACTCATTGAGATTCACGGGTCCGTTCGCGAGTCCACGAGCCACGCTCACCCGCGCGTACAGCGACGCGGAATACAGCACGCCATTAGAGATGAGTGACACGCTCGCCAGCGTCACGATGGCCACCGCTATCCACCCGTGCGGCCAGTGCCACCACCATAAGAATCCCACCGTCGTCGCCGTGAGCCCGGCCGACGACGGTGCCATTTCGCCGGCGGGCCACCCCACCGTCCACGCGAGCACGGCGAGGGGACCGCGATGCGCGGGCCGCAGCGCCACGGTCGACGTCGCGGCAAGAAAAAGAAGGAGGCATAGGGCAATGACGGGCACGGTTCCATTCTGTCCGCAAACTCCGCCGGTCGAGGTCGGTAGTGTCGCAAATATGAGCACTTCCCTTCGGACACTGGATCGCATCCGCGGCACCGTGGGTGTGTGGACGACCACGCACGAGTCCTTGCCGGCAGCGAGGAGTGGCGACGTCGCTCAGGCAATCGAAGCAGCCGGTTTTTCCACCATGTGGATCGCGGAAGCGTGGGGCCGCGAGGCCTTCACTAGTGCCCAACTTCTGCTTCAGGCAACGAGCACTCTCACGGTCGCGACCGGTATTGCCAACATCTTCGCCCGCGACGCGGTCGCCTGCGCCAACGCCACGCGCACCTTGAATGCCGCGTATGACGACCGCTTCCTTCTCGGCCTCGGCGTGTCGCACGAGCCCCTCGTTGAACGCATGCGCGGACACGAGTACTCCTCGCCCGTGGCGCGTATGGCCGACTACCTCGACAAGCTGGACGCCGCACCGAGCTTTACTCCCGAAGGATCTTCTCGACCCGCGCGACTCATTGCCGCTCTCGGGCCCAAGATGATGCAGCTCGGCGCCACCAAGGCGGATGGCATCTTGCCGTATTTGACGACGCCGCAGCACACTGCCGAGGCTCGCGCAGCCATCGGGGACGCCTTCTTGGCTGTTGAGCAAGCAGTAGTGCTGGGAGGTACTCGCGAGCAATATCTCGAGCGCGCCCACGCCTACCTCGAGATCTACACCGGACTCGATAACTACAAGAACAACTGGCGTCGCCTGGGCTTCACCGACGAGGACTTTGTTCGCGGTGGCAGCGAGCGACTTAAAGAGGCCATGGTGATTCACGGGGATGAGTCCGTCATCGTGGACGCGATTGACCGTCACGTGGCAGTGGGCGCCGACCACGTGTGCCTGCAGTTTCTCGGGGCCGACCTCACGACTCCCCCCTACGACGACTGGCAGCGAGTCGGAAAGGCCCTGGCCGCACGATGAAAATTGACATCTACCGCGATATCGACGTCACACCGGCCGAGGTGTGGAATGCCCTGGCGGACATCTCCACACATATCGAGTGGATGGCTGATGCTCGCTCTATCACCTTCCTGACCGATCAGCGACATGGACTCGGCACCAGCTTTCTGTGCGTGACGGCCCTCGGACCGCTGCGCACCACGGACAAGATGACCATCACTCGTTGGGACGACGGCGTCTCCATGGGAGTTCGTCACGAAGGCCTCGTCACGGGTGAGGGTTACTTCACGATCAGCGACTCCCCCACACGACTGCGATGGACGGAAGAGTTGCACCTCCCGTGGTGGTGGGGCGGACCTCTCGCCGAGCTAATAGCGCGACCCATCTTGCGCGCCGTCTGGCGCGGAAATCTCCGACGATTCGCATCACGGGTGTCGTCGCACTGAGTTCTAATCTGTAGAGGTGACCACCACTCCTTCGCGCCATACTCCCCTGACAATGGACGAAGTATTGAGCGCGACCTCCGAAGTACTCAATGAGGGTGGGGCCGCAGGATTTCGTTTAAAGCACCTGGCGAACAAGCTGGGCGTGACGGCTCCCAGTATCTACCGATTCTTTCCGACCAAGGAAGATCTCATCCGCACCGCGGTGGTCGCCTCCCACGAAGAGCTCATGTCGCGGTACGCCACCCACGTGGACCAGATTCCCGCACCGCGAACCAGCGCCGAGCTCTTGGCCACCATGAAGGCTTTCGTGACGGAGTTTTCTCCCGACATGCGACAACACAACCAAATCATCCGCGTGCGATCCATGTCAGCGGCACTGCATGAGCCACAGCTCGCGGCCCGACACGCGAACTCGGTGCAGCGCCTGAATGACGCCATTGAGTCCTTTGTTCGTCGTGCGCAAGGTTCCGGCGTTGTCCGCTCCGATATTCCGACACTCACCATGGCGCAAGTGGTGCACGCGCTCGTGGGCAGTGGCGCCTTGGCGACTGCCGAACCGGTGACGCCCGAACAGTTGGCGGACTACTGGACGGCCGTCGAGGTTGCCCTCGGCGGATTCCTCACTAACTCCGCGAGTCGTTAGGTCCAAATATCTCGACGGCCGGTCGCGAGCGTGCCGGGACCACGAGTCGAACGGGAATGGCGATCAAACTCAGCAAGAACGTCATGCTGAGTGACACAACAAGTGCCCCGATGGTGACGTCGAGGAAGCCGTGCACCACGCCGGCCAGAAACGGTCGATGCCATAGCGACGTGATGTACACCGGGAGGACCGCGACGAGCCATAGCCCCATGGGTGCGGTGATGAGTGACGTGAGGTGTCGCTGGACCCCAATGACGATGCCCAAGAGCAGGGTCAGCGTCACGGCGAGGATGGACCACCAGCCCACATGACCATCGCTGGCGACCCACCAGCAGGCATAGACCGTCATCACGCCACGCCACATAGCCGTGACTTTTTCTAGTTGCCGTCCGCGTGAAGCAATTCGTCGAGCCATAGGCATCACGGTATCAAGGTCGATGAACGCGGGCACGCCGATACGCTCTACGTGTGCCGTCTGGAGTTCTCGCCATCATTGGCTCGGGTGAAATCTCCCCGGGACTAACAAAAATCCATCGTGAGCTGCTGTCTCGCCATTCCGGCCCCGCACTTCTCCTCACCTCAACTTTTGGTTTTCAGGAAAACATTCCTCAACTAACTGAGAAGATCACCGATTATTTCCGCGATGCGACGGGCACCACGTTGGTACGACAAGATCTCGAGCGCGACGCCACCGAGGTACAGCGCGCCGAACTTCGCCACGCACTCGCCGATGCGCAATACGTCTTTGCCGGGCCGGGCAGCCCGAGCTACGCCATGAGCGCTTGGGGACCGGCCGCTCTCGACACCAGCCTCGCGGACGTTTTACACCGTGGCGGCACGGTGACTTTTGCGTCCGCCGCTGCGTGCACCTTGGGGCAGCACTGTGCGCCCATCTATGAGATTTATAAAGTCGGCCACGATCCACACTGGATTGAGGGACTGAACCTCCTCAATTACTTCGGTCTAAACGCGTCGGTGATTCCCCACTTTGACAATGCCGAGGGTGGCAACCACGACACGCGCTACTGCTACCTCGGCGCGCGGCGTCTCGCGACGTTGCAGGCTCAACTCCCGCCGGGAGAAGCCATCTTCGGGGTCGACGAATACACCGTCGCCATTTTCCGAGAAGACGAGCGCACCGTCGAGGTTCACGGTCGAGGGCACGCCTATTGGATCACCCCGAGCCACACTCTCACCCTCTCCCCCGGCGCGCCAGTGAGTTTGGATGATTTCGCCACCGCCACTCGCAGCTTTTCGCCGGGACCCGAAAAGACGGTCGGTGACCTTGACGCCTTAGTCGCTCAGATCGGTGCCACGTCGCCAGATGCCATCGATGCCGTCGCCACCTTGGTGCGTCGGGCGGCTACCGGTGGCGACGGTTTCATTGATCCCGCAATTCTCTTCACTCGCCTGCTCGAGATCCGTCGCGACGCTCGTGCGGAGCGCCAATTTGCCTTAGCGGATGCCATTCGTGACGCAATTGTTTCTACTGGGGTCGAAGTAAATGATGGGCCCGAGGGCTCGACCTGGAGCTGGTAACCCGCGGCCACTGAGTATGGTCTCGGCATGGGCCTGTATTCACGTGTCATTGCACCGCGTCTCGTTGATATTGCCTGCGGGCCGCAGGCCCTCGATAAGTGGCGTCGACCCGTCCTCGATGGCCTGTCCGGCGTTGTCTTAGAAATTGGGGTCGGGGGTGGGCGAAACCTTCACCTCTACCCCGCCGAGGTCACCGAGATCTGGGGTGTCGAGCCATCGCCGGTGATGCGGGCCGTTGCGAACAAGCGCGCTCGATCTCTCGGACGTGAGATCACCTGGGTGGGCGACGACGCCCAGACCCTCGACCTTCCTGCTCACAGTGTTGACTTCGTGATCTCGACATTCACCGCCTGCACTATCCCCGACCCCACCTTGGCTTTCGTGAAGGCCAAAGGGGCGCTGAAGCCCAGCGGTGAACTTCGCTGCGTGGAACATGGCATTGCGCCTGACGAATCAGTTCGGCGCTGGCAACGGCGTCTTCAGCCCTTTCACATTCACTTGGCTGACGGCTGCCATCTCCTGCGCAATCCCGGCGAGATTGTGCGAGCGGCCGGATTCGCGGAAACGCAGCGATTCGAGAAGTATCCGCTCCCCTATCAAAAGTGGATGTATTTCACCTCTCTTCGGGCAGTGCCGACCGAGGTCTAGCCTGAGGGCGTGAAGGCCGAACACAGTCTCATCGTCGGGCGCTTTAATCCCCCACACGAGGGACACCACTTCCTCATCGACGCCGCCGCGCGCAGTTCGAAGCACGTCACCGTGATCGTCACCGGTTCTTCGCGGGAGCAAATTCCTATTGCCACTCGCGTGTCGTGGCTGCGCAATGCCCACAGTTGGTACCCCCACATCACCGTGGTGGGCGCCGTTGACCCCCACCCCATCGACTATTTGGATAGCGCCGTATGGGACCTCCACGAAGCGGTCTGGCGACAAGCCATTGAGCAGACCGGAGTAGCGACACCGGTTGACGCCGTCTTCACCCCCGCGTCGTACGGTGAAGAACTCGCGACACGCTTCAACGCGCACCTCATCAACTTGGGCAATTCCCGGGAGCCCTTCCTCTACTCGTCCACCGACATCCGCCACGACCCCGAGGGCCACTGGGATGACGTCCGTCCCGATGTACGAGGGTGGTTGGCCAAGCGCGTCGTCGTGCTGGGCGCCGAATCAACCGGCACCACCACCTTGGTCAAAGAATTGCGCGAGCATTATCGCCGCCTCGGCGGTCCCTACGGACTCACGCAGTGGGTGCGCGAATTCGGACGCGACATGTCGTGGATCAAGCTCAACAAATTGCGCACCGAACGAGCACTCCTGAATCTTCCCGAACCCACAATGTGGGACCTCGACTGGAGTGACAAAGACTTCATTGACATCGTTCGAGAACAAAATCGTCTCGAGGACGAAGCCGCGCGACTCGGTGGACCGCTCATGCTGTGTGACACCGACTCGTTTGCCTCATTGGTCTGGCAACAGCGCTACCTCGGCCACATCTCACCGGACGTGGCGGCCTTCTCGCAGCACGCCCCGCGCGCCCTCTACATCTTGACTACCCATGAGGGAGTGGATTTTGTCCAAGACGGTGTTCGAGATGGCGAACACGTGCGTGAAGGCATGACCGACCTGTTCCGCCAGGCTCTACGAGGACAAGCGACTCCGTGGATTGAGGTCAGTGGTGTGAATCACGAGGAGCGCGTCGCGCAATCCATCGCGGCCATTGACGACGTGTTGGCTGGTCCGTGGCGCTGCGGGCCCGCCTGATTACCGCTCTTCGGTGACCAAAATCTTTTGGTAGGTGTTGGCTTTTTCGTCTTGTAAGACGCAGGCCTGGTTGTCCTCTGGGGTGCCAATGCGCAGTGTGGTTGCGGGATCAAGGTCGTAGCTAAAGCTCCAACCATCGGGTAGCTGCAGCACTGAACCGAGGTCACGCAAGGTCTCCATGGTCTGGGTCGCGTCGACGTAGTGCGCGTAGGCCTGCATGACGTAGCGATCGCCGTTAGCCGCCGTCAGGAAATAACGAGGTTGGTGGGCGGCAAATTCCCACCAGTTGTCGCGCTCTACCCACCGCTCGACGTAGTCCATGCGCGCCGGTGGGGTGTCGCCAAAGGTCACCGTCGCGGCCAAGAACATTTCGAGGGTGCCGAAGGTCGTGACGTCGGCCGTCTCACGCATCGACGCTTCCAATGCATCGAAGGTCCAAAATCGCGGTCCATTCTTCATCGCGAAGAGCGCGCCACGAGAAGCGGCCTCCGCGTCTAAGTCGATGGCGTCAATCTCTGCCGGTGGACAGTCGTTGAAGCCCATGGTGTTCCACACCTCAGCGAAGAACCCGCGATCGTCTTGCTTGAGAAGCAGAATTTCGCCGTAGCGATATCCACGAAGATTTTCGAGTCGAGCCATGACGTCCCCCTAGACCATGCGTTTCTCATGAGACACCCTGTAGCGTTGTCTCGTGAGCAATTCCACCGACAAGGTAGCCGAGCTGGAACAGCTCGTCGAGAATCTTCGAGCTGAAATCGAACGTCTCACCGCCGAGGTTTCACGACTACGTCGCGACCACTTCGAGCGTCCGCCGCACTACGAGTAGGTCACACCTCGTTCGTAAGGTACCGACGTACCCCATGAACAGGAGACCCCTTGGATCAACCGTCACTCCCCATTACCCCGCAATTACTCGACCGAGCGGCCGGTGTCGTCGTGGCCTCCGCCGTCGGCGATTCCCTCGGCGCCGCGTATGAATTTGGGGGTCCCGTCAGCCCCGAGCTGGTGGAAATGGGCGAAGGGGCCCTGACGCGTCGCCACGCGGGGGCCTGGACAGATGACACCGACATGGCGGTCTCGGTTCTGGAAGTCGTGGCCGAGGGTATTGATGTGCGCACGGCGGAGGGTGGCGCCGCTATCTCGGCTCGTTTTCTCGCGTGGTGGATTGACGGTCCCGATGATGTGGGCAATCAGACGGCCCAGGCCCTGAGTGGTGCCAACAATCCCCAGGACCTTGTGCGATCGGCGCGCGAACAACAAGATTTATTACCGCAGTCATGTGGCAACGGCAGCCTCATGCGCACCGGCCCCGTGGCCCTTGGCTACCTCCAAGATCCTCAGGGCCTCCTCGATGCCGCTCGAGCCGTGAGTGAGCTCACGCACCCGCACGAAGATGCGGTCGCGGTATGTCAATTGTGGTCGCTCGCGATAGCCGACGCCGTGCGCAATGGCGACGGTCCGCTCGTTAGCGTTCAACGTGTAGCTCGTCTCGTGACGCATATCGAGGGAATGCCTACCGCGACTTTGCTCATCGAGGCCGAAGAATCCAGTCCTCGGCGTTTGGCCCGCAACGGCGGTGCCGTGAATGCCCTTCGGGCCGCGTGGTGGGCAATCACCTCAACCGCGCAGTACTCGGGTCCCGCACACCTTGAGGCCGCACTGCGCGCAGCTATTTCTCTGGGTGGTGACACGGACACGGTGGCCGCGATTGCCGGCGCACTTCTTGGCGCGAGTTACGGCGCGAGTGCCGTCCCCTATCGCTGGCGTGAGCGACTCTGGGGATTTCCCTACTACCTCACCGAGGGTGATCTCACCCGACTCGCCATTCGCGCGGTGCGCCACGGCGCGAGCGACGATGCCGGATGGCCCACGACGCTTGACCTCACGGCGTACTACCGAGACACGTGGCACGCGCCGCACACCGCCGTCATCTCGCCCCTCAATCCTCTCTTGACGCTGGGCTCGGTCATGGCCCTTCCCGACCGGCCTGAGGAAGCTGTCATTTCCCTCTGTCGCATTGGAACGACGCAGCGTCGTGGCGACCATTACGAAGCGTGGCTCATGGATGGTGCTGAGAATGCCCACCCCACCTTCGTGCTGGAAGATGTGGCCGACACGCTTGAACGCTGGCTAACGACGCAGCCCGTTTTTCTTCACTGCGTCCGCGCTGAAAGCCGCACCCCTACGGCCTACGCCGCGTGGCTCATTCGACACCACGGCTTTTCCTACGACGAGGCGCTCGCCGCGGCCCTCGAAATCTTGCCGGCGGCTCAGCCCCACCCCGCGCTGAGAACGGCCCTCGCCCGCGTTCGCCCCGTTACTGGGAAATTCTCCTAGCACCAATTCCTATTACCTCAGTAGGATTAGGGATATGAAGATTCACTCCAGCATCAGTGCCCTCGTCGGCCACACGCCTCTCGTTCGTATCAATCGTCTCGCCCCCGCTGGTGGCGCCGAGGTGGTCGCCAAGCTGGAGTTCTTTAACCCCAGCCACTCCGTCAAGGACCGTGCCGCTCTCGCGATGGTGGACGCCGCCGAAAAGTCTGGCGTGTTAAAGCCCGGGATCACGTTGGTGGAGCCCACCAGTGGCAACACCGGCATCTCGCTCGCGATGATTGCCGCCGAACGTGGATATCGCTGCATCCTCACCATGCCCGAAACGATGAGCAAGGAGCGCCGCGCGCTGCTGCGTGGCTATGGGGCGGAGCTTGTCCTTACCCCCGGCCCTGACGGCATGGGTGGCGCAATTGCCAAGGCCAAGGAAATTGCCGAGCAGCCGAACCACCTCATCTTGGGTCAGTTCACCAACGAGGCCAACCCCGACTTTCACGAGGCCACGACGGCGGTGGAAATTTGGGACGACACCGACGGCGACGTCGACGTCGTCGTCATGGGCGTCGGCACCGGTGGCACCGTGACCGGTGTGGGTCGTGGACTCAAGAAGAAGAGCCCGAACATCACCATCATCGCCGTCGAGCCGGCCGCCTCCCCGGTGCTGTCCGGTGGCGCCAAGGGACCCCACCCCCTCCAGGGAATAGGTGCTGGCTTCATCCCCGCCATCTACGACGCGTCCGTGATCGACGAGATCATCCAGGTGGACGCCGCCGATGCGTTTGCGACCGCTCGCGCGGCCGCGACCACTGAGGGACTGCTCATTGGCATCTCTTCCGGCGCGTCCCTCTACGCTACGTTGCAGGTTGCCGCTCGCCCCGAGCTGGCCGGAAAGCGTGTCGTGGTGGTTATTCCTTCCTTTGGTGAGCGCTACCTATCGACCGCGCTCTTCGAAGGCCTCGTCGACTAAGTGAGCCTGCTGAGCGACGCTCGGGCCATTGCGGCCAAAGATCCGGCGGCCCACTCCACGGTCGTCGTCATCGTGGCCTACCCCGGTTTTCACGCTCTCGTCGCGCATCGTCTCGCGCACTTTCTTCAGCGCCACGGGCGCGTCACCGTCGCGCGCATCGTGTCCAACATCGGTCGACGCGTGTCAGGCGTGGACATCCATCCCGCGGCCGTCATTGGTCAGCGTGTCTTCATCGACCACGCCACCGGTGTCGTCATCGGCGAGACCTGCACGGTGGGTAACGACGTCACCATCTACCAAGGTGTCACCCTGGGCGGCACCAGCATTGAGCGTGGAGTAAAGCGCCATCCGGATATCGAAGATGGGGTAGTTATTGGCGCCGGTGCCAAGGTGCTGGGTCCCATCACCGTGCATGAAGGTGCCCGCATTGGTGCGAATTCCGTGGTGATTTCCGATGTCCCCGCCGGGGCGGTCGTCGTCGGAGTTCCGGGTCGCGTGGTTCGCGAAGGAGCTCATCGACACGACGCCGCCGAGCTGCGTGAGGACTCCCCCGACCTCGTGGCCGCTGCCCTGGCGGACGTCTTTCACCGTCTGCAGCATCTCGAAACAGTGACCGGAATTCCGCGCCACTCCATTGATCATCGCCCTGAGGAGCAGTGGGTCGATGACAATGATTTTTCCATCTAGATAGATTCCTGCCCCGGTGGGCCCTTCCCCTCATGCAAGGCGATGGGCGGCGCGCCGTGGAGGCGGCGCGCCACCCAGTGGCCTCTATGCCGACAACCTCTGAGGAAAATCAGAGGTTGGTCTGAAGGGGCATCTTCTTGTCGGGGCGGGCGATGGCTTCGTAAATCGCGCCAATCGCAACGATGACGACCATGATGACGAGCGTCACCCAGCCGTAGTTGAAATACGTCGCGCGGCCGCTGGTCAGTGCCGATGGCCACACGATGTTGAGCAACATGAGTCCCAGGTACGTCACCGCGAAGATGCTGAGAGTCGGTCGTTATCCGTCTGTTCCTGCGACATAATTCCCCCCTACATGCCATCGTCGTTGATGGTTGGAGTAGAGGTTATGACTGTGAACTCGACGTGGTGGTGATGCTTCGAGGGAAATCTCGGGCCTTACAGCGTGGCCACAATCGCGTTCAGCGTGGCCGAGGGGCGCATCGCGGCGCTAGCGAGGTCGTGATTCGGGTGGAAGTATCCCCCCAGATCCACGGGTGAGCCCTGCACCGCGAGCAACTCAGTCACGATGACGTCTTCTTGTTCGGTCAACGCCACCGCCACCGGCGCAAAGGCCGCGGCGAGCTCCGCATCGTCGTGCGCGGCCAATTCCTGCGCCCAATATTGCGCGAGGTAGTAGTGACTGCCACGGTTGTCGATGGTGCCGAGCTTTCGACCCGGGGAACGGTCTTCATCCAAGAAGCGACCCGTCGCTCGGTCCAAGGTGTCCGCCAGCGCCTGCGCACGAGCGTTACCCGTGTGCTGGGCCAACTGCTCGAAGCTGGACGCCAGTGCCAAGAACTCACCGAGTGAATCCCAGCGCAAGTAGTTCTCCTGCTCAAATTGCTGCACGTGCTTCGGGGCCGAGCCACCGGCGCCGGTCTCGAAAAGACCCCCACCCGCAATGAGCGGCACGATGGAGAGCATCTTGGCGCTGGTGCCCAACTCCATGATGGGGAACAAGTCAGTGAGGTAGTCGCGCAGCACGTTGCCGGTGACCGAGATGGTGTTAAGCCCCTGTCGAATGCGCTCGAGAGAGACCGCGATCGCGGCTGCCGGCGGCAAGATTGAGATGTCGAGACCGGTGGTGTCGTGCTCGGCGAGGTAACGAGTCACCTTGCCGATGAGCTGGGCGTCGTGAGAACGGTTCTCATCCAGCCAGAAGATCGCGGGATCGCCCGTTAGGCGCGAACGAGTCACGGCCAACTTCACCCAGTCGCGCACCGGGATGTCCTTGGTCTGACACATGCGGAAGATGTCGCCGGCCGATACCGCGATGTCAAAGACCACGGTGCCCGCCGAATTCGTCACGCGTACGCGACCGTCGCTCGCGATTTCGAAGGTCTTGTCGTGACTGCCGTACTCCTCGGCGGCCTGCGCCATCAGTCCCACGTTCGGCACGGAGCCCATGGTGGCGGGGTCAAAAGCACCGTGCGCCTTGCAGTCATCGACGACGACTTGGTAGATGGTGGCGTAGCTCTGGTCCGGAATGATCGCGAGCGTGTCGGCTTCCTTGCCCTCGGCGTCCCACATGTGACCAGAGGTGCGAATCATCGCCGGCATTGACGCATCGACGATGACGTCATTGGGAGCGTGCAAGTTCGTGATGCCCTTATCGGAGTCGACCATGGCGAGACGAGGACCGGCCGCGAGTTCGCGCTCAAAACTGGCGGCGATCTCGGCGCCATTCGACAACGCGGCCAGACCGGCGTAAATACCGGCGAGACCATCGTTAGTGCGAAGACCCGCGGCGGCAATGTCGGCGCCGAAGGTGGCGAAGGTCTCCGGGAAGAAGCTGGTCACGACGTGACCGAACATGATGGGGTCAGACACTTTCATCATGGTGGCCTTGAGGTGAACCGAGAACAACACACCACGCTCGGCGGCCACGGCCTTCTGCTGCGTTAAGAATTGACGCAGGGCGGCGATATCCATCTTGGTTGCGTCAACAATCTCGCCCGCCAATACCTTCAGCGGAGCACGAAGAGCTGTTGCCTGGCCCGCCGCCGAGATGAACTCAATCGTGAAGGTGTCGGCCACCTCGCTGGTGACGGACTGCTCATTCGAGAAGAAGTCGCCGCCACGCATATGGGCCACGGACGTCTGTGATTCGGCAGTCCACGCGCCCATTTTGTGAGGGTGCTTCTTGGCGTAATTCTTCACCGACAAAGGAGCGCGACGGTCTGAATTCCCCTGGCGCAAGACGGGGTTCACCGCTGATCCCGAGACTTTCTTGTAACGAGTGAGGATGTCGCGCTCCGCGTCGTCGCTCGGCGAGTCGGGATAATCGGGAAGGGCGTAGCCCTGCGACTGCAGTTCGGCAATGACTGCCTTGATTTGCGGCACCGAAGCCGAAATGTTCGGCAGCTTGATGATGTTGGCGTCGGGGCTGTCGACTTCGTGGCCCAATTCGGCGAGGTCGTCGGCGATGCGCTGCGACTCGTCAAGGAGCTCGGGGAAGGTGGCGATGATGCGTCCCGCCAACGAAATGTCGCGCGTCTCGACGCGCACGCCGGCAGTGTGCGCGAAAGCCGAAATGATGGGTAGCAACGAATATGTCGCGAGTGCCGGGGCCTCATCAGTGTGGGTGTAAATAATCGTTGAATCGCTCATGGCGCCGCCTGTCATCGTCGGGGAACCCTTCCACGATAGAGGTGTCGTGCAACGCCCTCGGTACCCTGATGTCGTGACTTTTACATTTTCGGGTGAAATCATCGAATGGAGAGGTCCCGCACCTTTCTATTTCGTGGCGGTTCCCGAGGACATTGCCGACGGCATTTCGGCCCTCGCACCCACCGTAACCTACGGCTGGGGCGTTATCCCGGCGACGGTACGTATCGGCGCCACCGAGGCCACCACCTCTCTTTTCCCCAAAAATGGGGGCTATCTCGTGCCCCTCAAGGCCGCATTGCGTAATCCCCGGAAATTAATGACGGGAGACTACGTGGTCATTACCGTCCACATCGGAAATTGACTCCCACCTCGTCGCGCCGTACGACACCACCACCATTTCCAGTAAATTTCGCGACATGAAGTCCTGGAGGAGCAACCTGTGTCGGCGTGGTGCCGGCATCGCCGTTGTCGTGAGCGTCATTGCGGGAGCCACGACGGCCGGGGCCGCCACGTCGAGCCCTGCTCCCACCTTTGCTGCTGTGACCGCGGACATCAACTCGTTCGCGAACCAAATGACTCGCCCCGGCTACGTGTCCTACGCCTCATCGAGTGCCGTTCAGCAGTACGTGGCGTATCACGGGCTCGACCACGTGGCGTTCTCGTGCCTCTCGGACTTTCCGGTGACCTCAGGGTCGTCGCCCTCTTGTGTCCTCGGATCACTGTCCAGCAAAATAAATGTCGTTCTCTACGGTGACTCTCACGCGTGGCAGTGGGCCGGTGCTCTGAGCAATATTGCTGTTGCCCGGGGCTGGAAGCTGTCCGTCTTCGCCAAGGCCAGTTGTCAACCCGAGGTGGTTACCCCGCTGCAATACGCCAACGGGATGTTGGTGCCCTACCCCGCCTGCGGCACCTGGCGTAGTTCTGCCTTGACGGCCATTGCCAGGCTCAAGCCCAAGTTCGTTTTCTTCTCCGAATTCACGGCCGGGACGACCCCCGCATTGTCGGTGGCCATGTCCTCTCTGGCGACCACCCTGACCAGCGCCGTCGGTGGCGACGCCAAACACGTGGTCTGGATTCGTAGCACTCCCCTGATGGCGATGAGTTCCGGCGTCTCGCTGACAGCCTGTCTGGCACGAAATAAATACCGCGCCACTGCCGCGGCCTCGCCTCCGAATCGTTGTTTTATGACCTACGGCACCGCGATGAATGCCTCGAGCCACCTCGACCTCGTGGCTAGTCAGGAGGTCGCCAGCGCGACGGCGGCCGGCCTGACCATCATTGATCCCATGCCGTGGCTGTGTCAGACATCATCACTCAGCGGTTACTGCCCTCCGGTGATCTTGGGACATGGCCCTTACTTCGACGCGTTTCACATCACCAATAGCTTCGCGCAGTTCATGGCGCCTCTGGTGAACGCCCTTATTCCGACGAAGTAGATCGCTCTAACTCGATCTTGATGTTGCGAGCTCGATAGAAATCGAGAATGAGCTCGAAGGGGAAATCGTCGTAGCAATCGCCCTGGGGCACGCCGAAAAGAAAATCGGTGGTGTCGATCAGTCGGCCTTCTTTTTCGAGGGCCGTGAGAAAGGTGTACCCCTCGTGCAGCGTGGAGAGCAGGAGGTGTTGCACGCCTCGCGATGAGCCACACGCGTTGGCACAGGATGCCAAGCGCGCGAAGAGTGCCTCCTTGAAGAATCCGTATTGCTCATACTTCATGGCCACATCGCGTACTCGTTCGATGACCCAACTGAGTTCGTACACATACGGGGTTACCACCCAGACGGGATCGGGGTAGAAGCCGGGCTCTGACGGTGGCGGGGCGACCTCGCAGACGAAAATCCCCGCTCCGCCAAAGGGCTTGGATCGACCCCAGGTCTTTCGTCCAATTTTTCGGGCGGTGATGTCCAGTTTGTGAGCAGCAGTCATGGATGCATCATGCCCAGGGGGTGTGACACTGAGCGAGCGTGGGTAGCGTGACGATATGACGAGCACCGCAGTATTGATCTTTGACGGAGATTGCGGGTTTTGCACCACCTCGGCACGTTGGATTGAATCTCACTGGCACCAGGACCGCGCGCGGGCCGTGGCCTCGCAGACGCTTGATGATGCGGCCTTGTCGAGATATGGACTGTCCCGAGCGGACGTGATGACCCAAGTGTGGTGGGTCGACGAAAAGGGTAGACGTGGCGCTCATCGTGCCCTCGCGGCGGCGCTTCATATGGCCTCGGGGCCATGGAAAATTCTTGGCACGCTCCTCATGACTCCTCCGGTGTCGTGGATTGCTCGACCGGGGTATTTCGTAGTTGCCCGTTACCGACACCTACTGCCCGGGTCCACCGAGAGTTGTCGCCTCTAGAGCCATTGGGTACATTGGCGAGCAACCCAGGTCAGGAGCCCTCATGAAATTTCTCTTTTCCGTCATCGCTAATGGCACTGAGCACGATGACCCGTCCGTGATGGACGATATTGACGCTTTCAACCAGAAGCTGATTGATGGCGGTCACCGCATCATCGCCTGCGGCATCGCCGCCCCGTCGTCGGCCATCACGATTGATAATCGCGGTGATGCCCCCCTCATTGTTGATGGGCCTTTCGTCAACACGGTGGACTTCCAAAGTGGCCTATGGATCATTGATGCAGCTGACCCCGACCAGGCTCGCGAGTTGGCCATCGAGGCGTCGGCATGCTGCCGCCGAAAGATTGAAGTTCGCCCGCTCCTCGGCCACTAACACTGAGTAAGCAAAGAACCCGGTTCGCGAGCGAACCGGGTTCTTTCTTCGTGGCGGGGGCAGGATTTGAACCTGCGACCTTCGGGTTATGAGCCCGACGAGCTACCAAGCTGCTCCACCCCGCGAAGGGATTCCCATCGTAGCAGGTGCCTCAGCGGCGGTCCGTCCGTTACTTGCCAATGAGGGCTTGAGCCGCCTTGACGTAGCCGTTCATCAGGTTGATCTGGCTCTGGTAACCCGCGAGATTTCCGGCCGTGAGGTCCGCCTGCGCCGCGGTATAGGCCGCTAGGGCTTTGCCGAGTAACTGAGCGGGCGTTTGACCCGTCGTGGAGCCACCGCCGGTTGAACTCCCACCACCAGATAGTCCAAAGACGTCGGCGAGGGCGCCGGCCAAGGTGGGCTCAATGGCCACATTTTGGTCAAAAACGGCAATGACGTATTTGAGCTGTGGCAGCGGGTTCGACTGCGATGACACGTACAGCGGTCGCACGTAGAGCACTGACTGGTCGAGCGGCACCATCACGTTGTTGCCGAGCAGCACCGTCGAGCCGTGTTGGTCGAGCGGCGTAATGATGGAACTGACTTTGGTGTTCTGCTGAATCTCCGAGTCAGCCTGCACCGGTCCGATGGGCGCCGATGAACGTGGCGTCACGAACGCCGTGAGTTGGCCGTAATTGCCCGGATCACTCGTCGCCATCAAGAAGCCCGACAGACCTTGAATTTGCGCTGCGGAGCCCGCGGGCACGTAGGCCGAGAGAAGGGTCAATTGCTGTTGAGTGGTGTGTGGCAGGGCCATCTCTTCATAGAGCGCATCCATGGGGGTGATGGAACTTCCCACCACATTGCCGGCGGCGTCCGTGGTGAAGGTCTTCGACAACGCCGCGTTGGGGGCACCGGCGCCACGCGTCGGGGAAATCTGCCAGCGGTCACTCGCGGTGTAGAACGCGGAGGGTGAGGTGATGTGATAGCGACCGTACATGGCAGCCTGGATATTGAAGAGGTCCTGGGGGTAACGCAGGTGTGTGCGCAGCGCCGAGGGCATCATCGACAGCGGTGTGAAGAGGTGCGGGAAGGCCGAGCGATACGCCGCGAGCAGCGGATCGGAGTTGTCGAAGGCGTAAAAAGTTGTCTGACCGCTATAGGCATCAACAACTACCTTGACCGCGTTACGCACGTAGTTGTACGAACCGGGAAGGCCGGTGTCCGAGGGCACGTTTTGCGTCGACGCGTTTTCGCTATAGGGATAGTTCGAGCTCGTGGTGTAGCCGTCGAGCACCCAATCCACGTGACCGTTCACGAGCACCGCGTAGGGGTGAGCGTCATAGGTCAAGAACGGGGCCGCCTTCTGCGCCATTTGCACCACGTCGGGGGTGAAGATCATGCGGGACTGGCTCGTGATCTGGTCACTGATCCACAAGTTAAGGTCACCGAAACGCAGGGCGAAGGCGGAGCGCCGCCACCAGTTCGACAACTGCACGCCACCGCCCCCGGCATAGTGCGAAAGCACCGGCTGGCCGGCATTGGCGCCGGTGTTGATCGAGTAATCGAGTTCGCCTTGCTTGGTGTTCGTGGCGACCCAGCCGCTTTGATTCAGCCCGAAATACACGGCCGGTTGAGTAATGGTCGGCAGGCCCTTGGTCGACACGGGTGGCACGTTGCCCACGCCAATGATGGGGTTACCGGTAGCCGGATCGAAAGTATTTGCCGGTAAGACCACCGCACCCATGCCGTGGGTGTACTCGAGGTGAGTGTTCACCCAGCTGGGGTTCGAAATGCCCGCGGACGACACTTGTCGCACGCCGACCAGCACGGGCGTCTCCACTCCGTTGATCGGATAGCGATCGACTTCGAGCGACGGAAAGGTGTAATAACCGCGAAGCGCTTGACGACGCTGCACGGTTTCGAGAGCGATATTCGCCGAGGGGTCCCAGAGCCGTATGTTGCTGAGCGTCGCGGCATCATGCTGCACCTGCGCCGCCGTAATAGTGGAGCTGCCCTCGAAACTCTGTCGAGAAATATGCGACAGGTTGAATGCCGCGCGCGTGGCCGCGATGTTGCGTGCGATGTAGGGCAGTTCCAGCGAGCTTTGCGCCGGCGTCACCGTGATCGTCTGCAGGGCGGCGGGGTAGATCTCGCCCACGACCAAGGCGGCAATCACCCACACGCTGACGCCGAGGGCGGGGAATGACCAAGTGCGGCGATAGGCGTTGAAGAGGAAGAGGCCGGCCACCGCGATGGATACCCAAAAGAGCAGTGACAACGCGGGGATGCGCGCGTGGGCGTCGGCGTAGCCCGCACCCGTGACGTAACTCGTGCCCGAGGTGACGAGTGACCACTTCGCGCAGAGATACCCCACCGCTTTGGTGAGGGCGAGCAATGCTCCCACCAGGCTGAGGTGTGCCGTGGTTCCCGCTTCGACGAAGAGACGGTGACTCACGATGCGAATGCCACCCGTCGCGCGGTGAACCAGCAGCATGACGATGAACGTCACGAGTAAGCAACCAAAGGCCCACTTCACCAGGAAGTTGTAGAAGGGCAAAGTGAAGATATAAAAACCAAGATCGTGATGAAAAAGCGGGTCAACCCGATGAAAAGATTGTGAGTGGCTAAAGAGGAGGTAGTTCTGCCACTGACCGAGGGCCGAGCCACCGGCGATGAAGCCGAAGAGCGCACTGATCAGCGCGTAGAGGCGAATCGCTCGTGGCGCCACGAGTGAGTGGTAGGTGCGCACCAACTCGTCCGACAGCGCGGCATCCGCCACGATGCGGCCATGACGGTGCACCCATAGCAAATTAAGAAACATCACCGTGGCGAAAATGCCACCGAAGGCGAAAAACAATCCCACCTTCATAAACAAGAGAGTGGAGAAGACGCCGCCCTGACCTAATGAGTTAAACCACAGCGAGTCCGTCCACAACGTGGCCACAGTGCGCAAAGAAAAGAGCACGACCAGCAGGGCCAGCACCGCGAGGATGGCAAAGAGGCGACGGCGAGGCACCGTCGGGAAAGTGGCGATGTCAGAAGGTCGGCGCATAGCGCGAGCCTAGAACTCAGGCAATGGCGATGGTGCACGCACACCCGGCGTGCAGCGGCGGGAACAAATGCCCGCTCGGGAAGGGCAATCCCGCCGTCACGACACCGCCCGCCGCGTCACGGCGACAGGCGTCGCACGGGGCATCATCGGGTGACAGCACAAAGGTCATGTCGCGACCGGCGGCCGCCGTCACGATCCCATAGTGAAAAGCGCGACGAATGGCATCGGTACAGACTCGCTCCACCTTGGCACCCCGCCACTCGCGGAAGGCCGCATTAACTCGATCGGCCGGTTCACCGGTCGAGCCCGACACGATCTTCTTTCGCAGGGCGAGCACGATGGTCAACGCCAGGTCCGTGGCCATGTCGTCGTTCGGTCGCGGCGCGCTACTAGACACCCCGGCGGAGTTCGCAGCGTGCGCGGCACCCGCGTCCACGGCCTGCGAAATGGCGTCGCGAGCCGCCTCGACGTAGCGAGAACGCTGCTGACGCTCGTCTTCCAATTGCTCCTCGCTCACCTCCGAGAGAGAGCGGGTGAGTTCTAGGGTGATGTTCTGGTCGTCTTGCAGGGTGCGCTTAATACGACGCACCAAGGTGCCGAGGGCGGCCTCCATGGCGTCGTCGCGAGCGGCCACGGCCGTGGTGGTGGTCGACTTACTGTCGCGAAGTCGGCGCTTGGCGGGCGCGGCGGGAGCAACGGGAGCCGGCGCTTCCGCCTTGGTGGCCTGGCGCAACTTGGCAAAGATCTCTTCGACCGCGTCGGCCGTCTGTCGATCAATCGCCGGCGTATCGCCCGTGGGCTCATCGCGTGGGGTCGTCACCTCGCGTGTGACCGTGATGGGCGCGGGAGTGATGTCATCGGGAGACACCATGGTGGGCTCGGGTACTTCACGCAAGGGAACATCGGCCACGAGTTCATCGTGCGACGGCTCGATGGAAGGTCGCTGCAGGCGCAGTGCCTCAATGGCGGCGGCGCGCGCGCCTTCGTCCGAGCTCATGAGGCCGCCCATGACCTGGTCAACCGATTCACGCACCGATCCCACCGCCGTGGCGAGGAAGTCGCGAGCGGCACGAAGTTGGTCGATTTGCAAGGTCAGCGCCTTGCGTTTTACGGCGAGGTCGTTCAAGATGCTGCGGCGAGCTTCTTGGGCTTGCTCCACGATGGCTCGACCTTGTTCACGAGCGCGATCCACCAAGCTTTCGCTGTTCGCCTTGGCGGACTCGACGAGGCGCGTGGAGGCCGCGCGAGCCTCTTGGTCAATGGCCACCGCCGAGTTCTCAGCCTCCGTGACAATGGAAATGGCACGCTCTTGTGCTTCGACGGTAAATGCGGCGGCGCGCTCTTGGGCTTGCGCAAACACCGCGGTCGCCCGCTGCTGTGCGTCGGCAGTGACGCGTCCCGCTTCTTCGTGCGCGGTGCGCAAGATGATGGCACTTTGGTTTCCCAAGGCCGCGGTGAGCATGGACTCATCGATAACGGGGTTGGCCGCCAGGCGATTCGCCTCGGCTAACTGGTCTTGGAGTTCACGAATCTTCGATTCGAGGGCCGCCATTTCGCGGCCGACGCTCTCTAGATATCGACGAACTTCAGCGGGATCAAAGCCCTTTCGCACCGTGGCGAAAGTGGAGCGACTGAGGTCGCTGGCGTTATGACGAGTTGACGAGAAAATCTGGCGGTCATCCATTGCCTCCAGACTAGGAGTTCAGAGGCCGAGAATTGGGCTGGGTCAGCGGGTGAATCGTGACGCCACTCAATTTGGTGAGGTCGGCCAGCGCCTCGCGCACGGTGGACACACCCCAGACATGAAGTCGCGAGCCCGCCACGGGGGTCGCCTCGCCGACTTGTGAGGCGGGCACTATGAAGTCCGTGGCGCCCGCAGCCATGGCCGCCGCCGTTTTCTCGGCCACCCCACCGACCTCGCCTACGTTGCCCCACTGGTCGATGGTGCCGGTGACGGCCACGTGGGCGCGACCGGTGATCTTCGTCGCTGACAGATGGTCAATGAGCGCCAAGGTCATGGCCAGACCCGCGGAGGGGCCGCCAATGTTGTCCGTCGAGACGGCGATGGTGGCGGGCAGTGGGGCGGAAATCGCATTCGTGACTTCGAGACCCAAAGAACTACGCGCCGCAATGGGTGCGCCGGGACAATCGGCAGGACCCGCCCAATTACCGAGCGCCGCGGTATGAAGGGCCACCGTGTGAGTGGTGCCGTACGTGATGCGGCCCACCGACGATACGTGCGCTGTTTGCACGCCGAGGTGAACGAGGCGGCCGGGCGCGAGCGGGTGGGTGTACCTGATGAGGTCGCAGGTGGTGTGCACCGTTATGGCATCGACACTGACGATGCGATCGGCCACCCGCAGGCCCGCACGCCAGGCGAGAGACTTCCCCAGAACCGCGTAAATGTTGGCCCCCACCGGGGTCACCGTGAGCTGCCATCCCATGGCGCGCAGTGCGGCGATTGCGGCCGCGCGCTTGCTGAGATCCATATCCAAGTAACCCTGGGTAGCGAACTCGCTATCGGGAACGCCCGGAGCGAGGTAATCGGACATCTGGAAAGTCTCGTGGGGTCGATGAAGCGGAGCGGTGAGCCACCCCCACGCCGTCAGCGGCGTGACGTAGACGTCGACGAGGTAGATGTCGGCCGCACGCGTCGTGCTGGGCATGCCGCTGACCGAGATCAGCGGCCCCACCGCACGTGCGGAGCCCGGAATGATTTGGTAGTAGCCCGACAGGGTGATGCGCTGCAAGACGACCGACGCCACCATGATGAGTGCCACCGCCACGAGGGCAATGCGGAAAAGAAGCGGGGCGAGTGGCCGGCGTGGTGAGATGGTGTCGTGACTCATGACTCGCCGAGGCTACCGGAGCCCCCTTTTGCCACCTTGCTGCGCGCGGGACTCTCACCGAATGGCGATCACGACATCATCCGCCGCTCCCTCACGTCCCTCGATGCGCTGGAGCGCCAACTCGCCCTTCGTCTCGCCGTGGCGGCCTCGATTCTGACCGCGGAGGACTTTCTGGGGGACCCGTCGGCACTGGTACGACGTGAGGCCCTTCGCCTCCTCGCCACGGGCACCGTGGTGAGCGACAGCGCCTGGGCTCACGTGTCGACATCGTTAAGCGCCGTCGACCCTCTCGAGGTGGAAGCCGCATGCTTCTACGTGGGTGAGAGTGCCGATGAGCGTGGACGCGACGCCGTCAGTCACGCGGCCACCGCCCACGACGACCTGCGCTGTCGCGAAGCGGCCGTCGTCGCCCTCGCCCAATTGGGTGGCGAGGATGCGCGTGACATCGTGATTGTGGCCCTCGGCGATAAGCCCAGCGTGCGACGCCGAGCGGTGGTCGCCCTCGCCGCCTTTGAGGGTCCCGAGGTCGATGCCGCGGTTCTGCGTGCTCGCGAGGACCTGGACTGGCAAACACGTAGTTCCGCCGAATTACTTTTGCGCGAGGGTTAAGCCTCGGCGGTTCGCACGAAGCGCCGAAACCCGCTGGTTTCGCGTAGACAAAGTCGCAAACCGTCGATGACCACTCGCTGCGTGTCCTCGACGGTGACGATGCGTGCGCCGAGCTCGCGCTCGAATACCGCGGCGCTATCACGCAAATTGGCGTGACCACCCACGACCGCCACGCCATGTAGCAACACGTCGTGCACGAGGTCGGGTGGCGCTTCCCCCAGTGCTTCAGTGGCCATACGCACGGTGTGGGCAATCACGTCGCTGATGACCGGGGCGATGAGTTGGGCCGACACTTCTATCTGGACCGGCTCGCCGTCTTTAATGCTGCGCGCGGGCACGGACAAGAAATCGCGCGGCGGCCGACCGGTTGCCGACGCCAACTCCCACTTGATCCATTCCGCGGTGCTCTGACTCACGACCACGTCAAAGCGCTGGCGAATGATGGTGGCGATGTTCTCGTCGATGGTGTTGCCGCCGAGTCGAATCGAACGACGACTCACAATTCCCCCGAGTGAAATGACAGAGGCCTCCGAGGAGCCGGCGCCCAAGGTGATGATGGCCGAGGCCACGGGTTCGGCTACCGGTAAGCCGAGGCCGACGGCGGCCGCGATGGGCGATTCGATAAGGGTGGCGTCGCTCGCACCGGCCTGCATGGCGGCTTGACGAAGCGCACGTCGTTCAATCGACGTGGCGTGCGCGGGGACACCCATAATCACCTTCGCTCGCGAAAACCCACGAAGGCCCGATCGGTCGACGAGCGAGCGAATGAGGCGAGCCGTCACGTCGAAATCAACGGTTGCCCCCGACACCATGGGTCGATACGCCACCACGTGGCGGGCAAACGATGACACCGCTTCCTGCGCGGATCGGCCCACCGCCACCACCTCACCATTGCGGGTGTCGATGGCCACGACGGAGGGCTCCTCCACCAGTAACCCCTCTTCTCGGGTGGCGATGCGGGTGTAGTTCGTACCCACGTCGAGGGCGACGTCGTGATTCGCCTCGATGCGGGAAATGGCCATATTGCAGAGCCTAGGGCGACCTACCGCTCGCCCCCGTCTCTCAGTAGCCTTATTCGCTATGGGAATTGGTGGCCGAGAGCCTCGTCACGGCGCGATGCCCGACCCCGACGATCGCGGGTGGATGCACCCGGCGGAGCTCGGTCGATTTGATTCCCTCATCCACTTTTCTCTCCCTCCCTTAGGGAAGAAGTTGCCCCTCATCCTCAGCGCCTTTGCCCTCTGTCTGGGGGCAGCCGGCGTCGCCACACTGGTCTCGGTTCGACCGCCCCCCGTGGCGAGCGCGTCGCTTCTGGCGTCGCGCATCTCCCTCTCCGCATTACCCACCAACGCCCTCGCGGCCGCCATGGACACAGTGCAGGTGGTAGATGTCGATGCCGTGACGGGCCGGCGCGCCAGCGCGTCCGCCATCGTGCTGGCCAATGGCCGCGAAGCCATCACGACCGCCGCACTGTCCGCGCGCGGATCGATGGCGGCATCGCGACATGGCCGACTCGTCACCGTGCGTTATCTCGGTTTCGACGCGTCGTTGGGCCTCACCCTTCTTGCGGTCTCTCCCGCACAGACCCCCACGCGTATCGACCCACTGCCGGACAACGTCGTCGTCACCGCACTCACTCCCTCACTCGGCCTCCATACCGGTACCTTCAACGTCGCACCCACCTTGCTAGGTGATCCCGTCACCACCGTGGTGACGGGGAAGACCACCTACTTCCAAACCAACGCCAACCCGGCGTTGAGCGGTCGAACCGGCACCATCGCAGTCGATTCGACGGGCGCCATCGTGGGCATCTTGAACCGCACCAACCACTGGCTGTCCGCCTCGTATGCGGTGGCGGCGTCCAATCTCTGGCAGGGAACACACACCTGTCGCGCTCGTCTCGGAGTCGTCATCGAGACGGCCTCGGGAGGTGGCGCCCTGGTCGTCGAGGCGCATCACTCACCACTCCTGAGAAATGGTGACGTCATTCAAAGCCTCAATGGCCACGTGGTGAACGACGCCAACGATCTTCTCGCGCAGTTGTACGTCACCTCTGGTCGTCAACCGCTCAGCGTGAGCGTGGTGCGCGAGGGGACGTTAATAACCCGACACGTCACCGTAGGGTGTGGGCTATGAGCAGCCCCTTTGACGGCATGTTTGAAGATATCTTTCGCCTGGTGGGTCAACAGGGTCCCGACGCATGGTGGCAGACCGCGCAGCAACTGGCCATGAACGTGGCCACCGCTGAGGGCGGCGACGTCAATGTGGATCCCCTGCTTCGTCAACGCCTGGACGAGGTCAGCGACTTGGTTGGTCGGCGCCTCGACGAGCTCGTCGGTGGCGGTGCCGCAGGCCCGCTCACGGCGGTCACCCGGTCGCAGTTAGTGACCGAGACCTTGGCCGAGTGGCACCCCCTCATCGCCGCGGAGGCGCTCACCCCCGAACTGCCGAGCGAACTTGCGGGTAACGAGTTAGTCGCACGGCTCCTGACCACCATGGGACCTCTCTTCTTGGGCTTCCAGGTGGGATCGGCCATCGGCCACTTCACCGCTGATGCCACCAGCTGCGCCGAGCTGCCTCTCCCACGCATCGCCGAGGGTCGGGCACACCTTCATCTCACGGCGGTCGCCCGGCTGGCTAGTGAACTGCACGTGGCGGTCGACAGTGTGATCATCTTTGCGGTGGCTCGTGAGCTCCTCAGTCGCTGGCTGCTGGCAGACACGGGTTTATCGCTCTCGGTGACGGCCATGCTGGCCGATGCCACTCGCGACGCCCTCGCGGTGCAAGGTGACCTCATGAGTCGACTGACCGACTCGTTGCAGGGTGGCGACATGTCCGCGCTGAGCAATCCCGAAGAATTATTGGCGGGCCTCGACGCGGGCGAACGCACGGCCGCCATGCACCGCGTCAGTGACGTCGCCGAGATTCTGTATGCCGTCTGCGTCGAGGGCGCCCTGCACGTCACGGAATCATTTGTCGGGCAGGTCACCGCGCTGCGCGAGTATTTCCGCTCCCCCGTGAGCCTGACTCGCTCGTCCATCGGTGGTGCGGCGGCCATCTTCGGCCTGTCAATGACCATCGGAGACTCGGGGTGGACGTTCGCGGAGGTCGTGCGCGACCTCGGATCTGATGCCTTCGTGGCCCTGCGCCGTGTCGACGGGGCCCCGCTGACTAGTGAATGTGGCGACGTGGCCGCCTGGTGGCAGCGCGTCAGCACGTCACCTTTTGCTTAGTTAGCGACTTCTTCGTCGTAACCCAAGATCCAGTCGACCTGGAGTTGCTCACGCTCAGCGTCACGGTTCACGCGGTCGCGGTTGCGGCGGAACTGCGGGTCGTGTGGCGGCAAGAGACGCAGGCGCGCGTCGACGCGGTCCACGAAGTCCTGGATCTGCTCGGGCTCACCGAAAATCATGCGGCACTCCCAGTGGGGCGCGACGGGTCCGAGGTACACCACCTGGATGTGACCGACGGGCTCGAGAACGGTGGTCTCAGTGGTCGGAACCTGGGTCATGGGTACTCCTCGGAATAAATCGCTCAAGTGCGGTAGTGCAATTTACCGCACCACGGGCACTTTCCTCACCGGCACTCCTCCACCCCGACCGGAAACCCATGAAATGGGACTTTCGGCCCTGATTTCGCCACCGTGGTTGACGAGACTTTCCACCAAAATCATTGGAGAAATGAAGTCCGTGACTTGTGAAGACATTCACTCGTCGCGAATACCCATTTCGGGACAACCGTCCTAACGTCAGGCGCAGTACCAGCAATAAAGGAGAAATCATGAGTGCAGAATGGATGGCCGACGGAAAGTGTCGCGACTACGCAGCTGCGACTTTCTTCCCGGTTGATGGTGTGGGCGTGATTCGCGCTCAGAAGATTTGTGCCCAGTGCCCCGTGCAAGCCGCCTGCCTCGACTACGCCATCGACAACCACGTCGACCACGGTGTCTGGGGTGGCAAGAGTGAGCGTGAACGTCGTCGCATCGCGCGGGCTCGTCGTCGGGGATTCAACGTCACCAGCGCCTAAATTGCTGTCGTGATCGAGTGCGTGGTCAACCTCTCCGAGGGACGCGACCTCGTCGCCATCGAACGGCTCGCGGCCGCGGCCGGATCATCGCTTCGCGATGTGCATCACGACGCGATTCATCATCGCAGTGTGCTGACGCTGATCAACGATGAAAAGGTCTTGCGTCGTGATGTCCGCGCCCTCGCGCGGCGCAGCGTCGAGATCCTTGACCTTCGACAACATGAGGGAATTCATCCGCGCATTGGCGTGCTGGATGTCGTGCCCTTCGTGGCCCTGACCGAGCCGGAAGCGCCCCAGGCTCGCGCGCTTCGCGACGAGACGGCGCAGTGGCTCGGATACGAACTAGGCGTCCCCGCCTACCTCTACGGGCCCGAGCGCACCCTGCCGGCTCTGCGGCGTGATTATCGCCACGCACGAACCCCCGACTACGGGCCCTGGCCTCCCCTTCCTCGGTCGGGTGCGGTGGCAGTCGGAATACGACCCGTGTTGCTGGCGTGGAATATTTGGCTGCGCGGCCTCACGCTCGATGAGACCGTGGCGCTCGCGACCACGTTACGTGGTCCCCACCTACGCACGCTGGGGCTGCCCTATGGCGAGCTCACCCAGCTCAGTTGCAACCTGATTGACCCGCAGGTGCAGGGTCCCGACCACGTTCTCGACGCGGTGCGGGCACGCCACGGCGACCAGGTCGTGCGCAGTGAACGAGTGGGACTTATCCCCGACAGCGTTCTTCGGCGCATCGACCGGTCGCGGTGGGCGGAACTCGATCTATCGCCCGAGGCGACTATCGAGTCACGGCTTTAGCTCGCGGCGCTGGCCTTGCGCTCAACGGCACGGGCGCGACGCAGGCGACGACGCTCGCGCTCGCTCATTCCGCCCCAAATGCCAAACTTCTCGCCATTGTCCAAGGCGTATTCGAGGCACTCGTCGCGAACGACACAGCCCCGGCACACTTCCTTGGCTTCACGCGTGGAGGCCCCACGCTCCGGAAAGAAAAGGTCCGGGTCAACGCCCATGCAGTTTGCACGAGCCTGCCAACCTCGGTCTTCCAAGCCCCCCAGCAAGTTAACGACTTCCATGATGTCCTTCCCAATGGAGTTCTCCGCTGATCTCCATCGATGTAATTACAACCGTGTCATTCTGGCCCTATATGGGGTCATAAAGCAAATGGAGGAAATTGCTGGTCAGGAACGGTTTCGGACAAAATCATCCACGACAAATTTCCCTAAATTGTCGCGATCGGTGTAGAAAACCCGCCCACCGTTGATTTTGGCGATCTGCTCGACGAAGGGAAAGTGCGTTCGTTCAATGTCGAGGGCGAACAAATTGATGGTGATATTGGCCCGCGTGCAGCGCAGAACTTCTGCCATCGTGAGGTGCAAGGTCTCGGGAGCGGGCGGATACGAGAAAAACGGCACTCCCCCGTCCATGAGGTGCGCCGTGGGTTCACCGTCCGTGACCACAATGATTTGCTTGTCGCCCCGCTCGTCGCGCATCAAGTGACGCGACAGTGCCAAGGCGTGCTGCAAGTTGGTGCCGTACTGGTGATCGATATACAACGAGGGCACATCTGCCAAACGAATTTCGTCGGCCACCTCCCCGAAACCCACAATTTTGAGGAAATCACGGGGGTAAGCCGAATGAATGAGCTGACTGAGCGCGAGCACCATTTTCTTCGCGGGTGCGAGGTTGTGACGCATGGCCATCGACAGCGAGAGGTCCACCGCAATCACCGTGGCCGAACGGGTCTGCGTTTCGTGTTCCTCGACGACAAAGTCCTCGGGCAACAAACGAACCGGCGTGCCCACGCCCTGTCGCAGCACGGCATTGCGCAAGGTGTGCGGCAAATGCAAGTTGAAGGGCTCACCCGGTTCGTAAGGGCGACTGGTCTCCTCGCGGTCGTGACCGCGCGAGGTCGAGGCGTGTCGGTGCGATCCCGAGAGCGGAGCACGTCGCAACTGCGCGAAGAGCTCGCGTAGCGCCGCCGAGCCAATCTGTCGCACGCCGGCGGCGGACAGTTCCATCGTCCCGCGACGTTCGTCGACGAAACGAGACTCGCGCAGAGCTTGCGCCGCCTTCTGCAACTTTTCCGCGGCGGCGGCCGCGTCGGGACCCAGGTGTCGACGCACTTCGTCGATGTCAATTTCGGGCAGTCCGCGCGAGGGCGCCGTCTGCCCAATGAATTCTTCGAGACGCGACAGGGCAGCCATGTCTTCGGCGACCGATGCCGCCTGATTGAAACCACCACGCCCCTGACCGCGGAATCGTGCGACGTCATTCCAGTCGAGGTCCGGAGTCATCTGACGCAAGTTGGCCACCAAGCGCGACAGGGAGAACTGGAGGTTCATGTCGCCGAAAGTCTGGTTGAACAAGCTGCGCAGTTCCGCCTGCTGCTCGGCCGAGAGGGAGTTAAACATTGCTTCGGCCGCCGCCGCGCGTTCTGCCAACATGCGCACCACGTCCTCGAGTGACTCGGCACCCGGAAAGAAGTCGCCGAAGTCGGCCATGAATTGTTCGAAGGTGGGGTCGAGCTCGTCGCCACGTTGTCGCTGCTCGAGCATCTGACTCAAGGTGTCCATCATCAGTCGCATGCGTTCGAGGGCTTCCGGATCTTGCCCCGAGGCAAAATCCTTCGCCTGCTCGAAATAACTCGAGAGAACGTCATCACGCAGTTCTGCGAGCATCTCGTCAAAGGCGCGCTGCGCGTCGTGGCTGATGAATTCGTAGTCACGCAGGGCCGAGATGCGCTCGCCGGTGTCGAGCGGCATGAACTCACGCTGCAAACGTCGCTGAGCGACCGACTCACGAGTGACCTCGGCCGCCCGCGGGTCGTCCATAGTCTCGGCTAGCTGCTCCATATCCGAGAGCGCGGCGTCCTCCATGGCCTCGATCTCAGCCATCGTGTCGCGATACTGCGCGAGGCGACCCGAGGGGTCGGCCTGCTGTTCCAACTCGCGGCGACGGTCACGCAACTTCTCCATCAATTCGTACAGACCGTCAATGTGTTCACCATCGGGCGTGGTGAATCCTTCCGCCAGCAAGCGATCTATCGCTGACTGCAGGTCCCCATATTCCATGAGGTCCTCGGCGATCTGGTCGAGCAACCACTCGGCGTCAAAATCGCCGTCATCGTCACCGTCGCCGCGTGCTCGGAAGGAGTAATTAACCGGCACTATCGATGGCGAGCTCGGTAGAGGGCGCGGGCGCCCGAGGAGTCCTTGCCCAAGCGCTTGGTGACGAACAAACCTTCGAGAATGAACTCGATCGCTGAGGCGCGCATGCCGGCAGAGGCATCCTCGCCCACCAGTCGGGTGATGGGTCCGTTCAAATCCGGAATGAGCGCGGCAATGGATGAATAGTCCTCGTTACGCACGTCTTCGCCGACGTTGACGGCAGCCCCCGATTCGAAGGCGGCCAGGATCTCGGCAACTTCGGCCAGCACGACATTCTCCGCGAAGCTTTGACGAACCGCCAAGCCCACGAGGCTGGCGATCAGGTTCTCAATCGGCGTGTCGTCCACGACGTCGAGTTCCACCTTGCCCTGCGTGGATTGCACCACGGCCGTCAGGTCGCTCACGCGGGGCACGACGTGTAATTCACCACTGCGCAAACTGCGACGCACCGCATTGGCCACCACGGTTTCGTAGTTCGCAATGGAGAGACGCACGGAGACACCCGAGCGCTGATTGATGACGTTGGACGAACGAGCCAGGTGACTGACGCGCGCCACGATGTCCTCAATAAACCAGGGAATCTCCAGGCTGCCGGGCACCTCGGGAAGTCGCGCCTCTTGACGCATGATGCCCACTTCGATCTCCACGGTGGGCGGATAGTGGGTGCGAATCTGACTACCGAATCGGTCCTTCAGCGGGGTGATCAAACGACCACGGTTGGTGTAGTCCTCGGGGTTAGCCGTCGCCACCACGAGAACGTCGAGATCAAGTCGCACCAACTGGCCACGTATCTGTACGTCGCGCTCTTCGAGCACATTGAGGAGGCCCACTTGGATGCGCTCGGCGAGGTCGGGAAGTTCGTTGATGGCGAAGATGCCACGGTTCGACTTCGGCACCAGTCCGTAGGTCAGGGCCCGCTCGTCGTCGAGGTAGAGGCCGGCGGCGACGCGAATCGGGTCAACTTCACCGATGAGGTCGGCCATCGAGGTGTCGGGTGACGCCAATTTCTCGGCGAAGCGACGACTGCGGTGGATCCAATCGATGGGTGACTCGTCACCGAATTGCGCAATCTGGCCGCGACCGAAGGCGGAAATGGGGGCGTAGGGGTCATCGCGCACTTCTGACCCGGCGAGCACGGGAATCCACTCGTCGAGCAGTTCGGTCAGCGAACGAATGAGGCGGGTCTTTGCCTGGCCACGCTCACCGAGAAGGATGATGTCGTGGCCCGCAATGAGCGCCGTCTCGAGCTGCGGCAAAACGGTGTCCTCGTAGCCGTCCACACCGAGAACGAGGGGCTGACCAGCAACCAAGCGCGCCTCTAAATTGCGACGAATCTCCTGGCGGATGGGCTCGGAGGTCCACCCCGAGCTTCGTAGATCACCGAGGGTTCGGGGAAGGTGGGCGGGGGCGAGAGGGTGACTCATACACCCACGATAGAGGTCGCCTGTGACGAGGGCAGGGTCGGTATTACCCGTCGGTAACAGTCCTATGATGGGCGACGGTCGTCAGACCCCCAACAAGTAGGCATTCGACTCTAAGGAGAAGCCGTGACGGCAGTAGAGAATTCCACGAAGGTAACCCTCGGTGGTACCCGCGGTGGCCCCGATGTAGCAACCTTGCGCACTGACCGCTGGTGGTTACAGCCGGTCGTGACCATGTCGATCCTGATCTCATTTGTGATCTATTCGACCTGGGCCGCGTTCCAAAACAAGAACTACTACGTGGGTGCCGCTCTGCAGCGTGACCTAATTAGCCCGTTCTACTCCCCCTGCCTCTCGGCCAACTGCACGCCGGGTTCGTCGTCGCTGTTCGCGATTCACGGCTGGACCTGGTCGCCGGCGCTGCTGATCTTGCTCTTCCCCCTGGGATTCCGCATGACCTGCTACTACTACCGTCGCTCGTACTACCGCGCCTTCTGGTGGGCTCCGCCGGCATGTGGCGTTGCCGACGCGCACGGCACGTACACCGGTGAGACCCGCTTCCCGCTGATCATTCAGAACGTGCACCGCTACTTCTTTTACGCCGGACTTGTCTTCAACGGCCTGCTCACCTACGACGCTTTCCGTGCGTACCACCAGCCGGGCCTCGGCTGGGGCGTGACGATTGGCTCGTTGGTCTTGACGCTGAACGCCACCTTGCTGTGGCTGTACTCGCTGTCGTGCCACGCGTGCCGTCACCTCTGTGGCGGTCAGGTCAAGAGCTTCAGCCAGCACCCCATTCGTCACCGCCTCTGGAAGTTCCTGACGCCGCTGAACGCCAAGCACATGAACTTCGCCTGGGCCTCACTCTTCGTCGTCGCCTTGACGGACGTCTACGTCCGCCTGGTTGCCTCCGGCGCCATCCACGACATTCGACTCTTCTAACTAGGAAACGAGCACTTCTGTGACCACGAACTACGAACACCACGAATACGACGTTTTGATCATCGGCGCCGGTGGCGCCGGACTGCGCGCGGCCATCGAGGCCAAGCAGCGCGGACTCAAGGTCGGCATCATCACCAAGTCCCTCCTCGGCAAGGCCCACACGGTCATGGCCGAAGGTGGCATGGCGGCGGCCATGGGCAACGTCTACCCCGAGGACAACTGGAAGGTTCACTTCCGCGACACCATGCGTGGTGGCAAGTACCTCAATAACTACCGCATGGCCGAACTGCACGCCAAGGAAGCACCACAGCGCGTGTGGGAGCTCGAGCAGTGGGGCGCGCTCTTTGATCGCACCAAGGACGGCAAGATCCTCCAGCGCGACTTCGGTGGCCACCGCTACGCGCGCCTCGCGCACGTCGGTGACCGCACCGGTCTCGAACTGATTCGCACCCTGCAGCAAAAGGTCGTCTCCATGGGCACCGACGTGTTCATGGAGTGCAAGGTGCTCCAGCTGGTGCACGACGCCAGTGGGCGTGTTGCCGGCTGCGTGGCCTACTGGCGCGCGAACGGCGAGTTCGTGACCTTCTCGGCCAAGGCCGTGATTTTGGCCACCGGTGGTGCCGGTAAATCGTGGAAGTTCACTTCAAACTCCTGGGAAGGCACCGGCGACGGCCACGCGATGGCTCTGTGGGCCGGCGCGAAGCTCATCGACATGGAGTGCATCCAATTCCACCCCACCGGCATGGTGTGGCCGCTCTCGGTGCGCGGCCTCCTCGTGACCGAGGGCGTGCGTGGTGACGGTGGCGTTTTGCGCAACAGCAACGGCGAACGCTTCATGTTCAACTACGTGGCCGACATGTTCCGTGCGGAAACTGCCGACAGCGAGGCCGAGGCCGACCGCTGGTACGACGATCACGCCGCAGGCCGCCGTCCGCCAGAACTGCTGCCGCGTGACGAAGTCGCGCGCGCCATCAACGCCGAGGTGAAGGCCGGACGAGGGAGCCCCCACGGTGGCGTGTTCCTCGACATCGGCTCACGTCGTACGCCGGAATTCATCCGTCGTCGTCTCCCGTCGATGTACCACCAGTTCATGGAACTGGCGGGCGTGGACATCACCAAGGAAGCCATGGAAATCGGACCCACCTGTCACTACATCATGGGTGGCGTGCAGGTCGATGCCGAGACGGCCGCCACCGCGGTCGCCGGTCTGTTTGCGGCCGGTGAAGTTGCCGGTGGCATGCACGGCGCCAACCGCCTCGGTGGCAACTCGCTGTCGGACCTCATCGTGTTCGGAAAGCGCGCCGGTGAAGGCGCCGCCGACTACGTCGAGGGCTTCCAGGGTTCCAGCGACCTCGACCGTGCGGAAGTGGAGTCGGCGATTGCCGAGGCTCTCGCTCCCTTCGAGCGTGAGTCGGGCGAAAACCCCTACGACATCCAGCGCGACCTGCAGGAAATGATGCAGGCCAACGTCGGCATCATCCGCACCGGCGCCGAGCTCGAGTTCGCGAATGCGGAGCTCGACAAGTTTGCCGAGCGCGTCGCCAACATCAAGGTGTCCGGCGGCCGTGCGTACAACCCGGGCTGGAACTTGGCCACCGACCTTCCTTCGATGATCACCGTGTCGCGCACCACGACGCGCGGTGCTCTGGAGCGCAAGGAATCTCGTGGCGGTCACACCCGCGACGACTTCCCGAAGACCGACGCGGAATTTGGCACGTTCAATTTTGCCCACCAGATGACGCAAGGCGGCACCTGGCAGAGCAGCATTACGACCGAGCGCTCGACATTGCTCGAGTTGCCCGCGGAACTGAAGGCAATCCTCGAGGAGGCGAACTAAATGTCTACTGTCACGATGCGAGTGTGGCGCGGCGACGCCAACGGCGGCGACTTCCAGCAGTTTGAGCTGGAGAAGAATGAGGGCGAAGTCGTCCTCGATGTCATCCACCGAATCCAGGCCACCGAGGCGCCCGACTTGGCGTGTCGTTGGAACTGCAAGGCGGGTAAATGCGGTTCGTGCGCCGTGGAAATCAACGGCAAGCCCCGGCTCATGTGCATGACGCGTCTCGACACGCTGCCCGAGGGTGCCATCACGGTGACCCCCATGCGCACCTTCCCCATCATCCGCGACCTCGTCACCGATGTCTCGTTTAACTACGCGATGGCCGAGCGAGTGCCGGCGCTGTTGCCGCCGGAAATGCCCGAGGGCGGTTACCGGATGTTCCAGGAGGACGTGGAGCGCGGCCAGGAGTTCCGCAAGTGCATCGAGTGCTTCATGTGTCAGGACGTTTGTCACGTGATCCGCGACCACGAAGAGAACAAGGTCAACTACGCGGGACCGCGCTTTTTCATTCGCTACGCCGAATTGGAAATGCACCCCCTCGACACCAATGACCGTCGCGACCTGGTGCGCGAAGAGATGGGTCTCGGTTATTGCAACATCACCAAGTGCTGCACCGAGGTCTGCCCCGAGCACATCCACATCACCGACAACGCCATCATTCCGCTCAAGGAGCGTGTGGTGGACGCCCACTACGACCCCATCGCCTGGCTCGGACGAAGCATTCGTCGCAAGACCAAGCGCAGCGCCGCGGAAGCGGCGGTGCAGCCGGCACCGTAGTGTCCGACTTTTTGAACCCCGCGTGGATCGAGGAGCGCAATGCGCGACTCGCCGCGCGGGGTTCAACATTTTCCGAGGCCGTTCGTGTCTCGTTCATTATCACCGACGCCCCCGCCTCCGGACACAGTGCCGTCACGCTCACGTGCGACTCGCAGGGAGCTCGTCTAGAGCTGGGCGATCACCTCATGGCCGATGCCCTCATCACCATGAGCGCCGACACGGCCTCACAACTCGCGAGCGGCTCACTGACTGCCGCGCGCGCCATTGAGCTCGGTCGTCTCAAGGTGCGTGGCGACGGCAACGTGTTGCCCACCATTGCCCCGCTGCTCTCAGCGACCCTCGGAGCCGAGTGAGCGAGATCTACCCCCTCTTTGAGAATGACCTCAGTGAAGAGCCGGTCTTTTCGGCGCGGCAGTTCCACTCCCCTATTGATATTCCGCCACAGGTCGTTCTCTGCTTCTTCCACGACGTGATTGATCGCCTCGTCGCCAGCGGCCACCTTCGTGTGGTGTACCAGATGCGCTCCGAAATTGGTATCAACCCCGTCTACGTCACCGAACTGAGTGGCGAACCCGTCACGGTGATTCACCCGGGCGTGGGGGCGCCACTCGCCGCGGGCTTCCTCGAAGAGGCCGTCGCTCTCGGGGTTCGCACCGTGGTCGCCTGTGGTGGCGCGGGCGCACTAGTCGAGGACCTCACGCTCGGACGCGTGATGGTCGTGGATAGTGCGCTGCGCGATGAAGGCACCAGCCTTCACTACGCCGCGCCTTCTCGCACCTTGTCGGTCGATCCCATCGCGGTGGAAATCTTGAAGAACGTGCTCGACGAGCGCGGCACCCCCTACTTCACCGGTCGCACCTGGACCACCGACGGCCTCTTTCGCGAGACGCGCAGCCGCGTCAATCGGCGCATCGCGGAGGGCTGCTCCATGGTGGACATGGAGTCGTCCGCCTTCATCGCCGTGGCGCGTTTTCACGGTCTGCGATTCGGCCAGTATCTCTACGCCGGCGATTCGCTCGCCGGCGATGAGTGGGATTCGCGTCACTGGGATCAGGCCGTCGATCACCGCGAGGCGCTCTTTCGCACGGCGCTCGTGGCGGCCACCGCTCTTCACCGCGCGTAGCCAACGTAGCGAGTTCGGCCTCGATTCGTCTGTTAGACAAGTGCCATGACCGAATCACTCGACGGAGCTCTTCCCGACTTTTCTGACAGCGACCACAGCGGGGTCGCCCACCGCATCATTGGCAGCACGATGCCGGTTCTTGAGGTGCAACTCCAGCAGGGGCAATCCGTCGTCAGCCAAGGCGGCGAACTGAGCTGGATGATGCCCAACATCACCATGACGACGTCGGCGGGTGCCGGTGGGGGTGGCGGTCTCGGTGGGATTTTCAAGCGAGCGGTCGGCGGCGCCACTATTTTCATGACTGAATTCACCGCCACGGCGGGAACCGGCACGGTGGCCTTCGCCACCAAGATGCCCGGTCACATCAAGGCCATCTCGGTCGACGCCTCTCACGAGTGGATGGTGTCACGACACGGCTTTCTCGCCGCCACCCCCGATGTGACCCTGAACCCCTCGTTCCAGCAAAGCCTGGGTGTGGGCATCTTCTCGGGCAATGGCTTCATCATGCAGCGCATTGCCGGGCAGGGCACCGCCTGGATTGAATTGTCCGGCGAGCTCGTGACCTACGACCTCGCGGCGGGTGAATCACTACTGGTGCACCCCGGACACGTCGGACTCTTCGAGGCCTCCGTCTCTCTCGAAGTTAGTCAGGTTAAGGGCATCAAGAACATCCTGTTCGGTGCCGACACCCTCTTTTTGGCCAAGCTCACGGGCCCCGGCAAGGTATTTCTCCAGACCTTGACGCTTCCCGGGCTCGCCCACGCTCTCACCCCCTACCTGCCACAAGCGCCGACGGGTGGCGGTTCGGGTGTGCGCATCGGCTTCGGTAACTAGTTCTCGATCCGACCCGCTCGTCAGGGTGGGTAAAATTCTCACTATGCGTCGCCCCTTCGCGGCCAGCGGACTCATGGTGGCGATCACCATGGTCGGTTGCGCCCTCTTAACCCCCCTCTCCGCCACGGCGGCTAACCCAGCACCGGCCACGGCGGCGAGCATTACCGCGGCCATTGCCACCGCCATGAAGACCGACGTGGTACCGAGCACTCTGACCCCCTCCCTCACCTCAGTGGCGGGCACGGCGGGAGCCGCCGCTCACTTTGGTCAAGCCATGGTCACAGCCTGCGATCCCTATTACGTGCACTCCCTTGGCGCGAAGCCACAGCCCTGCGTTCTCGGAGACACCACATCGAACAAGGTGGTGGTCTTGTGGGGCGACTCCACCGCCGCCATGTGGGTACCCGCACTGAGTACGGCGCTGAAAGCTCTGCACGACAAGCTTCTTGTCTTCCCCTTCATCGGTTGTCCGTCGGTACTGACGCAGATCAACCCCAACGCCGCCACCCAAGCCTGGTGGGTGTCGCTGTGCCAGCAATTCCATCAGACTCTGCCGGCTGCCATTGTCGCGACCCACCCCGTGGCGGTGATCACGACCCAGATTGCTATGTGGGGCGACTTCAGTCCCCGCGCCGTCACATCGTGGGTGTCTCAGTGGACGGCCACGTTTGATGCAGTGACGGGTAAGTCCAGCGCCATTCAGCGCTACCTGATTCAAGGCACTCCGACCATCGGCGGCTCCGATATTGCCGCCTGCGTCGCGCTGCATCACAGCAATAAGGCCTGTGCCCCGCATTATTGGGTCGGCAACACCGCCAACTTCATGTCGAACTACAACGCCTATCTCGTGCGTGACGCGGCCATCGCGACGGCCGCCAAGGCCACTCTCATTCCCGTTACCGGCTACTTCTGTCAAAACGCCACGACGCCCGGTGCGCAAAACGTCTGCCCCGCCGCCATTTCTAATTACCTGGTCTACGTCGACTACGGCCACGTCTCGACGGACTACATGAACTACCTGGCGCCCGCCCTCGCGAGCCAGCTCACCAGCGCGGGTTTCCCCCACTAACGACGAACGGCCCCCCGCTGGCGCGAGGGGCCGTCGTTGTCGAATGTCTTAGATGAGACCCAAGGCTCGCACTTCGTCGCGCTCGCTGATGAGCTCGTCGGTCGTGATCTGAATCTTGGCTTTGGCGAACTCGTCGATCTCAAAGCCGGGCTTCACCGACCAGCCGCCCACACCGTCGGCGACGATGGGGAAACCGAAGGTCAAACCTTCCGGCACGCCGTAGTCGCCGGTGCTGGTGACGGCAACGGAGACACAGTCGTCCGCGGCGGTGGGGTTGATGAGGCCGATGACGGTGTCGAGGGCCGCATTGGCGGCCGACGCCGCGGAGGAAGCGCCACGCGCCTCAATGATGGCGGCGCCACGCTTTTGCACAGTGGTGATGAAGTCACCCTTCAGCCACTCGTGGTCGCTGATCGCGGCCGTGGCGGCCTGACCGGCGATGGTGGCATTCGCGAAGTCCGGGAACTGGGTGGCCGAGTGGTTACCCCAGATGGCCAGGTTCTTGACGTCGCCCACGGGCGCACTCGCCTTCTTGGCGAGCTGCGTCTCGGCGCGGTTCTGGTCGAGACGGGTCATCGCGAACCAGCGGTCCGCGGGGACTTCCGGCGCGTTCGAGCGCGCGATCAGGCAGTTGGTGTTGCACGGATTACCCACCACGAGCACTCGCACGTCAGACGCGGCGTTCTCGGCGATGGCGCGACCTTGGGGCTTGAAGATGCCACCGTTGACGGTGAGCAGGTCACCACGCTCCATGCCGGCCTTACGCGGCACGGACCCAACGAGCAGGGCCCAGTTGGTGCCATCGAAAGCCGTGGCCAAGTCGCTGGTGGCTTCGATGTTGGTCAGCAGCGGGAAGGCGCAGTCGTCGAGCTCCATCACGACGCCCTGCAAGGACTTCATGGCGGGCTCAATCTCGAGCAGGCGAAGTGCCACCGGCTGGTTCGGTCCGAAGACCTGACCTGACGCAATACGAAAGAGCAGCTGGTAACCGATTTGACCGGCTGCGCCCGTCACGGTGACCTGAATGGGGGTGGTCATAAGTTCTCTCCTGGTGCGGCGCAACGTCGACGGCGCTCGACCGTTTCAGAGTTTAGGAGTGAATGGCCACCATCAGCGATGGACTTAGGGCCAGATCTGTGACCAGATGTCCCGGGAACTTTGGGAGCGATTCAGGGTATAGAAATGCAGACCCGGGGCTCCGGCGGCCAGGAGATCCCGGCAGAGCTCACTGGCGGCCGCGATTCCCTCCTCGCGCACGGCGTCTTTGCCCCCGCGCTCATGGGCGGCCCGCAGACGAGCCACGACATCGGCCGGGACCTCAGCCCCCATGGCCGCCATGCGGTCGATTGAGGACAAGGCGGTCACCGGCATGATGCCGGGCACGACCGGCTTGGTCACGCCACGCGTCGCGAGGTCGTCCACCAACGACATCCACTCGTCCGCCCGAAAGAAGAATTGGGTCACGGCGAAGTCAGCCAGCTCGAGTTTGCTCGCCAAAAAGTCTCGGTCGCTCGCCAGTGACGGGGAACGAGGGTGGCCTTGGGGGTGAGCAGCCACGCCGATGGAGAAGCCACCCATCTCGCGCGCGAGAGCCACCAGGTCACTGGCGTGCGCGAAGTCGCTCGCCACGAGGTCGGGGTCGTCGGGCACGTCGCCCCCGAGGGCCATGATGTTGGACACGCCGGCGTCGAGATAGTGGTGCAAGATCTCCGCCATTTCGTCGCGACGGTGTCCCACACAAATGAGGTGGGCCATGGCGGTGATGCGGTCGGCTGATTGAATTCGCTCGACAAGATCAAAAGTGCGCTGGCGCGATTCGCGACCCCCGCGATAGGTCACCGACACGAAGGAGGGCTCGAGGGGTTGCAAGGTCGCGATGGTCGAAAACAGCGTCGCCGATTCCTCGTCGGATTTTGGGGGGAAGAATTCGAAGGAGCGCGTGACCCCTTGGGCCAACAGCTCGTGAATGAGCATTACGCGTCGGCGCGGCCGTAGTCGTCGTCGAGACGCACTATGTCGTCTTCGCCGAAGTACGTCCCGTACTGCACTTCGATGAACACGACCTGTTCATCGCCCTTATTGGCGCAGCGGTGGTTCGTGCCCACCGGCACCTCGATGGACTGGCCGGGGCCCACTTCGTAGTCGACTTCGTTCAAGGTCACGGTCGCGGTGCCCGACACGATGAACCAGTGCTCAGAACGCTGGCTGTGGCGCTGATAACTCAGACGCTTGCCCGGCTCGACGACGATGCGCTTGACCTTGTGGTCCGAGGCGTCGTCATCCAAAACGGTGTAGGCGCCCCATGGACGAACATCGTATTCACGACCCTTGTTGTCTAGGCCCATGGCGCTCTCCCGCGTACGTGGTAGGTAAATAGTAGGGCGAAAACTCATCCGTCATGGCGAAGGGTTCCGTGTGGGTTGAAGAGCTGACAGGCACCGGAGTTTCACGACGGCTCAGCCCTCACCACCCATACAAAGCGCCTACGACGCAGAGTCTCAGTTGATCTTCTCGGCCGCCCGCACGACGTTGGCGATGAGCATGGCCCGCGTCATGGGCCCGACACCCCCAATACGAGGCGTCACCCACGACGCCACATTCTCCACCTCGAGATCGATGTCGGAGAGCAACTTCTTTCCCGACCAGCTGGTCCCCGCGCCAACGACGGCCGCACCGGGCTTCACGATGTCGGCGGTCACGAGGCCGGGCACACCGGCGGCGGAGATGATGACGTCGGCGCTGCGTACTATCTCCGCAAAACTCTCCACGCCCGAGTGCACCACCGTGACCGCCGCGTTGCACCCTGGCCGCTTACTCGCCAGCAAGAGGGCGAGCGGGCGACCCACCGTGATGCCACGGCCAATGATGACGACGTGCTGGCCTTCCACCTCGACGCGATGAGCGGCGAGAAGTTCCACAATGCCCGCGGGCGTGCACGGCAAGGGTCCGGGTGCACCGAGCACCAACTTGCCCAAGTTGACCGGGTGAAGTCCGTCGACGTCTTTATCGGGCCGAATGCGTTGCAGCACTTGTTCGGTATCCACACCATCGGGGAGTGGGAGCTGGACCAAGAAGGCGTGCACGAGGGGGTTGTCATTCATTTCCTCGACCGCCGCGATGATCTCGTCCTGCGACGCGTCAGCCGGTAGGTGCACCCCAATGGATTCGATGCCCATTTCGTGACAGTCGGAGTGCTTGAGCGCGACGTAGGTGGCACTGGGGCCGTCGTCACCCACCAAGATGGTGCCGAGGCCCACGTAGCGTCCTTGGGCGCGCAGGCGCGCCACGCGGTCCGCGAGTTCCATCTTCATGCGCGCCGCCACGCGGGCGCCATCGAGAAGCTCTGCCATCTCTCTCCTTATAAACAACGAACCGTCCGCCGCGGGTTTCCCCGATGACGGACGGTTCGCGAGATCAGTCGGTGAACCGACCGTCGGCTTAGAGGCCGCGGACGATCTCCACCATCTTTTCACCGGCTTCGGTGGGGTTCAGGCAGACGTGCACGCCGGCAGCCGCCAGCGCGTCCATCTTCGCCTGAGCGGTGCCCGAGGAACCAGTGATGATGGCGCCCGCGTGGCCCATCTTGCGGCCCGGAGGCGCGGTGACACCGGCGATGTAGGTCACGACCGGCTTGGTCATGTTCGCCTTGATCCACTCGGCCGCACGCTCTTCTTCCGAACCACCAATTTCGCCGATCATCATGACGGCCTTGGTCTCGGGGTCGTCGTTGAACGCCTTGAGGGCGTCAATAAAGTTGGTACCGGGAACCGGGTCACCACCGATGCCGACGCAGGTGGTCTGGCCAATGCCCTGCTGGCTGAGTTCGTGCAGTGCCTGGTAGGTCAAGGTACCCGAACGACTCACGATGCCGACGGGCCCACCGGGCAACGCGATGTCGCCCGAGGTGATGCCGATGTTGGCCTTTCCGGGGCTGATGATGCCCGGGCAATTCGGTCCGAGAAGGCGCACCTGGGGGAAGTCGCGAACGAGACGGTTGAACGTCACCGCTTCGTCGTGCGCCGGGATACCCTCGGTGATCGACACGATGAAGGTGATGCCACCTTCGGCGGCCTCCAAAATGGCGGCGGCGGCGAACTTCGGCGGCACGACCACAAACGACGCAGTCGCACCAGTGGCCTCGACAGCCTCCTTGACGCTGTTGAACATGGGGATGCCCTCCACGTCCGTGCCGCCCTTGCCGGGGGTCACGCCGCCGACAACCTTGGTGCCGTAGGCCTTGTTGCGAAGTCCGTGGAAACGACCCTGACCACCGGTCAGACCCTGCACGATGACTTTGGTGTTTTCGTCGATAAAGATGCTCATTATTCGTCCTTAGGCGTTCGCCAGGGCCACGGCCTTGCGGGCGGCGTCCAGCATGGTGGGCTCGGAAATCAGTGTGTCGTTGAGGTGCTCGGCGAGCAGGGCGCGGCCTTCGACCGCGTTGGTGCCATCGAGACGCATCACGATGGGTGAGGTGATCTCGACGCGACGAAGTGCTTCGATGATGCCCTTGGCGACTTCGTCGACGCGGGTGATGCCACCGAAGATGTTCACGAAGATGGACTTGACCTTGGGGTCGGCGTTGATGACTTCGAGCGCGGCCGCCATGACGTCCGCATTCGCACCACCACCGATGTCCAGGAAGTTCGCGGCCGTGCCGCCCACCTGGTTCACGACGTCCAGGGTGCTCATCGCGAGGCCGGCGCCGTTAGCGATGATGCCCACGGTGCCGTCAAGGCCGATGTAGTTGAGGCCCTTTTCCTTAGCCATCTTCTCGCGCGGGTCTTCCGTCTCGGTCGCGCGGTACTCGTCCCACTCGGGGTGACGGAACGCGGCGTTCTCGTCCAAGGTGACCTTGGCGTCGAGCGCGTGCACCTTGCCCTCGGGAGTCAAGATCAAGGGGTTGATCTCGGCGAGGTCGCAGTCACCCTCGACGTAGCAGCGGTACAGCTTCACCAGAAGCTCGGCCGTCTGCTCGCGAGCGATGTCGTCGATCTTGGCGTCGGCCACCCAGGTGCGTGCCTGCTCGAGGCTGAGGCCGTCCAGCGGGTTGATGGACAACATGGCAATGGCGTCCGGGTTGTTCGCGGCGACTTCTTCAATCTCCACGCCGCCCTCGGCGCTCAGCATGCCGAGGTAGACCTTGTTCGGACGGTCCAGCGTGAAACTGGCGTAGTACTCCTTGGCGATGTCGCTCGAGCGCTCAATCCATACGCGGTGAACGGTGTGACCCTTGATGTCCATGCCGAGAATGTTCCCCGCGTGGGTGCGGACCTCGTCGAGGGTGTCGGCGAGTTTGATGCCGCCGGCCTTGCCACGGCCGCCGACCTTGACCTGAGCCTTGACGACGACGGGGAAACCAATGCGCTCGGCAATGGCCACGGCCTCGTCGACGGTCTCGGCGATGTCACCGGGTGAGACCGGGATGTCGTAACGGGCGAAGTACTGCTTGCCTTGATATTCAAATAGGTCCACTGCTATATCTCCTTGCGCGGGGGGCGCGTTAAATACTGCGTTACGAATTTACGGCGCTCTCGCGAGCATCGAGCGCGGCTTCCAGCCACGAGCCAATCTCGCTCAAGGCGGTGCCGGGGGTAAAGACCTGCCCGACGCCCTGTGCCTGAAGGACGGGAATGTCGGCGTCCGGAATAATGCCGCCCACAATCACGAGAACATCGCTGCGGCCGGCCGCGGCGAGCAGTTCGATAACGCGGGGCACCAAGACCAGGTGGGCACCCGAGAGGAGGGAGAGACCGACGGCGTCGGCGTCTTCGTCCACCACCGCCTGCACAACTTGCTCGGGAGTTTGGTGAAGTCCGGTGTAGACCACTTCGAAGCCGGCGTCACGAAGAGCACGGGCAATGACCTTGGCCCCACGGTCATGACCGTCAAGGCCTGGCTTGGCCACTACCACTCGATATGTGCGCGTCACGTTAGGGAAGCATAATTGACGCGGCCCGGAGCCCCTTAGTGCTTCGTCACGTCTCCCAGATATGGCATTGGACGAATATCACGGCCGGAATTGCCCAAGAGTCATCTCCGTTGCACGTAGAGAGGCACGTCGATTGCCGGCAGGAGCCGCCACCGCGCCCAGAGTATTTCTCGATGTCGAGGCGCTCGATCAGGTGGAACCATCTGAGCGACTGGCTGCCCGTCTCTGGCGACGGTCAATGTCTCCCCCGCGGGCACTCGACTCACGACTTCTCCACCGTGGTTTCTCACGTCTCGAATTGATAGATCTGCGATAGTTCACGCGTATCACGCGTAATTCAGAGCGGAATGGCCATTGGAACTAGCGTGTTCGCGTGACGTTCGGCCAACGCCTTCGGGCTCTTCTCTCGGCGGTTCGCCCGCGCCAGTGGGTAAAGAACGGCCTCGTGGTGGTCGCCCCAGCCGCCGCAGGCGTCCTCAGCCAACGCAGCGTCGCCATTCATACTCTGGTGGCCTTCGCCGCCTTCACGGCCTTGGCGTCGTCTATCTATCTCTTTAACGACGTCCGAGACATCGAGGCCGACCGCCTGCACCCGAAGAAGAAGTTCCGGGCCATCGCGTCGGGCGACGTGTCGTCGAAGGTGGCCATCATTGTCGGGATAGTGCTGCTCGCCGCCAGCTTTCTGGTGCCGGTGCTCTTTCTTCACCAGATCACGGGCCTGGTGGTGGTCCTGGCGATCTACGCCGGTATTCAACTCTTTTACGTTCTCGGTGGCAAAGAGCTCCCCGTGCTGGAGCTCGCCATGGTGGCCTCGGGCTTCTTGCTGCGCTCCATTGCCGGTGCCGAAGCCAGTCACCTCTTCGTCTCATCGTGGTTCCTCGTCGTCATTAGTTTCGGCGCCCTCTTCCTCGTCATCGGCAAGCGCTTCGCCGAAGTGAAACTGCTCGACAGTGGTGCGCGCGCGCATCGCAAGGTGCTCGGCGACTACAGCGAAGCCTTCTTGCGCTCCGCACTCACCTTGACGGCCGGGGTGACGGTCACGGCCTATTGCCTCTGGGCCTTTGACTCATCCGTCACCGGCCTGTCCTCAGTGCACCACGAAGCCGCCGCCATTCGCCTCACCGTGATTCCCGTCGTGCTCGCGATCTTGCACATTCTGCGTTTGCTGGAAAATGGTGAGGGTGGCGCGCCGGAAGATCTCGTCTTGAACGACCGAATTTTCCAAGCCTTGGGCTTCGCGTGGGCCATCTGTTTCGCAATAGGAATCTACGGATGAGTAAAGAACTTCTCACGGGCTGGGGCCGCACCGCCCCCGCGCGAGCCGAACGACGTTCCCCGAGCAGCGTCGACGACGTCCAAGCGGCCTTCGCCGAACGGCGACCCGTCATCGGTCGCGGCCTCGGTCGCAGTTACGGCGACCCGGCCCAGGTCAGCGGTGGTCTCGTCCTCGATAACCGTGCCCTGAGCGAGGTGCACCACTTCGACGCGACCACCGGCATCATTACTGCGGGTGCGGGCCTCTCGCTTGACGATCTGCTTCGCATCACCATGCCCGCGGGCTGGTTCGTGCCGGTCACCCCCGGCACTCGCCAGGTCACCCTGGCCGGAGCAGTGGCGGCGGACGTGCACGGCAAGAACCACCACGTCGATGGGTCCTTCGGCCAGCACGTGCTGCGCCTCACGATGGTCACTCCGAGTGGCGTTTTTGAGATCACCCCGTCGAGTGACCCGGACCTGTTTTGGGCCACCGTCGGTGGCATGGGTCTGACCGGTTTCATCACCCAGGTCACCGTGCAGCTCATCGCCATCGAAACGGACAAGGTGCTCGTCGATACCCGTCGACTGAACTCCCTCGATGAGGTCATGCGCGAGCTCAAAGAGTCTGACGCCACGCATCGTTATTCCGTCGCGTGGGTCGACTGCATGACGACCGGCCGCCACATGGGCCGCGGCATCATCACGCGTGGCGAACACGCTCGCGTGAGCGATCTGGACTCCCCCTCCCTGACGGGCCCATCGGTGGCCAAACTCACCGTGCCCTTCGATGCGCCGAGCGGCCTGCTCAATCCCCTCTCCATCAAGATATTTAATGAGGCGTGGTTTCGCGTTGCTCCGGTGCACAAGGATCGCCAAGTCCAAAGCATCTCCACCTTCTTTCATCCACTTGATGGCATCAACGACTGGAACCGCTTATACGGCCGTCGCGGATTCGTGCAGTATCAGTTCGCGGTGCCGGACTCCGCCAGTGAGATGGTGGTTACCGCCATCGATCAGCTCTCCGCCTCGAAGGTGCCGAGCTTCCTCGCGGTACTGAAGCGCTTCGGCCCGGGCAGCCCGGGCCACCTCAGCTTCCCCATGGCGGGGTGGACCTTGGCCCTCGACCTCCCCGTCGGTCCCGCCGCGTTACCGCGCGTGCTCGACGAACTTGACGAGCTTGTTCTCGGAGCTGGTGGCCGCCTCTACTTGGCCAAGGACGCTCGGCTTGATGGTCGTCACTTGCGCGCGATGTATCCGCGCGTCGACGAGTTCCTCTCGGTGAAAGCCCGCGTTGACCCCGAGAACCTCTTCACCAGCGACCTCGCTCGTCGCCTCGACCTCATACGAAAGTAGGAATCATGGAAAACGCCTTTGGTCAGCCCCAAACCGTCATTGTCTTTGGCGGCACCTCGGACATCTCTCACGCGGTGACGCTGCGCCTCGTGAAGCAGCGCGCTCGTCGTCTCGTACTGGCCGGTCGCAGTGCCGACAGCCTCGCGGCTCGCGGGGCGGAACTCACCGCCGCGGGCGCCACGGACATCACGACCGTGATCTTCGACGCGTCCCGTCCCGAACAGGCCGGCGACACGGTGACCGAGGCCTTCGACGCGCTCGGCGCACCCGCAGACCTCGTCGTCATTGCGGTGGGTCTCCTCGGCGACCAGTTGGCCATGGAAAACGACGCGGCGGCCAGTGCCGAGATGGCGGCCGTGAACTACTCCTGGCCCGTGGCCGCCATCGCGGAGATTCGTCGTCGACTCATCGCTCAGGGCAGTGGCCGCATCCTCGTCTACTCGTCCGTCGCGGCGATTCGCGTGCGCCGTGATAATTACCTCTACGCCGGCGCGAAGGCCGGTCTTGACCGTTTCTGCGAGGGCGTTGCCGACTCTCTCGTGGGCACCGGCGTCAGCATCCAAGTCGTGCGACCCGGCATGGTGCGCAGCAAGATGACCGCCGGCATGAAAGATGTCCCCTTCACCACCAGCATCGATGAGTGCGCCGACAACATCGTGAAGGGCCTGGGCACCTCGGCGGGTGTCATCACCTCGCCGTCGATCTTGAAGTGGGTATTTCTCGCGTTGCTGCATCTACCCCGCCCCGTGTGGCGAAAGCTGTCGGCGACCAAATAGTGAGCTACGTCGTTGACTTCGTGAATGTCTCTACCGTGGGGCTCGAGTCGTCCCCCGTCGTTGACGCCCTCGCGGGGCTTCGCGCCAATGAGGCCCGTTACTTCCATAACAAGTACGAGCACGCCTTTACCGTGCACCCCGCCTCGCAGCGACCCGACCTCGTGGAGCATGTCGCGAACATCTTGGGCAGTGAGCGAGAGATCGTGATCGCGTCCCCGGCGCTCGAGGTCACCACTCTGCGCGTCGAGAACATTGCCTGGACCTACGTGTTTTACGAGAGCGGTCTGTCCATCAACGTGCTCTACGAACTCGACGGCGACAAACCCAAGCGTGCGGTGGGATTCAAGTTGTCTGAGGGGATGGAGATCCCCGCTGAACTGAGTGCCTTCAAATTCGCCCGCCAAAAGTCGAAACTGGCGGGGGTCATCCGAGGCTCCTACTTCGTTATCAAGGGCGACCATGAGCCGGTGGGAATTCCCGACCTCTAGCGAGATTTCCCTCAGGGGCGTGACCCAAGGGGGCATCACCCGACCGGTCAACCCGAGCGGGGCCGCGCACGGTGAAAATGATTCGTCACCGACCCGAAGATTGCCCTTTCACCGCATAATGGCTTGACGGAGAGATGGTGACTTCCAACCTGAAAGTTTCATTTCGCACGCCGTCATTTCATCCTCCACCCATCCCAAGCGACTCGGTGCGCGTTGGCTAGTTTCGGAGCCGGTTGGCACCGTGCGAACCAGGACTTATAAACGAAACCGTTGAGGGGAAACATATGTCTGAGATTGAAATTCGCGAAGGCGAATACGGAAATAAGGTTTTAACCGTTGAGCCGGGTGGTATCGAAGCCATTCCCGAGTCGGACCGCCATGGACGCGCGAAGCAGTTGTTCGCCACCTGGGCTAGCCCGAATCTCGAATTTGCCACCATTTACGTTGGCGCGTTGGGAGTTTTTTTCGGCCTCAGCTTTGCTGAAGCCGTCGTCGGCATCTTGATCGGCAACTTGCTCGGAGCGGCTGCTCAATACGTCTTGACGCAGGACGGTCCGAAGTACGGCGTTCCGCAGATGGTGTTGAGCCGTGCGGCATTTGGCAAGCTCGGCAACATCCTGCCGTCGGGGGCAAACGCGTTCGCCGCCGGCATTGGTTGGTTTGCCGTGAACAGCGCATCGGGTGCGTTCGCCTTGGCGTCGTTGACCCACCTGAGCACGCTCTGGTCGCTCATCATTGTGGTCCTGGTTCAGGTGACCGTGGCCTTTGTGGGACACAACCTCATCCAAACCGTCGAGCGATTCTTGATGCCGTTCTTGGCGGCCGCTTTCGGATTCGCGGCCGTGTTCGTGCTGACGCAGAGCCACCCGAACGTCGCGAGCCACCCGTACTTCCCGGGTGCCTTCCTCGTTTTCGTGGGAGCCATCTACGGTTACGCGGCTGGCTGGAACCCGTTCTCGTCGGACTACTCGCGTTACCTCCCGACCTCGGAGGACCCGAAGCAGGCCGGTAAGAGTGCCGCGCTGGGACTCTTCACCTCGGCGACGGTTCTGCAGATTGTGGGCGCGGCGGCAGTGACCGCCGGTATGCGTGACTACGGTGCGAACACCAATCCCGTATCGGACTTCACCCACTTGCTGCCCACCTGGCTGGGCAAGGCCATTCTGGCCGGCATTGTGCTCGGTTCCATCTGCGCGAACGCATTGAACATCTACTCCGGTGGCATGTCGTTCTTGACCATGGGCGTCAAGCTCAAGACCAACCTTCTGCGTGCGCTGACGGCCGTGGCCTTCGGTGTGCCGGGCTTCTTCCTGGCTCACTGGGCGATGACTAACCCCGCGAACAACCTCGAGAACTTCCTCCTGGTGATGTCGTACTGGATTGGCCCATGGCTGGGTGTGGTGTTCGCGGACAAGTTGCTCCGTCGTGGCGCATCGGTTCAGAAGTTCCTGTTCACGTCACGCGAGAACATTGCCGGTCCGATCGCCTTCGTCGTCGGTGCCGCACTGTCCATCTGGCTCTTCGCGAACCAGAAGTTCTACACCGGTGTCGTGCCCAAGCACAATGGCGCCTGGGGTGACGTGGCGTTCCCCGTCGGCTTCATCATTGCCTTCGTCTTGTACGTCGCCATTGGCGGCGCCAAGGTGCTCAAGGAAGCCAAGGCTCAGTAGTACGCCGTATCAACAAGAGGCCCGGGCACGTATGTGCCCGGGCCTTTTTGTATGTCCGTAGTCTCGTGGCAACGACGGAGGATCACGAGGTGCGCCGCCGACGCTATCTGCGAACGTCGCGATTAGCGCAGCGACATGGTGATGAAGTCTCGGTTCCACCATGACGCGAAGTAACGCGACGGTGGTCCAATCATCGTGGTCAAGAGGCGCTTGCCGTCTCCCCCATTGATCGATTTTCCTCGTGGGCCGGTAAAGGTTGAATACTGCACCCAGTCAGTATTTATGTCGAGCTCCATCGCGCGCACTGCGCCCGCACGAACCAAGACGTCGGCGAGATCGGTAATCGACAAGCTGGGACCGCCCACGTAGACCAATGCGCCATTCGCGGTCACGCCCATTCCGCTTCGCCACACGTAGGCCGCCCCACCGAGCGTCACGCCCCACTTCTTCGTGTCGTGAGAATCGAGTCCCGCCACGGGCATGGACTTGTCCACGATGAGGTCAAGATTTTGGCGAACCGACACGACATCTCTTGTCATGTGAAAGTCTCGGCCCCATTGCCCGACGGTCATTTTGCCGTTCTTGTATATAACGAGCGCTGCGGCGCCCTGGCGCAAGGGCAAGCCATTGACGATGCGACCATCGGTGTAATAACCCCCATTGGCGTCTTGCATACGAAATCCCGCGTTAAACGAGGTGACCAAGGTGCGCGACGCAATCGCGGAAATGGGGGCGGAGTCTGCAAAGGGTCCGCCACCGGGGATAAACGACCCGGAGTACAGACGTGCACGTAGGACCGACGGGTCCATCCACGCCACGCCCACCACGAAACTGGTGTGGACGGCGTCGGGGCGCACGAAAGCTTCGTACACCCCCGGGATACCCTTCGCGCTGCGGCGCCCTTCGACGTGCCACACACCCTCACCGGGCAGAGCCGGTGAGGCCGGCGACACGATGCGCACCGGAGCCGGCAAGTGGCCCGAGGCCGGAACATTCACGAAGGAAGGGCCCGATCCGAAAGAATTCGGTGAGGGTTTGCCGCCCTTCTTTGGCGGGTTGAGGTTGTACCACTCGGTCTCCACCCAGGTCACAAATCCCCCGAGGCCGTGTTCGCGTCCCCACTCAGCGCCACGAGCGGACATGGAGACGCCATAGGACGGATTGTTCAGCGCCTGCACCAAGGTGATGGCCAAGTAGCTCGTGTAGATGAAAGTCACGAGGGCCAATGCGGCGACGGCGCGACGGCGGTAGTAGACGGCGCGCGTGACGGGTTTCTTCGGCGCCTGATAGCGACGGCGGTCAGATCGAAGTGAGGGGCGCGTCACGGGCATGGGAACCATTTTGGCAGGCGCACGGGCCAGGACCGACCACGCGACGAGACTCTTACGCCCTTCTTAGTGGCGTCATGGCCAGAATGAGCTTCTTTCGACCATGGGCGTCGAAATTAACGTCGGCGCGCATCTGCGCACCCGCCCCCTCGGTCGTCATCACGGTGCCCCCACCAAATCGATCATGCACGACGCGATCACCGGGGCGAAGGCCCAAATTCTCCGCACCGGTGGACGTGGGTCGTGGTGGGGTGCCGGCGCCAAATGCTCGACCTTCGGTGAACTCGGTGGTTCGGCCAATAAAGCCATCGTCAGAAAAGGTCGATCGACGAAGGGGGGCTCGGCTCGATCGATTATCGGTCAGCTCTTCGGGAATCTCGGCCAAGAAACGACTGGGTAGTCCGTCCACGACTCGTCCCCACATGGTGCGGGTCCAGGCCATCGAGAGGGCGAGATGGGCTTTGGCGCGTGTCAGGGCCACGTAACACAGACGCCGCTCTTCTTCGAGTTCATCGGGATCAGCGTGAGCCCGCGAGTGGGGGAAGACGCCCTCTTCCAAACCGGTGACGAAAACCGCTTCGAATTCCAAGCCCTTGGCGACGTGCATGGTCATCATGGATACCGAACCCGACCCATCGTCGAGGTGGTCACTTTCCGCCGAGAGCGCCATGCGTTCGAGGTACTCCTCGAGACTCTGGTGCTGCGCCGCGGCCGACGCCAATTCACCGAGGTTCTCGAGACGGCCTCGAGCCTCTTCGGTATTCTCCGCGCGCAGGGCTTCACCGAGTCCCGACTGCTCGACGATGGCGCCGATCATGTCGGCCGGGGAGAGGTCATTGTTCATGGCGCGCAGCGTCTCGACGATCTCGACGAAGGCCTTCACCCCTCGCACCGCCTGAGGCGTGAGCCCAGATTCCTCCACCTGCGTGGCCGCGTCGAGGAGCGATTGGTTGCGTTCTTGGGCAAAGATGGCCAGCTTGGCCATGGCCATGGCGCCCACACCACGCTTGGGTTCATTAATAACGCGACGCACCGCTTGGTCGTCACGGGGATTCACCACGAGGCGGGCATACGCCAAGGCGTCCTTAATTTCCTTGCGCTCGTAGAAGCGCTGACCCGAGACCACGCGATAAGGAATAGCTGCGCCCCGGAAAATTTCTTCGAGCACGCGACTCTGAGCATTGGTGCGATAAAAGATCGCCATCTCGCCGTAGCCGATATTTTCTTCACGTCGCAGGCGCGACACTTCTCGCGTAATGAAGGTGGCCTCGTCGTACTCGTCGCCGCCCTTGTACATCACAATGGGTGATCCTTGGCCCCGGCGGGTGTAGAGGTTCTTCGGGTGACGAGAGGTATTAAGACGAATAACCGCGTTGGCGGCGTCCAAGATGTTCTGCGTCGAACGGAAGTTCTCCTCGAGCATGACGGTGTCGGCATCAGGAAAACGCTCGGCGAATTCCAAAATGTTTCGCACGTCCGCCGCGCGAAAGCGATAGATCGACTGGTCCGAATCACCCACCACACAAATCTGGCGATAGCGATCCGCGAGCAGGGTCACGAAGTGGTTCTGGACGTAGTTCGTGTCTTGGAACTCATCAACCAAGATGTGACGGAAGCGATCTTGCAAGTTCGCCAAGATGGCGGGATTGTCGCGCAGGAGTCGCACGGCATTTAACAACAAGTCGTCAAAGTCCATCGCGTTGCTTTTACGAAGTTCCGACACGTAGGCGCCGTAGACCGCGGCGATTTCCGCGCTGCGGGGAGTGAACGAATTGTTCTCTGCCCACTCGCTCGGGCTTTCCATACGGTTTTTCGCCGCGGAAATCATGGCGGTGACGGCACGCGTTGACGGCGTCTTGCCGTCCATCCCGCGCTCCTTCATCAAGCGGTCGATGAGGCCCTGAGCGTCATCAGCGTCATAAATCGTGAAGTTCGCCTCGTAGCCCACGGCCGTCGGGTACATGCGCAGCAAACGCAAACACGCGGAGTGGAAAGTGGCCACCCACATGGATTTCGCGTCATCACCAATGAGGTCCACCACGCGGTGGCGCATCTCGTCGGCAGCTTTATTGGTGAAGGTGATGGCGAGAATCTCGGCCGGTCGCGCGTCACCGGTGGCGAGTAAGTGCGCAATACGACGCGTTAACACCCGAGTCTTTCCGGAGCCGGCTCCCGCGACAATCAGGAGGGGGCCGTCACGATGCGTGACGGCGCGGGCCTGCTCAATCGTCAGACCGTCAACCAAGTGCGACGCGTCTTGAGGTACCTCGGGGATAGGTTCACTCGCCCAGAGGTCCTCATCGGAATAACCGAAGCGGCTCACTCCCACTCAATGGTGCCCGGTGGCTTGCTGGTCACGTCGAGAGCGACGCGATTCACGCCCGGCACTTCACGAATCAAGCGGTTTGAAATGGTCTCGACCAGGTCATAGGGCAAACGCGCCCAGTCCGCCGTCATCGCGTCGTCGCTGGTGACGGCGCGGATGATGATGGGGTAGGCGTAGGTGCGGCCATCGCCCATAACACCCACGGTCTTGACCGCTGGCAGCACCGCGAAGCTCTGCCAGAGTTCTCGATACAGGCCCGCCTTCTTGACTTCATCCACCACGACGGCGTCGGCGGCGCGCAGGATGTCCGCGCGCTCGCGAGTGACTTCGCCCACGATGCGCACCGCGAGACCGGGACCCGGGAAAGGTTGACGCCACACGATGTCGGTGGAAAGACCTAGCTCTTCGCCGACCTTGCGCACTTCGTCCTTAAACAGGGCCCGCAGAGGTTCCACCAAGTCGAAGGAGAGGTCTTCGGGAAGGCCACCGACGTTGTGGTGACTCTTGATGTTCGCCGCGTGGCCCGAACCAGACTCGATGACGTCGGGATACAAGGTGCCCTGCACCAAGAAATGGGGCCCGTCCCCACCGGCACCCAGGTCGCGAGCGACTTGTTCGAATTCACGAATGAAGAGTTCACCGATGATCTTGCGCTTGCGCTCAGGGTCGGTCACGCCGGCGAGGGCGTCGAAGAAACGGTCTTGCGCCTTGACGTGAATCAGCTCCACACCAAATTCGCGCACGAAGGCGTTCTCGATTTGCTCGCCCTCATTCGCACGCATGAGTCCCGTATCAACAAAGACGCAGGTGAGCTGCTGACCAATGGCCTTGAACACCAACGCCGCGGCCACCGCGGAGTCCACCCCTCCCGACAACGCACACAGGACGCGCTCGGAACCAACTTGAGCTCGGATTCGTGCGACTTGCTCGTCGATGATGTTGTGATTCGTCCACGATGCAGGAATTCCCGCGATGTGGTGAAGGAAGTTCGTGAATATCTCCTGGCCACGCTCGGTATGAACGACTTCGGGGTGCATTTGCACGGCGAAGAGACGTCGCGATACGTCCTCCATCACCGTGATGGGCGCCAGCGGCGAACTCCCGGTCACCGTGAAGCCCTCGGGCGCCCGAGCAATGGCGTCGCCGTGGCTCATCCACACCGAAGACTCCGTGGGCCACTCAGCCAACAATGACGAGTCGCCCTGACGCGTCAGGGTGGTGCGGCCATATTGGCCGCCACCAGTGGACGCCACCTCTCCGCCGAGTTGCTGCGCCATGAGTTGCGCGCCGTAGCAAATACCGAGCACTGGGATGCCGAGCGCATAGATGCCGGGATCGAGAGTGGGCGCGGGAGTCTCGTATACCGACTTCGGTCCGCCCGACAAAATGATGGCGGCGGGCTGACGAGCGGCGACGTCGGCCGCGGAGATTGTCGAGGGGACAATCTCCGAGTAGACGTGCGCTTCTCGCACGCGACGGGCAATCAACTGCGCGTACTGCGCGCCAAAGTCAACAACGAGAACGGTGGGTGAGCTCAATGGCCCATGCCCACGTTCTGCGCCTTTTGCAGTTGCTTACCCTCGGTCTGCAGCGACGGCGCCAACATGATTTCGGCCTTCTGAAATTCCTTCAGGGTCTCGTAACCGCAGGTGGCCATCGAGGTGCGAAGGGCACCGAAGAGGTTCATACGACCGTCGTTTTCCGATGCGGGTCCCAGCAAGATTTCCTTGAGCGAACCGCGCACTCCCGTCTTGACGCGCGCACCGCGCGGCAAGGTGGGATGGAAGGTCGCCATGCCCCAGTGGTTGCCACGGGCCGGCGCTTCCTGCGCGGCGGAGAGGGGCGAGCCGATCATGACGGCGTCGGCGCCACAGGCGAAGGCCTTGGCGATGTCGCCGCCCTTGCTCATGCCGCCATCGGCGATGACGTGCACGTAACGACCCGTCTCATCGAGGTGACGCATACGCGCGCCCGCGACGTCCGCAATGGCGGTGGCTTGCGGCACACCGATGCCGAGCACGCCACGCGTGGTGCACGCGTTACCGGGACCGACGCCGACGAGTACACCGGCGGCACCGGTACGCATGAGGTGTAGAGCGGCCTGGTAGCTGGCGCATCCGCCGACGATGGTCGGAATTTCGTATTCGCGGATGAACTGCTTGAGGTTGAGCGGCTCCACGGTCTTACTGACGTGTTCGGCGGACACCACGGTGCCCTGAATGACGAGGATGTTGAGACCCGAGTCCGCGATGGCCTTGGCCATCCACGCGGTGCGCTGCGGCGTGACCGACGCCGAGGTGGTGATGCCGGCGGCCTTCATCTCAGCGATGCGCTGCGACACCAGCTCGAGCTTGATGGGCTCGAGGTACATCTGTTGCATGCGTGCGGTGGCCTTGTCGTTGTCCAGTTCGCAGATTTCTTCGAATAGCGGCGTGGGGTCCTCGTAACGCGTCCACAGACCTTCGAGGTTGAGCACGCCAAGGCCGCCGAGCTTGCCGATTTCAATGGCGGTGGCCGGTGACACGACACCGTCCATGGCGGACGCGAGCAGTGGCAGTCCAAACTTGTAGGCGTCGAGTTGCCAGGAGATGTCGACGTCCTCGGGGTCGCGGGTGCGACGAGTGGGCACAATGGCAATGTCATCGAACCCGTAAGCCTGTCGGGCCGACTTGTAAATGCCGATTTCAATTTCCGCCATGAGGTGCTCCCGCTCGCAAAGTAATTTCCCAAATCTACCGGAGAGGTTGCGACTTAGTCGTGGGCGGCGGTGATGGCGTTCAGCAACTCCACCAAGATGCGCGCCGTGGCGCCCCAGATGAGATCGCCGGGCGCCCGAAAGAAGTTCACCGGGAACGAGCCGTCGGCCCGATCACTGAGGCGTGGGGTGTCGCGATGCCAGCGCTCTTGGCGATGCGCATGTGGCGCCAGCAGGTCCGCCAGGGCGACATCGAAAATCCGCTCGACCTCGCGTTCATCGGGTCGAAGCGAGGGGCGCTGGCCTACTTCCCCGACAATGGGCCAAATGGCCGATCCACTGGAAAAAGTCACGAGGGGGGTGAGCCAGCCGGTCACGGTGACGAGGTCTCGATCGAGGCCCACCTCCTCCTCGGCTTCTCGCAGCGCACCCTCAATGGCACTTTCACCGTCTTCGGTGCGGCCGCCCGGAAAGGCCACCTCTCCGCGGTGAACCGGCAAGAGGGAGGAACGTCGCGTCAAAATAACGCGAGCTTCACCTTCTTCCTCGAATAAGGCGACGAGGACTGATGATCGTCGGGTGATGAGGCTGTTATCGACACTGGCCAATCCTTCGTGTTCTAAAGGATCGCGAGGGAAGTCCCACTCGGGCCAGTTGTGCTGGCGGCTCGCCAGGGCACGGCGCACCACGGCGAGGGAGATTCCCGACCACTCTTCACGATGCGACCACGGCGAGGGGTCGCCATCTCGCCGGGCCGTAGGCACCGGCAGTATTTGCGGGTGATCAAAATCAAAGAAGTCGGCGGAAGAACTCATGAGTCTGCCCTTTAGGCTACGAGAGGTTTTTCTCCCTCATCCCCCCAGGAGTTTTTGTGAAGAAATTTGGCTCTTTTGTCGTCCGTCATCGCCGACTTGTTGCCCTGTCGTGGTTGGTGTTGTTCGTGGTCATGATGGGCGCCGCTCAGTCGGTCGGGTCGGCATATTCTGACTCGTTCTCCCTCCCCGGCACCGACTCGACCAAGGCGTACAACTTGCTCGGTCAGGCCTTTGGGAAGTCGGCGCAGGGTGACCAGGACCAGATCGTCTACCGCACGTCCTCGGGCACCTTGGCCGACCAGTCCGCGTTGATTGAAGCGAACTTGGCCACCGTGGCCCTGCTACCCGGTGTCGCCAAGGTCACATCGCCCTTCCCCTGCCCCGCAAGTATTTACCCCGCGCTCAACCTCCACCCGGCAGTCGCGTGCAGCATGATGGGCCAAGTCAGTCACCTCGATCCCACCATCGGATACGCCACCGTTAGTTTCGTTAAGCCCGGCTACAAGATTCCCCTGAAGCAAATTGCCGCCGTGATCGCCGAGGGTAAAACCATACGCTCAGCAACGCTGGAAGTGGAATTTGGAGGCAACGCTTTCGGACAAGAGGGTCAAAAGAGTGGTTCACCCGGTGAGATGTTCGGCATCATCGCCGCGGCGGTGGTCCTCCTCCTCGCCTTCGGATCCTTCTTCGCCATGTTGCTGCCCTTGGGCGTGGCCATCTTCTCGCTCGGCATTGCGTCCGCCGCCACCATTTTGCTCAGCCACGGCATCGGCATTGCGAGTTTCGCGCCCATCTTGGGATCGCTGATCGGACTAGGTGTGGGCATCGACTACGCACTGTTCATTGTGACCCGTGCTCGACAGAGCATCAAGAAGGGTCACAGCCCTGAAGAGGCCACCGTCTCGGCGATTAACACGTCGGGGCGCGCCGTGATATTTGCGGCCATCACGGTGTGCATCGCCCTTCTCGGTCTGTTGGTATTGCGCCTCGGTTATCTCAACGGTGTGGCGATTGCCGCCACCGTCACCGTGGCCATCACCATGTTCGCGTCGGTCACCTTGCTGCCGGCCCTGCTCGGCTTTATGGGTATGAAGGTGCTGAGCCGCAAGGAACGTCGCGCCCTCGCGACCACCGGTCCGACGGACGAAGCCTCATCGGGCGCGTGGCTGCGCTGGGCGCAGTTCACCCAGCGGCGTGGCCGCATTCTCGCCCCCGTCGCCCTCGCGGTGATGGTCGTCCTTGCCATTCCGTATTTCTCTCTCAACCTCGGCAGTGCCGACCAGGGCACCAACCCCAAGGGCACCACCACGCGTGCGGCCTACGACCTGCTGGCCACGGGCTTCGGCCCCGGTTTCGCGGGCCCGCTGCAAATCGTGGGCACCGAGAAGGTGGGCAGCGACGCGCTGGTCGCCGTGGACGAAAAGCACATCGTGCGCGATGTCAAGATGCTGCCGGGCGTTGCCGCGGCCTTCCCGAGTCCGACGACGGCGCACCTTCCCGATGGCACTCCCGTGTACGAAGTCACGGTGATCCCGAGCTACTCGCCGCAGGACCCGAAGACCAAGACTCTGATTAACGACATTCGCACCAAGGTCATTGCCGCGGGTCACTACACCGCGCACGTCGGTGGCCTCACCGCCATCTTCGCCGACTTCGCCAGCGTGCTCGGCTCCAAGTTGCCGCTCTTCATTGGCGTCATCGTGCTACTGGGCTGCCTCTTGCTGATGCTGGCCTTCCGCAGCATCCTGGTGCCGCTGACGGCGGCCCTGATGAACCTGCTGGCGGCGGCCGCATCCTTCGGCGTCGTCGTCGCCGTCTTCCAATGGGGCTGGGGTAGCAATCTGATTGGCGCCGGAACGGGTCCCATCGAGGCCTTCTTGCCGACCATCATGATTGCCATCCTCTTTGGACTGTCCATGGACTACCAGGTCTTCCTGGTCTCTCGCATGCACGAAGAGTGGGTTCACACGGGTGACAATGCGCAGGCCGTGACTCGCGGCCAAGCCAGCACCGGTCGCGTGATTACGGCCGCCGCCCTCATCATGATCTGCGTGTTCTTGTCCTTCGTCTTCGGCGGGCAGCGCGTCATCGCCGAGTTTGGCATTGGTCTCGGTGGGGCGGTGTTGCTCGACGCCTTCATCCTGCGCACCATTTTGGTGCCGGCGCTGATGCACATCTTGGGTAAGGCCAACTGGTGGCTGCCCCAGAGCATCGACAAGGTGCTCCCGCATCTCGCCGTCGAGATCGACGAGTAAGGAACGTCGCAGATAACGACAGAGAATTCTGTCGTTATCTGCGACCTTGTCTCGATGTCAGCGTTGCCCTACGACGGTTCTTTCAACAGCGCGAGGATTTGACTGAGCGACAGCTCCGCCCCCGCGCTAAAGAGTTGTTCGTAGGTGGCGTCGCCGAGAGCCGCATGGCCCCGTTCGTCGATGGCACGCACAAAGGCTCGCTCTTCTTCCGCCCACTCGCCGCCGACGAGATCTGGCGTATCGGGCACCTGGCGCATCGTCCAACCCAACGCGGTCACGGCCCGCTCGTAGTTCTCCAGTTCCAAACTGATGCGAGCCATAGTGAGCGATAACCACGCCACAAAGGCTGTGCCGCGGCCCATACGAATGGATGAGGCTAAGGATCGACGACTCATGCGTTCGCCCGCCTCATAATCACCCGACACGGTGATCCATAGAGCCAGGTGAGTGATGCACATGTCAATCTGCGATGCGGAGCCAATCTTTTCGGCGTTGGCCAGGGCTTCATTTAACAACATGATGCGGCGTTGCCACGCCGTCGGATCTTGCTCGGGGATCTGGAAGGCAATGAGAAACAAGGTGCGCGCAATGGACGCGTAATTTCCCGTCGCGCGGAAATGAACGAGAGCCTTTTCGTAGTTCTCCTTCTTCACGACCGAATCAGTCGACGAGGCGGCGGCATTCACGTAGGCGCGTCCCAAGAGCTGGGGGTCATTGATCGCTTGCGCCACGGCCAGTGCCTCCAACGACTTCTCGAAAGATCCGGCGTGATCGTGAATACTCCAGTACAGCGAGACGGAGTGAAAGAGCAAGCCCTCGACCGCCAGTCGCTGGTCCTGATGCTGGTGCGCTACCGCCGCGACCTCGGCGGCGACACCCTCCCAGTCACCGATGATGACATTGTCGTCAAGTCCACGGCTCAGGCGATAGTCGGTGTGTACCAGCAAGGCCCGCGCGCGTTCCACGGAGTCGTCACCCACCGTCTCGGCCAGCGCCCAACCGAGATAGTCGATGGGCTCGTGCCACCAGCGAGTAGTGGCGTAGTTCGACACGGCGTCACCGAGACGCAAAATCGCAGATGCGCCCTCGGGGCGGCCCTGGAAGTGATTGAACGTGGCCTCAATATTTCCGCGATCAAGATCTAACTGGGCGTAGGCCTCCACTTGGCGGCTGTCCAGCGTGTGTGGCGCGAGCTCCAGGCAGCGCGCCAGATAGAAGCCCGCGTGGCGATCACGAACGTCAAGCATCTCACTCTCGCCACCCAGCTGAATGAGCTGGTCCGCGGCGTATTGACGAATGGTCTCGAGCAGACGGTAACGCAAGGAGTTCTCGAGGCGGTCGGCAATGACGAGCGACTTGTTCACCAACGACCCCAGAATGTCCGCAATATCCCACTCGTCAATGGTCTCGCTGCTCGCCACGGCTTCCGCCGCCGAGAGACCAAAACCACCCACGAAGACGGTCAAACGACGAAGGACGGCACGTTCATTTTCGTTGAGGAGGTCGTAGGACCACGCCACCATGGCCCCCAGGGTTTGCTGACGTGGCAGAGCGTTACGACTACCACCGGTGAGGAGACGAAAGCGTTGGTCGAGGCGAGTGTGCAAGTCATCGATGGACATGGAGGACAAGCGCGCGGCCGCGAGCTCGATGGCCAGCGGAATACCATCGAGCCGTCGGCAGATCGACGCCACTAAAGGTGCGTTGGCGTCGGTCAAGGCAAAGCTCTTGTCGTGCGAACGCGCGCGTAAGACGAAGAGCTGAACGGAATCGGAGCCCGCCACGTCTTCCGCACCATGGATGTCGGCCGAGGGCAGCGACAGCGAGCGAACGCGATACACCTCTTCGCCACTGACACCCAGCGGCTCACGCGAGGTCGCGATGAGGCGGATTTTGGGACAGGAGCGCATCAAATCTTCGAGAAGGTCAGCCACCGATTCGACGAGGTGCTCGCAGTTGTCCACCACGATGACCACGCGCTGGTCCTTCAAGGTCTTGCGCAAAACGTCGATGGCGGCCTGATCGCCGTCATAGGCCAATTCCATGGTGGCCACCAAGGTGCTGGCGACCAGACCGGGGTCGTTAATCGGGGCGAGCTCCAAAAACCACACGCCATCGCCACTGGCATCGAGCAGTTCCGCGGCAGCCTGCAGGGCGAGGCGAGTCTTGCCCGAGCCACCGGCACCGGTCAAGGTCACCAAGCGAGACTGCGCCGTTAGCTCACGCACTTCTCGCAAATCGCTTTCACGGCCGATGAATTGATTAAGTGAGGTGGGCAAGTTGTTCGGCAGTTCGGGGTTGTCTAGCGAACGCAGCGGGGGGAATGCGTGGTCGAGACCCGTGATCGCGAGCTGGAAAATGTGCTCGGGACGCCCCAGGTCCTTGAGGCGGTGCGAACCGAGATCACGAATAGCGACGTCACCGGGGAGCGAATCTGACACCAACGCTTCGGTGGCTGACGACAAGAGCACCTGGCCACCATGGCCAATGGCCGAAATGCGCGCCGCGCGGTGTACTTCGTAGCCCACAAAGCCCGTCGCGTTCTCGGCCACTTCACCCGTGTGAATTCCACAGCGCACTTTGACGATTTCACCGTTCGACCAGGCGTGAGCCGCGAGGGCGCGCTGAATATCAATGACCGCCATGACGCACTGACGAGGAGACGTGAAGACGGCGAAGAACGAGTCGCCGGCCGTGCCGTCTTCGCGACCCTCGTGGGTACTTAATGCGTCTCGAATAATGCGGTGATGATCCGCAAGGATCTGGCCGTACACGTCGTCGCCCACCCGGCGCAACAGAGCCGTCGAGCCCTCAATATCCGTATTCAAGAAAGTTAAGGTCTCCATGGCGCTTGATACTACGAGACCACGTGATGGCCACCTGGAACGGCGGCTTGCCGAAAAGTGATGGCGAGGACCGTTTAGAGAATGGCGCGGATAGCTGTTTTCATCACACCCGACAAGTAGTAGGCGTAGGTGGCCGTGAGGTGCGACCAATCGGTATAGACGATGAGTTTGTTCACCACGGGAGGACAGGTGGTCTTGAGGCAGATCCATGCGGTGGTGTTCACAAAAGTGCCATGGGCAGCCACTGCGGCGGTTGCCTCGTCGGCCGCGTGATTTCGCCATTGAGGATCAGTGGGATTCGTCGTCGTGCCGCACAGGGTGATGTGTGTCGGGTGGCTACCGAGACACACTCCCGGGCCCCCACCGCCGGAACCAGTCAAGGGGTACACCGGGTTGTCGCCCAGAACGACCAGCGCGGCGCCACTCGCCGTCAGGGCCGTGAAGGTGCTGGTCAAGCCCGCCTGAAAATCTGCGGTACTCACGAGCTGGTTAGACAAGGTGAAGAGGTGGCTAGAGCGTTCCGCCACAATGACGGCCGCGGGCTTCAGTTGATTCACGGCGGCAATCGCCGCGGTGCGCCACGTGGTGCAGGCCGAACTGTCACTCGGCAATGCCGCCACGGGGCAACTGGCGTAGGCCAGAAGTTCCAAGCGATCACCGGCCGCCACGACGGCGGGCTCAATGGCGGAGACCCACATCATGGCGTGCGAGTCACCAAAGAGAACGATGGTCTTCTTCGGGGAGGCCGGCCCCCAGGTGCAGATATAGAGGCCGCTTGGCGAACTGCACGTTCCGGGAAAGAGGGCGGTATAGCCGTCATAGGGCAAGACGCTGAGCGCGGGTGAGCTACCTGCGGGCAGCACCGTCGTCGTCACCGCCTTTTTCAGGGCAGCCGCGATGGAGGCCGCCGTGCCCGGCGTGGGCTTGGCGAGGCCACTGGCGCCCGCCGGTGACGTGCTGGCCACGCTGGCGAGCAACAGGGTCAGTGAGGCGACGAATTGAAACAATCTTGAAGTGCTCTTCATCTTGCTAACCGTATCGCCTCGGTCACGACACGTCCGTGTCAGTTCAGTGAACAAGGCGGCCCCTACAGCAGAGAGCGAATAGTCGCCTTCATGACACCCGAGAGAAAATAGGCGTAGGTCGCCGACACGTGCGACCAATCGCTGTACGCCAGCAGGTTCCCAATGACGGGCGAACAGCTCGTGGCGCTACAGAGCCAGGCGCGAGGGTCAATGAGCATCAGGTGCTGCTGGACGCTCACCGCCTGCTCGGCGGTGAGGTGGGTGCGCCACGCATCGGTCTTGTGCACCGAGGTGGCACAGACCGACACGTGGTGCGCGTGGGCCGATACGCACTGGCTGGGTGAAAATTCTGGCCACGCGAACGCGGGGTTGTCGCCGATGATGCCGATCGTCGACGTACTCGAGCGCAGAGCCCGCACCGTGATCGTCAGCCCGCGTTGCACCTCGGCGTCAGTCGACAGTGCGGCGGGCGAGGACCAAATCCCCGCGGTGCGTTCCGCGAGAAAAATGGCGCGCGGATGCAGAGCCGCCAGCGCCACGAAGGCCCGGTGTCGCCACGACACGCACGACGTGTTGTAACTGTGCGTTCCGTCCAAGTTGCCAATCCATAGTCGCATCGACGCGGGCCCACAACCGGGCCGAGCAATCAGGACAAAACGATCACCGGCACCGACCACGGCGGGCTCCATTGCCGCCGCCCATTGTTCAGCGTGCGAATCACCAAAGAGCACGATGGTGTGATGGGGGTGCGCCGGCCCCCAGCTACACACCACCTCGACGCAGTGCGCCTTCGGCAAAATGTTCCAATACCAGTCTTTGCCCATCAGGGTCACTGAAGGATTGAGGTGTGCCGGCACTACTTGGCGCGTGACCGATTCGGCAACGAGACGGGAAATCTGCCCACTACTGCCCGGTGTCGGTAACACAAAATCTGACGCACTCGCGGGCAGAGACACACCCAGAAGAATCGTGGCGAGAAGTGCGACTCGTGCGCTGCGTACTCGCCGAGGGAATGTGGCCGCCATGCTGCTCACACTAATTCTCCGACTTTCGTCGAGGGCTTCGGTGATGTCACACGCCCTCCGTACTCTGGTGGCGTTCGTCAAGGAGTTCGTATGCCCGCTACTGAAGAATCCATTAGTGACCTGATGCCGCGCCTCACGGCAGAGCTGAGCCGTGAGCCAGGTCAATCGGCGAAACAGTTGGCGCGCACGTTGGGGGTAAGCGCCAAGGACATCAACCCCATCCTGTACGGCCACAAGGTCTTTGAGCCGGGAACGGGTCCGGGTAGCGCGCCTCTCTGGTTCGTCACTGGCTCGGTAGCCGACCTCACGCCGTACGAGAAGCCGACTAGCACGACGTCGACCCGAGACGAGGCCGGCGAGACGTCGGAGATCATCGATGAATTCACGGGCATCTTCGACAATCAGGAGTTCGATGACGAGGCCATCGCCAAGTTCACGAAGTCAACCACCGGTCCTCGTCCCGCGGTGGCCAACCCTCAGATCGGTGAAGACAATCCTCTTGGTCTCTACGACTGGCAACTCGAGGCACTGGCGGCCTGGCGGCGCAATGGTTCCAAGGGCATCGTTGATGCCGTGACGGGAGCGGGCAAGACCCGCCTCGCGGTCGCGGCCATTGCCGACCAGATCACCGCGGAAGGTAAGGCCATGGTGCTAGTTCCCACGGTGGTCCTGCTGTATCAGTGGGAAGAGATTTTGAACAACACCTTCCCGACGGCGCGCATCGGACTTGCCGGTGATGGCCACGACGACACCTTTGCTCGCCACGACATCATCATCGGTGTGCTGGCCACCACCCGCAACCGTCGTTTCCCTCTGGAGGGTGCGCACGGACTTCTCGTCGTCGACGAATGTCACCGCGCGGGTGCCGAAAAGTCGGCGATGTCACTCGGACCCCAGTTCGATCACCGTCTGGGGCTCTCGGCCACCCACGAGCGCATGGATGACGCGCACAAGACCATCTTGCTGCCCTACTTCACCAAGGTCGTCTACACCCTCACCTACGAGCGAGCGATCGCCGATGGCGTGATCTCGAATGTTCGTACCGCCTTCGTCGGGGTGAATTTCACGGAAGACGAGCAGGGGCAATACATCTTGCTGCAGCGCAATCTCAACAAGCTGCGCAAGAAGCTCATTTACGACATCGGTGTGCGCTCGCAACCCTTCTCGGCCTTCCTCGACGACGTGGTTCGCTTGGCCTCCGCCGGCAAGCGTGCCGAAGGTATGGTCGCCCAGAAGTGGCTCAAGGCCTGGGGAGACAAAAAGGCACTCTTGGCAGAAACCCCCGCAAAGGCCAACGGCATCACGGCGCTCACGGGCGCCATCAGTGACGCCGATCGCACTTTGATCTTCACGCAGTCCATCAAGTCGGCAAACGCCATTGCCGCCGAGCTCATCGAACACGGCGTCGCCGCTGCTCCCCACCACAGCGAAATTGATATGACCCAGCGCGACGACATCCTTCGCCAATTCGCGGAGGGCGAACTCACCGTCTTGGTGTCGGTACAGACGTTGGAGGAAGGCGTCGATGTTCCCGATGCCGACCTCGCCATTATCGTCGCCTCATCCAAGCAGCGTCGCCAAATGGTTCAGCGCATGGGTCGCGTACTTCGTCGCAAGAGCGACGGTCGCGACGCACGATTCATCATCTTGTTCGTGGCCCTCACGGATGAAGACCCCCGCCTTGGCGCTCACGAAACCTTCGTCGACGAACTCATCGACGTCGCTCGTGATTCCATGATCGGCGATCTGACAATGACCGATCAGTTGCGCCAGTTCTTGCGCCCCCACCACGACTAGGAGTTCACCTTGATTGACTATCGCAGCCCGGAGTGGCGTCTTTATCAGGCGCACCGCTGGGGCCTGGCTTGCGGACAGCAATGCGATATCCATCAAGCTCGAGAGTCAGTAGAGGGTGACGTCTGGAACTTGCAGCGCTTTATCGAGGCACAAGATAACGACGACACCTACGAGCGGGCGCTCGAGGAGTTGCGACGGGGCCGCAAAGAGACTGACTGGATGTGGTTCGTGTTTCCCCAGATATGGGGCGTTGCCACTCGGGCATCGCCCACCACGATTCGATATTCCCTCGCCTCACCCACCGAAGCGAAGGCCTACGCCGAATACCCACTGCTGCACGCTCGGTTATGGACCGCCATTTCTGCGATCTCTCAGCATCGCGAGAAGGGGGCTACCTCTATCTTGGGCACAGTCGACGCGCAGAAGCTGCAGGCCTGCCTCACCCTCTTTGACTGCGTCGATGGAGTGACTACCGAGTTTTATCGCGAGCATCTCTACGGATTCTTCGATGGCCCGCACCTGCGCACCCTTGAGGTCTTGCGAACGGTTTTCCCACCTATCCCTACGTGACTCTTGAGTATCCCGATCGGTCGTAAGAATCACCAGCCACCGTGGGCGCCACTCAGGGCCAATCTCAAGCTCACACCATTGCCTCGTAGAAGTGCGATGAGGCTTTCTGAAATCGGGAATTGCGAGAGTGACGCCTACCCGTCAGTAGGCCTCATTCGACTTGAACCGAAAGAGCTCGTGAGCAAACATCTGGACGGCGGCGACTGCGTCGTTCGCCATGAGGTCCTCATCGACCTCGGGATACATCGAGACCATTGTGGTGGCATACGCAAGTGAGCCCTGAGCCGACGAATCCGCAAAGTTCGCTGTCAGTTCATCCAATGCCGTTGCGGTCGCGCCGCTCAGTAGATCGCCAAAGCGGTGGCGTACTCGCCGTGCGGCCGCCACTGGACCACCGTCGTCGTTGTGCAGCAGGACGAATGCGATGTCGTACCAGTCCTTCTGCACATGACGACCGTGTGCCGCGTGCACCTTGGCGAGGAGGAACGCGGGAAGTGAGGCAACGCGTAGAAGGACCGATGACGTGCGACCATCGATATTCGACGTCACTGACTCCACCGCCCAGTCCAGTGATGCGAACTTCGTGCCACGAAGGTTGGCGGCGCCCAACGCCTCGCAGTGCTCGAAGGTGACAACCCCCAAGCCTGGGTAGTCCTCAAGGTCAGCGAGGAACTCGACTTTCACCACTTGACCTTGCGAACTTCGGTCGTGCCAGCGCCACACCCTTTCCTTGTCGGGCACAAATCCGGCTACCTTCAACGCGGACTCCAACCTGAGGCCGCTCGCCGCGGCAGGGTGAATCTCAAGGTCGACCTGTAAGTCGACATCAGTTGTTCCTTGGTGCCGAAGGGGGGATTGGCGACACAGCAGGTCGGGCACCAATCCGCCCAGAAGGACAAACTCGGGAATGCCCCCGTAGGCGGTCACCAAGCGAACAAGCGCTCGTTCCGCCACCGAGCGCGAGGTGCGATCACGCGGTTGAGGGTCAGACACCGAATACCTCGCGCACGTGCTCGGCAGCTTCGGCCGTGCGACCCTTGGTGGCACGAAGATCCGCGTAGACGCGTGCCGGTAACGCGACGTGTATTCCCCTCACACGGGGGCCATGGTCGCTGTGTGCAGTGGGTAGTTCTCGAACTTCGATGCGGTGACCTCGATCAACAATCCGTCCATTAAAGGTGGCTGCCAGTCGTCCACGATCGCTGAAGAGATCACTGTCGACATAACACTCCACGACGCTGAAGTCGGAAAGATACGGCGCGAGCAACATTGATGCCGCAACGCCGGACACCGCCCAGCGGAACTTGTTGTCGCGAAATTGGGGAGCGATGTGGTGCTCCAGGCTCTCCAGGGGTTCGCGCATCACGGTGTGAATTTTCACCACCTCATCCTTGGCCCGAAATGCTCCGGCGGCATCGACGTAGGCGTCAATGCAGCGGTCACGATCCACGACCTCTCGATAAGAGGTCGGTCCGCGCGATGCGCCGCGTCTTTCGAGGAGCCCAAGCTCCTCCAGCCTCGCGAGAGAATTCGCGGCGGCACCGCGGGAAATTCGCGCCGACTCTTGAATTGCTTCCACTCGCGGTGATGTCCCCGCCAGAATCGCCTCTGTCGCGGCCAGCATGGCCCTCGTCCACCTCTCGCCGTGTGGTCTGCGGGTCACCACCGACTCTCGGGCGTCCCTCGACAGCACGAGACCGGAACGAAGAAAAATATTCGCCCCACCCGCTTCGTCTATCCATCCGATGCGGTGCTGTTGGAGGATCTCTTTGGCACCGTCAGAGAAGCGCTGGGCGTAAGCGACATGGACAGTGGGTGCACTTCGTAGGAGCCTCTCGACATCGGCAGGCCAACCGACCCCCGCCCATCCGGCACGAAAGTGGTGAATGTGATTGCCCGTGCTGACCGAAACGTCGAACACCCCGGTTTCACCTTGGGTGTCGGCGAGAACTTCAACCTGCAGTTCCGGGGGCAGCACCAAAACTGTGGCTCGTCGGATTCGAGTTTTAGCACCGCCATTTTCCATACTTCACACTATACCATACTTCACTTTTATAGTGAAGTAGTGAGAAAAGTGAAGTATAGGGTGGCGACCATATCCCTCGCCGTCCACTGCAATGATGTTCTCCATCTCTTTGATCAGCGAGCAGCAGATCGACCTGCGGCATGAACAGGGCGGCGGCTACTTTTCCAATCCTCCTTTTCGCTGCGTTTCTCAGCAAGGTGAGCGAAGAACGGTGCTCGCGTGAACTCTTGTATTTCCGCACGATCGTCCGCGATGACCCTCTGTCACTACCGGCTCGTATCGTCAATTCGTGACCGTATGGCCCACTAACCGTCAGGAGAAGAAGGTGGTGCAGCTCCAACTCTGTCCACCACGTCACTAGTTCGCTGGTCGTGGTGGACCCCACCAGGGGTTGTCGAGAGTTCGTCTCTCGGTGAAAGACATCACGAGCACCGTCACGTCCGCGTGACGGTGTCCAGAAGGAGAACTATGCCCACCCACGCCAGCTTGCCCGGCTTCAACGTCACCGGAATGGAACATCCCACCGTTGCGGTGCCGATCCCGACGCATTTCGACCCCGAAACTTTTGACATCGCCGAGACGCCCGACATGGCGTTCAAGATGGACTTTTTCCACGGACCTTTCAGCTTTGCTTATTCGGTCTCCACCTCCACCTCGGGCAACGATGTCACGGTGGCGTCATTGACGAAGCACTTGCCGAAGCCGTACAACCTCATTCGTTCGGCTCGTCGGACTACCGCTCACTGCGAGGTCTACGTACGCACGCGCAAGCACGGAATTCACCTGCGGTCGCGCAATAATCGCCTCTACATCCAGGTCCTGGGCCACGACGAACGGATGACGATCGAACTCGCCAACAAGTTGGTCGCGCACTACTTCGCACCAACTCACAAGGGTCCCGATCGCGTCGACTATGGCCTCTGGATCAATACGGAATTCGGAAGCGATCATGAGACCATGGTTCCACGGCCGTGGCGGGACAACATCCAGAACTATTCCCGTGATGTTCAAACTCAGTTGGGAAAGCTCATGGCCACGACGTCGTTGCCGGAACACGGTGGTCGAGTGGTGCTCTTTCACGGCCAGCCGGGCACCGGCAAGACCTGGGCGTTGCGGTCGTTGATGACGGAGTGGCAGGAGTGGGCACGTTTCGAGTTCATTCTCGATGTGGAACGTTTCTTCAATGACGTCGCCTACGCCAGCAACTTGCTCAAGTCCTCGTCGTCGCGTCAGCGGATTTTGGTTCTCGAAGACGCGGATGCCTACGTAGCTCGCAGTACGCATCGCCACGCGGGGATGGCCCGACTGCTGAATCTCGCCGATGGCATCTTGAGTGAGAGTCAAAAGTCGGCCTTCTTCTTCACGACGAACGCCACGCCGGACGAGCTCGATGCGGCCCTCACGCGCCCCGGTCGCTGCCTCGCAGCCATCAAGTTTGGTCCCCTCAGCGTCGATGAGGCGAACAAGCAGTTCGACGGCACGTCATATCGCACCACCTCCCCGATGACGATTGCGGAAATCTTCGCCCAGCGTGGCGTGGCACCGCGCATCGCGACGGCGGGCAGCACGGCACCGACGGGTACCTACCTCTAGGAAAGACGGGTAACGTAGGGCGTCACCCCGTTGCCGTTTTCCCGCGGCGGCGGGGTGGCTTTACGTTCAAGGAGACCGCATGAGACTGGCCAATATCAAGGGACGCGCCGCGCTAATTACCCCCGACGGGGCCATAGATATCGCCACCGCCACAAGTGGGGCGGTCAGCCCCCAGCTGCCCAAGATCTTCAACTCCTGGGACCACGCCCTACCCATCATCGCGGCGATCGACCCCGCCCTGGCCGAGCCTTTTGAGCTCGAGGATCTCCAGTCCCCCTCCCCCGCGCCGCGTCAAGTGTTTGGCATCGGACTGAACTATCACGCACACGCCGCCGAGACGGGCCGCACCGCCCCCGAGTTCCCCGCCACCTTCACCAAGTTCCCGAGTTCACTCTCTGGTCCCGCCAGTGACATCACCCTCGTGAACGACACCGTGGACTGGGAAGTCGAGCTGGTGGTCATCATCGGCCGCACCGCCCGGCAGGTGTCCTTCGCCGGCGCGTGGTCATACGTCGCGGGACTGACGTTGGGTCAAGACATCTCGGACCGCACCTTGCAGGCCGCGGCGGGTGGCCAGTTCTCACTCGGCAAGTCCCACGAAGGCTTCGGACCCATGGGACCGTGGCTGGTCACGCCGGATGAATTTGATGACCCGAACGACATCGAGATTGCTTGCGCGGTTAATGGTGAAGAAGTCCAAACTGGTCGCAGCAGTGATCTGATCTTCTCTATCCCGCGCCTCATCGAAGAGTTGTCCGCCGTCGTCACGCTCTATCCGGGAGACGTGATTTTCACGGGCACCCCGTCGGGCGTGGGTGTGGCTCGCCAGCCCGCCCGCTTCCTCGCGCCCGGCGACGTGCTCGAGTCGTGGGCGGCGGGGATTGGCAGCATGCGCAACGTCTGCGTCGCGCCGACGCGGTAACCCTTACTGAATCACGAGGTTTCTTGTGATAGTGCCTGTCGGGCAGGTCGCGGTCCACGTGGCGGTACCAAGACTCGTGCGCGTGGAGATGTGCCAGGTCCAACTGACGTGACCGGAACTATCGGCCGTCGCAGCGCCGAGACCCGACGCCGCGGAGACGTGCCCGCTCGGTAACGTCACCATCAAGGTGCACGCCGCACCCGCCCGGGTCGCCACCGTGATGGTCGGATCGTCGCCGAGTGACACCTGGGTGGGCGCCGAAATAACGGACAACGTCTGACCTGCGGGGGCATGAATCACTGGCAAGGTGGTCCCCATGGTCGCGTCGTGCGCGAGGACTGTTGATATCAGTCTCACGATGGTGGGAGTGGTCACGATGATGCCCAACTCGCGGTTCTTATCGAGTGAGTAGGTGGAGAAGTTTTCACTCCCGAGGAAGAGCGTGCCGCCACTCAGACTGCAGTCGGCGCAGATCAATTTCGCGTGGATATAGAGGGAGTGAGGGTCCAGAGTCACCACGTGCACGCCGGCGTTCGCGAGGCTGGCTAACGCGGCGGCCCAAGAACTCGAAGCCGTCATCGTCACGTGCACCGACACGCCGCGACGGGCCGCTCCCGCCAATGCGGCTTCGATGGTGGGATTCTTCATTTCTTCATTCTCGATCCAGAGACTGTGGCGAGCCGCAGTGATGACGGAGACCAGAGCGGGAGCCGAACCCGGACTCCACACGATGTTCGGGCCGCGCACCAGTTGATTGGTTCCACCGGCAAAGTCGTGCTGGAAAGTTCCCGTCATAGCTGCGACTTGGGCGGGCACGGTCGTCACCACCCAGACGTCTCGACTAGAGGCGTAGTACTGCGGGGTGAAGTTTCCGGTACCAATCCAGCCCCTCACGGCGTCAATCACGAGGTACTTGGCGTGGAAGATTTGGTTAGCCGGAGCCCAGTGAACCTGCACCTTGGTGCCCGCAAAGGCGTGAACCGCGGGGGTATTCGCCCTCGTACCGGTGTAGTCCAGATTAAGGAGAACGCGTACTCGAACGCCAGTTTTAGCCTTGGCAATCAGAGCCGCCTCGATAGCGGGATCTTCGAGCTCGTACATGGATAGATCCACGCTTTTAGTCGCGGCTCGAATCTCCGTCACCACCCAGCCGTATCCCGCGCTCGGTTCCAGATGTGTCAACGCGAGAGGGTAGGCCACGGACGGCAACGCGGTGGTCACGAGTCCCATGGTGACGAGGAGGAGAGAACTGAGGAAGCGGCGCACATTGTCACTGTAGAGAGTGCTCGCGACATCGAGAATGAGAGAACCGGGTCGGAATCGCCCGATACATCAAAATCTGCTGTGACATTCACGTACCCACCAACGACAAAACCCCTCGGACCGTGAGGCCCGAGGGGTTTTGTCGAGAGCCGAGTGGCTACATCATGCCGCCCATGCCGCCCATGCCGGCAGCAGCGGCGCCCGCGCCACCCTCTTCCGGCTTGTCGGCGACGATGGCTTCGGTGGTCAGCAGCAAGGCCGCGATCGAGGCCGCGTTCTGCAGCGCCGAGCGAGTGACCTTGGCCGGGTCGATGATGCCCGCGGCCACGAGGTCCATGAGCTCACCGGTCGCGGCGTTGAGGCCGAACGAACCGGTAGCGTCAGCCACTTCGCGCACCTTGACGGCACCTTCATATCCCGCGTTCGCGGCGATGTGACGCAGCGGAGACTCGAGAGCGGCCGCCACGATCTTGGCACCCGTGGCCTCGTCACCCGTGAGGGTGGCGACCAGCGCGTCCACGTCCTTGCGCGCGCGAACGAGAGCGGTGCCACCACCGGCGACAATGCCCTCTTCCACGGCCGCGCGAGTCGCCGACAGGGCGTCTTCGATGCGGTGCTTCTTTTCCTTGAGCTCGACTTCCGTCGCGGCGCCCACCTTGACGACGGCCACGCCGCCGGCCAACTTGGCGAGACGCTCTTGGAGCTTTTCGCGGTCCCAGTCAGAGTCGGTGTTCTCGATCTCCGCCTTGATCTGCGCGACGCGACCCTTGACGTCGTCTTCCGAACCGGCACCATCAACAATGGTGGTCGAGTCCTTGGTGATGACGACGCGGCGAGCCTGACCGAGCAGGTCGATGGTGGCGCTGTCGAGCTTGAGACCAATCTCTTCGCTGATGACGGTGCCACCGGTCAAGATGGCCATGTCCTGCAGCATCGCCTTACGACGCTCACCGAAGCCCGGCGCCTTCACGGCGACGGCGGTGAGGGTGCCACGGATCTTGTTCACGACCAAGGTCGCGAGCGCTTCACCGTCGACGTCCTCGGCGATAATCAGCATTGCGCGACCGCCCTGCATGCCCTTTTCGAGCACCGGCACGAGGTCGTGCACGGCCGAGATCTTGTTCGAGGTGAACAAGATGTACGGGTTCTCGAGAACGGCTTCTTGGCGCTCCTGGTCGGTGACGAAGTACGGCGAGAGGTAACCCTTGTCGAACTGCATACCTTCGGTGAGCTCGAGGTCGATACCAAAGGTGTTCGACTCTTCGACGGTCACGGTGCCGTCCTTGCCGACCTTGTCGATGGCCTCGGCGATGACTTCACCGATGGCGGCGTCCGCGGCCGAAATGGTCGCGACCTGCGCAATCTGCTTCTTGCCATCAACCGCGGTCGCCTGGTTCTTGATCGACTCGACGGCGGCCTTCACGGCCTTCTCGATGCCGCGCTTGAGGCCGGCGGGGTTTGCGCCCGCGGCCACGTTGCGAAGGCCTTCCTTGATGAGAGCCTGGGCCAACACGGTGGCCGTGGTGGTGCCGTCACCCGCGACGTCATTCGTCTTGGTGGCGACTTCCTTCACCAACTGGGCACCCATGTTCTCGAAGGGGTCATCGAGCTCGATTTCGCGAGCAATCGACACACCGTCGTTCGTGATGGTGGGGGCACCAAACTTCTTGCCGATGACCACATTGCGACCCTTGGGTCCGAGGGTCACCTTGACGGCGTCGGCCAACTTGTCGACACCGGCTTCGAGGCCGCGACGGGCCTCGTCGTCAAACTTGAGAATCTTGGACATGGACGACCTACTTGGTGATGGTCGCGAGCACGTCGCGGCTGGAGAGGATCAGCAGGTCTTCACCGTCAACGGTGATTTCCGTGCCGCCGTACTTCGAGTAGACGACGGTGTCGCCGGTCTTCACGGAGTTCGGGATGATGTCGCCGGTGTTCTCGGCGCGACGGCCGGGGCCGACAGCCAGAACTTCGCCCTGCTGGGGCTTTTCCTTCGCCGTGTCCGGAATCACCAGGCCCGATGCCGTGGTGGCCTCGGCGATGTTCGGACGAACGACAATGCGGTCCTCGAGGGGGTGCAGTTGCATGTTGTCTCCTTAGTCAGTCATTAGCAGTCTTCACTGCCGACTGCCAGATTAGCAGGCGACACCGGTGAGTGCTAACTCTCTCTGGCAAACTGGCGCCCATGAACAGCGTCGTTCGCCGAGATCTCTACATCATCGCGGTGGCCCGCGCCTTGTCGTTCGTGGGAGACCAAATCGCCCTCATTACTTTGATGCTCCGCGTTGCCGCCCACGGCCCGCGCATCATGACCGCCCTGATCACTCTGTGCGCTGCCCTGCCCGCGGTCGTCCTTTCCCCCTACGCCGGTGGCCTCATTGACCGCATCCCCGTGAAGAAGTTCATCGGGGGTCTGGGACTCGTGAACGCGGTCGCGGCCGTCGGCATCGGCGTGTGGCATGGACCGGTGGCCACCTTGCTACTCATGGTGGTTCTCGGCGCCTCGGCCGCCTTTACGGGACCGGGCTACTCCGCCTTGGTGCCGAGCTTCGTGCCCGCTGACGACCTCCCCAAGGCGAATGGCACCTTGCAGACCTTCACTGCCATGGCCTCGATGGCGGGGCCCTTTCTCGGCGGAATCTTGGTCGCCGCCTTTGGCACGAGCTGGCCGCTGTATATCGACGCCCTCTCCTTCGCCATCCTCGCCATCGGCACCTTGTCGCTGCGCCACGACCGCATTCCCGCGGCGGATGCCCACTTGCCCGAGCAGCGTGACGTGTGGGCCGGCGTGAAGCTGCTCTGGAACGACGCCTTGCTCCGCGCCGTCATCATCGTGATCATTTTCTTCGTGCTCGCCCTCATGATGGTGAATGTCACCGAGGTGTTCTTCATCACGCAAACCCTGCACGCGTCCACCTTGATGTACGGCATCAGCGGGGGCATCTTTGGGGTCGGCATGCTGGTCGGATCCATCATCGGCGGTCAACTCAAAGGCGACCAACGCCGGCAGATTCTCTACATCTTTGGCGGAGCTTTTACTATTTCCCTGTGCTTCACCGGCATCGCTCTCGCGCCGTCGTTGGCGTGGATATTTGCCCCGTTGGCCATTGCCGGCATCGGCAATGGCATCACCGAGACGGTCTTTCCCACTTTGTTCGCCCTTCGCAGCGACGAAGCCATTCGCGGACGTGTCTTTGCGGCAGTAGGCGTGATCTTCACCGTGGCCAGCATGGTCTCCATCGCTTTCGGTGGCCTGGTGACGTCGCTCTTGTCTCCACGAGGAGTCTTCTTGCTCGGTGGGGCTAGCTCCGCCGTGGTGATCGTGATCCTCGCGCCTAATGCGCTGCGTCACGCGAAGAAATCCGACTAGAACCAATCTCCCTCTCCCTGGTGCATCGATGCGGTGCAACGCCCAGACGAGATTGAATGGTCATCGATCGCAGTGAGGGAGCGAATCAACGAGTCTTAGTCCGACACGTTGAGAGCGAATCGAATGGCTCGATCGAGCTCAAACTGCCTCTCCACCGACAGGTGCGCAATCGGCGCTGGGTCGATGCTAATCATCGGAATGGTCGCAATATTGTCGCAAGAGATGACGCAGAGTGAGGGCAGCCCGTCATCCTCATCGAGTAGCACTTCACTTTTGATACCCCGAATTGTTCGTGTCAGTGGTGCACAGGTAACCGAGGTCAGCGACCCAATTGCGCCATCCCTCGTCAACACGCATACCGGACGACGGCCCGCATCTCCCGGCAGTTGCGCCCAGTACAGGGAACCTCGTCTCACCATTCGGGCATCGTGGCGGCGGCGAGATGCCACAAGGCATTCACCAATGCGGGGTCTTGCGGTGTCTCGCGATACGCCCGTTGTAACTCGAGGTCTGCCTGGCGATCGGACTCCACGTCGATGACGACTTGAGCCGCACGTCGGATCACCTCCGACCGGCTCACGCCGTGGCGTTGAGCGATCTCATCAAGGTCCTTTATGAGTTCATCGTCTAGTTGAACGAGGACTTGTCGGCGCGCCATCACCATATGGTAAATCATATGGTGATGGCGAGTCAACTCCTAGGGCTGACGACGCTCGCGCCGCCAGCTGTAGCCGTCGCGTTCATACACCACACGGTCGTGCAGTCGGTCGTCGCGTTGCTGCCAAAACTCGATGACGTGGGGCGTGAGTCGATAGCCGCCCCAGTTCTCGGGTCGAGGAATCTCATGTCCTTTGTAGCGTTGAGTCACTTCCTCGACGCGCGTCATCAATTCCTCGCGCGACGACAAGACGCGGCTCTGCCAGCTGGCGTGGGCGCCGATTTGGTGACCGCGGCCACGACTCGCGAAGTAAGCATCGGACTCGTCGGTGGTGGCGCGAGCGACGTGGCCCTCAATACGAATCTGACGGCCGAGTGGTTCGCACCACCACAGCAACGCGGCCTGCGGATTCTCCTCGAGATCGTGGCCCTTGTGCGAGTCGTAATTGGTGTACCACCCGAAGGTTCCGTCACCCACGTGACGAAGTAACACCATGCGCGAACTCACCCGCCCCGCGCGTGACGCGGTGGAGAGAGACACGGCCTGGGGTTCGGGCAGCAATGGTGAGCCCTCGGCGTACCAGGTCGCAAACTGCACGAAGGGGTCGGGGTGACTGTCGCTCACGTCGAACGGCTCCCAGCGACTCATGAGGTCAGCTCCTCGAGCGGCCAGCTCGGCCGCGGCCCGATAGAGAGGGAACTCGGGCCGTCGTGACGCAGGCGGTGCCATCCGGCCGCGGCGATCATCGCGGCGTTGTCGGTGCACATGGCGCGCGCCGGCAAGTGACAGGTCACGCCCGCGGCGGCGGCCGCCTGGGCCATAGCCGCGCGCAACTGCGAGTTCGCGGCCACGCCTCCACCGAGGGCCACTCCGCCATAGGTGGTGGCTGACAGGGCTCGGGTGACCTTACGCATGATTTGTTCGGTGAGGACACGCTGAAAAGATGCCGCGATGTCGGCGTCGGACAATTCCGGGTGCTTCTGTGCCCCGCGCACCACCGCGGTCTTGAGCCCCGAAAATGACAAGTCGTAGGTGTCGCCCGGCATGGAAATGGGCAGGGGCAAACTGCGAGGATCGCCCTCAGCGGCGAGGCGGTCGATGACCGGACCACCGGGGTATCCGAGGTCTAACCAGCGCGCGACCTTGTCGAAGGCTTCGCCCGCGGCGTCATCTATCGTCCCGCCGAGCACGTGAAAGACGCCCGGGGACTCGTGATGCACGAGGAGGCTGTGACCACCCGACACCAGAACCGTGAGCAGTGGCCAAGCGAGGTCGGGAGCTTCGAGCAGCGGGGCGAAGAGGTGACCTTCGAGGTGATTCACCCCGACGAGGGGCACGTCGAAAGCGGCGGCGTAGGCCTTGGCGGCCGAGAGGCCCACCAGGAGCGAACCGACGAGGCCCGGGCCCTGGGTCACCGCGATGGCCTCGATGGCCGGCGCGGTGGGGGACAGTCCCGCGTCGCGTAGCGCTCGCTCGACCACTCCCGGCAACGTGCGCAAGTGCGCTCGACCGGCGAGCTCTGGCACCACTCCCCCAAAGCTCGAGTGTTCCGCCAATGACGATTCGATCACTGAGGAAAAAATGGTGAAGTTCTCGTCAACGACCGCAGCGGCGCTGTCGTCGCAGCTCGTTTCAATTCCGAGAATCAGGCCCACGTCACAAGCGTAGGTCGTCGCGCGGCGCGACCGGCAGGTCGGCCCACAAGATGAGGGCATCCTCCCCGGTCTTTTCGTAGTAGTTGCGACGCACCCCCACCGGGGCGAAACCGAACTGTCGATACAGCGCCTGGGCCGCCACGTTAGAGGCGGCCACTTCCAAGGTGGCGCGCTGGGCCCCACGCTGATGTGCCGCGGCCATTCCTTCACTCAAGAGGGTTCGGCCGATGCCTCGTCGTTCCGTCCCCGGCACGACGCCGATGGTGTTCACGTGCACTTCGTCCACCACGAACATGAGGCCGAGATAGCCCACCAGTTTCTTGTACTCCGTGGCCACGGTGTAGCGACGAGTGGCGATATTGGTGATTTCGTCTTTCAGCATGGACTTCGTCCACGGCTCGGGAAACTGCGCGAGTTCGATGTCATAAATCTCGGACAGATCGCGAATGGTCGCGGGGCGAATCTCGTAGGTCACGAGTTCGCCCGGGTGCGCACCGTGAAGTTCGCCACCGCGTCGGCGTCACGCAGATAGAGGGCCGACACCGGACCGGCCGATCGCGTTTCGCCGAGGCGCAGGGCGGCCGCGAGCGACGGGATGTCGTTCGGCACCACGGTGAAGTTCGGCACCGCCGACAAGGTGGTGAGTTCGGCGCTCACGCCGTCGCCCGTGATGATGGCGGGGGCGCCACTCGTGCCCCACTCGATCAACAGATCGCGAGCCGTCCGCACCTGCGGCGGCGACGTCGACGTCACTCCCTCGTCGCCGAGGGTGAAGACCTCCACGAAGAGTTCGTGGCGACGCGCGTCAATGATGGCGAGTGCGACGCCGCGATGGCCATCGGCCCAGAGTTGCTGCGCGTGTAGTTCGGTGCTGGTCACGCCGACCAGCTCCGCCCCGACGGCCTGCGCCAGTGCCTCCGCCGTGGCGAGACCGACACGCATGCCGGTGAACTGTCCGGGCCCTTGGTCCACGACGACGCGATCGAGATCGCGCAGCGTGAGACCGTGATCGGCGAGCAGGTCCACGATGCCGGGCATGAGAGCTTCGGTGTGGTGCCGCTCGGTATCGAGAATGCGCAGGGACTGTTGTCCGTCGACAGACACACCCACCGCACAATTCATGGTGACCGTTTCAATCGCGAGGATGTTCATGCGCTGGCCCATGTCTGCGCGGCGGCGAGTCGCGCGCTGTCTCGAGGTTCGATAGTGATCTCACGATCGTCATCGTCACCGCCACGAAGGGTCACCGTCCACGACGGTTCACCAAAGCCGGTGGGGGCGAGATCGCCCCACTCCACCATCGCCACCGCGCCGCGGTCCACGGCCTCATCGACGCCGAGGTCACTGAGTTCCGCCGCGTGGCCAATGCGATACAGGTCGATGTGCAGTAGTGCGTCAATAGCGCCGTCGGGTAATTCGTAGACCTGACAGATGGTGAAGGTGGGGCTGGTGACGCGCTGCGTGCAGCCGAGTCCTCGCGCCACTCCTTGCGTGAAGGCCGTCTTGCCCGCCCCGAGATCGCCGCGCAGAATGACGATGTCCCCCGGTCGCAGCAGGGCCGCGAAGTCGGCTCCGGCGTGGCGGGTGCCCTCCACCTCGTGCGTCACGCGAGTCGTCATAGGTAGCTCACCGCCGCACGAATATCCGAACGCAGCACCTCCACCATGGCGGGCCCACCACGCAGCGCAGCCGCGGGGTGATAGGTAGGAATGAGGGTGCGGCCCCGCCACGCACGGGCCACCCCATGCACCTCGCTCATCTGAATCTTCTCGCCGAGTAAGGCCGAGGAACTCGTCGCGCCGACCGTCAGTACCAACGGTGCCGTCAGCGTGGCGAACTGTTCTTCCCACCAGGGTTGGCACGCCGTGAGCTGGGCTCGCGTCGGGGTCTTATTCTCCGGCGGACGGCACTTAACCACGTTCGTAATGTAAAGAGCGGAGCGCGAGAGTGATAACTCTTCCTCGATGAGACGCAGCAGCAGTTGCCCGGACCGTCCAATGAAGGGTTCGCCACCCTCGTCTTCGTGGCGACCCGGCGCCTCGCCGACGACCGCCACTCGAGCGTCATGCGGCCCCGATCCAATGACCACCCGTTGACGGGTGGTCGCGAGAGTGCAGCGGGTGCAGGCCGAGGCCTCAGCGAGAAACATGGGCTCTAGTCGACAACGACGCGCGGCACGCGAGCACCAATGCCGCAGAGGATTTCCCAGCTAATGGTGCCCGCCGCGCGAGCCCACTCATCGGCGGTGATCTGCTCACTACCTTGGTGACCGAGTAGCACGACCTCGTCACCCACCTGCACGTCGTCATCGCCGCAGTCGACAATGAGTTGGTCCATGGTGACCATGCCCGCGAGGGGGTAACGGCGACCGTTAATCAAGACATCCATGCCCGCGTCAAAGAGCCGACGGGGATAGCCATCGGCATACCCGAAGGGGACGGTGGCGAGGCGCGCCGACGCCGTCAGCGCGCGCCGGCGGCCATAGCTGGGTCGCTCCCCGGCCTCGGCGTCACGCACCGCGGTGACCTTCGCCTTGATGGACAAGACGGGCTCGAGGGTCACGTCGTCGTTACCCGGGTGATACCCGTAGAGCGCGAGGCCCACGCGCGACAAGGACAAGCGAGCGTCGGGGAGCGCGAGAGCGGCCGCCGAATTCGCCGCGTGAATCACGGGCAACTCGTGGCCCGCGGCCCGGATAGTGGCGACGATGCGGTTAAAGAGTTCGAGCTGGTGCTGGGTGAACGCCACGTCCTCCTCGCTGTGGCCATCAGCCACGGGGAAATGCGTGAAGGCCCCTTCCAGGTTCAGTGAGGGCGACGACGCAATGGCCCGCACCACCTCCGCCACGTGATCGGGCCGGGCACCCATGCGCCCCATACCAGTATCGATTTTGAGGTGCACGGGGTGAACCACGCCGTGGCGCTGCGCCGCGGCGGCCGCCGCCTCGACTCCCGCCACCGACCCCACCGTCAACGTGACTCGTCCCGCCACCGCGTCATCGAGCGTGTCGGCCGGAATTTCCGCCAGGAGCAAGATGGGTTCGTCAATGCCGGCGTCGCGTAGTTCCAGGGCTTCGTCCAAAATGGCCACGGCGAAGTAATTGACCCCCGCGTCTCGCAGGGCACTCGCCGCGATGACCGCGCCGTGGCCGTAGCCGTTGGCCTTGATCACCGCGCAGAGCTCGCTCGTGCCTAAGACGCGCTGCACGTGAGCCACGTTTCGAGCCAGGGCTCCACGAGAGATTTCGGCCCAGGCGGGACGGCGCACTCCGACGACGGGCATCAGAATTGCTCCGCGATCACGATGGCGGAGGCCATCTGAGCGGTATGGGTGAGCGAGAGATGAAGAGCGGTGCCGTCACCACGGCGACGCGCGGCGTCGCCGTGCAGGACGAGTGAGGGTTGTCCCGTGGCGGCGCGGCGCACTTCAATATCGCGAAATTTGAGCGACCCCATTCCGAGACCCAGCGCCTTCATTAACGCCTCCTTCGCCGCGAAGCGGGCGGCGAGACGTTCATGAGCACCCTTCGAGTCGGCGATCTCTTGGTCGGTAAACAGGCGAGTGAGGAGCCTCGGGCGTCGAGCGATAACCCGAGCAAAGCGCGCCACGTCCACGGCGTCGATACCGACACCTCGCGTGGTCATTCGACCGTCACCGTCTTTGCCAGGTTGCGCGGACGATCCACGTTCAGTCCGCGGCTCTGAGCCATCTGATAGGCGAATTGCTGCAGGGCGACGATGTCGACCAGTGGCGTCATGAGGGCCGGCGTGGCCGGCACACGAATGACGTAATCGGCCACCGCGTCAATGCGCTCATCACCGTCGGCAGCGACGGCCACGACGGTGGCTCCACGAGCCTTCACTTCGGCGATATTCGACAAGATTTTTTCGTGCAGCGCGGGGTCCGTCGCCAAGGCGACCACGATGACGCCCGGTTCAATCAGGGCGAGGGGGCCGTGCTTCAATTCACCCGCGGGATAACCCTCCGCGTGCACGTAGGAGATTTCCTTCAGCTTGAGCGCACCCTCGAGGGCCGTCGGGAATCCCACGTGTCGACCGAGGAAGAAAAAGGTGTGGGCGTTCGCGATTTGTGACGCGATCTGCGTCACCGCCGCCTCGCGACTCACTGCCTCGGCCACCAAGTCCACGGTGGAGGTCAATTGATGAAATAACTCGACGACGCGCTCCGTGCTGAGTACGCCACGCACCTGCGCCAGACGCAGCGCGAGGACCTCGAGCGCCGCGATTTGGGCCAGCACTGCCTTGGTGGACGCCACGCAGATCTCAAGTCCGGCCCGGGTGTAAATCACGGCGTCGGCTTCGCGCGCCATGGAAGAGTCGACGATGTTGGAGACCGCCACCACAATGGCGCCGCGACTCTTGGCTTCACGCAGAGCCGAAATGGTGTCAATGGTTTCGCCCGACTGCGAGACACCAATCACCAGCGTGGTCTCGTCGACCACGGGATTGCGGTAGCGAAATTCTGAGGCGATATCTACCTCGACGCTGATTCGAGCCCAGGCCTCGATGGCATACTTCGCCACCATCGCGGTGTGATAGCTCGACCCACAGCCCACCAGGGTGACCTTGGTGATGGCGCGCAGGGCGTCATCGGACAATCTCATCTCATCAAAGGTGATGGTGCCGTCTTTGTCCAGGTGGTCCAGCAAGGTGGCGCGCACCGCTTCGGGCTGTTCGTGGATTTCCTTGGTCATGTAGTCGGGGTATCCCGACTTCTGCGCCGTTTCGAGATCCCAGTCGACGACCAGGGGGGCCAGTGAAATGGGCGTGCCGTCAAGGTCCGTCGCGGTCACGCCCTCGGCGCGCAGCGTCAGCAGCTGGTCGTCGTCCACGGAAAAGAAGCTGGTGGCCTTATCCATAATGGCGGGAATGTCGGAGGCCAGGTACGTGGCCCCCTCGGAAATACCCACCACCAGAGGCGAGACACGCCGCGCCGCCACGATGACGCCGGGCTCGGCCGCGTCGACGACGGCGATGGCAAAGGCGCCGGTGACTTCGTTCAAGGTCTGACGCACGGCCTCGGTGAGGGTCAGTCCCTCACGGCGAAATTCTTCAATACGGTGAACGAGAACTTCGGTGTCGGTGGCCGAGGTGAATACGTGTCCACGTCCGCGCAGTTCGTCACCGAGTTCGTGGTGATTTTCGATGATGCCATTGTGGATGAGGGCAATGCCCGAGGCGCAGTCCACGTGGGGGTGGGCGTTGTGCTCCCCCGGGGCTCCGTGGGTGGCCCAACGGGTGTGACCGATGCCAGTGGCGCAATCGTGCGGACCGTCATCACACTTGGCGATCAGATCGGCAACTGATTCCACGCCGTCGGCGGAACGAGCGCGCCAGAGACTGTCGCCGTGTAGGAGAGCGACGCCGGCCGAGTCGTACCCGCGATACTCCAGCCGACGCAATCCGTCGAGGAGCACCGGCAAGGCATCAACGGCACCGACGACACCAATGATGCCGCACATATCCCCATTCTACCGAGGGGAGCCCGACGAAAGCCCCTCCTCGCGCTCTGCCCATTCACAAGGCGTGAACGCCGACGCCAGAGTGACACCGACGTCGCCCGGCACCGTAACGACGAGGTCGCCCTCAGTGGTGCGAGGCAGGAGTATGGAGACGGAGCAATTTCTCGCAGAAGCTCTCCACGAGCTCCGCGTTATCCGCCTCAATCATGACGCGCACCACCGGCTCAGTGCCCGAGGGGCGAATAATGATGCGCACGTCGTCGACGCCGAGCGAGAAGCGATCTAACTCATCATCCAAAAGGATCCTCGTGGCGTCATCGTCGTAGAGGTCTTTCGGCAGATTGACGAGACGTTGCGGCACACGGTGCCACGAGCCATCGGCCAAGAGATGAAGTGGTCCACGCCTCGCCACCAAATCGGCCAGGAGAAGACCGGTCAAGAGGCCGTCGCCGGTCGGTGAGTAGTCCGCGAAAATGAGGTGGCCTGATTGCTCGCCACCCAGCGGCCACCCGCGCTCTTCCATCGCGAAGAGCACGTGCCTATCTCCGACGTCAGTTTCGACCACGTCAAGTCCCTGGGCCTCGAGGGCGCGACGTACACCCCAGTTGCTCATGGTGGTGAGAACGACGCCCGGCAACGCGACGCCGCGCTGCGCGAAGTCGGTAGCAAAAATCGCGAGAAGGTCGTCACCGTCACGCACGATGCCATCCGCGTCCACCGCGATGAGTCGATCCGCATCGCCATCGAGCGCAATGCCGAGATCGGCACCGAGTTCGGTCACCGCGGCCACGAGTGACTGCGGGTGTGTCGAGCCGCACTGATCATTGATATTGCGACCCGTGGGTTCGTTGTGCAGCACGGTGACGCGAGCGCCAAGAGCGCCAAGCACCGACGGAGCACTGCGGCCGCCCGCGCCGTTGGCGCAGTCCACCACGATGTGCAGCGACGACAAGGCGTCGGGAGAAAAGAGGGAAATGAGACGCGTCGCGTAGTCCTCCGCGCCACTCTCGTCCACGGGAACATCCGCAAAGGGGCCATCGTGGGAGGGAGCCACCTCAAGGGCGTTCGACACGGCGGTTTCGGTGGCCTGATCTAATTTGCCGCCGCCAAAGCCGAGGACCTTGAGGCCATTGTCTTCCCAGGGATTATGCGAGGCCGACACGATGACACCCACGCCGCCACGTTCTTCGGCGATGACGGCGACTGCGGGCGTCGCGATGACGCCGAGATTGATGGCCGTGGCGCCACCATCGCGAAGTCCGGCCATGACGGCACGAGACAGTTCGAGAGAGCTCTCTCGGGTGTCATAACCCACGAAAGCGACTGCCGACAACACCTGGGCCACGGCGAACCCGAGCCGGTACGCCAGTTGCGGCGTGATATCGCTACCCGCACGGCCACGGATTCCATCCGTGCCGAAAAACACGGGTGAGGCCTATCGCTTCGAGTACTGAGGCGCCTTACGGGCCTTCTTGAGACCGTACTTCTTGGTCTCCTTCTTACGCGCGTCACGCGTGAGGAGGCCCGCCTTCTTCAAGGTGGCACGAAGGTTCTCGTCGAGCTCGATCAGCGAACGGGCAATGCCGAGACGCAGCGCGCCGGCCTGGCCGGCCACACCGCCACCGGCAATGGTGGCGTCGATGTCGTAGGTCTCTTCGGTCGCGGTGAGACGCAGCGGCTCGGTGAGCATCTGACGGTGTGCCGCGGAGGTGAAGTAGTTGTCCAGCGCACGACCGTTGATCGTGATGGTGCCGGTGCCCGGGCGCAAGCGAACGCGCGCGACGGCTTCCTTGCGGCGGCCGGTGGTCTGAGTGGTCGACGTCATCGTGTCTCCTTAACCGCGGCGAATGGCCGAAGTGTCGAACTGCTGAGGTTGCTGGGCCGCGTGCGGGTGCGTGGGGCCGGTGTAAATGAAGAGCTTGCCAAACTGCGCACGGCCGAGACGGGTGTGAGGGATCATGCCCTTGACCGCATTCGAGACCAGCGTGATGGGGTTCTTCGCGAGGAGGTCGGCCCAGCTGGTCGAGCGAATTCCGCCCGGGTAGCCGGAGTGACGGTAGTAGCGCTTCTGCTCCGCCTTGTTGCTGGTCAGCACGACCTTGTCGGCGTTCACGATGATGACGAAGTCACCGGTGTCGATGTGCGGCGTGAAGATCGGCTTGTGCTTGCCACGCAGCAAACGGGCGGCTTCGGTCGCGACGCGGCCGAGCACGAGACCCTCAGCGTCAATCACGTGCCAAGTATGCGTAATCTCCGACAACTTCGGTGAGTAGGTGCGCATCGCTGTTCCTCAATCTCAAATTTCGAATCAGGGTCACGGTTCCCCGCGACGGACTGTTTATCTTAGGGGCTGGAGTGCCCCACACTCAAATCGGGTTCCGGGTCGCCGTATCCGACGGCCACAAAGGTCAATCCCGCCGCCGGCGCCGGGGCCGGCAGGCCGTCTCGAGAGAACTCGCTGAGCCGAGCCTCGACCTCAGCCAGGGTGCGCTGACCCCGGGCCACCGCCACGCAACTGGCCGTCAGCACCCGCACCATGTTGTGACAAAAGGCGTTGGCGGCGATCTCGAAACGCCACAGGCGATTGTCGGCGCCCACCAATTGGAGAGAATCGCTGACTTCGGTCCATCGAGCCCCGATTACCCGGCGAATAAGGGGGTCGTCAGCCGTGGTCCCCGACGCCCGTTTGCAGAAGGAGCGAAAATCGTGCTCTCCCACGAAGAGGTCCGCGGTGGCCTGCAACAAGGCGGGATCCAGCGTCGCCTGCACCGTCCAGGCCCACTGGGCGGTGGTGGCGAGGGCGGGGGCGGAACTTTCGACCACGAGGTAGCGATAGCGACGCCACGTCGCCGAGAATCGGGCGTGGAAATCGTCGGTGACCGCCGTGATGGCGCGGACCTGCACGATGCCGCTGAGCTGACCGTTCAGTTGGCGACGAAGTTTCTCGGGGTCATCCCCCGACTCATACAGCGGCGAGGGCAAATCCACGTGAGCCACTTGGCCGATGGCGTGCACCCCACTATCGGTACGACCCGCCCCCACGATGAGGGGGCGATCGCGGAGGTGAAGTGAGCGTTGTAGGGCGTCACGAAGAAGCCCTACGACCGTGGGTAGGTTGAGTTGATCCGCAAAACCGTGCGTCGACGTGCCGTCATACGCCAGGTCCAGTCGCCAGCGCTGATGCGCCGGCGGGGAGGTCAGATCAAACGAACTCAATGCGCGCCATCGGGGCGTTGTCCCCGGGACGCGGACCCAGCTTCAAGATGCGGGTGTAGCCACCAGGACGGTCCGTGTAACGAGGAGCGATCTCGGTGAACAACTTGTGAGCCATGTCCTTGTCGCGAATGAAGGCGACGACGCGGCGCTGAGCGGCGACGGGGTTGTCAGCCGAGTTCTTCGCGGCAGTGACACACTTCTCGACGACGGGACGCAGGGCCTTGGCCTTGGTCTCGGTGGTGGTGATGCCTTCGGCCGCAATCAAGGAAGCCACGAGGTTGCCCAACATGGCCTTCTGGTGCGAGGCCGAGCCTCCGAGACGTTGACCGCGCTTAGGTGTTGCACGCATGTGACTATTCCTCCGTTCGCAGAACGAGGCCGCGCTCAGCGAGGCGCTCTTGGACGTCCTTCAGCGAGGTGGCGCCGAAGTTGGTGATCGAGGTGAGGTCGCGCTCGGTGCAGTTGACCAACTGGGCGACGGTGTTGATGCCGGCGCGCTTGAGGCAGTTGCGTGAACGCTCGGTCAGACCCAGCTCTTCAATGCGGTAGTCAAGTTCGCTGGCCTCGGCCACGGCGCGGCCGACATCGCCGAGCTCCAGGGCGGGAGCCTCTTCGTCGAAGTAACCAATGAGCTCCACCAAGGTGGCGAGGGTCTTGCCCGAGGAGGCCAGAGCTTCCTTCGGCGTCAAGGTGCCATCGGTCTCGATTTCAATGATGAGCTTGTCGAAGTCGCGCGACTGCTCGACGCGAACCGGCTCAATCTCGAAGGAGACGTTGCGCACGGGGCTGTAGATGGCGTCGAGCGGAATCTCACCGATCATGGCGCCGCCCTTGTTGCCCTCGGCACCGACGTAGCCCTTGCCCTTTTCGACGGTGAGGTCGAGGGCCAGGTGGCTCTTGGCGGTGGTGAGAAACGCGATGTGCAGATCGGGGTTCAAGATCTCGACGTCGGCAGAGGCCGAGAGGTCAGCCGCCGTGACGGCACCCTCACCCTTCTTGTCGAGACGAAGAACGACCGGCTCGGTGCTGTGCACGCGCAGCAAGAGGTCCTTGAGGTTGAGGCAGATGTCCTGGACGTCTTCCTTCACGCCTTCGATGACATCGAACTCGTGCAGGACGGCATCGAACTTGACCTTGGTCGCCGCGGCGCCCGGGATGGAGCTCAGCAGCGTGCGACGCAGCGAGTTACCCAGGGTGTGGCCAAAGCCGGGGTCCAACGGTCCCACGGAGAAGGCCTGACGGTTCGCCTTTTCGTCGCCAATGGCCTCGATGGTGGGCTTCTGAATGATGAGCATGGAAACTCCCTACTAACTCGGACTCGACTACTTACTTGGAGTACAACTCAACGATGAGCTGTTCGCGGATCGACTCGTCGATCTGCTCGCGCTGCGGCACCGCACGGCAGGTCACCGTGAAGTTGCTGTCGCTGAGCTCGAGCCAACCGGGAACGGTGCGGGCCAACACGTCAGCGGTGCGACGGGTGTTGAAGTTCTCGCGCATATCGCCCTTGAGGCTGACGACGTCACCGGGACGAACGCGGAATGACGGAATCGTCACGCGCTTGCCGTTGACGGTCACGTGGCCGTGACGCACCAGCTGGCGCGCGTTCGCGCGGCTCGCGGCCCATCCGGCACGGAAGGTGACGTTGTCGAGGCGCAGTTCGAGGAACTGCAACAAGTTCGTACCGGTGATGCCGGGACGACGGTTGGCCTCTTCGTAGAGGTTGCGGAACTGGCCTTCGAGAAGACCGTAAATACGCTTAGCCTTCTGCTTCTCACGCAGCTGACCGAGGTATTCACTGCCCTGACGCTGACGCGCGTTGCCGTGCTGGCCCGGCGGGAACGCGCGGGTCTGACGGTCGGCATTTTCCGACATGGGGCACTTCATCGAGAGGCAGCGCTCACCCTTAAGGAAGAGCTTCGTGCGCTCACGACGGCACAAACGACAAACGGGACCTGTGTAACGAGCCATGATTTTCCTTAGCCTCGACGACGCTTCTTGGGACGGCAGCCGTTGTGCGGCAGCGGCGTCACGTCTTGGATCTTGACAACTTCGATGCCGGCAGCGGCAATCGACCGAATAGCGGTCTCACGGCCAGAGCCGGGACCACGAACGAGAACGTCGACCTTCTTCACGCCGTGCTCGAGGGCTGCCTTGGCAGCCTTCTCGGCGGCGAGCTGAGCGGCGAACGGGGTGCTCTTACGCGAGCCCTTGAAGCCGACCTGACCGGACGAGGCCCAGGACAAGACGTTGCCCTCGGGGTCCGTGATCGACACGATGGTGTTGTTGAACGAGCTCTTGATGTGGGCCACACCAAAAGCAACGTTCTTGCGTTCCTTCTTGCGAACCTTGCGAGCAACTGGCTTAGCCATTACTTCTTCACCTTCTTCTTACCGGCGACGGTGCGCTTCGGTCCCTTACGGGTGCGAGCATTAGTACGGGTGCGCTGTCCGCGAACGGGCAGGCCCTTGCGGTGACGGATGCCCTGGAGGCAGTTGATTTCCATCTTGCGCTTGATGTCTTGTGCGACGTCACGACGAAGGTCACCTTCGACGGTGAGGTTCTGGTCGATGTAGGCACGCAGCTTGTTCACGTCAGACTCTTGCAAGTCCTTGACGCGGGTGGACTCATCAATGCCGGTCGCGGCGCAGATGGCCTGCGCCGTGGTCGGTCCGATGCCAAAAATGTAGGTGAGCGAAATCACCGTGCGCTTGTCGCGCGGGATGTCAACTCCGGCAATACGTGCCATATCTCTCTAAACCTTCCCTTAACCCTGACGCTGCTTGTGACGAGGGTTCTCGCAGATCACGCGCACGATTCCCGCACGTCGAATGACCTTGCACTTCTCGCACATCTGCTTCACACTGGCTCGAACCTTCATCGGTTTTTCTTTCTCGACCTAAATCGGGACGGGGGAATTAGCGGTACCGGTAGGTAATGCGACCACGCGTCATGTCATACGGCGTGATCTCTACCTGGACCTTGTCGCCGGGCAGAATACGAATGCGGTGCATGCGCATCTTGCCCGAACTGTGGGCGAGAACGGTGTAGCCGTTCTCCAGCTCGACTCGGAACATCGCGTTAGGTAGCGGCTCAATGACCGTACCTTCAACGGTGAACGCTTCTTCCTTCTGATTACTCAGGTCCCTACTCCTTGTGTGTGGCACTACCCGTATCGACACGTGTCGACACAGTTTTCCGACCTTCGCGAAACCTCCGCAAAAAGACCGGCTGTGTATCTTACCGAACTTTGCCCCCCACGCCAAAACGAGGGTGGCGACCCCCGCACGTCAGCCCCAAATTGGGACTTTCTGCCGTAGGGAAAACCACTTCGGAGGTAGCAGTCTAGAGGACATGAACAGTCCCGCTTCCGGCCTCTCCCCCGACGGTGAACTCGCCGCCGGCGACTGCGCTCAATTGGTCGCCCGAGCGCGCTGGGGACGGGTAGTGCTGTCGGTCCGATGCCTCCCTATGACCGCCCTCGTCAGTCTCTCGGCCACCGAATCTGGCCTCAAAATCAACGATCCCAGCCCCACGGTGACCGATGCCGCGCGACATCATGACGTGCTGACCCTCGAAGTAGAGGAGCGGCACGACGGAATTGACCTTTCTATTGTTCACGTGACGGGTATTTCAGACATCGATGGCGCCGGCCACGTTCTCGTCCCCGCCACCGTGGTGAGCGGCCAACGCTGGCGCTGGGCGTCGTAACGGTGATGGCCAGTGGTCTGTGGGACACTGGCGTCGTGTCATACCGCCAGGTCGTCAATCCCGCACGCCTGCATAGCCTTATTGACGCCATTTTGCTCATCGAGGCCGATATTGACCTCGATATTCTCCTCGCGCACATTGTGCGTACCGCCAGCGAATTAGTTCGGGCTCGATACGGCGCCCTCGGTGTCTTGGCCCCCGGCGGCGAGGAACTGGAACGCTTCATCACCTGGGGACTGGCCCCGGACGATGAAGCGGCGATGGGCAGCAAGCCCCGGGGCCACGGATTGCTCGGCGAAATCATTCGCGTCCCCGCCCCCCTGCGGGTGGAGGACATCTCGCAACACCCCCACTCCGCCGGCATGCCGCTCGGCCACCCGCCCATGACGAACTTCCTCGGGGTGCCGGTGCGTTCGGGCTCCGGCGAAGTCTTCGGCAATCTCTACCTCACTGATCGCTATGACGGCGAGCCCTTTTCTCTCGAGGATGAAGGTCTCATCGAGGCCTTCGGTCGAGCGTCGGGATTAGTCATTGACGAACACCGTCGTCGTGGTGACGTGCGCCAAACGACGCTCGCGGCCGAACGCGACCGCATGGCGCGAGAGCTTCACGACACGGTGATTCAACGACTGTTTGCGGTGGGGCTGTCACTTCAGTCGGTCGCCCAACAGGTGGAGCCCGGCCTCGAAAGTCGACTCAATCTCGCCATTGACAACCTCGATGCCACCATCAAGGAAATCCGCACCGCCATTTTCGAAATTTCGCAGCACCGACCGACCACGGACGAGTCGCTGCGAAACGCCGTGTTGAAAGTCGTGAATGAAGTGCCCGCTCGCCTCGGACTGCCCGTCGACGTCAGCTTTGATGGCCCCCTCGATTCTCTGGTGGGCGCGGAGTGTCGCGATGAACTCGTCGCCACCTTGCGCGAAGCGCTCACCAACGTCGTGCGCCACGCGAAGGCGCAGCACGCTCGCGTCTCCGTGGTTCTGCGCGACGGGGAACTCACCTTGCGGGTGGTCGACGACGGCGTCGGTCCCCAACCCGGCGACGGCTTTGGCAATGGACTTCGGAACATGGCGCAGCGTGCGCAGCGCTTCGGTGGCAGCTGCGCCCTAGAACCCGCCACCCCTCGAGGATCGGTTTTGCGCTGGAGCGCAGAAAGGTGGAACTGACATGTTGCGAGTAGCACTGATTGACGATCACGAAATTGTGCGACGTGGACTGCGCGATCTGCTCGAGGCCACGGGCGACATCACCGTGGTGGCCGACGCCGGCACCGTCGACGATGCTCTCGCCGTCATCAACGTGGACGAGATTGACGTCGCGGTGTTGGACCTGCGCCTACCCGATGGCAGTGGCGTCGAGATTTGTCGTGAACTCATCTCGCGGCGAGCTGACCTCGCCTGCCTCATGCTCACCTCATTTGCCGATGATGAGGCCATGACTGCGGCGGTGGTCGCGGGGGCCAAGGGATACGTGCTGAAAGACATTCGCGGTAATGACCTCATCGAGTCGATTCACGCCGTGGCGCGCGGTGAGTCGCTCATTAATGACGAGACCATGCGTCACGTGCGTGACCGAGTGCACCGTCGCCTGGTGGAGCAAGCCCGCATTGAATCACTCAGTGGACAAGAACGACGCATCTTGGACTTGCTGGCCGAAGGAATGTCCAATAGGGAAATCGCCGAGACGATGTTCCTCGCCGAAAAGACGGTGAAGAATTACGTCAGCAATTTGCTCGCAAAACTGGGATTTGATCGCCGCACTGAGGCCGCCCTCTTCGCGCAGAAGATGAACGACGAGGGACTTTTATAAGTGCTGGTCGCTGCGGCGAGGCCGTACCGACCCATCGAGGCGTAGCACCGCGACGTAGGGGTCACCGGGGCTCGAATTAATAATCGAATCCACTTTCCACCCTGTGCCGCGAAGAAGTGTCGCCATCTCGCCACGCGACACGAACAACCACTTCCACCACGGCCCCACGAGATCTTGGTAGTGGTAGCGATATCGAAGCAGGCCCGGCATCTCGCCGCGCTGCTGATTGAGGTGGAAGTACCCACGGGTGATGCAGGGAGCTCCGCCGAAGTAGGGGCTGGTGCTGACGGCCAACATTCTGACGTCAGGTGCCGCGATCGATGCCCAGGAGCGAAACCATCGCCGCGTGGCCGCCGGCGTTCCCAGCATCCCCAAATTGTTGCCGTACAGCACGATGGTGTCGAAGTCGGCCAGCTCGCTGCCCACCTCGGCAATGGACCGATGCCACACCTCGGCGACGCCGCATTCGCGAGCCGCCGTCACCACCTGCGCCGACGCGTCCATCCCCACTACTTCGATGCCGCGGCGCTGAAGCTCCAGTGAGACGCGCCCCGCCCCGCAGCCCACGTCGAGAACTCGACCACGAGCGAGTCGCAGTGCGCGTCGTTCCGCGTCGAACCAATCGCGAGGGGGGCCGAGGTAGGCCGCACGGCCGTCACCTTCACAGAAGTAGCCGTCATCACGCTCGTAGATCTCGTAGTCCTCGCCCCCGCGGGCCCAGTCCAAGATGGCCGTGCCGAAAATATCGGCGGCGCGCGATCTGTCCATGACTGAATTCTCGCAGAGTCGGGCCATGTCGGAAGGGGGCTGGCGGGGGCCGCGTCGGTCGCGTCCCTGACCAGGTGGAGGTGGCCTAACCTAAGTCAATGACTAATCCCACTTTGTTTTCTCGCTCCTTCATCTGGAGCGTGGCAAAAGTGGAGGCTCCGGAGATCGTTACCTCCGCGTGGATCGACGAACAACTCGCCGAGACCTACGACCGAATTGGGGTCAGGCCCGGCCTCTTGGCGTCCATCGCCGGGATTGAGGAGCGCCGGTGGTGGCCGGCCAACACCTGTTTTGACGATGCCGCCGCTCAGGCCGGCGCACTGGCCCTGTCGCAGGCGGGAATAGACGCCAACGAGGTCGATCTGCTCATTTCGTCATCGGTGTGTAAGCACCACCTCGAACCCAGTGTGGCCTGCGCCGTTCACTATCGACTGGGTCTCAGCCCCACCTGCCTCAACTTTGACCTCGGGAACGCCTGCCTCGGCTTCATGAACGCCATGTCGGTGGCCGCCATGGCCATCGAGACCGGTATGGCGAAAACCGTCCTCATCGTCGACGGCGAGGGAAGTCGTCAGACGCAGGAGTCAACCATCGCGCGACTTCGCCAGCCCACCACCACCGTTGAGGACGTCTTTAACGAGTTCGCGTCCTTGACCTTGGGCTCGGGAGCCGCCGCCATGGTGATGGGTGGACCTCGTGACGGCGCCCATCGCTACCTCGGTGGCATCAGTCGCGCCGCGACCTCGCACCACGAACTCTGCGTCGGTGACCTCGACACGATGAAGACGGACACCGCGGGCTTGCTGACGGCGGGTCTCGATCTCGCCCGAGACGCTTTCGATGCCGCCCTGGCGATGAACTGGCAGTGGACCGATTGTGACTACTACGTCATGCACCAGGTCTCGAAGGTGCACACGCAAAAACTGTGTGAACGCTTAGGGGTGGACCAGACCCGCGTGCCACTCACCTACCCCACCTTCGGCAATATGGGTCCCGCCGCTGTGCCTTTCACCTTGGCGACCATTGCGGCCGACGTCCGCGACGGCGAGCGCGTGCTGCTCATGGGTATCGGTTCCGGTCTCAACTGCGCGGCCGCCGAAATCATCTGGTAGGTCGTGTCGTGACGGTGCTGCGGCCCAGCGATGACCAACTCACTCGCTTCGGACTCAACCCTGCGTGGTCGCGTCAGGTCACCTTCGAGGGCGCCGACGGGGAACCAGTTACGTGGAACATCCTCGATACGGGTCACGGCGACCAGGGCACCATCGTCTGCGTGCACGGCAACCCGACGTGGTCGTATTTATGGCGCAACCTCTCGCGCGACCTCAGTCCGCAGTGGCGGGTGATCGCTGTTGACCAAACCGGCATGGGCTTTTCGCAGCGCGGTCCGCGACGCACTCTCGCCCAGCGCATCACCGAGCTGGTCACCTTCTGCGAAACCGAGGTCAACGGTCCACTGATCCTCGCCGCCCACGACTGGGGTGGCGCCATTGCCCTCGGGGCGACACCCTCTTTACCCGTAACGCGACTGATCTTGTCGAATACGGCCGTCGGCCTGCCCGACGGTGTGGCCATGCCACCGCTCATTGGCATTGCCCGCACCTTCGTGGGACTGGTGTGTCGTTGGACGTTGGGATTCGTGCAGGGCACCGCCCTTATGACCGAGCGTGAACATCGACGGGCACTACGCGCGCCCTATCGCGGGTGGCGACGTCGACGAGCGGTCGCGGACTTTGTCGCCGACATCCCTATTCATCCCCGCGACGTCTCATATGACGCGCTGCGGCAGGTAGCCGACTCGCTGAAGTCCTCGGACACTCCCGCGCTTTTGGTGTGGGGTGGCCGTGACGTGGTATTTCACGACGGCTTCTTGACCGATCTGGAGTCACGACTGTCGCACGTGGACGTCGAGAGGTTGGCCGACTGTGCCCACCTCGCCCCGCTCGATAAGCACTTCAGCAACATCGTGCAGCGTTGGCTCGACACCGACATCACCCCGCGACCCGCGATTTCGGACGCCCCGTTGGCCCACCCCATCTATTCGGTCATCGATGATCACGTCGATGACCCCTCCCCCGTTTTCATCGACTCGCATGGCGCATTGTCCTGGCAACAACTCGCGTCGCGTCGGGCAGTCGCCGCGAGAGCCCTCCGGGCCCGCGGAATTGGTCCTGGCGACCGAGTGGCAATCTTGGTAAAGCCCAGTGGAAACCTGCTGGTCACCGTGGCGGCTCTGTGGGCGGTGGGCGCGGTGCCGGTAGTGGCAGACAGCACTGGTGGCATTCGCCAACTTCGCAACCTCCTGCGCGCCGCGGCTCCGGTGGCGGTGATCGGAACATCGCGCACGCTGCTCATCGATCGCCTGTGTCGCCTCACGACCAGAACGACACGCCTCTGCATATATGGCCGTCACTCGATTACCCGCGGCCCGGCCCTCGCTCGCGATCAGTTCGTGGCACTCACCGAGAATCAGCTGGCCGCCATTGTCCACACCTCGGGTTCCACCGGACCCGCCAAAGCCGTGACCTACACCCACGGCGCGCTGGTGGCGCAGCGCGATCTCTTTGACTCCTGGTTGCCCCGAGACAAGGGTGGCGCGTTCACCACCTCCTTCGCCCCCTTCATGCTCCTCGCTCCCGCCCTCGAGCGCCTCTGTCTCTTGCCCGCCATCCCCTTCGACAAACCCGAACGCATGACCATGTCGCACCTCGAAACCTTGTCGCGCCATGCTCCCCTCGAGGTGGCGTGGTTCTCCCCCGCCGCCGCCCGAAACCTGGTGGCCACTTCGTCCGGCCGTCGGGTGCCACTCGCTCACACCTTCCTTGCCGGCGCCGCCATTGACTCCGAACTCGCCGCGTCGCTCGCCGAGCTCACCGGGGGCAGCGTCGCCGCGCCGTATGGGATGACCGAATGTCTTCCCGTTTCTGACGGCGTCAATGTGGTGGCGGATACCCGTGGAGGCACCGCCACCGGTCGACCCCTGCCGGGCTGTTCGGTCGTGATAGCCCCACTTGATGATCCGCCCGGTCGCTGCGTCGATGGTGAGTGGGGCGAGATATTGGTGTCGGCACCGTGGATGTTCTCGGAATATCGAAATCACTGGCTCGAGAACGCCACCAGCACCATTACCCGTGAGGGGCAACGCTTTCACCGAACGGGTGACGTGGGTTACCTCAGCGAGGGTGAACTCTTCTATCTTGGAAGGCGCATCCACGTGATCACCACCAGTTCCGGTCCCGTCGCCAGCGTGGCCGTCGAGGAAGCCATTCGTCGCGACACGTCGCTTATCACCGCCGCGGTGGGGGTGGGACCCACGGGCACTCAGGTAGTGGTGGTCGTGGTCGCTGGGCATGGGAAGCTTCAGCTCGCCACCGCCGACGTTGCCGCTGCCGCTCGGGCGGCGAGCCCCGTTCCCCTGGCGGCCGTTTTGACCGGAGAGTTTCCTGTCGATCACCGACACCATTCGAAGATTGATCGCGTGCTTCTCGCTCGTCAGAGCGAAGAGTTGCTTCTGGGTCGATGAAAGTTCTCGTCACCGGCGCCACGAGCCTGCTGGGTCGGCACGTCACCGGATTACTGCTGGCGCGAGGCGATGACGTCACCACGTTTCAACGCGGAGAAAGTGGACTCGCCACCCGCGAAGTGCGAGCCGACATCCGCGATCTCGACGCGCTGCTTGCGGCGGCAAAGGGGCGCGACGCCGTCATTCACGTCGCCGCCCTAGTCGCTCCTCGACCCAGGTGGGAAGACGCGTTCGCCATCAACGTGGGGGGCACTCGTCACGCTCGTCTCGCGGCGGAAACATGTGGTCGATTTGTCCATATCTCGTCGCCATCAGTGGCCTTCGATGGCCGAGGCCATATCGGTCAAGGCACGAAACCCGCGAGCTACACCGGCAGTGATCGATACACCCGCAGCAAGGCCCTCGCTGAACAACTCGTCCTTGACCAGCCCCGAGTTCCCACCGTCGTGATTCGACCCCACTTGGTATGGGGGCCAAGCGACACGCAATTGGTGGGTCGAATCATCGAACGGGCGAAAAAGGGCCAGCTGCGACTTCCTAATCACGGGGTCGCTCTCATCGACACTACCTACATCACCGACGCGGCAGCGGCCATCGTCGCGGGTCTCGACGCCGCCAATGAATCATCACCCGCGATCAATCGAGCATGGACGGTGACGGGCAATGATCCTCGGCCACTTGCTGAACTTGTGAACGGGATTCTTCAGGCAGCCGGAATTTCGTCGCCCGTGAAACACATCGACGGCAAGCTCGCCCTCAGCGTTGGGGCATTGATTCAAAAGGTGTGGTGGGGCGATGAGCCGCCCCTAACCAGATTCGCCGCGCAGCAATTGTCCCTTGCTCACACCTTTGATCAACGCGACACACAAGTTGCACTTCAATGGATGCCCACCGTCTCGACGCAAGAAGGATTGCGGCGCTTGCACGCCGTTCTACCCCTTGCCAAATAGCGCGCGAGACTCATTGCATAGCTACTACTTCAGGTGGCCCTAGTCCTTGACCCACACTTCCAAGATCGACAAGGGGACGTGTTTCATACGTCAAGCGCCACCGGTTATCTCGCCTATTTTGGTCTCTTCAGAACAATCGTGTGCATAATCCGATCCGCGAAACACTGTCCCGTCACGAGTCCAACGATGTAACCGATACCCAGCGGAAGTCCGTCAAGAATTAGCAAGAAACTCCGACCAATCCCTGCACCCCCGCCATCGTGAAGTCCATCTTGATGAGTTCGGCGACGAACCTGGACCTACCGGTGACCCTGTGTCCTGACCCCCTTCAATCGGTCCATCTCTTATGACTAGAGAGCCCCAGATAAGACTGACTGAATCGCGACGGGTTTTCCGGAGACTAAATCGTTTCCAAAACGGCCAGACTTTCTGACTCGTTAACTGCATAGTAGGCGTCTTCAAATTCGGTTGGCGTGACGTGGCCGAGTGACTCGTGGATGCGTCGTCGGTTGAACCAGTCGATGTAGGTGAGCGTCGCCCATTCGACGTGCTCGATGTTGCGCCAGGGTCCTTTGCGGTGAATCAACTCGGCCTTGAACTGTCCGTTGAAGCTCTCGGCCAGCGCGTTGATGCCCCTATATGTCAAGAATTGATCAAGTGGCCGCTGAAAGAGCTGTTCTGGCATGGAAATCTGCCATCACTCGACCGTAGACTTCTCGAGCGATGAAGCGCTTGAGGCAGCGGATGATGTCTCGCTTGGAGAGTCCTTCCGCGGTCCGCTTGGCGACGTAGTCCTTGGTCGGTTGATGGTGTTGCATCCGAACAATGGCGGTGCGATAGATCGCGGCATTGGCTTGGCGATGTCCGTTCCACGCAAGACGATGACGGGTGGTCATGCCAGAAGATGCCGGTATGGGAGCGACGCCGCACAGTTTGGCGAATGCCGCCTCGGAGCGAACGCGGTCCGGGTTGTCGCCAAAGACGATGAGAATCTCCGCGGCCGTGTCCGGCCCAATGCCGAAGCCATCACACAAGGTCGGTGACAGCGAGGTCGTGAGTTTGGCGATAACGGCGTCGTGATCTTTCACCTCAGCGTTCAAGAACTCCCACCGCCTTGCCAGGGCTCGCAGCGTGTGCTTGGCCGCAGATATTGGATCGTCGACGGTTCCCGGTCGAAAGCCCGAACACTTCTGGATGAGTGCCTTGTCGCCGAGGGAATCGAGTTGTTCCTTCAGTTCCTATGGCGTGTTCACAATCACCGTCTTCAAAGAAATAATCGCACTGGTGCGGTTTTTGCAAGCAATATCGCGGGCCACCTTGATCTTTCGGATCATCTCGACCGTGCCGTCAGCGCTTTTGGGAACGGCCGTGGAGGTGCCGGCGATGACGCTGCGTGCGGCGAGTTCAGCATCGAGCGTGTCGCTCTTGCCGTTAGCTCGACGAGCTCTGCGGTCGCCACGATTCACTTCAACGACCTTTCGCCCCTGGCGTCGGAGGTAACTCGTGAGGTTGGCTCCGTAGCTGCCGGTGCCTTCAATGCCGTAGGCGAGGACCCGGCCGAAGCTCTGGGCCCAGCGGTCGAGTTCCTGGTAGCCGAGCGAGTCGACAGGGACTCTGAGGTCACCGAGTCGCTGTCCGTCATCATCGAGAACAACCGCGACATGGACGTGTTTGTGGGTGTCGACACCGACAATGATCTTGCTCAGTGGCCCTGGTGGTGAAATGCTCGACATTGCTGTTCTCCTTGAACGGTTGGTGTCAGCGGGTCGAGTGGGCGGACAGGACTGTGAAGAGTCGCAAATGAACGAAAGGCCCCTATTGGGTCACTCCCGCTCGACTCGCTGGCGTCTGCATTGATCGCTGCATGACCCGGACCGACAGATCAACGCCAAGGCACTGTGGCCAGTCGTAACACGGGTCAGATCCGAATCACGCAGCAGCCCTATTTAACTCACAGTCATAGCTGTCGCCTCGGCTGCCAACCGAGGCGACGATGTCGGCGTCGCCGAGTCGCTCGGTGTAGCGAATGCTGAGGTATTGGACTCCGCGATCGCTGTGGTGAATGACCTGGCTGAGGTCGCGGTGCTGACGTGAGTGGATCGCCATTTCGAGGGCGTCGATGGCGAGGTCGCTGCGCAGCGACGTCGAGATCTGCCAACCAACCACCATCCGGCTGAACACGTCGACAATGAAGGCCACGTAGACCCATCCGGAGTGTGTCTTGACGTAGGTGAGGTCGGCAACCCAGAGTCGATTCGGCGCCGGAGCAGAGAACTCTCGTTCGACGAGGTCGCTCGGACGATGCAGTGTGTCGTCGCTCGCCGTCGTCACCTTGTAGTGCCGTCCTCGCCGGACACCTGAGAGCCCCATCTCGCGCATGAGCCGCCTCACGGTGCAGTTGGCCACCTCCAACCCCTCGCGTCGCAGCTGCTTCCAGACCTTCAGTTGGCCGTAGCAACCGTCGAAGCTCTCGTTGTAGACGCGCTGAATCTCAACTTTCAGCTCCTCGTCACGACACCGGCGAGCAGACAGCGGTCGGGACTTCGCGTCGTAGTAGGTGGCGGGAGCGAACTGCAGAGCCCTGCAGATCGGCTCGACTCCCCAACGATCTCTCCGAGAATCGATGTAGCGAACTACTTCTTCGTTCGACCGTCGAGCTCGGTCGCGAAGAAAATCGACGCATCCTTCAAGATCTCATTGGCGCGGCGCAGGTCACGCACCTCGCGTTCGAGTTCCTTCAGATGTTGACGTTCATCGGTCGTGAGTCCGGGTCGCAGGCCACCGTCGATCTGAGCCCGGCGAACCCAGGTCCTCAGTGTCTCGGGCGCCATCCCAAACTTCGAAGCCACCGAAGTGAAGGCGGCCCACTCGGACGAATACTCGTCGCGGTGGTCCAACACCATCCTGATGGCTCGTTCACGCACCTCTGGGGAGTAGCGGGACTGTCGTGGCATGAGTTAATCCTCTCAGAGGATTCACTCTCCAACATTCCCGTCCGGCTTCAATAACGAAAATACCCCCAGCCACCTAAAAGGTAGCTGGGGGTATTTTGCTAGCCCTATCTGACTAAAAGACTCACAGTCGAAGTCGTTGAAGACACTCCATTGCTCGCGTTTGCGACAATCGAGAAGACGTGCGCGCCCTTAGTTAAACCACTCAGAGTGGTGGTCAATCCCGTAACCGACTTAGTGACAATCTTGCCATTCTGGGTGTAGGTGATCTTGTAAGAAGTAATGCCAGCACCAACATTCACTGGTGCCTTCCACCTCAAGATAACGGTTCCCGTGGAAGGCTGTGTAGCCGTCACACCCGTCACAGCACCAGGTGCGGCGTAGGCCGTGCGGGCTGAGGCAGTAGCGGCCGATGAGTTCTGGCTGTCTGACGCATTAGCCACAACCGAGAAGGTGTAGTTAGTGCCTGCAGACAAACCCGTCACTGTCAACGAGGTGGCGTTAGCGCCCGGCTGACTAGCAATGGTGCAGCTTGGGGTACAGGTAACGGTGTAGCCGTTGAGCGAGGCCGATCCGTTAGCTGCAGCAGCGGTCCAGTTCAAGAGAACCGAGGACGTTGACTGGGCAGTCGCGGTTAGTCCCGTCACAGCACCAGGTGCGGCGTAGGGAGTAGTCGTTGACGCACTGGCGCCGTTTGAATACTGTCCATCGCTAGCCTGCGTCAAAATCGTGAAGGTGTAGTTAAGACCACCTGTTAGTCCGGTGATGACCACTGAACTCAGTTGCGCTGCAACCGGGTTAGAAATCGAGCAAGCAGGCGAACAGGTTACGAAGTAACCAGCGACGCCAGCACCGACATTCTGAGATTTGGTCCACGACACGGTGACCGAATTCGCGGCCGTAGCAGTAGCCGTCACACCCGTCACAGCACCAGGTGCGGCGTAGGCCGTGCGGGCTGGAGCAGTAGCGGCCGATGAGTTCTGGCTGTCTGACGCATTAGCCACAACCGAGAAGGTGTAGTTAGTGCCTGCAGACAAACCCGTCACTGTCAACGAGGTGGCGTTAGCGCCCGGCTGACTAGCAATGGTGCAGCTTGGGGTGCAGGTAACGGTGTAGCCGTTGAGCGAGGCCGATCCGTTAGCTGCAGCAGCGGTCCAGTTCAAGAGAACCGAGGACGTTGACTGGGCAGTCGCGGTTAGTCCCGTCACGGCACCAGGTGCGGCGTAGGCCGTGCTCAGGTTGACCGTCGTCGTGGTGTTACCGCTCAGCGCTTGCGCCATGATCGAAACGACGTACGCCAAGTTCGGGGTCAGCCCAGTCAGATTTACGGAGGTAGCGGTACCGCTGAGTGTTTGCGTCGAACCACACGTGGGTGAGCAAGTGACGACGTAGCCAACAATGGCATTGCCCGAACCGATTGGTGCGCTCCACGAGACAGTCGCGGTTGTGGTTGTAACGCTGTTCGAAGGGCTAACCAAGAGGCCCGGCGCTGACGCAGTCAACACCGCGCTGGAGGTTGCGCTTCCCGAAGACTGTGCATCGGAAGCATTAGTAACAATGCTGAACGTGTAGGAGGTGTTGGGGGTGAGACCCGTGATCAATGCCCCGGTGGCGTTAGCGCCCGGCTGACTAGCAATAGTGCAGCTTGGGGTGCAGGTAATGGTGTAACCCGACAAGCCCGAGCCCACCTGAGCCGGTGCCAACCAGTTCAGCTGAACCTGTGTCATTCCCGACGTCGTAGCGGTCACACCCGTCACGGCACCAGGTGCGGCGTAGGCCGTGCGGGCTGAGGCAGTAGCGGCCGATGAGTTCTGGCTGTCTGACGCATTAGCCACAACCGAGAAGCTGTACAGCGTTCCTGAAGTCAATCCAGTGATCACCAACGAAGTGTCGTTGGCGCCCGGCTGACTAGCAATGGTGCAGCTAGGGGTGCAGGTGACGGTGTAGCCACTGAGTCCAGAGCCAACTTGAGCCGGAATTGTCCACGAGAGATTTACCGATGACGTCGACTGGGCAACGGCCGCGATCGCACGTGGTGCACTTGGCGCCAAGTAGAGAGTACGGACCGAGGCAGTGGCTGCAGCCGATGACTGCGTTCCGGTCGCATTGGCGACAATCGAGAAGGTGTAGCTCTGGCCCGCAGTCAAGCCCGTCACCGTCAATGAGGTGGCGTTAGCGCCCGGCTGACTAGCAATGGTGCAGCTAGGGGTGCAGGTGACGGTGTAACCGCTGAGTCCCGAACCAACCTGAGTAGGCGGTGTCCAGTTCAAGAGAACTGAAGAGGCGCTCGAAGCCGAAGCCGTCATGTTCGTAGGTGCCCCAGTTACGGTGCGCGCAGACGCTGTAGCTGATACGGAGTTCTGGGTATCTGTACCGTTGGCCACGAGTGTGAATGAGTAGCTCACGCCAGGAGTCAATCCAGTGATTAACAACTGGGTGGCGTTGGCGCCCGGCTGACTAGCAATAGTGCAACTTGGGGTGCAGGTAACGGTGTAGCCGCTGAGTCCAGCGCCAACCTGAGTCGGTGCTGTCCAGTCCAAGAGAACTGAAGTTGTCGACTGGGTGGTTGCGGTGAGTCCCGTGGCTGCGCTTGGAGCAACGTGCATCGTGGTGAACGTCTCAGGACTTGATGCCACGGAAGTATTGCCATTTACGTCGTTGGCCGAAACAACACAGCTGTACAGAGTGTTAGGTGCCAATCCGGTGATCAAGGCAGTCGCTGATGACGAGATGCCATAGACTGCTGAGCCCACCGACGGGGTGCACACATAGAGATAACTCAAGATTGCCGCGCCGCCCTGAAGATTCGACGGGGCAGTCCACGTCAGAGTTGCTGACGTTGAGGTCACCTGGGCGCTAGAAAGCACGGTGGCACTTCCCACTGCGTAGGTCTGAACTGATGATGAACTCTGGGTATCAGTTGAGTTGGCAACAATCGAGAATGTGTAGCCCTGGCCTGCAGTCAATCCAGTGATCACCAACGAAGTATCGTTGGCACCCGGCTGACTAGCAATAGTGCAGCTAGGGGTGCAGGTAACGGTGTAACCGCTGAGTCCCGAGCCAACCTGAGCGGGTGCCGCCCACGTCAACTGGACTGAAGTGGACGTTTGGGCGGTGGCCGAGAAACTACGTACCGAACCCGGTGCGAGATAGTTGGTCGACAGCGATGTTGTTGCACTTGTCGACTGGAGGGTGTCAGTGCCGACGGCAACGATGGCGAAGGAGTAACTCACGCCAGAGCTCAGACCAGTGACGATTAGGGAAGTTGCATTAGCGCCCGGCTGACTAGCAATGGTGCAGCTAGGGGTGCAGGAGACTACGTAACCCTGTCGAGCAACTCCGGTTCCCGCCGCAGGCGCAGTCCAATCAAGTCGCACCGAAGTCGTTGACGGAGCTGACGCAGTGAAGTTAGTCACCGCAGAGAACTTCGTATTCCCAGCAAAGGTTGCCGCGGGTGAGTTCTTCAAATCAGCGGAGTTCGCAATGACCGTGAAGGTGTAACGCGTTGCGGGGCTAAGACCAGTGACTACTAGCGAAGTGGCGTTAGGTCCAGGTTGATTAGCGATGGTGCACGTTGGAGAACATGTAACGGTGTATCCATTCAACGCTCCGGCGAGGGCCAGGTTGGCGGGTGCTGACCAGCTCAGCGAGATCGAAGTCGAAGTCTGACTCGAAACGCTGAGGCCAACAACTGCCGTAGGAGCGGGGTTCGTTGAAACTGGAGTGGAGACTGATGCCGATACGTATGTTGGGGAAGATGAACCATTGACTGCGAACGCCAAAACGTAAATCGTGTACGCGGTTGTTGGAACAATTGGGTACTGCTGCGAAGACTGGAACGTTACCGAAGGACTCTCCGACGGATTAATCGTTGCCGAGCCACAGCTGGTTGACGCACCCGTAAAGCAGTACGCCTTGTAGAAGGTGAGATAACTGGCCGATCCTGCCGGTGCGCTCCACGTTGCCCGGAGTGACGAAGCCGTAGGTGCGGTAACCGTGAGGCTCTGGACCACACCGATCGTCGACGCCGTGCTGGCGGTCGCAGTGGCGGGAGTTGACAGCTGGAGGTCGGAGGCTTTTGCAATCACGGAGAAGGTGTAACTCTGACTGTAATTCAGACCTGAGACGAGGAGTGAAGTTGCATTGGCATTGGGCTGGCTAGCAATCGTGCAGCTAGGCGAGCAAGAGACGGTATAGCCATTCAGACCACTACCGAGATATGCGGGAGCAGTCCAAGTCAAAAGAGCGGTTGAGAGTGTTTGTTGGGAAACTTGCAGTGATCGGGGGGCTGTCGGAGCGAAATTTCCGACGGCCGTTGCAGTAGCGCCACTTTGGCCATCACTGGTGTTGGCAACAATGGTGAACGTGTAGGAGTTAGTCGTTGTGAGGTTAGCGATCGTTAACGATGTGGCATTTGCGTTCGGCTGATTAGCGATGGTGCACGAAGGCGAACACGTGACCGTGTAGCCACTTAGGCCGCTACCGATGTTGGTTGGGGCAGTCCACGAAAGATCCATGGACGTGCCTGTTTGGGAGTTCGGAACAGCCGCAAAATTGGAAACCGCAGACGCTGGATTCTGCAAAGTTCTCGTGGAGACCGCTGCACCGGCAACATTCGGCGGCGTGTCGGTGTCAGAGGCGATCACGGTAACCGTCAGGCTCGTGTCAGGGGTCAGACCGGAAACATCGGCAGAGGTCGCCGAAGACGACAAATTCTGTCCCGCTACAACGGTGCCTGTACCGTTAGTGACTTGGACTTCAATCACGGAGAGCGCCACTTCGTTAACTGGAATTGACCAGGCAACGTGCATAGAAGTATTGGTCACTTGTGATACTGCCAGATTGCTGACTGCACTTAACGACAGGGGGGTGGCCCCCACCGCAACCGCAGACCCGATAGCTAGCGAACTAGCCGCCACGATCATCGCAATCGTACGATTGGCGATACGCGACAGATGCTTGCACGTCATATTGATTTCCATTACTAACACTCCCATTAGTTATCTAGATAACATGAGAAGTATACGCACAACCAGTGACGCTATGTCCACTTTTTGCATTCCCTCCCTGAATTTCCGGACTTTCCCCTGAATGTCACACCTGTTTCATGAAGAGTTATCCCTAGGAATCCAGTCCGAAATGTCTGCGGTGCGGGTCCCGTATTTGATGCATCGGTCCTGTACAGAGAGACCGATTGAGGCTTATTGGAGCATTGCAATACCAGCTAGGCCTACTTGCCGGAAATACTGGAGGTTCGATTGTCGTCGATTCGTATTAGTTGGATTCACAACATCAACAGCGATCTTGCGATACCTGAGGATTACGGCGTTTCGACCACGGACATATCAGTTAGCGAGTTCGCATATTGCCCGAGAGCCTTGGCCAGAATTAGATCGTGGCTCTCACCAGTCATCAATGCAACCGTCTCAAGGACTAGTGCAGTTGGACCTTCAACTCTATGAATCGCGGCGCCAATCTCTATTTCCAGCTCAGGCATGTGCCCCCCAGGGGGATGCTGAGCCTACAAATCCCCGTCGAAGGTCTAACATGTTATGTATGGGAACAAAACAGACGGCGGTACGCCTTCCCGAGGTATTGGTTGCACAGATAACTGCAGCTTCACGAGTCAAGGGTGTCAGTGTGAATTCTTTGGTGATTGAGGCGTTGGAGGTATATATCCAAAATCTGCGCAGAGATAAGGCATTCCAGGGGTCTGTTAAACAAGTACTCAACGACGACTTGGCGGTTCTCGCTTCTTTCGTGGAAGAGAACGACGCCAGCCGGGAGCCCAACAAGGCGTAAGTATCGTTCATACCTCTACTTTATAACAAACTAACTTGTTATGTATAGACTGATCAACCTTAAGTCCGATAGAGCTGTGGGGACACCTATTTACGCCATTTACGGGGTTTGGGTTGCTCCCCATTCTGCTGAGAAGGCCGGGCCAATGGGGATTTTGTTTGCCAGACAAGGCTGGCGTCCGAGAGGTGCCCACTGGTATCTGCGAACTTGATCCGACTCTTAATCCAGATTGACGTGTGAATCATTCGATAAGGCACGGTTCCCAAGCTGAGAACGCGGGTTCGATTCCCGTCGCCCGCTCTCAATCCAACTACCACTTTCCCTTGTAACTAAGGGGCATTGAGATTTTCCGTGATTACTCTCAAGATTCCGAGAAACTTCAATTTGAGGCGCCCGAAGTTGCCCAAAACGACTTGAGGCGCCCGCGAGGCGCCCGAAATCGAGTACCGCTTGCATGGTTTGTGCCGCATTGCAAAGCTGTCCTGTCCGGACCCCATTCATTGGTCCAGGTGCGCAATGAGCGAAAGTTCATGGTCATTCATTTCTCAGCGTCGGGAGGCGTAAAGCCAGAAAAACGCTGCCGCGGGGAACGTCGCGAGCGTAACAGTGATAGCAATGAGGGAAGGGGTTTCCCTCGCCTTGCGGGCACACTCGTTCTTCATCGACCGCCGTGGGGCCGAGGTGCTCGGACGCACCCGCCGTCGACTCACCCCAAGGTAAAGATTTCGGGACCATTGTCTGTAATGGCAATGGTGTGCTCGAAGTGCGCGGACAATGATCCGTCCGCCGTCATGACGCTCCACCCATCTTCGAGGGTGTAGGTGTCGATGGTACCCACGTTCACCATGGGCTCCACGGCAAAGACCATGCCCTCTTTAAGGGTTGGTCCCAGTGATCCCGGCCAGTAATTCGGAACTTGCGGCTGCTCGTGCATGGCGGTGCCAATGGCGTGTCCCACGTATTCACGAACGACGTGAAAGCCGGCTGATTCCGCCACCTGCTGCACCGCGCGACCAATTTCATTCAGACGATTACCGATCACCATCTGGTCCACCCCGGCATACAAGCTGCGCTCGGTGGTCTCAATCAACTTCTTCGCGATGGGTGAGATCTCCCCCACCCCCGCGGTGTAGGCGGCGTCCCCGTGGTAGCCCTCGATGATGGCGCCACAGTCAATGGAGATGATGTCGCCCTCTTGTAAGACGTAGTTACCCGGAATGCCGTGCACGATCATGTCGTTCGGCGAGGCGCAGATCACCGCGGGAAAGCCGTGATAGTTGAGGAAGTTGGAGCGCGCACCGCGGCGCTCGATGACCTCGGCCGCGATGTTGTTGAGTTCCATCGTGGTGATGCCGGGGCGAATTGCGGCCCTCGTCTTTTCGTGCATTTCGGCGACGACCTTGCCGGCCTTGCGCATGAGGTCCAGTTCGCGGGCGTTTCGCCGCACGATCAGCGAGCCTCGTCGACGGCCGCGGTGATGGCGGCAGACACGGCGTCGACGGTGTCGTCGCCGTTGATGGTAATCAGCAGGTCGCGCTCGGCGTAGTAGTCGAGTAGCGGCGCGGTGTCGCGTTCATACACGCTGAGGCGTTGGCGAATGGCGTCCGGGGTGTCATCGCCACGCTGGACCACTTCCCCACCGCAGCGTTCGCAGACGCCACTTACCCCCGAGGGGTCAATAGAGCGATAGATCGCCGAGCAGGCCTTGCACACGCGGCGCATGGCCAGACGCTCGGTGACGAGTTCCGTCTCCACGTCCAAGTTGATACAGGCGGTCACGGTGTCGGGCAGCAACATCTCGGCCAAGGCGTCCGCTTGACCCACGGTGCGGGGGTAACCGTCGAGCAAGACACCGGAGGCGGCGTCGGCGTGCGTGAAGCGATCACGCACGAGGTCGTTTACCAACTCGTCAGAGACCAATTCACCGGCGTCGAGCACACCCTTGACGCGAAGGCCCAGCTCCGTGCCGGCCTTGATGGCGGCGCGGAGAATCTCACCCGTCGAGACGTGCGGGATGCCGTAGTGCTGGGAGAGCACATCGGCTTGCGTGCCCTTGCCGGCACCCTGCTTGCCCAAAAGGACGATAACGAGACGGTCCGACATGATCGTTAGTTCTTCAGGAAGCCTTCGTAGTTACGCATGGACAACTGCGAGTCAATCTGACGCATGGTGTCGAGGGCCACACCCACTGCAATGAGCAAGGTGGTGCCGTAGAAGGGGAAGCGATTCACGTTCCACCAGGCCATGAGGATGGACGGCAAGATGGCCACGGTGCCGAGGAAGGTCGCGCCCACCACGGTCACGCGGTTCACCAAGCGACTCAGATACTTCTCGGTGGGCCAGCCCGGACGAATACCGGGGATGAAACCACCACCTTGACGAAGCGCCTCGGCCTGCTGGTGCGGGTCGAACTGCACGTAGACGTAGAAGAAGGTGAACATCAAAATCAGCACGAAGTAGCTGATGATGTAGATCGGGCTGGTCGCCTGCAGTGAGTTCTTAACGAAGCTCTGAAGGCCGCTCCACGGCACCACGTTGCTCAGCAAGGTCGGAATGTAGAGCAGGGAGGAGGCGAAGATGATGGGAATCACGCCCGACTGGTTCACCTTGAGGGGAATGTAGGTGGTGTTGCCACCCATCTGCTGGCGACCCACCACGCGACGCGCGTACGTCACCGGAATGCGGCGCTGACCTTGGTCCATGAAGATGATGACCACGAGCATGGCGAGAGAAATGCTGAGCAGCACCCAGAACTTGAGGGCGCCACCTTCTTGGTAGATGGTGCGGAAACCCGAGGGCAACTGCGACACCACCGACGAGAAAATCAGCAGACTCATACCGTTACCAATACCGCGCTGGGTAATGAGCTCCGAGAGCCACATCACGACCGCAGTACCCGCCGTCCAAATGAGCACCATCAAGACCCCGGTCCAGGCCGTGAAGCCCGTCACCATCAGGTCGATGGTCTGGCCAATGAGTGCCTGGTCGTGACCGTGGAAGGCGTAGACGAGACCCGTGGCCTGCAGCAAGGCCAGAGCCAAGGTCAGATAACGCGTCGTCTGCGTGAGCTTCTTCTCACCGGCTGGTCCCTCTTCACGCCACTTGGCGAACTTCGGAATAACCGTGCCGAGCAGCTGGATGACGATGGTCGAGGTGATGTAGGGCATCACGCCCAGACCAAAGAAGGCCAACTTGGTGAGTGCGCCACCCGAGAAGAGGTTGATGAGACCCAGCACGCCGCTGGACCCCGCCGACTTCTGCAGAGCCTGTACCTGAGTCCATGACACGCCGGGCAGTGGGAGGTTGGCTCCCAGCTCGTAGAGCAAGATCATGGCCAAGGTGAACAGGACCTTGTTGCGAAGGTCCGGTACCTTGAAGATATTGGCGAGGCGCTTCAGCACGATGGCCTACCGGTTCTGGTGCTGGTTGCCCGCCGCGGCCGGACGCACCGCGAAGGGCAAGTCCAACACGGTGACCGTGCCACCGGCAGCTTCGATAGCTGCCTTAGCCGACTGGCTGAAGCCGTGCGCCGACACGTTCATCTTCGTGCCGAGAGCCCCACGGCCCAAGATCTTCACGAAGTCGCTCTTGCGGCAGAGGCCGTTCGCCACCAGGACCTCGAAGGTCACGTCGGTGAGGCCGAGAGTCTGCAGGGCGTCGAGGTTGACCGGCTGGTACTCCACGCGGAAGGGGTTGGTAAATCCCTTGAGCTTGGGGATGCGCTTCAAGGTCCGCAGCTGACCACCTTCGAACCAGCCCGGAATGGTGCGGCGAGCCTTCTGACCCTTGGTACCACGGCCGGCGGTCTTACCACCACGGCCACCGATACCACGAGCGACGATCTTCTTGCGCTTCGATGAGCCGGGAGCCGGCTGTAAGTCGTGCAACTTCATGATTAGACCTCTTCTACCGTAATCAGGTGAGGAACGCGGGCAATCATGCCGCGAATCTCGGGACGGTCCGGGAGCGTGTTGGTGTGGCCAATGCGGCGAAGGCCGAGGGCACGCAGGGTGCCACGGTGCTTCGGCTTGGTGCCAATGCCCGAACGAATTTGGGTGACCTTGAGCTCAGCCATGGTTAGTTCTCCTCCGTGGTCTTGAACAAGTCAGCTTCACGCTGACGCTCGCGATAGGCGCGCAAGGTGCCCGACGGGATGACCTCATCGAGGGCCTTGCCACGAACACCGGCGATGTCCTCGGGCTTACGCAGGGCCTTGAGGCCCGCGATGGTGGCGTGCGCCACGTTGATGCCGTTCGACGAACCGAGGGACTTGGCCAGAATGTCCTTGACTCCGGCCATTTCCAAGATGGCGCGGGCCGCGCCACCGGCGATGACACCGGTACCGGGAGCCGCGGGCTTCATGAGCACGCGTCCGGCACCCGCTTCACCAATGATGGGGTGCACGATGGTCGAACCGGCGAGCGGGACGTCGAACAAGTTCTTGCGAGCCTCTTCGATGCCCTTCTGCACGGCGAGTCCGGCTTCCTTGGCCTTGCCGTAACCGAGGCCGACCTTGCCGTTGCCATCACCGATCACCATGAGGGCGGTGAAGCTAAAGCGTCGACCACCCTTGACGACCTTGGACACGCGGTTCACCTTGATGGTGCGCTCTTCGTACTGTGGCTGTTGCTGGTCCGTCATTAGAACTCCAGTCCTCCCGCGCGCAGCGCGTCGGCGAAGGCCGCAACGCGGCCGTGGTACGCAAAGCCACCACGGTCAAAGACCACGGTGGTGATGCCGGCGGCCGTGGCACGCTCGGCAAGCAGGGTTCCGGCCGCAGTCGCGCCGGCAATGTTGGCGCCCGAGATGGAGTTGAGCTCCGCCTCGAGGGTCGACACGGCCGCCAACGTCACGCCACGCGTGTCGTCGATGATCTGTGCCGAGATCTGCTTGTGGCTGCGGAAGATGGCCACGCGGGGACGCGCGGTGGTTCCGGCCACGTTCTTGCGAACGCGCTTATGACGGCGAATTCGAAGTTCACGAGTGCTGCGAGCCATTACTTAGCCGCCTTTCCAGCCTTGCGCAGCACCTTTTCACCGGCGTAGCGCACACCCTTGCCCTTGTAGGGCTCGGGCTTACGAATCTTGCGAATGGACGCGGCCACCTGGCCGACGACTTCCTTGTCCGAACCCTTGACGATGATCTTCGTCGGGGCCGGGACTTCGAAAGTGATTCCCTCGGGGGCCTCCACGTTCACCGGGTGCGAGAAACCGAGCGCCAGCTCCAGAGCCTGCGGGCTCTTGGCGGCGGCGCGGTAACCCACTCCGATGATGTCCAATTCCTTGGCCCAACCGTCAGTGACGCCCACGATCATGTTGCTGATCAAGGTGCGGGTGAGGCCGTGCAGCGAACGCTGTTCGCGCTCGTCGTCGGCCCGGCTGACGGTCAGAATGTTCTCCTCCTGCGACACGGCGATGCCGGTCGGGAGGGTGCGGGTCATGTCACCCTTGGGACCCTTCACGTTGATGGTCGGGTAAGCGACCGTAACGGTCACGCCTGACGGCACAGTGATGGGATTGCGTCCAATACGACTCATAGTTCTCAGTTCCTCCGCATTACCAGACGTAGCACAGGACTTCGCCGCCGAGCTTGTTCTTACGGGCCTCACGGTCCGTCATCAGCCCGCGGCTCGTCGAGACGACGGCCACACCTACGCCACCGAGCACCTTGGGCATCTCGGTTGACTTCTTATAGATACGAAGACCAGGGGTCGAGACGCGCTTAATACCCGAGATCGACCGGCGACGGTCCTCGGAGTACTTGAGGCGCACCTCAATGGTCGTGCCGGGCTTGCCCTCGACCGTGTAGGTCGAGTAGCCGGCGATGAAACCTTCGCGCTCCAGAATCTTCGCGAGCGATTCCTTCAGCTTCGAGCCCGGCATCTTCACCGTGTCGAACTGAGCGGAATTCGCGTTACGAATACGCGTGAGCATGTCGGCAATGGGGTCAGTCATGGTCATGGCTAATCTCCTCCTACCAGCTGGCCTTGGTGACGCCCGGGACTTCGCCCGCGTGCACCATCTGACGTAAGCAAATACGGCACAGGCCGAACTTGCGGTAAACCGAACGGGGACGACCGCATCGCTCGCAGCGGGTGTAGGCGCGCGTCGAGAACTTCGGCGTGGCCTGCTGCTTGATACGAAGTGCTTTCTTCGCCATGATTATCGGGTCTCCTTGAAGGGGAAGCCAAAGGCGCGCAGGAAAGCGCGACCCTGGTCGTCGGTGGCCGCAGTGGTGACAATGGTGATGTCAAAACCACGCGGCGCGTCGATCTTGTCGTAGTCCAGCTCGGGGAAAATCAGCTGGTCGTTCACACCGAAGGTGTAGTTGCCGTGTCCGTCGAAGGACTTGTCCGAGAGGCCGCGGAAGTCGCGGATACGCGGGATCGAGACGGAGATGAGACGGTCGAAGAACTCCCAGGCGCGGTCACCGCGCAAGGTCACCTTCACACCAATCGGCACCTGCTCACGGAGTTTGAAGGTCGAAATCGACTTCTTCGCGCGCGTGATGATGGGCTTCTGACCGCTGAGCATTTCGAGGTCGCGCTGGGCACCCTCGATGAGGCTGGCCTGCTGGGTCGCCTTACCGACACCCGAGTTCAGCACAATCTTCGACAGACGCGGCACCTGCATGATGTTGCCGAGCTCGAGCTCAGTCTTCAATGCAGCGCGAATTTCGTTGTTGTAGCGCTCTTTCAAACGGGGCGTGTAGGTCATAGGGCCTCTCCACACTTGCGACAGACGCGAGTCTTCACGCCTTCTTTGATCTCGAAACCGACACGGGCCGGTCCCTTGTGACCGCCGCACCACAGCGCCACGTTCGACACGTGCAGCGGCATCAGCTTGTCGATGATGCCCGCCTGCATGGTCGCACCGGACTGCTTGGTGTGACGCTTCACGATGTTCAGGCTGTCGAGCACGACCTTGTCGCGGCTCGGCAGAGCCTCTTCCACCGTGGCGCGCTGTCCGCGGAACTTGCCCGCGAGCACGACAACGGCGTCTCCCTTACGGATTTTCATTACAACACCTCCGGGGCGAGCGAAATGATTCGCATGAACTTCTTGTCGCGCAGCTCGCGGCCGACGGGTCCGAAGATACGGGTGCCACGCGGCTGCAGCTGGTCGTTGATGATCACGGCGGCGTTGTCATCGAACTTGATGTACGAGCCGTCGGGACGACGCTTCTCCTTGGCGACGCGAACGACGACGCAGCGAACCACGTCACCCTTCTTCACGTTGGCGCCGGGAACGGCATCCTTCACGGTGCCGATGAAGACGTCACCGATGGAGGCGTAACGACGGCGCGAACCACCGAGCACACGGATGCAGAGCACCTCGCGCGCGCCGGAGTTGTCGGCCACCTTGAGACGGGATTCCTGCTGAATCATCGGGCACGCTCCAAGATTTCCACCAAACGCCAGCGCTTGGTCTTCGACAAGGGACGGGTCTCCTGCACGCGCACACGGTCACCGGTGCGCGCGTCATTGGTCTCGTCGTGAACGGCGAGCTTCTTGGTGCGCTGCACGGTCTTGCCGTACTTGGGGTGACTCACGCGCTCGATCACGGCGACGACGAGGGTCTTGTCCATCTTGGTGGACACGACGATGCCTTCGCGGATTTTGCGCGGGTTCTCGCGAGTTTCAATCTCACTCATTAGTTGTTACCTTCCTGAGCCTCGGCCGCGGCAATCTCGCGCTCGCGCAGGAACATCGACACGCGGGCGATGTCCTTACGAACCTGCCCGAGACGGGCCGTGTTGTCCAGCTGACCGGTGGCCACCTGGAAGCGAAGGTTGAAGAGTTCCTGACGGGCCTCGTCCAACTTCGCCATCAATTCGTTGTCGCCGAGCAAACGCAGCTCTGCGACGTGTTCTTTGTGCTTTGCCATTAGATGGACACCTCCGGCTGACCGTGCGTCCCGGGACGCACGACGAACTTGCACTTAATCGGGAGCTTCTGAATCGCTCGCTCCATCGCGCCACGGGCCAAGGCCTCGTCGACACCACCGAGTTCGAACATCACGCGGCCCGGCTTCACGACGGCAACCCAGAACTCGGGGTTACCCTTACCTGAACCCATGCGGGTTTCGGCCGGCTTCTTAGTGACCGGCTTGTCCGGGAACACGCGAATCCAGACCTTTCCACCACGCTTGACGTGACGGGTCATGGCAATACGAGCGGCTTCGATCTGACGAGCGGTAATCCAACCGGCTTCGAGAGCCTGGATACCGAAGTCGCCGAAGTTGAGGTCGGTGCCACCCTTCGCCATGCCGGTCATACGACCACGCATCTGCTTACGGTGCTTCACCTTGCGGGGCATCAACATGCTTACTCGCTCTCCTTCTTGAAGTGCGGGGCCTCAGAGTGCTCATCGGCGGTGCGGGTCTCGATCTCTTCCGTCACGGTTAAGACCTTCTCCAACTCCTCCGGAGCCTCGATGATGTCACCAGCCGGAGCGTCGGCGACACGGCGCCGTCCGCCACCGGCACGCACGATGCCCTTGGGCGCAGCAACGCCACCGGCGGGGGCGGCGTCGCCCACTGCCATGGCCGCTTCGCGGACGATCTTGGCTTCGTTGCTGATCTGGTAGGGCAGGATGTCGCCCTTGTAGATCCAGACCTTGACGCCGACGCGACCGGTGGCGGTGCGCGCCTCACGGAAGCCGTAGTCAATGTCGGCACGCAAGGTGTGCAGCGGCACGCGGCCTTCGCGGTAGCTCTCGCGACGGCTCATTTCCGCGCCGCCGAGACGACCCGACAGCTGGACACGCACGCCGAGGGCGCCGGCCTTCTGCACGGTCTGAATGGCGCGCTTCATGGCGCGACGGAAAGCGACGCGACGCAGCAACTGGTCGCAGATTCCCTGAGCAATCAGCGCGGCGTCGAGCTCGGGCTGCTTGATCTCCTGGATGTTGAGGCTGATCTTGTTCTTCTGGCCGACGAGTTCCTCGAGGGCCTTCTTCAGACGCTCGGCCTCCGCACCACGACGACCAATCACGATGCCGGGACGGGCAGTGTGAATGTCGACGCGCACGCGGTCGCTCGAGCGCTCGATTTCAATGCGGCTCACGGCCGCGTTCTCGAGCTGACGCGTCAGGTAGTCGCGAATCTTCCAGTCCTCGATGACGAGCTCCTTGTAGCCCTTCTCCTTGAACCAGCGTGACTTCCAGTCGGTCGTAATGCCGAGACGGAAACCGTAGGGGTTTACTTTCTGACCCATTAGTTCTCCTCGCCGTCCTTCTCGCCCTCGGCCTCGGCCGTGGCGTTCTCCTCGGTGGCAACCTCGTCGGTCGCGACCTCGCTGGTGACGACCTCGTCGGTAACGACGGTCTCGTCAGTGGTGTTCTCGATCACCGTCGCGGTGGTCTCCTCGATCACGCTGTCCGCGGCCGGAGCCGGGGTGGTGGCGGCCGGCTTGCGGCTGCCGGCCACGCGACGCGAACGGTTCGCCGCGGCCTGCGCGCTACGCGCGGCACGCACGATGGCGAGACGGTCCTCATCGAGACGAGCGACGATCACGGTGATGTGGCACGAACGCTTGCGGATACGACCGGCGCGACCACGAGCACGAGGCGTGAAACGCTTCATGGTCGGGCCCTCGTCGGCGTAGGCGGCCGCGACGAAGAGCTCGTCGGCCTGGAGGCCGTCGTTGTTCACGGCGTTCGCGATGGCGCTGTTCAGCACCTTCATGATGGCGTCGGCGGCTTCACGCTCGGTGCCCGCGAGAATGTCGCGCGCGTAGGCCACGTCTTCTCCACGGATGAGGTCGAGAACGATGCGGGCCTTGGAGGCCGACATCGGGTAGTTCTTGACCTGGGCGCGAGTGCCCGGACGTTCGTTGGTCTTGGTTCCGGCCATTAGCGCTTCCCCGTCTTTTCTTGTCCCGCGTGGAACTTGAAGGTCTTGGTCGGCGAGAACTCACCGAGCTTGTGACCGACCATGGATTCGGTGACGTACACCGGCACGTGACGACGTCCGTCGTGCACGGCCAAGGTGTGACCCACCATGTCCGGAATGATCGTGGAACGACGTGACCAGGTCTTGATGACCTTCTTCTCGCCGGCCGCGTTCATCGCGTCGACCTTCTTGAGCAGGTGACCGTCAATGAACGGACCCTTCTTGAGACTACGACCCATGTTCTACCTACCTCCGCGAGCCGCGACCACGGCGGCGACGAATAATGAGCTGATCCGACTGCTTCGGACCACGCGTACGACCTTCAGGCTGACCCCACGGGCTAACCGGGTGACGACCACCAGAGGTCTTACCTTCACCACCACCGAGGGGGTGGTCGACCGGGTTCATAGCCACACCACGGGTCTGCGGGCGCTTGCCCTTCCAGCGGTTACGACCAGCCTTACCGATCTTGATGAGCTCGTGCTCCGAGTTGCCGACGATGCCGACAGTGGCGACACAGTCGATGAGCACGCGACGCATTTCCGTGGACGGCAAACGCAAGGTGGCGTAGTCGCCATCTTTCGCCACGAGCTGCACGCTCATGCCGGCCGAACGGGCCATCTTGCCGCCGCCGCCAGGGCGCAGCTCGACGTTGTGCACGACGGTACCGGTGGGGATGTAACGCATGGGAAGCGCGTTACCGACCTTGATGTCGGCCTTGGGGCCGGACTCGACGAAGTCGCCGACGTTGAGGCCGTTCGGAGCCAAGATGTAGCGCTTCTCACCGTCTAAGTAGTGCAGCAGAGCGATACGGCAGGTGCGGTTCGGGTCGTACTCAATCGTGGCGACCTTGGCCGGAATGCCGTTCTTATTGCGCTTGAAGTCGATGATGCGGTACTGCTGCTTGTGACCACCACCGCGGTGACGGCTGGTCTTGCGACCGTAGGAGTTACGACCACCGGTCGATGACTTCTTGGCGAGCAGCGACTTTTCCGGACGGTCAGTCGTGATCTCCGCGAAGTCCGACACCGTTTGGAAACGGCGACCGGGGCTCGTGGGCTTGCGGGAACGTAATGCCATGGCGTGTTCCTTTAGTTCTCGAAGAGGTTGATGGAGTCGCCCTGCTTGAGGGTGACGATGGCACGCTTCTCGTCTGAGCGGTGAGACATCTGTCCGGTGCGGCGGTTGCGCACGGACTTGCCCTTACGGTTCAGCGTGTTGACGTTGGTGACGGTGACGCCGAAGGCCGCTTCCACGGCACGGCGCACGTCGATCTTGGTCGCCTTACGGTCCACGACGAAGACGTAGGTGCCGTCTTCCATCAGGCCGTAGGACTTTTCCGAGACGATGGGACGAATGAGGATCTGGCTGAAGTCGTTCATCAGTTGGCTTCCTTCGCGGTGAGGAGGGTCTCGTCGGTAAAGACGACCCAGTCGGAGTCGAGCACGTCGTAGGTGTTCAGCTCACCGGCGTCGATGGTCTTGACCGTCGGCAGGTTGCGGAACGACGAGATCGCGGTGGCGTCCTCGCGCGTGGTGACGACCAGAATCTTGCCGGCCAGGTTAAGACCGGACAGCAGTGTGACCGCCGTCTTGGTCTTGGGCTCGGCCCAGGTGAACTGGTCAATCACGAGCACGCGCTCGAGAGCGGCACGGTCCGACAGCGCCGAGTAGAGAGCCGCGCGGACCATCTTCTTCGGGGTGCGCTGCGTGTACTTACGCGGCTTGGGTCCGAGCGCAATACCACCACCGGGGTAGTGCGGCGCACGGATGGTGCCCTGGCGAGCACCGCCGGTGCCCTTCTGTGCGAACGGCTTCTTGCCACCACCCTTGACTTCCTTGCGGGTCTTGGTGGACTGGGTGCCCGAGCGCTTGGCGGCGAGTTGTGCCGTCACGACTTGGTGCATCAGCGGCACGTTCGGCTCGAGGCCGAAAATGCTGGGCTCAAGAGTCACGGTGCCGAGCTGCGTGCCGGACACGTCGTGACGGGGTGCGGTGCGTGAAGCGGGAGCGGGACGCTCCTTCTTCACCGGTCCGCGGAGAGTGAACACGTCGCTCATCGCTTGCCTCCGGCCTTCATCGGGTTCTTCACGCTGTCGCGGATGATCACAGTGCCGCCACGGGGGCCGGGCACTGCGCCCTTCACGAGCAGCAGCTGGCGGTCGGTGTCGACGCCAATCACTTCGAGATTCGTGGTGGTGACTTGCTCGCCACCGAGGCGACCGGCCATCTTGGTGCCCTTGAAGACTCGACCCGGGGTCGAGCAGGCGCCAATGGAGCCCGGGGCACGGTGGTGCTTGTGGTTACCGTGAGCGGCGCCCTGACCAGCGAAGTTCCAGCGCTTCATGCCACCGGCGAAGCCCTTGCCCTTCGACACGGCAGTCGCGTCGATCATCTCGCCCTTTTCGAACACGTCAGCCGTGAACTCCTGGCCCACGGTGAAGTTCGAAATGTCCTCGAGGCGCAGCTCGACGAGGTCCTTGCCCGGGTTGACACCGGCGGCCTCGTAGTGGCCCAGGGCCGGCTTGCTCAGAGTGCTGATGCGACGGGTTCCCCACGTCACCTGGAGGGCGCTGTAGCCCTCCTTGTCCGGCGTCTTGATCTGCACGACGCGTACGGGGCTGATCTTCACCACCGTGACGGGAATAGCCCGGTTCTGGTCATCCCAGACCTGGGTCATGCCCACCTTTTCGCCGACGATTGCTTTGTTCGCCATCGTTTCTCTCCTTCTATCCGTGCGTCGATGCCGACACACAGACGCTCCGTTCGGGCGGCAACCCGAACGGAGCGTTCGACTTGTTGAACCGGCGTTCCCTCGCGGGCGACCGGTTACATCTGTTGTGCGAATTTCTTCGCGTCCCTCGAGTTACCTCAGGGGATGCAACCTTACACCACGACCCCCGGTGCCCGCAAGACGAGCTCCGGGGGCCGTGATGTTCAGTTAATTACTGCGAATCTTGATCTCGATGTCCACACCAGCGGGCAGGTCAAGACGCTGAAGCGCCTCCACCGTCTTGGTGCTGTGGTCCACCACGTCGAGCAGACGCTTGTGAACGCGCATCTCAAAGTGCTCACGCGAGTCCTTGTGCTTGTGCGGTCCGCGAACCACCGTGTAACGGTGCTTCTCGGTCGGCAGCGGCACGGGGCCCTGAACGCGGGCGCTGGTGCGCTCCACGGTCTGCACGATCTTCTGAGTGGACTGGTCCAAAATCTCGTGATCGAAGGCCTTCAGCCGGATTCGGATCTTCTGTCGGTTGTCGGCCATGATCGAACTACTTAATGATCTTGGTCACACGACCGGAACCGACCGTACGGCCACCTTCGCGGATCGAGAAGGTGAGACCCTCTTCCATCGCGATGGGCTTGCCGAGGGTAACGACCATCTCGGTGTTGTCACCGGGCATGATCATTTCGGTGCCGGCGGGCAACTCGATGGTGCCGGTCACGTCGGTGGTGCGGAAGTAGAACTGCGGACGGTAGTTCGCGAAGAACGGCTTGTGACGGCCGCCTTCTTCCTTGGTCAACACGTAGACGTTGGCCTCGAAGTCGGTGTGCGGGGTGATGGAGCCCGGCTTGCAGAGCACCTGACCGCGCTCGACTTCTTCCTTCTTCGTACCACGCAGCAGGGCGCCGAGGTTGTCGCCGGCCTGACCTTCGTCGAGAAGCTTGCGGAACATTTCGATACCGGTGACGGTGGTCTTGGTCGTCGGGCGCAGGCCCACGATCTCGACTTCGTCGCCGACCTTGACGATGCCCTGCTCGACCTTGCCGGTCACGACGGTGCCACGACCAGTGATCGACATGACGTCTTCGATCGACATGAGGAAGGGCTTGTCGGTGGAGCGCTCGGGCTCGGGGATGAAGGCGTCAGCGGCGGCCATGAGCTCCATGACCTTGTCACCCCACGCCTGGTCGCCGTTCAGCGCCTGGAGAGCGGAGATGCGGACCACCGGAGTGTCGTCGCCGGGGAAGCCGTACTCGTTGAGGAGTTCGCGAACTTCCATCTCGACGAGCTCGAGGAGCTCCTCGTCTTCGACCATGTCGGACTTGTTGAGGGCCACGACGATGTAGGGCACACCCACCTGGCGGGCGAGCAGCACGTGCTCACGCGTCTGGGGCATGGGACCGTCGGTGGCGGCGACCACCAAGATGGCGCCGTCAACCTGGGCGGCACCGGTGATCATGTTCTTCACGTAGTCGGCGTGACCAGGCATGTCGACGTGCGCGTAGTGGCGGTTCTCGGTCTCGTACTCAACGTGCGCGATCGAGATGGTGATACCACGCTGACGCTCTTCCGGCGCCTTGTCAATCTGGTCAAACGGGGTGAAGGCCGAACCGGGGATACGGTCGGACAACACCTTGGTGATAGCCGCGGTAAGAGTGGTCTTACCGTGGTCAATGTGACCCATCGTTCCGATGTTCACGTGCGGCTTGGTGCGCTCGAACTTCTGCTTTGCCATGTCGGGGACTTGCTTTCTACTTGTATGCGCGGGCCCTTGTGGCCCCCGCTGGGGTTCGCGGTCCTCCCCGACGACGGTTTGGACCTTGGTGTATCAGAGCCGGGTTCCCGGCCCTTTTTGTTTCCTTACGCGCCCGTGGCCTTGGCGACGATCTCCTTAGCGATCGACTCCGGCACTTCTGCGTATGAATCAAACTGCATGCTGTACGTCGCACGACCTTGGGTGCGCGAGCGCAGGTCAGTAGCGTAGCCGAACATGTCGGACAGCGGAACCTTGGCCCGAATCGTCTGGCCATTGCCCTTCTGTTCCATACCTTCGACGCGGCCACGGCGACTGGACAAGTCACCGATCACGTCGCCCATGTAGTCCTCAGGAGTCACAACTTCGACCGCCATGATGGGCTCGAGGAGGACGGGGCTGGCCTTGCGAGCAGCTTCCTTGATGGCCATCGAACCGGCAATCTTGAAAGCCATTTCGGAGGAGTCAACGTCGTGGTAGCTACCCCAGGTGAGGCGCACGCGCAGGTCCACCATGGGGAAGCCGGCCAGCACGCCGCTGGTCAGAGCTTCGGTGATACCCGCGTTGACCGGCTGGATGTATTCCTTCGGAATCACACCACCCGTGGTCTCGTCGAGGAACTCGTAGCCGCCACCGGGGCCCGTGGGCTCGACGGTGATGACGACGTGGCCATACTGACCCTTACCACCGGACTGGCGGACATACTTCATGTCCACCTTTTCGACGGTCTTGCGAATCGTCTCGCGGTAGGCCACCTGCGGCTTACCGACGTTGGCGTCCACGGAGAATTCACGCAGCATTCGGTCCACGAGCACTTCGAGGTGAAGTTCACCCATACCGGAGATAACGGTCTGGCCGGTCTCCTCATCGGTGCGCACACGGAACGTGGGGTCTTCTTCGGAGAGCGAGTACAGGGCCTTGGACAACTTCTCCTGGTCGGCCTTGGTCTTCGGCTCCACGGCGACGTGAATAACCGGCTCGGGAAACACGAGGGTTTCGAGCTGGATGGGGTTGTCCATGTCAGACAAGGTGTCACCGGTCGTAACCTGCTTGAGGCCGACGGCCGCGACGATGTCGCCGGTGTAGATGGAGTCGCGGTCCTCACGGTTGTTGGCGTGCATCTGCAGCAAACGACCGAGGCGCTCCTTCTTCGAACCCTTGGTGGTGTTGATGACGGTGTCACCCTTTTGCAGTGAACCGGAGTACACGCGCAGGTAGGTCAACTTACCGACGTAGGGGTCCGTCATGATCTTGAAAGCCAGAGCCGAGAAGGGCTCCGAGTCCTCCGCCTTACGCGTCACTTCAATGTCCGTACCGGGCTTAGTACCCACGGTCGGAGGAAGGTCAGTCGGGGCCGGCAAGAAGTCGGTGACGGCGTCGAGCAGGGGCTGAACACCCTTGTTCTTAAAGGCGGTGCCGTTCAGGATCGGAACGCACTCGCCGCTGAGGGTGCCGTGACGCAGTGCGGTCACGATGTCCGCGCGCGTAATCTCGGCGCCCTCGAGAATCTTCTCCATGAGACTTTCGTCGAAGGTGGTGAGCACGTCGAGGAGGGCCTCGCGGTACTGCGCCGCCTGCTCTTCGAAGCCCGCGGGGATGGCAACAACTTCGAGCTGCTCGCCCTTGTCGTCGTGGTAAATCGTCGCGGTCATGTCGATGAGGTCGATGATGCCCTTGTAGTCACCCTCGGCGCCAATCGGCAGCTGGATGACGGCCACGGTGCAGTCGAGGCGGTCCTTGATCATCTCGACGCAACGGAAGAAATCCGCACCGGTGCGGTCCATCTTGTTGACGAAGCAGATGCGCGGAACGTTGTACTTGTTGGCCTGACGCCACACGGTCTCGGTCTGGGGCTCCACACCGGCCACACCGTCAAAGACCGCGACGGCACCGTCGAGCACGCGCAGCGAGCGCTCTACTTCGACGGTGAAGTCGACGTGGCCCGGGGTGTCGATGATATTGATCTGGTGGCCCTTCCACTCACAGGTGGTCGCGGCGGAGGTGATGGTGATACCACGCTCTTGCTCCTGGACCATCCAGTCCATGGTGGCGGCGCCTTCGTGCACTTCACCGATCTTGTAGTTCTTACCGGTGTAGTACAAAATGCGCTCAGTCGTCGTCGTCTTACCGGCGTCGATGTGAGCCATGATGCCGATGTTGCGCACCATGTTCAGCGGGAATAAGCGGGCGGTCATAGGGGGTATGTCCTCTCGTTACCAGCGGTAGTGAGCGAAGGCCTTGTTGGACTCCGCCATCTTCTGAATGTCTTCGCGACGCTTCACGGCGGCGCCGACACCATTGCTGGCATCGATGATCTCGTTAGCCAGACGCTCGGCCATGGTGCGCTCGCGGCGGTTCTTGGCGTAGTCGGTCAACCAGCGAATAGCGAGGGTCGTGGCGCGACGAGGACGAACCTCGACCGGCACCTGGTAGGTGGAACCACCCACGCGACGGCTGCGCACTTCGAGCTCAGGGCGAACCTGCTCGAGGGCACGCTTCAGCTGCGCGACGGGGTCCTGGCCAGTCTTCTCTTCGACCATTTCGAGGGCGCTGTACACGATGCGCTCCGCGATGGTGCGCTTGCCGCGCTCGAGAATCTTGTTGATGATCTGCGTAACGATGACCGACTTGTAGACCGGGTCAACCGGAACTTCACGACGCGGTGCGGGACCTGAGCGGGGCATTACTTCTCCTTCTTGGCGCCGTAGAGGCTGCGAGCCTGCTTACGGTTCTTGACGCCCGAGGTGTCGAGGGCGCCGCGGATGATCTTGTAACGCACACCCGGCAAGTCCTTCACACGACCACCACGAACGAGCACGATGGAGTGCTCTTGGAGGTTGTGGCCTTCGCCGGGGATGTACGCGGTGACTTCGACGCCCGAGGTGAGGCGGACACGAGCAACCTTACGCAGAGCCGAGTTCGGCTTCTTTGGCGTGACGGTGTGCACGCGGGTGCACACGCCACGGCGCTGGGGGGAACCCTTCAGCGCCGGCGTCTTGGTCTTGCTGGTCTTTTCCTGTCGGCCCTTTCGGACTAACTGTGCAATCGTGGGCACGCGGAACCTCTTCTTACGTCGATCGATGAGATGCGTCAGTTACCTAACGCACACGGACTTTCCATGTTAGGGGCTAGAACCTACGTAGCGCAAACTGACAACTCGCCGCGCGCCCCTCACTGCTGTTCGCCCGCTCTGATGAGGTGAATTACCACACGTCACGAGAGGGGACTTTCATCTTACCTGAGAGTGCCTCAGCACTTCTTGGCCTGAACCATCAGATCTCCCCGGACGATGGCTCCCCCGCATATTCAATGAGCTGCCCCAGCGAAAGAGGAAAAATCTTCCGAAGATTTTCGGCGAGGTCGCTGGCCGTTCTCGCCGGATTGTTGAGGCGTGAAGCCATTGAAAAGATGGCCGTGATGAGGAGATCTGCATCAGTGGGATATATCGCAGGACCAAATGGTCGGGGGTGAGCGCCTCAATACCCCAGGGGGCTAGGGCGCGACGAGGGAAATGTCGCAGGTTTTTCGTGAGCACTATTGACGCCCCCGCATGCACCGCGGCGGCAAGAACATGGCGATCACCAGGATGATTAGTCATTTTGTGCTCGAGAGCCCGTGGAACTTTGATGCGAGCATCGGGGAATGCTCGGTTCATCATGTCCACACGTCTCTGGAGTAGGGCGAGGTCGAGCTCGGGCCGATTAGACACGAGATTTCTTATGGCATCACTGGTAATTCGATCGGTCCAGTGGGGGCGGAAAAGCCCGGCCTGGCCCAGGGGGAGCAGGAAATCGGTCGAGCTCACGCCGTACACGACGTCAGAATCAAGCAGAACCACCAGTTGAGTCACCGAGGTAATCCTCAGTCGGGCAAGTTGAGCTCAGCACCAATGCGGTGGAATTCCGCGAGCGCCTTCTCGGCCGCCCGGCGTTGTAGCTCGCGATACGCGACCGCGTCCACGGCCAACACACGCCGATGCGTTCCGACACGGTGGAAGGGGATTTTTCCATTCTCCAGCAATGAAACAACGTGCGGACGACTCACATTCAACAGCTTCGCGACCTGCGTAGTGGTGAGTTCACTAGTGACAGGAACTACCGACACCCCCGTACCCGCCGACAAGAGGTCGACGACCGACGCCAGCAGTTCAAAAATGGGTCCCGGTAGTGGCACCACTGTCCCGTTTGCGTTAAGGAGCGAGGCGCGGGGTCGGTTTTCGATAGACAACCCTCCGGCCACCTCGGCGAGCGCGGCAAGCTCGTCGCGGGACACTTCCGTGGGCGACAGATCTATTGATTGAGTCATGCTGCCCTCCTTACCCCGCCAACATATTGAATAAACGAAATAAACGCAACAGCAACCTGATACAAAAAAATCGGGGTGGACCAGAGGGATCACCTCTCGCCCACCCCGACTTTCAGGAACTAACTGGCTTGACCCTCTTCGGCCGAGCCGTCGCCGTCGTCAAACGAGGGCATCGCCTCGGAGTCGAAGGACGCGCCGATGTTCTGGAACGCGGCGAGGTCTTCGGCGAGGCTGTCCGCCGCACCCAAGAAGTCGCCCAGCAGGTCGTCGAGGTCCGGGTCGGACGTCGAGCCGTAGGCCCAGTCCGGCAGGAACTCGGCGTCCGGCATGTCCAGGCGCAAGTCGGCCGGGTTGTAGAACGACAGACCCGATCCCGCCGGGATGAGCTTGCCGATGATGATGTTCTCCTTGAGGCCGACCAGGTCGTCGCGACGACCCTCGATGGCGGCTTCAGTGAGCACACGAGTGGTTTCCTGGAACGACGCGGCCGAGAGCCACGAGTCCGTGGCCAGTGAAGCCTTGGTGATACCCATGAGCAGGGCACGGCCGTCGGCCGCTTCCTGACCATTGGCCTCGAGCTCCGCGTTCTTGTCGTTGAAGTACTTGACGTCCACGGTCTGTCCCGGCAGCCAGTCGGCCTCACCCGTCTCGACGACCTGCACGCGGCGGGTCATCTGACGAACGATGAGTTCGATGTGCTTGTCGTGAATGGATACACCCTGGTCGCGGTACACGTTCTGGACTTCTTCCGTCAGGTACTGCTGAGTTTCGCGGGTGCCGCGGAACTTCATCATCACCTTGGGGTCGAGAGGACCGTCGTGCAGCGGGGTGCCGACTTCCACTTCCTGACCGTCGGCCACCAAGAGGTGACGAGCGATCGGGACGGAGACTTCTTGGATCTCACCCTCGTTACCGACGATGGTCACCTTGCGCTCGCGGCCGATGGTCTCGACGCGCACGGCGCCGGAGATCTCCGCCACCAGGGCGGCACCCTTCGGCGTACGGGCTTCGAAGAGCTCCACCACGCGCGGCAGACCGTGCGTGATGTCGGACTCGGACACACCACCGGAGTGGAACGTACGCATGGTCAGCTGGGTACCCGGCTCACCGATGGACTGCGCGGCGATAACGCCGACGGCCTCACCGAGTTCCACCAGTTCGTGGGTGGCGAGTGACAAGCCGTAGCAGGTCGCACAGACACCCTGCACCGCGTCACAGGTCAACGTCGAGCGCACGCGAATACGAGAGATGGCCTCGTCATCGCGCAGCGTGTAGACGTCGTCCATGTTGAGCATGGTGCCCGCGGGGATCACTTCGCCCGTCGAGAGCACGAGCTCTTCGATGGTGAAACGACCCCACAGCTTGGTCTCGAGGTGAGCGCGCTTGCCACGGCTGTCCGGGGCGACGTGCTCAATCCAGATACCACGGCCGGTGCCACAGTCCTGCTGCTTGACGATGAGCTCCTGAGCGACGTCGACGAGACGACGCGTCAGGTAACCCGAGTCAGCGGTACGCAGAGCGGTGTCACCGAGACCCTTACGGGTGCCGTGGGTGGAGATGAAGTACTCGAGGACCGACAGACCTTCGTAGAACGAGTTCTTAATCGGACGAGGAATCATCTCACCCTTCGGGTTCGACACGAGGCCCTTCATGGCGGCAATCTGGCGAATCTGCTGGCTGTTACCACGCGCACCGGAGTCCACCATCTGGCGGATCGGGTTCGTACGCTGCGCGTTCATGGCGCGGTCGAACGACTCACCCACTTCGCGGTTGGCGTTGGTCCAGATTTCGATTTCCTGCTGACGACGCTCGTCGTCAACGATCACACCGCGCTTGTAGTTCTCCTCAACCTTGGCTGCCTGCTTCTCGTACTTGTCGAGAATCTCGGCCTTGTCCGGTGCCACGACGACGTCACCGACCGCAATGGTCAGACCAGCCTGACTGGAGTAACGGAAGCCCAAGGTCTTGATGGCGTCGAGCGACTCGGCGACCTCGCCACGACCGAAGCCGTTGGCGATTTCTTCGACCAAGACACCAATGGGGTAGGCGTTCTTGCCGACCACGGAGTTGATGAACTTGAATCCGACGGGCAGCGCCTCATTGAACAAGACTCGACCGGCGGTCGTCGTCAAACGACGAGACGCTCCGGCCAGTTCCAGACCCGCCGCCGCGAGACGCGCATCGAGGTCCGAGCCCACGAGGGGACGGATCTCAATGGACTCGTGTAGCTGAATGGCCTTGTTGGCGAGAGCGGCATCGACTTCGTAGACGTGACGGAAAGCACGCGGCTTCTCCGGCGTCACGAGGGCATCCGCGGTGAGGTAGTACGCGCCGTAGACCATGTCCTGGGCCGGCTCGGTGATGGGACGACCAGTGGCGGGCGTGAAGATGTTGTTGGTCGACAACATCAAAATGCGCGCTTCAGCCTGGGCCTCCACGGAGAGCGGGACGTGAACGGCCATTTGGTCACCGTCGAAGTCGGCGTTGAACGCCTTACACACGAGCGGGTGGACCTGGATGGCCTTACCGTCGACCAAGATGGGCTCGAAAGCCTGGATACCAAGGCGGTGAAGCGTCGGGGCGCGGTTCAGCAGAACCGGGTGCTCGCGAATGACTTCTTCGAGCTTGTCCCACACGACGGCCTTGCGGCGTTCCACCATGCGCTTGGCGCTCTTGATGTTGGGCGCGGTGCCGTCGGAGATCAAGGCCTTCATGACGAAGGGCTTGAAGAGTTCGAGCGCCATCATCTTCGGCAGGCCACACTGGTGCAGCTTCAAGGTCGGTCCGACCACGATGACCGAACGGCCCGAGTAGTCGACGCGCTTTCCGAGCAAGTTCTGACGGAAACGTCCCTGCTTACCCTTCAGCATGTCCGACAGACTCTTCAGCGGACGACCGGACTGACCGGTGACCGGACGGCCACGACGACCGTTGTCAAAGAGTGCGTCGACTGCTTCTTGGAGCATGCGCTTTTCGTTGTTGACGATGATGTCCGGAGCTTGGAGGTCCAGCAGTCGCTTCAAACGGTTGTTACGGTTGATCACGCGACGGTAGAGGTCGTTGAGGTCCGAGGTCGCGAAGCGACCACCGTCGAGCTGCACCATGGGGCGCAGGTCTGGCGGGATGACCGGAACGGCTTCCAAGATCATGGCGCGCGGGTCGTTGATGCGCTCGCCCTTCTCGTCGCGACGGTTGAAGGACTGCACGATGGCGAGTCGCTTCAGCATCTTGGCGTGGCGCTGCGCGGACAACTTCTTACGGCCGTCCTTCGCGTCGATCATTTCGCGCATGGTGATCTCTTCGGTATCGAGGTCCATGCGGTCAATCAGACGCAAGATCGCCTCGGCACCCATGCCACCTTCGAAGTAGTCGCCGTAGCGGTACGTCATTTCGCGGTAGAGAACTTCGTCCTCAATAATCTGACGGCTGTGGAGACCTTCGAAGGTCTTAAAGGTGTTCTCGGCGAGTTCGCGGTCCTCAAAGAGGCGCTCCTTCATCGACTGGATGTCGCGGTCGTGCGCCTTGTGGACGGCACGAATCTCGGCTTCCTTGGCTCCCTCAGCTTCAAGGTCCGCCAACTTCTTCTCGAGGACCTTGAGCTGCTCCTCTTCGCCACGCTTGACGGCACCGTCGATGTCGCGCAGTTCTTCCTGCAGCATCTCGCGAAGTTCCGGCAAAGCGGCGTGACGAGCTTCCACGTCCACGAAGGTGACCATGTTGGCGGCGAAGTAGATGACCTTCTCGAGCTGTTTGGCCTTGAGCTCTTCCTTCGGGCTGGTGCCCATGAGGAGGTAGGCCAACCAGGAACGAGTACCGCGCAGGTACCAGATGTGCACGACCGGAGCCGACAACTGGATGTGGCCCATGCGGTCGCGACGCACCTTGTCGCTGGTGACTTCGACGCCACAGCGCTCACAGACGATGCCCTTGAAACGCACGCGCTTGTACTTGCCGCAAGCACATTCCCACGCCTTTTGAGGTCCGAAGATCTTCTCGCAGAAGAGTCCGTCCTTCTCGGGGCGCAGCGTGCGGTAGTTGATGGTCTCGGGCTTCTTGACTTCGCCTGAGGACCAGGAACGGATGTCCGATGCGGTCGCGAGACCGATCTTGATTTCCTTGAACTGGTTTACGTCAATGGGGCTCATGACAGGCTCCTCTGGGCAGCACGGCGGGCATCTTCTTCGTCACTTCCGCGCTCGGGTCGACTGATGTCGATGCCGAGTTCGCGGGTCACCGAGAAGAAGTCTTCTTCGGTGTCGGCCAGTTCCACGGCCGAGCCAGTCTCCGTCAGAACTTCGACGTTGAGACACAGCGACTGCATTTCCTTGATCAAGACCTTGAAGGACTCGGGGATACCCGGGTTCGGTAAGTTCTGACCCTTGACGATCGCTTCGTAGGCGCGCTCGCGACCCTTCATGTCGTCGGACTTGACGGTGAGAAGTTCCTGGAGGGCGTAGGCCGCTCCGTAGGCCTCGAGGGCCCACACTTCCATCTCACCAAATCGCTGTCCACCGAACTGGGCCTTACCACCGAGCGGCTGCGCGGTGATCATGGAGTACGGTCCGGTCGAGCGGGCGTGAATCTTGTCGTCGACCATGTGGGCGAGCTTCAAGATGTAGGCGTAACCCACCGAGATCGGGTTGTCGTAGGCCTCACCGGTACGACCGTTGTACAGCGTGATCTTGCCGTCGTTGTCGGGCATGAGACGCTGACCGTTCTTACCGTCGACGTTGAGGTCCTCGAAGAGCTTCTTGATCGAGGGCTGACCCTTGGGGGCCGTCGACTCGTCCCAGTGCGCTCCGTCAAAGGCCGGGGTCGCCACGTAGACGGCCGGCTCGGTACGCGGACGGGTCTTACGCGTGGTGTCACCGTGGCCGGACGTGCCCGCCAGCTTGCTGGCCTCCACACCCTTCCATCCATGACGCGCCGCGTAGCCGAGGTGACTTTCGAGCACCTGACCCACGTTCATACGGCTCGGCACACCGAGCGGCGACAAGATGATGTCGACCGGGGTGCCGTCCGGCAAGAAGGGCATGTCCTCTTCCGGCAGGATCTTCGAGATAACGCCCTTGTTACCGTGGCGTCCGGCGAGCTTGTCACCCTCGGAAATCTTGCGCTTCTGAGCGACGAACACCTTCACGAGTTCGTTCACGCCGGGCTGCATTTCGTGGTCGTCGTCGCGGCGATACACCTTGACGTCGATGACCTTGCCCGACTCACCGTGCGGAACCTTCAGCGAGGTGTCGCGAACTTCGCGTGCCTTCTCACCGAAGATGGCGCGCAGGAGGCGCTCTTCGGCGGTCTGCTCGGTCTCACCCTTGGGCGTGACCTTACCGACGAGGATGTCACCGGGGCTGACTTCGGCACCGATGCGGACAATGCCACGCTCGTCGAGGTCCGCCAAGATGTCATCTGGCACGTTCGGGATGTCACGAGTGATTTCTTCGGCACCGAGCTTGGTGTCGCGCGCGTCAATCTCGTACATCTTCACGTGCACCGAGGTCAGCACGTCATCGCGCACCAAACGCTCGTTCAAGATGATGGCGTCTTCGTAGTTGTAACCCTCCCACGGCATGTAGGCCGCGAGCAGGTTCTTTCCGAGCGCCAGTTCACCGTTCCAGGTCGAGGTGCCGTCGGCGAGCAAGTCACCCTTGGCCACCGTCTCGCCACCAAATACCAAGGGCTTCTGGTTGATCGAGGTGTCCTGGTTGGAACGACGGAACTTGTTGAGGTTGTAGGTCTTGACGCCGAGCTTCACGCCGTAGCGGTCGGTCTCGCCGGCCTCGTAGCGAACCACGATGCGGTCGCCGTGAACTTCGGTGATGACACCGTTGCCCTCGGCCAGCAGCACGTCACCCGAGTCCTTCGCGGCGCGGCCTTCCATGCCGGTACCGACGAACGGCGCTTCCGGCAAGATGAGCGGCACGGCCTGCTTTTGCATGTTCGAACCCATGAGGGCGCGCTGGGCGTCGTCGTGCTCGACGAAGGGAATGAGTGAGGTCGCGACCGAAATGATCTGCTTCGGAGACACGTCCATGAGCTCGACTTCCTTGGCCGGGACGTAGTCGATTTCCGACGTGGTCGAACCCGACTTGTTGGAGGCACCCACGCGAAGGCCGGTGCCGGTCGGTCCACGACGAACGAGCACGCGCTCGGTCGCGATGCGGCCGTCCTTGTCGAGCTCGGTGTTCGCCTGGGCGATAACGAACTCTTCTTCTTCGTCCGCGGTGTAGTACACGATGTCACCGGTGGCCTTGCCATCCTTGATCACCGCGTAGGGCGTCTCAATGAAACCAAACGCGTTGATGCGCGCGTAGGTGGCGAGGTAACCAATCAGACCCACGTTCGGACCTTCCGGAGTTTCGATCGGGCACATGCGGCCGTAGTGCGAGGAGTGGACGTCTCGAACTTCGAGGCCGGCACGCTCACGCGACAGACCACCAGGTCCGAGGGCCGACAAACGACGCTTGTGGGTCAGACCCGACAGCGGGTTGTTCTGGTCCATGAACTGCGAGAGCTGGCTCTGCGCGAAGAACTCCTTGATGGCCGACATCACGGGACGGATGTTGATCAAGGTCTGCGGCGCGATGGCTTCGACATCTTGCGAGTTCATGCGCTCACGAACGACGCGCTCCATACGGGTCAGTCCCGTGCGCAGAGCGGTCTGGATGAGCTCACCCACCGAACGAATACGACGGTTGGCGAAGTGGTCGCGGTCGTCGATGCGGTACGTGGTCACCTTGGCGGTGCGGTCACGCGCCAGGTTGAGCAAGTAGGTCGCGGTCGCGAGAACCTCGGCGCGCGAGAGCACGTGGAGGTCATCGGTCGGCAGCTCCAAGATGTCGCCGAAGAGTTCGACGTTCTTAGACACTTCGTCACCGAGCTTGCGGCCGAGCTTGTAACGGCCCACCGCCGACAAGTCGTAACGCTTCTCGGAGAAGAATGCACCTTCGAAGTAAGTACGAGCGGCTTCGATACCCTGCACTTCACCCGGACGGGCGCGGCGGTAGATCTCGAGCCACGAGAGCACCATGGAGAGCAGGCGGTCCGCCTGGGCCTGGTCAGCGGGGTCGAAGCCCTGCTTGATCTGCCACTCGGTGAATTCCTTGTTCTTCTCGGGACGGCCGAGGAAGAGAACTTTTTCGCGCTCGAGCTTGCGAGCGTCATCGCGATACTGCTCTTCGAGGAAGTCGAAGTGCTCAACGAACTTCTCGAAGAACTGGTCGTCGAGGTTCTGGTCCAGCGCGCGCAGCAAGGCGAAGAGGCTGACGCGACGCTTACGCGCAATGCGCGCACCGGCAGTCGCCGGCTTGCCCTTGCGCTCTTCGAGGTCGAACTGCAACCACTCACCACGGCTCGGGTGGATGGTGCACTCAAAAGCGACCTTCTCATCCTTACCGGGCTGGAAGATCACACCGGGGCTGGTCACCAACTGGCTCACCACGACACGCTCGGTGCCGTTGATGATGAAGGTGCCCTGCGCCGTCATGATGGGGAAGTCACCCATGAAGACGGTTTGTTCCTTGATTTCGCCAGTGGTCTGGTTCTCGAAACGAGCACGCACGAACACGGGACGCGAGTAGGTGGTGGCGCGCTGGCGACACTCTTCCTCGGAGAACTTGGGGGGCGAGACGAGGTCCGGGTCATCCGGGTCGAACTCGAGGTACAGGGCAAGGTTGCCCGTGAAGTCATAGACCGGTGAAATCGACTCGAAAGCCTTCTTCAGTCCGGTGTTGAGAAACCAGTCAAACGACTCGGTCTGAATCGCGAGCAAGTCAGGCAGCTCGTGAGACTCTTTAAGGGCCGAGAAAGTAAAACGGTCGGGGCTAACGGATCGCAGCGACAAGATCCAATCCTCCGTGATGGTGGGCGGTTACTACAGGAGCACAGCAAAAACGTGTTTCAGCGCGGTAGCGAATGGGGCAAGACGAAACCAACGACGAGGACACGGTCTATCTACTCTAGTTGCCACAGCCGGTGACGGTCAAATGGCGCCGAGGGCTCTCCCCCGGCGCTGACTTTCGCCGGCGGTGACAGTAGGCGGAACGAGTCCGCTCGTCAAGGATTCCGACGAGCCGACCCCCGAGCCGCGCGGGCTCGGGGGTCGATTCGTGAGAACTACTTGAGTTCGACGGTGGCGCCGGCGGCCTCGAGGGCAGCCTTCGCCTTCTCCGCGTCGGCCTTGGAGGCCTTCTCGAGGACGGGCTTCGGAGCACCGTCCACCAAGTCCTTGGCTTCCTTGAGGCCCAGGTTGGTCAGAGCGCGAACTTCCTTGATGACCTGGATCTTCTTGTCACCACCGTCCACGAGGATGACGTCGAAGTCGCTCTTCTCTTCGGCAGCAGCGCCCGCGTCAGCGCCACCAGCGGCAGCAACGACGACAGCAGCAGCCGGAGCGGCAGCGGTCACACCGAACTTCTCTTCGAACTCCTTGAGGAGCTCGCTCAACTCGATCACCGACAACTCGGCGATTCCGTCGAGGATCTGGTCCTTAGACAGGCTTCCAGCCATGATTCCTACTTTCTTGATCTGATCAGGTACTACGGGTTATTCGGCCGCGGACTCGTCCCCGGCCTCGGCGGCAACTTCTGCCACTTCGGCGGCGGGGGCCTCGTCGGCCTCCGCAGCGGTCGCCTCGGCCGGAGCCTCGGCATCCGCGTCCGCGCTGGCCTCGGGGGCGTCAGCGGACTCGGTCACTTCCTCGGCGGGTGCCGCGGGTGCGGCACTGGCCTGAGGGCCGCCCTTGGCGTCGATCAAAGCCGACAGGCCGTAGGCGAAGTTCTGCGGGACGGCCTGGAACAGCGCCGCGAGGTTGCGCATCGGCGCGGCGATGAGGCCGGCAAGTTGCGAAAGGAGGACTTCACGGCTCGGCAGATCGGCCAGAGCGCCGAGGTCCTTAGCGGAGAGGGCGCGGCCGTCGAGGACGCCGCCCTTGATGACGAGGGTGGGGGTGGCCTTCGCGAAGTCGCGCAGGGCCTTGGCCACACCGGAGATGTCGCCCTTGATCCACGCAATAGCGGTGGGGCCGGCGAGGAATTCGCCCAGGGGCTCGGCCGGCGTCCCGGAAATAGCGCGCTTGACCAGGGTGTTCTTGAAAACCTTGTAGTCAGCTCCGGCGGCACGCAGGGTGCGGCGCAGGCTGGAGATTTCGGCCACGGTCAGTCCGCGGTATTCGGTAACGACGGCAGCCGTCGTCTCCGATACCTTCTCGGCGACTTCGTCAATAACTGCCGTCTTGTCCGCGTTGATCTTGCTCATCGTCTCTCCTTCACCGGATGCCGCCCGGTACGGGCCGTTGACATCGAGAAGAGACTTCACGGGAAGTCGCACCTCGTCAGGCGAACCTGTTGGTTCTTTCAGCGGTTTCCCGCACCGGATGTCTTCGGCAGTTATTCAACTGGTTGCACGTTTCCGTGCAGGGTGCTCAGTGTAGTCACGCCACCGAGGTGGCGTCAAAACGACTAGGCGTTAGTGAGTTCGTTTTCGTGCTCGTGCAGACGGGCCGGGTCGATCTTCACGCCAGGTCCCATGGTGGAGCTGATGGTGATGGCCTGCAGGTAGCGACCCTTGGCGCTCGCCGGCTTCACACGCAGCAGTTCGTCAACGACGGCCACGATGTTACGCACGAGGTCACCCTCGATGAACGACGCCTTACCGACGCGCAGGTGGATGTTGCCGACCTTGTCGGTGCGGTATTCCACACGACCACCCTTGAATTCACCCACGGCCTTGGCGACGTCCATGGTGACGGTGCCGGTCTTGGGGTTGGGCATGAGGCCACGAGGTCCAAGGACGCGGCCGAGGCCACCGACCTGGCCCATCTGGTCCGGGGTCGCAATGGCGATGTCGAAGTCGAGGAAGCCACCGGCCACCTTGGCGACGAGGTCGTCGGCACCGACGTGGTCGGCTCCGGCCTCACGCGCGGCGGTCGCCGCTTCACCGGCGGCGAACACGGCGATGCGCATCGTCTTACCGGTACCGGCGGGCAGCGCAATGGTGCCACGAACGATCTGGTCGGCCTTACGCGGGTCAACACCCAAGCGGCAGGCGATTTCAATGGTCTCGTCGAACTTCGCCGTGGCGAGTGCCTTGACCTTGGTGACGGCCTCGGGAACGTTGAGGAGTTCCTCGCGGTTCACCTGGTTAAGGGCGTTGATGTACTTCTTACCGTGCTTCATTGTCGTATCTCCTAGCGGACCGAGATGCCCATGGAACGAGCAGTGCCCGCCACTTGCAGCTTGGCCTGCTCGATGTCGTCGGTGTTGAGGTCTTGCAGCTTGGTCTTCGCGATTTCCGCGACCTGGTCCCAGCTGATGGTGGCGACGGTCTCACGACCGGCGAGCTGTGCGCCCTTGGCGAGGCCCGCGGCTTCGCGCAGCAGAACCGGCGTCGGCGGGGTCTTCAGGACGAAAGTGAACGTACGGTCGTCGTAGATGGAGATTTCGCACGGGACGACGGTGCCCTTCATGGCCTCCGTCGCGGCGTTGTACTGCTTACAAAATTCCATCGTCTGAATGCCGTGGGGTCCGAGTGCGGTACCCACCGGCGGGGCCGGCGTGGCGCCACCCGCGGGCAGCTGAATCTTGACGATGGCGGTGACCTTCTTTGCCATGGTTCCCTCTCCTTAAATCTTCGTAATTTGGTTGAAGTCGAGTTCGACCGGAGTCTCTCGACCGAAAATGTCCACGAGCACCTTGACCTTGAGCTGGTCCTCGTTGATTTCCGAAATGTGACCCGAGAAGGTCGCGAACGGACCCGTCTTGATCTGCACGGTGTCGTTGATTTCGAACTCGTGCTGCGGGGCGCGACGCTTGGTCGGCACCTCCACGCCTTCGATCTTCGGGCGAATGATGGCGTCGACTTCGCGTCGACGCAGCGCCGGCGGGTTGTTCTTGAGCGCACCCACGAAGCCGGTCACCGAGGGGACCTGGCTGATGGTGTGGAAGGTGTCGTCGCTGGGGTGGCAGCGCACGAGCACGTAGGAGGGGAACATCTTGCGCTGCACGATGCGCTTCTCACCGTTCTTGAACTCGGTGACGTCCTCTTCGGGGATGTAGATCTCCATGATCTCGTCGTCGAGTCCACGGGCCTTCACCACGTTGGTGAGCGCTTCGCGCACCTTGGCTTCGTGACCGTTGATGGTGTGCACGATGAACCAACGACCGGGACGGTCGTAGGCGGATTCGATAACCGGCTCGTCGAAGAACTCTTCGTTCGAGGCGTCGTCGTTCTCGGCAGCGGCCTCGCTGCTCACGACTTCTTCAACCTCGTCAGTTACAAATTCAGTCATCTCAGTCCGTCTATCCGTAGAGGAAATTCACGATCTTGCCCACCCCGAAACCGAGGCCGAAGATCAACGCGGTCATAAAAACAAGCACAAACAACACAATCGAGGTGTAGCGACGAACTTCAATGCGCGACGGCCAGCTGACCTGACGCATCTCGTCACGAACCTGCGTGAAGAACTGACGAACCGTGACACGCTCACGACGGCGGCTGGGGTCACGAGAGTCGCGACGGGAGGGGTTCCCGTTGGCGTCTAACTGACCCTGTCGCTGCAGGAGTCGCTTTTGTTCCCGGTTCATTCTTCTTTTCTTCCTTCGTTACGGTCATTCCGCGACGGCGGAAAGTGCCGCGCAGGGCAGGAGGGACTCGAACCCCCAACCACCGGTTTTGGAGACCGGTGCTCTACCAATTGAGCCACTGCCCTTAGAACAAAACCTCGTCTGTCGACTCAGTTCCGTCAGGGTGGAGAATCTTACCACCCACGAGCAGGGGTCCCTATCGGGTCTCCTTGTGGGTGGTGTGCTTGCGGTCGAAGCGGCAGTACTTCTTCATCTCGATGCGCTCACGATCGTTCATCTTGTTCTTCATCGTGATGTAGTTACGACGCTTGCAGTCCTCGCACGCGAGGGTTACCTGGATGCGCTTGTCGTTCTTGGCCATGCTGATCTCCTGTAATACTCGGTAATTCCTCGGAACTGACTTCTTCCGTCGTAGCGGCGGAGGGACTCGAACCCTCGACAACACGATTATGAGCCGTGTGCTCTAACCACCTGAGCTACGCCGCCGGGCGAGCCCTCTGTCGGGATTGAACCGACGACCCCTTCCTTACCATGGAAGTGCTCTACCACTGAGCTAAGAGGGCGTACGTCGTTGCCGACGCGAGAGGCGATGTTAGTGGAGAGAAGCCTCAGCGCGCCAACCGGCGAGAACTAGCCTCGCATTCATGTACGTTCGCTTGGTCGACATCGCCGACGCGGAGGCCCTGCGGGCGATCTACAACCTCGAAGTCGTCGAAACCTTGGTTACTTTCGATCTCGAACCACGCACTCTCGAGCAGCAGGAGGAGTGGATTCGCGAGCATCAGGGTGTTCGCCCCTGCCTGGTGGCCATCGATGACGAGCAATACGTCGGGGAAAAAGGCGCCCGCGGGGAGCGAATCTGCGGATTTGCCGTGCTGAACTACTTCCGTGAGCGCCCGGGATATACCACCACCGTGGAAAATTCCGTCTACATCCACCGCCAGGCCCGCGGTCGGGGCATCGCGGAACTCCTGATGCGCCAACTAATCACCGCAGCCAAGGATTGTGGCTACCACAGCCTGATCGCACGCATCGTGGGCGATAACGCGGGATCGATTGCGCTCCACGAACGAGTGGGATTTCACCTGGTCGGGCGGGAAATTGAAGTTGGCCGCAAGCACGGCAAGTGGCTGGACGTCGTCGAATACCAGTACGTCATTCCGGAGAATTAGGCGCGCGCGTCGAGCAGGGTCTGCTCGTCCGCCGACAAAATCCGGTGCGGGGGCCAGGACCACTGGGTCCAGCGACCGAGTGGCGCCAAGATGGCCGCCACCAGGCACAGCAAGGTGATCAACATCACCGGCGCACTGGCCTTCACCAAGCCGCTCATGAGTTGGCGACCACCGGGCATATCGATAAACGGGGTCACGATCACCAGGGACATCACCCAGAAGTGCTCACGCTTGACGTAGCTGCAGCCCACCAGGGCTACGCCCCAGGTCATATACCAGGGCTGAATAACCGGTCCGAGCAGGACAAAGGCCACAAACGTGAGGCCGAGATTGCGGACCCACCCACGTTTATCGGCGGTAAAGAAGAGGGCGAGGGCGATAGAAATCGCCGACATCATCCCCACCGCACGAGTGACGGCCAAAATTCCCTTGAAAGGCACGGTCGCCCCGAACCAGTGGCCAATGTTACGAATCAAGATGGCGAGCCCGGTAGCCGGGGCGGCCCAATTCACGACGGTGCCCGGGGTAGCGAGGTTCTTTACCCAGCCAAATCCGAAGCCGGCCAGCCAGGTGGTGATGAAAATAGGAATGAGGGAGGCAACGGCCCCGACGGCCAGCGGCCGTATGCGCTCGCGATACGACGCGAGAGGCCCTCGCCACGTCCAGGCGATATAGACCACGCCGAGTAAGGCGGGTGCCTTGATCATGGCCGCGAGAGTGCACGCGACGATGCCCGCGATGCGGTGATCGCGAAGCGCCCACCAAATGCCCAGACAGAGGAGGGCCACCATCATCGCGTCATTGTGGGCACCACCGATAAGGGTGAGCAGAACGAGGGGGTTCATGACGCCGAAGACGAGTGCCTCTCCCCCGTCACGACCCAGTGATCGCGCGATGCCGGGCACCGCGAAACTCATGATGAAGACCGCCAGCATCTCGAGCAGACGCAGGCCCACCACGGAGGCGAGTTCGTGATGCCCCGTGATTTTCACGATGAGCGAATCCAGCCACAGGAAGAACGGACCATAGGGCGCGGGAGTGTTTCCCCATAGTGGGTCCACCGGATTCACGAAGGAGTTGGTGCCCGGGGGCGACAGTGACCACGGCCCATTGGTATACGGCGACACGTGGTAACTGGTCATCTCACCCTGCGCGGCGTACGAGAACACGTCGCGCGAAAACATGATGGGCGCCACGATCATGGGGATCGCCCACAGCCAGAGAATGCGACGAAGAATCTTTTCCGGCGCGCCCGCGTGATATTTCACCACTTCGCTGAGCCGTAGCCACATGCGCATGAACAAGAACATGCCACCGAAGGTGAAGGCCACCGAGAACATCAAGGTCAGTGGCGTCGCCGCTTGAGCACTGCTGCGTGGTTCACCGAAGAACCAGGTGTGCACCATGTTGAGCTTGAAGGGCGAGTCGAAGAATGAGCCACCGATGGCAATCAGCGTCATGGCCAGAAAACCAATGGCGGCCGGCACTTTGAGGAAGGACCAATTCGTAAGTTGGTCCGGCCGGAAATTACTGATGGGGGTGTAGCGGTTCTCGGCGACCACAATCGTGCGCTCGAGGGTGCTCATGGCCCACTCATACCCGTGACGACAGCGTCGGCCGAAAGACGTAATTGCGCGCACACTGTCCTTTCGCCACCGTGGTGCCCCCGTTCGTCAAGCGTAACGGGGGCACCCGCGGGGCCGTGGCAACTCACGTTGCCAGGTTGGTGGGCCAGGAGGGATTTGAACCCCCGTAGGCTAAGCCGTCTGGTTTACAGCCAGATCCCATTGGCCACTCGGGCACTGACCCGTCTGAGACTTTAGACGAATTGTGCTCCTCGGTTCCACACGGGCTCACTACGCTTTATCTATGCCTACTTTTGACATTGTTTCTGAAGTCGATCTCCAAGAAGTCCGTAACGCCGTCGACCAGGCGAACCGCGAAGCCGGCACTCGCTTTGACTTCAAGGGCACCGACGCCCTTATCGAATTCTCCGAGAAGGAACTGACGTTGTCGTGCAACACCGAAGACCGTCTGCGCGCCCTCTACACCGTGCTCGAAGAGAAGTTGGTGAAGCGCAGCGTGTCACTCAAGACTCTGGACCCGGGCAAGATCGAGGAAGCCTCGCGTGGGGCCGCTCGTCAAAAGGTGGCCCTCAAGGCGGGTATCAGCCAAGAGCTGGGCAAGAAAATCAACAAGTTGATCAAGGACATGGGCGTCAAGAACCTGCAGTCCTCGATTCAGGGCGACCAGGTTCGCGTGACCGGCAAGCAGCGCGATGACTTGCAGACGGTGATCCAGGCCCTCAAGGAATCCGACCTTGACGTGCCGCTGCAGTTCACTAACTTCCGCGACTAGCGGGCGAGGTTTCCCTTTTCCTCGGCCGTGAGGTGATCGTCCATCTCGGCGAGTTCGTTGGTGTGAAAGATGCGGTTGAACAGCGCCATCTTGAGCACCCAGAAAACACCGAAGCTCGCGAGGTTGAAGCCCATCAAGATCAAGGAGTTGATCGACTGGCCCCAGTGGGGGTGGTGATGGACCAACTGCTTGGCAAATTGCGAAATAAAGGTTGAGAACAAAATCCCCGCCAGGGACATCGCCCAGAAGGGCAGAATTTCCTTGCGCCAGTGGCTCTTGCCCGTCTTACCCCAGGTCCAGCGTCGGTTCAAGTTGTAGGCCGGCAAGGTGGCAATCAGGTTGCCGAGGAAAGTGGCCAGAATCTCGTTGGTGACGAACTTCGGGTAGTACAAGATGAACAGCGACAGGTTCGAGACCACGGTGGAAATAACCGAGACCGACGTAAAGCGGATGATCTTGCGTCCCTGGTGGCTCCGTGACCACGCAACAAGTTCGGCAAAGTTCTTCGGCATCGCCTGTCGAGACTACTCCGCTTCACTCGGTCACTTCCCCGGTAACGAGGCGACACCTCCCCTCGTAGTCTGTGAGCATGTCCGACGCCCTTGACTTTCTCGTTCGATTGCTCGACCTCGAACAGATTGAGGTCAACATCTTCCGCGGAATTCAGCCGAAGGAGGAGCGTCAGCGCGTTTTTGGTGGCCAAGTCGCCGCTCAGGCCCTGATGGCGGCGGGTCGCACCGTCGACCACGGCCGCGTGCACTCCCTCCACAGCTACTTCTTGCGTGCCGGCGACCCGAACGTGCCGATTTTGTACGAGGTGGACCGTATTCGCGACGGCAAGAGCTTTACGACCCGTCGCGTGGTCGCCATTCAACACGGTCGAGCCATTTACAACATGCAGGCCTCATTCTGCGTCGACGAAGTGGGCCTCGACCACCAGATGCTGATGCCCGACGCACCGGCTCCTGAGACCATTCCCACCCTGTTCGAGCGCATTAAGGCCGCCAACGACGGCGCGGAGATTGACGAATGGTTCAAGCGCTTGCACCCCATTGATCAGCGTTTTATCGGCGAACTGCCCTGGAGTCGCCAGCGGGCCAAGGAACCCACCAAGCAGTTGTGGATCAAGGCTGATGGTGACTTACCCGACGACCCCTTGCTCCACGCCTGCGTCGTGACCTACGCCAGCGACATGAGCCTCTTCGACGCCATCTTGGGACCGCACGACGTGCGCTGGGATGACGGCACCTTCATGGGTGCGAGCTTGGACCACTGCATGTGGTTCCATCGTGACGTGACAGCCGATGACTGGCTGCTTTACGACATGGATTCACCCATCGCGCACGGCGCGAGAGGCCTCGCTCGCGGCGCGCTTTTTAGCCGTGATGGTCAGCTGCGCGTGTCCATGGTGCAGGAGGGTCTCACCCGCCTCACCGATCCGACGCGTACGCGTTCCGCGCTGTAGTTAGCGCTGCTCGATGGGCACGTAGTCGCGCTCGCCGGCTCCGATGTAGAGCTGACGGGGGCGCGTGATCTTCACGTTCTGCTGCAGCGACTCCTTGTAGTGCGCCAGCCAACCGCTGGTGCGCGGAATCGCGAAGAGAACGGTGAACATCTCCGGCGGGAAGCCCATGGCCTGATAAATCAGACCCGAGTAGAAGTCGACGTTCGGGTAGAGCTTGCGCTCGATGAAGAAGGGGTCGCTGAGGGCTACTTCTTCGAGCTTGAGCGCGATGTCGAGCAGCGGGTTCTTACCGGTGATGGCGAAGACTTCGTCGGCCGTCTTCTTGATGATCTTGGCACGGGGGTCGTAGTTCTTGTAGACGCGGTGGCCGAAACCTTCCAGCATGGCTTCGCGGTTTTTCACCTTTTCGATGTAGGCCGGAACGTTCTCCATGGAACCGATCTCGCGCAGCTGACGCAGCACGGCTTCGTTCGCACCACCGTGACGCGGTCCGTAGAGGGCCGCGGTCGCGGCGGAGGCCGCGACGAAGGGATCGGCGTGGCTCGAGCCCACGGTGCGCATCGAGGTGGTGCCGCAGTTCTGCTCGTGATCGGCGTGCAAGATGAAGAGCACGTCGAGCGCCTTCGCCAAGACGGGGTCCGCCTCGTAGTGCGGCTCGGCGACCTTCCACATCATCGACAAGAAGTTCTCGGTGTAGCTCAGCGAGTTGTCGGGGTAGACAAAGGGCATACCGATAGAGAAGCGGTGCGCCGCCGCCGCCAGGGTGGGCACCTTCGCGATAAGTCGAACGATCTGACGGTAGAGGTTCTCCGGGTCGTCGATGTCCTTGGCCTCGGGGTAATAGGTCGAGAGTGCCGCGATGGCGGAGACCAACATGCCCATGGGGTGTGCGTCGTGGTTGAAACCTTCGAGGAATCGCTTGCGCACGTTCTCGTGAATGAAGGTGTGATACGTGATGTCCTTAGTCCACTCATCGGACTGCTGCTTGTTCGGCAGCTCACCGTTGAGGAGCAGGTAGGCCACTTCGAGGTAGGTCGACTTCTCGGCCAGTTGCTCGATGGGGTATCCGCGATAGCGCAAGATGCCGGCGTCACCATCGAGGTAGGTCACCGCGCTTTCGGCGGCCGACGTGGACATGAGACCCGGGTCGTGGAACCACACACCGGGCATCAACTTCGAAAACGCCGCGGCGGACACGCCACCGTTCTCGATGGGAATGTCAACACTTTGGCCAGTGCGGTTGTCAGTGAGAGTTATCGATTCAGACATCGGCGCCTCATTTCAGCGGGTTTACTCCCGTCAGCGTAGAGGAGTTTGTCGTCACCTCATCCAGCCGCGGTGCCGATGACCTCGAGCCGGTGAGAGATCGAGACCCCCACGCCCCCCGCACTGCGGACATCGAAGCGCACGGTGGCGATCTCGCCGGGGGTCACGTTCACGAAGGCGTCACGCAGAGCGAGGGCCCCGTCGGCGTGCAGGGTGCCTGATGATCTGAAAGTAACTGTCGCTCCCACCTTGTTGGTGGGGGTCACCGTCAAGGTCCACGAGACCTCTTGGTCCGCGGCCGTCACGTCGCGCACGGATACCCCGATGTCGAGAACGGACGATGCGGGCACGATCCACGCCGTCGACGAGGTGGGTAACGGCTGGGGACTGATCAAGATGGCGGCGAGGCGCAGCGTGGGCGTGAGGTGAAGGGTCGAAGCATCCCAGCGGTGCAGGGCGTTGCTCCACCCACTGATACCGAGACTTACCAGTCCGTAGACCTGCGGCGAGAGACGCACGTGACCGGGTTGGCCGACCAATGCCCCTCGGTGGCGATTCCACTGCGCACTCGCGGCCGTCAGATCGCTCAGCGCCGCGGCGCGTGGCGAGGTCGCCACGCTGCGCGAACTCAAGTGATATGTGGCGGCCCACGACGACAGCAGACGGCGCCAGTCGACGACTTCACGCGTGGCGAGATCCGCGCATCGATTGCCCACTCCTCCCCCCACATTCGGGGGTGACAAGTGAGATGCCAAAGAGGCTTGCTCGTCAACGAGGGCAAAGATGTTGCTCACCGCTACTCGAGCGGCGACCCGAGTCTCGGGCGGATGGACCAGCAGGTTGGTGAATTGCGCGTCGAGAGCCTCACCGCGCTGAGTGAAGAGATTTGCGGCCGCGGCGAAACTGCGGTTCTCCGTGGCTTCCGCCGCCGATGATGCTTTCGCGGTCTCCACGACTTGGTTGATGAAGATGGCGACGATAATCGCGACCACGCCGGCGCCCAACCAGGTGCGACGTCGTCGCCAGAGTCGTCTACGGGATGCCACGCCGTCAGGCTAGGTCGCCGTGGTCCACCTCTCCCTGCACTGGCGCGACGAGTACCTCAATATCCTCGCCCACGACGTCGGCAACCACGGCCCCCGTGAGGGCGCGTGGCAGTGAGGTGATCGGTCCCACTTCCGGAATGGCACCAGTAATGAGATTGAGTTCTCGCACGCGGCGTACCGTTGGCACCACGCGCGACTCCACTGAGCCCACGAACTTGTTGTAGTTATCGGTGGCTTTAGCGATGCCATCGCCGACCTTCTCCAGATAGTCGAGCGCGAGAACCACACGATCAGCGAGCTCGGTCGCGAGGAGACGAATCTTGTCCGCCGATTCGGCAATGTCGGTGCGGTTCCATCCGGTGGCGATAGACCACAGAGCCGCCAACAACGTGGTCGGCCCCGCGAGCAACACGCGGCTGTCGAAAGATGTCGGAAGCAACGTGGGGTCGTCCACCAGGGCCTGGGTCAGCAGCTGATCACTCGGCACGAAGCAAATGACAAACTGCGGCGACTCTTTCTCGTAGTTCTTCCAGTAGGCCTTTTGCTTCAGCGTCTTGATATGGCCCTTGAGGGCCACGGCGTGTTCGGCCATCTTGGCGGCCCGCAGTGAGTCGCTCTCCGCGGCCAGTGCATCGTCATACGCGGCGAGCGGCATCTTCGAGTCAATGACGATGGTGGCGCCATTGGGCATCTTCACTAACACGTCGGGACGCTGTTCGTTGGTGGTCTCCTGTGTGACGTAACTGATGTGCTGCGTCAGACCCGACATTTCCAAGATGCGCTGCAGTTGGAATTCACCCCATGCTCCACGGTGGTCGCTGCGCCCGAGAATCTGGTTGAGTCGCTGCGCCTCGGCCAACGCCTTTCCTTGTTCATCACGAAGTATGAGCGCGGACTGATTCACGCGCTCGAGGGCTGCGATGCGCTCGGCTTCGAGGCGCGTGGTCTCCTCCTGGAAACGCTGCAGAAGTGACTCGAGGGGTTCGAGGCGCGCGCCGAGAGCCTTTTCGCGAGCGTCCATGATCTGCGCCTGCGCCTGACCGTTTTGCTCCACCGTGGCCTGCATGGTGCGTTGGCTCAGGGCTTCGAAAGTGGATTGCATATTGGCGATGGCCGCCGCGTGCTGTGCGCGCTCGTGGGCGACTTGGTCGATCAGCACTTGTCGCTCCGCGACCGCACTCGCGCCATTGGCAATGGCGGCCTGGGCGCGCTCACGCTCGGTGATGCTGTGGGCGAGGGCGCGTCGCCACGCGACGGTGGCCCCCATAGCGGCGAGCGCCGCGACGGCGAAGAGAACGAATCCGACTGATGCCATGAGACCTCCTGGGTCGCTTCCACCCTAGAGACGCCCTGCGACAGCCCACTAGCCTGACGACATGGACCGCATCGCCATTTACACCACCGGAGACGAAATACGCACTGCGTTAACGCGCGCCTTCGCGCTGGTGGGTGAGGCCATTGCCGAAGCCACGCACGCCCTCTTGGCCTCCGATCGCGACCTCGCGAAGCGGGTGGTGGAACAAGACGTGGTCATTGATGATTTGATCGACCGCCTCGTCGCCACCGTGGAGTCACGACTCACGGCCGAGAACGCGCCCGACGTGGAGCGTCGTCGCGGGCTCATCACCTTGTTGCGCGTCTTGCCCGAGGTCGAGCGAAATGGCGACCTCGCGGAACACATCGCACGCCGCGCGGCTCGTGGACTGGGCGCCGAAATGTCGCCGCGTAGCCGCGGACTCGTCGAGCGCATGGGTGAAGTCGCCGCGCGCATTTGGCGAGCCGCCACCGACGCGGTGCTCGATGGCGCGCGCGTGCCCACTGACCTCATCGAAGACATCGATGACGAATTGGATGACCTCCACGTCACCTTGGCGGGCGAGTTGGTGTCGGGTTCGATGCCGGTCGCGGTGGCCGTCGAAGTCGCGATGGTGGCGCGCTTCTACGAACGCTTTGGCGATCACTGCGTCAACTTGGCACGTCGCCGCGTGGCCGATCTCTCTTAACGGCGGCGAATCAGTTCTTCGGCAATCTGCACGGCGTTCAGCGCCGCACCCTTGCGCAAGTTGTCATTCACGACGAAGAGTGAGAGACCATTTTCAAACACATCGCTGGGTCGAATACGTCCGACGAAGCTCGGGTCCTTACCCGCGGCGTCCTGCGGGGTGGGCACGGCGGTGACCTCCACGCCCGGCGCATGACGCAGTAGTTCGGTGGCCCGCTCCACGGACAGGGGGTTCGCGAACTGCATCGTCAGTGCGAGGGAGTGACCGGTAAAGACGGGCACGCGCACGCAGGTGGTCGATACCCGCAGTGAGGGAATCTCCAAGATCTTGCGACTCTCGTCACGGAACTTGTGCTCCTCCACGGTCTCGAGACGATCATCGTCGACGAACACGCCCGCTTCGGGAATCACATTGAATACGACGGTGCGAGGAAAAACGGTCGGCGCCTCGAACTCAATCGCCCCCCCATCAAACGTCAGAGCGGGGGCGTCTCGCTCCACCGCAAAACGCGTTTCGTTCCACAGTTCGTCGACGCCGGCGCGGCCAGCACCGGAGACGGCCTGGTAGGTCGAGGCGACGACGGCCACGAGGCCGGCCTCATCGTGCAGTGGCCGCAGCACCGGCATGACGGCCATGGTGGTGCAGTTCGGGTTTCCGACGATGCCCTTCGGGATGCGGTCGAGGGTGGCGGGATTTACTTCGCTCACGACAAGCGGAACGTCGGGGTCCATGCGCCAGGCCGAGGAGTTGTCGACCACAATCGCACCGGCGGCGGCGAACAGCGGTGCGTACTGACGACTCGTGGTCGCACCCGCGGCGAAGAGCACAATGTCGAGACCGCGGTAATCCGCGGTGGCCACGTCTTCCACTGTCACCGTCTGACCAGCACACTCGAGTTGCTCACCGGCCGACCGCGCCGAGGCGAAGAGGCGAACCTCGCTGACGGGCAACTGACGGTCGTTGACAATGCGGCGCATCTCGGTGCCCACCTGACCGGTGGCGCCGACGATACCGAGACGAATGGGGGCGCTCATCGCACGTCGTCCAAGCCAAACACGCTGTGTAGGGCACGCACCGCGGACTCGACCTGCGCCGAGCGAATAATGACCGAAATACGAATGGAGCTGGTGGCCACCGATTCGATATTGATGCCCTGCTCCGCGAGGGTTTCGAACATGGTGGCGGTCACCCCCGAGTTCGATTTCATACCCGCACCAATGATGGACACGCGGCCCACCTCATTGTCGACGGCCACGGAACTAAAGCCAATGGCGTCGCGAGCGGCATCGCAAATCGCCACGGCTCGCTCGGCGTCCGTGCGTTCCACCGTGAAAGCGATGTCGGTCACGCCGTCACGCGATTCGTTCTGCACGATCATGTCCACGTTGACGCGGGCGTCCGCGAGAGCGCGGAATAAGGCGGCCGCGGTGCCGGGTCGGTCCGGCATGCCGTGCACCAAGATTTTCGACTCGCTGGTGTCGTCGGTAACGGCCGAGACGATTGCTTGTTCCATTGAAGGCTCCTCTTCCACGACCCACGTCCCGGGTTGCCAGGTAAAGCTCGACCGCACGTGCAGGGGGACGCCATGGCGACGCGCGAACTCCACCGAGCGCAACATCAACACGCGACCACCGGTGGCGGCCATTTCCAACATTTCGTCAAACGAGACCTTGGCGAGACGCCGAGCCAGCGGCACGACGCGCGGGTCCGCCGAGAACACGCCGGTGACGTCGGTGTATATCTCGCAGACGTCCGCTTGGAGGGCCGCCGCAATCGCCACAGCGGTGACGTCGGAGCCGCCACGGCCCAAGGTGGTGATGTCACGAGAGGTTGACACGCCCTGGAAACCGGCAATCACCGGCACACGGCCCTCGGCGATGGCCTCACGGATGCGGTCGGGGCGAACCTCGAGAATTTTGGCCTTGGTGTGGTCAGTATCGGTGATGATGCCGGCCTGCGAGCCCGTGAAGGATGCGGCCTGAACACCACGGTCGGCGAGCGCCATCGACACGAGCGCCATGGAGATACGTTCGCCGCTGGTGAGGAGCATGTCCATTTCCCGCGGAGGTCGGGTGCCCGACACGTCACCGGCGAGTCGAATGAGGTCATCAGTGGTTTTGCCCATGGCGGAGACCACGACCACGACGTCGTGGCCGGCGCGACGCGTGCGCGCGACGTGATCGGCGACCGCCTTGATGCGATCGGCGTCGCCGACGGAGGTCCCGCCGTACTTTTGCACGATTAATGCCACGTCCACAGCGTAGTAGGGGGCAAATTTCCCCGGAAGTTCCCCCACTACACTTTCCGCCGTGCCTACAGAGAAAAGACTCCGCCAAAAAGAAGCTCGCCGTGCCAAGTTGGAACAGCAGCGCAAGAAGCAGAAAATCAGCGCCCTTCGCAAGCGCATCGTCACCATTGTGGTGGTTGCCGTCGTCGTCGTGCTGACGGCGATATGGATTTTCTCGAGCAACTCGTCCTCGCCCACCACTACCTCGACCACGACCACGAGCGTCGCGGGTGGTTCGGGTACCGCCATTACTCAGTCGCAGGCTGACCAGCGTGCCATCGCCGCCGGTTGCCCCGCGTCCACTGCGCAGCGCGTGAACACGATGCAATGGAATGCCGAGCCGGCCATGTCCATCGACACGACCAAGGAGTACTACGCGACCTTCGTCACGACGGCGGGCAACTTCCGCATTGCCCTCAACGCCGCGAAGGCCCCGCATACGGTCAACAGCTTTGTATTCTTGGCCCGCCACGGCTACTACCACTGCGTGATTTTCCACCGCGTCATCACCGACTTCGTGGTGCAAGGTGGCGACCCCACCGGCACCGGATCAGGCACGCCCGGTTACTCCTTCGTGGACGAGAACATGCCGCCGACGGGCTACCCGCTCTACTCGGTCGCCATGGCGAACTCTGGTGCGAACACCAACGGGTCGCAGTTCTTCATCGTGTCGGGTCCGAGCGGCGAAGCCCTGCCCGGTCAGTACAGCCTCTTCGGCCAAGTCGACCAAGGCACCAAGGTGATTGACATCTTGAATAAGGCCGGCAACGCCAACGGCGTGCCGCCGACCATCACGCATCGCATCTTGTCCGTCACCATTACCGAAAAGTAGGAACACATGTCCGACCTCATCCCGAACGCCGACGGCTCGAGCGAGAAGCGTCAGAGCTTCCCCGCGCAGCCACCGATGGTGATTGACCCCACCAAGAGCTACAGCGCCACCATGGTCACGAGCAAGGGCACCTTGGAGCTCTTCCTTGACGCCGCTGGTGCACCGCTCACCGTGAACAACTTCGTCTACCTCGCGCGTTTTCACTACTTCGACGGCATCATCTTTCACCGCGTCATCCCCGGCTTCGTGTTGCAAGGTGGCGACCCCACCGGCACCGGCACCGGTGGTCCGGGTTACCGCTTCGTTGACGAGTTGCCCGCCCCCGGCCGCTACGAGCTCGGGTCCTTGGCCATGGCCAACGCCGGTCCGAACACCAATGGCTCGCAATTCTTCGTGATCTCCGGTCCCGACGGCATGCGCCTACCCCCGCTGTACTCCCTCTTCGGCAAAGTCGTCAAGGGTCTCGACGTCGTGGCGGCCATTGACGCTATCGGCACCGGTTCGGGCAAGCCCACCGAGACGGTCGTTATCGAATCGGTGACCATCACTGAGACGTAATCACCAGTTTTGTGTTGTGGAGAAACCGCCGGGCCATCGCGCCCGGCGGTTTTCCATAGCGGTCTCGTTTCGCTCGATGAAAGATTGCCGGTGGCTTACCGACCAGTAAAGCTCCGAACTAATGTTCCGCTCATGGCTATTAACCACGTGGGAATTGTTGGATCAGGAATTATGGGGTCCGGCATTGCCGAAGTGGCCGCCAAGGCCGGCTGCACCGTGACGGTGCGCTCTCGCTCGCAGGCCACCGGTGACGGCATGTTGGCCGGCCTCGACAAGTCGCTGGCTAAGCAGGTTGAGCGCGGCAAGATCGAGCAGGCCGAGGCCGATGCGGTTCGTGCCCGCGTGTCGGCCACCACCGCCCTCGACGACCTGGCGGACTGCGACCTCGTCATTGAGTCCGTCGTCGAAGACCTCGCCGTGAAGAAGCAGCTTTTTAATGACCTCGACCGCATCGTGAAGCCGGGCGCCATTTTGGCCACCAACACTTCCACCCTGCCCGTCGTCGACATGGCCATGGAGACGGGTCGACCGGAGCGCGTGTGTGGCGTGCACTTCTTTAATCCCGCCACCGCCATGAGCTTGGTGGAAATCGTGGCGCCGATTACCGCGAGCGAGGACACCCTGGACGAAGTAACGGCATTCGCGGCCGCCTGCGGCAAGGACCCCGTGCGCGTCAAGGACCAGGCCGGCTTTATTGTCAACGCCCTGCTCTTTCCGTACCTCAACAACGCCATTCGCCTCTACGAGCAAGGTGTCGCCACCCTCGAAGGTATTGACGCCGCGATGAAGGGTGGCTGCGGCTTTCCCATGGGTCCCTTCGCCCTCCTTGACCTGGTGGGTCTCGACACCTCGCTGGCGATCTTGGACGCCCTCTATCTCGAGTTCGCTGACCCGAACTACTCCCCCGTACCCCTGCTTCGTCGCATGGTGACCGCCGGTCGCCTCGGTCGAAAGAGCGGGCATGGCTTTTACAGTTACCGTTAACTAGTCGGGAGGCTTCAATGTCGAAGACCACCAAGCCCTGGGTGATGCGCACCTATTCGGGTCACTCCACCGCCGTCGCCAGCAACGCGCTCTATCGCACCAATCTGGCCAAGGGTCAGACCGGACTCTCGATTGCCTTCGACTTGCCGACGCAAACGGGGTACGACCCCGACGCGCCGGAAGCTCTCGGTGAAGTCGGCAAGGTGGGCGTGCCGGTGGCCCACCTCGGCCACATGCGCCAACTGCTCAATCAGATTCCTCTCGGCGAGATGAATACGTCGATGACCATCAACGCCACCGCCGCGTGGTTGTGGGGGCTCTACCTCGCCCTCGCTCGCGAGCAGGGAGTCCCCGAGACGTCACTCTCCGGCACCACGCAAAACGACATCGTGAAGGAGTACCTCTCACGCGGCACCTACATCTTCGCGCCCGAGCCCTCCAAGCGACTCATCGTCGACATGATCGCCTACGGCATCGAGAACGTGCCGTCGTGGAACCCCATCAATGTGTGTAGCTACCACCTGCAAGAGGCCGGGGCCACCCCGGTGCAGGAAATTGCCTACGCGCTCGCCACCGCCATTGACATCTTGGACGCAGTGCGCGATTCAGGCAAAGTCTCTCCCGAGAAAATGCCCGAGGTGGTCGGCCGCGTCAGTTTCTTCGTCAACGCCGGAATTCGTTTCGTCGAAGAAATCGCCAAGATGCGCGCCTTCACCACGATGTGGGACGCCATTTGTCGCGACCGCTACCACGTGGAGGATCCCACCCTTCGTCGCTTTCGTTACGGCGTCCAGGTCAACTCGCTAGGTCTCACCGAACAGCAGCCCGAAAACAACGTGCAGCGCATCGTGCTCGAGATGCTGGGAGTGACCTTGTCGGCTGATGCTCGAGCTCGAGCCGTGCAGCTGCCCGCGTGGAACGAAGCCCTCGGTCTGCCGCGCCCCTGGGACCAGCAGTGGAGTCTGCGCCTCCAGCAAGTCCTCGCCTACGAAACTGACTTGCTCGAGTACCCCGACATCTTCAACGGCTCCCTGGTGATGGAAAAGAAGACCGCCGAACTCATGCACGAGGCGCAGGCCGAGCTCGATGAGGTGCTCGCCCTCGGTGGTGCCTTTAGCGCTATCGACGAACTCAAGGCTCGACTCGTTCGTTCGCAGGCGAACCGCGTCGCGCGAATTGAGTCGGGCGAACAAAAGGTCATTGGCGTCAACACGTTCACCACGACGGAGCCCAGTCCGCTACACGGCGGCATCGAATCCATTATGACGGTGGACCCGCGGGTGGGAGACGAACTAGTCGACGATGTCACGGCGTGGCGTGCGGCTCGTGACGAGTCCGCCGTGGCCGCCGCGCGAGCGGAGCTCGAACGCGTGGCGCGTTCGTCAGATCCCGCCGACAACATCATGGCGCCCACGATTGCCCTCGCCCAGGCGGGTGGCACCACTGGGGAATGGGCGAACACGTTGCGTGGCGTCTTCGGTGAATATCGTGCCCCCACCGGCGTACGTCCGGGCGCCGCCCCCCGCGGCGAGGCCTTCGCCGCGCTGGTGCAGCGCTCTCAGGCGATCACCGCTCGTCGCGGAAACCCACCCAAGATTTTGGTCGCGAAACCCGGCCTCGATGGTCACTCCAACGGCGCCGAGCAGATTGCCGTGGCGGCTCGCGATGCGGGTTGCGAAGTCATCTACCAGGGCATTCGTTTGTCCGTTGAGGACATTGCGGCGGCGGCTCGCGACGAAGACGTCGACGTCGTCGGTGTCTCCATCTTGTCGGGATCACACCTCACGATCATTCCGCGCTTGCTCGACGCCTTACGCGCGGACGGCGTCACCGCCGCCGTCGTGGTGGGGGGAATCATTCCGCCGGACGATGCGATGACCTTGACGGGTCTCGGCGTCGCCGCGGTCTACAGCCCCAAGGATTTTTCCCTCGCGCAGATCATGGATGACCTGCTCGACATCATCGACGCGCGCTAACGACTCGCGCGGCAAAACCAGCGACCCGAGAAGCGCCACGCGGGCGTCTCGTCGCGAACCTCCGGCGCCACGCGCGCGGTGAGCAGGGCGCGAGCGGCTGCCGTGACGACGGCGATTTCTTCAGCGGTGGCACCCGCCGTCGGTCGGCTCACAGCGGCACGTTCCCGTGCTTACGCTTCGGCAGGTCTTCGCGCTTGCTCGACAGAATGTCCAGCGACCGGGCGAGCACGCGACGAGTTTCGGCGGGGTCAATGACGTCATCGACGTAACCGCGTTCGGCCGCGAGATAGGGGTTGGCGTAACGCTCGGTGTAGTCGTCCACCAGTTCGGCACGACGGGCCGCGGGGTCCGCCGCGTCGGCGAGCTCACGGCGATACACGATTTCCACTGCGCCGCTGGCACCCATCACGGCCAGCTCGGCCGACGGCCAGGCGAAGGCGAGGTCCGCGCCAATGGACTTGGAGTTCATCACCACGTACGCGCCGCCGTAGGCCTTACGCGTAATGAGCTGAATACGCGGCACGCTGGCTTCGCAGAAGGCGTAGAGCAATTTGGCGCCGTGACGAATGATGCCGTTGTATTCCTGCTCGGTGCCGGGCATGAAACCGGGCACGTCGACGAAGGAAATGATGGGCACGTTGAAGGCGTCGCAGGTGCGCACGAAGCGCGCGGCCTTCCCGGAGGATTCGATGTCGAGCACGCCCGCCAAGATTTTTGGCTGGTTGGCCACAATGCCCACCGCGTGACCATCGACGCGGGCGAAGCCGCAGATCATCTGCTGCGCCAAGTTGGCCGATACCTCGAAGAAGTCACCATCGTCCACGACCGAGGTGATGACCTCTTTCATGTCGTAGGGGAGGTTCGGCGAGGCGGGCAGAATGTCGCGCAGGTTCTCACAGAGTCGGTTTGGGTCGTCACTGCGCTCGCGTGGTGGCAACTCCATGTTGTTGCTCGGCAAGAACGACAAGAGATAGCGCACGTCATCAAGACAGGCCTTCTCATCCGGTGCGACGAAGTGCGCGACACCCGACTTGGTGGCGTGGGTCATGGCGCCACCGAGTTGCTCCAAAGTCACCTCTTCACCGGTGACGGTCTTGACCACGTCGGGGCCAGTGATGAACATGTGGCTGGTGTGGTTCACCATAAAGATGAAGTCCGTCATGGCCGGGCTGTAGACCGCACCACCCGCGCAGGGTCCCATGATGACGGAGATTTGCGGGACGACGCCCGAGGCCTTCACGTTGCGGCGAAAGATGCCGCCGTACGAATCAAGCGACACCACGCCTTCTTGGATGCGCGCGCCGGCGCCATCATTGAGTCCGATCATCGGTAGTCCGAGTTGCAAGGACAGGTCCATGATCTTGTGAATCTTCTCCGCGAAAACTTCGCCGAGGGCGCCACCGAAGATGGTGAAGTCCTGCGAGAACACGCAGACCTTGCGACCGTCAATGGTGCCGAATCCCGTAATCACGCCGTCGGTGAAGGGACGGTTCTCCTCGAGGCCCATGCCGTGGGCGCGGTGGCGCGCCAGCATGTCGAGTTCGGTAAACGAGCCCTCATCAAGCAAGTACTCGAGGCGCTCACGCGCGGTCATCTTGCCGCGTTCGTGGTGCTTGGCGATGGCCTTCTCCCCACCGCCCAGACGGGCAGCTGCCCGGCGGCTTTCGAGGTCGGCTAGTCGTTCGCTCATTGCGTGATCCATAAGGCTCAGGCTAGTAAAACCGGCCCCGATCAGGTCACTGGACTCAGGTGTGACACCCCTCACGTACTTTGGTCAGTCCTAGTGCCGATGTGGGGGGAACCATATGCCGTTAGTCCAGTCCATGAACTTCTCGATTACCACGGGAATCCGGAAGAAATTCTTGAAGTTGAAGGCTCCGTATTCGATTACTCAGAACCACGATGACTTCTCGATTGTCGTCGCGCGACTCGTTCATCACCCCGAATTCACCCTCCTGGCCCAGCACCACGACGCCAATGACGATGGGTCCATCAGCATGTTTAAGTGGGAAGGTCACCAGACGTGGATCTTGGTGGACCGCTGGCTACCAAGCACCTGCGAAGTGAGCATCAAGTCGCGGGCCGCCCACGAGAACTTGACTCTGGCGCTCTCCATCATCGAGGGATTGTCTCTCTCGAGTGCGGTCACGGTGGACGACATCACCCCCGACCGCTACAGCGGGTGGGATGACCCTTTTTAGTCGCCTGAGTAACTAACGAATGTTCTCGACAAACCACTCACTCCACTTATTTCTCACGTAGCGGGGCAGGTGAAGTTCGTCCCAAAGTTCGACCAGGACAGAGTACGAAATGAAATTTCGCACATCATCGACAGATCCCTCAGTCAGGACAATCTCATACAACCGGACGAGATTGTTCTTGATTCGAGTATCAAGCACTAATGGCTCACCAGACCACCAAAGTCCGCTGTGCAGGCTTAATTCCCCAGTGCACCGCGCATTCGAATGCGGTCCGAAATCGTGAGGAATAGCAACTGGCCGTGACTCGGGACCACAGGTTGAAGATCGAGTTGCACTCACATCCAAATGCTAGAACCCGTCACACAACACGCCGGGGCGAACCCCCAGGAGTGCTTAGTGCGACGTCGGGCCGTTGTCTTGAACGAGTTCAATCAAGGTGCCAAAACTGGCCTTGGGGTGCACGAAGGCCACGGTGGTGCCGCGTGACCCCGGACGAGGTGCCTCGTCGATGACACGGCCACCGGCGGCCTTGACGGCCTCGAGAGCCTCAGCGCAATTCGCGACGCGGTATCCCACGTGGTGAAGCCCCTCGCCCCGCTTCGCCAGATACGACGCCACGGGAGAGTCCTCTCGGGTCGGGGTGAGCAGCTGAACATACGAATCGGCCACGCGCAGCAGAGCTTCTTCGACGCCGTCGGATTCCACCGTCTCGCGGTGTTCCACCTGCGCGCCAAAGACCTCGGCGTACCACGCGATGGCGGCCTCGAGGTCGTTCACGGCAATGGCGATGTGATCAATTTCAGTCAGCAGCATTAGTTGCCCTTCTGTCGGAAAATGCGGAGACGGTCTTCGCCCACCTTGGCTCGCAGGTCGTGATCGGTAATACCCAGTCCTTCGCGCTCCGCGAGGCAGAGCACGCCAATCTTGCCTTCGTGGCGATTGTGGTGCACTTGGTACGCCGCTTCGCCAGTCTGGTCCAAGGTGAAGACCGCGGAGAGTGGCGGCACAACTCGACCGTCGACCAAGGTGCGATTCGCGTCCCAGGCCTCGCGGTAGTTCGCGAAGTGCGATCCGCGAATGGTCTTGAGGCGCATCCATAGGTGTCGATTGTCGTATTCGATCATGTAACCCGAGGTGGCGGCACAGGTCACGATGGTGCCACCGCGCTTCGCGACGTACACGCTGGCGCCCATGGTGGAGCGACCGGGGTGTTCGAACACGATGTCCGGGTCTTCACCGACGAGAGCGCGAATGTCCTTGCCGAGACGGCGCCATTCCGATTCGTCTTGGGTGTGCGCATCTTTCCAGAAGCGGTAATCCTTCTCGCGACGGTCGATGATGTTTTCGCAACCGAGGTCGAGCAAAATCTGCGCCTTGTCGGCCGAGGACACGACCCCAATGGGGACGCCCCCACTGTTGAGCACGTGCTGCACCGCGAACGAGCCAATACCACCGGTGGCGCCCCAGATGAGAACCTTTTGGCCCTCAGTCACCGGTGCGCCATTACGACTCATCAACATGCGGTAACTCGTGGAGTTGCAGAGCGCGTTCACGGCGGCTTCTTCCCACGATAAGTGGGCGGGCTTCGGCATCAGCTGGTTGGCCTTCACCACGGAGATGTTGGCGAGTCCACCGAAGTTGGTCTCAAAGCCCCAGATGCGCTGGTTATCGGCGAGCATGGAGTCGTCGTGGGCCGACGGGTCTTGGTCGTCCACGTAGTTGCAGTGAACCGTGACGACGTCGCCCACCTTCCACTTGCGCACCGCCGATCCCACGCGCACCACGACGCCCGAGGCGTCCGAGCCCACGACGTGGTAGTCCTGCGCATGGCGCGCACCCCAGACGGACTCCTTCCCGAGGCGGTCCAGGAAGCCAAAGGTGGGAAGGGGTTCAAAGATGGAGGTCCACACCGTATTGAAGTTGATGGAGGAGGCCATGACCGCGAGATAGACCTCGTCGGGGGCGAGTTCGGGCACCGGTACCTCGTCAACATGCAAACTCAGGCGGGGGTCCTTTTCGTTCGATGGCAGACCGGCAAACATGTCCATTTCCGACCGGCGGACCACCACCGCACGGGTCGTCGCGGGAATGGGCAGGGAGGCGAGGGTCGCGGCATCAGCCCCGGCCCTCACGGCGTCAAGAAGTTCACTCACGAGGGCGAGGCTAGAGGGCGCCGACCGTGGAGTGGCTACTTTTTGGTTTAGGGTGAGACCGACCGTTTTCTTAAGGAGACCCCCATGGCTCGCAGCGTCATTGTCGCCGGTGCCCGCACCCCTATTGGCAAGCTCTCGGGCGCATTCAGCTCCCTCAGCGCGCAGCAGCTGGGCGGCTTCGCCATCAAAGCCGCCCTCGAGCGCGCGGGCGTGGCCCCCGAGTCCGTCGATGCCGTCATCATGGGCCAGGTCATCCAGGCCGGCCAGGGTCAAATCACCGCTCGTCAGGCGGCCGTCGCGGCCGGCATTCCCATGTCGGTGCACGCCATGACCATTAACAAGGTCTGCCTCTCGGGACTTCAGGCCATCTACCTGGCCGACATGATGATTCGCGCCGGTGAAGCCGACATCGTGGTGGCCGGCGGCATGGAGTCCATGACCAATGCCCCCTACCTGTTGCCGGGCGCCCGCGCCGGTTACCGCCTCGGCGACCAGAAGGTCATCGACTCGATGATGTTCGACGGCCTGACGTGCGCCTTCGACCACTGTGCGATGGGTCTGTCGACCGAGCGTTACCTGAATGGCGCCATTAGCCGCCAGCGTCAGGATGAGTTCTCCGCCGCCAGCCACCAGAAGGCCGCGGCCGCGATCGCCGCCGGCAAGTTCGCCGAGGAAATTGTCAACGTCGCGGTCCCACAGCGCAAGGGTGATCCCGTCATGGTGTCGATTGACGAAGGCGTTCGTGGTGACACGACCATCGAGTCCCTCGGCGCGCTGCGCGCTGCCTTCGACAAGGACGGCACCATCACTGCGGGAAATGCGTCGCAGATTTCCGATGGTGGAGCTGCGGTCGTTCTCATGTCGGCCGAGAAGGCCGCCGAGCTCGGCATCAGCCCGCTGGGCGAACTCGTCGCCTACGGCCAGGTCGCCGGTCCCGATGCGTCGCTACTCACCCAGCCCAGCCGCGCGATTGCGAAGGCCGCCGCCAAGGCCGGCATCGACCCGCGCAGCCTGGATCTCTACGAGATCAATGAGGCCTTCGCCGCCGTGGGTCTCGCGTCGGCTGACGACCTCGGTCTTGACGAGTCGAAGATCAACGTGAATGGTGGGGCGATTGCTCTCGGTCACCCCGTCGGTGTCTCCGGCGCGCGCATTGCCCTCAGCGCTCTGTACGAGCTACGTCGACGCGGCGGCGGCCAAGCGGCCGTGGCGCTCTGCGGTGGTGGTGGCCAGGGTGACGGCGCCATCTTGCGCTCCCTCTAAACCAGCGGGGCTTCCACGACCGCGACCACGCGACCCTTCTCGAGAGAAAGGGGTTGGTCGTCACGGATCTCAATCACGACGGCTGACCCCACCGCGAACCCGGAGCGTGTGACAGCCTCGGGAAGTTCAACGGCCAGCGTCGCCGCGAGTTCATACACGCTGGGATTGTGGGCCACCACCAGCAAGTTGTCCGTCACCGGATCCACTTCGGCCAAGGCCGCAATGAGATCGAGTGCGGAGACGTCACGCCGTCCGTTGTAGATGAGGTCACTGGTCTCGAGGGCCCGCACGAAGGGGGTACCGGCAAAGGCGAGTGCGTAGGTCTCGCGGGTTCGTGACGCGCTCGACACCAGCGCGGTGGCCGGACCATACGCCGCGAGCGCTCCCATCTCCACCTGCTCACGCAGGTATCGCCCTTGCGCTCGCCCCGCGGGGCTGAGGACGCGGGCGTAGTCGGCCGACGCGGGTTCGGCGTCACAGTGTCGGACAATTGTCAAGAAGCGCATGGGTCCCAGTCTGCCTGTCCCAGCCGACCGGCAGACTTATTTCCTATGTCGCGACCAGAAAAGACCGTTACCCAAGTGATTCGCGAAATGCCGACACGGGCATTTCGGTGGATATTTCTCTTCTCGATCGTTCCCTGGTTTTTTCTCGACTCGCAGTCGGGCTGGCCGTGGTGGGTCGGAGTGTTCATGGGTGACAGCATCATCGTGCTCTGTGCCCTCATCGCCATACGTAGTCGGGGCGCCTCACTGCTCTACGAGTTGACCCAGGTGCGATTCGTCTATCCCTTTCGCTACTGGGCGGTGGGCTTCCTCGCCAGTCTGTGCCTCGCCAACTTCTCCTTCAATGCCATGTTTCGTAGTCACCACTTTTTGTGGTTCATGCCCTTATGTGACTACCGCCCCACGCATCACCTCACCGACGTCATTTTTACCGTGGGGTCTTTCACCATTGTTCCCATCGCCGAGGAGTTGTCGTTTCGTGGCCTACTCGCGCGCCGGACGTCATTCGTATCTGGTCGTTACGGTTCCATCATCTACGCGTCGTTGTGGTTCATGGCGGGTCACCAGCAGTCGAACTATTTACCAACATTTATGAACGCCATCTTGTGGTGTCTCATCTTGCGTCGCACCGCCAATGTGGCGGTCTCCATGACTCATCATGCGGCCTGGAACTTTCTCTGTTCCCTACCCTTCTTCATCACCCTCTTCTATCCGCACTACGTGGGCTGGCAGGGTGTCGTGCCCGCAGCCCTCTTCGAGCTCATTCGATGGGGATGCCTAGCGGTCGCTATCGCGTGTTACTACTACCTGTTCTTCTACGTGGGTTTGTGGCGTATGCCACGACGTCGTCGACGTCGTAACGGTCGTCGGCAGCACTCCCCCCACGCCTCCTCGGCGAACCGTCGCGACGTCAGTGACGAGGCGGGGAAGGGAACGAACGTCTCACGACGCCGCGTCTCGTGAGACGACCGGTCACCGCATCCGCTCGTCCTGCCCAAGAGCCAGCACCCCTCCGGTGCCGATGCTCAGTCAGCGTTTAGCCTGAACGCGTGCTACTGACCGTCAACCACCTCTCGTACTTTCAGGCCATCGTGATGGGCCTGCTCCAAGGCGTCACGGAGTTATTTCCCGTGTCGTCGCTCGGCCACGGTGTCATCGTGCCGGGATTGCTGCACTGGAACAACTTGGTGTCGGCCCAGACCTCCAAAGAATCTTTCTTTCTCGCTTTCCTGGTGGCCCTGCACGTCGGCACCGCGATTGGTCTCATCGTCTACTACTTCTCGACTTGGCGCGACATCGTGCGTGGCACCCTTCGCCAACTCGGCAGTGTTCGTCGTGATGGTCTCTCCGCTCTTACCCATCTCGAGAATGCAGACCCCAACTACCGACTTTTAATTTTGCTCATCATCGCCACCATTCCCGTGGGCGTGGTGGGATTGGTGTTCGAACACAAACTGAGGGTGCTCTTCGCCACGCCGTCATACGCCGCGGGCTTCCTGGTCGTCAACGGTTTTCTCATGGCGGGAGGTGAACTCCTTCGCCGTCGCTCGGTCGGTCAACACGCGGCCGCCGTGCGCATCGAATCCACCACTGCACTGCAGGCGGCCACGGTGGGAAGTTCCCAGATATTGGCCCTCTTCGCGGGTATCTCGAGAAGCGGCGCGGCCATGGTGGCGGGTCTGCTGCGCGGATATTCGCACGAAGACGCCGCCCGCTTCAGCTTCTTGTTAGCGACGCCCGTGATCTTGTTGGCCGGTGTCTACAAGATCACGGACTTTGTGGGCCGCAATGGTGATGGCGTTCGGGTGCAGTCACTCGTGGGCGCGGTCGTCGCCGGCATCGCGGCCTACCTGTCAGTGCGCTTCTTGTCGAAGTGGTTTCACACCCGCACCTTGTGGCCCTTCGCGATGTACAGCGTGATGGCCGGCGTCGCCAGCCTCATCTATTTCGCGAATTAATTATTCAGCGTGAGGCGGCCTTCGACCGCTCGCGCCAAGGTCACCGCGTCGGCAAACTCCACGTCGCCACCCACCGGCAAACCCGCCGCGGGCTGTGACACGACGAGATTCGGCACATCGAGCAGGCGTGCCAGTTGCAATGCAGTGGCGTCGCCCTCGACGGTGGGGCTGAGACACAAAATAACTTCCTTGACGTCCGACGACTTCACGCGTTGCAGCAGTTCGCGAATCTTGAGGCTCTCGAGGGTGACGCCCGACAGCGGATCGAGCAATCCGCCGAGCACGTGATATTGACCGTGGAAGGCCCCGGTGGCTTCCACCGCCCCCAAGGCTGGGGTGTCCTCCACCACGCAAATAATGCTGCGGTCTCGTCGATCGTCCGAGCACATGCGACACGAGCCGGCGTCATCGGTGACGTTGAAACACACGTCACACAGAGTCAGGGTATCGGCCATGTGCACAATGCTCTGGGCGAGGCGATCAATATCGTGGCGGTCTTGACGCATGAGCCACAGGGCCATGCGCGTGGCGGATTTGGGGCCGACGCCGGGCAGACGACCAAGTTCGTCAATCACGCTCTGCAGTGAGAGGGGGTAATTCATCAGAGTTCAGTAGCGCCTGGGAACTGATCGAGGATAGAACTCTCGGTGACCGAGTCACCCTCCATGGTGATGGCGGTCTCCTCGAAAACTTCGTCCTCGTGTGCACCCTCAATGATGGTGATCGAGGAGGTGTCGATGATGGGTGCGTCGGTCACGGTGGGGGCGAGGTCGGCATTGACCACCACCTCGAGACTGAGGTGCGCACCGGTCTTGACGCGTAGCGAACCGATGATGGCCCCCGCCACGTCGAGCAGATTTTTCTTGGCGAGCTCGGAGCGCACCGCCACCACCAAGGTGTCACCGCGCAGCTCGGTAGCGGTGGCTCCCGCGAGAACGGCGCTCACGCTGCGCGCCACTGGTAAGCCGCTAGCCAATGCCGCCTGCACGCCGGCCAGCGTGACGGTGGTGGGGGCAGAAGCCACCACTTCGTCGGTGACGATGGGCTGAGGGCGAGGAGCCCCCGTGGCCGCGTCGCGAGCGGCGGGGGCGGCAGGAACGACCGCGGGGGCCGGAGACTCAGCAGGTCGACGGGTCGCACCAATCTTGGGCAAGGGAGCGGTGGGTGCCGCCACCGGACCACTGGCGATTTTGCGCTCCAGTGACGTGAGACGCTCAGCGAGAGCCGCGACGTTGTCGTCCAATTCGGGGTGAGTGAGGCGAGCGAGATTCACTTCCAGCACAATCGTCGCGTCCACGGACTGATTCATGTCGCGAGCGGATCGACCAATGGTCTCCATGATGCGCACGGTTTTCGGCAGACCGAGTCGCTGACCCCAGACGGCGAGACGTTCGCGTTCGCCGCCAAAGGCATCGGCAATGTCGGGCGACACCATGAGCAAGAACACTTGGCGCATCTCATTGACGAGACGCTCAGCCACTTCGCGCGCCTCTTCACCCGAGCGAATGAGGGCGGCGAGGCTGGCGATGGCGCCGGGTGCGTCGTTGGTTGCGAGTGCCTCGAGCAGGGGATCGAGATTGCCGAGACCGTCACCCACGAATCCGGCGGCCACGTAGCGATCAAGGGCCGAGAGCGCATCACGCGCCGAGCCCTTGCCGTCGCGCAGCGCGGCGTCGATAATGTCCTCACCGACCTCCAGCGCGGCCTTCTCACGCACATCAACGAGGAGATCGCGCATGACGTCGGGAGCAAGTAAACGAAATTCCAGGTGCTGGGTGCGTGAACGCACGGTCGGCAATACCTTGTGGGGATCAGTCGTCGCGAGCACGAACACCACGTGCGGCGGGGTCTCCTCGAGCGTTTTCAGCAAGGCGTAGTTAGCCTTGTCCGACAGGGCGTGGACCTCGTCGATGATGTACACCTTGGTGCGGCCACCGGTGCCCATCCACACCCCTTCGAGCAAGTCGCGAATGTCGTCGACACCGCTGTTGCTCGCGGCGTCGAGTTCGACCACATCAAAGCTGGTGCCCTGGGTAATCGAGATGCAGCTCGCGCAGGCGTTACAGGGGTCACCCTCATGTAAGACCTCGCAGTTCAGCGCTTTGGCCAAAATGCGGGCGGTTGATGTTTTACCGGTGCCACGGGGCCCCGAGAAGAGGTAGGCATTAACGACGCGATCTTTAGCCACGGCATTACGAAGAGCCGAGACGACGTGTTCTTGACCTCGGATTTCGCTGAAGCGTCCGGGCCGGAATCGGCGGTAGAGAGTGACGGGTCCGTCGTAAGTAGCCACGGGGCGAGACTACCGGCGAAGTGTGTCGTGGTTCGAAGTCCACAGCGATGGCCAGGCGATCTACGGCACCCGGCGCAACCCGCTGAGAGCTGCTGGCTTCCGCCCCTGACTCGGTTCACAAGTGGCCGTCGCGTAGGACCCGACCACCGCTGTGGACCTCGAACCGTCTTCAGAATAGCCCTCTGTCGAAAGTGCCTCCGTCGGAGGTTCGGTAAGATGAGAGGTGGAAGTGTGCGAGAGCGGCCGAACCGGCACGCTTGGAAAGCGTGTGACCTTCACGGGTCCGTGGGTTCGAATCCCACCACTTCCGCCAGTCAGCGGCGCCGTCACGGTGCCGGCCTAGCCTTCGGGCATGTTCAACCGTCTACAGCTAGCGGTCGGCCCCGTCATCGCGGTGGTGCTGTGGATCGCGTTTCGCTGGTGGGCCAGTCACCATAGTCAACACTGAGGGAGAGCACCGGATGGTCTGCGTAGGCTGACCGCGTGTCAACGTCCGACCTCGACTTCATGCGCGTGGCCCTCGAGCAGGCGCAGCACTGCCTCGGCCACAATGACGTGCCCGTCGGTGCGGTGGTGGTGGTTGATGGTGTCATTATCGCCACGGGGGAAAATCGTCGCGAAGTGGACCGCGATCCCACCGCCCACGCGGAAATAGTTGCCTTGCGGCGAGCCGCGGAAATGGTCGGGCAATGGCGCCTCAGCGACGCCACCGTCTACGTGACCTTGGAGCCCTGCGTCATGTGTGCGGGTGCCCTGCTCAATGCTCGCGTGGCTCGTGTGGTGATGGGGGCGACCGACCTCAAGGCCGGTGCCGTGGGCTCTCGCTACAACCTCTTGACCGACCCGCGTCTGATGCACGAGCCCGAACTCAGCTACGACGTCCTTGCGGATGCCTGCGCAGAGCTGCTGACCGACTTCTTTGAGCAGCGACGGCCCAAAAATTGACTTATTCGAGAGCCACTAGAGTTGCTCTCGGACAGGTGCTAGAGCGGCCGAATAGGACGGTCTCGAAAACCGTTGTGGTGCAAGCCACCGTGGGTTCAAATCCCACCCTGTCCGCCACCAGGCAAATACAGAAATAGGCGGTTCGGAGATACAAAAGTCCGAATCTGATCAATTTCTGCGAGTTCGATGGGTTGGATCTCCAACTTCGTCGAGTGAGCGCGGTGCAGTGGTGCCGTGGTAGGAGTCGTTAGACGAAGAGAACCCCCGCTGGGCCGTGAAAGGTCCAGCGGGGGTTCGTTGTGGTGTGGCGATGTGGTGTCACGTCCCCCGCGGTGGGCACCACCTCACCTACTCGGACTCGCCGGTCGCACCCCGGCGAGTGGTTGGTCACTGCGAGGCTGGCGGGCGGTGGACGACTCGTCAGCCACCCGCGGGGGCGGGCACCATCGCGGCAATGAGCGCGGCCACCTCGACCGTCGCGAAGCCGATCGCACAGTCATTGATGCCAAAAGGCAGATGCAGTCGACCCTCGTGGACGAGAGATCCGCACGAGTACACCACGTTCGGGACGTAACCATCCTGGTCGCCATCGGCGGGGGCCAGCAGCGGCCCGGGCAGATATTTGAGGATGCGGCGCGGATCGTCGAGGTCCAGCAGAATTGCACCGATGCCGTAGGTGCGCATCGGTCCGACCCCGTGGGTCAGTACCAACCAGCCGTCAGCCAACTCCAGAGGGGAGCCGCAGTTGCCCAGTTGGAGTAATTCCCACGACTGGGCCGGCTCGTGCGTTGGGGTCGCACTCTCCCAGTGGTGCAGGGTGTCAGAGCGTGACAGCGAGTTGGACTCGCGGTCGTGGCGTGAGAGGGCGAGAAAGAGGCCATCCACCCGACGCGGAAAAATGGCCAAACCCTTATTTCGAGCAGCCTCGCCCGTGAGTGGCGATGAGGTGAAGGTGACAAAGTCTCGAGTCTCGAGGAGCTGCTGAGACACCGTGGTGCCGTCGTAAGCGACGTACGTCGCGAGATAACGCACGTCGCCCGCGTCGTCAAAACGCACGAAACGAGCGTCTTCCATACCGTGGGCCTCGAGGGGCGTCGCCGGCCACAGCACGCGTCGGGCCAGCGCGTCTGACGGGTCGAAGGAGGCCTCATAAAAACAACGAGCGATGGACAGCAACAGCATTCCGGTGTACTCGGCGTTCAGCCGCGTGTCACCCTGGGCAACCAGGCGCAGCGCGGCCATCTCCAGTTCAGCCTGTGAAAAGGTGGGACCGAGGTGGTCCAAGACAGAGGCCGCCGTTTCCCCGTCACACTCGACTTCGCGAAGTTTGGCGCGGAACTGGTCGCGTCCAAGGGTGGTCAGACTCGTCGTCGCCACCACCGGATGGCGACCGGGCTCGTCGAGGGTCAGTATTCCGGACGCATCGATGTGTCCGGGTCGAAAACAGATGGACGAAAGATGACCTTCACCGATGGCGCGGTAACTCAAGATCACGCGCAGTGCCCCCGCGGGGAGGTCCGTTTGGTCGAAGTGGGGCACCAAGCTCGGATTGCACACGGCCGACCCCTCGAGGGCGTATTCGTGGGTGAAGGTGGCCCCGAGTAACCGTCGGCGCCCATCAAAAAGTACCGCGTCGGCCTCTACCCTTTCGTAGACGAGGTCGGCGTGACGGTCAAAGATCCCGGCGAGGTCGGCGTGACGACTGGCGAAACGCTCAAACAGTTCATCTACCGTGGCGTTGACCTCGTCATCGCTCAGTGCGAGAACCCGCTCGATGGTGCGCGTGGTGCGCGACTCGCTTCCACCCGCCAACTCCTGACCGGGAATAAACAAGCGCGAGATCACCCGAGCCGGATCGGCCGACACCCGCAATGCACTACGCGTCGCCAGCCCGACGTCTCTCACGACACCACCGATGTCACACGTCGCGCCTGTTGCAGCGTCGCGAGTAAGGCCAGTGTGGACTCGGCACCTTGATTGCGGTTCGGTCCGCGAGCGGTGAGGCCGTCGTAACCGCCACCGGTGGTCTCGTCGTACATCGGCTCACCCAACGCATTGAGGCCCATGAACCACCCGACACAGCGCAGTAGTGCGTCGCCCCACATCGAATCGTTCGTCACTCGCCAGGCCCGCACGCAGGCGTCGGCGAGGGCGGCGACCTCGATGGGTTGTTGATCAAACTGCGGGCGGTGTTCGCCGCGCCCGACGCCGCCCACGGGCGTGACGTTCAAGACTTCATCCACCGTCTCACTCGCGAGTAACCACCGCAACTGGCGCAGTGCCGCGTCGATGAGTCGGTCGTCGCCGAAGGTCACGCCGGCGGCGAGTAGTGCCTCCGGCAACGCCGCGTTGGCGTAGGTCAGGCGGTTCTCGGGCCAACACCACTGCGCAGCGACGTCGGGGCGATCGAGCATCGCCGCGCTCGCGACGAGGAGAGCGCGAGCTGATTCATTTGTCGGCTCGACGGAGAGGATTTCAACAGCGCCGAGGGCGGCGAAGGCCATGGCGCGAGGCCACGGCGAGCGGACCGCCGACCCGGTCGTGAAGGCCACGCGTGCCTGATCGCGGAGCAACGGTTCGCTCGTGTGCGATACCGCAGTTCCGAAGGCCCAGAGTGAACGCCCCCAACAATCGTTGGTCGTGGGTGTATCCAACCACGCCCCGGTGGCCGCACGACGATTGCGGCTTCGCCCGTCCGGGTCTTGGGCGAGAACCAGAAAGTCCATCGCTTGCCGGGCGAATGAGGCGACCGCCTCACTGGGCGTGGGCTCACGACTGGCGACAATGAGAACGCGGGCCACGTCATCGGTGCAGTGACCGTGCTCCACCCGAGGGGTGGCGTACTCGGCGTGCTCGAAAACACCGTACGGCGCGCGCAGCGACAGCAGGTGGCGAAAATCAGGTGATGGAATTCTCACGCGGCACCGGTCCGCAACAGCAGCTCCGACGCAAAGTCGCGGTACTGGCACGCGACGTTGTTCCAGTCGAGGCTCGGCGCGAGCCGTTGGGCCTCGACGGCCATTGACTCAGCGGTGTCGGGTTCGGTGAGCACCCGGCGAATGGCCTGCCCCAGGCCTCGGCCGTCACCGTGCTCCACCGTGACGCCCGCCCCACTGGACAACAACTCCGCCGCGTGGGAAAAGTTGGTGGCCACGACCGGACGTCCCGCCGCTATCGCGTCCACCAGAACGCCCGAGGTGGCTTGGTCGTGCGAGTCGTACGGCAGCACGACCAGTGAGGCGCTGGCGATGAGTGCGTTAAGTGACACCAGATCGCGGTAGGTGTTGTCAAAAACGACCATCTCCTCTAGGCCGTAGGCGGCGACCCGACGTTCCAACGATCGGCGGTAGACATCCCCCTGGTGCGCCAGCACCTTCGGGTGGGTGCGACCCGCAATGACATACACGGGTGAGGGTGAGAGGTCTTTCAAGGTCGCCATCGCGTCAATCGCCCACTCAATCCCTTTACCGGGCCCAATCAAACCCCAGGTGAGAATGATGGGCCGTGCCTCCGGGAGATGGGGGACCGGGGAGAGCCCCACCGCGGCACCGTGGGCAATGACGCGAACCGCCGCGTCGTTGAGCTCAAAGACGTCACGCAGCCGGCACTCGGCTGACCGGGTCATCACCACCACCCCATCAACCGTCCCCAGCACCCGATTCAGGACCCGACGTTGATTAGTGGTTGGTCGAGAGAGCACCGTGTGGAGGATGGCAATCACGGGCACACACAGCCCATCAAGTAGTTCGAGCACGCTGTCGCCGTCGGGGCCACCGTAGAGGCCGTACTCGTGTTGCAGCAGGACGACGTCACGTCGGTTCAGCGCGTCGATGGCCGGCGTGAGTGTGGATGTCTCGTTGGCGACCCACTGCGCTTCCACCGGCAGCGTCGAGACTGGTCGGACTTCGGTCGCGTCGAGAACACGCACGACGCCGACGTCGACGCCCTGGTTCTGAAGAGCCGATCCCAGAGCCATGGTGAAAGTCGCTAATCCACAGGGTGTCGGCGGAGCGCTCGACAGTATCGCGATACGGGGGAACGATGAGAGACGAGAACGAGTACCCAGTGTGGTGCTCTCGAAAGTTATGGCGCGGGAGTCGTCGAGACGGATCGGGCGACTTTCATCGAGATCATCCATATCCCACCGAAGATCTCGGTTTTCGAGCTCGTCACTCAGTAGTGGCACCTGAAAGGTCGAGCCGAATACCCGCTCCCCACCGGTCACGTCGACACCGATGATGAAGCGACCGGCGCCGCGAACCTTCGATTAATGAGTGATTCCATTCTGGGGACTCCTCCGGAGAGCAGGGTGCACTCGTGCCACGACCGTAAGTGGTGCGGACGTGCCGCGTCATGGGACCTAGGACCATAAAACGCGACGCCGGTCGAGACGGGTTGCGAGAGTGTGCCGAAAAGCCAACTCGCCAGTGAGTGTGGGTCACGCGGTGGTGATCAGGGCACATCGAGGACGTCACCACCTCGTGATCGTGAATCACCGTGAGCCTCACTCGCCCTCACTCTTCGGCGATTCTTATGCCCCCATTATGGTCACGCACCTGCGGGATAACTACCGTGGGTCGCGAGGCAAGGAGTCACTATGGGGTCACTACAGCGCGGGGTGCGAAACACCTTCCGCAACACGATTCGTGCAGTCGCAGTCGTCGTCATTCTGGCGGTGGCGATCGCGGTGTCGATATCCATGTTGATTGCGCGCGACGCAGTGTCGGCAAAGATTGCCAGCGTTCGGGCCACCACCGGCACCACGATCACCGTCTCGCCGAAGGGTTTCTTCGGCTTCCAAGGCAGCGGGACTCCACTCACCGCCTCGGAGGTGACTCCCCTACTTTCCCTACCCCACGTCACTGCGCTCCAAGAGACGTTGAGTCAGAGACTGAGTTCGACCGACACCTCGCTCAACGCATCAACGCCGTCGGGCGACCTCGGTCAACAGTTCGGTGGTGGCTTTACCCCGCCCGTCCGAGTCGTGGGCACTAACAGTCCCGGCACGGCACTTGTCGGAGGGGCATTCGGCGGTAGTACCGAGAAGATCGTGAAGGGGGCATCGTTCGCCTCGACGAGTGATGCCGACGTCGCGATTCTTGGTACAGACCTGGCCCGCGCGAATAATTTGGTGGTGGGTTCCACATTTACGGCGTGGGCGACACACGTCACGGTGATCGGGATTTACAGTGCCGGATCTAGTTTCGCAAACAACAACGTGATTATGCCCCTGTCTACCGTGCAGCGTCTGGCTCACCAGGCGGGACAACTCACCGGGGCAACATTGACCGTGGACACGCTCAGCCATGTTGCCGCAACCACGACCCTCGTCTCACACAAGCTCGGTTCGACCGCCGATGTCACGTCCACGGTACAAACGACCCAAACTGCTCTGGCGCCCCTCGATTCGGTTCAGACGATCTCCACGTACACCCTCTTCGGCGCGGTGGCGGGAGCGGGCATCATCCTCTTGCTCTCGATGCTCATGATCGTGCGCGAACGCCGGCGCGAGATTGGGGTCCTCAAGGCAATTGGAGCCCCGACCGGGAGCATCATCCGTCAGTTCATCGCCGAGTCGACCACCTTCACCGTCTTGGGCAGCGTGGTGGGTGCGGGAGTCGGCATCGTGATGTCGAGTCCCATCGCCTCGGCCCTCGTGTCGGCAACGGGTGACACATCTCCGGCGGGCGGATTCATCCGACCGCCCGGCGGGTCTCCGGGAGGCTTTACCGGTGGCGGCAACGGCTTTACACCGCCGAGCGGCATGCCCACCGGATCATTCCGCTTCGGTGGTTTTGGTCGAACTCTCACCCAGCTGCACACGTCAGTGGGGTGGGGCACCTTGTCGGCCGCTTTCGCCATTGCCATCTTGGTCGCCGTTATCGGCGCGTCAGTGGCGGTTGCCAGCGTGGTTCGAGTCCGTCCCGCCGAAGTCCTGAGGAGCGAATAATGCTGATAATCACATCATTGAATAAAACGTTCAAGACGCCGGCCGGTGACGTTACCGCCGTTCGTGACGTCAGTTTCTCGACGAAGCCGGGCGAGATGGTTGCCATCGTGGGGGCGAGCGGGAGCGGTAAGTCAACTCTTCTCTCGTTGCTCGGTTTGCTGGAATCTCCCGACAACGGCTCTATCAAAGTGGACGACGTAGAACTCGCTGGTCTTGATGCCAAGGGTCGGACCGCCTACCGCGCTCGCAAAGTGGGTTTTGTATTCCAGCAGTTCAATCTGATTCCCAACCTCAGCGCGCTCGAGAATGTGATGCTGCCCCTGGAGTTCGCTGGTTGGTCGGTGTCCGAACGAAAGACGAGAGCTCGAGAAGTTCTGAGCACCGTCGGTCTGGGTGACGACAAGGTGCTTCGCCGTCCGGCGAAACTCTCCGGCGGTGAACAGCAGCGAGTCGCGATTGCCCGTGCGCTGGTCACCAACCCCGGGCTCATCTTGGCCGATGAGCCCACCGGGAACTTGGACCGCAAGACGGGCGAGCGGATCATCGCACTCTTGCGCGACGCCGCGGAACAAGAGAAGAGAACCGTTGTCGTCGTCACGCACGATGAGAAGATCGCCACGGCTGCCGACCGGCGGCTAGAGATTGAAGACGGCGTCCTGCGCGAAATCGCCTAGTCGTCACTAACCGCAACCTCACGCGGGTCACGACCAACGACACATCAGCTCCCGACCCACCGCCCTCTGTGCCGTGGGCGATGATGACGAAGTCACTCATCGCGGTGGAGTTGTCGTTTTCCCATTGCCGTCGCCGAACAATGTTCCGCCGCGGTGACGAGACAGAACCGGTAAAGATGTACGCCGTGCTCTACCAGCGACTCACCACTCGACGAGAGCGACTCCTCGCTGGCGGTTTTTTTCTCCTCCTGTCGCTCATCATGTGGGCGCACGTGTGGATCACCGGTTCACCTTTTCGCACCTTGCCCTGCAGTTGCGGTGACGCCACGGTGCAGGTGTGGTGGTTTGAGTGGATCGCCCGCGCGATTGCGACGGGCGCCAACCCGCTGTTTCCCCCGGGCCTCTTCGCCCACCTCGGCACCGTCAACGCGCTGGCGAATACCAGTGACGTGTCCGTGGGCGTCATCCTCACTCCCCTCACGTGGCTAGCGGGCCCGCTCATGTCGGCCAACGTGGCCAACTTGCTGACCCCCGTCCTCTCGGCCCTCTCGGCGTACTGCCTCGCCGCTCGTCTCACCGAGTCACGCGTCGCGAGAACGGTGGCCGGACTGTTGTACGGATTCTCGCCCTACATGATCCACTTCGTGGAGCGTGGGGACACGAACTTGACCCTGGTCATCTACTTACCGCTCATGTTGATGGCGTTCGACAACCTCCGCCGCTATCGATGGAGTGCGCGCCGCACGGGACTGACGATGACGGCCTATACCGTTCTGCAGTTCTTCACCGGTACGGAATTCCTGTTGATGGCCATCATGGCCATCGCCACCGTGCTGCTCGCCGTGACCTGGTGGCGGCGCGACGTTCTGATCGCTCGTGTCGACGCCCGCATCGCCGCGATGTGGTGGTTGACGACGAGCGCCCTGCTGCTCTCGGTTCCCGCGTGGATCGCTCTTCTGGGCCCCGGCCATGTCGAAGGTGCTCTCTGGTTGGCTTCCACCACTCCACCCAGCACCTTGATCTCCCACGTCATCTTGCATAAGCCCGACACTGCTACCGCGTGGACCGGCTACCTCGGCTTTCCGGGTGCGCAGATGAACTACATCGGTATTGGTGCCCTCATCATCGCGCTCGCGGGATGGGGACTGGTTGCTCGTCGGCGACTCTTGGCGATCTGGTGGCTGACGGCGACGGTTTTTGTCGTGGCCGAACTCTCGCCCGCCACGTGGTGGGTGCACCTGCCCATCGCGAAGGCCCTCATCATTCAACGCTTCGCCGTGGTTGTGTCGCTCGCGCTCGCCCTCATCATTGCTCTCGTCATCGACGCCACCACGGAACGTCTCCGGGTTCAGTGGGCGCCATCGGTACTCGCGCCGCGGCTAGCGGTTGCCGCCGTAGTGGCGGTCGTTCTTCTGCCCATCGCCACGACCTATCGTTTTCCTCTCACGGTGACCTCTCAGCGAACGCCGGTCTGGTTCACGAAGCACGCCGCGGAGATTTCTCCCGACACCACGGTTGTTGTCTTCCCCTTCCCGTGGATTGCCATGAATGCGTCCATGGCCTGGATGGCCGAAACGGGACTACACGGGAAATTGGTGGGCGGCTTTGCCATGGTGCCGGGTAAGGACGGCAAGGTCAGCTCGATGGCGGCGCCGACCCCTACTGAAAATACCTTGCTCTTCGTCTCGTATGGCCCGCGCTTCATTCAGCCGCAACAGTTGCGCGCCCTGGGGGTCACCCTTCACCGATGGGCACCAACCATCGTGGTGGTGATCAGGAAGCACGCCTCACCCGACACGATCACCGCGCTCACCTCCATTTTGGGTTCACCCACCTCAGTGGCCGACGGGGCCACCGTCTGGAACATCACCACGTAAGTCCGTTGGTCGGCCTCCGTCTGCGCCGTACACTCCACTTTCGTGGCAACGACCCCCTGGCTCTCCGATAGCGAACTCGCAGCATGGCGATCATTGGAGCTCATGCAGTTGCAACTAGCGAGCGAGTTGAATCGGCGATTGGCGCCCTTCGACCTCAGCCTCCAGGATTATTTCGTCTTAGCTTTTCTGACCGATCATGACGGCCGCAGCCGAGTGACCGAACTGTGTCGCTATCTCGGCTTCGAAAAGAGCCGAGGTTCACACCACATCACTCGTCTCGTCGCGCGTGGACTCGTCGTCAAAGAGCAGTGCCGTGATGACAGGCGTGTGTGGTGGGTGAGCATTACCGCTGCGGGTCGCCAGGCAGCCGCGGCAGCCGCGCCGTCACATGTCGAGGACGTCAGAGAGCTTTTCATCAATCACGCCACGGCAGCACAACTGTCGGCCCTCACGAAAGTGGCTACCCGCGTGAGCGATTATCTCGCTGACCAGTAATCCCGCAGGAGTTGTGGGCATGATGGAGTCATGAAACGACTCGCCACCCTGACCTTGATTTCTACCTCGGCTCTCGCGGCCGTCGGCGTGGTTGCCGCGGTCGCGGCCACCCACACCACCCATCCCGCGACCACCACGACCTCGCGAGCGACCCCGTGGTGTAGCAATGCCACCATTCGAATCTCGGTGGGTCGAGCAAACGGCGCGGCGGGCACGATTTACCACCCCATCATCTTCACCAACCACTCGACGTCCGCGTGTCTGATTTCCGGGGTGGCGAGCTTGCAGCCAGGAAATTCGGGCACTCCCTTTATTCCCATCGGGCCCTCAGCCAGCAACGACTCCATGGGCATGATGGGCATAGAGATCACCCTGGCACCGGGCCAATCGGCATCCGACGACATGGGCGTCGTGGAGACGGGTAACTACACCGTGTCCACCTGCCGGCCCGTCACTGTCACTGCGGTGGCCGTTCGATTGGGATCCATATCGGCGACCGCATCTTTCGGTCCTTACAGCGTCTGTCGACTTCGGCCCAGCACGACGACGCGTCTACTCGCCCGCGGAACTCAGGGTTAAGTCGCCTAGGCCGAAAGTCCTTACTTAATGTCAATATCGTGACGATGAGGGACATTTCAACCATGTGGTGACCTAACGTGATGACGAGCTCAGGAGGCTGCATGCGACGTCGTCATTGGGGATACTTGGCGGTTCCCCTCATTGCCATTTCATCCACCACGGTCATTGCGACGTCCAGCAACTCGGCCACGCCGCCGCAATTTGGATCGCTATCGAACTTTGACGTGTTCAACGACACGGGCGCTCCGACCAACGGTTTTGAAATCGAACTGGATGGCATCACCCCCTCGCAGGTCACCTACGAATTTGGTGCGCCATACGAGCGTTATGGCAATCCGACGGTGACCGCAATTCACGGTGGTGTGGACACCATGGTGATCTACGCCAGCCCCTATGACAGCTCGTCAGCTCAGTTCAGCATCTCGACCCCCGTCGGCCCGAACCCCATCACTCCCACCATGGGCCACCAGTGCTGGACGGGCGGATCTACCAACTACCTCACCACGGGGTGCGACCACTTTGGTATCGGTACCTCGGCCACCCCCACCAACGTCATCTACAACTGGCTAGTGGCGAACCCCTCTCAACCGGGTCAACTCATGACCGCCGCGGGGGGCAACGTGCCCATCTCGGCGCCGTCATTTGCCGTACAGCCCGCTCCCGCCGGCGCCGTCAACCAGCAACCCATCGTGCAGGCGGTCGCTCCCGCGCCCCCCATCGAGCCGGGTGACCCGCAACTCGCCGATGCCGAGTGGGTGAAGGTCTACGTCACCGAGACGGCATCGAAGGCAGATCTTGGCCACCTGGTCACCGGCGACAAGGAAGTTCCGAACTCACCGTCGCAAACGGAAGTCAGCTGGTTACTCGTTCAGGCGGGTAACGGAGGGACACTGCAGCAACAGGTCTCGAACGAGTTTCAGTTGGGCAAGGGCCATAACACGGTCACGCAACGCTACGAGTTCTACAAGTACACCGGTCCCTACGATCCCGAAACGCACGAGGCCACGCCCATCACCGACGACCAGCCGTCGGCCGGTGAACTCGGGAACCTCATCGGAAACCAAATGGTGGCGATGAACCTGAACGCCGGTGCCAAGGCGGATACCACGGCACCGACGGCCCTCATCGACACGTCGGTGGCCAAGCTGGGCGTGACCAGCAAGACCACGGTCGCATTCCACGCCACCGACCCCGACTCGAAGACCTTCACCTATTACTGCGCCCTCGATAAGGCGGTCCCGGCGCCCTGTAAGACCGGCAAGGCGCTCAGTGGCCTCAGTATGACGACTCACCGTTTCACGGTGTACGCCGCCGATCCCGCGGGCAACGCCTCGAAGGCCCGCACCATTACCTGGAAGGTCACGAAGAAGTAGTACTCGGTGTGTCGAGCCATGATGACTTCGTATGATGGATTTATGGCTCGACTCACGCAGGACCAGCTCAATTTCTACCGAGAAAATGGGTGGTTGCTCGTCAATGACCTGCTGCCCTGCTCCATCGAGGAGCTGCGCGCCGCGGTAGACGTCGTCGCGTCGAATGACGAATTGATGCAGCACTACGAGATGACCGATGACGGTCCGCGTCTGGCGCGTAGCGAATACTTCATCGATGCCTCGCCCGTTCTCGACGAGGTCCTTCGTCGTTCCGCCATTTCTGACATTGCCGGTGAACTTCTCGGTGAGCCCGCGTTTCTCTACAAGGAGAAAATCAACTACAAACACCACGGAGGTGCCGGCTTCGCGCCGCACCAAGATCAACCGGCGTACCCCACCGTGAACGAAGTGCTCTCCGTCATGGTCGCCGTCGACGACTCGACCGTGGCCAATGGTTGCCTCGACGTCGTGAGCGCTCGTCACCACGTGACTCTCGAACAAGATGAGCGTGGCTGCATCGCGGCCCCGGTTGTCGCCCAGCTCGAGTGGTTCCCGGTGGAACTGAGCGCCGGTCACACCTTGTTCTTTCACGGACTGACGCCACACCGCAGTGGCGCGAACACGTCGGGGCGGTCACGTCGGGCCTTGTACCCGACGTACAACCGTCAGTCCGAGGGTGACTTGCGCGAGGACTACTACCGGCTCAAGCGCGACATCTTCGCGAGCACCGCGGATGATGGTCACCCACACATTTCGCTGATTGGCGACTTTGAAGGACGTCCCGTATGAAAAAGGTCACGAGCGTTGACGAGTTATTCCAACTCTTCGCAGATTTCGGTCACAAGTCCTACGGTGAAGATGTCACGTCACTAATGCACTCGCTGCAGTGCGCGCAACTCGCCGCCAACGACGGCGCGAGCGACGAGCTCGTCGCCGCCGCCTTGCTACATGACGTGGGCCACCTCGTCGCGGACGTGCAGACCGGTGAGCGTGCCGATCTCGAGACGGATGATGACCTGCACGAGGCAATCGGGGCGCACATCGTGTCACCGCTCTTGGGACCCGCCGTCGCTCAACCCATCGCGCTGCACGTCACCGCGAAACGGTGGCGCTGCACGGTATCGCCCGCGTATCACGACGCCTTGTCAGACACGTCGCGAGCCACGCTGACCGCGCAGGGTGGACTTCTCACGACCGAGGAATGCGAGCGGTTCGAGAAGCATCCGGGACATGCGGCCGCGCTACGCGTGCGCGACTGGGACGACCTCGGAAAAGATCCCCACATGCCGACAGCGTCACTGGAGTCGTACCGTCCCTTGCTCGAGCGTCTCGTCGCGAACTTCGCCGCCTCGCGCTAAGCCCTCGACGCCGGCGTAAGCGGCAAACTACGCTGAGTGACAGTTCCTTAAGGAGACTGCCATGACGATGACTGACCCCACGACCAGCCGCAAGTTGCTCACCGAATTGCCCGGGCCGAAGTCGCTTGCCCTGCACGAGCGCCGCAAAAAGGTGGTTTCGGCCGGCCTCACCCAGGGGTTCCCCATCTACATCGCCTCCGCCGAGGGTGCCATTTTGACCGACGTCGACGGCAACCACATTCTTGATCTGGGCTCCGGCATCGCGGTGACCTCCATTGGTCACGCAGTTCCCGCGGTCACCGAGGCCGTCAGCCGTCAAGTTGCTGACTTTACGCACACCTGCTTCATGGTCACCCCGTACGAGGAGTACATCGAAGTCTGCGAACAGCTCGCCGAGCTCACGCCGGGTGATTTCCCGAAGACCTCGGTGCTCCTCAACAGCGGCGCCGAGGCGGTCGAGAACGCGGTGAAAATCGCGCGCCTCGCCACCGGTAAGCCGGCCATCGTGGTGGTCGACCACGCCTATCACGGTCGCACCAACTTGACCATGGCGCTGACGGCCAAGAACATGCCCTACAAGGACCGCTTCGGGCCCTTCGCCCCCGAGGTCTACCGCGTGTCCACGAGCTACCCGCTGCGCGATGGCTTATCCGGCCCCGAGGCTGCAGCCAAGACCATTGCGGAAATCGAGTCTCTCGTCGGCGTGCACAATCTCGCCGCCGTGCTCATCGAGCCCATTCAGGGTGAAGGTGGATTCATCGTGCCGGCGCCGGGCTTCCTAAAAGGCCTGGCGGACTGGACGCAGGCCAACGGCGCGCTGTTTATCGCCGACGAAATTCAAGCCGGGTTCTGTCGCACCGGTGAGTGGTTCGCGGTGAACCACGAGGGCGTCGTTCCCGACATGATTACGACCGCGAAGGGCATGGCCGGTGGTATGCCACTCGCCGCCGTCACCGGACGTGCCGACATCATGAACGCCACTCACGAAGGTGGTCTCGGTGGCACCTACGGCGGCAACCCCGTGGCGGCGGCGGCGGCTCTCGCCACTATCCGCACCATGCGCGAGCAGGACCTCGTCGGAAAGGCGCGCCACATTGAGTCCATCGCTCTACCGTTCCTGCAGGAACTGAAGGCCACGTTCCCCATCATCGCGGACGTGCGTGGTCGCGGGGCGATGTTGGCTCTCGAGTTCTGCGAGCCCGGCACCCTGACACCCCTCGCGTCGGCGGCCAAGGCCATCACGAGTTACACCAACAGCCGCGGCGTTCTGACGCTCGCGGCGGGCACCTACGGCAACGTGATTCGCTTACTCCCACCGCTAGTGATCACCGATGACCAGCTGCGCGAGGGTCTCAGCATGCTCGCCGAGGCCATCGCCTCGATCTAAGGCTGCACGCAGGCACCAGTGGCCACCGGCGTGCGCGTCGTCACCGTCGAGAGATCGGCGGTGATCTGCGCCATGGTGATGGCGTAGGCGGTATTGGCCTGCACGGTGGAGCGAGAGAACACCATCGCGACCACCATGGGTCGACCATTGACGCTCTCAAAGACGGGACTTCCCGAATTGCCGGGCTGCACGGCGGCGGTCAAGGTGACCACGTCACGGGTGACCAGTGAGTTCCCGTAGATGTCACGACCCTGCGCACTGATGGTGGGGCCAATGGCGGCAGGCGTCACCGTCAGGGCACCATTTTGCGGGAAGCCCACCACGGCTGCCGTACTGCCAAGAGTCGCTGGTCCACGAGCGGGGATGGTGGCTGAGGGTCCCAGAAGAAGCGCAATGTCGTGTGCGGCGTTGATGTACACCACGGTGGCGGGCGCGCCATTGACGGTCACCTGGCGAGCACCCGCTACGACGTGTGCGTTGGTTGCCCATTCACCGTGAGCCCACACCCACGCCGACCCTTCGCGCGTCTGACCACAGCTGTCGGTCGAGATGACCTTGGCCACGGAGGTCGCCACGTTGATGACCGGCGCGGTGGTCGGCAACACGGCGTGCACCAGCGGAGCAGTCACGGACGCAAACACCGTCGGAAAGTTCGACGTGTCGAGCAGGTGGGTGAACTTTTCCGTCAAAGACGGCACGGGGGGCAATGCGGCGTCGAGTGAGGTAATGATCGCGGAGCGGTTGATGGCACCCGCCACCGGTAACCACGCGGCTTGCACGATGACACCGGCAACCAACCAGCAGATGGCGAGAGACTGCGCCACGGCAATGACGGCACCGGCCGTGGCATCGACGGAACTGAGGTGCAATCGACGCATCGAGCGATTACCCACCGTACCGATGGCTCGACCAATGACCGCACCGGCGATCGTCGAAAAGATGACCACACCTATTCCCACTAAGGCTCGCCACGAGAATCCGGGTAAGGAACGCACCACGTAGGGCGACACCCAGAGGCCCGCCACGAACCCCGACACGGCGCCGATGGCATTACCAATTTGGCGCAGGGCACCCGTAGAACGACCACGCAGGGCGGCGGCTAACACGGACAGCGCGATGATTCCATCAATCCAACTCACCTCCGCAGGGTAGACCCGTGGCGAGGGGGCTGGCTAGTTAGATTGGCAGACGTGTCTTCTTCTGGTCGCGTGATCGTCTCTATCGCTCTGGCGGGACTACTGCTCAGCGCCTGCGGACGCAACTCGTCCACCCCCGCGGCCGTCAGTGGACTGAGCGTGATCGGCACTCCCTCGCTCAATATTTCGGTGCCACTCACCACCGTGGGTTGCACCACCACGGATTACTGCCTCGCCGTCGGCACCACCACGCTGGAAAGTGGCGCCACCTCGGCCGCTCAGGTCATCGGCCCCACGGGCGGCTGGCACAGCATCACCATCGCCCCCATTTCGGCTGGCAGCGTGTCACGCATTGCCTGTGGCGCCCACACCTGTCTCATCTACGGTCGCAACGCCACTGGCCCCCTTCTCTTTACGTGGAGCGTGGGCGATGCGGGCACGACCGCAGTGCCCCTGCCGGACACCTTTCTCGGCCTCGCCGATCTCACCTGTTCCGCCAGCACCACTCTCGACATCTGCACCGCCGTGAGTGATAGTGAGCCTCCGGCGTTCGCGGTGAGCCAGAACCTTGGTCGCACCTGGACCCCTCTCACCCTCTTGTCACAGTGGCTCACCACCACCGCGGCACAGGTGGTGGACGCTCGCTGCAGCACCGCGAGTTGCGCAACGGTCGGTTCCGTTCCTACAGGGCTCAGTTACTACCAATTGTCTCCCTCGCGGTCATCGGTGACCACGTCCACGCTGAACTCCCCCACCTCGTCACTCCCGACTAGGTCGACCTCAACAACTTCTTCCTTGCCGAAGAAGACCTTCGTCGCCACGTGGTGCGACAGCCTGTCACCGGTCAGTTGCACGTTCGTCGTTCGAGGGAGCCCGTCATCGACCGCCGCTCTCTCCATTAGTCACGGGAAGAAACATCAGGTGGTCGTTCCCGCCGGCAGCACTATTGCCTGCGCGGCCCACACCGGCTGCGCGGCGCTCACCGCGTCTGGTCAGATTGCCGCTGCCAACTGGCAACACACACTTCACGTCACGCAGACCTACGTTCCCGACCGTTTCGTGTCGGTGGCATGTGGTCGATCGCGTTGCGCGGCCGTCTCGGCCACGACCGCGACGTATTTCCGTCCCTAGCTGTTTCTCAGCGTCGTCCAGATCAGGCCCGGTACCTTCAGCCACGACGGTGCCACCTCGAAGCGCAGCAAGGCTCGCATAATGGGCGCGCCGTTCTTCACGGTCGCGAACCATGCCGGCGCCATGGCCGGGCGGAAGGGTCCACGCACCACAGACTTTTGCGGACGAGCAAACATGAACGCATTACCGACAAAACCGCTACCCGATTGAATGTCCGTGATGGGGTGACCCGGGTACGCGCCCCACACCGTGGTCGAGAACGCGAAACTCAGGCCGTGCCAGAGGTTGAGGCCAATGGAGCCGTAGCGAAGGTCGGCGATGGCTTGTTCAATCACCGGTCCGACCAAGGGGTCGGTCACTTCGTTCGGGTGGGCGATCAAGGTCATGGACAAAGTGCCCCACACGACGTCATTGCAGAACTCCACCGCCTTCTCGACGAAGTCCACGCAGTCCACGGCGTGAAGGGATGTCTCGGAGGTCAACGAACAGAATGCCTCGACGTTGAAGGCCATCTGCGCCGCGTCCGATGACGGCACGTCGCGAAGAATGGTCCACGGCAGTTTGCCGTCGCCGCTCGCCCCCATCTGATGCGCGTCGGGATAGGCAGCCATGAACGAGGCGTGTCGTTCGGTAGCACCGGGGTAATAGGCCTTGCGGGTCGCCAGTGACGCCAACACGGTTTCAAGTTCGTTGAGGAATGCCTCGCGCTGCGGCCATGACGCGGAGGTCACGATGACGCGCGGCGTCAAACAGTTGAAGCCGGCATTGTTCGTCAACATGGTGGCGACGTGACGAGCCTGAAAAGCGATGTCCTTCGCCGACCAGTTACCCGGAACGATCACGACGGGCGAGACGTTACCGAGCTCGCAGCTGACCGGCTTCGTCATGACGGGGTCATTCGCCGCCTTACGACGTGCACCCTCCTCGCCCACGCCAAACACGATGGCGTCGTGGGTCTTGTCCGAGCCGGTGACGTGAATGTCGTCTACGCCCTCGTGAGCGGTGAGGTACGCACCGACGGCAGCACCACCCGAGACGATGGTGAGAAATCCCGGCTCAATGAGCGCGCGCATGGCTGTGGTCCAGGCGGGGACGAGATAGTCATTCACCGGGTTCGCCTTGAGCACCACGACCTTGCCCTCTTCGAACATCTTGGTCAACACGTCACGAGGTCCGAGTGAAGCGACGTTGCCCGCGCCGAGCACCAACGACACGCCCGCGTGAGCCGCGGGGTCGCGATAGACGGCGGCCTGCGTCTCGGTGATCTCAGCCTCAGTGACGCCGGGCTCCATCCACACTTCCGCGCTAATACCGGAATAGAGAACCTTATCCATGGCCGAGGCCGGCAACACCTGCACGGCGAGACGATTGCCGGGCACGTGACGAATCGGACCTGGGAAATGGGGGCGACCCGATCGAGCGATGTCCTCGAGGCTGGTGGCGAAGGCTGAGGCCATCCGCACGAAGGTGCCGATACCGCTGAACAGCTCTTCCCCCCCTTCGGTGGACTCGGGGTCAAGTCCCTTAGCGCGACACGCCGCGGCGTTCCACTCGTCGGCGACGGCGTAGGTATCGGCGATGACCTGACGCAGGAGAGCGACGCGCTGACTCGCACTCGTCGCGGCCCAGCGCTCGGCGTTGGCCTGCACCGTGGCGACGGCGAGGTCGAGGTCGCTCGTGTGGAGAGCGACGTGGTCCTGATTTCCTGATGTCGGTGCCGCGGCGCCTCGTGACGTAATGGTCATGCCATCCCCCTTGATGTCACTTTCACGCTACCGTCAACAAGGTGACTGATGAAGCCCCGCCGCACGGTTGGTACGTTGACCCCGCCGGGTCGGCGGGCTGGCGTGTCTGGAACGGTCGCGAGTGGACGTCGGTGACCCGACCATTCGCAGCCCCCGCAAGCCTCAACCTCGATGAGGTACGCATCGCGAGACGAGCCCTCTGGGGAGCCTCGCCGCTACTCGCCCTCGGACTTCCCCTCACCTCCGTCGGGATCTCGCAGTCGCGCCACCTCGGCAGCTGGCGTTCGCCGCAGGCTGCGGCCGTCGCGCTGGCCGTCGGTAGCCTCTTTGTGCTCATCGCCAGCCTCCTGATCACCGACGCCCGTGGTCCACGGCCCCTCATCGCCCTCGTGAGTTGGATTCGCCAGTGCGGGCGCGAGGAAAACTGGTCGCGGCCCCAACAACGGGCGAATCGCTGGTTCCTCATCTTCCTGACCTACTTCTGGGTTATTGCCCTAGAGGGGCCAATCGGCAGTGCGACTCAGCAGAACGCCATGAGGCTGGCGTCGTGGGCGCTGCCCAGCGTCATCGCGGTCGCGTGGTGCGTGGCGACCTGGCGTCACTACCGGCGCACGATGGACAAGCTGCCTCTCGCGCGCCTCTAATCTGCTCCTAGCGGATTGCTCCGGCAGTCCGATGATCAATACCCCAAGGAGAACAGTCATGGCATACGAAGAGTGGGGCCCGCTCGGCAGGCTCGTTGGTACCTGGGAGTCAGGCTTTACCGGCCTCGACGTCTCGTACCACAACGAAAAGGGCAAAGTCGCCGAAACGATCTTCCGTGAGAAGGTCATCATGAAGCCCTTCGGCCCCGTCGACAACGGCGAGCAGAGCCTCTACGGCCTCGACTACCGCATGAGCGGTTACCGCGAGGGCGAAGACAACCCCTTTCACACCGAGGTCGGTTACTGGTTGTGGGACGCCAAGGAGAACCAAGTTCTCAAGTGCTTCATCATCCCGCGCGGATCGAACATCCTCGCCGGTGGCACCGCCTCGGCCGACGCGACGAGCTACACGCTGACCAGCGAGCTCGGCTCGAACACCTACGGCATCACCTCGAACCTGTACCTGGACCGCATCGCCAAGTGCACCAAGTTCGACGTGACCATCACCGTCGAGGGCGACACCTTCTCCTACGACGAGACCAGCGTTATCGAGCACGCCAAGAGCGACGTGGTGATTCTTCACACCGACCGCAACACCTTGACGCGCACGAGCTGGGAGGCCTAAGGCCATGTACGGCTGGTCCGATACGCATCTCGCCATTCAAGAAGTGATGCGTCGGTTCGTCGACGACGAGATTCGTCCGCATTTGGACGATATCGAGCACAACGGCGTTCCGCCCTACGACATCTTGCGAAAGATGTATCAGGTGTTCGGACTCAAGGAGATGGCGAAGGAAAACTTCCAGCGCCAACTTCAGCGCAAAATCAGTGGTGAGGAAGCCCCGGCGAAGCGAACGAGCGACCCGGCCGCCCAACTCATCAGCACTATCGAGCTGTGCCGCGTGAGCCCCGGTCTCGTCACCTCACTTGGGGTGTCGACCGGGCTCGCGGCCGGCACGATCAACAAGCTGGGCACCCCCGCTCAGATGGAACGCTGGGGTCTCGACCTGCTCACCCTCGACAAGGTCGGGGCGTGGGCCATCACCGAGCCTGACTCAGGTTCGGATGCCCTCGGAGGTATGACCACCACCGCACGCCGCGATGGTGAGGAATACATCATCAACGGCTCGAAGACCTGGATTACCAACGGACCATACGCCGACACCATTGTGCTGTACGCCAAGTTGGATGATGGTTCGGGCGACGACATTCGTAACCGCAAGGTGCTGACCTTTGTTCTCGACGCCGGCATGCCCGGCCTCGAGCAGTCCAAGCCCATGCGCAAGATGGGTCAGCACGCCTCACCCACCGGCACCTTGTACCTCAGCGATGTTCGCGTCGGTAAGGACCGTTTGCTCGGTGAGACCGAGAACCCTCAAGGTGGCGGTCGGGCCAGCGCCAAGGACAACTTCGTGTCCGAGCGTGCGGGCGTGGCGGCCATGAGCCTCGGCGTGATCGAGGAGTGCCTCAAGCTCTCGATTGAGTACGCCAAGACCCGCCGTCTGTGGAACAAGCCCATCAGTGAGTACCAGCTCATTCAGCTAAAGCTCGCGAACATGGAAGTCGCCCGCGTCAACGTGCAGAACATGGTTTTCCAGTTCATTGAACGTCAAGGTGAAGGTGCGCCGACCAGTTTCGCCGAAGCATCCGCGATGAAGCTGTACAGCGCGCAAGTGGCCTGCCAGGTTGCCGACGAGGCGATTCAGCTCTTCGGTGGCAACGGTTACGTCTCGGAGTATCGCGTCGAGCAGCTGTCGCGCGACGCGCGCGTGCTGCGTATCTACGCCGGTACTGACGAGATGCAGGTGGTCGCGATCGCCAAGGACTTGCTCAAGTAGCGAGCGTCGTGTCGTGCCGCCGTGTACGGACGTGACATTCCCATTACTTTGTCGCTGTGCGTCGCGTTCTCTTAATCGTCGGGGTGTTCTGCGCCTCGTTGACCGTGGCCACCGTGAGCCACGCCACGCCGCGACCTTCCGCCAGTGGCGCCTGTCCGGTCAGTAGCGAACTGTCAAACACCGCGGAATACCCGTGGATGTCAGCGGCATATCAAGCTCGATTTACTCCGGCACAACTCGCCACTCAAGTACTCACGTGCGAATTCAAGTTTCACCCCGCCACGGCCCTCACGGCGGAAGTGGCTCTCTCCACGTTGCGCTACGTGCCGGGTTCTTTTCAGAATCAAAACGATTGGTTCGGTAACGGACGCTCGTCATACAGCTATATCACCGACTTTCCCCAGTTCGGCATTCCCCCCCTCACCTTGGAAGACGGTCCCGTGGGGGTTATCTACCAAACTCCCAGTGGTGTCGGTAACCCGACTTTATTGCCCAGCCAGTTAACGCTGGCCGCAACAATGGACCCCGCGCTGGCCCAGCGCTACGGCCAGGTTCTCGGATCACAGGCCAACGCGATGCACTTCCAGGGCATACAGGTGCCCGACCTCAGTTTGGGTCGGATTCCGAACTGGGGGCGGCTCAATGAAACCTTTGGAGAAAATCCCACTTTGGCCGGAGTGATGGGGAGCGCGGAGGCACGCGCCGTCGCCAACAACGTCCACATCATTGTGCTGAAGCACTGGGGCGTCTACTCCCAAGAAGAAGACCGAGTGTCCATGAACTACGTCGCGTCGCTCCCCGTGGTGATGGACAACTACACCCGGGCCACCGCGATGGCCGTCGCGTCCTTGCCGCAGACCGGTGCGCATCGCACCGTCATGATGTGCACGTACGGCACCCTGAATGGAGCGAGCGATTGCGCGGGCGCACAAATGACGTCGGCGCTGCGGGCCATTGGTTTTACGGGCATCGTTCGCAGCGATCTCGATACGGGTGTTCCGACGGGGCAAATGTGGGCCGCGGGAGTTACTTTGCTCAAGCCGCTGAACGGCATTGCCCTCGGAAAACTCTCCGCACTACCCGCTCCCGCGCTCGCGAGTCTTCGTCACGCGGCGATTTCGAACCTCTCCCTCAGTTTCGCGGCCGGACTCGTCGTCCCCGACGCCGTGAAGAATTGGAGCGCCCCGACCGGGCTCTCCACGGGACAACAAGGCGCGGGGTCGAGTGCGGCCCGGGCGGTCGAACAAGCCGGTGCGGTACTTCTAAAGAATGCGGGTACCGGGCCGGCCACCATTCCCCTACGTCAAAGCGCCGGTCCGTTAGTCATTCTCGCGAGCAGCGACATGTCGCGAACCTGCAGTGCTCTCGCGACCAAATGGCGAACGGCCACCTGGTCGGTGACCTGCTCGGTCATTACGCCCGTCAAGACCTCGTCGAACACTTTGTGGGCGGGCGCACCCAGCGGCACCGCCGCATCACCCGTCACACGCACCGACTCCTTCACCCCCACGGTCAGCGGCCCGTACATGATCAGCGTGTCGTGTATCGGTCGCGACAACGTCACCATGGAGGGCACCACCCTCGCTGCGAACACGCAGCTGAATCAATTCCCCGTCGTCAGTGATACCACCGTGAACTTGTCGGCCGGCACCACGTACCACTTCAGCGGCACGTGGACGAGTGCGTCGCCCGTCGTCACCGTGCGCTCTTTAGCCACCATGATCACCCAGGAGAATGCCGCGATTTCGTCTGCGTCTCAGATTCTGGTGCTCGCGAATGACCAGGCGAAGGAGGGTGGCGACCGTCAAACTCTGTCGCTACCGAATGCGCAAGATGTCGTGATCGCCACCGCGGCCGCTCACGCACCCACGGCCGTCAGTCTCTTCACATCGGGACCCGTTCTCATGCCCTGGCTGACGTCAGTGACGGCGGTCGCGGAATTATGGAACCCGGCTCGTGATACCGCCATCGACACCTCGGCCCTCAACCTCATCAACTCGTACAGTGCCCTGCTCTCGGGCTCAGTGCCCTTCGAAGGTCGACTGCCGGTCACCTTCCCCGCGGCAATGAGTACGAGTCCGATGAACAACCCCGCGTTCTGGCCGGGTACCCGCAACAATGTGGATCTCACCACCAGCCCGAGCCAGGGACTATCCCTCGGCTTCGATTGGTATCACCAGGTCAACTGGCCGGTGCTCTTTTCCTTCGGGTTCGGGCTCACCACGGTGTCCACCCACAGCACCTTCACCGGAGCATCATGTTCGCTCACGCTGTCGAGTGTGTGCCTGGTCACCACCACCGTGCTCGACGCGGCCCACGGTGTGAGTGACGCCACCGTCACGCAACCCGTCTATGTCGCCCCGCCGAGTACCACCGGACTCACCCTGCAACTCATGGGGGTGGTCTCGGGGAGTTGTCTCACGCAGGGCGTCGCGAGTGGACTGTGCGCGGCGGGCACGACCAGTTCCGTCTCGGCAAACACCACGGCGATGGGTTTGTGGAATACCTCGAGCAACAGCTACGCCTTCACGCCGGGTTGCTACTCCTTCGTGATCGCCTCATCGGCGAGCGATGCCTATAGTCAACTGGCTCACCCCGGCGCGGGTCACGTGGTGCACCTGACCTACCCCTGGTCCCCCAGCGCCACGCCGGTTCCGGGCACCTGCCCCTAACGACGCTCACCCCCGGGCTTGTGGCCCGAGGGTGAGGTCGCTCGCGGGATCAACGTGGCTCAGCTCAAGATGACCGACTCGTCATCGACTCGGCGGTAGTGCCACAAACCCAGCAGGGTGAGGATGAACATCACCCCACCGAGGATGTAACAGCCAATGGCCGCTATTGACGCAATGGTGCCGAAGACGCTGAAGGCGTAAGCCGTCAGCAAGCTCCCGCGCAACATCGTGCCTTTAAACACTGTCTCGACTTGCGTCTGTAGGGCCGCGTTCGTGGGATCCGCCATTGCCTTGGCCGACAGCTGCGCGTAGGTCATCCCACCACCAATTTCATTGAGGTGCACCGCAATGAAATCATTGGCGTAGACCTTGGCCTGTTCACCCGTCAGTAGTTGCTGACCCGCGTACTGACTCACGCTCGGAATCATCGACGGCGTGATGGAGGTGCCCACCGCCGGATGATCAAAAGCCGCCGAGGGGGGAAAGTAGATCTTCTGCAACGCGAGTTGATCGTGAACCTGTCCGTTCGCGAAGCTGCTGCCCCACGACGCCAAGCCTCCGGCCATGAGCAGTGTCACCATGAACACCGCCCCCACCGCCGTCATGAGTACATCGAATGTCTTACGTCGCATATGAGCTCCTTTATCGAAGACATATGCATCATCCACCCTCGCGGCGCCGTGTGCGTAGAGGACAAGGTCCTCTCCTATCGACCCGAGTTTCGTTGTGGCAACACGATGTCAAAGCCGTAACCAAAACGGTCACCCGCCGCACACCACGACGCCAGAAGGTCTCGATTGCCCTCCACCGTCAGATCATCGATGTTCTCGCGTGGCGCGGTGGCGAGATCCGCGAGCACCGCACGCGTGGTGTGCACCGTGACGTCGGTACCGTCTGACGCCGCGGGCGCGAACACGACGCCTCGGCGAAGTCCGAGGCGCATGGTCGGACCATCACTCAAGACGAAATCAATCACGCCCGTACAGTCACCCGCGCGGTGCGCATCAGTGCGAACGCCCCACAGGTCGCGCAACATGTCGCCCGTGAGTGCGGCCACGACATCGGGCTGCATGGCGTTTCCCGTCATGCCGCGCAGGAAGGTGCCGTTCGAGCGCAGCTCCATCGCCCCGGTGAGATAGAAATCTCGCCACGGCCCGGACTCACTCTGGTAGCCCAACTGTTCGAGGGCCGCCGCCTGCACCAGACGCGCGTCCTCATTCTCGGGATCAGAAAAGACCAGGTGATTGACTAACTCGACGGCCCAGCGATAGTCCCCGGTCGCCATGGCCTCGCGGGCCACCTCAAGGATGCGAGCGGCGCCACCGATGGCGGCCACGTAGCGCGCACCCGCCTCGACGGGGGGTAGCGGAGCGAGGTGAGCCGGATTGCCGTCGAAGAAGCCCAGATAGCGGTTGTAGATGGCGCGCACGTTGTGATGCACGGTGCCGTAGTAGTCACGATTCGCGAACACCGAGTTCAGGTGGGGGGGAAGGCTGACCATGTCGGCGATCTCATCCATGACGTAGCCATGGTTCGCGAGACGCATCGTGGCGTCATGGAGGTAACGGTACAAGTCGCGTTGGTCGGCGAGATACTCCACAATGTCGTCGCCCACGTGTGGCCAGTGATGCGACGCGAAGAGCACGTCACTGCGCTCGCCGTAACGTTCGATGGTCTCGTTGATGTAGCCCGACCACGCCAGCGCGTCTCGCACCTGAGCCCCGCGCAAGGTGTAGAGATTGTGCAAGGTGGCGGTGCAATTCTCCGGCACGCACAGAGCTCGCCACTGGGGGAGGTAGAGGTGCATCTCGGCGGGGGCCTCGCTGCCCGGCGTGAGTTGGAATTCCATCTCCACGCCGTCGATGGTGAGGACCTGTCCCGTCTCGATGATGGAGACGGTCGGCGCCACCAATGACACCGTCGGCAAAGTGGGAATGCCCTTGCCGAGGCCCGTGTCGACATGCCCCAACTCGTCACGCGGCAACAATGCGCCGTACATGTACATCGCTCGACGCAGCATGACGGTGCCGGCCATCACGTTCTCGCTGACCGCTTCGTGCAAGAAACCCGAGGGCGCAATGATGGGAAAGCGCGGGTCCGCGCACTGCTCATCAGTCAAAATCCCGCGCACGCCGCCGTAGTGGTCCACGTGAGAGTGCGAATACATCACTGCCGTAATCGGTCGCTCACCGAGTGTGGCGGTCACGAGCTCATACGCCGCTCGCGCCGTCTCTGCCGAGGTCAAGGGATCCAGCACTACCCACCCGCGGTCACCACGAATGAAGGTGATGTTGGAGATATCAAAGCCACGCACTTGGTAGATGCCGTCGACAACCTCGAAGAGCCCCGCAATGTTGTTGAGGCGAGCTTGACGCCACAGGCTGGGGTTCACGCTGTCTGGGGCCACCTCGGACGTTTCAAAGTCGAAGGCGTGAAAGTCCCAGACCGCGTGATCAAAGCGTCCGGTGATCGTGTCATTCAGTGGTCCCGACAAGAATCCGCGACGCGCGCGGACCTCGTCACGAGGGTCCGTCAGGTCGGCACTCGCGGCGACCGCGCGTTGGTGAGAAATAGTGGCGTCGGATGCGGGCTGGCGGGCGTTTTCCATCACACCAGTATGAAGTGCCTAGACGGTGCGCTCTTCCATACCCCACGGCGCGTCACTGGCGGCCAAGAGGTCAAGGAAGGGCTTGGGATCAAGCGCTTCGGGACCGACGACACCCGGGGTGTTCCAGATACCGTCACGTATGAGTTCAATGGCAATGACGGGGTGAATGGCGGTCTGCCACACCACCGCTTGGGCGTGGTAGTTAGCCATGGTCCAGTCATTGTCGACCACTTGGTAGAGGTACACCTCACGCGGTTGGCCATCCTTGCCGAGACCCGTCACCCACAGACCCGCACAGGTGGCTCCGTGCATGAGGTGACCGATAGAGGCAGGGTCAGGCAAGCACGCGGCCAAGACATCACGCGGCGAGACCTGAACGCCGCCCACCGTCACCTTGTCGGTGCGATGCAAGCCGAGCTGCTGAATCGTGGTCAAGACGTTGATGAAGTCGTCGCCGAGGCCGAACTTGAACGTTGCGCGTTGGACATCGAGGTAGCGAGGGATGAGGGCGACTTCTTCGTGTTCCACGTTGACGCAGGTCACGGGACCAATGCCGCCGGGAAAAGTAAAGACTTCGGGCTCCGAGAAGGGTGCGGTGGTGAACCAGCCGCGACTCTTCTCGAAGATGAGGGGTGGATTGAGACATTCTTCAATCACCGTCCAGATCGAAAAACTGGGAGCAAACTCGTATCCGTCAACGGTGAGATTCGAACCGTCACGAACGCCTGCTTCGTGGATCTCACTGAAGAGTTCGTCAGCCGCGTAACGCGCAAAGACGTCCGACATACCTGGCTCCACACCCATTCCCGCGAGCGCCATCTTGCCCGTGGCGGCATACGCATCAGCCAGAGCGAACTGTTCGTCACCCAACATGACGCCCGTCGTGGCGAAGGGGTCCGTGGGGTGAGCCGTCGAGAGCGACATCGCCATGTCCATGTAATGCACCGATGCGGTCAGGCACGCGCGGAAGATGGGCATCACAAATCGTGGGTCCACCGCATTGAGGACAAGGTCGATGTGGTGCGCCGCAATCGCCGACACGATGTCGGCTTCCGACGAGGCGTCAATCGCGATGGCCGTGGCTCCGGCACCGAAGATGTCGGCCGCGCGCTGTGCGCGCGCGAGCTCGTAGTCGCCCATCACCAACTCAGAAACACTGCGACGCTTCGCCAAAATGCCCGCTACCGCACTACCGACTCCGCCCGCTCCCAGAACGAGGACTCGCATACACACTTCTTTCCTTGAGGGTCAACCGAGGGTAGTCAGTGCACGCGCCACTCGTGAGCATTGTGAATCTGTCGGGAGGAGCCGAGGTCCTATCGGTGGATGGGCTTGTACTTGAGGCGGTGCGGTGTGTTCGCTCCCGAGCCCAGTCGCTTGAGCCGATCCGCTTCGTAATCCGAGAAGTTACCCTCAAACCAGCGCACGTCAGCTTCATCATCAAAGCTGATGATGTGCGTCGCGATACGGTCCAAAAACCAGCGGTCGTGGCTAATCACGACGGCGCAACCCGGGAAGGTCAGCAGTCCATCTTCCAGTGCGCGCAGAGTGTCGACGTCAAGATCGTTCGTCGGTTCGTCAAGGAGAAGAACGTTGCCGCCGGACTTCAGCACCTTGGCCAGCTGCACCCGATTGCGCTCACCACCGGACAGTTGACCGACCTTCTTCTGTTGGTCAGAACCCTTAAAACCGAACGAGGCAACATAAGCGCGGGCGTTGAGCTCGCGGTTACCCACCACGATGATGTCATTGCCTTCGCTGATTTCGTCAAAGACGCTGTGGTCGCCATTCAAGTTGTCGCGACCCTGATCCACGTAGGCCAACTGCACCGTTGAGCCCACCTCGAGCTCGCCTGCATCGGGCTTCTCCGTCTCGGCAATCATGCGAAACAAAGTGGTCTTCCCCGCACCGTTCGGTCCGACGACACCCACAATCCCACCGGCCGGCAAGATGAAGGACAAGTCCTCAATCAATTGGCGATCGCCAAAACCCTTGGAAATACCCGTCGCGTTAATGACGAGGTCACCGAGGCGTGGGCCCGGCGGGATTTGAATCTCGAGTTTGTCGCTGCGGCGGTCCGCTGATTCGGCCTCGGCAACTAATTCGTTAAAGGAGTTGAGACGTGCCTTGCCCTTGGACTGACGCGCGCGCGGCGACATGCGAATCCATTCGAGTTCTCGCTGCAGAGCCTGTTCGCGAGCCTTGTCGGCCTTCTCTTCGGCGGCCAAACGATTCTGCTTCTGCTCGAGCCAGCTGGAGTAGTTACCCTCCCACGGAATACCCGCACCGCGGTCAAGCTCCAAGATCCACTGCGCCACATTGTCGAGGAAGTAGCGATCGTGGGTGATGGCCACCACCGTGCCGGGATATTCCTGCAACGCACGCTCAAGCCACGCCACCGATTCGGCATCGAGGTGGTTAGTGGGCTCGTCGAGGAGCAGGAGGTCCGGCTTTGATAGCAGCAAACGACAGAGCGCCACCCGACGTCGCTCACCACCCGACAGTGTGGTCACGTCGGCATCGCCCGGCGGAAGCCGCAAGGCGTCCATCGCTATGTTCAACGTGCGCTCGAGGTCCCACGCGCCGGCAGCGTCAATCTTGGCCTGCAGGTCGGCCTGCTCGGTGAGCAGAGCATCAAAGTCCGCGTCGGGGTCGCCCATCGCGGCGCAGACCTCATTGAAGCGCTGCACCAGTGCCACTTGCTCGCCCACTCCGTCGGCCACGTTGCCGATGACGTCCTTGGTGGGATCCAGTTCGGGCTCTTGTGCCAGGTACCCCACCGTGAAGCCGGGGGTGAGGCGCGCCTCACCCTGAAAATCAGTGTCGATACCCGCCATAATTTTGAGCAGCGACGACTTACCTGATCCGTTCGATCCGATGACGCCAATCTTCGCGCCCGGATAAAAGGACAGGTAGATACCCTTCAGCACTTCGCGGTCGGGCGGATAGAAACGGCGCAGGTCGCGCATGGTGAAAATGTATTGAGCGGCCATGAAATTCCTTTAGGGAGGGTCTAGAGAGAGTGTACGAAATTACGCCGGTCCACGAAGGGTGAAGACGTTCCCTTCGCGGTCCCACGCGTCAAGAAAGAGAACGTCGCCGTCGGCCCAGGCGCCGGACAACTCGGTGGCGCCACCACCTAATGCGATGACCGCCGCGTGGGCCACCGCGAGATCATCAACAGTGAAAGTGAGCTTGAGCGGCGTCGATTCGCGGCGCTCACCCACATTCTCATCGGGTTCGTCCTGATTCGATCCGTGAATGACCAGTCGCGAACCCTCGACATCCAAAATCACCCAACGCCGATGAGTCTCGATGACCCTGGCGCCCGCGAGTTCTCGATAAAAAGTGGCGAGAGACTCCACGTCCCACGCATAGATAACGGCACCCGTGATCTTCATGAAACCCAACCCCTTACGCGGCCGCGGGCTGACGGCCTGCCGTTGCCGGCACAAGGAAGGTCAAGGCAAAAGCGACCAAGGTGATAGCGGACGAAATCTCAAAAGCGCGCTGGTAACCCGCCACCTGAGCAACCGGACCCTGCCAGGCCGCACCGAAGGTGTGGGCCTTGTCGATCACGATGGTCGCCAGGATGGCCAGTGCGAGTGAGCCGCCAATCTGACGGCCAGCGTTCAGGGCCCCGGACGCGAGGCCGGAGTCGGCGCGGTCCACGCCCATAGTGGCGGCGGCCGCGAGAGGAGTAAAGAGAAGTCCCATCGCGAGCGAACAGGCGATAGAAGGTCCGAGGACATCGGTGGCGTAGCCACCGTGCACCGTGAGACGACTCATCCAGAAGAAGCCGATGGTGGCCATGATGGTGCCGATGAAGAGCAAAGGCCGAATGCCCGTCTTGGCGACGATGCGAGAACTGATTTGCGCACCGGCAATGATCGACAAGGCCATTGGCAGAAAGGCGAAACCCGCACGCACCGGTCCGTAGCGGTGGACGCCCTGGAAGTAGAAAGTCAAGAAGTACCACATGCAAAAGAATGCGCCACCCATGCAGAACATCACCAAGTCGGCGCCCAAGATGGTTCGCGACTTGAAGATCCGGAAAGGAACCAAGGGGTGTGACGCCACCTTGAGTTCCCAGAACACGAAGATGGCGAGGCCAATCGCTCCACCGCACAACCACGACATGGTCTGATTAGAGCCCCAGCCCACCGCGGGCGATTCGACCACGCCATAAATGATGGCGGCGAGTGAGGTCGTCACCGCAACGGCCCCGAAGATGTCGAGCTTGACGAGTGCGTCCTTGTTACGCAGTTCCTTCAGGTACATAATCGCGCCGACGACGGCGGCGGCACCGAAAGGCACGTTAATAAAGAACACCCAGCGCCAGCTAATAACACCCGTCAAAATGCCACCGAGCAAACCGCCCACGGCACCACCCGCACCCGCCACGGCACTCCACGCGCCGATGGCCTTAGGGAGACGGGCGCCCTGGAATGTGGTGATGATGATGGTGAGCGTGGCCGGCGACAAGATTGCCCCACCGATGCCCTGCAGCGCACGCACCGCAATGATTTGACTCTGGTTCGCCGCGAGACCCGCGCCAATGGAGGCGAGAACGAAAATGGCGATACCGGTGAGGTACACCTTGCGGCGACCGAAGAGGTCCGCCGCGCGACCACCGAGGAGCAAGAAGCCGGCGAAGGTCAGCACATACGCGTTAACTACCCACTCGGACCCTGACGCGGTGAGGTGCAAGCTGTGCTTCATCGACGGGAGAGCAACATTCACGATGGACACGTCCAGTACCACCATGAACTGCGCGATACACGCCAGCGTGAGAATGATCCAGTCAGGAACCTTTTTAGTTGTCATAGCAACCAACCCTACGGGTGACTAGGAGAGAGGCGGAACGGGGCGACGCTCGGCGGTGGCGCGCAGCACCTCGAGCCATCGCTTCGATGACTCGACCCAATCGAGCTCTCGGTGTGCGGTCCAGAACACACCACTGATAGCCGAGGGATCGCGTGGCTGCTCTAGCCAATATTCGACCGCCGACGCGACGCCCGCGATGTCGTCCACGCCACACAACGACCCCGTGACGCCATCGGAGATGAGCAATGCCGCCGCATTGTCACGATGAGTGCTGGTCACGACGGGAGTACCCATGGCGAGAGACTCGGCCGCGACTAATCCGAAACCCTCGCGGTCGGAGGGTGCGAGCACCACGGTCGCACCCTTCATGAGTCCCCACAATTCCTGGGCGTCATCAATCCGATCGATGCGCGTGATGACGTCGCTCAGCCCCGCCGTGGCGATAGCGGCATCAATCTCGGCACCCATGGGCCCGTGACCCACCATGGTCACGCGAGGGTGTCGGCCGCGGCGGACGAGTTCGGCGACGGTGGCCACCACCACGTCAGGGCGCTTTTGCCGCACCAAACGTCCCACGTAGAGAATGTCGGGGGCACCCGAACTCGCCGTGACCTGGGCGAGGGCCGCGCGGTCGACCGCGTTGGGGACGACAACCTGCTTACGTGACGGCACACCCGTCGCGGTGATTTTGTCGGCGAGTTGCTGACTCGTGACGATGTTGTATCGAGGCAGTCGGCGAGCCACTCGCTCGACCACGGCCGAGATCAGCCCCGTGGTCCCCATGTAGTCACGCCAGGTCGCTAATCCCCACCATTCGTGCCAAGTGATGACCAGGGGGGTGCGGCGCAGCCACGCCGCGAGGCGGACGAAAGGTATGTGCAACAAGGGCATCTGGTCCGCATCGATGACGTCGAAACGTCGGGTAGCCAATTTTGCGGTGCCAACGGCCCACTTGAGTGACTGTGTAATCGAACGGCGTCCGGTGGCGTACATGCCGTCATTACGACACACCGCCCAGTACGAGACCGGGCCGACCGGGGCTGTCGACCACCACTTCATCGTGACAATAGTGAGGTCCACTTCCCCCGGAGGTAGGTGGTCAATCAGTTGCTGGAGACGCGTCTCACGACCTCCCATGTGCCACGGCGATACCGCGTCCAGCACCACCGCGACACGCAGGGGGTGCTTCGAAGTCATGCAGGACAACTTAGCCATCGACACATGAAAAATGTGTTGCTGAATGAAAAAATGCTACGGCGACCCCTAGGCTGTCGGTCGAACTATGCCTGACGTCACTCTTGTCCTTCCCTGTCTCAACGAAGAAAAGGGTGTGGGTGTCTGCGTCCGCACTGCTCTGGACGTTTTTCGTGACGCGAACATCAATGGCGAAGTTATCGTCGTGGACAATGGTTCGAAGGATCGTTCCATCGAGGTCGCAAAGGAAGCCGGCGCGCGAGTTCTCTCACAGACTCAGCCCGGTTACGGAGCAGCCCTGCGTACCGGAATTACCGCGGCGACCTCGCCCATTGTCATCATGGCGGACGCCGATGGCACTTACGAACTCCAGGCCATTCCCCGCTTAATTCAGCCCATTCTTGATGGCACGGCCGACCTCGTCCTCGGCGCGCGCCTGGAGGACGCCTCGAGCGCCACCATGCCCTTCCTGCACCGCTACCTCGGCACTCCCACGTTGTCGTGGCTAGTGCGTCGCGCCGCCGGGGGCATCAACGTGAGCGACAGTCAATCGGGTTTTCGTGCGTTTCGTCGCGAGGCGATTAACGAACTGAATCTCACCGCCATCGGTATGGAATTCGCGTCCGAAATGCTCGTGTGTGCCGGATGGGCCAAGCTGCGCATCACCGAGGTACCGACAAAGTACGCAGAGCGCATTGGTGAGTCCAAGCTCGAAACCTTCTCAGACGGGCTTCGCCACCTTCGGCAATTGTTATTACTGGCGCCTGATGTCTTTGCCATCTTGCCGGGCTCCGGTCTCATCATTTTGTCCATGGCACTGTGGATTTTCAGTGGCGGTGCGATCCACGACCTGTCGCGACCCGGCTCACTGGGCTGGTTCTTGATTTTCCTCGCGCAAACGGGTCTCATTATCGGATCACTGACGTGGATTGCGGGAGTGCTGCTTCGTCACCGGGCCATCGAGATGGGCTTTCGTCACAGCGGCCGGCGCATGAGCCTTCGTTCACTGATTCGCCTCCTCACCGGCACGGGAGTGGCGTCGCTCTTCACGGTGATTATTCTCGTGATTCTCGGCATTGACTCGTCACATCGTGCCCTTCCGCTCTTCGGGCCCGATGCGCAGCACATCGTGTCGTCGATCATCTTCAGTGGCACCATCATCGGCATCATCTTGTGTGCCCTGCCGATCATCAGCCCGCTGATGACGCGCGGACCCATGGAAGACTTGCCGGACGGACTTCCTCGCTAGATCTGTCTTGACGCTGTGTCGTCAATGACCTAGACAAGAAGCATGCAACGCCCTCTTCGCGCCATTCGTGGTGCCACCACCGTTGACCACGACACCCCGGCGGACATCTATCCGCGCGTCCAGGAATTACTCAGCGCGATTCTGGAGCGCAACGGCGTGCACCACGACGATCTGGTGTCGGTCTTTTTTACCGCCACGCCCGACCTGGTGTCATGTTTCCCCGCTGCCGCCGCGCGGGAAATTGGTTTTGGTGACATCCCGCTGATTTGCGCCACCGAAATCAATGTCGTCGGCGCGACGCCCCAGTGCATTCGCGTCATGGTGCAGGCCTACAGCGAGACCTCGCGCGCCGATATCCACCACATCTACTTGCACGGCGCACGAGGCCTGCGCGATGACCTCCCCGAATAATCGCGTTCACATTGTCGGCCTCGGCCTGCTCGGTGGCTCGCTAGCCGCCGCCCTGACCCGGGCCGGATTCATCGTTAGCGGCAGCGACCTCGACAAGACCCTCGTTGATGCCGCCCTGGCCGCCGGCATTGTTGCGCACCATGCTGACGATGCGGACGTCGTGGTCGTGGCGACCTCGCCGCTCAGCGCCATCGACATCATTCGTGACATCTTGAAAGATGAGAACGAGAATCTCGTCGTCACCGATATTGCGAGCGTGAAGGTTCCACTGTGCGACGCCATCGATGACGCGCGATACGTGCCTGGCCATCCCATGGCGGGATCCGCCCGACGGGCACCGGAGGGTTGGGATACGACGATGTTTAGCGACGCGTCGTGGATTCTCACCCCGCACGAACACACGGCACCGTCAGCCATCGCCGTGGTGGACCAACTCGCGTCGGCAGTCGGTGCGCGAGTTCATCACTGCGATGCCGCGACACACGATCGACTCGTGGCACTCACCAGCCACCTGCCATATCTGGTGGCGGTGGGCCTTCGCTCCCTTCTCCCCACGGACAGCACGGATGTTGAACCCTTCATCGGACCGGCCTTTCGAGGAGCTACCCGTGTTGCCGATGCCCATCGTGAGCTGTTTATGGAAATCGTGGCGCTGAATCGTGACGCCATTGCTCCCTACGTCACGCAGCTCGCCCAACAGCTCGCCCGCGATCTAGAGCCGTAAGTCCGCTTCGCGATTCCCTAGAATTCATCCGTGTCTGAGCCCCTCACCCCACGCCACCACGCCGTCATTGCGGGCACCGGTCGAGCGGGCACCACTTTTCTGGTTCAGTTTTTGTCCGCCTGCGGCGTCGACACCGGTGAGAACACCTTGGTCGACGACCGCGCTCAGGCGGGCTTAGAGATTCCCCTCAACCACCTCGAGGCGCCCTATCTCACGAAGGACCCGTGGCTCTACACGTACTGCGATGATCTTGACCTCACCGCCCTCGCTATAGATGTCGTCATCTTGCCGATGCGTGATCTCACTGAGGCGGCGACCAGTCGACTCATCCAAGAGAAGGCGCACGTGCTCGACACCATGCCCGAGCACTTCGCCCGCGCCTCCTCCTACGGCCAAGTGATGGGTGGTTCGATTTACTCACTCGAGACCACCGACTTAGAACGCCTTCTCGCCGTCGGCTTTTACCGGGTGCTGCAGTGGGCAGTTCGCCACGAGCTCACGATTTGCCTGGTGGACTTCCCCCGACTTGTCAATGACGGCGACTACCTCATCGATGCCCTGTGGCCCTGGCTGCAGAATTACTGCACCAAAGAACAGGCCCGCGCCGCTTTTTCGGCCACTGCCAATCCGCGGCTGGTCACCGAGATGAAGAAGGCCGATTTCGTTCCCACTGAAGCTGACTTCACCGCGATGCAGCGCGTGCTGCGCGACGCGGAGACGACCATCTCCTTACTGCACGACAATGTGCAGTTTCAGATCGACGAACAGACCCGGATCCGTCAGACGGTGAGTTGGCGAATCACGGCCCCTATCCGTTGGTTTCGCCAACGTTCATCGTGATTTACGTCGCGACCGTTCATTGGCGCCACGAAGCGTGGATTGACCGCCAGCTGCGTTCGATTGCCACGTACGCCCCGGGGGCACAGGTGTGGGCGTCTCTCGACGGCATCGACGAGTCACACTTCTCTAAGTTCACGCGCGCGTGGTCGCTCGATCAAGAGGAGTTGGGGCCTGGTCTCGAGCCCTACGCCTCGCACTCCACCGACATCAATGGTGATCGTCACGGACTCAAGCTAAATGAACTAGCTCGACGAATTTGTGAAGTCGCTGTCGATGATGACGTCATCGTGTTCATCGATGGCGACGCGCTACTGGTCACCCCTCTCGCACCGGTCATCGCCGCCCACGGCTATCTCACAGCCGTTCGTCGTGACGAAAATGACGGTGACGCCTTTCCGCACCCCTCGCTGTGTCTGACGACGGTGGGGCAATGGAAATCCCTGCAGGGTGATTGGCGACGTGGTGAATTCCTCACCAATGCCAGCGGTCGAGTGATGACCGACACGGGAACCAAGTTGCTCAGTCAACTGGACGAGAAGGGCTGGGCATGGACCGCCCTGACGCGCATCAATCGGCAGAACCTTCACCCCGTCTGGTTCGGTCTCTACGGCACCGCCGACTTAGGTCCGGTGGTGTATCACCACGGCGCGGGGTTTAGAACTCGCGTGTCGCGCGCCGACTTGGCCGAAGCGGCGACAAAGAAGTGGTACCAGTGGCGACGTTTCGAGGACCGACAGGCGGCCCTCGATGTTCGGGTGCAAAAGTGGATGGACGCTGACCCGGACAACTGGTGGCGTCGCCGCTTGATGGCGTAGTCGCTCATGGCGATCACCATCTTCGGCGTGTGTGCGGTGACCTTCATGATGGCGATGTACGCCCTCGAGACCCGAGGTCGTGGCTTCATTGCCGCCTTCTCACTGGGATGCGTGTTGTCATCCCTCTACGGCTTTCTCGCGGGAGCCTGGCCCGTGGGCGTGGTGGAAGCCATCTGGGCCGTCGTGGCGCTGCAGCGGTGGCGTCACATCGACTGACCCGCTTCTAGTTTGGGGCCGTGCGTTATCTCCTCCTCGTGGCCGTGGTGGCGGGCATCAATGTGTTACCCGCGTTTGGACCGCCCACGTGGCTAATCCTCGTCTTCGCGCGCATCAATTGGCACTTCAACCCGGTCGTCCTCGTGATTCTCGGTGCGCTGGCCGCGACCAGTGGGCGCAGCGTGCTGATGTGGGCGAGTCAACGATTCAGCTCTCGCCTCCCCGCTCGCTTGGCCGGAAACCTCGACGCCGCCCGACAGCTTCTCGAAGGTAAGAAGCGCGGCCTCGTGGTTCTCGTGAGCGCCTTCATCCTCTCACCCCTGCCGTCTGCCCAGCTCTTCGTTGCCGCGGGGCTTCTCCACCTCCCGCGGCGCGTGGTGGTGGGCGCTTTTTGTGCCGGACGACTGGTGACGTATTCGCTGTATATCGGCGTGGCCACCACCGTCGACAGCCGTTTCAGCCACCTCTTCAAAGACCTCCTCGGGTCACCGTGGTCCATTGCCACCCAGCTGGCGTTACTCCTCACCCTCGCCCTCGTTCCCCTGATCAACTGGAATCGGTTCATTCGCTAACGGTGGGAAATGCGCACCACCTCGGGGGTGGCGCGCATTAAGACGAGTGCGCTGACACCCGTGATCACCAGCGCCACGAGAGCTGCCGTTGACGTGATGCCGGAACCGTGGAATCGCTCCGCGAAGAGAGTGGCGCCCAAAGCCATGCTGGCGAGTGGATCCACTATGACAATCAGTGGCTGCGATACCCCGAGCGGTCCCGCTTGCAGCGCCGTTTGCTCGCTGAACAAGCCCACGAGGCCAACAGCAACAAAGACGTAGAGCACCCAATTGCTCAGCACACCCACCACACCGTGCTGTGTCCATTGATCGCCCAACTGCTTTATCAGCGTCGCCTCGAAAGCCCACGACAGCGCGGTCGCCACCGCAAAGCTGGCGGCGCGGCGAGTGGGTGATCCTCGTCGACCTATCACCATGCAGGCGACAATGACGGTGCCCGTCACCGAGCCCGTGGCGAGCCACAGCGAATGGCGTGGTTCTTGCGCCCCCGACGGGTTGGCGAGAACGAGAAAGGCGGCGAGACTAAGAGTGGTGACGGCCGCCGATATCCACGCACGTCGAGAGAGCCTCTGGCGACGCCAGAGGCGACGCAACAGCAGAGCCATCACCAATTCGGTCACGAGCAAGGGTTGAACCACCGAGAGGGGTCCAAAGTGCAAGGCGACACTTTGGCAGAGCAATGACCCCGCCAGCGCGAGCCACCCGATCAGCCAGAGGGGCTGACGGGCAAGATACACGAACGTGGCTCCTAGCGATCGATGGTGGTCAGTGGGTATCTGCGGCAAGTGCTGGGTGAGCAGAGCGACCGCATTGGACAGCGCGGTCGCGATACCGAAACAAATCGCGAGCAGCACATTCGCACCGTAGTGCGTGAACTCGCCGACACAATGGGGGAATTCCCCCATATTTTTAAATGGTGCACCTAGCGGGACTCGAACCCACACCGCTGGTTCCGTAGACCAGAACTCTATCCATTGAGCTATAGGTGCCCCATGAGTTTAGCCGACCTCGGCGAGGTCATGTTCAGCAGGTGGACGAGTGCCCTCGATAATGACGCCACGCCGCGTCACCACCAAATAATGCGGAGGGACCCGGTTTCACCACAATGTCTTGCATCGCGAAGCTTTCCTCAGTATTCCCGCCACTCAACCAGATCACGCGAGGGGTAAAGGTGGTTCGCAGTCGACTCAACACCTCGACAACGTCAACGCGCCATTGCACGTCGTCATGTCGTTTCGCGGCGGACCCGACCCGGTCATCATAACTCCGTCCATCACAGACCGTGGCGCCGACATCATCGAGTTCCTGGGGAGCGCCGTCCTCAAACAGCGCCACGGCGCAGCTCGTTCCGAGAGTCACGACTAACTCGCGGCCCTCACCGTCAATGAGATGGAAGCCCGCCAGTTCGGCGTCGTTCACCACGAGACAATCGCGGCCCGTCACTCGAGAGAGTTCCGCCGCGAGGGGGTAGCGATCCCACTGTGCCCGCGTCGCCGCATCCACTAATCCCCCACGGGCTTCGGGAAGATGAACGGCATCGTGCACCACACCTCGTCGAATAACACCGGGGAAGCCAACGACAATGCGCGTGGCGCGGGTCGGCACGATGCGGGCGACAACGTCACCCACGGTGGCCGGTGAGAGGGGTCGAGGAGTTCGGCGATGACGCCGCTCGCCGGTGATATCGAACCACTTCATCGACGTCGCGCCGATATCGAGGGTGAAGAGATCGCTCACGACAACGACAGCGGCAATGAGGCCAGACCTCGCAAGATCATGTTGGGTCGATAGGTCGTGGTACCCGTGACCTCAATGTGTGGACTGCGGTCGAGCACCCGACGAAGCACGGTCTGAGTCTCGAGGCGAGCCAACGGTGCCCCGAGACAATGGTGGAGTCCGAAACCGAAACCCAAGTGAGGGTTGGGATCGCGCGTGAGCTGAATGGTGGTGGGGGCTGCGAACACGGCGGGGTCGCGGTTCGCCGCACCAATGAGAACAAAGGTGAACCAACCCTGTGGCAACGTGTGCCCACTCGGAAGCTCGATGTCCTCGAGCAAGGTGCGGCCCGTGAGCTGCACCGGTGACACCAGTCGCATGAATTCATCCGTCGCGCTGCGGTCCCCGCCGGGATTCGCCCGAAGTTGCGATTGGATCTGGTCGTCGCGTCCGAGCAGGTTCAGTGCACCCGAAATCAGGTTGGTCGTGGTTTCGTGGCCCGCCACCAAGAGCAAAATTGCGGTCGTTAATAGTTCCATTTCGGATAACTCGTCGTCACCGTCACGCGCCGCAATGAGGGCGGAGAGCAAGTCATCGCCCGGACGCCGGCGTCGCTCGGCGAACAGCTCGTGGAAGTACAGGGCAAAATGCGTGACCGCCGCATCCCGAGCGGCCGCGTCCTCATCGCTGAGCATGAAATCGGGGTCCAAGCCCTTAGCGAGACCGTTGGAAGCCGCCGCGAAGGTGGCGTGATCAGACTCGGGAATGGCGAGCATCTCTCCGATAACTCGCACCGGTACCGCCCATGCGAGTTCTGACACCGCGTCGAACTCACCCTGTCCGAGATGGCGATCAAGAATGTCATCGGTCAATTGCGTAATAAAGGGCGTGAGTTCACTCACGCGACGAGGAGTAAAGGCGCGCTGCACCAATCCACGCAGGCGGGTGTGATCGGGCGGATCGCGAAACAAGAAGGGACGAGCGTCCACCCCATTGACGACATTGCTGCGCGCCAATTCTCGCCGCTCGTCACTACGCAGGCCCTCGGGAGTATGGGCCGGATCGGCCTTCAGGTTGTCCGACGAGGCGGCGCGCGACCGCAGCACCGCCAAGGCGTCGGCGTGCTGCGACACCACCCAGGTATTCGATGGCGCGAGGTGCACCGGATTGGTCTCTCGAATCTCGTCAAAGAGGGGACCCGGTGTCGTTATCCATCGCGGGTCAGCGGGGTCAAAGACGGTCATGAACCGATGTTAACGACGCACTCCGCGGGCGCGAAGTCCCGGTCGCCAGCTCCATGGGTGAACTGATACCTCGCGCACCACGTCATGGCCCCGCATCATCCACGCTCGACCCGGTGGCGCCATCCGAAGAGACTCACAGACGGCAACGACCTCCGGCACAAATCGTTCGGTGGCGGGATCGGACAATCCCGCCAGCACCACTCGACAACGGTGATTGTTCACCACGGTCGCGGCTCTCTCGCCGAAGCGTGCCTGAATTTGCGAAAAGTCTTGAAACACCGTCATCAAGGTGATGTGCTGGCCCGAGGCCGTGGCGGCCAACTGGTCGAGGTCGTGCAGCGGTGCCAATTGGGCTGCTTCATCGAGCACCACCAACAATGGGGCATCACGCCGTGCCGTCTCGAGAGCACGCCGCACCGCGAGTCGGAAAAGTGGCTCGTAGGTCGCCTGGTCGGCGAGGGGCGCGGAGAGATACACCGTCCCCCCTTGGCGAAGAGCAGGCTGCACATCGACGGCACGTCGGTTAAAGGCCCAGGGGGCGACCATGGCGTCGACAGTGGTCATCACCGCATCGAAGGTGCGCGGCTCCATGGCGAGGAGGGAGGTCGCTACGCCATCAAGAAGAACATCGTCACTGCGGGCAACCTGTCGCTGCGCAATGGCCACCATGACGTCATCAACGGATAGACCCCGCCGAGCGGCATCACTCAGAAAAGACGCGAGTGCCTTCGTGGCGAGCGCATTCCAGAACTCACTATCGCCTCGGCCGGCGATCACCAGTTCGCGCGCGACGCGCAGCGCCACGGTGACATCATCACAGCCGGCGAGAACATCCACCGTGTCGCCACCGTCTCCCGGTGCCAGAGTGACCACCGGACCACGCAGCGCCCGCCACGGTTGCGTCACTCGGCGAACATCATCTTTCACGCTGAGAACGATCATGGGGCCATCCCACTCCAAAATGGCGGGGATGACAATGCCGCGAGTCTTGCCCGAGCGCGTCGGGCCGACGATCAATAGTGACTCATCGTGGCCACTTCGAAAACGTCGCCACGGTTGAAAGGGTGCCGTTCCCACCCATTGACCCTTAGTGCGCACGCATGGCCCCATCAGTATCGGTGTGATCACGACCACTCACGGGTCGCCAGGTGACAACCGAGCGAGAGTTTCCGTAGTGAACGAGGGCGGAGCCGCGAGGCAGGGCACGAATCGTTCGAGCATCTCGTGGCGACAGCTCGACCACGTGACGTAGCTCACGCACGTCATCGTCTCGTTGTCGATGAATGACGTGCGTGTCACAGTCGCGGAGCACCGACAGCGCCGCGGGTGATTCGAGGGCAAGGTCCGCGACTCGATGTAGCACCACAATGTGCGAGACGCCGACGGCTCGCGACAGCTTCCATGAACCACGGAGCCATAGCGTGGCGGTGGCTGATTGCAACACCGCCCACGATTCATCGAGCACGAGATACCCCGCAGTGGCCGGGTCATACAACTGGGCGTGGGCCACCGAGGTGGCGGCAACCATGACCAGTGGCATGAGGGGCCCGCTCCAGTAGGCGGAGAGATCCACCACTGATATCGCGTCCGTGACGCGTCGAGGCTCCCCCTCACCGTTGACGACCGCCGCGGCATCTCCATCAAGACAACGGCGCACCGTTCCCCTCAAGGTCGCGTGAGTCACTAACTGCCGGGCCGTCGCCACGAAGGGGCGTGGCGCGTGACGAGTAGCGCCGTCGTGCCACGCATCACGTACCGCCATGTATTCCTCGTCGCTGAGACGGTCACCACGAACGACGCCGAGCACCATGGCGACGTAGTCCGCTCCGGCGGGTGACCAGGGTGAACACGCATCCCACCACCCGCCGGCGTCGCCGCCATACTCACCCTTGGGATCGAGCACGACCACGCGTCGTTGTTGATCACTCGCCCGTCGAACCAACATTTTCACGAAGGTGCTCTTGCCCGTCCCGACGTCACCGAGGACTGCGATGTTGGGGTTGGTGACGAGACCGGCGCGATACGCGTCGAAGGGGTCATATACGAAGTCTCGGTGACCCGCCACGGTCCCCAGCCGTTCTCCTCGAAGTCCCGTGCCTCGATCGCCAGCGGCGAGAGCCAGGTCCGGAAGGTCGCGACCTGCGAGTCGAAGATCACCCCTCACGGAGATCTCCCGTACTCTCCGCCCACCACAGTGCCTGGCGGCCCCACCCACGCTCCAGAACCGCACCGTGAGTCTCGGCCACGGCCAGACACTCATCGAAATGCTGTTCCGCCTCGCGCCTCGTTCGGGCACCGACCATCACCGTCAGAGTCGCCTCGAGCAGGTCGTCGCCCTCAACGACCGCATCGCGGCGGCGCTGCACCTTGCTCATCCAGCTGTCATTGAGGCGACCAGAATCAAACCCCTGTCGCACTCGCCACCGTTCTTCCACGTCCGCTCGATGAGCGAGTCTCGCGACGTCGCGCCGTGCGTCTCGCGACTGATGCACGACGAGTTCCAGCACGATGACGAGGTCATGACCCGTGGCGGACAAGGCGTGCCAGAGATCACTGCGAGCATTCACTGCGGTGATTCGACCCACTACCCAGACGCCGTCACGACGACGAAGCGCACCCCACGACTCGCGATAGTGACCCGCCCACTCGTATAGGGGTGCGAGATCTCCGCGAGGGTCACTCACCCACTCTCGAATCTCGTCACCGAAATGCACTCGCCAGAAGCCGCCAGTCCTCTGAAAGTCCTCGAGGCCGCGATAACGAAGAATGTCCTCACTCTCACCCGACAATCCATGACGGGTGATGTCTCGCCAGCGAGTGGATCGCCGACCGCGACAGCACCACACGTCATGTGACAGTCCCACCGTCATCTCGCGCGGGCGAGCGAGGTAGGAAAGGCCGATCGACAACCACTGGTTGACGGAGAGGGAACGCCAGCGCCACGGCGCCACCAACGCCAGCCCCGCGGCCGTCATCGCGAGGGGCCAGGCGACCACCCACCACGCCACGGCGGCCACGAGGAGGGCGATGGCCGCTCGGCGAAGATCGCGCGGATGCACCACCCACCACCACTCGTCACGTTCTCGACGGGTGAGGGTCTCACTCTTCAATGTGCCACCTCGGCTTGCCATCGGCGTCAAAGCGATATCGGCCCTTATGGGCGCGAGCCTTCCCGATCGGAGCCGGACCCGGATCAGTTCCCCGCAGCGGTTCGTCCACCGTGATACCCGGCCACGGGGCAATAGGGTCCGACTCTTCCCCGTCACCACTCAGGTTCATTCGTGGCGCCAGCGCCCGCCGCCCCGCACCCACGAGAGTGGCCTCCGGGTTGGTCACCTGCCGCATCGCGTGCGCCCGCCACGTGCTGGCGAGATGGTGTGCCGAAGCGTCCACCAGGGGAATCAGGCGCCACACCACCCACGGAGCCCAGCTGGCGACCAGCAAGGTCACGGCGCCGGCGAGGGCGGCCGTCAATGACGAGCCGTGCAGTGAGAGCTGCAAGCCCACCGCAATCGTGAGGGCGGTCAGTACTTTCGCGAGCAACAACGCGCCTATCAGTTCCACCAGTCGCAGCAGAGCGCGACGGCCACTGCTCGTGACCGCCCATGGCGCCAGCAAGGGGACTACGCAGAGAGCGATCGCGAGTGCGAGATCACGGAGGATGATTTCTACCCACAATGACAATGCGCCGACGACGAGTAGCACGGTGCTCAGCAGTTCTCCCGAACCCGAAAGCGAACTCAGGAGGGCCACCATGGCCGAGCCCAGATGTGAGGGCGATGTCGAACTCATCGACAAGACCCAGTGGCTCAATCCATCCACACATGAGCCCACCATCCGAGAGACGCCGGGTGTCATGGCGAGACCGACGGCCACCAGGAGAACCTGCGCGACCAGAGTCCGGGTGGAATCAGCGAGCCGTCCGGTCGCGCTACGACTCACCACCGCGACGAGAAGGGCCAACAGCGTCATCGCGGGACTGATGGCGACGAGGCGATTCCACAAGGGGGAGATGGCATCAGCGACCACGGAAAACCGACTCGCGCTATCGAGAACCGAGCCCACCCCGTGCAGTGCCCACGGCAAGGCACCCGCCAGTAGGGCATCGAGGGAATCAAGTAATGAACTCGAGGCGCTGCCCGCGAGACACGACAGGGGGTGTGTCACGCACGAGAGCACCGACATCAGTGCACTCCACTACCCGTGGTGAACACAAAGTTGATGAGGTGCGGTGCCGCACCCACCAAGAGTCCAGCCAGCAGTCCGGTCACCACCGCCTTTCGACCCGCCATTGACTGATGCATGTTTTGTGAATGACTCCCGATGGCCCAGAGCACCCCACCGACCACCATCGCGATGACGGCAATCACGAGCGCCCACCCCGCAATGCCATTGGCCAGCTGCTGCAACTGCGCGGACCCCGGCAGGAGCGTCACGTTGGGATTAAGGGCAACCGAAAAAATCATGAGGACTCCTCACTCGAAGGTCCCTCTCAACGGTCGCGAGGTGGGAGAATGTCGACATGAGCTTTCTCGCCCTCGCCCACCCGCTCGCTCAGTGGACATCGATCGAGGTGTACGGCGCGGCCGCCGGTATCGTTGTCGTGAGCTTCCTGCTGGGCATCGCCCTGTGGCGCCGTCGCGGCATGCGATCGGTGGCGCAACGCCTCGAAGCGCTCGGGCATCGACTCGGTGACGGTCCGGAGCGTGACTCCGGCAAGGTCGAAGACATGCTGGCCTATCTCGAAGCCATGACCAGCGAAGCCTCGACCCAAGTCAACGAATCCTCCGCCGACGTCATCCGACTGCGCCGCTCTCTCGACGCTCTCCCTGTCGGACTCGTCCTCTGCGATGAGTCTGGCAACGTGATCTACCGAAACGCCCAGGCGGACGTTCTCATGACCAGTCGCTACGGCGACGCCATCGCCGCGCAAACGGTGACGGAGTTGCTGACCGAAGGGTGGCAACTCGGCGCCGCGGAGCGAACCATCGACCTGTACGGACCACCGCGTCGCACCTTGACCGTACGTGCCGTCGTGATTAACGACACCATTCGTCCCCTCGGCGTGTTGGCGATGATTGAGGACATCTCGGAGCGCCGTCGCCTCGAGGACATTCGCCGTGACTTCATCGCCAACGTGTCGCATGAGTTGAAGACGCCGATGGGGGCCATGGGTCTGTTGGCGGAGACGTTGCAATTCGAACGTGACCCTCAGGTGGCACAGCGTCTCACGGAGCGGATTCACTCCGAAGCGTTCCGCGTGAATCGCATCATTGAAGACTTGCTCGACTTGTCGCGCATCGAAAGTGAAGGCTCGCCCACGCGCGAACCGGTGCCCGTCGAGCTCTTCATCGCCGAAGGTACTGATCGCATTCGCACCGCCGCCGACCAACGCAGTGTCCGCGTCGTCATTGGCAACATCCCCACCGGCATCGTCGTCCTGGGCGACCGACGCCAGCTGGTGAGCGCCATTCACGCCCTGGCGGAAAACGCGGTGACCTATTCGCCGGTGGGTGGCACGGTGACCGTGTCCGCCGAACGGCGCGAGGCCGACCACGTGAATTTCGAGTCCCCCTGGATTCGCATTTCCGTCTCCGACCAAGGTGTGGGAATCCCCGCCAAGGATCTCGAGAGAATTTTTGAACGTTTTTACCGAGTTGACCCGGGCCGGGCCCGTCAAACGGGTGGAACCGGCCTCGGTCTCTCCATCGTTCGTCACGTGTCGCAAAACCACGGTGGCCTCGTGTCGGTCGCCTCTCGAGAGGGTGAAGGTTCGACCTTCAATCTCGACCTGCCGCTGAACCTCAATTAATTGCCTACGATGCGGGGGTCATGAGCACCTCACCCACCGTTCTCGTTGTTGAAGATGAAGAGGCGTATGCCGACGCGTTGACGATTGGTCTCGCGCGCGAGGGATTCACGGTCCTGTGGGCCCGCGATGGTCAAGAAGGTGTCGAGCTCTTTCAGCAAAATGATGTCGACGTCATCTTGCTCGATCTCATGTTGCCCAAGATGTCGGGCTTTGATGTGTGTCGCAGCATTCGTGCCACGAGCTCCGTCCCCATCATCGTGGTCTCGGCGAAGGGCGAAGAAATCGACGCCGTCGTCATGCTCGAAATGGGTGCTGATGATTACGTCACCAAGCCCTATCGACTTCGCGAGTTGGTCGCCCGCATTCGCGCCGTGCAGCGTCGACGTGACTCTGGTTCATCGCAAACCGCCGAAGCGACGCAAGTGTTCGAGGTGGGTCCAGTACGCCTCGAGATTGAGACGCGTCGCTGCTTCGTTCGCGGCGAGGAAGTGAAGTTACGCAAGAAAGAGTTTGCGCTTCTCGAACTTCTTATCGAACACGCGGGTCGCGTGATGACGCGCGAAGTACTCATCGAGCAAGTGTGGGGTGCGGATTACTTTGGTGACACCAAGACTCTCGACGTGCACATCAAACGACTTCGAAATTTGCTGGAAACGGCACCCAAGGATCCGCTCATCATCACGACGGTGCGAGGAATTGGCTACCGCTTTGAGACCTCCGCGGTCTAGTTAGCGAATGTCGCTCTGCCCGCCGAGGTAAGGGCGCAACACCTCAGGAATACGGATCGATCCGTCTTCTTGGCGGTTCACTTCCACCAAAGCCGCCCAGATGCGCGGCCACGCCAGCGCGGAACCATTCACGGTGTGCACAAAGGCGGTGGAGCCGTCGTCTTGGCGATAACGAACGTTCGCTCGTCGAGCTTGGTAATCACCGAACCAACTCACTGAGGACACTTCCAGCCACTTGTCCACGCCGGGGGCATACACCTCGAGGTCCACGGTGCGCTTAGCGCTCGTGCCGATGTCACCGGCACACAAGTTGAGGCGGCGATAAGTGAGGCCCAAGTGACGGAGCAAATTTTCGGCTCGCGCCAAGATATCCGCATGCGCGGCAGTGGCTTGCTCGGGGGTGCAGTACGCGAAGAGTTCAACCTTCTGAAACTCATGCACGCGAAGAAGACCCCGAGTATCTCGGCCCGCCGAACCCGCTTCACGTCGGAAGCATTGAGTGACCGTCGTTAGACGAATCGGGAGTTCATCGGTCGAGAGAATGTCACCCCGGCGCATGGACGTGAGGGGCACTTCACCCGTCGGAATCAGCCACAAGTTGTCGCGTTCGATGGCGTACATGTCGTCGTGGCTTTTCGGCAGGTGACCCGTGGACATCATGGTGTCGGTCAGCGCCACTGACGGTGGCGCGATTTCGACGTAGGCGTCACGGTGTTGGTCGAGTGCAAACGACGTCAAAGCGCGCTGTAAGCGCGCACCATCACCGCGGAAGGCGACGAACATCGAACCCGCCAGCTTGACGGCGGTCTCGATGTCCAGCAGTCCCAGCTCGCTGCCAATGTCCCAGTGGGCGACACGCTGGTGATCGCCATAGATGGGCTCGGCCGCCCCACCGTCACTACCCGGCCACCAACGAAAAGTTTCGACGTTGTCGTTCTCGTCGGCCCCGTCGGGGGTGTCGTCTGACGGCGTGTTCGGCACCATGAGATTGAGGCGTACGACGCTCTCACCGCGTTCATCGGCGACGGCGCGTGCCGCCGCCTCTCGATCGCCGAGTTCGCGGCTTTTGGCCATGAGTTCTTCGGCCACTACATCGTTCTTGGCTCGGCGTGCCTCGCCCACTTGACGTGAGAGTTCCTTGATCTCGGCACGCAAGGTCTCGGCATCCACCAACGCGGCGCGGTGGGCGACATCGGCGTCTCGTAATTCTTCGAGGGAACTCAGCGGGAATCCACGTCGAGCCAATTGGCGAGCCAATTCGTCAAAATCGTTACGTACACGGCCGATGTCAATCACGCGCGTCAGCCTACCGAGGCCGTATGGGCGGTACCGTGGGAATGTGAGTGTGGCCGGCCGAGTTGAGCATCTTCGTGTGGATTTTGGGTCGACGACCGCTGTGCACGATGTCTCATTCGAACTGCGTTTCGGAGAGGTTCTCACGATCGTGGGACCCAATGGTGCGGGCAAGACCACATCGCTCACTACCCTCCTGGGTTTTCGTCGGCCCACCGCGGGCATGGTCGAACTTCACGGACTCAACCCCGTGGCCCATCTTCCTCAGGTCACGGCACTCACCGGCGCCATGTTGCAAGACGGCGGAGTGTGGGCCCCCATGACGCCCGCTCAGGTCATTTCGCTCACCGCGTCGTATTACCGCCACCCACGCAGCGGGGCAGATCTCATAGATCGTCTGGCTCTCGGGTCGGTAGCGAACACCCCCTGGCGGCGCCTATCGGGAGGGGAAAAGCAGCGCACCTTGCTGGCCCTCGCCCTCGTGGGTCAGCCACGCGTATTGATTTTGGATGAACCCACCAGTGGCGTCGACCCAGAGGGTCGAGACGTCATCAGGGAACTCATTCGTGAAGAAAAGGCTCTCGGGCGCGCCATTGTCCTCACGACGCACGAACTGGATGAAGCCGAACGGGTGGCCGATCAGGTCTGCGTCGTGTCTCACGGTCGGACCATCTTGGCGGGACGACTGAGCGAACTCACGCGCTCGACGGACGTGATTATCCAGACCGACCATGACTTATCAACGTGTGGTCAACCACCCGTCGGTGGTCACATCAACGGCCGCACCTTGCGGGGACCTGGACACGACGCTGACTTTTTGGCGCGCGCCACCGCGTGGCTCGCCAGCCTTCAGATCAACGTGACGTCCATTTCATCCAGCCACAGCCTTGAGAGTGTGTATCGGCAAGCGGTGGATGGCGACTCATGATGAAAACTCTCATTGCTCAATCCGCGGCCGAAATTCGCATGACGCTTCGCCGTGGCGAGACGCTTCTTCTTACCGTCTTGATACCACTCGGCCTGCTCGTCTTTTTCACCGAGGTGGCAGTTATCGCCACTCCCGATGCGCGGCGAATTGACTTCTTGACACCGGGCATCATGTCGCTCGCGGTGCTGTCAACATCACTGGTCGCTCTCTCGATTTCCACGGGATTCGAACGCTCCTACGGGGTCTTGAAGCGCCTTCGAACCACCCCACTTCCCATGCGCACCTTCATCACGGCCAAGATCGTGTCGATTGTGGTGACGGAATTAATCCAGATTGTGGCGATTGTGACGGTGGCGGTGTTGCTGGGATGGAACCCACACACCTCGGCGTCGTCCCTCGCGCTCATCGTGCTCGCACTACTGCTCGCGAGTGCGGCCTGTGCCGGCATCGGACTTTTTCTCGCGGGACGCCTCGCGGCGGAAATAAACCTCGCCGCCGCGAACGGGCTGTATCTCATACTCCTGTTGAGCTCGGGCATGGTCATTCCCACCACGTCACTACCTGGACCCTTCAGCGCACTGTCACATCTCATTCCCAGCGGCGCGCTGTCGGACATCTTGCACCGGGCCACGACGGGCCGGTCGCTTACCGTGATCGACCTGGTCAGCCTGAGCGTGTGGGCTATCGCCGCGCCCCTCTTGGCCGTGCGAACCTTTCGCGTTGACTAACCCTCAGGGGTAGTAGTCGGGCATATCCCCGAGAAACAGCGCCCCATCGCCAACGGAAAGCTCCCGCTGCACCCATGTCATGGCGAGGCGCGTGGAGTCGAATCGGCGAGTCTTCACGCCGTAGCCGGCCGTCAGCGCCTCCGCGTTGCTTCGACCCACGACGACGAGTTCGAACTCATGCTCGCTAATCGCGATACCCAGGCGGTAGTTGTCGACGGCTTGGTCCTTCCCTCGTCCTACCAGTCCGCCAGTAATGACGAGGCGACGTCCCGACAGCTCGCCAGCGCGAAATCCACCCAGGGTCTCACGGACGTGATCGTCGGTCATCGTCTGGCGGTCCGTGACGATGGTGGCGCCTCGCGATGACCGACCGATTCGAATCGGTGGCTCGGGACATTCGTGAGGTTTCACGCGTGGCCTCACCATCGCACTGGCGAGGGACATCGTGAGGGGCACCGCCAGCACGACGATGGCGGCCGCCACCAGAGGTGACGCTGCCCACGTCGCGATGCCGAGAAGACCGGAGAACGCCGCACTGAGCGCAATGAGAAGGAGGGCCGTGTGATCGTGTCGAAGTGGCCGTGGTCGCCGGCGGAGGGGGAAACCCCAGGGGAAGATCAGGGCGTAACTCACCGCCAGGAGATAAATCACCACGGGAGTACGCCCCACGATCGCGGTCGCCATCACTAGGCCCACGACGAGTGTTAATGAAATGGGTTTCTTAGTAAATCTCCGGTCTGAATGGTCGTAGGAGTGCGCGTGGCCCGCCCGGTTCTCGTAGATCCGTCCGGCGACGCGAAAAGGAGACTCGAGGAGCCGTGACGGCATGCCCGAACTCGTTTCCACCGCCGTGGCCGACGCCGAGGCCGGAAATGCCCACTGTCGGTAGATACTCATAATTGCAAACGGCCGACATCGCTCGCCTTGAGCCACTCGCGACCAACGCAAAACCTGTAAAAGCCACGCTATCAGGGAAAATGCTAGAAAGAGGACCCAGATGGTGGCGGAGGAGTGATCCATGGTGCCGTTAGTTCTCCATTTTTATCGAATAATTGAGAAAAATCTAGGAAGTCGTCGCAGTATGGCCACGGGACTGTTGCGTTGATTGCCACAGCCTATGGCACGACCGTGGGGCCACATCTAGCTATCGGAGAGGATCGGCAGTGGCACCAATGTTCACGTGGTCGCAACACTCACTTCGAATCTCGTGAATGGCCACTGCTAGAGTACCCATGATGATTGGTTACTTCTTCCGCCGAATCCTGCAGGGCATCTTAGTGTTGATTGGAGTGTCATTTATGACGTTCCTCTTGCCGTCGCTCATGGGGGGAAATATCGCTCGATTCGTTCTTGGCCCTCACGCCACGCCACAAGCTCTCAAGGAATTTCTGCACTCCCACGGTTTAGATTTGCCGTTTTATTTGCAGTATTACCACTACATGTTGAACCTTTTCCACGGTAACTTGGGCTTTTCGACGAACCCAGGAACCCTTGACGTGTCGGTCTGGACGGTCATCTACCCCTACCTGCCACGCACGCTGTGGTTGGTTATTATTTCGCTCCTCTTCTCAACGGTCATTTCTGTCGTTATTGGACTTTTCCAAGGAATTAAGCGCAATTCCTTCTTCGACCACTCGATGACCTTTTTGATCTTCCTGCTGTACTCGTTCCCCGCATTCCTTTTCTCACTGGTAACCATCATCGTCTTCTCGCTGACATTGCACTGGTTCCCGCCGTCCATTGATCAACCGACCGCGAACGGCTTTTTCTCGCCGCTCGTGCAGATGTGGAACTACCCCGGTCAATTTGTCTTGCCACTGGCGACATTGACCGTCCTCGGCATTGGCGGACTTACCCGATTCATGCGTGGTTCCATCTTGGAAACCATGGTGCAGGACTACGTCCGTACCGCCCGCGCCAAGGGGTGTTCACCGAACCGGGTGTTGTTCCGCCACGCATTTCGTAACGCGGTTCTTCCCGTCATCACCATTTTGGGCCTTTCCCTCCCCGCCTTGTTTGGTGGTGCACTCATCACGGAGCGCATCTTTAACTACCCCGGAATGGGTCAGTTGACGGTGGCATCCACCAACGTTCGCGACGTCCCCGTCGTGATGGGTCTGACCCTGATGGTGACCGTGGCCACCGTGCTCGGAAACCTCTTCGCCGACCTGGGCATCGCCATTGCCGACCCTCGTATCCGACTGACCGGAAAGCGATAAACATGACTTTTCCTACCGATTGGGAAGCCGAGAAGATGGCTGTTTTGGACAATCAGCCCGGTCATGAGGCCGCTCTCGATGCCCTGCATCAGGCCGCCAATGCCGCGGGTGATGTTCATGGCACGGAGCGCATGTGGCAGCAAATGTTGCGTTTGTTTGTCAGCAACAAGCTCGCCGTGGCGTCCTTGGTCTACGTGATCGCCGTAGTGTTGTTTTGCTTCGTGGGCCCGTTCTTTTATCACTCCAACCAGACCGACGCGAGTGCCTCCATATTCCATGTGAACTTGCCCCCGCAAAAGGGATTCCCCTTGGGCACCGACTACATGGGTTTTGACATCCTCGGTCGCTTGATGTTTGCTGGTCAGTCGTCGCTCGAACTGGGCTTCCTCGCGGCCATCATTTCCCTCGTCGTCGGTGTGGGATACGGCGTGTTCTCCGGATACGTCGGTGGATGGATCGACTCTCTGCTCATGCGTTTTGTCGACGTCATGCTGTCCATCCCTGGCCTCTTCCTCTTGCTCGCCACCATCTCACTGTTTGGTCGCTCTAAGGTTCTCCTGATTTTGGTACTGGGCCTTACCGGTTGGTTTGGTGACGCACGACTCTTGCGTGGTGAAGCCATTGCTCTTCGCGACCGTGAATTCGCCCAAGCCGTTCGCGCCATGGGTGGTGGTTCGGGACGAATCATCTGGCGTCACATTTTGCCGAACACGGTCAGCACCATGATGACGGTGTCAACCTTCGCGTTGGCGGGTTCCATCTTGGCCCTGACCTCATTGGGCTTCCTGGGACTAGGAATTCCGCTGCCGGAAACTGACTGGGGTACGATGATTCAGTTCGGCTCCGACAACTTCCAAATTGGTTGCTGGTGGCAGGTCTACCCCGTGTGCGGCCTCTTCCTCGTGCTCATCATCTCCTTCAACTACATCGGTGATGCCATGCGCGACATGTTCGAAGTCCGACTTCGCGAGCGTTAAACGCTCGTCGACCTTCGGTCCATATTTATGACAGACATCACTGACGCACCCACCAAGACCTGGCGCAACTATCTCAAGCCAGTCTCGATTCTGCTCCTCTCGGCGGTTCTCGCCGGCGGGGCGGTCTACGGGATCAAGCTGTCGTTGCGCACCGCTCCGACGACCACCGCCAACACGGTCCAGGCGGCACGCGCCCAGGTCGTGGCGATGTCAAAGATCACGAATGATGCCGCACTGGCATTTGGGGCCACCGTTAAGTCGTGCCACGCCAATATCACTTGCGTGAACAATGCGGCAAACGTCGCCCTGTCCGCACAGGGTGAAGCGGCAGGCATGGTGACGCTCGACATCTACCCCGACGCCGCGCGGGGAATCCTGCAGAACATGCTGGATGACTACGTGGCGCTGCAGAAGACCTACTTGAAGGTGGCGGAGTCCACCTCCATGAAGGACGCTTACAAGCAGATACTCCCGTGGCCGGGTGAAGTGGCGTACTCCAAATTGCACACGAAAGACGTTCTCGACGCACTGAAGTAGGGCACCGTGTCCGCCTCGGTCACCCGGGGAATCATTAATACAGAAGGGTATAATTTCCACCGTGACCATCCTCTCGATTAAGAACTTGCGCACCTCGTTCGCCATGCGCGCAGCTGATGTTGTCGCTGTCGATGGTGTCTCCATCGACATTGCTGCTGGTGAGTGTGTCGGCATCGTTGGTGAATCAGGTTGTGGCAAGACCACGACGGGTTTGTCCATCATGCGCCTGTTGCCGAAGAACGGCCAAGTGTCCGGAGGTCAGATTTTCTTCGATGGCAAGGACTTGGCGACCCTGTCTGAGAAGGAAATGCGCTCAGTGCGCGGCAACTCCATTGCCCTTATTCCCCAAGACCCCATGACCTCGCTAAACCCCGTGATGCGCATTGGTGACCAGATCGCCGAGGGTTACATCATCCATCGCGGTGCGTCGAAGGAAGAGGCCCGTCAGCGCGCCCTCGAAGTACTCCGCATGGTGGAAATGCCCATGCCGGAAGAGCGCCTTAACCAGTTCCCCCACGAACTGTCTGGTGGTCTTCGCCAGCGTGTGATGATCGCGATGGCTCTGGTGTGCGAACCCAAGGTCCTGATCGCCGACGAGCCCACCACGGCACTCGACGTGACCATCCAGGCGCAAATCTTGGACATCCTCGATGGTCTTCGCGAGAAGCTCAACATGGCCGTCATTCTGATTACTCACGACATGGGTGTGATCGCGAGCCGCACTGACCGTGTGGTGGTGATGTACGCGGGCAAAGTCGTTGAAGAGGCTGACACCAAGACCGTCTTCACTCGCATGAACCACCCCTACACCCAGGCGCTCTTGGCGTCGGTGCCGAAGATTGACAACATCACCGGTGGACGCCTCTTGTCCATCCCTGGCCTGCCGCCAGACCTCTCCAAGACCATCGTGGGCTGCCGTTTCGCACCTCGTTGCACCTATGCCACCGACCAGTGCCGCACGAGCGAGCCGGCAATTCAAGATGCTGGTCAGGGCCACGCTTTCGCCTGCTTCAACCCCACCAACGGGCCGGCAGCCGTTGACGTTCAAATCAATACGGCCCGAAAGGCCATTGATGCCACGAAGCCACTGCTGACGGTGTCGAACCTGGTGAAGGAATTTCCCATTCGTGGCGCCAACATCTTCCGGCGCACGGGGCTCAAGGTCAGTGCCGTTGCCGACGTGACCTTCGAAGTTCGTGAAGGTGAGACTTTTGGTCTCGTCGGAGAATCGGGTTGCGGAAAGACCACAATTGGCCGCCTTATCACCGGTCTCGAAGAGATCACCAGTGGCGACATCTCCTTTGCCGGAACGAACGTCGATGGACTTAGTAAGGGTGCTCGTCGTCGTGCGTTGGCCCGTAACCGCCAGATGATGTTCCAGGACCCGTATGCATCTCTTGACCCGCGCAAGCGTGTCGGCGACATCATCCGTGAGCCCCTCGAAATTCAAAAGACGCTTTCCCGCAAGGACATGGATGAGCGCGTCGACCAGTTGTTGCACGAAGTGGGACTTCCCCTCGCTGCGGCAGAGCGTTACCCGCACGAATTCTCGGGTGGTCAACGTCAGCGTGTGGGTCTTGCTCGTTCGCTCGCCCTCGAGCCGAAGTTGGTCATTGCGGACGAACCCGTGTCTGCTCTCGACGTCTCCATCCAAGCTCAGATCCTGAACTTGATGCAGGACCTCCAGGAAGCGCGAGGCCTGTCGTACATCTTGATTAGCCACGACCTCGCGGTCGTTCGCTACATCGCCCACCGTATTGGTGTGATGTACCTCGGTAAGTTGGTGGAAGTCGGACCGGCGGAGGAAGTCTTCTCGGCACCTCGTCACCACTACACCCAAGGACTTTTGAACGCCGTTCCGAGCGCGGACGTCGAGGGCTCTCGTGAACGTCGCGGTGGTCAAATCCAAGGTGAACTTCCGAGCGCGGCCAACCCGCCCTCGGGTTGCCGTTTCCGCACCCGCTGCCCGGCTGCCACCGACATCTGTGCGAACGAAGAGCCGAAGATGCAGGAGATCAGCAATGGTCACACCGTCGCCTGCCACTTCCCACTCGAGGCCGCGGTAACGATTCGCTCCGCCCAGTAGGCACAGCAACGAAAAATGACCTAACCCCCGGGCAACGCCCGGGGGTTAGTCGTATCACCGAGAATTCAGGACAACGTCTTTTCATTCCAATGTTTTGAATCTCGTAACCCATGGATTCATACAGTGCCCGAGCGAAGGTGTTCGGCCCAAACACGTTCAGCGCAATTGACGTGCCTCCGTGGGCGAGCACGTAGTGTTCCGCAGCCCTCATTGTCTCGCGACCAAGTCCGCGGCTCCGATATGCGGGCTGAATGGTGAATTCGTATCCAAACCACTGTCCAGGTGCTCGATCTTCTTGTGATGCCAGCCACAGAGTTCCGACGGATTGATTCTCGTGGCGGATGTCGAGGAAGTGGTGATGGGGGCGAGGAAAGCCACCATCGAGAATCTCTGACTTATTTCGCTCGATATTGAGATCAGCTTCCTGGGCGCTGAATCCTGCTCCGGGCAGACTCTCTCGGTATTCGGTCCATGTCACCTCCAGGAAATGGATGGCATCCGTAGGCGAGAGCGCGGCAAGTTCAATCATGCGACGAGGCTAACGCTCGCTCACCTACGGGAGGCTCCTCATGCAGAATGCCCGCCACTTTCGTGGCGGGCATTCTGCTGAGCAAGCTCAGTTACAACTGGTACAGCGGAGTTACTTCGAGAGGAACTCCGGCAGTGAAGCGCCAGTCGGGTTGGGGGGCAGAACGCCCTTCAACGTCTTGGAGATTTCACCGGTACCGGTGCCCGTGGGCTGGTACATGTACGGCAGCTGATCCATGGCGTACTGCGCGTAGCTGTTCTTGCCAGCGTTCAGTGCAGTGGTGCCCTTGGTGGTGGCGTCGATGAGTGCATCCATCGTTGTGTTCGAGTACTCGCCCGGGTTGGAGAGAGCGCCCGTGTAGAACAGGAGCTCGCCCGACGGGTAGTAGTCAGGAGCGTAGAGCCATCCACCGTACTGGCAGATCTGCCAGTCACCGTTGCCGTCAGGGTTACCCGAGGTCGGGGCCGAGCCAGCACCAGAGGTGCAGAGTGACGCGATGTTGTCCGGCGTGTCGGTCGAGAGAGTGACCTGGATGCCTTCCTTGGCCCATGAGGCCTTCTCCGCGTTCATCTGAGCGTCCTGCGTGGGGCTACCAGTGCCGTACTTGTAGGTCAAGTTCAAGGCAGTGCCCTGAGTGATGCCGTTACCGCAACCACCGGCCTTGGTGCACACCGCAGCGTGTGAGATGTTCTTGTCCCACGTGAATCCTGCCGCCTTCAGGGCAGCAATGCCCTTAGTGGTGGAGAATGCGTAGTGGTTGACAAGGCCCTTGCTGAACACGTTGGCGGGCAAGGTCGGGATCGGACCGTAGCCCGGAACACCGTAACCGTTGTACAGCGCCTTGATGAGGGTCAGCTGGTCAATGCCGTACTGGAACGCCTGACGAACAGCCAACGACTGAACCAAGTGGGTACCACTGGAGGCAGCGTTGAAGTTGTAGTAGGCGTAGTAGAAGGCCCATGACCCACCGGTGCGGACGGTGTATCCGCTCAGCTGGGAAATGAGGTTATGGCCAGCAACACCCGGCTTCGGCGAGGTCGACACGTCAGTCGGCTGCACGTATCCAGTGTCAAGCTGACCGGCTTCGAGCTGAAGCTTCTCAGTGTCAATGGAGGCTTCTGCCTTCTGGGTGTAGGTCGCAAACTTCGGCTTCGGCAATCCGCTGTACTGGTTGTTCGGCACGTAGACGATGTCACCGGTAGCGCTGAAGCTGGAGAGCTTCCACGGACCGTCAACGACTGACCAGATCGGGCTGGAGTCGTATGCAGCAAGGTTGCCCGTACCGGACGGACGGCTGTTGTAGTACAGGTAGCCGTAGGCACCGTTGTACGCCGCCGCGCTGTTGTGGTGGGGCACACCGTAGGCGTCAGCGGTGCTGTTCGGGTAGTAACCACACTTGGCCGCCAGGTCGACGATGTTGGTGTAGTCAGCGGTACCACAGTTAGCAGCACTGATCGCGATCGACGGGGTGTTCGCAATCGTGTCGGTTGACGGCGTGTCGTACTTCTTGTCCCACGCACGCGGGAACGGGGTGATCTCAGTCAAGAAGTTGTAGTTGAACCAGTTGGGGTTCACAGCCACAGACGTCGTGATGGTGAGAACGTTGCCGCTCGCGGTGACGTTGGAGACCTGGTCGGGAATACCGAAGCCCGGCACGTAACCCGCGTAGCGGAACGGCACGGCAGCGTACAGGTCGAGGAAGAACTTAACGGACTGCGCGTCGATCGTCTCACCGTTGGAGAACTTCCAGCCCTTCATGGTGATGGTGATCGTCTTGTTGCCGTTGGAGTACACGGGCAACGCTGCCAGCGACAAGTCCTTTTGGATGGTGATGTCCGAACCCTTACCGACCCAGTACAGCGGGCGATACAGATAGTTCTGGAAATCGTTCATGTTCGTCACCGTGAAGTAAGCACCGGACGCGTACGGGAAAATCATGTTCGCGTGGTCGGTGGGTGCCATCGGTGAAATGAGTGCGGTCTTCGGAACCTGGTCACCGTGCGCCGAGACAGCAGCGCCCGAAGGCGCGGTCGTCACGAGGCTGGCAGCGATGGAACCAGCGATAACGCCAGCTCCGACCAAACGCCGAAAAGAGTTAACTTTCCGCATTTATGCCTCCCCTGGCAGTGGTTGCCCAACTGCCTTGATTGATACTGCACTTATGTGCAGTGATGGAACTATAAGACCAGTACAAACAGTTCGTCAAGGCAGGTTAAGTAGGAATTTGTTTCTCGGGTGTGAACTACTTCACACAGTCGTCACCGATCGAGAAACTGTCACCACTGTTGACACGTCACAATAAAAGCCTGGTCAAAAGGTATATTACCTAATCAGAAATTTCTTTTACCGAGGGTTATCGCAACCCTCGGTAAATAACAAAATCCCTGATCAACTACTTTATCAGGTTAACCATTGCCGATAAATCGGCGGAGGTCACGGGGCCCACTACGACCTTGCGAATCACGCCACGGGCATCGATCGCCACCGTATCGGGAAGTCCCACGATATTGAAATCGGATGATGAAGCTGTTCCGTCAGCATCAAACAGGACCGGGGCGGTGAAGTTTGCGTTTCGAGCAAACCCTCGTGCGACCGAGGTTGAGGTGTCATTACTGGCGATTCCCATGATTTTCACACCGTGCAGGGATCCAGACGAGTAAAAACGGGCAACTCGGGGTAGCTCCGCCTGGCACGGGGCGCACCAACTCGCGAAGAACACCAAGATGGTTGGAGTGCCCTTCTTATAAGGAAGGGTGATGGTCATTCCCGAGAGATCTGGGAGTGACGACAGTCGCGCGGTGGTTCCCACGAGCGCGGACGGCACCGTGGTCGTTGAACCGTCCACGGGCCGGGTCAGGTAGGACACCCCAAAAATGAGGGTGAGAGCGACGGCGGTGCCAATCCCCAATGGAATGAGGAACATGGGTGATGGTCCGCGCCAGCGGGGGGCCTTAGTGGTGGCGGATGAGGACATCGACGGCCATCATGACGAATAGTGCAGTGAGATACGTAATGGAGAAGTGGAACAGTTTCATGGCCCCGGCGACGTCAGCCTCATCGCGTTGAGCCTTCCGCCACAACTGAAACGCGCCGCCATTAAACCAGGCGCCCAAAATCAAGGCGCTGATTGCGTAGACCCAGCTCAATGAGGCGACGGGGCCCACCAACATGGACAAGGCCCACATGATGACGGAATACACCAGAATTTCCGTGGTGGTGCGCTTTAGTGACGCCACTACCGGCATCATGGGCACGTTCGCCGCTTCGTAATCATCGCGGTAGCGAACTGCCAGCGCCCAAAAGTGCGGGGGCGTCCAAATGAAGATGATGGCGAAGAGCAAGACGGGAGTCCACGCCAAGTGTCCCGTGATGGCGGTCCAGCCAATGAGGACCGGCACCGCACCCGCGGCACCACCGATGACGATGTTTTGCTTGGATCGGCGCTTCAGCCACATCGTGTAGATCACGACATAAAAAGCCGTCGCGGCCAGACCTAGCCAGGCGGAAATCAAGTTAACCCCGAGCCCAAGTACTAAAAATGCCGTAATTTCAAGGCAGATACCGAAGATGAGTGCCTCAGTCGGGCTCACCGCACCGGTCACCAATGGGCGATTCTTGGTTCGCTCCATGATCGCATCGATGTCGCGGTCGAGGTACATGTTGAACGTGTTCGCACCACCCGCTGCCAGCGTGCCCCCCACCAGGGTGAGGATGAGAAGTCGAAGTGATGGCCAGCCATTTCGCGCCACAACCATGGTCGGCACCGTCGAGACCAGCAAGAGTTCGATAATGCGGGGTTTCGTTAAGGCCACATAGGCCTTTATCGTCGCCACAGGCGATCGAGGGTGCATCGTTGCGACCGTCACGGGGACCATCCTACGAGCCACGTGTCTCTAGGCTGGCAGCGATGAGTGGCACCGCCCCAAATTTTCTTCACCCCGCACCCCGCACCTTTCGATGGTGGGCCTTAGCGGACTTCGTGTCCATGATTCTCATCATGGTGACCGGGGGTCTCGTTCGACTGACCGGTTCAGGACTGGGTTGTCCAGACTGGCCCCAGTGCTACCACCGCACCGCGGCACACCAGTGGGGGATTCACTCGGTCGTGGAGTTTGGTAATCGCCTCGTTACCGGCATTCTCATCGTCGTCACCCTCGTTGCCTTCATCATGGCCATCACACGCCGCCCGCGTCGACGGGATCTCATTGTCACCAGCGGCTCCCTCGTCCTCTTCGTGATTCTCAATGCCCTCCTCGGCGCCATAGTGGTCTACAGCCACCTCAACCCGTGGTTGGTCAACTTCCATATGTTGGTGTCACTCGCCATGGTCGTGTTGGGGGCGGTGCAGTACCACCGGTCGAAGTATCTCTACGGACCCGGCACCCGGGTGGAACTACGCAGCTCTCGCCTGCTATTTATCGCCCGCTGGTTAGCGGTCAATCTCATCATTGTTCTGGTGGTGGGCACCGCCACCACGGGCTCGGGTCCGCACGCCGGCAACACCGTGGGGCAAGACGTCGCACGGCGCCTTCCCTTTGCCCTCATCAACGTCGCCTGGGTGCACTCACTCTTCGCCGTCGTATTCATCGGAACCGTGCTCGGACTCTTCCTCTTTCTCTTCAAGACTGATGCCGCTCCAAAATTGCAGCGTGGCCTTCGTCGCCTCCTCCTCATCGGTTCCCTCCAGGGTGTCGTGGGATTTATTCAATACGCACTTCACTTACCCGTGTGGTTGGTCGAGCTACACATCATCTTGGCCACCTCACTAACGATTGGCGTGACGCAATTCAATCTGTCGCAATGGGGACGTGATCGAGAAGCGGGGATATCCCCGAGTCGCTCATGAGTGCGCCCATTCGTTACGGACTCATCGGCACCGGCATGATGGGCCTCGAGCATCAGCGCAACATCTACGGTCTGCCCGACGCTGACGTCGTCGCCATCGCGGACCCCCACGAGCAATCTCGTCAGTGGGCGCAGTTCACCGCCGAAGGACGGGAGTTGCAGATCTTTTCCGATTATCGGGACTTACTCGCCGCCGATAGCTGTGACATCTACGTCATTTCCACACCCAACATGACGCACCGCGGCGTGCTGGTGGACGTGATGGCAACGGGCAAAGCCATCCTCGTCGAAAAGCCGCTATGCACCACCATTGCGGATGCCACGGAGATCCGGGATCTTGCTCATAGGTATCCCGCTCTCTTCTGGGTGGGCCTCGAGTATCGCTACATGCCACCCGTAGCTCGAGCCATAGAACTCGCTCACTCCGGAAGTATTGGCGAACTCAAAATGTTGGCCATCCGCGAGCACCGTCACCCCTTCTTGGTGAAGGTGGACAACTGGAATCGCTTTTCCGACAACACCGGGGGAACTCTGGTGGAAAAGTGTTGCCACTTCTTTGACCTCATGCGGTACATCTTGCGTAGCGACCCTGTGGCCGTCATGGCCTCGGGTGGGCAGGACGTCAATCACCTCGATGAGCACTATGACGGGCGAGCTTCCGACATCCTCGACAACGCCTTGGTCATTGTGGAGTTTGAGTCGGGTGCTCGTGCGTCACTCGATCTGTCGATGTTTGCCGACACCTCTCGGGAGCATGAAGAGCTGAGCATCGTGGGCACCACGGGAAAGATTGAAGCTTTCTTGCCGTCGGGTCGCCTCGTCCGAGCGGAGCGGACCACCGGACTCATTACCGAGGACATCATCGCGGACACGCGCGTGGCGGTCGAGGGTTTTCACCACGGGGCGAGCTACTTGGAGCACCTCGACATTCAAACTGCCTGGCGAGCGGGGTCTCCCGCGTTGGTCACCGCCGATGATGGCTGGTGGTCGGTAGTCATGGGCGTCGCGGCCCATCGCTCCATCGACGAGAAGCGTCGAATCGACATCGCGGAATTGATTTAGTACAGCGGCGCGTGCGCCAGCTGTGGCAGCACCAGATCCGCAAATCGCTCACACTCGTCAAGGTGGGGGTAGCCCGAGAAGATAAAGGCTTCGATACCGAGCTCGCGATATTCCTCAATTTTGTCGATGATCTGCTGTGGGGAACCCACGAGCGCGGCCCCGCATCCCGAGCGAGCGCGGCCAATACCGGTCCAGAGGTTCGCCTCGGCATAGCCCTCATCATCGGCGCCCTCACGAAGTTCACTCTGCCGAGCGACCCCCACACTGCCGGCATCCAGCGAGCGAGAGCGAATCGCTCGGCCCTGTTCTTCATCGAGAGCGGCAATGAGATGTTGTGCGGCGGCACGAGCCTCCATCTCCGTCTCGCGCACCACGACGTGAATGCGATAGCCAAATCGAAGTTCACGTCCATACGACGCCGCTCGCTCTCGCATGTCGCGAATAATCTCCGCGACGTTCTCCATGGTGTCGGGCCACATCAGGTATACATCGGCGTAGCGCGCGGCGACGTCACGCGCCGCCGGTGACAAGCCCCCGAAATACAGCGGTGGTCGCGGTCCCGTCGCAATACGCGGAGGTGTCACGTTGAAGGAGTAAAAATCGCCGTCGCTGGTCGACGGGCGACCGTCCAACAGGTCCCGCAAGATGGCTATGGCCTCGGCGGTGCGTTGGTAGCGGGGCGCCGAGTCCAAGTGTTCACCGGCGAGGTCACTCGAGATGATGTTGACGTTGAGTCGGCCGGGTGCGAGGTGGGCCACCGTAGCGAGCTGACGGGCTAAAGCGGGTGGCCAATTTTCACCAATTCGAACCGCTGTGAGTAAGTGAATTGACGTCGTCACCATGGCCAGCGCACTCGCCATGACCACGGCATCGATACCGAGTTCGTACCCCGACGGCAGCAAAACGGAGTCAAAACCTCGGACCTCGGCGGCACGCACAATGTCAGAACAATGCGCCCACGATGAACGCAGGTTCTCGTTCACCACACCCAATTGATCGTAATCGTCATCACAGAGCGCGCCGAACCAGGCGATTTCAAGATAGTGGGACTTCATACCCTGATTATGCCCCGTTGTCGACCGGCACCTTCGCCACAAAATGGGGGAACGTTCAATAGGGAGGAGTGCGTATGTCCGACATTCTCGGCGCACTTGTCAATCTCGATCATCCGGGCCACTACATCTCCTGGGGCTGGTTCCAAATGAGTTACGGCAACTTTGCGGTGGTCGTGGCAATGGTGGCCACCTTTCTCGTCGCTCTGGTCGCTCCCTTTCCGGGACGGCAGAAGGAGAAGCGGTCATGAGTACCACTATCGATCGTCAGTGGACCACGCGGCTTCGCCGTCGCCTCGTCGAACAGCTTCCGCCCGATAAGGCGCTCCCCGATACGCAGCCGTCGTACGTCTCGTCGTGGATTTACGTCTTCGGCATCGTCACCCTCTCCGCACTCGTCATGGTGATTCTGACGGGTTTCGTTCTCGCGATTCGTGGGCCGCAATGGTGGCACCAGTCCGCCATTGGTCATTACGTGAATTCCTTGCACCTCTGGTCAGTCGAGATTTTCTTCTTCGCCATGGTTATTCACCTCTGGGGGAAGTTCTTCATGGCCGCGTGGCGTGGTCATCGATCTTTGACCTGGGTCACGGGAGCCGTTACCTTCGCGACCTCCATCGCCACGGCATTCACCGGGTATGTCAGTCAAACCAACTTCGACAGTCAGTGGATTAGCACCCAGGCCAAAGATGGCATCAACGCCACTGGTGCGGGAGCCTTTTTCAATGTGCTGAATACCGGACAGATGTTGATGTGGCACATCGTGTTGTTACCTCTCGCCGCCGTAGTGCTCACCGCAGTGCACGTCGTAATGGTTCGCCGAAAGGGCGTCGTGCCCCCGTTTGAAGAGGTGACAAAGTGAGTCGGAAATCCTTTAACCCCGATTGCGACGTGCGTGAGTGGACCGGGGCCCAGCGCCCCTACGACATCTTGAAAGAGGGAGCTATCGCCCTCCTAGTGGTCGCACTGCTCACGGCGGGCTTAGCCCTCGTCTTTGGTTCCCCCGATGAGAAGCAGGTCACTATTCAACAGTGGTCGTCCGCTGACCCGGTCGACTTCGCCGCGACGGCGTACAGCGAACTCGCCGGTACCTCAGGGATCGCGGGATACGGGGCGCCGTACAACAACGCCTCCGATGGTCAATTCCTCGGGGTTACCCACTTGTACCTCGCCAAGATGGTGGGCGTTCACATCCCCATCGATCCGGCCCGCACCTTCGTGTTGCAGCCTCTAGGCACCCTTCCAGACGCACCCACGCTGCGTTTTGCCCTCTCCACGTGGAAGAACGCCAGTGAGACACAACGCGGCGCATGGCTCGACGAATACGCAAAGGCATCATTGAGCTTCTCTCACGGTCACCTGACGGCCGCCCCCCTGTCGCTATCTAATCCGGTGAACGAGCTCATCGCCAGCGAAACCGCCATGGCTCGCTCGGGTGCCCTGGATTCGACAATGGGGACAGGTGGCGGCCTCTACACCACGGACTACACCAACGTGTTGTTGTTCATTGCCGACGGAGGGTGGTTTGCCACCCTGGCCGATCACCAGCACTTACTCGGTGACCAGTGGGGCATGATGAATGAGACGGGTAGCTACCCCGGTCAAGCGTGGCTGTGGCTCTACACCTTCTGGTACCAGATCCACCCCTTCTCGACGAGTGGTAACGCCGATGTCGACGCCTGGGGAATCATGATGCTGCTCACCGCGGGACTGATTTTGGTGCCGTACATTCCCGGTCTTCGATCCATCCCTCGGCGCACCAAGCTGTATCGCGTGATTTGGCGCGACCACTACGCGGGTCGCGTGTAAGTCAGCGAGGACCGAGTTCGCCCGAGTGATAGTGACGTCGGCACAGCACCTGGTATCCCACCGTGCTCGTGCCGGCGTCCACGTCACCGATCACACGCTGAGCACCCGCACGCTGTACCGACCCATTAACGACTCGGGCATTACAACGTCCACGCGCACCGCACCAGCAGTAGGCCACGACAGGTAATTCGGAGACTTCGTCCGCGACCGCGAACAAGCGGGCGGAGCCCGGAAAAACGTTTAACAAGAAGTCGGCGCCGAGACCAAAGCAGTAGACGTCAATCCCGTGCAAGTCCACCAAGGTGGCGAGCCAGTCCACTTGTTCCGTCGAGGCAAACTGAGCTTCATCAATGACAACGACCGACACGTGTTGGTCGACGAGTCGAGGCAATTGATCACTGAGGTCAAGATCGGGTTGCTGGACGTAACACGGAGCGGCAATTCCCAGGCGGCTCGTCACCTCAGGTTCACGGGAGCGGTCCCCAAAAGTCCACAATTCGACGTTGCGCCCGGACTGGACTAATTGCCAATGAATCTGCAAAGCCATTGTCGACTTTCCCGCCGACATGGTTGCGTGAATAAATCTCAAATCCGCCACGGGACTCCTTTCGCGGTGCCACACCTCAATCGAGCACGACGCGTGATCACTACCCCCGAGCTACCGGTGTCAAATTAGCAGTGGGGGTTGAAGAACAATGTTTTCCCCAAGCTCCTCATTACGATGAAGACGCCTCAGCAACCAAAGGTGGGTTCATGAACGCAATCGTCATTTTGTCCGACGGTGCCACTCATCGTCTGAGTGACTTGGAAACGTTGCCTGAGCCGAGCTGGGTATCCCTCGATACCTCGCGTGACAGCGCTGACCAGATTCGCCATGTGCTGACGGATACTTTTTCCTTCCACCCCATTGCCATCGAGAGCGCCCTCGAGAGCGACCAGCGTCCGCGAATCGATGATTACGACGGGTTTACGCACATCATCACGGTGGGAATAACTGCGGCGGGAGAACTCGACGAAGTCGATATCTTCGTGACGCCGACTCACGTGGTGACCCTTCACCGTGGCACCAGCTTGTCGCTGGACCAAGTAATAAAAAACATCGGAGCCCATCCGGTGTCGACCAAGAGTCCCTTCCCGGTCGTCGTGAGCTTTCTCATCATGGATGCGGTGGTGGACACCTACTTCCCGCTTCTCGCGTCCATGGATGACGCCATTGACGATCTCGAGATGGCCATTCTCAAGAACCCCACGGAAGATCAGCTGTCAACCTTGTTTGAGATGAAGCGCAACATCATGCACATCCGCAAAGCGGTCAACCCACAGCGCGACATGATTTCAGCACTCAATGCGGGGGTGACCACTATCCCCGGTCTGACCGATGACTCCACCAACTACTTCCGCAGTTTGTATGACCACTTCATCCGCGTCAACGACATGGTGGACTCGTATCGCGATCTCGTGACGGGAGCCATGGACACCCATCTCGCCATGGTGTCGAACCGACTCAACGTCGTCATGAAGCAGTTGGCCATCATCTCCACCCTGTTCTTACCGTTGAGCTTCCTAACCGGCTTCTTTGGCCAGAACTTCTCCTGGCCGATTGCTCACTGGTACAACTCTGGACTTCAGTTCTTCGTCGTGGGCATCGGTCTGGACATCCTCGCGGTAGCGGGGGTCTTCTTCCTCTTCCGAAAGCGCGGCTGGCTGCGGCGCGATTCTTTGGCGTAACTACGCCACGTCGAGTCGATACGAGGTCATCGACAGCGACCCCATGGTGCAGGCTTCGTTAAACACCGAGACGGAGCCACCCGTCGCGGCGGCGAGACCGGCGAAGTACACGGCGGGTAGGAAATGGTCGGGAGTCGGTACCGCGAGTTCGTACGCGTCATGCTGATTTAACTCGGTGATGCGAGCGGGGTCATTCATCACCACATCGCGCGTGTCGCCATCAAATTGGAAAGCCCAGTCGTAACCCTGGTTCCTGGCATTCCACGCCACCGCACGCAAATTGTGAACGACATTGCCGGAACCCAGAATCAAAACGTCCTCATCCGTGAGGGGAGCCAAGCGTGCTCCCAGATCAAAGTGGTAGTCGAGGGGCTTGCTGGCATCAATGGCCAACTGAATGACGGGCACATCGGCCTTCGGCATGACGTGCGCCAAGACGGACCACGTTCCGTGATCGAGTCCCCACGAGTCGCTGTCGGCACCGACCCACACAGGCTTCACGATGTCAATGAGGTGCTGCGCGACGTCGGGAGCACCATCGGCGGGGTAGTCAAACTCGGAGAGCTCCGGTGGGAAGCCAAAGAAATCGTGAATGGTTCGAGGCTTCGCCATGGTGGTGACCGCGGTGGCGTTGATATACCAGTGCGCGGAAATGGCCACAATGGCGCGCGGCGGGGGAATCGATTCGCCAAAGCGACGCCATTGTTCGGTGTAGGTGTTGGTCTCGAGAGTATTCATGGGGCTGCCATGTCCAATGAACGCTGCGGGAATAGTCATCATTCTCCTTTGCCCCACCATAGCATTTAGTTGAATAATCAACAACATTCACAGCAAAAGTCCTCGTGTCTCTCGCCATGATGCGGTACCGTGAGCACGATGAGCACTCCTTCTTCTAGTTCACCCACACTGCGTCGTCTCGAACGACTCGCACAGATTGAACGGCAGCGCCTCGAACGACTTGGACATTCTTCGTTGCCGAGAGGTGGGGATTCACGACGAGAATCTCTGACGCACCGCATGGAATCTTTCACGCGCTTTCCACTCGCCATCGGAGGAATGACGTGGCTCGCCCTTCTGATTTCCGTGACCACCTCAGCGGGTGGATCAAGTGCGCGAGCGGGCCTATTCATCGTCTGGGCCACAGTGATCGCCGAATACACCTGTCGACTCGTGCTGGCTCCTCACAGCTCCACCTACCTACGTCGTCGCTGGCTCGAGCCCGTCGCCATTGTATTTCCACCCCTACTCATCACTCACGTCGTGGGAATAGATAAGGCCGTCGTAGCGATTGAGACTGCGCTGATCCGCGCTCGTACCGTTCTCTTGCATCATTCGCTGGTGCGAGTCCTTCTCGCGTCAGGCGTCGTGTTGGTAATGGGTGCCTGGGTAGTGGATCTCAGCGAGCGCCACATTGTGACGAGCAATATTCATTCCTTTGGCACGGCATTGTGGTGGGCCGTCGTGACCGTCACCACCGTCGGATACGGCGACCACTTTCCTATCTCGGGCGCAGGCCAAGTCGTCGCGGGCTTCATGATGGTGATGGGGATTGGTCTTATCGGGACCCTGACGGCCACGGTGGCTTCAGCTTTCGTAAAAGATCACACTGACGATGTGACCACCTCACTGCAGTCCAATCATCTCTTGCTCATCGAGAGGTTCGAAGAGATGGCCGCACGATTGAAAGACATCGAGAAGCGTTTAGGCGCCACCGATGCGGAAATTGCCGACGTCGACCGCGCGGCGGACGAGATCGCGAAATCGGAAGATTTCGAGTTGTAATTAGGCAGCGGTGTCAGTGGGTGTGTGCATCGACTGAATAGAAGGCACGCACAGCGCGCCCCCCACCATCACCACAATGAGAACGACACATCCGACGATGCAGGTCGTGGTACCCCAGGCGTGTTGTATCGGTCCCACCACCGCCAGACCGACGGGAAGAAAGACCAGTGAGCCAAACCAGTCGTAGGCACTCACCCGCGACAAGATGTCACTCGGGATTTCGCGCTGCATCGTGGTATTCCAGATGGTGCCGAAAATGGACATCATCGCTCCACCGGCGAATGCGCCCGAGGCAATCACCCACACCGGCGCCACGGTGGCGAGACCAATAAGGGGCCACACCCACACCAGAGTGGAGGCGGTAGCCACCAAGAGCGGTCGAGAGGGCTTCCACTTCAGCATCACGATGCCACCCGTGACCGCGCCCGCGCCCTCGATTGCCAAGACCAAACCCCACACTGCGGCCCCGCCGAGGGAGTCCTTAGCGATTCCGGGACCCATCACCATCATGGGCGCGAAAATCAGAATGTTCACCACCGAAAACTCGACCACGATGACCCACAGCCAGGTGCGCGACCAAAACTCTCGCCAGCCCTCGTGTAGTTCGTGCCACATGGACGTGGTGGACAGAGCGCCATTCCATTCGATGTTGATCATCCACAGTGACACCACGGAGACCAAATACGTCAGTCCGTCAATCAACACCGCCCAGCCGGGATTCGCGGCGGCGACGATGATGCCAGCCGCCGCGGGACCGATGATCCCCGACATCGAGGCGGAGAGAGTGTTGAGGGCATTGGCCTGCTGCAAGTTGGCGGGGGAAATGACACTGGGAACGAGGCCTGTGGACGCCGGGGCAAAGAACGCCGATCCAAAGCCCACTACCGCCGCCAGCGCCATGAACCCCCACAACGGCGGCGTGCTCGCCATAATCCAGATCCCCAAGGTCAGTTCGGCCACGGTGCGAATCAGGTCAGAGCCCAGCATCACGACTCGGCGACTGAAGCGGTCGGCGAAGACGCCCCCAATGAGAAGAAAGACGACGAGTGGCAACATGCCGGCGGCTGACACCAATCCCACGTCAGTGGTCGTGCCGTGTTCGAGCACCGCGAAGGTGATCGCGACCGGAGCCATCCCACTGCCGATTCCCGAGGTCGTCTGACCTATGAAATACCACGTGAAGTTTCGTTCTCGAAGTGCCCCCAGCCAATCGCGAGCGCTCATTCCCATAGGTTAGGCAACGACGGCACCGCGGTGGGTACTGCCGAATGTTCTACCTCGTGTGCATGTCGTCGATGTCTGTTCACGAGCTCAATCAACACCTCGATGAGGTAAACGCCCGAGTAGAAGAGGGCCAACACATCGACATCACTCGCGATGGTATGACGATTGCCAGCATCACAGCTGTGGACATCGATTTGACTGATCAGTCCGTGCCAGTTCATGGTGTCGTCATGGCTAGCCGCGGCATATGTGACCTTTCCCACGCCACGGGAATTACCTCGAATAACACTGGTCCCGCGCTCACCCTTGACGACCACCATGGACGAGGTCGCTAAAAATCTCCACGTGATGTCATCGGAATCCCGGTCACATATTCCAACTCGAAAGATCGGGATCCGTCTCAGACATGAGCACTCACCCCCACCTGGTCATGTTGACGATTGTTTTGATCACGCCATTAGCGAAACTTGCTCATTCGCGCAGAGTGAGTGAACGCTTGTCACAATCACGCCGACTGAACATCAGCGTTGATGTTTCCCCCAGTTCTTCCTCCTTGATGGCGAATGCCTAGAGAGGAAATACTGTGTCCATCACCCAACCTCCGCTGCGACGACCCTCCTGGGTGCACCCAGGTGAGTCAACAGCCCCGTCAAGAATCCCTGCGATGTCGCGTCGCCATGGTGACACCTCAGCCCGGTGGGCCGCGAGGATCTTTCGCGGTCGCACCTGTGGCTAACCCATCTCTCACGAACAGGTGGGTTCATGCGAGGTATCAACAGATATCAGATTTGATATATTTTACTCGTGGACGGTCGACAGGCAGCAGCTGAAATCATTCGATCGCTGCGGGAACGGCACCATCTCACCCAACGCGATCTTGCTCAACTGGCGGGTGTTCCGCAGCCCACCATTTCCTCAATCGAGTCCGGGAAACGAGAGCCATCACTGTCACTCCTTAGTTCCATCGTTGAGTCCGTGGGTGAGGCTCTCCGCATTGACGTTGTGCCAGCGACTCCCTTTTCCGGCGTCGCAACGTCTGACGCAATTCGCCACCTCATTCGCCGCAGTGAAACTGGAGACGCCGTGGACGATTCAATTTTGCGCCGCTTACTGAGTTTTCGTGATGTTATTCAGCAAGCGTCACCAGAAGAAGTCATCAACCTCATTACAAGTCCACCATCGTTGATTGGAGACGCCCGCTGGGATGCGTGTGTGGCGGCCGTCGTCGAAGAAGAATGCGCCCGACGGGACGTGGCGCCACCGCGATGGGTTAATGATGCACAGCGATTTGTCAAACCGTTCTGGTTCCTCTCGAAAATTCCCGCTCTTCATCAGTGGGAATTCGAGACGGCGCCGACAGCTTTCATTCGCCATGGCGTCATCGCGGCCGCCGATGAACTGGCCAGCGTCTAATGAATAAGGGCGATCTCGTAGAGGCGCTCACGGACCTCGGCCACCAGCTGGAGCAACGAGCGATTCGAGCTCGGCTCTACGTCGTGGGGGGAGTCGTGATGGTTCTCGCACACGATTCACGAGATGCCACCGCTGATGTCGATGGTGATTTTTATCCTCACGATGAAGTAATCGAAGTTGCCCGTGACGTAGCCCGTGATCGAGGATTACCAGCGGACTGGCTCAATGCTGCCGCTCGTGGATTCATTCCCGTTTTTAAATCACCCGAGTGGCGGCCGCTCTTCACCTTTGGAACGCTTGACGTTTTGGCCGCCGACGACCGCACCATGCTGGCAATGAAGATTCGTGCGAGCCGCGGTCGGCGAGACGAACCAGATATCGCCTTGCTATTAGAGCGTTGCGAGATCACCACCGTGGATGAGGCTTTCGACCTCTACGACGAATACTTTCCCGAAGATCCGGCGCCCGCACGCGCCCGCGTGATTATCGAATTCTTGCTGAGTGGGTCAAACGGCGCGTCAGCTGACGTGTAAACGGGGCAAGGAAACCTTCGTGTTGGCCATACGAAACGGGGATGGCGCGCGACCGTGATATCGAGACGGAAAAATCCGCACCATCGCATTATCAGACGATTTCACGTCACCATTAATGGGATCCCGAGTACATCTCGTAGTGGAGACGAAGGGGTTCGAACCCTCGACCTCAGGCTTGCAAAGCCCGCGCTCTACCAACTGAGCTACATCCCCGGCATTTAGAGATTACTACCCGTCACCCACCTCGTGGCTCGTCGGGTCTATTTGGCCAATGACCCTGCGGCGGCACTCACCGAGCCGACACGTGGACGGCGATTCCCTCGAACCACGCCCACCACGATAAGAAAGTTCATCGCCACGATGGCGGCGGGAAAGAGCCACGCCGACAAGGTGAAGTGGTGAATGGCCAACATGGTCAACACGGCGCTAGAACCTCCCACGAGGTACGACACCCAAATTTCACTCTCGGGGTGACGCCATGACTTCCACAAGGTCGGTAAGCCTGCCACGACATCCGCGATCACTTCTGCCACCAGGGCAACCAAAGGGTGCGGGGTGAAGTACCAAATTCCTATTCCGATGAGGGCGATGATGCCGCACAACGAATCCCACACGGTGATCTTCCAGACGCTCTCGGGCACAAAAAAAGACACGATCAAGATGATGAGGGGCATGACGCCATACATCAAGGTGGTGGCGGCCGGCGCACCCACGTGTTGCTGCATCTGGAGAAAGAAACTCAAGATCGGTGCCAGTGCCCACATCGACCAGGTCACACGATTTGGTTTGGTCTGGCCCTTCAGGGTCGCCCCGATGTACAGGAAGCCTCCAATGGTGGAGATGGCCGCAGCAATATAAGCAAACCAAGAAGGGAGCACGGGTAACAGTCTGCCGGTGTTTCTCATGTCATCACGACACCCCGATAACCTCGGCACCATGGAAGCACGTGAATTTCTCGGAATTGAACAGGTTTCGGATACGCGTTTTCGCTTGGAGGTGACCGAGAAAGTCATCACGCCCGGCCAATTTCTTTTTGGAGGATGTGCGCTAGGCGCAGGTTTGGTCGCCCTTGAAGAAGTCACCCACCGGCCCACTATCTGGGCCACCGCTCATTACCTCAGCTACGCCCCCACTGGCTCGATCGTCGAGATTGATGTCACCCCCGCGGTCGTGGGGGGGCATGTCACTCAGGCCCGGGCCACGGCTCACATCGGTGACAAAGAAATTCTCACGATTAATGCGGCTCTCGGGACGGGAAGCCTGTCTTCCTCGACACCGTGGGTCACCATGCCGTCAGTGCCGACTCCGGACGACTGTCCGCCACGCCGGATTCCTCGCCAAATGGGTGAGTCGATATTCACCAATCTGGATACTCGCGTGGCATTAGGTCGCACCTTCGACCAGCTCGACGGCACCCCCGGGTCTACGCAATCAGCCCTCTGGGTTCGACTGCCGGGTCAGCTCACGACGTCGGCCGCCACCTTGGCCATCTTTGGTGATTACGTGTCAGGCGGAAATTCTGAACCCCTCGGTCTGAGAGTCATGGGTCGCAGCCTCGACAACACGATTCGCATCGCTCACCTTGCGCCCACCGAATGGGTGCTCGTCGATATCCAAATGCACGCCCTCGTCGGTGGTTTCGCCCAAGGCATCGGTTTTCTCTGGAGCCAAGACGGTCACCTTCTCGGAACAGCCTCACAAACCATCGCAGCGAAGATCTGGGATCAGTAGGGCTGATCGAGCCCGTCGCACCGTGGTGTAGAGTTGAGTTCCCTTGGGGCTATAGCTCAGTTGGTTAGAGCGCAGCACTGATAATGCTGAGGTCGTAAGTTCGACTCTTACTAGCCCCACCAATAGAAATCCTTTAGGGGATTTCTCTATCTGATCTTGACCGCTGACGCGACGTTGAGTCAGTGTTCCCGAATTTTTTCGAGGTTGTTCATACAATGAACTAACTCCATCGAGGTGACCATGTCCGAGTTCCTGTCGTCCGTCGAACGCGAAAAGCGCTCGGTCTTTCACTCCTGGTCCGCCCAAGCGTCGATTAATCCCCTCATGGTCGCATCCGCCTACGACTCGACCGTTGTCGATGAAGACGGCAAGGAATACCTGGACTTCTCGAGTCAGTTGGTTAATACGAATATCGGTCATCAACGTGCTGAGGTGGTCGACGCCATTGTGAATCAGGCGCGAACCTTGACCACGATTGCTCCGCAGCATGGCAATCGAGCGCGCTACGAAGCGGCGGAGAAGATCCTCGCCCACTCATTTTCCGGTGCCGACAAGGTGTTCTTTACCAATGGCGGAACCGAAGCCGTGGAGCACGCCGTGCGCATGGCGCGTCTCGTCACCGGAAAACCCAAGGTGCTCGCGGCGTATCGCAGTTACCACGGTGCGACGGCAACCTCCATCAATCTCACCGGCGATCACCGTCGCTGGGCCGTGGATAGCGCCTCGGCCGGGGTGGTCCACTTCTTTGGACCCTTTCTTTACCGCAGCCACTTTCACGCCACGACGGAAGCTGAAGAGTGCGAGCGTGCGCTGGCACACCTTGAACAAGTCATTTCTTTCGAAGGCCCCGCGACGATCGCCGCACTCATCTTGGAAAGCATTCCCGGCACGGCGGGGATCATGGTCCCCCCGCCGGGGTATCTGGCCGGCGTTCGTGCGCTGTGCACGAAGTACAACATCGTCTACATCGCCGATGAAGTGATGGCGGGTTTCGGCCGCGCCGGATCGTGGTTCGCTTATGACCAGTTCGATATTGCCCCTGATTTGGTGACCTTTGCCAAGGGTGTGAACTCGGGTTATGTTCCCCTCGGTGGCGTCATCATCAACGAGACGATTTCTCACTTCTTTAACGACCGCGTCTATCCCGGTGGATTGACCTACTCCGGCCATCCCTTGGCTTGCGCGGCGGCGGTGGCCACCATGACCTACATGGAAGAACATGACGTCCCGGGCCACGCGAAGCGCATAGGTGAGGAGATTTTGGGTCCCGGTCTAAGCGCGCTGCAGGACGCACACCCCGTGATTGGTGAGGTGCGCGGACGGGGAGTCTTCTTTGCCCTCGACCTCGTGTCGAACCGCGAGACCAAGGAGCCTCTCGCTCCCTATGGCGGGAGCTCACCGGCAATGGCCGAGCTCGGCGCGGCCTGTCGACGCGAAGGACTCCTTCCCTTCATGAACTATCACCGTCTGCACGTTGTGCCCCCCTGCACGGTGAGCGAGGTGGACGCTCGCGAGGGTCTCGCTCGTCTCGACCGCGCCCTGTCCGCTATCGACGGCCACTACCAGGGCTAATTCGATTCACTCTCCTACTTAGTGAAAATTCATCTATTGCCCATAGTGTGGGTGCATGCCCGCCATCACCCCCGCTAACCCGCTCGACCTCGAGGTCATCGACACTCCCGCCGCTAGTGCACGGCCGCGTCGCGTCACCCGCATCACCACCGCGCCACAGGGAACGGAGGGGGAAGGCTTTCCCGTCCGACGCGCATTCTTTGGCATCGAGATGGATGATCTCGACCCCTTTATTCACATGGATCAAATGGGTGAAGTCGACTACGGCCCGGGTGAACCCAAGGGCACGCCGTGGCATCCCCACCGCGGCTTTGAAACCGTCACCTACATGATGGAGGGCACATTTCTGCACCAAGACTCCATTGGTGGCGGCGGCGTTATTGAAAACGGGGCGACCCAATGGATGACTGCCGGCGCGGGCATCTTGCACATCGAGCGACCGCCAGACGCGCTGATTGACTCTGGTGGCCTCTTCCACGGTATTCAGCTCTGGGTGAACTTACCTAGTCGTCTCAAGATGACCGCCCCGCGCTATCAAGACATCGGTGCGGAGGGAATCACTCTTCGTCGAAACGAGCAGGGCGACGCCATTGTGCGCGTTATTGCCGGTGACGTGGCTGGCGCGTCGGGCCCCGGTGTCACGCACACCCCCATCGCCCTCGCGCACGTCACGATCATGCCGGGTGGTGCCATCGCCCTGCCGTGGCCGGCGCAATACAACGCCCTGACCTACGTGTTGGCCGGCGACGGATTCGTCGGTGTCGACCGAGAGGCCATTCATACCGGACAAATGGCGGTGCACAAAGACGGTGATCTTCTCATCATTGCGGCCGCCGACACACAGGACTCGCGCACCGAGGCGCTCGAAGTGCTCATTTTGGGTGGCGAGAGAATTGGTGAGCCTGTCGCGGCCTACGGTCCTTTCGTGATGAACACGCGCGCCGAGTTAGTCCAAGCCTTTGAGGACTACCAGGCCGGTCGACTGGGCCAAATCCCCGCCGACCACATTTAGAGCCTTACTGCTCGCTCTCGCGGTGTAACAAGAAGGTGCCCGTGGCGCGGGAAATCATTTTCCCATTCTCATCGGTAATGACGGCCTCGCCGTACGCCACCTGTTTGCCGGCGCGCACCACGTCGCCACGGAGGCGATAGGCCCCACCCAAGGTGGCCGGTCGCATGAGTTCGGTCTTCATTTCGATCGTCGCGCGAGTTCGGTCCTTCCCCGTCATGGCGGCGTTGATCGCGAAGTTCATGAGGGCGTCGAGAAGGACGGAGTGAACACCGGCCTGCACGCCCTGGTGGGGGTTACACGCCAATTCGGTAGGGGTGAAGGTGCCTTCGGCCCAGCCGAGATCCTCGCCGTCGACGCCGTAGGCGGTGATGGCGGCACCGACCGCGGAAATGATGGGCATTCCGCCGTCGCCGAGCCAGCGATCCATGTTTTTAAATCCGTCACTCACGAGGCGAACGCTAGTCCGACCAGTGACCGTGAGTCTCGGTCTAGGCTCAGAATCAGTCACATCGAAAGGACTTATATGCCGACCGCCGTCATCGTTGACGCCGTGCGCACCCCTGGTGGTAAGCGCGGTGGAAAGCTCCGTAACTGGCACCCCGTTGATCTCGCTGCCGAGGCCCTCAAGGCCATCGCCGAGCGAAACAACCTCGACCCCGCCCTCGTGGAGGACGTGATTATGGGCTGCGTGAGCCAAGTGGGCGCGCAGGCCTTCAATGTCGGCCGCAGCGCCGTACTCGCAGCGGGATGGCCCGAGTCCGTGCCCGCCACCACCATCGACCGCCAGTGTGGTTCGAGCCAGCAGGCTCTGCACTTCGCCGCGCAGGGCGTGATGGCTGGCGCTTATGACATCGTCATCGCCGCCGGCGTTGAAGTCATGTCTACCGTCGCCATGGGTAGTTCGATCGGCAAAGACTCAGGCTTCCCCTTCGGCGCCACCGTCTTTGCCCGCTACGAGGACAAGGGTGGTCTCAAGGGCCAGGGCATTGGTGCCGAGATGATCGCCGACCAGTGGGACATCAGCCGCACCGACCTCGACGCCTTCAGCGCCGAGAGCCACCGCCGCGCCGCGCAGGCCACGGCTGAGGGCCGCTTCGAGAACGAAATCATTCCCATTCGCATCAAGGACGACGAGGGCAACCTCACCGACGACATTATGACGGCCGACGAAGGTATCCGTGAGGGTTCCTCCGTCGAGAGTTTGTCCAAGTTGAAGCCGGCGTTCAAGGAAGAGGGCAAGGTCACGGCGGGAAATAGCTCACAGATCACCGACGGTGCGTCGGCGGTACTCATCATGAGCGAAGAAACCGCGAACAAGCTCGGTTTCAAGATCCGCGCCAAGTTCCACAGCTTCGCCCTCGCCGGCGTTGACCCGGTCACGATGTTGACGGGTCCCATCCCGGCCACGAAGAAGATTCTGGAGAAGTCCGGCCTTAGCATGGACGACATCGACCTCGTCGAGATTAACGAGGCCTTTGCCTCGGTGCCGCTCGCGTGGGAGAAGGAACTCAACGCGGACATGTCGAAGGTCAATGTCAATGGTGGCGCCATTGCTCTCGGACACCCCCTGGGTGCGTCGGGCACAAAGTTGTGTGCCACCTTGTTGAACGAACTCGAGCGCACCGACGGTCGTTATGGCCTGCTCACAATGTGCGAAGGCGGTGGCCTCGCCAACGCCACCATTATTGAGCGCGTTAAGTAATAAGTTCCACAAACGAAAACTCCCCGGGGCAGCGCCCCGGGGAGTTTTCTTTTGAGGAGAACTATTTATATCGAGTGGCGCCGGCGAATCCCGTCATGATGAACAGCAAACCCACCAAGAGGTACCACGGTGAAGCGGCACCCGGTAGAGCCTGGAAGTAGTTCAGCATGATGACGAGGGCACCGATGATCATGGCGGTCAAAATCGCGAAGCCGAACCAGCGCGGGCTGGACTCGTGCGCCTTGGTTGCCGACTCCGGCGTGACGGTAATGCGACCGCTCGCCACGGGGTCGGTGTACTTGCCAACACGCGACGACTTACCAGGTTGTGAAACTCGACCAGGACCACGCTTTGCCATGGGGCGATGATACCCCTCGCCGACGCACGGTAGTGTCCGCATCGTGGACGTTCTCGTCATTGATAATTACGATTCCTTTACGTACAACATCGTGCAGGAGATTGGCGTTCTCGGTGCCGAGGTAGATGTTGTTCGTCATGACGCCGTCACACTGGATGACATTGCCCGCTTCGCCCCTCGCGCCATCATCTTGTCGCCGGGGCCGGGTCGTCCCGAAGACGCGGGTATTACCTGCGACGTCATCACTCGCTTTGGTCCCACCATTCCCATCTTTGGCGTCTGCCTCGGCCTTCAAGCCATTGGTCACGTTTTTGGGGGATCTATCGTGGGTGCTCCCCACATCATGCACGGCAAGGTGAGCCCGATTACCCACCAGGGACTCGGGGTGTTTGCGGGACTACCCTCGCCGATTACGGCGACGAGGTATCACTCTCTGGTGATTGACCCCGCGACCATGCCGGACTGTTTGGAAGTCACCGCCGAAGTGGACGGTGTCGTGATGGGTGTGCGTCACCGTGAGTGGCCGCTGGAAGGGGTGCAGTTTCACCCCGAGTCGGTCCTAACACCCGATGGCCCCGCGATGTGGGCCACTTTTCTCGCGCGTCGCTAATGACCCGGGCAGTAACCCACGGTTACCGCTGATCCGTACGGTAGCGATGAGCCCGGGGTTTGCTGGGTCTGCGTCAAGACGTAGTCGTTAAACGAGCTGCACCCCGTCGTCAAGGTGACGAAGTTGCCAATCAGACCCTGCGCTTGGAGCGCTGCCGTCGCATCCGCCATCGTGAGGCCAATCACACTGGGCACCACCACGTTGCAATATCCCGTCGAGATGATGAAGTTGACCGTGGTACCAGACTTCACCGGCGTACCAATGGCCGGTGTCGTGCCCACCACATTGCCGGAGGGCACGTTGTTGGAGCAGACCTGAGTCGGTGCCGCACCCACCGTCAAGGAGGCCTGGCCCAAGATCGCCGCGGCTTGCAGCTGCGTCTGATTGGCAATGTCCGGCACGGGATACATCGAGCTGGGCGACAAGACCTGCAAAATCACTTGGTCACCCGTGTGGCCACTGCTGCCACCGGGGGGAGTTTGGTTGAGCACCACGTTGGGCAAGGATCCTGCGGGCGCGGTCGACGTGAACTCGATCTTCACGGACAACTTGTCACCCGTCAATGTACTTTCGGCCGTCGAGAGATCGTTACCCACCACGTTGGGAATGGTGACGGGAGTCGACGACTGACCCAAGCTGACGTTCAGGGTCACCGCCTGACCGCGCGTGACGTGTTCGCCCGCGGCCGGCTTCGTGGACACCACGGTGCCACTGGGCTCTGAGGACGCCACCAGGTTGGTGGATCCAACCACGAGCCCGTCACCGGTGATGGTGGACGTCGCTGAGGTAATGGTGTCGCCCACCACGTTGGGCATGCGCGACACCGTGGTCGGCTGCAAGGCGAGGTAGCCACCCACCGCCGCGACAATGACGATGATGGCGGCAGCGGCATACCACAGGGGATTAACGCCGCGCCGACGAGCACGGACATCAGTGCGCGGACCGCTCATCACCGGAACCGCTTGGGTGCGCTCACCGGTCACCGCGGCAACGGAGCGGGTGGCATCGTCCACGTAGCCACCCCGGCCGCGCGGCACGATGGGCTCACCTTGCGCATAGCGAAGGAGATCTGAACGCAGGTCGTCCGCCGTCGGGTACCGCTCGGGTAAACGCTTCGCCAGGGCCTTCGTCACAATCGCGTCGAGATCCGACGGAATCGTCGGATTGATGGAACGAGCGGGCGTCAAGGCCTGGCGCACGTGCATCGACGCCACTGCCACGGGAGAGTCGCCCACAAACGGCGGCCGGCCGGTGAGCATTTCGTAGAGAACGACCCCCAACGAATACACGTCAGAGCGACCATCGACGGCTTGCCCTTCGGCCTGCTCGGGTGAGAAGTACGTGGCGGTACCCATGACTAATCCCGCCTGGGTCAAGTTGTCGTGCGTTGAAATAGCCTGCGCAATTCCGAAGTCAGTGACTTTTACTTGACCGTCAGCGGTGAGGAGAATATTTCCCGGCTTCACATCGCGGTGCACCACACCGGTGCGGTGTGCGTAGGACAACGCGCTCGCCACGGCCGCGGTGATGCGGACAGCTTCGATGGCCGACACGGTGCCCACTTCGTGCAACTTTCCCGCGAGCGACACACCATCAATGAGCTCCATGACAATGAAGTAGGTGCCGCGCTCTTCGCCCCAGTCGAAAACCGGAACGATGTTGGGGTGTGAAAGGTTCGCGGCGGCCTGAGCCTCACGACGGAATCGTTCGACAAAAGTGGGGTCATTGGATAACTCGGGGTAGAGCACCTTGAGCGCGACAGAACGGTTGAGAAGTTGGTCGTGGGCGCGATACACAATCGCCATCCCCCCTCGGGCAATGAGGTGGGTGATTTGGTAGCGACCGCTAAAGATTCGCTGGTCGGTAACGGGCTCCATACCCCCGTAAGACTAGGGGGTAGAGGTGACGTCTCGCCGTCAGCGCGGACAGGTGCTCGAGGTCCCCGTCGGCGCCAGTCCCGCCTGAATGGCGAGGGTGCCCTCAATAAGACACTTCACCACGGGACCTGCGACCAACGCGCCGGTGTAGTCGATGGACTGGAAGGGAACGACCACCGCGATCGCGACGGTGGGGTGGTTCGCGGGGGCGAACGCAATCATCCAGTCGTCAGTGTTGTTGTGACTATTTCCGGTCTGGGCCGTACCGGTCTTCGCGGCCACCTGGTTTTGGTACAAGAAACCCACCCCCGAGGCGGTGCCGTGGGTGACCACGCCGCGCATCAATGGAACCAGCTCCGCCGCCTGCAGTGAGCTCAACGGGTGTAGCCAGCCGTGCGCGTGGTACGACTTCGCGATGGAGCCATCCGCGTTCAAAATCTCGCTCATGATGTGAGGGGCCATGATGACGCCGCCATTGGCAATACCTGCCGCGACCAGGGCATTTTGCAGCGCGGTGGCACGGACATTTTGCTGGCCAATAGAGGAATACGCCAAGCCGGGGAGGTCGTAGTGGAAGGCTGAGGACGGCGGGAAGTATGCCGGCGTGACACTCGGTAGATCCAGCGGTGGGCGCTGGTTGTACCCAAAGGCCGTGGCGGTGTTCGACATGCCATCGGCCCCGACATCGAGACCCAACAGGGCATATCCCGGGTCACACGACGCCGGCAACATTGCCACGACCGTGCCGCCACATGGGGTGTGGCCCGAGTTGTAGAGCAAGTTATTCGTGGTCGGCAAGTGAGTGGCAACGACCACCGGATAGGACTTCTGCACCAGCGCGGGCTTCGTCAGGAGGGCGGCGGCCGTGGTCACCACCTTCATGGTGGAGCCCGGCGGGAAAGTCTGTTGAATCGCGACATTGCCGAGTGGGGGGAAACCGTGACCGTTGTTCGTGGTAATTGCCTTCCACGTCGCCGCCTGGGTGGTCTGAGAAACATCCGTCATCCCGAGAGGGTCGTAGGTGGGGTTGGAATACATCGCCAGAACCGCTCCGCTGCGGGGGTCCAGCACCACCGCCGCGCCATCTCGACCCGCCAAGGCATTTTGCGCAATGCGTTGCAACGCGGGCTGAATGGTCGTCACCAGCTTGCTCGCCGCCTGAGTGGGATTTATCAGTTGGCTCCACGACTGTGCGGGCTGGCTGTGCGCGGACAAGATCGAGTTGTACTCCTGCTCCAGTGCCCAGGTGCCGTAATACGGTGAGGCAAATCCCACCACACCCGCCGTGAGCGCACCCAACGGATACACGCGCTTCCAGGGATAGGTTGATGACGTCGAGGGAACGGATTGAGCGAGCACGGTGCCATCGGCCGCCAAGATGTCGCCACGGGCATAGGTGAGACCGGACTGATTAATGCGCGGGTTGTACCCCGACTCATTCAGCGTCGGGGCATGGAAAAAGGCCAGATTGGCGGCTTGTCCCACGACGAGTGCGATGAGCCCAAGGAAAACCACGCCAATCCAGGCAATGCGGCGAGACATGCTTAGCCCTGGCCCGAGATGAGGGCATAGGTCTTGAAATAGTTGATTTGCGAAATCGCCGCCGCCGAGGTGGGCTCCACCATCTTCGCCGTGAGTGACGCGATGTCAGCTGGTCGAAGGTTGGTAGCCGTCAGTGTGGGTTCCGCCAAAATTTCATTTGCGTGAAACCACAACACCGACGTGGTCTGACCTTGATACAAGGTCACCCCTTGTGGCGTCAGGGTCAAGTAATACGACGAGTAGTACCACCAATTGAGAATTTGATAGCCCCCGCCGAGAATGAGTGCAAGCACGAGCGCAACCACCGTGACCACGGGCCAGCGTCGCCGAACGGTGCGCCGCTTATTTAATCCCGGCGAGGCGCTGGGTGCGAAAGTCGACGCCGCGGGCTCAGCCGGACGTCGAGACTCTTCATCGACGGTTACCAATTGCTCGGTGATGTGCGCAATGACGACCGAGATGTTGTCGCGACCACCCGCGGAATTCGCCTGGTCGATCAGCCGAGCAGTGGCGAGATCAAGATCGGCCGAACTCTCCACGATGTCGATCATGTCGTGATCACTTACCTCATTTGACAGACCGTCCGAACACAGAATGAGAAAGTCGCCGGGCTGGGCATTGAGTAGTCCACTGTCGATCGCGACGTCGCGCTCCGTCCCGAGTGCGCGAGTGAGTTGGTGACGGCGAGGATCCACCGCTGCTTCCTCGGGTGTCAATCGGCCGAGGCGCACCATTTCGTCGGCCACCGAGTGGTCATCGGTGACTTGCCGAATGGCCCCCTCACGAACGAGATAGATACGCGAGTCACCGACGTGAACGTAGGCGAGAGCGACGCCATCTTCATGGGGGATGAGGGCGGTGGCGACCAAGGTGGTGCCCATGCCCCAGCGATCAGGGTTCTCGGCAACATTGTCGAGGATGGCCATATTGGCGGCTCGCACCGCATCGGTGAGTTCATTCAGCGTGGTCGCGGTCGCCGCGCGGTCGAGAAATGTCGCAACGGCGATACCCGATGCCACTTCACCCGCCGCGTGACCACCCATTCCATCAGCCACTACGGCGAGGTTTCCTCTCGTGCCGAGTGAGTCCTCATTCGCACTGCGAACTCGGCCAACATCGGTCGCGGACGCCAGCGACCATCCGCTCACTTCACAACCTCGATCAAAATGCCACCAATTTGAATGATGTCGCCACGTTGTAATTGAACGCGGCCCTTCACTAGTTCCTGGTTGACGTACGTGCCATTCGTGGAACCTAAGTCTTCGAGAAGAAGTTCATTCTCATCGCGAGTAAATCGAGCGTGGCGACCCGAAATGAAGGTGTCTCGCAATTGCTGATCCGCCTCGCTTGAGCGACCCACTACCAAGGACGTCTCCACCTCAAGGCGTTGGCCGTCGTATTCCGCTGGTTCGAGAATTTCAAGTTCTAACCACGTCGAACGAGCGGGCCGACGAAGAAGCGGGTCGCCATCCGGGCGCGTCTCGACCACCATGGCGCGCGCCATCCAGATGAAGAGAATGGCACCGAGGCAGAGAATCAGAATCTGCAGAGGCCGAACCACCCCGGTGAACGTGGAGGCAATCATGGTGATCAGACGAGCTCAATCCGAAACCGCGTCGGACCCACTTGGATCTCATCGCGTGGCGACAAGGACACGGCGGTGATGCGATGGCCATTCACAAATGTGCCGTTAGTGGAGCCCAAGTCTTTAATCGCCACACCCTTGGCCGTGCGCCAGATTTCGGCGTGGCGACGTGAGACCAAGGTGTCGGGCACGGTGACATCAGCATCAGATGTACGCCCCACCACGAGCGGACTGGCTCCGATAGTCCACGATTGTCCATCCTCGGCGACCAATCGGGGCTGGCTTTCGCCACGAACAAAGCTGGTGCGCACCTCGAGATCACCGCCGGACAGTTCATCGTCAACAAAAATCTGGACCGAAACGGGTCCGGCGAAGTTGTAACTCTCCGACAGGGCATGCTGGCGAACTGCCTCGGCGAGTTCATCGATGAGAGACCCTTGGAATCCTTCGAAACGCTCGCCGTCGGCGGCTGACAGCCACACCTTGACTTTGTTCGGCGAAATGAGGCCCTGTGAGGTCACCCGGCGGTTCAGGTCAATCTCTCGAATGATTTTTTGAGCGATTTCAATTGGTTGCAGGGAACTACGAAATGGACGTGACAGGCCTCGATTAAAGATGCTTTCGAGTCGACTCTCAATGTCGCGAAGGGCCATAACGTTTCCATCGTATCGGTGGAACCTCGCCAATTTGGACCGCGGGGAAATGGTCTAGACTGATGAGTCCATTCGGGCGAGTGGTGAAATGGCAGACACGCTAGCTTCAGGTGCTAGTTCTCGAAAGGGAGTGCGGGTTCAAGTCCCGCCTCGCCCACCAGATTTCAACGAATGTGTAGCATTTGAAGAAATTGGGCTGGTGGGATCACGGGAATCTGGTTCGCGAGCTCCAGCAGATCGTTGTCACCACTAACGAGATTCGACCGGCTGATCTGAGCGAGCGCAATGAGATAGTCATCATTGGCATCACGCGATTGCACAACAGGTTTAATTCCCTTGGTGCTGAACCACGTTGCGTGGTGGCGCAACAGTGAACTAATGGCTTCAGATTCAGTTGTGGTAATTCTGCTGGCAATCTTTGGGTATCTCAACGTGCTTTCAAGCTCGCCTACTAATTCCTCAGACACAACGAGTTCAAAGGCCCCGAGTCGCCAAGTTCGAAGAAGTTGTGCGGGCGCCCCATGCGCAGACAGAAGTGCAGAAACCAGCACGTTCACATCGAGAACGGCGCGCATTCGCTATGACCGGGCGTGACGCGCTGCCTCTTGCGCTTCGCGAGACAAATTCATGGCCTCTTGTTCAGTGAGTGTCGCTCGTTGCCATATTTCATCGAGAAGATCGAAACCGAGATCTCGACGAAGTGCTTCTTCAATGACTTGACTGTCACCTTTACCCGAACGAGCAGCTTCCACCTTGATTGCCGTTAGTAAGTCTTCGTCAATAGTAAGGGTTGTTCGTGTTTTTGGCATAAAATCATCATAGCATCTTTGCGTCAATCCTAGTCGTGCACCAAGCCTAGGAGCTCCTGAACGGTCCTTTCGGACCCGTGGGGCACTACTAGTCCCGCCTCGGGAACATGACTCCGGTCGAATTCGAGGCAGTCTTGATGTCAACAAGTGCAGCATGAAATTACAAACTAAAACTGTCAACTAAACCGACATCAGTCCCGAGTGACCTGCCACCTCCATCGGGAAGCATGCATGTTCGAACCTTGGCCGGCCACTGTGTGAAGTGACTTCATCACCCGCTTCCCGACCTTCAGAATCTTGATGGAATCGTCACATCAAACAATCAAGGAGTTTTTCCGTACTACCTAGGATGAACGACGCCGCGCTGATGAACAGGTGAATCGACAACTCTTCATGACACACCTCCGTTCGATGACACGCGTGCCCGGGGCTCAGCACTTCTTTCGTAGCCGACCATGGGGCTCCTACTTTTCTGTCGTGGTGGTCTGTGCGATCATCGCACTCGCCAATTTCTTCTACATCGCGCAACTACGCACTCAAGATGCATTGAGCTGGACATCTCAAATCTCCACCTTCACCATGCACGCACAACCTGCGATTGATCCCAATGTGGGTTATCTCACTCAGGCGTTGGGGCACCTTGCCGCGCATGATCTCCTTCACCTTCATATGCCGTGGTGGAATCCCTATGCCGGGGTAGGGATGCCCTTGGCGGGCGACATGCAAAGCGGTGCCCTGTCACCCTTTGTCGCTCTGCTTGCCCTACCGAATGGTCTGTTGTGGTTTCACCTGGCACTGGAAATTGCCGCCGGAATCGCCACCTACCTTCTCCTTCGCCGCTGGGTGGAGTCAGACATCATCGCAATGACCACCGGTGTGCTCTTCGGATTGAATGGCACTTTCGCCTGGGTAGGCAATGCCGTCGAGAATCCCGTGTTGTATCTGCCGCTCGCGCTACTGGGTATTGAGATCATCGTGTCCGCGATGTCCCGTCGACGCTGGGGCTTCACCTTGCTGGCGGTGGCGATTGCGGGATCTATCTATGCCGGCTTTCCTGAAGTTGCTTTTTTGAACGCGCTCATGGTCGTGGCATTTGGTGTCCTACGCAGTTTCTCCTTGGCTCGCGCTCAACAGCGACGAGCTATCGGACAAGTAGTCATCGGTGTGGTGATTGGTGTCGCTTTGTCGTTACCAATTCTCGTCGCGTTTGGCGATTACCTCGCCGTCGCCGATGTCGGCATCCATCGCGACGCCAGTCACTTTGCTCTCCCACTTCGCTCTCTGGCAATGATGGTGAACCCGTACATCATGGGGCCGATTAATAACGTTCCTGCGACCGTGACATATTGGGGTGGTATCGGTGGCTTCTTTGGCGTCGGCCTTCTCGCCGTCAGCACCATGGGGATTTGGGGGCGTCGATGGCGAGCCATTCGTGTCTTCTTGGTGTCGTGGCTAGTTTTTTCCTTTCTCGGCAGCTTCAACGTGGGGGGCAGCCTCCACCTGTGGAATGTCATTCCTTTTGTTCATCAGATCGTTCTCGGGCGGTACATCACCTCCTCATGCGAGCTAGCCGTGATCATTCTGGCGGCCTTCGCATTAGATGACGTACGACGTCGAGAGATGAAGTGGTCAACAGCTGTCGCCTCACTCCTGACCGGCAGTGTTCTCGTTACCGTCATCAACCGCGCAGCCGACGACGTCACTCGCGGCACAATGATGTCCGGCACGGCGAGGATAGTTATTGCCGTCTCTCACGTCGCGCCGTTTGTCATTTTGGGATTAATGCTGCTCGCTGTTGTGGTGGCACGAGGGAGGTGGCGATATCTCCTCATCGCCACCACACTGATCCTCGAAGTGGTTGGAAATTTTGCGGTTACCGAGGTTGCCGCCCCTCGTGACTATCACTTAGCGACGGGACCATTGAGTTTTCTCCAACACCATCTGACCGGGTATCGCGTGGTGAGTTTCAACCCGATTCAGCCCAACTGGGGTTCCTTTTTTGAACTGGCGACCTTAAATGCGCATGACCTTCCCTTCCCGACGAAGTTTGAGGAATTAATTGCTCACGACCTCCCCTTGGGGTCACCACACGTCCCGTGGAGTTACTACGTGTACGAGGGGCGTACGGGTGCCGAGGCCTACAGCAAGTCGGTGGCCACACATCTGTCGACTTTTGAAAATGCCGGGGTCAAGTTCATCATTGCGAATACCGACTGGCCACTGGACCCCGCCTTCATCTCCCTCCACTTGCCTCGGACGTATCACGGGGAGGGTTACGACATCTACGAGTTACCTCACCCCTCGCCCCTCTACAGCGCGCCTGGGTGCCGATTCAGTTCGGAGTCAGTCAATGCGGTGACCGCCACCTGTGATCACCCCCAAGTGGTCATTCGTCGGGAGTTATCGATGCCAGGCTGGACTGCCACTATCAATGGCCATGCCGTCAATCTCGATCTATCGAGGCCGTATCAACGGATAGTTGTGATGTCCGGTGTCAATACACTTCGTTTCAATTTCTCCCCGCCACATGAAATGCCGGCGGAGTTCGCCAGCGCAGCGGCGATGGGGGGATTACTGATGACGGCACGTCGTAATCGCCGACGGGCTGATAGTCGTGAGGATGCGACCAGCCCCTCTGGATAGTCTCGCGCTATGGCAACTTCCACGATGGCCGAACTAGCCGCTCACTGCACTCGATTCCTCTCGGGAGATGGTCGTCGCAGTGTGGCATCACTGTTGGCGCAAATTCCTGACGACACCGTGATGGATGGTTATGGCAAGGGCGGTGCGGTCACCGAACTCGAAATGGACATTGCCCAGCTTCTGGGTAAAGAGGCTGCTCTTTTTCTTCCGACGGGTGTCATGACGCAGCAAGCCACCTTGCGAGTTCTCACCGATCGTGTCGGTCGTTCCACGGTGGGTATGCATCCGTTTTGTCACCTACGCACACATGAAGAAAATGCCTTTCAGGAACTCCACCCCCTTCGTGAAGTACTTCTCGGTGGCGCGACACCTTTCGACCCCGTGACCCTCACCACCTTGACGGCAGTGTCTGAACCCCTCGGTGTCATCCTCTGGGAGCTCCCCCAGCGCGACATTGGTGGTTATCTCCCCACCTGGTCGCAGCTGACCGCCCAAGTGGCCTGGGCTCGTGACAGGGGAATCGCATGTCATCTCGACGGTGCACGACTCTGGGAAGCCGCCCCCTTCTACGCCGCGACCGCCAAGAAGTCCATTGCCGATATTGCGGCGCTCTTTGACACCGTGTACGTGTCGTTCTATAAAGGACTGGGTGGCATCTCGGGAAGTTGTGTGGCGGGAGATTCTGATGTGATTGATGAGGTCTCCCTCTGGCGAACCCGTCACGGCGGACGGGCCTACATGTGGTGGCCCTACGCCGCCTCCGCGCTCACCGTGCTGCGCACGCGTCGTGATGACATGCCCACTTACTATCGGCGCGCCAAGGCGCTGGCCGCGGCACTTCGCCAGGTTGACGGCATTGAGGTGTGGCCGGATCAGGTGCGTAGCCCTCTGATGCACCTACGCTTTTCGTCCACGGCGACGCAGATGGAACGGCGAGTTCGCACGATTGCTCGCGACCAGAAGATCATGACGCTGCCCTACATCTTTTCTCGTGATGACGCGCGTCACCAGCGCTACGAATTCCAGGTTGGTCGCGCGAGTATGGAGTTTTCTCTCGACGAGATGGTGTCGATTTTCACGCAACTCGCGGGTTAGAAAAACCGCGCCGCCAAGCGGTAGAGATGCTCGGGAACCGCGTGGGGTTCGCGAACGGCATCACCGATAGCCATGTAGTCAACCGCACCACCTCGCACCGTGGGCATCACTCCGAATCGCCCCGCCATCACGAGGTCCGCCGCGGCCGCACCCACACGCGTCGCCCAGATGCGATCCACCGCAGTGGGTGAACCGCCGCGTTGCAGATAGCCCAGCACCGTGCATCGCGACTCAAACCCGGTGAGTTCCGCAATGCGGTCCGAGACAAAATGGCCCACACCGCGCGATCCCAACTGCTCGCGCCCCAAAGCATCAATCTCGGTGGAGCGCGTTACCGGTCCACCCAAACTCTCGATGGACACGCCTTCGGCGACCACCACGATGGAAAAGGAGCTGCCCTGACGATGCCGACGGCGAACGTGGTCAGCGATATCGGTCAGTGTGACGGGCACCTCGGGAATCACGATGTAATCCGCGCCGCCGGCGAGACCACCCATGGTGGCCACCCAGCCCGTCGCTCGGCCCATTGTTTCCAGCACCAACACGCGATGGTGTGACGCGGCAGTGGTGTGGAGTCGATCGAGCGACTCAGCGACAATCGTCACCGCGGAATCAAAGCCGATGCAGTAGTCCGTATTGGCTAAATCGTTATCTAACGTCTTACCCACACCCACCACGGGCGCCCCTTGTTCAGAGAGCCACGATGCAATGGAGAGTGTTCCGTCACCACCAATGGCAATCAACGCATCGAGATTCTCATTAATTACTTTGAGTACCTTGTCGCGACCACCGGCGGGCTGGTCAAGGTTGTAGCGAATCGAGCCCAGGGCGGTTCCCCCGACTCCCAAGATTCCCGACAATTGATGACGAGTCAATTCTTCGGCTCGATAACCGTCTGCCAATCCCGCCCAACCATCATGGATACCGATGAGCTCATGACTTTGAGCCCAAACACTGCGGCCAATAGCCCGCAACGCGGCGTTGAGTCCGGGTGCGTCGCCGCCCGCGGTGAGAACACCAATTCGCATATCTCTAGTGTGGCACCTGAACGCTCAGCGCGCCGATGTGTCACTCCAATAAGACGCCATCAATTCCTTCGACCACAGTGGTTGGCGAAGATCGCCTCGTGGACCGAATTCCGCCATCCAGGGCTTGATGTCGAGAATGGGAGTGCCATCGACAAAATCCAGGCCTCGCACGTGAAGTCGGTTGTCCTCGATGCGATCAATGGCACACACGGAGACGGCCAGCCGATTCGGACGGTCCTTGGCTCGCTGCGCAAAAATCCCCACGAGTGGCCATGTCGTATTGCCGCGGGGGTGTCGAATGAGTGAACCCTCACTCGCACGGTCGAAGTACCCAACCACGAGGCAGTGACTAAAAGTGTCCAGGCCCGTGAGTGCGACGGGGTCAATGTGCGTGGCGAGTTCAATAAACGACGCCTCGGTATCCCACCCGTCATCACTCAGCTCGCGGCGCGTGGAACGCACCACGGCAACGGGTTCTACCTGAATGGTCACTTCACCGTAAGAACGATGTTGACGCCCGAGAGAGCTTTCGATACGGGGCAATTGGTCTTGGCCGTCTCGGCCGCGGCGGCGAAGTCGTCCGCGCTCAGGTTCTCAACGACACCGGACACCGTGAGGCGAATCTCGGTAATGCCGACGCCCGGCTGAAAGTCAACCTCCACGGCCGTCTCGAGCGTGGTGGCCGGCGTTCCCGCCTTCGCCAAACCGCTCGACAAGGCCATCGAGAAACACGACGCGTGCGCGGCGGCAATTAATTCCTCGGGGCTGGTGATGCCATTCGACTCTTCCGAGCGGGCGGGCCAGCTCACCGGAAAGGAGCCGATACCCGACGAGGCGAAAGTGGTCTCGCCCGATCCTTCGAGCAAGGTGCCCGTCCACGTAGTGGTTGCGCGGCGAGTGGTAGCCATGAGTCCTCCAAGGTCAGTGGTGCCTCCGTTCTAGCGGAGGAATGGCGGTGGTGCGCCGCTTCTTAGATTGTAGGGCGAGCCGTGAAATTCACGATGCGCTCAATGAGGGCCGCGGCGGCGAGAACATCATCTTCGCGTCCGGCACGACCGATGATGGCAACCCCCACGGGCAAGCCATCAACCACACCCACCGGCACCGTGGCAATGGGCCATCCGGTGACGGCCGCCGGCATCGTGGCGACACTCGCGACGGCGTTCGAGTGGCCGCCATTTTCGAGATCGGACTCCCAGGCCGGACCATAAGCCGCCGAAATGAGAACGTCGCCGTGAACCAACGCTGGCTCCAGAATGTCGTCAATCATGCGACGAAGGTTGCGCTCGCGTGCGGTGGCATAGTCGGGGTTCTCGCGACCACGACGTTGAAGGGCCTGTTCGAAGAATTCGTGGCCGAACCACTGGAGCTCAGTGTCCGCGTGGGCCTTTTCGAATGCGACGACGTCCGCCAGGGATGTCACTCCGTCGCCCGGGCGACTTGCGAGGTACGCCGAGAGGTCGTCGGCCATTTCGCACAGCAAGACGGTCAGTTCGTCAGCACCATCCTCTTCGGTAATGTCGGCCACCACGACCGGTTGTGCGCCGTGTTCAGCCAGGAGAACGTCAATCACCGAGGCGACGACGTCATCAGTCTCCGGGTGGCCGGTTAGCCAGTTGGTGGCGATCACCAGTCGGGGTGAGGCGGGGGTCACCGGCTTTCCCGACAAGATGCTCCACAGACGCGCCACGTCACTCACGCGGCGAGCAATGGGCCCCGGGCTGTCTTGACTCGCACTGAGTGGCACCACACCTTCCGTGGAAATGGAACCCACCGTCGGCTTCAATCCCGCCACGCCATTCACGGATGCGGGACAAATAATCGACCCGTCGGTTTCGGTTCCCACCGCCCACGGAGTGAGACCTGCGCCGACGGCGGCACCAGAACCCGACGAGGAACCACCGGCACTGCGACCGTGTCGCCAGGGGTTGTCCACCAGCCCACCGAGGGCGGACCAACCCGACGTGGATTTCGGGGAGCGAAGATTCGCCCACTCCGACAAATTGGTAGACCCCACGATGACGAGACCGGCTGCACGGGCCGCGCGGACCAACGCCGCATCACGAGTGGGTCGCCCGACGAGCGCGGTGGAACCCGCAGCTCCCGGAAGGCCTACCGCCTCGATGTTGTCCTTAATAAACAGTGGAAGGCCATCGTTGTCACTCAGGGTTTTTCCTTCGCGACGACGAGCGTCAGACGCGGCGGCCTCCGCGAGTGCAGTGGGTGAGATCTGAGCAATGGAGTTCAGCGCTCGCGCTGTCGAGGGGTCGTCAATGGCCGCCACGTACGCAATGCAGTCATTGACAATGTCCACTGAACTGATCTCACCACTCGCGAGCAATGAGATGAGTTCCTCCGCGGACCTGCCGGCCAATTCTCCGATGGTGCGTGACATGTGTCCTCCTCGTTGTTAGGGCAACGATAAAGGAAGAGTCACTTCCTAGCGCTGTTCCACCATGTCGAGGTAGTCATCACGCCAGAGGTCGAAGAACTCCTCTGGTAGCAAGACGGCGTGGGTGGGTTCGAGAGCCTCCACGAAGTGTCGTTCGTGGCTCACCGCAATAATGGTGCCCGACCAGCTGCGCAGCATGTCACCGACGGCGATCACCGAGGCCGGGTCCAGGTTGTTGGTTGGTTCGTCCAAAATGAGCAAATTGGCTGAACTGGCGGCCAGTAGCGCCAGGGCGAGCTTGGCACGCTCACCACCCGACAAGGTGCCGGGCAACTGGTGAGCCGTTTCACCCTTGAGCCCAAAGGCTCCAAGGAGGGCTCGCCGTTGAGCGTCGCCTTGCACGGTGGCGTCGGCCAAGTGGTCAAAGACGGTCTTAGAGAAATCCAGTTGTTCGTGTTCCTGGGCGAAGTAGCCACGCACCACATTGGCGCCGAGGGTGACCACACCGGCACCCGCACTCTGAGTACCGGCGAGACAGCGCAGCAGGGTCGATTTTCCCGCTCCGTTTCGGCCGACGATCAAGATGCGATCACCTCGTCGGGTAATCACGCCCGCATCGCGCAAGACGTCGAGTGATCCATACGACACTTGAAGGTGCTCGGCCCGAAGGGGCACATCACCCGAGCGTGGCGGTGACGGCAGTTTGAAAGTGACCTTGCGCTCTCGCTGGGTGACCGTGATGCGTTCACCTTCCATACGCTCGCGGCGATGGTCTAAGACTTTCGCGAGACGAGCGCGAGTTTCCGTCTGGCCACGCATTGAGTCGGCCAGCTTCTTCAGACGGTCGATGTCGGCGTCTTGGCGAGTTGCCAACTTCTCTTCGCGTTCGATGGTTTCACTCTCTTGGCGTTGGAAGGAGGAGTAATTACCGGTGTAGTCGCGCAGTTGCCCCTCGCGTAGTGACAGCACTCGGGTAATTGCCTTGTCCAACAAAGGAAGATCGTGACTAATGACGATGACGGTGCCGGAATAGCGATCGAGCTCTTCGAACAGCCAGCCCTTGGCGGACTTGTCGAGGTGGTTAGTGGGTTCGTCGAGCACCATAGTCTCAGGCTTCTCGTACAAAATGCGCATCAGGTCGACGCGTCGACGCTGACCACCCGACAAGTCGCCCAGATCGGAGAGCAGGAATTCCTCGGGCAGGCCGAGACCCGACGCCAATCGAGCAATCTCCGACTCTGACTCGTAGCCCCCACGGTCGCGGAAAGTCTCTTCCAACTGGGAAAACAACTCGATGTTTTCCGAACTGGGATCTTCCGCCATGGCGCGTCGCGCGTCGTGCATCTGCACGTCGAGAACATCTAACCCTCGGGCGCTCATCACGTGGGACAAACCAATGGGGTCAACACCTAATCCGCCCGGTACGGGTTCTTGCGGGAGGTGGGCCCAGTGGCCCTGGCGTTGGACGGTGCCACCCACCCGTAGGTGCTGCCCGGGGTTTCCGATGATGACGGATAACAAGGTGGACTTACCGGCGCCATTTCGACCGACGATGCCGACCTTTTCTCCCTCACCAATAGTGAAGGAGACCTTGTTCAAGATGCGGCGAGCACCGATTTCTAGTTCTAGATCGCGAGCGATAAGCATTAGTGGGCCAGACTCTCCGCCGCGAGGTGAAGTTCGTCGCGAAACTGTGGGTGGGCGATGTCGGCGAGGAGGTGGGCGCGCTCGGATACCGTTCGACCGCGCAAATCGGCCGCGCCAAACTCGGTGACAACCACTGCCGTGTGGTGGCGAGGAGTCGATACGACGGACCCCAGGGGTAATTGTGCGGTGATGCGGCTCTGCACAACCCCTTTGACTTCAATGGTGGCGTGAAGACAAATCAGTGACACGTTTTGGGTGTCGAGTTCGGCGCCCGCCACAAAATCCTCGTGACCCCCCACGCCAGAAATCTGTCGGCCGGCCACCGAGTCCGCCACGATTTGCCCGTAGAGATCGACCGAGATGGCGCCATTAATGGAGATGAAGTGTCGGTTGTGACCGATGATGGTGGGGTCATTGACAAGTTCGACAGGTGCGAATGCCACGTCCGGATTGTTGTTCATCCACTCGTACATCGCCTCTGAACCCAGGGCGAAGGTGGTGACGGAGACTCCGGGGAAAATCGATTTGTGTGAGTTGGTCACTTTGCCAGCCTGATGCAAAGTCCATAGCCCCGACGTGAACATTTCGGAGTGGATGCCGTATTCACCACCCTCGCGCTGAGCCAAGTAGTGGGCCACCATGGTCGGAATGGCACCAATACCCGTCTGCAGGGTGGCGTGGGGGTGGATGAATCCAGCCGCGATTTCCGCGATCTTTTCGTCAACCTCCGTCGCGGGTTCTTCGGGCAATTCAAAGACGGGTTGGTCGCCCTCAATCACGACATCAACCAGCTCTTCGGGAATGGTCGTGTGATATCCCTCGAGAGCCGTGGTCACCGGAAGGTGGGGGTTGACTTCAACAATGAGAAGACGCTGCGGGTCGCGGCCTGCACGTAGCAACTCGTCAAAGGTGGCCCCCACGTGCAGCGAGGTATTGAAGTTGCCATCCGCATCACGAGCACATTGCACCGCCATGACGCGCGGCGCGAATTGGCGAAGCACGGGTGCGAATTGGCGAAATCCGGCGGGTACCAATTGGACATCCGCGCCCACCGAGCGGAGGTAGCGCTCGGCGGGACCAAAAAACCCCGCACGATAATGCACGTGGGGATGGGTGAAGAGTCCAAATAGCCCCAGCACGAGTGCTCCCCCCACCTGGAGATCCTCCCAATCGTCACGAGTGGACAGTGCGTTCAACAGGGTATGGGGGTTGGCCGGACCGAGGCCGAGACCGAGAGTGTCGGTCGGACGCAGCAGGGCGGCGGCGTCAGCAGGGCTTAAGAGGCGGGGGCTCACCCCTCTATTCTGGCCGACTTTGAGATACCTGTGACACGATGACAGGATGACAGCTGCTTTCACCGTCGACATCTGGAGTGATGTTGTGTGCCCCTTTTGCTATCTGGGTGAAGAAAGCTTTCGACGGGCCCTCGAAAAGTTTGACCACCGAGATGAGGTGGCGGTGCGGTTCCATGCCTTCGAACTCGACCGATCGGCTCGCGAGGTGTACTCCGGCACCCTGAACGAGATGTTGGCGAAGAAATACCACATGTCGGTAGAACAAGCCGCCGCCAACCACGCTCGCCTGGCGGATCAGGCCGCGGCTCTCGACTTGCCCGTTGACTTCAATGCCTGCGTGTACGGCAACACTCTGAACGCTCACCGCCTCATGACGCTCGCCAGCGCCGCCGGACGCGGGGTGGAATTCGCCGATGCCCTGCACCGTCTGTATTTTGCGGAGGGTGTTCGTCCGGGGGATGAAGTGGCACTACGGGCACTCGCGGCGCAACGGGACCTCACTATTCCTGATGGATTTTTTGAATCCGATGCTGGAATTGCTGAGGTGCGAGCCGACGAAGCTCAGGCAGAGGAGATGGGCATCACGGGCGTGCCCGCCTTCCTCCTTGATCAACGCTTCCTAGTGGTGGGCGCTCGCTCGACGGAGGAGTTTCTCGAGGTACTCAATCGTGCGTGGGCGCGACGTGAGTCGCACCCACGCGACTGATTGATTATTCAGCGTCCTCAGAGGGCACCGCAGCAGCGGTGGCCACTTCATGACCCTCATCCAAGTTCATAACGCGCACCCCCGTGGCATCACGGCCCTGAGATGACACCTCACGAACCGCGGTGCGAATCATGACCCCACCCGTGGAGGCGAGGAGGATTTCGTCATTGAGGTTGACCATCAGTGCTGCCGCGACTTTGCCGCGGGCCGCAGTGAGTTTGATGGCACGAACACCCATACCGCCACGGCCTTGAGCGTTAAATCGCTCCACCTTGACGCGCTTGCCGTATCCGTTGTCGGTGACCAAGAAGAGGTCCGCATCATCACGAACGACATCCAGGCTGATGAGGTGATCATCGTCGCGCAACTTGATGCCACGCACGCCGGTCGAGTCACGACCCATTTCACGAACTTCGTTCTCCGCAAAGCGAATAGCGGTGCCCTTGAGAGTGACAATCATGAGATTGTCCTCGCCCGAGGTCGGCACCACGCGCACCACTTCGTCGCCGTCGCGCAGATTGATAGCAATCCATCCCTCGCGACGTGACTTGTCATATTCGCTAAACGCGGTCTTCTTCACGGTGCCGTTCTTGGTGCCAAACACCAAGAATTTGTCCGTTGGGAAGTCGCGGGTTGAGATCACGGCCTGAATGGTTTCGTTCGGCTGCAGGTTAAGTAAGTTCACGATGGCCGTGCCCTTGGCTTGACGTTCCTTCACCGGCACCTCGTGTCCGCGAAGGCGGAACACACGCCCACGGTTCGAAAACAACAAGAGATACGAGTGGCTCGTCGTGTGGACAATCTGGTCGACGAAGTCTTCATCTTTCAGCTTCGCAGCCGTGACGCCACGGCCACCACGGCCCTGGGTCTTGAAGGCGTCAGATGCCACCGACTTGATGTAACCGGACTTCGTCAAAGTGATGACGACTTCGGTGTCGTCAATTAAATCTTCGACACCGAGCTCGCCGGGATCATTCACAATCTGGGTCACGCGATCCGTGGCGTACTTGTGACGCACCGCGGAGATTTCATCAGTAATGACCTGACGCAACTTCTCCGGCGAGTTCAAGATGGACTCGAGTTCGGCAATCGTGGCGCGTAACTTGGCCATTTCCTCTTCGAGTTCCGAACGGCCGATACGAGTGAGACGACCCAGAGTCATGTCCAAGATGTGGTTGGCCTGCTCCTCGGAGAACTCGAAGGGGGCAGCCATCAGCGCCTGACGAGCGGCGGAACGGTCATCACTGCCACGAATAGCGGCGATGACGGCATCCAACATGTCGATGGCCTTGAGGAGACCTTCCACGATGTGGGCGCGCGCCTGAGCCTTGCGTAAACGGAACTGGGTGCGACGAGTCACCACTTCGATCTGGTGAGCGATGTAGTGACCAATGGCCTGCGCCAAGTTCAAGGTGCGCGGCACGCCATCCACCAGCGCCAGCATGTTGACCGAGAAGGTCGTCTGCAGCGAGGTCATCTTGAACAGCTTGTTCAAGATGACGTTCGCGTTCGCGTCACGCTTGAGGTGCACCACGAGTCGCGAGTTGCGGTTCGACGAGTCATCTTGCACGTCGCGAATTCCATCGAGTTCTCCGGCCTTCACCAGGTCGTGGATCTTCTCTTCGATGGTGGCGACGGACACTTCGTAGGGGAACTCGGTGACGACGATGCGGTTTTCGTTCTTCACTTCATCGATTTCCGCCACCGCGCGCATCTTGATGGAGCCACGGCCCGTTCGATAGGCGTCGAGGATTCCTTGACGGCCAAGAATCTGTGCGCCGGTCGGGAAGTCGGGACCCTTCACGAAGGCCATGAGGTCATCGCTCGTGGCATCGGGATGTTGAATCATGTGCACCACGGCGTCAATCACTTCGCCCAAGTTGTGTGGCGGAATTTTGGTCGCCATACCGACCGCAATACCTTGTGATCCGTTCACCAAGAGATTGGGGAAACGGGCCGGCAATACGGTGGGCTGCTGAGTGGAGTTGTCGTAGTTCGGTTCAAAGTCGACCGTCTCTTCGTCAATCGACGCGAGTAACTCGAGAGCCAGCGGCGCGAGACGACATTCGGTGTAACGCATCGCGGCGGCACCTTCGTCTGGTCCCGTTCCACCAAAGTTGCCGTGACCGTCCACGAGGGGGTGGCGCATGGAAAAGTCCTGCACCATGCGAACAAGCGCGTCGTAGATAGCCGAGTCACCGTGTGGGTGATAAGTACCCATCACTTCGCCCACTACCTTCGCGCACTTGGTGTGAGGACGGTCGGGCAGAAGTCCTTGGTCGAACATGGAGTACAAGATGCGGCGGTGAACCGGCTTCAATCCATCGCGCACATCGGGGAGCGCTCGGCTAACGATGACTGACATGGAGTACTCGAGGAACGAGCGCTCCATTTCAAAGTTGATTTCGACCGGTTCGATGTAACCGAAGGTCTCACTGGGATCGGGGGTTGAGGCCCCGGCGTCATTCTTCTTACGTGCCATATTCCTCCGCGCTCCTAGATGTCTAGGAAGCGCACGTCTTTCGCGTTGGTCTGAATGAAGTGGCGACGCTGCGGGACGTCGTCACCCATGAGAATGGAACACACTTCGTCAGCTAATGCGGCTTGTTCCACGGTGATTTGCAGCAACGAACGCTTGGTGCGGTCCATAGTGGTGTCGCGCAATTCGTCGTAGTCCATCTCACCGAGGCCCTTGAGGCGCTGGAAGTCGTTCTTGTGGTTGGGGTGCTCTTCGAGGAACTTCGCCTTGGCGGCATCGTCCTTGAGGTACGTCTTTTCTTTGCCGGTCAAGGTCGAGTACAGAGGCGGTTGCGCCACGTAGATGTGACCCTCTGTCACCAATGACGTCATCTGACGGAAGAAGAAGGTGAGCAACAAGGTGCGAATGTGACTGCCGTCAACATCAGCATCAGCGAGCAAGATGATCTTGTCGTAGCGAATCTTGGAGACGTCGAATTCATTGTCCACACCGGCGCCGATGGCGGCGATGAGTGCCTGAATTTCTGTGTTCTTCAGAATCTTGTCCGTGCGTGCCTTCTCAACGTTCAAAATCTTTCCGCGAATCGGCAAGATGGCCTGGGTGCGTGGGTCACGTGCGTCCTTAGCGGAACCACCGGCGGAGTTACCCTCCACAATAAATAGTTCGCTTTCGCGCGGGTCTCGTGACGAGCAGTCAACGAGCTTGCCAGGTAGGCCCGCGCCATCAAGAGCGCTCTTACGACGTGTGAGGTCGCGAGCGGTGCGAGCGGCCATGCGCGCTCGTGCGGCGGACACACTCTTTTGAACAATCTGTCCCGCTTCCTTCGGGTTCTCCTCGAGCCACTCCACCAACTTGTCGTTGGTGGCTCGCTCGACGAGAGAACGCATGGAGACGTTGCCGAGCTTGCCCTTGGTCTGACCTTCAAACTGTGGTTCAGCGAGGCGAACTGAGATGATGCAGGTCAAGCCTTCACGGATGTCTTCACCTAGAAGGTTCTCTTCCTTTTCTTTGAGTAGACCGCGCTTCTTGGCGTACTTGTTCACCGCGTTGGTGAGCGCCTTGCGGAAACCTTCTTCGTGCATGCCACCTTCAGTGGTGGAGATGCCGTTCGCGAAGGAGTGAATCGACTCATAGAAACCGGTGTTCCATTGGAAAGCGATTTCAACTTCTTGAGTTTCTTCAGCGGCTTCAAAGTAACCAACTTTGCGGAAGAGGGATTCCTTTGACGCATTGAGGTGACGGACGTAGTCGACGATGCCGCCGCTGTACTTGAACGTTTCTTTCATCTCGCGACCCGCACGCTCGTCAGTGAAGCGGATCTCGAGTCCCTTATTCAAGAAAGCCATGATTTGAAGGCGCTCAATCACCGTCTGGGAACGGAAATCAATTTCTTCAAAGATGGTCGGGTCCGGATAGAAAGTCACCGTGGTTCCGGTACGGTCACGCGGCGCGTCGCCGGTGATGGTGAGCTTGCCTTGCGGCTTGCCACCATCGATGAACTTCAGAACGTGGTGCTTGCCATGGCGGTCAACCTCCACCGTCAAGCTCGTGGAGAGAGCGTTCACCACGGAGGCGCCCACACCGTGGAGCCCACCGGACACCTTGTAACCACCACCACCGAACTTTCCACCGGCGTGCAGCACGGTGTACACAATTTCCGCGGCTGACTTACCGGGGTATTGAGGGTGCTCGTCAACAGGAATGCCACGACCATCATCAACGACGCGACATCCGCCGTCTTTCAGAATGGTGACGTCAATACGGGTGCAATGGCCAGCCATTGCTTCATCTACGGCGTTGTCGACAATTTCCCAGATGCAGTGGTGGAGTCCTGCGGGGCCCGTCGATCCGATGTACATACCAGGGCGCTTACGAACAGGTTCGAGCCCTTCAAGAACGGTGATGTCACTTGCGCCGTAGCTAGAGGAGTCTTTGCTCTTGTCAGCCACGAAGGGTTCCTTTCATCACTCAACGCGCCTCAGGGGTCGCGAGAGAACCGGTTGAATCCTACCGGTCGGGTGTGTCGAAAATGCGCCTCTACGAGGCAATGACGACGTGAAGTGAGCGAATTGTCGAGCCCGTCAGTTCGCTGAGTCGGGTCACGATGTTGACCTCGTCTTCACGCAGTCTCGCCGACCATGCTCCACCCGGCGTACGAATCGTTAACACTCCATCCACCAGGCTTTCGGTGTGGCAACGAGCCGCGATGGCGGGGCCCACCACCTGCGACCACACGTCCGCAATGGTGGTGGTGGCGTCAAAATCAACCCGTTGGTGTCGATGGCGTAGATCGTTCAGCACGTCTCGCAATGGTCGCGGACCCTCACTACGGCGCCACATACCCACCCCCAGAAATATCCAAAATTGACGCAGGTTGCATGCCTGAGGGTAGTGGTGACGCCGTCGTCAAGAGAGTTTGACCCACGGGCAATAAGGTCAACAGGCGGTCGCAGCGCAGGGGGTCGAGCTCACTAAAAACATCGTCGAGGAGAAGGAGTGGTCGCTGCCCGCGTACCTGCTCGTGGAGGTGGTGAGCCGCTAAACGAAGGGCTAAAGCCGCTGATCGCTGTTCGCCTTGCGATGCTTGGCGGCGAGCGTCGCGCCCATTAATTTCCACATAAAAGTCGTCGCGGTGTGGACCGAGCACGGTGGTTCCGCGCGCCCACTCTTCACGATCCACCTCGCCAAGTGCGTGGGATAACTCACCGGTCCACGATTGTTCGTAGCCGAGGGTGAGAACGTCTCGAGAATCAGTTAAACCGCGATAGGCGTCTTGCGCGAGGTCAACCAGGTCAGTGATGAACCGATGGCGATGCTGGGTATAACTCTCCGCCAGCTCGAGGAATTGTGTCGTCCACGGTTCTAATTCTCGGCGGAGAAAGGGGGTGGGTCCGTTCTCGCGGCCGGACCGCAAGATGGCATTTCGTTGTCGCACCACTCGGTCGTAGCGATCGGCGACATCTCCCACGGTGGGGTGGATGGCCACCACGTGATCACTCATGAAGTCGCGCCGAGTTTCTGGTCCTCGTCGAATCATGTCAACACCATCGGGAGTGAAGATAGAGAGAGGCACCACCTCCGCCGCGGCGGCTTGATTCACGGGCCGCTGGCCATTGATTAACATTCGCTTGGTGACGGAGCGCTCACCGCGAGTAATGGTGAAGTCGACCGTGATACGTCGTCCGTCATGGTCGAATAGTCCATGAATTTCCGCTGTGGTCTGACCATTGGCGATGACATCTCCCGCAGTACTGGTGCGAAAAGACCGGCCGGTGCCCAGAAAGTGAATTGCTTCTAGTACCGAGGTCTTCCCCGTGCCGTTAGGTGAGAGAAAGACCGTTACCGCACCCTGATCGGGCGCCATGGTGACGTCGGTGAAGAGTCGAAAGTGGCGAAGGGTGAGGGAAACTAGCCCCACCGTGCTTATTGCACCCGAACAGGCATGATGAGGTAGCGGAACGAGACGTCGTCCACGCCGTGAATCATGGCCGGGCGAGATGCATCAGTGGTCTCGAGAATGATTTCATCGCCCACCACTGCCTCAATACCTTCCATAAGGAACTTGGGGTTGAATGCGATCGTCAACTCTTCGCCCTGAAAGTCCGCATCAACATTGTCGGCAACATCTCCGCGGTCATGAGCGGTGGACTGGACATCGGCACCGCCATCACGCAAGGTGAGTTTCACGGAGGAGTTCTGCTCATTCGCCACCACTCGGGCACGACGAAGCGAGTTGGACAACGTGTCTTTTGCCACCCGCAGTGAGTTTGGATACGTCGCGGGGATGAGCTGACGGTAGTCGGGGAAGTTGCCATCGATAAGACGACTGGCGATAGCTACTGATCCCACCAAGAAGGTCACTTCGGATTCCGAAAGCGAAATGGCGATGTCGGCGTCAACCGCCAACGACGAGGCAGCACGTAGAACTTCCGTCAAAGTCTTCGCTGGCACCAACACGTCACCATTACCCGACAAGGGGGGGACACCCGGTACGTCTCGAATTGAGAGCCGATAGGAGTCAGTGGCCACGAGCCGCATCGCTCCTTCGTGTTGTGTAAACAACACACCGGTCAACAAGGGGCGACCGGAAAGGTCATCTGACGCGGCACTCACCACTTGCGATAACCCTTGGACGAAGTCCAAGGCCGGCAAGGTACTGGTGGGTGCGGGGACGGCAGGGAGTTTGGGGTAGTCAACGAGGGGGTACGTACGCAGGGAGTACGCCGCACGACCAAGGGAGACCGTCACTTCGTCACTATCAGGGCTCTTGAGGCCCACCGTGACGGCGCCGGCGTCTAAGAGTCGAGTGGAGTCCACCAACAACCGAGCGGGGATCACGACGGCCCCGTCGTCGATACCAATCACATCCAGAGTGACCCGCACCGTGGTTTCGAGGTCGGTACCAGTAATGGTCAATTGGTTGCCGGTCAGGGTGAGGAGAAGTCCAAAAGTCGGACCAGGGGTTCGGCTCGTGACTCGGCTCGCCGCCGCCAAGGCCTCAACAAGTAGGTCTTTTTCTGATTTGAACTTCATAGGACTCCCTTATCTCCGCACCAGAGACTAGATGGGCTTTTCTATGTTGATATCTCTTAGTAGTAGTAGGTCTGTGGATTGTGCGTGAATTCCCAAACGTCCTGATGAGATGGGTTCAAGTGTCGAGTTGGTCATCCACAGATCTGTGGGCAACCAACATTCAACTAAAAACTTACGGTGAGACTTGATGTGGATGACGCGGAGATCATCCACGAGATTCCCACAGCCACTCATAGTGCTTCCCACAACTATTCCGTGGTCGATTGAAGACGGCGCTTCAATTGTGTGACCTGAGTGAAGAGTTGCTGGTCGTTCGGTAGCTGGGCCTTAATTTTCTCCACGCCCGCAATAACAGTGGTGTGGTTTCGATCGCCAAAAACCCGCGCAATCATGGGATAGGAGTAGTCCGGCAATAAATCACGCATTAAAAACATCGCCGTGTGCCGGGCGGTGACCAAAGGTCGAGAACGATTTGGTCCCTTGATATCCGTTGAAGAGAAGCCGTAGAACTCGGCGACGGCGGCCACAATTGTGTCCGGCAACAAAACGATCTGTTCTTGTCCAATGTTGCTGAGGGTGCTTTGAGCTAATTCGAGACTGATTTTCTCTTGGCGAAGACCGGCGTACGCACGAAGCATGGTGATAGATCCCTCAAGTTCGCGAATGTTGTCCCGAACCCGATTAGCAATGAAATCAACAACATCATCAGGTAGGACGATGTTGTCGGCCGCCGCCTTCGAGCGAATAATGGCGACTCGGGTCTGTAAGTCAGGTTGGTCGACTTCAGTAATCAGACCTTGCAATAAGCGCGTTCGAAAACGATCCTCTAGACCGGCCAGGTCTCGCGGTGAGCGATCGCTAGTGAGAACCACTTGCTTACCTTCACCATGAAGGGCGTTGTACGTGTGAAAAATCTCATCATGGAAGGTCCCCTTTCGCGACTCCATGAATTGAATGTCGTCAATAAGGAGAACATCACACTCTCGGTAGCGCTTATGGAGGGCCAAAGTAGATTTCGTTTGGATGGCTTCAATGAAGTCATTCAGGAAGGTCTCCGTGGAGACGTAGACCACGCTGCGATTGGGGTAGTGCGCGTTGACGTAGTTGCCAATCGCGTGCAATAGGTGGGTTTTACCCAACCCCGACGGTCCATGAATGAGGAGGGGGTTATAGGCCCGACCCGGTGTCTCGGCAACCGTCTGCGCGGCGGCGAACGCGAGCCGGGTGGATTGACCCGGAATAAAACTCTCAAAGGTCATCTTCGGGTCGAGTCGCGTCGAGCGATCACGACCAACTGTTGAGCTGGATACAAGGGTGGCGGAAATAGCCGGGGGCTCGGCTCTCACCGACACCACTGGGGCTGGTCCCGCGCTCTCATCAATTTCGAGTCGCAAAGAGGCACCCGAACCAAAAAACTCGTGGACCGACTCCTGAATGATGTCAAAATGGCGATCTGCGATGCGCGCATACTGGGCGGCGGTGGCCACCCCGAGAACAACAGTCTCATCGGAGTAATCAACAAGGCTCAAGGTGTTGAGGCCACCAAGCCATGCTCCCCGATTCACTTTTGTTTCAATAGAGAGACGGCATTGTGGCCATAGATCGTCAATGGTCTGCACGATCGCCCTCCACAGCGTTATCAACAACTAACACACAGGCATATGAGCCTCTGCGCGCGGTTCGAATGAACCGCAAGGAGGGTCACCCTACACCGTTTTGTGAGTTACCGCCAGTGGAGTTTTGTTCATCAGGTAAACTCGTCACCTAGTGAGTCGGGGTGGTCCGTAGGACCCCGTTAACCGGCGTATTGAAACGAGGACACAATGAAGCGGACTTACCAGCCCAACAAGCGTAAGCGTCAGCGCACCCACGGTTTCCGTGCCCGCATGTCGACGAAGGCTGGGCGTGCGATCTTGCGCGCCCGCCGCGCTAAGGGTCGTCACTCCCTGACCGTCTAGGTGGCACCGCTGGGTCGGGTAACTACCCGCCGGCAGTTTGCACTGTTGGCACGACCTTCCCATCGCGGACATAGTGGCCCCCTCCGGGTGAGCTTTGTCACCGGCAGCACTGAGGTATCAGTGGCCTTCGCGACAGGAAAAATAGTGGGCAACGCAGTGGTTCGAAATCTCATTCGACGCCGACTACGTGATCTCATGACTCAGCAAGCCTCCGCCCTTCCGACGGGATTTTACCTGATCAGAAGTGGTAACGGAACAGACAACTTATCCTATGACGAGCTGCGCACCCACCTTGATGCCGCCCTCCACCGAGCCGGACTTCGCTGACCGGCGCCGGATTCGGGCGCTGTCTGCTCTCATTCGCTTGTATCAGGCAGTCGTCGCGGGTCGCCCGTCACCTTGTCGCTTCTACCCCACCTGCTCCACCTACGCTCTAGAGGCGTTAGCTACTCACGGCCTCATCCGCGGAATGTGGCTGTCGACGAAACGAGTTGTTAAGTGCAATCCCTTCGGTCCTCACGGGATCGACCTAGTTCCACCCGCCCCAGAAAGATAGATAGTCATGTTGGCCAGTATCGGTTCAAGCATTGCCGCAATTTTTCACCCCGTTTTCAGCCTCTTCGGTTGGCTCCTGGCCTTCTTCTATTCGCTGATTCCTAATTATGGCTTCGCCATCATGATGCTCACGATTGTGATTATGGCCGTCATGACGCCCTTGACCGTGAAGAGCACTCGCGGCATGGTGGCAATGCAAAAAATCCAACCTGAAATCAAAAAATTGCAGGTTAAGTACAAGGGACCCGAGAATCGTCAAACTCTCAATGAAGAGTTGATGCGCCTGTACAAGGAAGAAAACGTCAACCCGATGTCGAGTTGCTTGCCAATGTTGGTGCAGGGACCCTTCCTTTTCGTTCTCTACCAGGTGATTAAGGGTCTGGCTAACACCACCCTGAGAAAGGCAACCTTGATGACCCCGGCACATTTTGTGTCGGCGCCCAAATACATCCCTGTGACATCAAAGCTTCACGAAAGCATCGTGGCCGCGCACGGTCAGTTGAAGGTTTTTGGCTTCGACATGGCAGAGAAGCCTTTAAGTCACCACTCATCCACGTGGGCTGCCGTCCCCTACTTCGTCTTTGTATTCCTGGCGGTTGGTCTCCAGTACTTCCAGATGGCGCAGATCAACAACCGCGCGAAGAAGACGGGTCAAAACGTTCCCAACCAACAGCAGATGATTCAGCGCCTCATGCCCATCATGTTCGCTTACATCTACTTCATTATTCCGGCCGCGGTTGTGCTGTACATGATCGTGTCCAACATCATTCGAATTATCACCCAAGACGTTATGTTCCGACTTGGTGTGAGTAATCCGGGATCAGCACGGGAGCGAGAGCTTCCGGCCCGTGCTGATGACCAGGGGTCGTCGACTACGTCCGCCCCGGTTCGAGCGCAAAATCGCTCAAAAAACAAAAAGAAGCGGAAAGGCCGTTAAAGGATGGATTGGGTAGAAACGACTGGTAAGACTGTGGAGGAGGCCTCACAAAAGGCGCTCCAACACTTAGGAGTTGGTCACTCCGACGCAGATATCGAAGTTCTCGAGGAGCCAAAGCAGGGTCTCTTCGGCCGAGTTCGCGGAGAGGCCCGAGTTCGCGCTCGTGTGCGTCCCGTAGGTCCTCGTCCGAAGCGCACCCGCCAAAATCGCCCTGAGGGTCGACGAAATGGTGACAAGAAGACTGACAACCGCAAGAACGACGGAGGATCCACGGCGGACACGCCGAAGGAGCGTCCAGTCAAGGAACGGGCTGAAAAGAAGCCTGTAGAGAAGAAGAATCCAACGACCCCCAAGGAGGGCACCGTGGCTGAAGGAATATCACTGGCCGAGCAAGCACAGGTCGCTAAGGGCTTCCTTGAGGGTTTGTTAGAGGCGATGGAGATCACGGCGACGGTTTCCGTCAACGAGATCGACGCGGAGACTGTGGAGTTGGCGGTCAACGCCAACCCCCCCACGGAGCTGGGTGTGTTGGTTGGTCCGAAGGGCACAACCTTGCAGGCTCTCCAGGAGATCACCCGCACCGTCGTTCAGGCGAAGAGCCCGGCAAAGACTGACCGCATCCTGGTGGATGTTGCTCAGTACCGTGAGCGTCGCGTGGCGGCCCTCGGCCGCTTCGCCCTCCAAGTTGCCGAAGAAGTGCGTAGCTCTGGCGAAGAGCGAGCCCTCGAGCCAATGAGCCCCGCTGACCGCAAGGCCGTCCACGACGCCTTGACGGAGCAGGCTGACATCATTACCCGCTCTGAAGGTGAAGAGCCTCGCCGCTTTGTGGTGATCGCACTGGCATAATTGATTCTGTGAATCAGAACTGGTTACCCCGCGCCCTCGATGAATCGAGGGCGCGGGGCTTTTTAGGCCCCGGTGACTTTTCTCCCCACATCACCCAGGCTGAGCTCTTCCTGACAGCATGGGAAGAAGTTTCCCCTACACCTCCCATTCGCTGGATGGACATGGGAAGCGGTGGAGGTATCCCCGGGTTGGTCTTGGCGACTACGTGGACCTCAGGAGGCGTACTTGCCGACTCCATGGAGAAACGAACACGATTTCTCGAAGAAGTAGGCGAATGGCCGGATTCGCCTGATTTTCGTGTCGAGACAGGTCGCATGGAAGAGTTGGCTCGTCGAGATGACCTTGAGGCAACCTTCGATCTCGTGGTGGCCAGACTTTTTGGACCACCTGCAGTCACCGCGGAATGTGCTGTTCGATTCCTACAGGTTGGGGGAGTTCTTCTTGTATCTGAGCCCCCCGAATCTGATGGGTCTCGTTGGAACACGGAGGCTCTGGTGAATCTAGGACTGGAATTTTCCCTGACGCACTTCCCCACTGGCTCAATAGCGTACTTCCGGAAGGTAGCGGTTACCTCTCCCACCTTCCCTCGCCCCAACGGGGTACCGGGGCGAAAGCCACTCTGGCGATAGTTAGCAATGTTCCACGTGGAACATAAAAACGCCTGCCATCTCACACAGCCAGTAACACAGAAGTTCGTGGTTCGAGACAATGTTCCACGTGAAACGTTTGACATCTGGCGCCTCCGAGCAAGAGATGTGAGCAATGGAGAGATGATTCCGGAGTTATGTGTAGCAACCCCACTACATGTTCCACGTGGAACATGTAGTCACAATGAACCTCACTGATTTCTTGAATCTGATCCGAAATATCGAAAGATGGAGAGGAAGGCAGCGCTCAGTTGGAAATCCATGTCCCACATGGGGCTTCACACTCCTGTTAGTGAAGAAATACTCCCTATCCAATAATTACGGTGCCGGACGTGTATTGATGTTCCACGTGGAACATCACCAAAAGAAATACCAAGACTTTCTGAGATGTTTCACGTGGAACACTTGACGGGGGTGCCAGAAGCGTGTTGAATGGTACGGGTTTGCCAACGGCGACCAACTCACCGTCGGAATGAGGGGCATGTCAGAGCCAGGGTCAACCAAGATCTTCGCTGTAGCGAATCAAAAGGGTGGGGTCGGAAAGACCACCACGACTATCTCCCTCGGTGCAGCACTCGCACAGCGGGGTAAAAGGGTCCTGATTATCGACTTGGATCCCCAAGGTAATGCCACAACAGGTCTCGGTCTCGACTACCACAAGTTCGACAAATCGGTGTACGACGTTCTTCTGAATGAAACCCCCCTTGTTGATGTTGTCGAGCCCACTGGCTACAACAACCTCTTTGTGGCACCCGCCACCCTCGACTTAGCGGCTGTTGAACAGGAGATGAGCTCGGTCATTTCCCGCGAGCTTCGCCTCAAGCGGGCGATTGAGTCGGTTGATGGTGACTTTGACTATGTTTTCATGGACTGCCCCCCATCGCTGAGTTTGATTACCATCAACGCCTTTGCTGCTGCCACTGACATCCTGGTACCCATGCAGTGCGAGTTCTACGCTCTCGAAGGTCTCACCCAGTTGCAGAAGATTGTCGATCTCGTTCAGCGCAACCTGAACCCGTCGCTTCGTATTACCCGAGTCGTTCTCACCATGTTTGACAACCGCACCACGCTGACTCAGGATGTCGCCAACGAGGTTGCCAAGGCATTCCCGAACGAATTATGTAAGACCCGCATCCCCAGAACTATTCGGTTAGCGGAAGCTCCAAGCTTTGGCCAGCCGATCACCGTATTTGACCCCACGTCGAAGGGCGCCCGCGCCTACGTCGACCTTGCAGAGGAGATTGACAATGGCTAAGCGCACTGGACTCGGTCGCGGACTCGGATCGCTGATTCCCGAAGGGGAGCCGACCGCATCGGACACCAACGAGGTTTTGATCGATAGCCCGCTGCGGGTAATTGACATTACGGTCATTCGACCTAATAGCTATCAGCCTCGCCGCGTCTTCGACGACGAGACACTTCAATCCTTGGCGGACTCGATTGCCGCGGTGGGTGTTATTCAGCCCATCATCGTGAAGCCGGGAGTAACAGTTGGTGAGTTTGAATTGATTGCCGGCGAGCGTCGCTGGCGTGCTGCACAGATTGCTGGCCTGACCTCCATTCCTGCTCTGATCCAAGACGATCTCACTAGTCGCGACAGTCTCGAGCGAGCAATTGTGGAGAACCTCCACCGAGTAGACCTCAATGCCCTTGAAGAGGCTGCGGCGTACCAGCAGTTGATTGATGAGTTTGGCCTGACTCACGATGAGGTGGCGCAGCGTGTCGGCAAGAACCGCACCACTGTCACCAATATTCTTCGTCTCCTTCAGCTTGGACCCGCCGCTCAGGAGGCCTTGAGTCAGGGCAAGATCTCGGCCGGACACGCCCGCGCTTTACTGGCGGTAGCCGATGTGACTCGCCAGGCGCAATTGGTTTCCGAAATCTCGGGTCGTGACTTATCGGTTCGAGCCACCGAAGAAGAAGTTCGACGAAGCTTGGAGCCCACAGCACCGACGGTTGTTCCCACCCCTCCGAAGGGTCCCATTCTTCGACCTCTGCCAGACCTAGTTGTTACTGAGCTCGAGACGTTGCTAGAGAACTACTTGGATACCCGCGTCCACGTGGAGATCAAGGGAAAGAATGGCAAAATCACCATCGATTTTGCCGACCTTGACGACCTCGAGCGTATCTACAAGGCGATTTCAGAGTAAACACTCACCTTGAAGTAAAGGTCAAGTTAAAGTTATCCCCAGCCTGTGGATTAACTTGTGGGTTAACCTGAAACTTCACTCTTCTGTCACACTTTTACACATTAGAACCCTTATTTATATATGTAATCTAATTACAAAATGATAAGGCTTCGGAAAGTTCTGCACAGACTTTCATGGCGTCAAAGTCATTAGTGACCGACAAAATCAGGGCAGTCATTTTCGTGCGCCGTAGAAAGTTTTCGTCAACTCCTCGAACCGCACACGACAACTTCGTGGCGAGCTGAGTGGCCAGAGTCAGTCCCGTGGTGGAAAAAGAGTGGGGGCCGGCAAAATAGCTCACCGCGGGAGTTGCGGATATCTCGATCCACACGGCAAGTGAGGCGTGTTCACTATTGGCGGTCTCAATGAGTTCGTTTTCATCAGGTGCCGACAGACTCAGTCCATACGACGACCAGGTGTCAGCCATGGCGGTGGCGAGGTAGCCGCCCATTGCCACGAGGGGACCGGCAATTCGAGCCTGGAGGAGACCACTTTCCCGAGCTTCCGAGACAGTCACCTTGGGGACACTCGGCCGCAGGCGGCGTAGTTCCGTCAGTGTGGCGCGCGTCACTGTTCCCGAGGGTTCCAGCCCACAATTGAGCTGGAAATCGCGCAGGGCGTGCTCCGTCTCGGTACCAAAAAGCCCATCCACGGTGCCCGGATCAAACCCCAATTGCGCCAACGACGCCTGAAGTTCCGCGACATCGTGCCCGACTAAAGGGGGGTCTTGGCGATACAGCAGTCGGTCTCCGAGGTCGAACTGATACTGGCGAAGTTGTTGAGCCGTAAAGGGATCAAGAGCCCCCGTAACGGGCAGAAGAGCGGATCGTTGAAAAGCACTCACCGCGTGAACGGTGTCATCACCGTAAATATCGCCGGCAATGTCGAAGCCCACGCGACGAAGTAGTTCGTGCACGGCGAGGACGTCAGCCCCACGTGCACCCTGGCTCAAAGTAGCGTTGACCAGGGCGTTTAGAGGCTACGGACGATTTCGTCCAGGAGGGCGGCCTTGGGCTTCGCACCAACGATGCGACCCACCATTTCGCCGTTCTTGAACACCATCAAGGTGGGGATGCTCATGATGGCGTACTGATTCGCGACGGCGCGCTGCTCATCAACGTTCAGTTTGCCAATAGTGAAACGCTCCGACTGCTCCACGGCGAGTTCTTCGAGGATGGGCGCAATCTGCTTACAGGGGCCACACCATTCGGCCCAAAAGTCAACCACCACCGGCTTGTCGGCCGTTGAAATGACGCTCGCAAAGTTGGCGTCTGTCAGTTCTTGAATGTTCTCACTCATCGTGCACCTCCGTGAACTCAATCTAGCGGTGGCGCCACAATCAGTGTCGTTACATCCCTCGGCTTTCAAGCCAACGCTCAGCGTCGATCGCGGCCATGCAGCCAGAGCCCGCCGAGGTGATGGCTTGGCGATAGTGGTGGTCCTGCACATCACCGGCGGCGAAAATGCCATCGACACTGGTGTAGCTGCCGGGGCCGGTGATGACGTAGCCGTCGTCACCGAGATCCACGAGACCGGTGACGATGTCGGTGTTGGGCACATGGCCAATTGCCACAAACACACCCGTGACCGCCAGCTCCTCCTCGTTACCGGAGATCGTGTCGCGAAGGCGCAAACCGGACACCGAGTTTTCTCCCAAAACTTCTACCACCTGACGGTTCCACGCCACCGTGATCTTGGGGTGAGCGAGGGCACGTTCCTGCATGATTTTTGAGGCGCGGAGTGAGTCTCGACGGTGAATCAAGGTCACCGACGAGGCGAATCGCGTGAGGAACAGGGCTTCCTCGAGAGCGGAGTCACCACCACCGACCACGGCGATGTTCTGGTCGCGAAAGAAGAATCCGTCGCAGGTGGCGCACGTCGACAGACCGTGACTTTGTAGCCGGTCTTCGCCAGGGACACCCAACATGAGTGAGCGAGCACCCGTCGCGATAATTACCGTATCGGCCGTGATCTCGCGGTCAGGACCATCACTCACGGTGGCGCGAAAGGGGCGCACGGTGGTGTCGATGGCGGTCACCTTGGCGATGCGAAGGTCTGCACCGAAGCGCAGCGCTTGTTCGCGCATCTTGCCCATGAGTTCAGGACCCATGACGCCGTCGGGGAAACCGGGGAAGTTCTCCACATCGGTAGTAATCATCAACTGACCACCGGGCTGATCGGTGGTGCTGGAGGGCTCACCCTCGATGACGATGGGCGAGAGCTGGGCGCGTGCGGAATAAATAGCGGCGGTAAGGCCGGCAGGGCCAGAACCAACAACGAGAACACGAGTGTGTGTCATGACGTCCTTTAACGAAGGGTGGGACGACGGCGACGCCATACCCACAAACCAATAACCCACAGAATCGCCCCGATGACGAGATCGGTGATCCAGGGGTGAGCGGCGAAGAGGTACGCATCACCGATACGCACCAACAAAATCACCACGAGCACCGTCACGGCCACCGCCAAGGTCAGAAACACCATGCCGTACGCGATGGTTCGACCAATCACCGCGATGGGGCGCAGAACCTTGTCGTGGAACCAGTCAACGGCATCGTCCAAGACCTCAAATCCCTGATCGATGACGTCACGGTTCGATTCGTCGTCGTTACTCACACCTCGCACCCTATCGCCCACCACCTCCTTTTTCCTTCGACGCCCTCGTGCCATCATGCAGAATGGGGGCAACAAAGGAGCCCCATGTCCACCATTGAACTCACTCGCGATTCGTTCGAGTCCACCGTCATTGCGGGCGGGACCATCCTGATTGATTTCTGGGCCGAATGGTGTGGCCCCTGCCGAATGTTTGGCCCCATTTATGAGACCGTGTCGAATGATTACCCCGAGGTTATTTTCGGCAAGGTGGATACTGAGGCGCAGCAGGAACTCGCCGGCATGTTCAACATTCAATCGATCCCGACGCTGATGATTATTCGTGACCAAGTCGTGGTCTTTTCCCAAGCCGGTGCGTTGCCCGAAGGGTCGTTGCGTGACCTCATCGACCAAGCTCTCGCGTTAGATATGGATGTGGTGCGCGCCGATATCGCGGCCGCGAACGACGCGGACTAAGCGGTAATCCAGCTCACGCCGACAATTCCGGGACCACCGTGGGTCCCGACGACTGAACCCATTTGGCTGACCACGAGGGGGTTCTGCACCGACAAGTCGTCAAGGAGATCAAGAAGCTTGTCGACATCGGGGGCATCTCCGTGCGTTACGCCTACCCAGGCCAGCGGTCCAGCGGCCGCCGCGGCATCGTGAAGCTGCGCGAAGGCCTTGGAGCGCGTTCGCGCGCGACCCGCTTCGACCACCACACCATTTTCCAACTTCAAGAGCGGCTTGACGGAGAGCATGGAGCCGAGCAACGCCTTCGCACCGGTGAGCCGGCCACCCTTGATGAGGTGATCGAGCGTGTCAATAGTTCCCATGACGTGTGTTTTGGTGACGTAGTCGCGGGCCAATCTCACGATGTCATCGAGCGACGCTCCGGTGGCGGCTAATTCCGCCGCCGCAATTACCACGAGACCTTGCGCCAAGGTCACGGCACGCGAGTCCACCACGGTGACGGGAATGCGGTCAAAACCATCAGCACCCAAGGTGGCTGACTGACAGGTGGCGGAGAGATCTCCCGACAGAGCGATCACGACGACGCCGGTGGCACCACTCTCGGCGGCCGCCTCGTAGGCCTCGCGAAAGGCGCCCGGCGCCGGCGCCGCCGTTTCGGGCAGAGTGCTGGAATGACGGCACTTTTCCCAGAACTGTGAGGGGGTGAGATCGCGACGGTCGACGAATTCTTCGTCGCCAAAACGAATCGAGAGCGGAACGACCGTGATGTTCAGTCGCGTGACGATGTCATCGGGAATATCACACGCACTATCGGTGATGATGTGAACAGTCGACATAAAAACCCCCTTGGGCAGCGTTGCCCGTTGTCCTACACATTGCCACGCGAACGGCGCTCAAGTTTGGAACGTTCTAACCAATACAGGTAGCCCACACCCCACACCCCCACACAACTCACTGCCGACACCACTAAACGAATGAATAATCCGAGGCCCCGATGAGCCGAAAAGGCGTCATAGGTGATGATCGTGATGACTGACGCCATAAAGGCCCAGAAGCTGGCGTAGCGAACCGCCGGAGAGAACAAGTTGCTGGTCAATGAGACGCCGCGATAACGAACAGTCGACAGGGCTAACAGTGCCGCGACGCTGTACGCCAAGGAGATAGAACCCACCAGGCCACCAAACGAATGGCGTCCTAACAACACCGCGCCGGCCACCGTGAAGGCGTTTTGCACCACGTAGAGAACAAAGACGTCAACCGCGCGCTGCAAGGTTTGCAAAGTGCGAATGGCCACTTGGAAGATAGTGAAACCAGGAAGCCCCACCGCGAGTACGGACAGCGAGATGCCCGCGAGCGAGCTACGCGACAAGTTTCCCCCGCCGAGCATCACCGCCACGAGTGGGCGTGCGAGGACCACGAGGAAGAGGGACACCGGAATGATGACGAAGAGCGCGCGCCGCAGGATGTCGGTGGCGATCTCCCCGAAGGCCCGCAGGTCGCCATCGGTTGCGTGCTCGGCCAAAACCGGTGTGCGAGTGGCGAGAATGGTGGCGACCACCACGGCATACGGCATCTGCATGAAACTCCAGCCGTAGGTGTAGGCACTCACGGGGCCATGTCCCCCCATCGCCACCGCGAAAGCCAACACCACGAAGAGTGAGATTTGATTGGTAATCACCACCCCGATGGTCCAGCTGCCCAGACGTCGAACAGCACGCCACGCCGGGTCGTGCCAATCAAAGCGCAGCGTCAGCCGCGAGGCACCGGTTCCTCTCAGAGACGGCAGCACGATGAGTGCTTGCAAGAGGACGCCGGCGGATGTTCCGAGGCCCAACACCAGAAGGTGGTGCGACGACACCGCGGTGATAGATGTGGATGAGGTGCCGAGTCGAAAGAGAATGAGTACGGCGATACACACCACATTGTTGACGACGGGTGCCCAACCCATAACCCCAAACTTTCGGTGGATATTGACGATGGCACCCACCATGGACACGATGGCGTAACCCGCAATCTGGGGCACGAACCACCGCAACAAGGTGGTGGCGACTTCTCGTTGTGCTGCGGAGACCGCGCTGTGGTGTTGGAGAGCCATGAAGCCATCGATGATCCACGGAGCGGTCACCCACACCACGATGCTCGCGACCACGATGATCGACGTCGACCCCGTTAGGACGGCCGAAATAGATTTCCAGGCCCGTCGCTGTGTCTCGAGTCGAAAGCGCTCAACAAAGACGGGGATGAAAGCTGCGCCCGCGACACCACCCAAGACCAGGTCATACAACATGTTGGGAACGGTGTTGGCCAAGTTGTACGCGTCGGCCAAGGGGGTGAAGCCCAAGACCCACGCCACTACCAGGACGCGGAGAAAGCCGGTGGCCCGTGACGCCAGCGTGCCCGACGCGAGAATGACATCGTGGCGCTTCACGCCGTCCGTCCGTGTCGGCCGCGACCCGCTCGACGCCAACTACGTAGCCACCAGATCAAGATGATGGCGAGTGCGCCAAAGGTCAAAATGAATCCCACCGTGGACACCGTGGCGTAGTTCACTCGAATGGTGGCGTGCGCCAGGACGAGATGTTGATCGCCGCTCAACACGGTGACGTCGACGTTACCCACCGATCCGTTGAGCAGGGCAATGGGGATATGTAACACGGTGGTTGGTTGCGACAGAGAAATGGTCATGGTCGGCCAGGTGTGAATGGCGAGGTGCTTACCGCTGAAGTGCACCACCACGGTGCTGGTGCCCGGGGTGCGATTGATGATGGTGACGGGGATAGTGGAGACCCGCGAGGTCAAGATGATGGGGCTCTCATCCACTCGGGTTTGATTGAGCTGGCGGATCAGTTCATTCTTGGCCGTCAGCAACCATCCGTGGCGATCGGTCGCTACCCGCTCGGCGATCATTCGGGTGTACGTGAAGTTGGTGAGCAAGTCGCGCGAACTGACGGTGGATGCCAGAGCGCTGTCCGCACTCGATAGCGATGTCAATTGACCGAGTTCACTGGGGGTGAAGGAGCTGGCATCACGCCACAACAACTCCCGACGGCTCGGTACACCATTGGCACCCGTCGTGGTGGTGCCAAAAGCTTTCTCTAGTGAGGTCAACTGAATGATGGAACTTCGCGAGACATCCTGAGCGACAAGGTGGAGAAAATCGCCACCCGCCGTCGCGGGGGTGATGGCCACGACAGTAGGGGCGTCTTTCCAATAGGGGTGCTCGAAGTGGATGAAGCTCAATGCTCCCACTATGAGTGCGGCTCGGCGGGCCGGTTCAATCGTGGCCGTGGAAATGTGTGTCGTGAGATCGGTGGCGGTCAGGGCGAGAACTGAGCCACCTTGTTGAACTGAAAAGGGGGCGCCTTCTGTTTGCGTCGCCGCGGTGGGTGAACTGAGCGACGTGTCAGGGATAACGACGTGGCGGTATCCCTGGGTGGAGAGATAACTGAGTTCACCTCGATGTGGAGTATCGGTAAAGAGGAGCGGTGGAGATGCCGCGCGGGTCACGCCGACCAGTCGGGCGATACGAGAGAAGAAGGTGAACTGCTGGGCGGCATCAGCGGGTAATTGGTAGGCAAACAATGTGGCCGCATCCACGTTGCTCGGGGCAATTTCGACGAGAGAGTGCACGTGGCCTGATGTCGCCCGAGTGATGGCGGCCCCATAGGTTGACCGCCCCTGTTGGACATACGCATTCATTAACGAGGTGTCACTCACCGCCACCGCGTAGGGCTGGGAACTCGCGATCGCCGTGAGGGCAGCGGTGGTGCGGGCGATGTCATCCGCGCGGGTGGCGGTAGCGCTCACGACCCACGCCACGTGGAGGGGAGTCGCGGTGGCGGTCGTGGTCAAGGTCATAAGCATCCACCGCTGGTAACTATGAGCACCTCGAACAATGGATAATTCGACGGGGTAGACCCCATTGCACGCGTCTCCGTCACAGTGGGCCGATAGTGCAACATCGTTGACGTCGGCACAGGTCACGGGCACAGTGGTCGGCGTGGTGAAGAGTCGAACGCCGACGCGGCCCCCCGCACAATTCATGTCAATGCCACGTTGTTGGTCCAGAATCGTTCCTCGAAAATTGCCCGCGACGACGTTGTCAATATCCGTCATCGACATGGCGTGGCGATACAGGGTGAGGCTGGCTCGGTCGCCTGGCTGGGTGTGTCCCACCGAAAAGTGCCAGACCGCTCTCGTATCGGTGAGCTGAACTGACGCTTCTTGTGACGTCACGATCGGGGCGACCGTGGTGTCGGCGCCCGCCGGTGGGGCTAGCGGGACAGAGCCCAGCGCGCTCACGAGTAGGAGGCGCCACCAGTTTCGACGGACGCGCGACATTCACTCATAACTTAGTGGGGCGAGACCAGTGAACACGGGGGACTACCCTTAGAGTGATGGCACCGCACGAGCGCTTACAGCGGGTCATTGACCTCGTCGCCCCCGTGGCTGCGGCTTTTCGCGATGCCGGCTTTGAGCTCTACGCCGTCGGTGGGTGTATTCGAGATGCGTTTCTCGACATCGAGAGTCGTTCGGCGGATATTGATCTCACCACTAATGCTCGTCCCGACGACATTGAGCGACTTCTTGCTCCCCTCTGTGCCGCGACCTGGGATATGGGCCGAAACTTCGGCACCCTCGGAGGTCGCCTGAAGGGCAGTGACTGCATCGTCGAAATTACGACGTTTCGCCGCGAGATATATCGCGGTGACTCGCGCAAACCCGACGTGACTTTTGGCGACACTCTTGAAGAAGACCTCATTCGGCGCGACTTCACCGTTAACGCGATGGCCTTCGACGTCATCAACCCCGGCCTCATTGACCCCACGGGCGGCGCGAGCGACCTCAACGCTCGATTGCTTCGCGCACCCATGGACCCCGTGGTTCTCTTTTCCGAAGATCCCCTCCGCATGTTGCGGGCGGCCCGATTTGCCGCTCGATTCGCCTTCGCGATCGACCCCGCTCTCGAGGCGGCAGCCCTGCAGTTAGCGGAACGCCTCAGCATTGTGTCGCCGGAACGAATCCGTGGGGAGCTCGACCTCCTTCTCGTCACCGAGGATCCCACGCCTGGTCTCGACTTCATCACCCGCACCGGACTCGCGGCGTACTTCCTGCCTGAGTTGCCCTCCCTCGCTCTCGAACAGGACCCCGTTCATCGTCATAAAGACGTCCTGTCTCACACCTACGCGGTGGTCGCGAAGGCCACGGCCAGTGATCTCACCTTGCGGTTGGCCTGCCTCTTGCACGACATCGGCAAGCCGAAGACGCGAGCCTTCACGGATGGGGGGGTGACTTTCCATGGCCACGACCACGTCGGGGCGCGTATGACCCGAAAGCGAATGGCCGCGCTGCATTACAGCCAAGAGATGATCGATGATGTCTCGAAGTTGGTGGAGATGCACCTGCGCTTTCACACCTACCAAATGGGGTGGACGGATTCTGCCGTGCGTCGCTACGTACGCGACGCCGGCCACCTCTTGGCACAACTCAATGAATTGACCCGCTGCGACTGCACCACCCGCAACAAGCGCAAAGCTGACGAATTATCCAAACGAATGGACAGTTTGGAAGCGCGCATCGAACAACTGCGCCAACAGGAAGACCTCGATGCGCAGCGGCCCGCCCTCGATGGCGTGCAAATCATGGAGCTCCTCGAAATTGGTCCCTCGCGCGCCGTCGGGGAGGCCCTCGATTTCTTGATGCAGATTCGCCTCGATGAAGGTGAAATTGACCCCGCGGACGCCGCGCGTCGCCTTCGCGAGTGGTGGATTACTTGACAGAGCACATAAAAAACTCCCGGCCTGACGGCCGGGAGTTTTTTTAAAGTGCGGACGCTTACGGCCAGACGGGGTTCTCGCCACCGTTGGCGAAGTCCTCCACCATGTTGTGCGCCACGTCGTCGTGGAACTGCACCGGCGGGGACTTCATGAAGTAAGCCGAAGGTCCAAGGATGGGTCCACCGATGCCGCGGTCGAGCGCGATCTTGGCGCAGCGAACGGCGTCGATGATTACACCGGCCGAGTTCGGGGAGTCCCACACTTCGAGCTTGAGCTCAATGTTGAGGGGCACGTCACCGAAGTTGCGGCCCTCGATGCGGATGAAGGCCCACTTGCGGTCCTTGAGCCATGGCACGTGGTCGCTCGGTCCGATGTGCACATCGTCAGCTTCGAGGTGGCTGAGCTCGAGCTGGCTGGTGACGGCCTGAGTCTTCGAGATCTTCTTGCTCTCGAGACGCTCGCGGTCGAGCATGTTCTTGAAGTCCATGTTGCCGCCAACGTTCAGCTGATAGGTGTGGTCGATCGACAGACCGCGGTCCTCGAATAAACGGCTGAGGACACGGTGAACGATGGTGGCACCCACCTGACTCTTGATGTCGTCACCAATGATCGGCACCTTGGCGTCAGCGAACTTCTTCGCCCACACCGGGTCCGACGCGATGAACACCGGAATGGCGTTCACGAAGGCCACACCCGCGTCGATGGCCGCTTGGGCGTAGAAGCGCTGGGCCTCTTCGGAACCCACGGGTAGGTACGAGACGAGGACTTCCGCCTTCGAGTCGCGCAGCACCTGCACGACGTCGCAGGCCTCAGCCGGCGACTCATCAATGGATTCGCGGTAGTACTTGTTCAGGCCGTCGAGCGTGGGACCGCGGTGAACGGTCACCCCCAGGTCGGGGACGTCGGCGAACTTGATGGTGTTGTTCTGACCACCGTCGATGGCCTTGGACAAGTCGCAGCCCACCTTCGAGGCGTCGACGTCAAAAGCCGCGACGAATTCGAGGTCGCGAACGTGGTAGCCACCGAGTTCGACGTGCATGAGTCCCGGCACGTGGTCGCCCGGGGTCGCGTGACGGTAGAACGTCACGCCCTGAATCAGAGAGCTGGCGCAGTTGCCGACTCCCGCAATAGCCACACGGATGTTGCCCATGGTGGTCCTTTCCTACTTCGCTTCGTGAGCGAGGGTTGGTGTAGTGATGTCGCTACTTGATTCACGGGCCAGCAAATCGCTGATCCACTTCAAATCAAGTTCGACGCCGCGCGCGGCGTGTTCCATCACACTGCGCGCGTAGCTGTCGAGGGAGGCGTCATTGAGCGTCGAGGTGATCTCGCGCAGACGCTGCTGCAGGCTGGTGCGGCGGTACTCGAGGAGACCCACGCGCACGCTGGGGGTAAGAAAACGAGCCAGAGCCATGCGCACCGTGAAGGTGCGGGTGTCATCCATGGTGGCCGGGTCGGAGAGACGCTCGGCGAATTCGCGGCGACCGAGCTCGGTGATGCGATACGCCTTGCGACCACGACGGCCCAGGGCGACAGCCCCACGGCGCGCCCGCATGGCGGCACGCTCGCCCGAGAGGGAACCGGTGGCGACGGAACTGGCCTTCGTCACCGTGGCGGCGACGGACTCAATCAGTCCCTCGCGTTCGAGGCGATTCAGGGCGGGATAAATCGCCCCGAATGAGGTGTTGGAAAACAGGCCCAAACGGTCACGTATCTGGCCACGGATGTCATATCCGTGCAGATCGTGGTCCATGAGTAGGCCAAGGATGGCGAGTTCCAACACGCGAACGAGTATATCGCTTCGTTATATCGCGCGCCACTATTGCCCGCACTTTCCGAAAAAGGGTGAAAACGGTAGTGTCCAAACATGCCGAGACGACCTCGCCACCTACAGCCCACGGGCGTCGTGGAATACGGTCTGGTTCGTCACGCCCTCATCGAAGCCGTGAAGAGCGGTCGCCTACGTCGCGAAGATATCTGTGACGCCCACCCCGAACTGTTGCGGGCGGCCGCACACTTGGGCCGGCCCGCCGGTCACGACTGCCCCGTCTGTGACAGCAACAATATGAAGATGGTCACGTACGTCTTTGGGGCTCACTTGCCGCCGGGTGGGGCCTGTCCCCCCAGTGTCAAGGAATTGGTCAAATTGGAGAAGCGGGAACTTCCCGTACAGTGCTACTCGGTGGATGTGTGTCTCGAATGTCATTTTCACCACCTCGCTCGCAAGTGGAACGCGGGCGGCGTGAAGCCCCGAAAACTCAAGGGAGCCCAGTCGTGAGCCCACTTTCCGCCCCCCAGATTCGCCGTCGCAAGCGTCGCCTCGGGTCTGATCCACTGGTGATGATCACCGCATACGACGAGCCCGGCGCGCGTTACGCCGATGCCGCGGGGGTGGACATCTTGTTGGTGGGCGACTCGGTCTCGAACGTCGTTCTCGGGCATAAAGACACCCTGCACGTGACTATGGAGGAAATGGTCCACCACACCAGGGCGGTGGCCGCGGCGGCACCCTCGGCTCACCTCGTGGCGGATCTCCCCTGGCTGAGCTATCACCTCTCGCCGCGCGAGGCCGTGATGAATGCCGCTCAGTTGGTTCGCGCTGGGGCTCAATCGGTGAAGCTCGAAGGTGGTCGCAATCGCCTCGACGTGATTCGGGCTATTCTGGACGCCGAGATTCCGGTCATGGGTCACGTGGGTCTCACCCCTCAGTCCATGTTGGCCATGGGTGGTTTTAAGGTCCAGGCCAAGACCACCGATGCGGCGACTCGTCTCATCGAGGACGTTCTCGCCCTCGAAGCCGAAGGAATCTTCTCCCTGGTGGTCGAGGGTGTTCCCGCCGAAGTGGGCACTCGTATCACCGACGCCCTCGAGATTCCCGTGATTGGCATTGGCGCCGGCCCGACTACCGACGGCCAGGTGCTGGTTTTCCACGATTTGCTCGGACTCACGAATCGCACCCCACCCAAATTTGTCCGCCAATACGCCCAGTTGGGCCAGGCCATCACCGACGCCGTGGCCGCTTACGCCGCTGACGTGCGTTCGGGTTCGTTCCCGGCCGAGAGTGAGACTTACCCCACTCCGCCCGACCTTTTCCAGTGATTTGGCCCCCAGGGGCGCGAACCGGTAGGATGACGAGTCCCCATCACGGGGAAACAGCAGTAATAACCCTGCTCTGATCCGCAGAGCCCGGTGACACCGGTCCAGAGGGAAAGGAAATAGGCCATGCGCCCATATGAAACCATGATCGTGTTCGACCCGCAGGTTGACGCGCAGAACATCCAGGCCTCGCTCGACAAGGGTCTTGACGTCATCCGTAATTTTGGCGGAGCCGTCGGATCCATCGACCGTTGGGGTAAGCGACCCCTCGCCTACGAGATCAACAAGCGTAAAGAGGCGTACTACGTCGTCGTCGGATTCTCCGGAATTCCCGCGACCGTGGCCGAACTCGACCGCGTGCTGGGTCTCGCCGACGAGATCCTTCGTTTCAAGATCGTGCGCCTCGCGGCTAAGAAGCCCGCGAAGGCTGTCACGGCCTCGGCGTAGGTTCGCGACCAACCTTAAGGAGAGCCATGGCAGATAACAGCATCACCGTGTCCGGGAACGTCACCCGTGAACCCGAGCTCAAGTTCCTCAACAGCGGTCAAGCCACCATCCGTATGGGTGTGGCCGTGAACCGTCGTTGGCAGAACCGCGCCACGGGCGAATGGGAGGAGCGCGTGAGCTTCTTCGACGTCTCCGCCTACGGCCCGCTCGCAGAGAACTGCGCACAAACCCTGCAAAAGGGCACTCGCGTCATCGTCACCGGACGCCTCGAGCAGCGCTCGTGGGAAACGCCCGATGGCGACAAGCGTTCCGCCGTCGAGATCAACGCCGACGAAATCGGCACCTCGCTGCGTTACGCCACCGCCAGTGTCACCAAGACCCCGCGCCCTGAGGGCGCCGCCCCGGCCCCGCGTCAGCAGAGTGCCGGTTCATCATCATCAGCATCATCAACCCCTAGCTACGGATACGACGAGGAGCCCTTCTAATGCCCCGTATTAATAACCCCAAGCCGCCGAAGCGGGCGCCGAAGTTCGACCCGCGTCGCAATCAGAAGAAGAAGCCCTGCGCCTTGTGCATGGTCGGTGCCACGGGAGTGGACTACAAAGACCTCAACACTCTGCGTAAGTACATCAGCGACCGCGGCAAAATCCGTGGCCGTCGCGTGTCGGGTAACTGCCAGCAGCACCAGCGCGACATCACCGACGCCATTAAGACGGCTCGCGAACTCGCCCTGTTGCCGTACACCCAGCGCACCGTGACCGAGCGTCGTGGTGGCCGTGGTGGTCGTGACGACCGTCGTGGACCGCGTGAGGACAAGAACGAGGACCGTCCTTTCGAGGCACCTGAGGGTACCGAGATGCCGGAGATCACCACCGAGGAATTCGAGACCGTCAGCGCGGAAGGTGAGGAATAATCATGAAGGTTCTTCTTCGTAACGACATTCGCGGCCTCGGCCGTCGTGGCGACATCGTCGAGGTGCGCAAGGGTTACGCCCGTAACTTCTTGTTCCCCTCTGGCGCGGCCCTCTCGGCGAATGACTCCATCGAACTTCAGGCCACGTCGATGCGTAAGGCTCGCGACCTGAAGGACGCGCAGTCACGTGCCGCCGCCGAAACCCAGAAGGCCACCATCGAAGCCGCCACGATCACCATCGCGGCGCGTGCCGGTGCCAACGGTCGTCTCTTCGGTTCGGTGACCGAGCCCGACATCGTGAACGCCATTCGTACCGCCACCTCGGTGTCGCTCGAGCGTTCACAGATTCAGATGGACGAACACATCAAGGAGCTTGGTTCCTTTAGTGCCACCGCCACCTTGTTTGATGGCGTGGTCGCCACGGTGACGTACACCGTCATCGCTAAGTAGTTAGCTCATGGCCCGGGTCGCGCTCGTCGCGACCCGGGCCGTTTGCTATTTCCACAGGAAATTCGCACGTTATGCCTCTAGCGTCCCACTGCAGTAATAGGTAAGAGTGAGATCACTATGACAATGCCGGCCAGCGCTTCGCGAATTCCCCCCCATAACCAAGAGATGGAAGAGTCCGTCTTAGGTGCTCTTCTCAACTCGACCACGGCGTCACGTCAGGCCATCGCCGATGTCGCCAACATCTTGGATGTCGAGGATTTCTACCGTCCGATTCACGGCCAGATCTTCGCGGCCATCGTCGACTTGGAAAACCGTGCGCAAAGTGTTGACGCGGTCACGGTGCGCGCCTGGTTGGCATCACATGGTCAACCCGATGTCGCCGATGACGTCCTTCTGAGTCTGCAGGTGAACGCCTATACGCCGGGAGCGGCTGATACCTACGCCCGTCTGCTGAAGGGCTTGTCACGTCAACGCCAATTGATCTCGGCCGCGAGCGAAATTATTGAGACGGCGTATCAGCCGGCCACCGATTCGCAGGCCTTGATTGACGAGGCGGAACAGCGCATCATGAAGATCAGTGACCGCAATGCGACGGACACGATTTTTCCTCTCTCTCAACTGCTGCGCCAAGAACTCGACCTCCTCGAGACGCGCGAAGCGGGTCAGAACGTCTCGCGCGTGACCACCGGCTATCACACGGTGGATAACTACCTGAACTTCTTGCCGCCGAGCTCTCTCACCATCATCGGTGCTCGACCGTCGATTGGTAAGACGAGTTTCGCCCTGGGCATCTTGATGCACGTGGGTGCCACCTTGCAAAAACCGGCACTGTTCTTCTCGCTCGAAATGGGCGCCCTGGAATTGACGGAGCGCATTTTGGCGTCCGACGCTCGCCTCGATTCCGCCAAGCTTCGCAATGGCGACCTGTCCGATGCTGAGTGGCACCACGCGGTGCAGGCTTTTAACCGTCTGAGTGAATCGCAGGTCTTCATCGACGACAACTCGGCGCTCACCGTGATGGACGTGCGCGCTCGCGCTCGTCGCCTCAAGCAGCAGCATGGCGATCTTGGTGTCATCATCATTGACTACCTGCAGCTCATGAGTTCCCGTGGCCGGTCTGAGAACCGTCAGGTGGAGGTCTCCGACATGAGCCGCGGCCTCAAACTCTTGGCGCGCGAGCTGGGGTGCCCGGTGATCGCGTTGGCCCAGTTGTCGCGTGCCCCGGAAAAGGACCAGAAGGAAACCCGTCGACCCATTATGAGTGACCTTCGTGAGTCAGGTTCATTGGAGCAAGACGCGGACATCGTCCTTCTCTTGCATCGTCCCGATAAGGGTAAGGATGACGTCGAGCCGTCCAAGCGTGGATTAGCTGAAGTCGTGGTGGCGAAGCACCGAAATGGTCCGACCGGCGTGGCCCTCGTGAACTTCATTGAGCAATACGCAAAGTTTGACAACGCCGCTGTTGACATCTAGTTCGTCGATTCACCGGTCGACGACACCACGCGTCAGGGAAAATTCCTGACGCGTATTCGTGAGCGTGTGAAATGACGTGTCCGTCGCAAGAAAATACCTGAACAAGGTGCTGGCCTCGATGCACGTGACGGGCGTCACGGTGACGGCCGTCGGTAATGGCACCCGACTCGTCGGTCGACAGAGCAAGCTCAACCGCTCGGTCTCCGCACTGCTCAGTTACAAGTAACAACGCCGTATCAGCACACTGCCCCCGGCCGAATGGCCGGGGGCAGTGTGCTGTGTAGAGATATGTGAGAGTAAAAAGCACCACCCCCCGGTCTCGCGACCGGGGGGTGGTGCTGTCAGTGAGGTTTAGATCACTTGGGCTGCATGCGAATGCCGGCGTCGAGGCGAATCGACTCGGCGTTCATGTAGCTGTTGGCCAGTAGTTCGCAGGCCAAAGTCGCAAACTCGTCCTGCAGGCCGAGGCGCTTCGGGAAGAGCACGCCCTGTCCGAGGCGGGCCTTGAACTCGTCTGACGCCGGGCCGGTGCCGTAGATCGGGGTGTCGATGAGACCCGGGAGAATCACGTTCACGCGGATGCCGACCACCGAGAGGTCGCGAGCCAGCGGCAAGGTGAGTCCGACGACGCCACCCTTCGAGGAGGAGTAGGCCACCTGACCGATCTGACCATCTTCGGCCGCAACCGATGCGGTGTTCACGATGGCACCACGGGCACCGTCGGCGTCGGGGGTGTTCTTGCTCATGGCGGTGGCCGTCAAGCGGCAAACGTTGAAGGTGCCGACCAGGTTGATCTCGATGACCTTGCGGTACAGGTCGAGGTCGTGGGCGGAGCCGTATTCGCCGTCCTTGCCAATGGTGCGCGTCGCCCAGCCGATACCGGCACAGTTCACTACGTTCCACAGGGGCGCGAGCGCCGTGGCGGCGTCAATGGCGGCGATGACATCGTCCGTCTTGGTGACGTCGCAGTGGACAAACGTGCCACCGAGCTCGGCGGCTAGCGCCGTGCCCTTCTCGTCGTTCAAGTCCGCGATGACGACCTTGACACCACGCTCTGCGAGGCGACGGGCCGTGGCCTCGCCGAGACCCGACGCGCCACCAGTGACGATGGCGGAAGTGTTATTGAGTTCCATGTAGGGGTACCTTTCCGTGTCGGTGCCTTCCGGCACCAGAGAGAGTCAAGCAGGAAACGGCACCGAGAGAGCACAGGGTTTAGCCTGAGGGAGTGACTTCTCCCTACGACCTCTCTCGCGAGGACTTCGCGACGCACCTTGACGGGGTTCCGAACTACCGCATTAACCAGATCCTCGAGGGCCTGTGGCAGCAAGATCGACGTTTTAGCGAGATGACGAGTTTGCCGCTGGCGCTGCGCACGCAGCTGGAGGAGGAATTTCCCCTCGCGCTCACGATGACCTCCGAGGTGGCGACCGACGCCGGTGAGACCATGAAGTGGCTCTTTACCCTGGCGGACGGGGCGACCATCGAGACCGTGCTCATGGCCTATCAGGACCGCGTCACCGTCTGCGTCTCGACGCAGGCGGGCTGCGCCATGAATTGCTCCTTTTGCGCCACTGGTCAGGCGGGTTTCACTCGCCATTTGACGGCCGGAGAGGTGCTCGAACAGGTGGCCTACGCCGCGCGCACCGCGGCCCCGCGCCGACTCTCCAATGTGGTGTTTATGGGCATGGGTGAGCCGCTCGCCAACTACGACGTCACGACCACGGTGGTGAAGCGCCTGCACGCCGAGCGCGGGATGTCGGCCCGACATCTCACGGTGTCGACCGTGGGTATCGCCCCGGCCATCGAGCGTCTGGCGGGCGAAGGTCTGCCCCTCACCTTGGCGGTATCGCTGCACGTGGCTAATGACGCCCAGCGCGACAAGTTGGTGCCCATTAATCGTCGTTACAACCTGGATCGACTGGCCGTGGCCTGTCACGAATGGGTGGGCACCACCAATCGACGTCTCAGTTTCGAATGGGCACTCATTGCCGGGCTGAACGACACCCCCGAAGCCGCCCAGGAACTGCTCGACTACGCACGACCCCTGCAGGCGCACATCAACCTCATTCCCCTGAACCCCACGCCGGGTTACCCGGTGATCGGTAGTTCGATGAGCAAGGTGCGCAACTTCGCCGACATGATTGAAGCCGGTGGTCTCACGGTGACCACTCGTGCCACTCGTGGACGTTCCATCGCCGCGGCCTGTGGTCAGTTGGCGGAGGTCACTCGCGGCAAGCGGGCTCGTCTTCCCGTTAGCTCTCAGTAGGGCGCTCGCGCCAAAAGTCGGGTCGCCACCACGCGAGTGCCGCGGCCCCCGCCGTCGCCAGCAGTCCGCCACTAATAACCGACGTCACGGTGCCCCCGATACTGGCCACCACCCCGCTTTCGAGGTCGCCGAGGCGCGGGCCGCCGGTGACGACGGCAATCTGGATCGAGGACAAGCGCGAGCGGTAGTCATCGGTAATGGTGCTCTGCAAAATGGTGTTACGCAGGACGGCACTTATAACGTCGGCGTACCCGGCCACGGCCAGGGCGGCGCAGCCCACCACCACCCCGGGCGACAGTCCGAAAAGAGCGATGCCCGCCCCCCAGGTCATGACGGCAATGACAATCATGCGACCGCGGCGTTTCACCCCGGATACCCATCCGGTGGTGGTGGCCCCGAGTAAGGCCCCGATGCCCGGTGCGGCGTTGAGCCAGCCCAGGGTCATTGTCCCCCCGTGATACACCGACAACGCCATAGCGGGAAACAGGGCCCGCGGCATGCCAAAGATCATGGCGTTTAAGTCCACGAGGTAGACGCACTGCGCTAATCGGTGGGTTCGCAGATACGAAAAGCCCGCCCCAATAGAACGCACCAGCGAGGTCGACGGGCGCGAGCCGCTCGCGGGTAGCGGTCGCAATCGAAAAGTGAGCAGCACCAGAAAAATGAAGGTCGCCGCGTCAATGAGATAACACGCCGAGACACCCGCTCCCGCGAGGAGGACGCCCGAGATGGCGGGGCCCACCACGGCACCGACCTGAATCACGATTTGATTAATGGAGTAGGCGGCTACTAATTGGTCGGCGGCCACCAACTGGGGAATGGCGGCGTTTCGCGCCGGGTTGGTAAATCCCCCCACGCCGGCCGCGATGAGCGACAACACGATGAGCGCGACAAGCGACGGATGAGTGAACAAGGCGTTCACCCCGAGGCCCGCGCTCGCCAGAGCCAAGGCCGCCGACCCTCGCATCAAAATGCGGCGTCGATCTACTCGATCGCCCACGGCCCCTCCGAGAAGAGCGCCGGCGATGAGCACGGGTAAACCGAGGGCACTGACCAAACCGACCATGAAATTGTTGTGGTGACTGAGCACGTAGGTCTGATAGGGCAGCGCCACTGCCGTCAGGGACGTTCCGAGCATGGAGACCAGCTGGCCACCAAAGAGAAGTCGAAAGTCCCGACTTACTTTCAGGGGTGTGAGGTCTACCATCAGTCGAGACATGACGGCGACATTAGGGGTGTAGCGTTGATGAGGTCAGCCACCACCTCAAAGGAGAGATGATGGACGAAGTTCCCATGATTCAATTGCTGAATCCCGAGGGCGAGCGAGTTAGCAACTCTGAGTATGAGAGCAGCTTGAGCGCCGCGGAGATTCTGGGCCTCTACCGCGACATGGCCATCATCCGTCGTTTATGTAATGAGGCCACCTCGCTGCAGCGCCAGGGACAACTCGCCCTGTGGGCGCCCGTGCAGGGACAAGAAGCCGCACAGATCGGTGCCGGTCACGCCTTATTGCCGAACGACTTCACTTTCCCGTCGTATCGCGAGCACGGTATCGCGTGGAAGCGGGGCATTCCGCCACTGGACTGGTTGCGCCTGTTTCGTGGCGTGACGATGGGTGGCTGGGACCCCCTCCAGTATCGCCACTCGAACCCCACCATCGTCATTGGTAATCAGGCGTTAAATGCCGTGGGTTACGCAATGGGAATCCAGCGTGATGGCGCTGATGAAGCGGTCATGACCTTCTTCGGTGACGGAGGTTCCAGCCAGGGTGATATTCACGAAGCGTGCGTCTTTGCCGGCGTCTTCAACGCCCCCGTCGTTTTCTTCATCCAGAACAACCACTGGGCAATTTCTGAGCCCACCACTCGCCAATCGCGCATTCCACTCTTTCACCGCGCGAGTGGATACGGCTTTCCTGGCGTTCGTGTGGACGGTAATGACGTGCTGGCGGTGTACGAAGTCACCAAGCGCGCGCTCGACAATGCCCGTAGCGGGAACGGACCTTCTCTTATCGAGGCCTTCACGTATCGCATGGGTGCCCACACCACCAGTGACGACCCCACGCGGTATCGCCTCGAGGCGGAACTCGAGACGTGGCGTCACCGCGACCCGCTCGAGCGCGTGAAGTCCTACCTCGTGCGCACGCATGGCGAGCCGCAGTCCACCTTCGACGAGATCGCGGCGGACGCTGATCACATGGCTCTCGATCTACGTGAGGGCTTGCTGTCACTTCCCGACCCCGCACCCCTCTCCATGTTTGACCACGTGTACACCGAGCCGCACCCCCTCATCGAGGCGGGTCGTCGCGAACTGATCGATCTCGGTTTTGGAGGTGAGCAATGACCACGGAAAACTTGACCATGGCGAAGGCGATTAACGAGGGCCTCCGTCGGGCCATGGAGAAAGACCCGAAGGTCTTGCTCATGGGTGAAGACATCGGCAAGCTCGGTGGGGTTTTTCGCGTGACCGACGGCCTGCAGAAAGACTTTGGCGAACTACGCGTCGTGGACGCCCCGCTCGCCGAATCGGGCATTGTGGGTGCCGCAGTGGGCCTCGCCATGCGCGGGTATCGCCCCGTCTGCGAAATCCAGTTCGACGGCTTCGTGTATCCCGCCTTTGACCAAATCGTCTCGCAGGTGGCTAAGCAGCACGCCCGTTCCGGCGGCGTGTACAAGATGGCCCTCGTCATCCGCATTCCCTTCGAGGGCGGCATTGGGGCCATTGAGCACCACAGCGAAAGCCCGGAGAGCTACTTCGCTCACACGGCTGGCCTGCGCGTGTACTCACCGACCAATGCCTACGACGCCTACTGGATGATTCAGGAGGCCATCGCGAGTGACGACCCCGTCATCTTTTGCGAACCGAAGTCGCGTTACTGGGAGAAGGCGGAGGTGGATCGCGAGACACCCGCGCGTCCCGCCACGGAAGCGCAGATTCGTCGGGCGGGCTCTGACGTCACCGTGGTGACATACGGCGCGTCAGTGAAAACGTGCCTACGGGCGGCGCAGGCGGCCGAGGGAGAAGGACGTCAACTCGAGGTGATTGACCTTCGTTCCATTTCACCGGTGGATTACCCCACCCTCGCCGCGTCCGTCGAAAAGACCGGTCGCGTCGTCGTGGTCAGCGAAGCACCCCCGGTGGCGTCGGTGGCCGGTGACATTGCCGCCACCTTGAGTGAAATGTGTTTCTACTCCCTTCGCGCACCGATTGTGCGCGTCTCCGGCTACCACGTCCCGTATCCGCCCTCTCGCATTGAAGAGGAATATCTACCCAACGTGGATCGCATCTTGGACGCCGTGGATCGAGTGATGGAGTGTGAGTCATGAGTGAAGTTCTCTTCCCCCTCCCCGACGTCGGCGAAGGTTTGACGGAAGCCGAAATCGTCACCTGGAAGGTCGCCGTCGGTGACACGGTGGCTCTCAACCAACCACTGTGTGACATCGAAACCGCCAAGGCCACCGTGGAGCTTCCCTCCCCATATGCCGGCGTGATTGTGGCGCTGAACGGCCAGCCCGGTGACATCATTCCCGTGGGTGACACGCTCGTGACCTTCGACGTCGCGGGTGCCGCCCCGTCCGCCAGCGCCCCCGCCGAGAAAAAGGGCGACGCTCCGGCGCGTGAAGCGGTGTTGGTGGGCTACGGCGTCGCCACCGACGAGACGGTCGCGACTCGTCAGCATCGCCGCCGTGGGGCAGTGACCCCGAGTACTCCCGCTGCACCCGCACCCGCATCGTCGGCCAACGGTCTCGCACCACGCTCCACGCCCCCCGTTCGTCTGTACGCGAAGCAGCACGGCATCGCCATCGATTCGGTGCGCGGCACCGGACCTGACGGGCTCATCACCCGCCAGGACGTGGAGGCAGCCATCAGTGGGGTGACTGCTCCTCGGGTCAGCGCACCGTCGGGTCCGTCGACCACGACGCGCCTCAGTGGATACGAACTCGCCCCCTGGGCCAGTGGTCCGGCGGAGGAACGCATCCCCGTTCGCGGCGTGCTGCGTTCCATGGTCGACTCCATGACCAAGAGCGCCTTCACCGCCCCGCACGCGGCGGTGTGGCTGAAGGTCGACGCCACCAAGACGATGGAACTCATCTCCTCCCTCAAGGGTCGTGGGGCCTTTGCGACGGTTCGCCTCTCTCCTCTGACGGTCATCGCGATGGCGGTGTGCGATGGGGCGCGACACTTCCCCGGTATTAATTCGAGCTTCGACGACGCGGCCAATGAAGTGGTCATCCGTCGCAGCGTGAATCTAGGCATTGCCGCCGATACGCCGCGAGGACTGATCGTTCCCAACATCAAGGGAGCCGATCTACTCGATCTCTTGTCGATGGCGCGAGCCCTTAATGAGTTGGTCGATGTTGCCCGATCGGGAACCACCACGCTGGCCGCGATGAGTAACACCACCCTCACGATTACCAACGTGGGTCCCATGGGTGTGGATGCCGCCATGCCCATCTTGCCCCCGGGAACGGGTGGCATTGTGGCGGTGGGTCAGGTGGCCAAGACCCCGTGGGTCGTGAATGACGAGATCGTGGTTCGCCACGTCGTGGAGCTCTGCTTGTCCTTCGATCACCGGATGATCGACGGGGCGACCGCATCGAATTTCCTCGCCCATGTCGGACGCTTCCTGAATGATCCCGCGGCTGCACTCCTGGCGGGATAGCCGAGCGTTTTTGTTAACAACGCGTCAGTAGACTGAACCTTCGAAAGGTCGGTCCACTCCATGCGTCGTATCCGTCGGCACGCGCCGCTGCTCGTGGTCGCCATTGTCACTCTCGGCGCATCGAGCGCGTGGGCGGCGACCGCGCCCTCCAACGAGTCGGTGGTGGAAAACGCCATTGCCCAATCACCGATTTTGGCTCGCGCCCCCAGTTCACTGACGCCAGCACTGTCCACGGTGACGCCATCAAACTTGCTGAATCTTCAAGGTTCCGGAATGGCCAACGACTGCAACCCCTTCGGTAACCCGTCTCTCGTGAACAACCCCACCCCCTGTTGGTTGGGGTCTACGACCGCCTCCCGCGTGGTGGTGGCCTTTGGCGACTCGTCAATGGGTAACTGGCTGCCCGTCTTGGCGAGCGCGATGAAGTCGGCGAATTACAAGTTGGCGGCGTTCATCTTTCCGGGGTGCCCCACGCTGTATCCCGTTCCGGGGTCAGTGTCAACACCGCTGACGGTCACCATGGCCGCCCAATGCACCAAGTACCGCAGCAACGTGCCGGCCGCCATTGCCGCTTTGCACCCCACCGCCGTTATCGTCAGCCGTCTCGCCACGGGGTGGTCCGGCAACCTCACCATCGACGCCGCCCAATGGCGAACCACTTTCGCTCGGGTCGCCCCCGCCGGTGCCAAGCGTTTTATGTTGATGTCGACTCCCAATTTGCCGCACGTCAACATTCCGGTCTGCGTGGGACTTAACCACACGATTGATCAGTGTTCACCGCGATACAACGTCAAGTCGACATCGCACGCCGACGACTACTACAGCGAAATGATGCGCGACATCAATTCCGCCAAGGTGCTGTCGGTTCCCCTCATCAGTACCTATCAGTGGTTCTGCCAGCTGGGCCATCCCGGTGTGAACGTATGTCCGGCGGTCATAAAGAATTACCTCGTCTACGTCGATGAAGAGCACATCACGACCGCCTACATGCAGTTCATTGCGCCGGCCGTGACCGACGCGCTGCGAGCCGCAGGCTTCAAGTGATTGTCGCCCGACTTCGTCAGCTAATCATCGCTGCGGTGGCTCTGGTCGTGATGGCCACCACGCTGCCGGTGGGCGCGGCCACGCCCGCCACCATGCCGCCGTTTGCGCAACTACCCACCTGGTGTCAGTTGGTGGCGGCACGAACGGGCTGTGCGCCGTCGACCACGAGTGAGATTGCCACCTCGTTGGCTCAGCCGGTGTTGCCCCTCCCGCTGCGCACCTTCAATCTCCAGCTCTACGGGGGCAGCGGTCCCTCCGCGAGCGAAGACAACGGCCAAGCCCACTGCGAGGGCTATGAGCCGGTGATTACCAAGAGCACCTGGGTGCCGTGCAGTTACGGGCAGCGCAGTTCTCGTCGCGTCATTGTGCTCACCGGCGACTCCGAGGCCGAATCGTGGATTCCCGCCTTTGACGTGTGGGGCCAACAGAATGGTTTTCGTGTGGTGATGTTGGCCTTTGAGGGTTGCCCGCCGTGGTATTACTCCCTGCCCGCGACCAACAAGTATTCGCACTGGTCCACCTGCCTCGTGATGTGGCGCCACAAGGTCGCCACTTATCTCGCCACCACCCGTCCGGTGGCCGTGGTGGCCACCGGTATGCGAGACGTGGCGCAGGGCACGAGTCCGGCCACGACCAGCACGGCCGCCCTCGTCACCGCGATGCGCAGTTTTTTCACCACGGCGGTGCCGGCCGGCACCATCGGCATTGCCCTGACGAACTATCCCTGGTTCTTCTCGAATCCGCAGTTGCCGATGACCTGTGCCGAAGTTCATGCCACGGCGCTCTCACAGTGCAACGGCACAGTGACGACCAACGTGGATCAGACTTATCGACGGGCTTTCACACAACTCGGGAGTCTGCATCTGGCGCACACCGTGGTGGTCGACAGCTTGCCCCTGTTCTGCAACCTCACCTCGGGACAGTGTCCCACCGTGGGCAGCAATGCGTTTTTGTATATCGACAGCCACCACGTGTCCACGGTGTGGTCGTGGCACATCGGCCGAGCCCTCTCGAGTGTGTTGGCGCCGATCTTGTCGACGCCCGCGAGTTAGGCCCGCAGCGCCGCGAGTGCTCGCTCGACGTGAGTTTCCATGTTGAACTCACTGGCAATGACGTCCACGATGCGCCGATCACGACCAATGACGAAGGTGGTGCGCTTCACCTTGAGCAGGTTGAGCGGACGCTTCACGCCGTAGTGGCGCGCCACGGCGCCACCGGCGTCGATGAGCAGCGGGTAATCCAAGGAATTGGTGGACGCGAAGAGGTTCTGCGCGTCACTGTCGTCCATGGAGATTCCCCATCGCTGTGCTCCGAGGGCGGTGAATTCGGCGCCGGTGTCACGGAAGTGACAGGCCTCCTTGGTGCAGCCCGGGGTCATCGCGGCGGGATAAAAGAAGAGCACGATGGGTCCATCAGCCAGGGCGGTGGACAACTGACGGGTCACTCCGTCGTGGTCAATCAGGGTGAAATCAGGGGCGAGGTCTCCGGGGCGCATACCGTCACCTTAGAGCGAGGGCTTTATGTCGTGCCCTGCTGAAAGGGCGCCACGGCGTCGCGACACATCTCCGTCCACGGCGTCGGGGTCATGCCAAAAGTGTCGCGAGTGAGTTGGTCATCGATGATGAAGTCGCGCTCGAATTGGTAGGCGGTGTGGCGAAACTCGCGGACCTGCGGACTGAACAGTCCTGCCGCCGTCATCATGAGGGCGGGAATGGGCTTGGTGGTCACGTGGGCCACGCCCGCGGCGTCGGCGAGATCGTTCACCACGGCCGCCGCCGACTGTGCCTCGTTGGTTACCACGTGCCATGCGCGACCCCAGTTTCGAACTCTTCGGCCACTTCGTGGGTTCAGTGACCAACAACGAGGCGTTCTTTGACGCCGCGATGGAGAGTTGGGCGGACCGTATCGGGCTGAGTGGTTAACGGTCGAGGCGAAAGCCCACGCCACGAATAGTGATGAGGTGGCGTGGTTCCGACGGCTCGTATTCGATTTTTTGACGCAGACGCTTGACATGCGTGTCCAAGGTGCGAGTGTCGGCGAGGTCTTGACCCCACCACAAGGTGTCGAGACATTCGTCGCGGGTCACGACTTGGCCGAGTCGGTTCGCCAGCAGCATGAGGAGATCGAATTCCTTTCGGGAAAGTTCGATGCTCTCCCCGGCGCGCACCACCGTGCGGCGCGAGGCGTCAATAGTCAAGTCGCCAATGACTATGACGCTGTCATCGGTGGTCGCGTCGGAGGTGTGGCGACGCATCACGGCGCGCACGCGCGCAATGAGTTCGCGCAAACGATACGGCTTGGTGACGTAGTCAGCAGCACCAAATTCCAGGCCTAACACCACGTCGAGTTCTTCGGTGCGCGCGGTGACCATAATGACGGGCGTGCGACGAGTGTCGCGAATCTCCCGACAAAAGTCGAGGCCCGAACCGTCGGGCAACATGAGGTCTAGAAGCACTAAGTCGGGATTGGTCTCCATCAACAGGCGACGCGCATCGGTCAAGTTGGGTGCACCGACCACAACGAATCCCTCGACGGTGAGACCGATGGAGAGGGCATCGAGGTAGCTCGGTTCGTCCTCGACGACGAGGATGACCGTGCGGCCCTCGGGATCAACCATGTGAGAGTGAAGTGACGACATATGGCACCAAAATGAGTGACCGCCCCGTGCGGTGGGGGAGATGACAACACCGGATGATCACCTTCGTCACGTTAGGAAGTGGAGATTACGTAAGGGTGACGGGGTTGTTAAGCGTCCGTATTCCTCAGGTGAAACTTGGAGGGTCTCCCCGTCGTGAGTGAGGGGACCGGACGCCAGGGTGGGTGAGTCGCGGCAGACGACGCGAGCCCCGGTATCGCTCACACTCGGGTGGCGACACCGGGGCTCGGCGCCAGCAAAATCCTTAGAGGTTCTGTTCAAACTCTTCCAGCACCGCTTCGCGGTCTTCCTTGGTGGGCGGAACAAAGTATGGCGAACCGTATTTGGCGTTGATGTTTTTGATCACCGTGCTGAGGCCGAAGTAGTACCAGAGCATGGGCAAAATGCCGATGCCAATCGAACCCAGGCCAATCCACTTGGTCGTGGTGTTGAGACCCGGGATGACCTTGATGAAGATGAAGATCATGAAGATGGCACCGAGTAGGGGCCACAGACCAATGAGCAGGGCGTTACCCACCGACTTGAAGAGATGCTTGCGATACAGCACGACGACGGCGAGTCCGGCGGCGGCGTAGTAGAAGCAGATCTGAAGTCCGATGGCGTTGTAACCGTCCGTCAAGATGTTGGCGATGCTGCCGATGTATTGGCTTCCGACGAACAGTCCGAGCACGACGACGGTGACAAAGACGATGGAGGCCATGGGGGTCTTGCGGTCGGAGTGCACGGTGCCGAAAATCTTCGGCATGGTGTGGTCTCGCCCCATGACAAAGAGGGTGCGGGTCAACTGGATGAGCTGAGTCTCGAGGGTGGCAATGGTGGAGAGCACCACCGCGACCACGATCAACTTGCCGCCCGTGCCGCGCCACACTTCCTGGCCGAGCACCGACAAGATGTCCGCCGCGTTGTTGGAGTCGGTGAGCTGTGCGGGCGTCAAGACCAGGTTCGACGCGATGGTAAAGAGTTCGTAGAGGAAGAACACGATGACGGTGCCGACCACTCCGCCGAGACCCGAGGTGGTCTTGGCGGACTTGGTTTCTTCGTTCAGGTTCGCGGTGACGTCCCAGCCCCAGAAGTAGAAAGCGGCGAGGAGGGCACCGGCCACGAAGCCGTTAAATCCACCGGCTCCCTTGAAGATGGAGGGCGCGAACCAGTGCCACGAGAAGGCGGTGTGGTGCGGCGCCTTGAAGATGGCGAGGAGGGCAAAGAGGATAAGGAGGGCCACTTCGGTGCAGGTCATGATGATCTGCACGCGCACCGTCACGGTGACGCCGGCCGCCACCGTCGCCACCATGGCGAGGAAGAAGAGGGCGCCGAAGAGAGTCACCAAAGTCTTGTTATTGGCCCAGGAGTCCGAGAACAGGCCGAGGACGTTGGAACCCGCGGGCAAGGTGGCAATCACCGAGAAGATGAGGGAGGACACCACGAGTGACCACCCGGAGAGGTAGCCAATAATGGGGTGAAGGCCACGGCGCACCCAGGAGTAGGCCGCACCGGCGGAGGACTCGTTGTTGGACAGGTGCTTGAAGGCAAACACAATGCCGAACATGAAAAAGCCGCAGTAGAGCAGGGCGGCGGGGCCACCCAGGCCAACGGCCCCGAACAAGAGGGCGGTAGTGGCGGCGATGGAATAAGCGGGAGCTGAACCCGCGAGGCCCATGATGACGGAGTCAAACAGTCCGAGAACGCCACCACGGAGGCGATGTTCGTGCTGCTCGTCTAATTGGGCCTCGTAAGCCGAGTGGGGGTTGCTCATGGCAGCTCCTCGTTGTTGGTAGTGGGATCACCTCTAAGTTGACAGATAAATCGGTCAAACCTAACACGCGGGGGTAATTGGCCCCGCGACGCGGGGACGCACCCACTCACGAGCGCCGCCATTACATATGGTGGAGCCATGACTGTTCAGTTTCGCTATCTCGACGAGGTACTCGCCCAGACGCTCAGTTCGGCCGCTATTGACGCCGCAACGGCCGCCGGCGCATCGCTCGCGAGTTGCCGCGTCGAAAACATTCGCAACCAAGTTGTCGTATTGCGCGATGGGGAACTTGAAACCTCGAGTGACAACGTCGAATTCGGGCTCGGTGTGCGGGTGGTGGTCAACGGGGCCTTGGGCTTCGCCGCCACCGTGGCTAAGACCATCGACGACGCGCGAGCGGTCGCGATTCAAGCGGTCCACGTGGCGCGCACGGTGGCGAGGGCGCAGCGCCAGGTCATGGAATTAGCCCCCGAACCCTCCCACGGAATGATTCGCTGGGCTTCTCCCTACGAGATTGATCCGACCACCGTGCCCCTGCTCGACAGGGTGGAGCTCCTCGGTTCGTGGAGCCAGCAACTACTCGCCTCGCCCCACGTGCAACACGTCACGGCCTACGTGTTGGCCGTGACCGAAGAGAAGCACTACGCCGATAGCAACGGCACCGTGGCCTTCCAGCAACGCGTGCGCGTGAACCCCGAGGTAGAGGCCATCGCGGTAGATGACGCGGGCTTTGAATCCATGTCGACCACGGCCCCACCCGTCGGTCGCGGCTGGGAGTATCTCCTCGGTACCGGTTGGGATTTTGCGAGCGAACTAGCTCAGCTGCCCGACTGGTTGGCGGAGAAGAAAGTCGCCCCCTCGGTGACGGCGGGCCGCTACGACTGCGTGATTGACCCCACCAACTTGTGGCTCACGATTCACGAGTCCATCGGTCACGCCACCGAACTCGACCGCGCCCTCGGTTACGAGGCCGCCTACGCCGGGACCTCCTTCGCCACTCCCGATAAGCGCGGCAGCTTGCAGTACGGATCATCGATCATGAATGTGACCGGTGACCGCACCGCGCCCCACGGACTCGCGTCGGTGGCCATCGACGACGAGGGTGTGGCGAGTCAGTCCTTCCCCCTCATCGAAAACGGCATCTTGACGGGTTACCAACTCGATCGCGCCACGGCCACGGTGGCGGGCTACGAACGTTCGAACGGTTGTGCCTTTGCCGACTCGCCACTTCACGTGCCGCTGCAGCGCATGGCCAACGTCTCCCTCGCGCCGGCCCCCGGACACGGACCGTCCACCGAGGAGCTCATCGCCGACGTCGACCACGGTCTCTACATCGTGGGGGATAAGAGTTGGTCCATCGACATGCAGCGATACAACTTCCAGTTCACTGGTCAACGATTCTTCAAGATTGAAAACGGCAAGTTGGCGGGCCAGGTCAAAGACGTCGCCTACCAAGCCACCACCACCGACTTTTGGGGATCACTCGAAAAGGTGGGTGGGGAACAGACCTACCTGCTCGCCGGGGCCTTTAACTGTGGCAAGGCCCAACCCGGTCAAGTGGCGGCCGTGTCGCACGGCTGTCCCAGTGTTCTCGTCTCGAAGGTCAACATCCTCAACACCCGATCGGAGGCCGGACGATGAGTGGACTGCCACACCCTTCCGACGTCACCCGTCGCATCCTCGCCGAAGCGGGCAGTGACGCTACGGTGCTGATGTCTGATGGCAGCGAAGCCGAGGTGCGCGTCGCGAATAACACCGTGACCACCAATGGTCAACGTCGTAGCCGCACAGTGACCGTGGTGGTCTTTGATGAGCGTCCTGACGGCGTGGCGGCGGGAGTTGCCTCTCGCTCTGGTGACGTGGACATTCATGAACTCGTCGCGGCGGCTCGTCACGATGCGGCGAACGCCCCCCTCGCTACCGACGCCGCACCCTTGGTGGGTGGCCCGGGTCACGGGGCGGAGAGCGACGAGGTTCCGGAGACGTCGCTCGAGGTAATGGGTGACGTTCTCGACTCACTGCGCGAGCTCACGGCGAGAGCCGAGTCGCGCGGAGTCACCCTCGCGGGTTTCTTTTCTCACGCGCTCGCCACCACCACGGTGGCGACGTCCGCCGGCGCGTACCGACGCTTCACGCAGCCCACCGGCTCGGTGCAGCTGGTCGCGCGCGCCGATGGTGGACAGCGCTCGACCTGGCGTGGGCTGTCCACTCCCTATTTTCGTGACGTACCCATGGACGAACTCGAGGCTGATCTGTATCGCCGTCTCGAGTGGGCGCAGCGCCGCATCGAACTGCCCGCTGGTCGCTACGAAACCATCATGTCGCCCTCCACGGTGGCCGACATGATGGCCTACCTCTACTTCAGCAACGAGGGTCCCGACGCGGCGCAGGGTCGCACCGTGTTCTCGACACCCGGTGGTGGGACTCGTAATGGCGAGAAGATCTCGTCCCTGCCCTTTACTTTGTATTCCGACCCTTTCGCAGCGGGTCTCGAGTGTCGTCCCTTCGTCGCCACGTCAGCCTCGAGCACCACCGAGTCGGTCTTCGATAACGCCATGGACATTGAGCGCACCGACTGGATTCGTGATGGGGTCATCAACGACCTGCGTTTTCACCGCGCCGGCGCTGCGGAGGCCGGACGCCCACGCGCCACGCCGGGCATCGACAACATCATTTTGGAGGCCGGGGGGACCGCCAGCCTCGACGACATGATTGCCTCTAGTGAGCGGGCACTACTCATTAACACCCTGTGGTACATCCGCTCGGTCGATCCGGCGACCTTGCTCCTCACCGGACTCACGCGAGATGGGGTCTACCTCGTGGAAGACGGCAAGGTGACGGGTCAGGTGAATAACTTCCGATTTAACGAAAGTCCTCTCGACCTCCTCACCCGCGCCACGGAGGCGGGAGTGAGCGAGCTGACCTTGCCTCGCGAGTTTGACGAGTTCTATCGCGCGCGCACCTGCAGTCTGCGAATTCCCGACTTCAATATGAGTTCGGTGAGCCCCGCGAGTTAAGCGGTGCCATACTGGCCGTATGGCCGTTGATTTCAACTACACCCCGCATCCGCGCGTTGACGAACGAGTCCACGAAGGTCCCATCACGACGACCGCCGTGCGCCTCCATGTGGCCGAGCGGGGGATTCGCGCCTTTAATGCCCGGATCGGACTCGCCGTTACCGACGCCGTGGGCACCATGTGGGCGGCCTACGTCTTCGCCCTGATCTCCCTGATGTCCTTACCGGCGGTATTGGTGGGGGTGTTGCCGTCGTGGCGTCACCACTTCCCCCACTGGATCATTTCGGCAAGCCTGATCTCTCTGGTGGGGTGGATCAGTTCGTATTTCCTTCAGTTGGTGCTCTTGCCCATCATCATTGTGGGCCAGAACATCCAAGCGGCGGCGGCTGATCAACGTGCCGATGCGACCTACCGCGACGCCGAGGCGGTGCTGCACGAGTCAGAGCAAATTCAAAATCACCTCAAGGCCCAAGACACCGAGATCGAGCGTCTATTGAACATTGTCCGTTCGCTCGAGGAGCGGTGGATCAAAAACATCGAACCCGCCCTTCCCATCGTTAAAAACGACAAGTAAACTATTTACCATCACGGAAGCCCTTACATGGCTCCCGGAGACGAGACGGAGACGTGATGGCTGACACTTGGGATGACGAACTCGCCGTTCAGTTAGAAACCGGCGCTCGCGGTGAATTGATCGTTCCCGGTATTGACGTCAAAGCGGTCGTGCGCAAGTACACCGGTAAGGTCGGCTGGCCGACCGTGCTACTCGCATTGGTTCTGACCGCGGCCTACTCCTCGGTGTTTGTGCTGTGGCACTACCAGTACCTGCCGCTGGTGGCGGGAATGGCCATCAACTCCGTTTTGGCCTATCTCTTCTACACCATTCACCACGACGCGAATCACAAGGCTATTAGTGGTCGAAAGAAGAAGTGGGCCTGGCTGGACACCGCCCTCGGCACCTGGTCGGCTATTCCCCTGCAGCTGAGTTTCGCGGCCTGGTCCATGGACCACCTTCGTCACCACGCGTACACCAACGACAAAAAGCGTGACCCCGACATGCTGTGGTCGGGCACCTTGGCGCAGATTCCGGTGAAGTGGGTGTTCGCAAACTTGCTCCTGCTTCTCGCCGCCATGCCCGGCGGTCGCAAGATGGCGAAGGCCGTCATGCGCGCCATGAACCCTTCGGCGGGACGCACCTCGGAGAGCAAGCCCAATCCGCGCATCTTGAAGGAAGAGGCCATCATGCGCCGCTACACCCAGCTGTGCTTGCTGGCGGTGGCCGTCTCCATCCCGCTCGGACTCTTCTGGCCCGTGATGTTCCTGTGGCTCATCCCCGGGCGAATTGGCATGTTGATCCTGGTGACCATCTTGGTGTGGTTCCCCCACTACCCCTATGAGACCACCGAACAGTTCGGGGCCTCACGTATTGCTCCCTTCCCGGGGTCAACCCCGATCATGATGGAGCACGATTACCACCTCATTCACCACCTCTACCCGAGCGTGCCGTGGTATCGCTACAAGAGTGTGTACAAAGAGATTCGACCCTTCCTCGTCGCCAATGGTGCGTACATGGAAGGCGGTTCGGTGACCCCGCGAAAGAAGATTCGCCTTCTGAACGCGTAGGAGTTGGCAAAAGAGGCTGAATTTTGTCGGTACCCCCTCCGACATTCCCATCATGATTCACGCTAAAAACAGCCGACTATCTTGTACTTTATAATGAATCAGCGAGGGAAATACTGAAATTGTGTACTTTTTAATTGGACTGATTTGTGGCGGTAGCTTCATCTGGACTGGCATCAAAGTCGCCTTTCAATTGGGGCTGTGATGCTGTGACATTCCACTTTAGTGGTCGCATTATCGACATGACCTGGTGGCATGGGTATGGAAGTGTTCCGCACGAATTCACCTCAGGATGGGCTGGATTTCTTTCGGTTATCGCAGGAATTACACTCATCATTATTAGTCTGGTTTTTCAAGCAGCTCATTCTAGGTAGCGTCTCGTTCTCTTCATGGTCAACCTTCATTCCCAGTCTCGACTGGGGCTCTCTAGTCATAAGAGATGGACCGATTGAAGGGGGTCAGGACACCTCGAGTTGTACGCCGGTAGGGAATCTCGTTCGAGGTTGCATGTTGACACCGCAATGCTGCGTAAGTTGACGCGAGGCCTACCCGCCACATCTCTACCGGGGATCAATTCCAGTGCGCATGTCCTGGACTCATCCTGAATTCTTAGAAGTCCGACCCTCGGAGGACCCACTTAGCCCATGAGACGAAGGTCTGGGCTCTTCGCTCAACTGTAGAGCTGGAGAGCGATCCCCACCGCCGGGAACCACGTATCGCGCTCTCCACGCGACCCTTCGCATCGTCATGACTTAACAACGCGAGAATGGCCTTACGGGTGAACTCATCCCCGCAAAGCCGCCGTTTGAGGCCCTCAATTTGTGCCGACGTTGATCGCTGAGCAATCTTGACTCCAGATTGAGACAATCGGAAGAGTCCACCTGGCACTCGTTCGAAATAGCCGAGATAAACGGCCGCATTGGGGTAGTAGCCCGCCTGCCGTATATCAAACAGTTCGCTATCGACAACATCATCCTTGGAAATGTAGCCACCGAGATCGTTAGCGAGGTTGATAATTGTGAGTATTCGAGATGCTGAGTCCGCCTGGGGGAGTGGAACGTCATCCGCCTTCACCCGAATTAGCTGCGCCGCAGTGGCTTCTCGAACATCAAATTTCTTAGCCTCACTACTCATGAGTTGATAACGCTCACTTTTGATGACTTTCGAAGAGGTCATTACGTCGGGATTTTCGAATTGGTATTCAAGGAGAAGGAGCTCGTCACCTTCAACCCCCATAAAGACGTTACGTATCTCGTGCGTTCGCTCACTGAGATTTCCCCAGGTACGAAAGGGATAATAAATCTGTCTCAAATTGAATGTTGCGGGAATACGATTTTTGGCTTCAACGAGACAGAGCGATCGCCCACTCTCAAGGCCCGCATCGATTTCAATCTGCGCACCATTGACCTCAACTGGATGGGGGAAGCCATCGATACCAAACTTGAAACTTCCCGTGCCCATCCTCCCAAATGTCGTGATTTTGAGATCTTCACCGAGGAAGTGACTCAATGCACCGGAATGAAGTGCCCGCAGGACGGAAGTGGTCTCGGACTTTGGACCCGACGTGAGGCCCACAAGATCGGGAACGGTCATTTGAACTGCATCGCCGGCAGGCGCTTTTGGAACTTCGGCGAAGGTGTCGATCTGAGCGATCAGAAAGCGCGATCTTGAGAGTGGAAGGATGCCGAGCCCGTTTTCAGTCAGAAATTCAGGCTGTGTCTCTCGCGAGTCCACTTTCGTCAGGAGGCGTGGCTCGCGAAACTCACGAATCTGCTCCACGTCAAGCGTAAAAAATTTGTCACTCTCAACGACTTGAGCAATCTCATATTTGTCGTCGAGTTTCTTCCACGCCGTCTCGTTCTTGCCCGTCATAAGTCTAATTGTTGCTGGCCTAGTGGCGTTATGGGATACGAGCTTCCCAGATACTCCAATACCTCGATGCGTGAATCAGCGTTAGCCGAAATCGATCGTCGCACAGCAACCTTGTTGGGCATGAGCGCGGTCGTCTTATAGAGCTTTGTAGTTGCATCGGTATCTGAATTGGAGGCCAAGACAAATGTGCCTACGTCAATCAAGCGAGATATTTCAGCAGCGAGGCGGGCCTGTTGCTCTTCTCCGAATCCATCCTGATGATAGGCAGTGTGATTAGAAGTTTCACTCACTGCGAAGTATGGGGGATCGAAATAGACAAAGTCACCGGATTTTGCCTTTCGCGTGACATCGGTGAAGTCGCCGAGAGTGATTGCTTTAACTGATGAGAAAATCTCGCCGTATGCGAGAAGCTCGTCAGTTGTGAAAAACTTTGGCTTCACGAGATGTCCGTACGGGACATTGAAACCACCGGACTTGTTGACCCGGTAGAGGCCGTTAAAGCACGTACGGTTCAGGAACAAAAACCATGCCGCTCGTTCCGGGGAATTGAGCGGAGGCTCGTGTTTGCGCACTGAGTTGAAGTGCGTGTTTCGGGGGCATTTCTTCCGTTCTTCGCCGTGGCAGTGCGCACCACACTGCTTTTTCTTCAGGTGGGTGACAATGTGCTCTTCGTAGGTGGCAAGAAAGAGTTTGAATGAACCATCGGAACTACCGAGCGTTCGATACAGGTTGATGAGATCGGGGTTGATGTCATTAATCCGCATCCGCTTGGCAAACTTCAATCCTCCACGGCGAATCAGCTCAATTCCCACGGCCCCCGCACCAAAAAAGGGTTCGTAGTACGTACCTCGTCCTTCGAGGAATCCTTCTGGGACTGCGTTCATGATTTCAGGCAGGAGTCGACGCTTCCCACCGGCCCACCGCAATAATGGCCCAGAAACCTTCTCGTATCGACGTATTGCCACGCCTCCATTCTGCCCACCGGATATGACGCACAGGGTGACACTTCAAAGATTTGTTGGCCTCGAAAACGGGTTGGAAGCAAGACGCTCCCAATTCGGACACGGGTCATTTCTGAGAATTGTCAAAACTTGCGTACGTGCACTTCAAGATCGCAGTGAATGAACTATGGGCATATTGCGGGGACCCCTCTTAGTGAGCCACAACCAATGAGAGTCGTTGTTGGTGTTGCTGCTTCCACGCCTCTTTAAATTCGATCGGCGTGAGATAGCCGAGCGAACTGTGGAGACGTTCGGAATTGTATTCGTCGCGCCAGTCCGTGCAGAGCACCTGGGCCTCGAGCAGTGAGTCAAAGCGCTGGCCGTTGAGAAATCCGTCGCGCAGACGTGAGTTGAACGACTCGATCCACGCGTTCTGCCAAGGTGAGCCCGGGTCGATGAACACGGATGCGGAAACGTTGAAATTGCACCAGTCGGCAATGGCGTGCGCGGCGAACTCGGGTCCGTTGTCACAACGCAGAAACGCCGGCGTGCCGTGCAGGGCCACCAGCGTGTCGAGCAGGCGGGTCAGATCGTCGGCGGTCATCGTTCTGTTCATGTCAACG
>CAIYAP010000003.1 GCA_903924205.1 uncultured Actinomycetes bacterium
AGTGGACACCTGATAATCCGACTCGAGGGTCGGCTGAAAGGATGTCACCATGGGAGCCACCAGGAGAAGATTCACTTTGGAATTTCGAACTGAGGCGGCGCACCGCGTCATTGACACCGGAAGAACGGTGCGTGACGTGGCTCGCGAGCTTTCAGTGGTCGAGAACTCACTGAGCAAATGGGTGCGCGACGAACGTCGACGCATGGAGAGCGTCGCGGGAACCAGCGAGGAACCGCTGACGCCCGCCGAACGATCAGAGCTCGTGCGGCTTCGTCGTGAGAACGACGAGTTGCAAAAGGATCTCGCCTTCTTGGGAAAAGCTGCCGCGTACTTCGCCTCGAATCCACCAAAGCAGAGAGATTTACGTTGATGGCTGCGGAGTGCGCGAACTTCGAAGTGATTCGCATGGCTCGCCTGCTCGAGGTCTCACCCTCGGGCTATTACCGCTGGAAGAACGCCCGACAGCGTGACCCACTGCCGAGCGAGCAGCGTCGCGCCGAGCGAGACGCCAAGATCCTGAGCAGTCATAAGAACTCTCGTGGCATCTACGGAGCCCCGAGGATCACCCTGGACCTCCACGAGTTAGGCGACTCGCTGAGCCACAACACCGTCGCTTCACGCATGGCGGCCCTCGGCATTGCGGGCATCAGCCCGCGCACCTACAAGGTCACGACAGTTCACGCCAGCGACGCCACCTACCCCGAGGACCTGGTCAAACGCGACTTCGCTCCCGAGGGACTGAACAAACTCTGGACCAGCGACCTCACCTACCTGAAAATCGGCAGTGGCGACGTCTATCTCTGTTGCGTTCGCGACGAGGGATCCAGCCGAGTACTCGGTTGGCAGCTCGCCGACCACATGCGCACCGAGATCGTGACGGACTCACTTCGCCAAGCCATCGCCACACGTTGGGGCAAGGTGGCCGGAGTGAAGTTCCACGTCGATCGTGGCAGTCAGTTCTCCGACGCCAAGACGGCGCAGCTCTGCGAAAACTTCAAGATCCTTCGCTCCATGGGCGCGACTGGTTCGTGTTACGACCACGCCAGTGCCGAGAGCTTCTGGTCGATCTTCAAGCACGAGTACTTCTACCGGCACACCTTTGCGACCATCGATGAACTACGCGCCGGGATCAGCGACTACCTCAACTTCTACAACCACCAACGTCGCTGCGCGAAGGCCGACGATCAAAGTCCCGTTGGCTACGAGTTATCGTTGGCTCGTCTAAACCAATTTGCTGCATAAACCGTGTCCACTATTTCTGGGCAACCTCAGTTTAGTTTCCACTTAACGTGTGAGGACTGTGAACAGATAGTGAACTTGATCCCATGGCGCTCTACCATCATGAAACTTATCTCTCAACATATAGTCGAAGGCTGTTCAGTGTTAGAAGTTCACCCCGCAGCCCAACGGGGAACCCATCATCCCGAATGCCATTGCCCTGTGAAAAATTCACCATGCCTTCTATGACCGAATTCTCTTGGGGATTAGACCCAATTGTCAGGTCGAAATTAATGCCGATCTCCTGTTGGAGATAGATGGCCCCATGCTGAAGCATGGCCTCCAGGAAATGAACGGACAAAAGCTGCTCATACCTTCATCTGCGCAGTCTCGCCCAGACCCCGAACGCCTTCAAGTGCGTTACGAAGAGTTCAAGAACGCTTTGTAACCTTCGATGAGTGAATCGCACTGGGAATGTTGGAGACTCAACGCTTTGGAAACAAGGATGGAGTTATGGGAAACAACAACCAGCGCAGAAGCCCTCAAGCGAGGCGCTACTCACCTGAGGAAAAGGCGCAGGCGATTCGCCTCGTGCGGACGCTCCGAGATGAACTCGGGACGTCACGAGGAACCGTTCAACGGGTGGCGAATCAACTCGGCTATGGCGTTGAAAGGGTCAAGTCCTGGGTTCGTCAAGCCGATATCGATGAGGGAATCATTGGTGGCGTCACCACGGCCGACAAGCAACGGATTGCCGAGCTTGAGCAAGAGAACAAGGAACTGCGGCGAGCGAATTCGATCCTAAAGAGCGCCTCGGCTTTTTTTGCGGCGGAGCTCGACCGCCCACAGAGGTGAGTGTTCGTTTCGTCGACGAGCACAAGGAAGAGTTCGGGGTCGAGCCCATCTGCGACACACTGCAGATTGCCCCCAGCACCTACTACGCCGCCAAGACGAGGCCAATCTCGGCACGCGCTCTCAACGACGAGGTCTTGGGCAACGCCCTCTGCGAGATTCACGCCGCCAATTTCTCGGTCTATGGGACTCGCAAGATGTGGAAGGCCATGCGCCGAGCGGGTCACGACGTTGGTCGAGACCAAGTGGCCAGGCTCATGAGAAACCAAGGCCTCTATGGGGTCAGACGAGCCAAGAAGGTGAGGACCACGAGACGCGACGACTCAGCACCTCGCTCACCAGACCTGGTCGAGCGCAACTTCACCGCCTCATCTCCGAACCAGCTCTGGGTCACGGATCTGACCTACGTGCCCACTTGGCAAGGGGTCGCCTACGTCTGTTTCATTACCGATGTCTATAGCCGCATGATCGTGGGGTGGCGAGTGGCGAGTCACATGCGCACCGACATGGTCTTAGACGCCCTCGAGATGGCGAGATGGCAGCGGGGCTCTCAACTTACCGACCTGCGGTGCCATTCCGATGCCGGAGCTCAATTCACGAGCATCCGCTACGGCGAGCGCCTAGACGAAATTGGCGCTCGTCCCTCGATTGGCAGCGTCGGAGATTCCTACGACAACGCCCTCGCCGAGAGTGTCAACGCCCTCTACAAGACCGAACTCATGAGAGGACCGGGACGAGGACCGTGGAAGACCATTGACGAGCTCGAACTCGCCACGTTGACCTGGGTTCACTGGCACAATCACGGCCGATTGCATAGCTATCTCGGCGACGTTCCACCCGCCGAGTTCGAGGCGACCTACACTTCGAAAGTCGGCGAACGATCGCTGGCAGAAATCACAAGCTGAAAGTCTCCACTAAACCCAGTGCGATTCAGAGTGATGCCTTCGCGGAAGCAGGCGTTTTGCTGCTCACTTCGGGCGCCTCGCGGGCGCTTCAAGTCGTTTTGGGCACCTTCGGGCGCCTCAAATTGGAGTTTTGAGGAATCCAGTGAGTGTTCACGGAAACTCTCAATCCCCCTTATTTACAGGGGAAAGTGCCGGTGGGCTTGAGAGCGGGCGACGGGAATCGAACCCGCGTTCTCAGCTTGGGAAGCAGAGTTCGAGCAAGTCAACGTGTCGAAATGCGATAAGAGCACAAGATTTTTCAGTCTGGGAACCAGGAGGCATCTCGATTCCACAGGACTAGTTGGTTCCATAAAACTTCAGGTGGGCCACCACCCGATTCGAGGGTCGAAATAGCATGGACACAGGTTCGGGTGTCCATGATGTCTTGAGTCATAACAGCGAGCGGGTGACGGGAATCGAACCCGCGTGGCCAGCTTGGGAAGCTGGAACTCTGCCATTGAGCTACACCCGCAGAGAGGCCCAGAATACTCGGGCCTCACGTAAGCCTGAAGGGGCTTACTTCAGAATCGCCACCGTGGAGTTCATGAAGTTAATCAAGGTGGTCGGAGCCTTGCTGACGGCCGGAGCCATGAAGGTCAAAATCACGTACTTGCCATTGGCCACCCAGGCGTCGAGGCGAAGACTCTTGGCGATCGAGAGTGATCCGAGTCCGTCCTCCTTGCCGTTTCCAAAGTCGAGGTAATCGGTGACGGGGCCAACCTTGGTCTTCGTCATCGCCCCGGCAGAGGCAGCCACCAACTTGGTCATGAAGTCGGTGGCGTTCGTGGCCTTGCCCGCAAAGCCTTGGACTTTCCACGCCGCGGCGAGGTGGGCGGGGTCGAGGCAACTGACTACGAGGGCCTTGGTCCCAAAGTCAATGGTTTGTCCGAGTGCGTTGGCGGCGTTCTTGCTGGGATGGGCGTAGTTGTAGTCGGTGACGTAAGGGCCGGTGCTGGAGTCAAAGCCATCGGCCTTGATGAGGGAATGGGTAATGAGTCCGCAACCGGTCACGGTGGTGGCTCCCGCACCGGAGGAAATCACGGTTCCCGTGGCGGCCACCAGGGTGAGGGAGGCGAGTGCGAGGCGAATTTTCATGTGAGGCATCCTTTCGCGAAAGTTCGCTCTTCAGCCTATGAGGCAGGTAAGTCGTTTTTCCCCTCACAACACGAGGCTTTAACGAATCCTTAGTAATCTGACGCCGATGGTTCTTTCTGACCGCTCTATTCGTGAAGCCCTAGCCGCGGGCCGTATCGTCATTGACCCCCTCAACGAGGCGGACATTCAGCCGTCGTCAGTGGATCTTCGCATTGACAACGCCTTTCGGGTGTTTCGCAACCACACCCGCGGCATCATCGACGTGAAGGAAGACCAAACCGATCTCACCGAACTGGTCGAAGTGGGCCCAGATGAGCCCTTTATCTTGCACCCGGGTGAATTCGCCCTCGGTGCCACCTTGGAGCGCGTCACCATTCCGAACGATTTGGTGGCTCGCCTGGAAGGAAAGAGCTCCCTCGGCCGTCTCGGTCTCCTTATTCATTCCACCGCGGGCTTCGTGGACGCCGGCTGGGATGGGTACTTGACCTTGGAGCTCTCCAATATCGCTAACTTGCCCATTACCTTGTATCCCGGTATGAAAATTGGCCAAATCAGTTTCTTCCAGATGACCACGGAAGCCGATAACCCCTACGGTTCGGGCATCCTCGGCTCGAAGTATCGCGGCCAACGCGGCCCGACGCCGAGTCGCTATTTCGAAAACTTTCAACGGTAGTAACCCTTAAGGAGTTTCACATGTTGTTACGCATCATCATCGGCCTGCTCGTCAGCGCCGTTTGTTTGGCCATCGCGGGTCGCCGCTTCTTCTGGCTCAGTCGCCTCATTCGCACCGGTGCGAAGTCTGATCGCACCTGGCAGGGCATGCGTCGGGCCAAGGAAATTGCGTCGGCCGAAGTCGTCGAAGTCGCGGGTCAGAAGAAGCTGCTCAAGTGGACGGTGCCGGGAATCGCCCACTTCTTCACCATGTGGGGCTTCACGGTCCTCTCCACCACCATCCTTGAGGCCTACGGCTCGCTGTTTAACCGTGACTTTCATATTCCTCTGATCGGTCAGCAGTCGTGGCTGGCCGGTCTCGAAGACTTCTTCGGGGTCGCCGTCTTGGCCGCCTTGGTGGTCTTCACCACCATTCGTATTAAGAACGCGCCGAAGCGCCTCGACCGCGCGAGTCGTTTCTATGGCTCGCACCTCGGACCGGCCTGGCTGGTCCTCTTCATGATCTCCATGGTGATCGTCACCATGTTCGTCTCACGTGCGGCGCAAATCAACACGGGTCACTTCCCCTTCACCCGCGGCGTGGCCTCGAGCAGCATCGCCCTCAACCACTCGTACGTGACCTCGGCCGCGTTTGCGTCCAAGGCGCTGGCGAGTTGGCTGGCTCCCCTCGGGATGACCGCCAACGGTGCGCTCGAGACCATCTTCATCCTGCTCAACATCGCCATCATTACTGGCTTCTTGGTTCTGGTCTCCTACTCCAAGCACCTCCACATCTTCCTCGCCCCCATCAACATCGCGTTCTCGCGTCGTCCCCGGGCTTTGGGCGGTCTCGACAAGACCCCCGACATGGACATGGAAAACGTCACCGAAGACACCGTCTTCGGTGTGGGCAAGATCGAAGACTTCACCTGGAAGCAGATGCTGGACTTCTCCACCTGCACCGAGTGTGGTCGTTGTCAGGACCAGTGTCCGGCCTGGTCGACTGGCAAGCCGCTGAGTCCCAAGCTGCTCATCATGGGTCTTCGCGACAACATGTTCGCCTCGGCCGACCGTCTGCTCTCCGGTGAGGGCGAAGCCACCACCTTGGTGCCGTCCATCATCGACCCCGACGTCTTGTGGTCCTGCACTACCTGCGGAAACTGCACCGAGCAGTGCCCCGTCGACATCGAGCACGTGGACGCCATCATCGACATGCGTCGCTACGAAGTGCTCATGGAGAGCCGTTTCCCGACCGAAGCGGGCCTGTTGCTACGCAACATGGAAAACCAGGGTGACCCCTGGGGCCTCGGTCAATCCAAGCGCACCGAGTGGCTGGCCGCCCTCGACTTCGAGGTGCCGGTCGTCGACGACGTCATCCCTGAGGGTGTCGAGTACCTGTACTGGGTCGGCTGTGCCGGCGCGCTGGATGAGCGTGGTCGCAAGCAAGTGGTCTCCACCGCGCGCATGCTGAACCGCGCGGGCGTGAACTTCGCCATCTTGGGACCCAAGGAAAGTTGCAGCGGCGACCCCGCGCGCCGCATGGGTAACGAGTACCTCTTCCAAGAGATGGCCAAGGCCAACATCTCGACGCTGAATGAAGTCGGCGCCGTCAAGATCGTGGCCAGCTGCCCGCACTGCTTTAACACCATTAAGAACGAGTACCCCACCCTCGGCGGTGACTTCGAAGTCATCCACCACAGCGACCTTCTCAGTCGCTTGATCGCGGACAAGAAGTTGGTCCCCGGCATGAACTTCACGGGCACCGTCACCTACCACGACCCCTGCTACCTCGGTCGTCACAACCGTCACTTCGACGAGCCTCGCTCGGTTATCGACGCCGTGCCGGGGGTGACCTCGGTCGAGATGCACCGTCACCGCGAGAAGGGCTTCTGCTGTGGCGCTGGTGGAGCGCGCATGTGGATGGAAGAGAACATTGGTAAGCGCGTCAACATGGAGCGCACCATCGAGGCGCTCGGCACCGGCGCGAACGTCGTGTCGACCGCCTGTCCGTTCTGCATGATCATGATCGATGACGCCGTCAAGGCACAGGGCCGTGGCGATGATGTGTCGGTCGTCGACATCTCCCAGGTGCTCGAGCAGTCCTTCTAAGTCTCTCGACGGGGAGATTCACGCCCCCCCGTCGAGATTTTTTTCTCCACGCCTCACGCCGGCGTCATCATCTCGTCATGTGGTGATGTGGCTAAATAATGGCGCATTGGGCGACGAGAATCTCGTGAACGACTCATGAGGGCTCATCGTGACTTTCCCTAGGCGCCACATGGGAAAAAAGTGGGCCTCGGGGTAGTCCCTGGGGGCTAAGGTCTCGCCGATGACCATGACGACGGGGCGACAAAATCTCACTCGCGTGCGCCTCGATGGCGTGACGAAATCCTTCGGCGACATGGTCGCCGTGGACAATTTGTCACTGACCATTGAGCCGGGTGAGTTCATCTCTCTGCTCGGCCCGTCGGGCTGTGGCAAGACCACCACGCTGCGCATGCTGGGTGGCTTCGAAGACCCCACCAGTGGCGCCATCTTCTTCGGAGATCTCAACGTCACCGACCTGCCGCCCCACAAGCGTGACGTCAACACCGTCTTTCAGAGCTACGCCCTCTTCCCGCACCTCAGCGTTCTCGAGAACATCGCCTTTGGACTACGTCGCAAGAAAGTCTCGAAGGAAGAAGCGCGTCGCCGCGCCGGCGAGATGCTGGATCTCGTCGACCTCGCGGGTCGTGGTGAGCGCCGTCCGGCGCAACTCTCCGGTGGTCAGCAGCAGCGCGTCGCGCTCGCGCGCGCCCTCGTGAATCAGCCCACCTTGTTGCTGCTCGATGAACCCATGTCCGCCCTCGACGCCAAGTTGCGCAAGCACATGCAGATCGAATTGCAGCGTCTGCAGGCGCAGGTCGGCATCACCTTCCTCTACGTCACGCACGATCAAGAAGAAGCCATGACGATGTCGGACCGCATCGTGGTGATGAACCAGGGCCGCATTGAGGGTCTGGGGTCACCGGCGGCGGTCTACGAGCACCCCACCACCGAATTTGTCGCTTCCTTTCTCGGAGCGTCCAACTTGCTCGCCGGCACGCTTGATCGCGACGACACCCAGTCATCGGTTAACTGCGGCGCCGTGGTGCTGCGGGCCCCGAGCGACCACATTGATGCTCAGCTGCAGGGTCGAGTGGTCAAGGTGGGAGTTCGTCCCGAGAAGATTCGTATCTCTGAGACGGCCTCGGCGGCCGGCGACGAGAATTCCCTGCCCGGCCGCGTGATGGTCTCCACCTTCACCGGTGTGGGCGTGTCGTACATCGTCGAAACGGTGGGCGGCGAGGAATTCACCGTGTATTCGCAAAATCTTGGTGGAGAACCCACCTGGCGCGTCGGTGACGACGTACACATGATCTGGCCGGTGCGCCACACTTTTGTGGTGGCACCCTCAGAAAACAACAACTCACAGGAGGTGGAAGACAATGACAACTAACGGATCTGACATGGATGCATCGATTATTCGTGGGATGACCCAGCCGAGGATTACTCGACGAGATCTGTTCAAGACGGCGGGCGCCGTCGCGGGTGCGGCCGGATTGTCTTCCGGTCTCTCGTCGGTCGCGGGCGCACTGCCGAACTCGAACGTCGGTTCGAAGACCTGGTGGGCCTCGCAGCACGCACACCACCAACTCAACTTCGCCAACTGGCCGTACTACATCGACACCCTGAACGGCACCCACCCCTCATTGGTGGAGTTCAAGAAGGAGAAGGGGACGAACGTCAGTTATTCCGAAGTCATCGAGGACAACCCCGCCTTCTATCAGCGGATTATCCCCTCACTGTCGGCGGGCGGCTCGACGGGTTACGACATCATCGTCATGACCAACAACTCGCCGCAGCTGGGTTATCTCATCCAGGGTGGCTATCTCATTCCGCTTGACCAAAACGCCATGACGAACTTCAAGAAGTACGCGTCACCGACGGTGAAGAACCCCGTGTGGGACCGTGGCAACAAGTACACCATGGCCTACCAGTCGGGATGGACCTCGTTGGCGTACGACGCCAACAAGGTCAAGACCCCGGGCAACAGCCTGCAGTTGATGTTCAGCACGAAGTACAAGGGCCAGGTCGGCATGTTTGCGGACCCCATCGAACTCGGCGCGATTGGCCTCTTGGCCCTCGGCATCAACCCAGCGAGTTCCAAACCCTCGGACTGGACGAAGGCGGCCACCAAGTTGCGCCAGCAGCGCGACAGTGGCATCGTCGCGGCCTACTACGGCAATGACTACATCAACCACCTCAAGAGCGGCGACCTCGCGATTTCGCAGTGCTACTCCGGTGACGTCTTCCAGGCCAACGTCAATGGTTCGAAGAACATCAAGTTGCTGACGCCGAAGGAAGGCTTGTTGTTCTGGACGGACAACATGGCGATCCCGCTGTACGCGGCGAACCCGCGAGACGCTATGGACGCCATGGACTTCTACTTCAGCCCGCTGACGCAGGCCGTGGTGGAGTACTACGTCGACTACATCTGCCCGGTGCCCACCGCCAAGAACGAACTGCTCAAGCCCACGGGCTGGGACAAGAGCGTGCTGACGGCGATGAAGGCGGAGATTGGTCTGACCTCGACGCAGGTGGCCTCGGCCCCGACGGTCTTCCCGACCGCCAAGGAGAACGCCATCTCCAAGCCGTACTACCAGTTCAAGAGCCAGACGGAAATTGACACCTGGAACGAAACGTTCCTGCCGATCGTCCAAGGTCAATGAGTCGACTCGCTGGTGCCCGCCGCTGGGGGCGTGGGGCGACGCCCTACGCCCTCGGCGCGCCGGCCGTGGTGTGGCTTTTCGCCCTCTTCCTCATCCCCCTCGTGGTGATGTTGGTCAAGGCGTTAGAAACGTGCTCGCCGATTACCCAGGCCTGCACCATGACCTGGCACTGGTCCGAATTTTCCTACGTGTGGCACGGGTCCGCCCAGTCCATCTTCACCAGTCTGCGCTTCGCCGCGTACGCGACGATCATCGACGTGCTGTTGTCATTTCCCATTGCGTACTGGATCGCCTTTTACGGTGGCCGCCGCAAGAACTTCTTCTTGCTGATGCTGCTGGTGCCCTTCTTCGTGTCCTTCGTGATTCGCACCATCATCTGGCAGTTCCTGCTCAGCAGCTCGGGCATCATCTTGACGCTGGCGCGCGACCTGCACCTCGTCGGCCCCAACTACCACGTGCTGCAAACCAGTGGCGCCGTGATTGCCGGCCTCGCCTATAACTATTTACCCTTCACGGCGCTGCCCATCTTCGTGGCGCTCGAGCGCATTGACAAGAACTTGCTCGATGCGGCTCGCGACCTGTATTCGTCCAAGGTCGAGGTATTTCGCCGGGTGATTTTCCCCCTCGCGCGACCCGGCGTGTTCGCCGCCTTCTTGTTGACCTTCATCCCCGCCTTCGGTGACTACGTCAACCAACAAGTGCTGGGCGGTATTTCCAACACCATGGTCGGCACCGTCATTCAGAACTACTTCTTAACCTTCTCGAACCCGACCAGTGGTTCGGCTCTGTCGGCCATCGTGATGGGCATTTCGCTGATCGCCATCGTGATTGGCGGCATTGCCATTGGCGCCCGCAATCTGGGTGACTACGTATGAGCCGCAAACCTCGTTTCCTGCCGCTGTATTCCTGGCTGTTGATTGGCTATCTCGTTCTGCCCATTCTGGTCATGATCGTGTATTCGTTCAACGACGTGGTGACCGGTATTCCGAACGTGAGCTTCACCTGGAATGGATTCACCACGCGCTGGTATCAGCACTGGAGCGACGTGCCGGGACTCACGGCCTCGGCGTGGCTGTCGATTCGTCTCGCCGTGGCGGCGAGTGCGGTGGCCACGGTGGTGGGCACCATGCTGGCCCTCGCCCTCGTTCGATACTCTGGACGACGTTTTCGCGGCAAGGCGGCCATTGATTACTTGATGTATCTCAACATCGCCGCCCCCGAAATTGTGATGGGTTCCTCGCTGCTGGGCCTCTTTGTCACGATGCGTATCGACCGCGGCTTTTGGACGCTGTTTCTCACCCACGTGGTTTTCTCGGTGGCCTACGTGGTCGTGACCGTGCGGGCTCGACTCACGGGCTTTGACGTGCGCCTCGAAGAAGCCGCCGCCGACCTCGGCTCCCAGCCCCTCGCCACCTTTCGCCTGGTGACCTTCCCCCTCATCTTGCCGGGCGTGATGGCCGGGGCACTCATGGCCTTCGCGCTGTCTCTCGATGACTTTGTGGCCAGTGACTTCGTCAGTGGATCGATCCAACCCTTCCCTGTGTGGGTGTACGGCGCGACGCGCATTGGTATTCCGCCACAGGTCTTCGTCTTCGGGACCGCGATTTTCTCACTCGGACTTATTGCCGCGGTGATCAGCGTCGTGTTGTCACGGCGTCAACCCGCGCGTTAACCCGCCTGCTTGCCCACCGCGGCTGCGGCCGCATCGGCCGCCGCCGCGTCACCGAGGTACGCCCCACTCAGGACGCGCAGGTCATTGGTGAGTCGGTAGCGAAAGGGGATACCCGTCGGAATCTCGAGCTCGGTGATGTCGTCGGGTGAAATCTTTTCCAGCATCATGCGCAGCGCGCGCAGCGAGTTGCCGTGGGCGACGACGAGCACCGCGCCCCCTCGCGAGGCGGTGAGGGCGAGATCGGGGGCGAGCACGTCCATGAAGTACGGGGTGGCGCGCGTCACCACGTCGGCCAAACACTCCGTCGCGGGAATCTGCTCACGGGTGAGATCGCGGTAGCGCGGGTCATCCCAATTGCCGCGCGAGTCGTCGGCCGGCAGCGGCGGCGGTGGCACGTCGTAACTGCGACGCCAGAGCTTGAGTTGATCCATGCCAAATTTTTCGGCTGTTTCCTTCTTGTCCTTACCGGTCAGGTCGCCGTAGTGGCGTTCATTGAGTCGCCAGTCGCGGGTGACGGGCAGCCACGAACGGCCCGCGTGGTGCAGCGCAATATTCGCGGTGCGAATGGCACGCGTGAGTCGTGAGGTGTGAAGAATCTGCAGGTCGAGGTCCGTCTCGGCCGCGAGGAGGTCGCCCGCGGCGGCGGCTTCGGCCTCACCCTGGGGGACGAGGTCGACGTCGTGCCATCCCGTAAAGAGGTTGAGGTCATTCCACTGGGAGCGACCGTGGCGCAAAAGTATGAGATCCGGCATGGGTCGAGCGTATCGGGCGCGCTCTCACCAGGGAGGTCGCGAGTGACCGTCGACGACCTTAAAAGACGGGTGGTGGTCCGCGGTGAATTAACTGTTCGATGCGCGTGAGATCGTGGGCGAGATTCGCGCCTGCCAAGGGAGGAGAGATTGAGTGACCCGCCCTGATGACGGTGGCTGCGGGACAGCCGCCCAGTTGAAAGGAGACCGTGATGTCGGGCCGGCGGGTGGTCGTGCGAGAAAAGGAAATCAGCACGGGAATCATGTAGTCCGCGGGGCAGGCAGTCCCGGGGGCCAGATGTTGGACGGGGAGAGCATTAATAATTCCCCGTACTTTTTCGATGACGACGGGATCCGTGGAGCTCAGTGTTCCGTAGATCACCGTGTCGGGGAGGTAGCCCGGATACGACCAGGTCACTTTCGCCATCCCCGCGGGAATCAGGTCCCCCGCCGGTTTCACGGCGACCTGGGTGGGTGAGTTGATGGCCGCCCAGGTCACGGGGATGCCAACTCCCACTATCAAGAGGAGCACGATCAGACTTCGGCGGAATGTGGTCACATATCCATACTGCTCTGCGGTCCGTCGTCACTTTCCCGCAATGGCATCAAAATAGGACTTTAGTCACTTCTTATACAAAATCTTGATACGAGTCATATCAAGTCTCTATACTGACCTCATACCACCGATGGGAAAGTCCCGACGGCGGCTCATTTCAAGGAGTTATCACTATGGCGAAGGCAGTCGGTATCGACCTCGGCACGACGAACTCGGTGGTCTCAGTCCTCGAGGCGGGCGAGCCCGTCGTCATCCCGAACGCCGAAGGCGCGCGCACCACGCCCTCGGTCGTGGGTTTCTCCAAGACCGGTGAAGTGCTCGTCGGTGAAGTCGCGAAGCGTCAAGCGATCACCAACCCGGAGCGCACCATTCGCTCGGTGAAGCGTCACATGGGCACGAGTTGGACCATCGACATCGATGGCACCTCATATACGCCGCAGGAAATCTCCGCCCGCGTGCTCATGAAGCTGAAGCGCGACGCCGAGGCCTACCTCGGTGAGCCCGTCACCCAGGCCGTGATTACCGTGCCCGCCTACTTCGACGACGCCCAGCGCACCGCGACCAAGGAAGCTGGTCAGATTGCCGGCCTCGAAGTTCTGCGTATCGTCAACGAGCCCACCGCAGCCGCCCTCGCCTACGGCCTCGACAAGGGCCCGGCCGAGCAGACCATCTTGGTCTTCGACCTCGGTGGTGGCACCTTTGACGTGTCCGTGCTCGAGATCGCCGACGGCGTGTTCGAAGTGAAGTCCACCGCCGGTGACACCCACCTCGGTGGTGACGACTGGGACGACGCCGTGATGAACTGGTTGGTCAAGTCCTTCAAGGACACCGAGGGCGTGGACCTCATGGCCGACAAGATGGCCATTCAGCGACTCAAGGAAGCCGCGGAGAAGGCGAAGATCGAACTGTCGTCGCTGCAAGAGACGCACGTCAACCTGCCCTTCATCACCGCGACCAGCGAAGGCCCCAAGCACCTCGATCTCAAGCTCACCCGCGCCAAGTTCAACGAATTGACCTCGGAGTTGGTGGAGCGTTGCCGCAAGCCCTTCGACTCGGCCATCAAGGACGCCGGACTCACCATTGACAAAATCGACCACGTCATCATGGTGGGTGGATCGACGCGTATCCCCGCGGTGCAAGAGCTCGTCGCGCGTCTCACCGGCAAGGAGCCGAACAAGACGGTGAACCCCGACGAAGTCGTGGCTATCGGTGCCGCGGTCCAGGCGGGCGTGCTCAAGGGTGATGTCAAGGACATCTTGCTCCTCGACGTGACGCCGCTGTCGCTCGGTATCGAGACCAAGGGTGGCGTGATGACCAAGCTCATCGAGCGCAACACCACGATTCCGACCAAGAAGACCCAGGTCTTCACCACGGCGGACGATAACCAGCCCTCGGTGGAAGTGCACGTGCTGCAGGGTGAGCGCGAAATGGCCGCCTATAACAAGACGCTCGGCAAGTTCCAGTTGGTCGGCATTCCGCCGGCACCGCGTGGCGTGCCGCAAATTGAGGTCACCTTCGACATCGACGCGAACGGCATCGTGCACGTCTCGGCGAAGGACACCGCCTCGGGCAGCACCCAGTCCATGACCATCACCGGTGGATCGACCTTGTCGAAGGACGACATCGACCGCATGGTGCGTGACGCGGAAGCCCACGAGGCCGAGGACAAGGCTCGCCGTGAAGAGGCCGAAGTGCGCAACCAGGCCGACTCGCTGGTGTACCAGACCGAGAAGTTGCTCAAGGACCAGGCCGAGAGTCTGGAGGGTAACGAGAAGGACGACGTGGAGCGCGAGCTCGCCGCCGTCAAGGCCGCACTCGAGGGCTCCGACATCGAGGCGATCAAGTCAGCGACCGAAAAGCTCGTGACGGTTAGCCAGACCTTCGGTCAGCGACTCTACGAAGAGGCCGCGAAGAACCAGCAGGCGGCCGGTGGATCTGAGTCAACCGCGGACGATGACAACATCGTCGACGCCGAGATTGTGGACGAGCAGTGAGCGACATCAACGAACCCGTGAACCCGGCGGAGGAGCCCGACGACATCGTGGCGCAGGCCGAGGCGGTACTCGACGAGGCCGGCAGCGATCTGCGTAGTGACGTCGAGCGTGAGCGCGATGATTTGCGTGACATGCTGCAGCGTCTGCAGGCCGACTTCGAGAACTACAAGAAGCGCATCGCTCGCGACAGCGCCGACACGATTGCTCGTGGTGTGGCCAGCTTGGTGAACAAGTTGCTACCCGTGCTCGACGCCCTTGATCTCGCCCAGGCTCACTTCACGTCGGCGAGTGCGGAAGAACTCGACACGGTGGAGGCCAAGGCACTCGTGCAAGCTCGCGCGCTGTTGCTCGACACTTTGCAGAAAGACGGCTTGGAGCGCATTGATGCGGTCGGCGCTGCCTTTGATCCCCAGATTCACGAGGCCGTCGCGCACGTGGACGGTGACGGTGAGCAGGTGATTGACGATGTCATGCGAGCGGGTTACCGCTGGAAGGGCGCCGTCGTTCGACCGGCCATGGTGAGGGTGCGGGGCTAAATGGCCGAGCGCGAATGGTTCGACACTGATTACTACCACGTCCTGGGTGTGACCTCGTCCGCCACGGATAAGGAGATCACGCGCGCCTATCGCCAGCTGGCTAAGAAGAACCACCCCGATACCAACCCCGGCAAGGAAGAGACCTTCAAGAAGATCTCCGCCGCCTACGACGTCCTCGGTGACGCCGAGAAGCGTAAGGAGTACGACGAGGTTCGGCGCATGGGACCGGCAGCCGCCGGTTTCGGCGGCGGTGGATTTTCGGGAGGACCCGGAGGATTTAATCCCGGTGACTTTGGTGATATCGGCGACATCTTCTCCGGCCTCTTCGGTGGCCGTCGTCAACGGGCCCAACGCGGTCAAGATCTCGAGACCAACCTTCACCTGTCGTTTCGCGACGCGGTGTTGGGGGTCGAAACGCAGGTGCATCTGCCCAGCGAGAAAGCGTGCGCGACCTGTCACGCCACCGGCGCTGCTCCCGGCACCTCCGTCACGACCTGTGAGCGCTGCCAGGGCCGTGGCGTCTTGGCGGATGACCAAGGACCCTTCTCCCTGTCGTCGGTCTGCCCCGCCTGCAGTGGTCGCGGGGGCCGCATCGAGCGACCCTGTCCCACCTGTCACGGCACGGGTCGAGAGCTCTCGCAGCGCTCGGTCAAAGTACGCATTCCCGCGGGCGTGGAAGATGACAAACGCATCGTGCTCAAGGGCAAGGGTGCTCCCGGCAGCAATGGCGGTCCGGCGGGCAATTTGTACGTCAACGTGCACGTCGCCCCCGACGCCACTTTCGCTCGTCGTGGTCGCCACCTCACCACCACGGTGCGGGTGAGTTTCCCTGATGCCGTCCTCGGTACCTCCGTGGAGGTTCCGACCGTGGATGAGCCCGTCACCGTGAAAGTGTCGGCGGGCACTCAGTCCGGCACGACCTTGCGCGTGCGTGGACGTGGTGTCCCCGCGGCCGGGAAACATCCACTGGGTGATTTACTGGTCACGGTCAGCGTGGACGTGCCGCGTGAACTCACCGGCGAGCAACGTCGACTGATCGAAAAGCTTCGTAGTGCTCTCGGCGAGGAGAGTGCGTGATGAACGACAACTCTCGCGCAATCTACGTCATCTCGGTAGCCGCGCAATTGGCGGGGGTACACCCACAGACCTTGCGCAACTACGAGAGAAGTGGACTCCTTGACCCCTCGCGCACCAGTGGGGGCTCGCGGCGATTTTCCAATGAGGACCTGGCTCGACTGCGACGCATTCAAGAATTAACTGAGGCGGGCTGCAATCTCGAGGGCGTACGACGTATCTTGCAGTTAGAGGCCGAGCTCGCTCGCACTCGCAAGCAGGTGGCGGACCTTCAACGAGAGGTGCAGACCGTGGCGGCGCAGACCACCAAGCAATTCCGGCGAGACCTCGTGCCCGTGCAGAACACGATGGCCATTTTCGTTAATCGCATCAATCCTCGGAGGTAGCTCACATGGCACTCAATCCGCAAAAATGGACGACCAAGTTGCGGGAGGCCTTTAGTGATGCCAACGCCGCCGCCGCCACCGCGGGCAATCCGTCCATCTCGTCGGAGCACATCTTGCTCGCGGCCATCTCGCAAGACGGGGGAGTCGCTCGCCCCCTCGTTGCGGCCACCGGTATTGACCCCTTGTCACTCGTGGCTCGACTTACCGACGCGATTTCCCGTCAGCCACGAACTACCGGTGGGGCCGAGCCGGGCTTGTCCCCCGAGGCGCGTCGCGCCATGGACACCGCCGATGCCCTGCGTGACGATTTGGGGGACGACTTCTTATCAGTGGACCACGTGGTGGTCGCCCTGGCCGATCTCGTCGGCAGCGATCGCGACAAGCTGCTGAGCGCGCTGCGTCAGGTGCGCGGCAGTCAGCGCATCACGACCGAGGACCCCGAAAGCACCTTCCAGTCTCTCGAGAAGTATGGTCGCGATCTCACGCAGGTCGCCCGTGCGGGCAAGCTGGACCCGGTCATTGGTCGAGACGACGAGATTCGGCGCGTCATCCAGGTGCTCTCACGACGCACCAAGAACAACCCCGTTCTTATCGGCGAACCGGGAGTTGGTAAGACCGCCATCGTGGAGGGTCTCGCTCAGCGCATTGTCGAAGGGGACGTGCCCGAATCTCTGCGCGATCGCCGCGTGATTGCGCTCGACCTCGCGTCGATGGTGGCGGGTGCCAAGTATCGCGGTGAATTTGAAGAGCGACTCAAGGCGGTGCTGAAGGAAATCCAAGATTCGAACGGCGAGGTCATCACCTTCATCGATGAGCTGCACACCATCGTGGGGGCGGGGGCCTCGGAGGGTGCCATGGATGCGGGCAACATGATCAAGCCCCTACTCGCGCGCGGTGAACTGCGCCTTATTGGCGCCACCACTCTCGATGAATACCGCCAGTACATCGAGAAGGATGCCGCGCTGGAACGGCGCTTCCAACAGGTCTTCGTCGGCGAACCCTCGGTGGACGACACCATCGCCATTTTGCGCGGACTGAAGGAGAAGTACGAAGTTCACCACGGCGTGCGCATCCAAGACGCCGCCCTGGTAGCGGCGGCCACGATGAGCCACCGCTACGTGCCCAATCGCTTTTTGCCCGACAAGGCCATCGACCTCATTGACGAGGCGGGGTCGCGACTACGAATCGAAATTGACTCCATGCCGACGGAACTCGACGTCGTTCTGCGCCGCATTCGTCAACTGGAGATTCAGCGAGTAGCCCTCGCGAAGGAGACCGATGAGGCCTCCCTCGAGAACCTCGCGAAACTCGATGAGGAACTCGCCAATCAGCGCGAACAGGGCGACGCGCTGGCCGCGCGGTGGCAGGGTGAAAAGAACGTCATCGACCGCATCCGCAGTGCGAAGCTCGAACTCGAAGAACGACGCGTGGAGGCCGAACGTCTCGAGCGTGATGGTGACCTCGCGGGTGCGTCTGCCCTTCGCTACGGCACCATTCCTGAACTGGATAGAACCGTCACGGTGGCCACTGATGAACTGGCCGTGCTGCAGGCTCAGGGGGCCTTCCTTAAGGAAGAGGTCGACGCCGAAGACGTGGCCGAAGTGGTGAGTCGTTGGACGGGCGTTCCCGTGTCCAAGTTGCTGGAGGGCGAGCGCGACAAGTTGCTGCGCATGGAGGAACTACTGCACTCGCGCGTCGTCGGTCAAGATGAAGCAGTGACCGCGGTGGCGAACGCTATTCGTCGTTCGCGCGCCGGCCTCGGTGACTCAGGTCGACCCATTGGATCCTTCCTCTTTCTCGGACCTACCGGTGTGGGCAAGACCGAGCTCGCTCGCGCGCTCGCGGAATACCTCTTTGACGACGAACACGCCATGATTCGCATCGACATGAGCGAGTACATGGAAAAGCACGCGGTCAGCCGCCTCGTGGGTGCCCCTCCGGGATATGTCGGTTACGAAGAGGGTGGTCAGCTCACCGAAGCAGTGCGGCGTCGGCCCTACTCGGTGATCTTGCTCGACGAGATGGAAAAGGCCCACCCCGACGTCTACAACTTGCTACTCCAAGTCCTCGATGATGGCCGACTTACCGATGGTCAGGGACGCACCGTGGACTTCACCAACACCGTCTTCATCATGACGAGCAACTTGCCCGGTGAGCCCTCAGACTTTTTCCGACCGGAATTCATTAATCGCATTGACGACATCATTCGCTTTCGTTCGCTCGACGAAAAGGATTTGTCCGTCATCGTGGGCATCCAGTTGCAACGACTGCGACACCGCCTGGCCGAACGTCGACTCAGTCTTGACGTGTCGACCGACGCGATGGCGCACGTGGCGCGAGAGGGGTATGAGCCCGCCTTCGGGGCCCGGCCACTCAAGCGCGTCATTCAGCGCCAGATTGAGGATCCCATTGCGCTCGCCATCTTGCAAGGGGTCTATCGCGATGGGGACACCATTCACGCGGACGTACTCGAGAATCACCTGACTTTTTCCTAGGCGAACTACTGTGACGCCATGGCGTCGCCCCGTTTCGTCACCCGCATTCGCCCGCTGAGCTACGGGCGCGCCCTCGCCCTGATCACCGCCGCCGCTTTCATCTGGCGCGAGATCTACGTGACCCTGGAATTGCCCATGCGCAAGGTCACCGACGAGTTTTGGTACATCATGCAGGCGCACCGCTTCTTTGGTCCCCACGCGTGGACCTGCGTTAATTGCCTGGTGTTGTCGCCCACGGCATCTCATGGTCCCTTGACGTCAACGGTCATGGCGCCGTTGGCGTGGCTGTTCCCCCACGCCATGTCGTCACTGCGTTTTGTTATTCCCGTCGTGGGTGCCGCCACCGTGGTGGGGGTGGCCACGCTGGCCAAAACGGTTCATTCTCCGCGCGCCGGACTCATTGCCGCGGTCGCCGCCGCGCTGTATCCCGGACTGTGGATACGTGACGGATTGGTGGTGTCGGAGCCCTTCGCGATGTGCGCGTTGGCCTGGCTTTTGGTATTTCTTATTCGCTGGTGGCAGTCACCGTCGCTGCGCTGGGCCGCGGCGGTCGGAATCTGCGCGAGCGCGATTGCCCTGTCACGGTCGGAACTTTTGCTCTGGGCCCTGTTGGCCATTTTCCTCGCCTGGTGGGGGACGCGACAGTGGCGACTGATCAGGCACATCGCGCTCATGGCAATCTTGTTAGTCGTGGTCATGTCGCCGTGGATCGCGTATAACAACGGACGTTTTTCCAAGCCGGTGTATCTGTCGACCAATCTGGGCATGACCTTGGCCGGCGCCAACTGCCACCTCACCTATTACGACGGTCGCTTCATTGGCTATGACGCGTGGGCCTGCGCGCTGAAGGCGGAGAATTCAGTCTCGTCGATTACCGACGAATCGGAGAAGTCCAGCGTGATGACCCACGAGGCCACCTCGTACATCACGGCGCACTGGTCACGACTCCCCCTCGTCATCGTCGGCCGCGAGTTGTGGTTCTTTGGCCTGTATCGCCCGAATGCGGTGGTCGGGATTTCTCAACTGGCGAGTCAGCCGCAGTGGGCGACCTGGTTGCAAGCGGCCGGGGCGTGGATCTTGTATCCCATCTTTGCGTGGGTGATGTGGCGACGACAGCGTGATCGTGAACCCGTCGCCCGCCTCTTCGCGCGCATCACGGTGATGACCTTGATGTTCGCCATTTTCTTGGCCGCCATCTTCGTGGGCCACTGGCGTTATCGACTCGGACTCGACGTGGTCGCCCTCGTCACGGTCTCCGTGTGGCTGGCTGATCGCTGGTCCCCCGCGAGGTCGCTGTCGGCATCATGAACGTCGTGTCGGTACAGAATCTGACGCGACGCTACGGCGATGTGCTCGCCGTCAATGACCTCAGTTTCACGGTGGCAGCCGGTGAGTGCGTCGCGATGCTGGGCCCCAACGGTGCCGGGAAATCCACCACGATCGAAATTCTCGAGGGCTATCGCCACCGCGATGGCGGCTCCGTCGAGGTGCTGGGCGTGGACCCCGCGCGCGCAACGCGAGCGTGGCGATCACGAGTGGGCATCGTTCCGCAGGGGGCCTCTGACATGACGGACGCGACGGTGCGCGACGCGATATCGCTTTTTGCTGCGTTGTATCCACACCCACGAGCCGTGGATGAGACGATCGATCTCGTGGGCCTCACGGCGCAACGTGACACTCGGCTCGGTCGCCTCTCGGGGGGACAACGTCGTCGCGTGGACGTGGCGCTCGGCATTGTCGGCCGCCCCGAACTGCTTTTTCTCGACGAACCCACCACGGGCTTTGATCCCGAAGCGCGACACGTGTTCTGGGACGTGATCGCCCAACTTCGTGCTGATGGCACGACCATCATGCTGACGACGCACTACCTCGATGAAGCGGACCAACTCGCCGACCGGGTGATCGTGGTCGCGGGGGGACGCAAAGTAGCTGATACGACACCGGCGGACTTAGGAAGTCGCCACGGAAACTCGGTGCGAGTGAGCTGGCGCGAGGGGGAGACTCGTCGAGACGAATTGACCACGGAACCGACCCGAGTGGTTCGCGACCTCTTGACGCGTTTCGACGGAGAAATTCCGGGATTGGAAATATCACGGATGACCCTCGAAGAGGCGTATTTGAAATTGGTGGAGGAGGCATCGTGATACGCGCCACGTGGGCCCGCACCGTCTACGAGTTACGCATCTTCAGTCGCGATCGACGAAGTGTCTTTTTCACCATTGTGCTCCCCATCATGCTGCTGGTGATCTTTGGCTCGATCTTTGGCCAGACGAAGTTGGGTCACGGTGTGCGCTTTTCGCAATATTTCGTGGCGGGGATGTTGGCCTCCGCCATTTTGTATAGCTCGTTTCAACAACTCGCCATCATGATTCCCGAAGAACGTAGCAACGGAACGTTGAAGCGCATTAAGGGGTCTCCTCTGCCACCGGCGGCCTACTTCGCGGGCAAGTTCTTCGCGACGGTCCTCGTCTACGTGGTGCAAGCGGCGGGTCTGTTCATCATCGGCGCCTCGGCCTATCACGTGCAGCTCCCGCACGGAATGGGTTGGATCAACTTCGTGTGGATTTCCCTCCTCGGACTCTTGGCGAGCGCCCTACTCGGCATCGCCTTTTCGTCCTTGGCCCGTGATGGGCGTGCGGCGTCGGCCTTGGCGAGTCCCGTCTTGTTGTTCTTGCAATTTTCCTCGGGGGTGTACATGGTCTTTACGACCCTGCCCCACTGGATGCAGCACGTGGGAGCACTGTTCCCGCTCAAGTGGCTAGCCCAATCCATGCGCGGAGTCTTTCTGCCGGCCGTCTTTGCGCAAAATGAAGTGGGACACAGCTTTGGCTACGGCGAGACCGCCCTGGTGCTGACCGCGTGGGTGCTGGTGGGGGGACTGTGGTGCTGGCGACGCTTTGCCTGGGTGCCCCTCGATCAGGCGTAGCGACCACTCGGCCATGATTTAGACTTATACGGGAGTAGGCCTACTCCAGAAAGTGTGGGTTCTCATGCCGGCAACCGTGGTCGTAGGAACGCAGTGGGGCGACGAAGGTAAGGGCAAGCTCACCGACCTTCTGGCCGGCGAGAGCGACTTCGTCGTTCGCTACCAAGGGGGACACAATGCCGGTCACCGCATCGTGGTCAACGGTGACACCTTCGCGTTGCAGTTGGTCCCCTCGGGAATTTTGTACCCCCACGTGACGCCGGTAATTGGTAACGGCGTGGTGGTGGACCCGGGCGTCTTGATTCAAGAACTTGATGGGCTTATTGCCAAGGGCGTGGACGTGTCCAAGCTCATCGTCTCGGGCAATGCCCACCTCATCATGCCGTATCACCAAGAGCTGGACCGTCTCACGGAGCGCTACCTGGGTCGAAATGCTTTGGGTACCACGAAGCGCGGCATCGGCCCGGCCTACGCCGACAAGGCCAGTCGGGTGGGTATTCGAGTGCAGGACCTCCTTGACCCCAAGATCTTCCGCGAAAAACTTGACATGGTTCTCGCAGAAAAAAATCCCTTGCTCACTCGCGTCTATAACCGCATGCCGATGGATGCTCGCGCGATCTCCGCTCGCTACCTCGACGAGTTTGCCGCTCGCTTAACGCCCATGATTGCTGACACAGTCGGCATTTTGCACGACGCCTTGGACGAGGAGAAGAAAATTCTCCTCGAGGGCGCACAAGCCACGTTCTTGGACTTAGATCACGGCACCTATCCCTTCGTCACCAGCTCTAACCCCGTCGCCGGGGGGGCGGCGGTGGGATCAGGACTCGGCCCCCACCACCTCAACCGGATTTCGGGTGTCGCCAAGGCCTACATCACCCGCGTGGGGGCGGGTCCCTTCCCGACTGAGCTCACTGACGAACTCGGGGAAACGTTGGTGAATCGCGGTCACGAATTTGGTACCAACACCGGCCGTCGCCGTCGCGTGGGGTGGTTCGATGCCGTGATGATGCGCCAGGCGGCTCGCCTGAACTCCCTCGACGACATCGCGATCACCAAACTCGACGTCCTGGATACTTTTGAGACCATCAAGGTCTGTGTGGCTTACGAGCACGAGGGTCGTCGTTTCACGACGCCGCCGTATCACCAGTCGGTGTTGCACGATGTTGTTCCCGTGTACGAGGAACTACCGGGTTGGCAGACCGATATCACGGGCTGCCAGAACTTTCGCGATCTTCCCCGTCGCGCCCAGGAATACATCACCTTCCTGCAGGAGACCACGGGAGTTCGCATTTCTATCGTGGGCACCGGCCCCGGACGAGAGCAGTTCGTCATTCCGGAGAACGCGTGATTCCCCGATACCTCCCCTCGGAGATCGCCGCGCTGTTTAGCGACACGCATCGCTTCGATGTCATGTGCGAGGTGGAGATATTGGTGGCGGAAGCTCTCGCCGCGGCCGGACGAATCCCCGAGCCGGATGCACGAGAACTTCGTGCTCGTCGCCCGCAGATTGATGAGACCTTCGTTGCGGAGGTGGAGGCTCGTGAAGCCATTACTCATCACGACACTGCGGCCTTTGTTGACGTGCTGCAAGGTCGCATCAACCACCCCAGTGCGGCGTGGATTCACTACGGACTGACGTCGTCTGACGTCCTCGATACCGCGATGTGCGTCATCATTCGTGATGCGCTCGATGTGGTGACACGTCAAGTGGGTTCACTTCGCGAGGCGCTGGTGGCTCGGGCGATCGAAACCATTGACTGGCCGCTGGCGGGACGAACGCACGGCATGCACGCCGAGCCCACCACCTTCGGCATCAAGTTCTCCCACTTCGCTCGTCAGTGTGATCGCGACCTAGTCCGGCTCGCTCGAGCTCGCGAGCAGATTTCTGTGGGCAAACTCTCCGGCGCCGTGGGCACCTATTCCAATATCGAACCGGAGATTGAAACCGCCGTCTGCGCGGCCTTGTCGCTGAGGGCCGTGCCGGCGACCCAGGTGATTGCGCGTGATCGTCATGCCGAAGTGCTCTACGCCCTCGCGAGTGCGGCGGCCACGATGGAGGCGATTGCCCTCGAGATCCGCCATCTGGCACGAACGGAAGTCGGGGAAGTGGAAGAACCTTTCGCCGTGGGGCAAAAGGGTTCCTCCGCCATGCCTCATAAGCGAAACCCGGTGATCGCGGAGCGAATTTGTGGACTGGCACGCGTCGTTCGTGGCTACGCCCACACGGCTCTCGAGGACGTAGCGCTGTGGCACGAGCGTGACATCTCGCACTCGTCAGTGGAGCGAGTCATCATTCCTGATGCCGTGGCACTGGTGGCCTATATGGCGAGCAAGGCCACGAACTTGGTCTCGGGCTTGGTCGTGCATCGCGAGCGAGCCCTCTGTAATCTCGTCGACGGCTCACGCGGCCTGGTGTTCTCGCAATCGGTGTTGCTCTCCCTGGTTGATCACGGAATGGATCGCAACGAGGCGTATCGCGTCGTGCAGAATCTCGCCAATGACGTCCGTGAGCAGAACTCCACCCTTCGAGAGATTCTGGCCACGAGTGACCACGGGTCACTATTGGATCTCGATGATGTCTTTTCCATCGAGAGGCTCGTTCGTCACCGTCACCACTTTCTTGAAGAACTAGGATAAAAGGACTTAAGTCGCCTGCTCACACGTGGGTGTGCCACTTAGAGTTCACTTACGTCCGCCGGGCGCGTTGGTCCAGTGATTCAGAGAGGCAGCTTTGGTATGCCTGCTCACGATGATGCTTCTCTCGGCTCCACGTTCGTCGAGTGGAATCGAGAGGTCGGAACCGATCTCTACCCCACTGCCATGCCGGACCTTGAACTACCGGTGTACGGCTTCGTCCTGGTCGTTATTCCTGCCCACAATGAAGGCGAACGCATTACCGCGACTCTCCAGAGTTTGCGTGAACAGACGCGTCATGCCGATGCGATCATTGTCGTGGCGGATAATTGCTCGGATGACACCGTGACCCTCGCCCTCGCCGAAGGGGTAACTGTCATTGAGACCGTTGGTAACACCAATCGCAAGGCCGGGGCCCTGAATCAGGCGCTGGAGGCGCTACTGCCCAAGCTCGACGCCGATGATGTGATCTTGTTGATGGATGCCGATACTCGCTTAAATGCCAATTTCATCAATCGAGTGAACCGGACCCTATGGGATGACCACGCACCACGAGAACTCGGTGGGGTGGGAGGCGTGTTTATGGGTGACATGAGTGGCTGGAGCCTGATTCAGCAACTCCAAAAGAACGAATACGTTCGCTACGCCCGCAAATTGGCTCGTCGTCACGGGCGCGCTCTGGTGTTAACCGGGACGGGAAGCATTCTGCGAGTTCGCGTCTTACGCGAAGTCATCGCCGCTCGCCGTTCGGGGCAACTTCCCGATGATGGAGTATCGAGGAGCGTGTACGACATCGAAGCGCTGACCGAAGACAACGAACTCACCTTGTCGGTGAAGGCGTTGGGTTACCGCGTGCTGTCTCCCAAGGACTGTCAAGTCTTCACGGCGCTGATGCCGACCTATTCGTTTTATATCAGCAACGGCGCCGCTGGCAACGCGGCGCCATGGAAAATCTCATGTCGCATGGTCTGCATTCCTATACCGCGCCCTACATTGCCAAACAGGTGGCATCGTACGTGGCCATCATGTTCTTCCCCCTGTACGTGGCCACACTCACGATGGAGATTGTTCGCCACGGGGACCACGGCCTCTTCCCGTGGTTTTGGGTCGCGGTCGCCATCTTGTATCTCGTCGAGCAAACGTGGTCAGTGCGTCGCGGGGGGTGGCGCGGTGTGGTGATTTCGCTACTCGTGGTGCCCGAAATCATTTATTCCATATTTCTTGATGTCGTCTTCCTGACCTCGCTGCTGGGTGTCCTGGTCTCTCGCCAAGAAAAGTGGGGTCGCGGCATCGACCAAGAATCGATCGACGAATTGGCGATTCACCGCACGGCCATCACCCCTACGAAATTGGTAAATGTTGACATTTCTCACGTGGCGTCGCGCTGTGCCGCGGCCGCCGCACTGATGTTTACGGTGAGCATTCCGATAATCCCCCTTTTCAATCCGTCGGCGGCGTGGTTACTCATCGCCGTCTTTGTCCTCACCGGCTCAGTCAACACCGTGATTCGACTTGTACCCATGAGCGAGCGATGAGCGCTCTTCGGTGGCAGGAGCTCCTCACAGGTATTACGTCGCATCGCGAAGATGTGGGCTGCACCTTCACCCAGGCCATCTGCTTTGAAGCACTCAAGGTGATTCACGTGGATGAAGCCAGCGTCACCATGACGGTGGGCAATTCCTTCACTGTGGTGTCCGCGTCATCGGCGAGGGCAGTGGTGCTCGAAGAAGAGCAGTTCACCATCGGTGAGGGCCCCACCTTTGACAGCACTCAGAGCAACTTGCCCATCCTGACCCCACGCCTGGGCTCGGGGCTCCACCTTCGTTGGCCCATCTTTTCTCGCTTTGCGGTTAGTCACCAGATCAATGCCTCCTTCTGCTTTCCGGTGCGCATCGGCGATGCTCGCATCGGGGCACTGACCCTGTATCGCGAAGCGAGCATCGGTCTCACCTCCCAGGAGTATGCCGACGCATTGATTTTCGCGTCGTTGTCGTCGGACGACCTCATTCGATCGGTCACGGAGGGAATCTCGGGCGGGGTGTCTCCTCTCGCCGTCGCGGGGCTGTCGAATACCTCCGAGGTCCAGCAAGCCGCCGGCATGCTGGCGGAGAAGTTCAACTGCTCCGTGGTGGATGGTCTCGTTCGCCTGAGAGCGGCAGCATACGCCCAACACGAGCCCATTTCGATAATTGCCAAACGCATTTTGAACCGTGAATGAATACTTGATGAGTAGGAGCGACATGACACCGATATCCCCGACGTCAGAGATAAGCACCTGGCCCCATGCCGCCAAGCTGGCGGGAGCTCTCGCCACGTTGGCTCGCCACTCGGTGAGCGGCGGCGACACCGTCGACATGCTGTCGCGACTCGCGCGTCAATGCGTAGAAGTCCTGCCCGTTGCCGCCGCCGGCATCTTGATAACCGATCAATTCTCCGCACTCAAGGTGATCGGCTCATCCAGTGATGCGGCACATCTCCTCGATCTCTACCAAGTACAAAACGAACAGGGTCCCTGCCTCGAATGTCTGCACAGCGGAAAAGCCGTGTCACTCGACAATCTCTCCGCCCCCGACGCCCCCTGGCCGCATTTTCGGGTCGCGGCGGTACGCGAAGGCTTCACGAGCGTGTACGCCTTGCCTCTCGCGGCGGGTGACACGGTGGTGGGAGCGCTCAACCTCTTCGCCCTTCACCCCTTGTCGGAACAAGACCTCATCGGTGCCCAATCATTGGCTGATGCGGCCACCATGACGCTGCTGCGCGCCGACCCGACCGAAGACGGTCTCGTGGTGGCTCGCCGTTTGCACGATGCGGTAGAAACCCGTAACGGAGTGGAGCAGGCCAAGGGCATGATTGCCCAACGTTATGACCTCGATATTGCCGCCGCCTTCCAGCTTCTGATTGATGTCGCTGATGAGTCGGGAAAGAGCGTGAGTGAGGTGGCGCGCTACGTGACGCTTCGGGTGAGTGATCCCGTCCTTGACACCCTCTTCCTTCGTCAACGGTCTTAAGATGCCATCACTGACAGGAAAGGGGAGAATCACATGAACTTCCGAACGACTCGACGGGGTCCTGTCCTGTTGGTGGCGCTGTTACTTGTTCTGGCGGCCACTCTTTTGATGTGGCCGACCTCCGACAAGACCCCACGTCACGTGTGGCCCGCACCATCAGCCGCCACCAGTTCGCCATCGCAGACGGCGGTGGCCTTCGCTCATCGGCTGGGTTTCACGACGCCCTACGTGACCGCGACGTCAGTCTTTGCCAATTCGGCGACCGTTGACATTTCCCCCGTCGGACCCGAGAGCGGCTTGTTAGTTCTAGCGACGACGCGGGTGAACGAGAGCCGCGCGAATGGCAAGTGGTTAGTCACGAGCTGTTCGTCGTCCCAATTAGTGGTCTATTCCCCTCGTCCCGACAGCATCATTTCTGGCATGCTCCCCGTCAGGGCCGCCACGACGGCGTACGAGGCGGTAGTGAACGTGCAACTGCGCGATATCGAGAGTTGGGAACTCGAATGGAAGAGCACCATGATGGGTGGATCAATGGGGGAAATGGGCCCGGCGTCAGGATTATTCCCGTTGCGCAGCGCGGCGAGTCACCCGGTCGCCCTAGTCCTTTTATCGCGCAGTGCGAGGGACGGCGGTGTCATTGCGGCCACCGTGGTGCCCCTGACTGAACGGTCGTAAACGTAAAAAATGGGGGTGCGGTCGACCGCACCCCCATTTTCTATTGATTGAATTAACCGCGTGCGCGGGAAATTCCCGCCTTCTTCAAGACGTCGGCGGGAACGCCCAAGGTGCGGAAAGCTCCGTAACTGATGCCGTTACGAGCCGCGTAGCTCTTGGCAACTTTGACGAACTGCTTCTCCACGTCCGTGATGTCGACACGAGCCGACAGACGCTCCGACTCGGCCAGCAAGTCGTAGCGCTTCTGGGTGAGTTCGAGCTGACGGATTGCGGGTGCGATTGACATTTCGGCGTCAATCTTCGCGATCTGCATCGCAATGGACTCTGGGGTGCGCTTGCGTCCGCGCTTGCCCTTGCCCGCGGTGATGGCCTCGAGGTAGCGCGACACGACGCGTGATTCATTGCGACCCTGGGCGAGCTTCGCCTTGTGGTCGTCTGACATTGCACGACGTGGCGACATAGTGGCGGCCTTAGGAGTCGACTTTTTTGCTGCCGTGCTTCGGCTGCGAGTAGCAGTTTTTTTCGTGATTGCCATAAATGTATCCTTCTAACGTTCAAAATGACTAGACACAAAGTTTAGGCATTCAATTCACTGATAAACCGCACATATCACCAAATAAAAATGCTGAAATAACTTTTCAGTGAAACCAACTGCTAGTGCTAGCAATGCTTAGTTACTACCGTGTTGTCAAACATTGTTCTTATTTACCGACGAGTTCACGGAGCTCAAAGAGAACATTGTCGGAAACTGATAGGTCATTAAATCGGCCTTTTGCGAATGTGACGTCGGGTTTATACGAGCCGTGAAAATCGGAACCACCGGTGGGAACCATGCCTAATCCTCGGGTAATGGCCGCCATTTCGTGACGAGTCCGGTCATCAAACTGCCCGTACCAACACTCCACGCCACGCAGGCCCTCGCCGCGAAGTCGCTCCAATGTCGGCACGATCTCCTTGAGAACGGTGCTCGAGGAGAGATCGCGGGACCCGTAATTAAAGAGTGGGTGGGCAATGGACAGCACCACGTCAGGTCCGGCCGCCGCGACGACGTCGGTCACGGTCAGATGGGCTTTAGAGATGTAGGCACTTCCCGAGTCGCCGAGAATGTCAGTGAAGATGGTGCGAGTCTTTTCCTCGGCCGTCACCCCCGCCAGCTCATCGGCATAGTTCGCCAAGATGGCGGCCGCAAAATGGGGTCGCCCCAAATTCTTGCCCCCGGCGCGCTGCATGAGGTCATCCCAGGTCAGCTGCGTATATCCCAATTCGTGCAATGTGGTGAACAGGCGAGCATTGCGGGTTTCACGGTCATCTTGGAGGCCCGACAACAATTGCTGTAGTGGATGAGCGGGGTCTTCGGGAACGAAGTACGCCAATACATGGATGGAAGGGTGAGTGATGGAACCATCATCGGCCACGATGTCGTGTCCCCGGTCTTTCAGCGATACCTCGCAACCCACGACGAGCTCAATATTCCGCTCCGCGAAAGCCACTCGTGCTTCGGCAATGCCCGCCGTGGTGTCATGGTCCGTGAGGGCCATCGCGCTCAGCCCCGCCGCCGCCGCGAGCTCGGCCAGAGCAGTGGGGCTTTCAGAGCCATCAGAGAAACTCGAGTGCACGTGGAGATCAATCACCTCAGTGACAGTAGTAAGGCTCGGCGACTTCCTTGTCGTATCGTCAGAGGGACACACGGAGGACTTATGAACAATGCCCGCGATCGCGTCCGCGACCACCTGTTGGCCCACTCAATTCGTCGGGGCGACTTCGTCCTCAAGAGCGGTCGACGCTCCACGTGGTTCATTGATTCGAAGCAGACAATCTGCGACGGTGACGTTGCTCGTGATGTCGCCGAATTAGTTCTCGAGCATGTCCCCGCATCCGCGACGGCCATTGGCGGGTTGACGATGGGTGCCGATGGGGTGTCGTTCATCGCCGCCGGTGTGGCGGTCGCTCAGGGTCGACGACTCAACTCTTTCTCGGTGCGCAAGGAAGCGAAGGACCACGGCGCCGGCGGGCGTATTGCCGGTCGGCTGAGCCCTGGTGACAAGGTGGTTATTACCGAGGACACGGTGACGCGAGGGACCAGTCTTATCGAAGCGGCTCGCGTGGTCCGAGAATTCGGTGCCGAGGTGGTGCAGATCATTGCGGTGGTGGACCGCGGTGGGACCGCGGCGGCCATGGCGGCGGCGGAAGGCTGGCCCTTCACGGCCATTTTCACTGCGCCCGACCTCGGCTTCGACTACGAAGGTGCGGTGTGAAGAGACTCGGGAGTTACCTCCTCGGGACATTGATCCTGGTGGCCCTCACGGTGTTCGTGGTGCGGACCGTCCCTCACCACAATTGGCTATTTACCGGCCGTTACTCCACGAGTTTCGTGGATATTCGTGCGCGCATTCGAGATGTTCACCTGGTGCAAAAGCACATCACCATCTACGGACCGGTGACGACGCCGCAGTATTTCTCCTATCCCCCCGCCGCCCTCTTGCTCTTCTTCCCCTTCGCGTGGTTGAAGACGGCCTGGGCGATCCGCGTGTGGACCTTTCTCAGCGTGTGGGTGCTGGCGGGAGCCATTCATATTGCTCGTCGCGTGGTCGGGCGACCCGGCACTTGGTGGATGTCGTGTGCCGCCGCGGCGGTGGCGGTTGCCGTGTTGCCACCACTGTCAATTCTCTTGGCCGATGGTCAACTGGGCACCCTCTTGCTGATGGCGTTGCTGGGTGACTCGCTCGCGGTGCCGGCTCGTTGTCGGGGGTATCTCACCGGTCTCGTGACCGCCATCAAGATCTACCCCGCCATCTTCGTGGTGGTGTGGCTGTGGCGCCGCCAGTGGGCAGACGTGGCTCGCGCGGTGAGCGCGTGGGCGGTGGTGACGGGAATTGCCGCATTGCTCTGGCCGTCGTACACCTCCACCTTTATTAGTCGTCTGGTTGATGGCACCGAAGTCACGCGGTTCACTCACTTCATCCACTGGCGGGCCACCAGTTCTAGCCCCTACACCGTGTTCTTTAGGTGGCCCTTTGGTAACGAGCACTTCGCCGCCACCATCGGCACGCTGGCCTGCGTCGCGGTGGTGGCACTGGCACTCTGGGCCTCACAGCGCGCGCGGCGCGCGACGTGGCCACTGAGTGAGTTCGTCATCATTCTTATGGCATCCACCTTGGCGGCACCGGTGGTCTGGGATCACTACTTCGTGTGGTTCGCACTCCTGCCCCTCGTAGCTCTCGAGGTGGGGGTGAGGCGACCCCTCGGCATTCTGGTGCTGGCGGCCACGGTGATAGCGATGTTGCCGTGGCAGTTGGGGCGAAACGAGAGCTTTTCCGTCACGGGCTTCTCGATGACCACGCTCGGCATTTTCGCCTCACGCAGCGCCTTGGTGGCTACCTCGTTGGCGGTCATGATCGCGGTGGGCTTAGCGCGCGAGCGTGCGCAGGACCCCGTCACGCCACTGGCGTAAGTCGGGGTAACGCTCGGCGTTGGTGCGACCCAGACGCACGAGCACGCTGTCGAGCGTTGGACTCACGACGATCATTTGACCTTCGTAGCCGTTGCACCAATACGACCCAAAGTCATCGCCGCTCACCCACCACTGCCAGGAGTAGAACGTGCCACTCTCCTCATCCACGCTGAGGGGAATTTGGGCGGTGTCAATCCACCGGCGTGACACCAGTCGCCGGCCATCCCACTCGCCACCACGCAGGTAGAGCAGTCCGAACTTCGCGAAGTCACGAGCGGTGGCGTGCACGTAGCTGGACGCCACGAAGGTGCCTGCCTCATCACAGGTCCCGGTGGCGCTCGTCATGCCGATGGCGTCAAACAGTCGTGTCTGCAAAAAATCGCGATAGGGCTCGCCGCGACCCACGAGGTCGCCCACGATGCCCGAGATGATGTTGGTGGTGCCCGACGAATAGTTAAAGACGCGGCCTGGTTCATGTGCGAGCGGGCGACTTGCCGCATACGCGGCCATGTCGTGTTGGCCCTCACCAAAGAGCATCTCCACCACGTTGCTCGGTGTGTCGACGCTGTACTCCTCGGCGAAGTTCAGGCCATCGCGCATGGCGAGCAAATCACCGAGGGTGATGGTGGAGCGCTCGTCGTTTTCCCACGCGGCAATCCCGGCGGGTGCCGAGGGATCAAGTCGGCCCTCGTCAACCAATGTGCCGACCAGGAAGTGGAGCATGGACTTGGCCATCGACCACGACAGCAGAGGGGTATCGACGTCGACGGGAGTGGGCTCGTGGATGAAGGAGGGCAGGGCGTTGTCGTAACGCTCGTAGACGAGACGGCCACGGTGGATGAGGACGACGGCGTAGGTGTCACCGAGCGCGGGATCGCCGAAGCCCGCATCCAGTGCGGCGTGCACGGCGTCGCCGACCTCGCCCGTGGGCCACGCGAGGGTTGGCCAGGTCAGACCAGATTCGTGGGGGTGAATGGCGGGAGTAATGACAGGAAGAGTGCTCACGGCACCAGAGGCTAGGACCGCGAGACGAGTGCGCGCAGGAACAGGCGAAGATTGGCGGGCTTCTCCGCCATTCGGCGCATGAGGTAGCCATACCACTGGTCACCGAAAGGCACGTAGACGCGCACCACGTGACCGGCGGCCACCAGGCGCGCCTGCTCGTCGGGTCGCACCCCGTAGAGCATTTGGAATTCAAAGTGTCGTGGCTGTGCCGCCGCGAGCGCTTCGGTGCGCGAAATGATCTCGGGGTCGTGGGTGGCGACCAGCGGGGTGCCGGCCCCGCGCCAGAGAGTCTCGAGCGCGCGCACATATGCCGAGGTGACGTCACGACGATCGCCGTAGGTGATGGTGGCGGGTTCGTGATAGGCACCCTTACAGAGGCGAACGCGAGCCGTGGTGGCGGACAAGGTGCCCGCGTCGTCGTCGGTGCGCGTCAACATGGCCTGAATAACGGTGGCGGTGGCGGGGTGAGTCTCGCGCAAGGTCACGCCGAAGCGCAGCGTCACGTCGGTGAGGTCGGAACCCTCCATGTCGAGGGTCACCGTCATGCCGGCTTCGTCAGCCGCCGCCACGATGCGGCGACAGCGTGTTCGGCACCGTTCCTCATTCACGAGCAAACCGAGAGCGGTGAGCTTGAGTGACAGATCCACCTTCTCCACCCGCGCGGCGCGCAGCGCCGCAATGAGGTCGAGGTAAGCATCGCGAGTGAGGTCAGCCCCCGCGTCGTCGGTGACGTCTTCGCCGAGGAAGTCGATGGTGGCGAGCAGCCCCTGGGTCGCGAGTAGTTGCACGCTGCGCACCACGTCGGCCGTGGTCGTGCCCCCCACGAATCGCGCGACCACGGATCGGCTCACCGGCAGGGTTTCAATGCGACGTCGCAGCCCCGACGAGCGCGCCGCGGCCAGGATGAGGCGACGAGTGACAGCCACGACTAGTCCTGGTGGCGATAGCCGTGCTGCGTCGGCGGGACGAAGGTTTCCTTGATGGTGCGCGGAGAGACCCAGCGCTCGAGGTTGGCAATCGACCCCGCCTTGTCATTGGTGCCGGAGGCCCGCGCGCCACCAAAAGGCTGTTGGCCGACAACGGCGCCCGTGGGCTTGTCGTTGATGTAGAAATTCCCCGCCGAATAACGAAGGGCGGCGGACGCGCGGGCGATGACCTCGCGATCCGTTGCCCACAGCGCGCCGGTGAGGGCGTAGGGGCTCGTGGCATCCACCAACTCGCAGGTCTCCTCAAATCGAGCGGGGTCGTAGAGGTGCACCGCGAGAACCGGTCCAAAGAATTCGGTGGTGAAGATCTCGTGGTGCGGGTTGTCGCTCAGCACGATGGTGGGTCGAATGAAGAAGCCCTCCGCATCATCGTGAGTGCCACCCGCAATAACAGTCACAGTGGGGTCGTGACGGAGGCGGTCCTGCAGGTCGGCGAGTCGGGTGAAGGCCCGACGGTCGATAACCGCGCCGCCGAAGTTCGAGAGGTCCGCCACGTCGCCGTAGGTGAGGGAGTTGGCAAGGCCGGCGAGTTCGTCGAGGTAACCAGTGCCAAAGCTGGCGGGCAGATAAGCCCGTGAGGCCGCGGAGCACTTTTGTCCCTGGAAGTCAAAGGCGCCGCGAATGAGCGCCGTGCGTAGCGCGTCACGAGAGGCGTCCTCGTGGGCCAGCACGAAGTCCTTGCCACCCGTCTCACCGACGAGACGAGGATACGAGCGATAGGTCGCGAGGTGGTGCGACACGGACTGCCAGAGGTGGCGGAAGGTCGCGGTCGATCCGGTGAAGTGAATACCCGCGAGATCGCGGTGCGGTACAGCCACCTCGCTGATGGCGGCGCCGTGTCCCGTCACCATATTGATGACGCCGTCGGGAAGCCCGGCTTCCTTAAAAATCGCCATGGTGAGCGACGCCGCTTCTTGCTGGGTGGGGCTGGGCTTCCACACCACGGTGTTACCCATGAGGGCGGGCGCCGCCGGCAGATTGGCGGCGATGGCCGTGAAGTTAAACGGCGTGATGGCGAGCACGAAGCCTTCGAGGGGACGGTGGTCCATCTCGTTTCGCACACCCGCGGGGCTGATGTGGGGCTGACGCGAAATTAACTCGAAGCCGTCGAACACGTTGAAGCGCAAGAAATCCGCGAGTTCGCCGGCAGCGTCGATTTCCGCTTGATAGGCGGTCTTGCTCTGACCGAGCATCGTGGCGGCGTTTAGGCGGGCACGCCACGGGCCGCTGATGAGGTCGGCAGCCTTGAGAAAAATGCCCGCGCGATCGGCGAAGGGCAAAGCGCGCCAGGTGTGACCGGCGGCCAGGGCGCTGTCGATGGCGAGCTGCACGTCCGCCGCGGTGGCGTCGCGCAACGTGCCGAGTGCGTGGCGATGATGATGCGGTTCGACGACCGCAATCTCACTACCGTCGCCCCACACCTCGCGACCCGCGATGACGTGGGGGTAGGTGATGGCATCACGCTGACGAAGCTCAGTAAGTGCGCGCTCTAAGGCGAGTCGAGGTGTCGAGCCGGGTTCGTAATCGAAAGTGGGCTCATTGCGGGGCCGGCGGCTGACTCGTAACGCATCGAAGGTGTCCACGTTGACCCGTTCTACTCGCAGTTAATGGTGGTCGAGACCGGCGTCGATCCGGTGACCCCACGCTTTTCAGGCGTGTGCTCTACCAACTGAGCTACTCGACCATTTTCGTCCCCCCAGAGGGGGCCGAGCGGACCTGACGGGATTTGAACCCGCGACCTCCGCCGTGACAGGGCGGCGTGCACTCCGAGCTGCACCACAGGTCCTCGGTGTCCCACAGGTTGCCCCATGAGCGCGAGTCATCACTCTACACGACTCGACGAGGGAGTCACAAAGGCGCCCTAATTGGCGACCTGAGCGGAGATGGTGACGAGTGAGTCGTCGGTGGGGACCGAGAGGGCGACGGCGGAGCGAATATCAAGCGGTGAACCATTATTGGCGTCACCAATGGTGATGAAATCCGGCGTCGAGGCCTGGAGAACGAGATTTTGGTCGCCAGGACCCACTACTTCCATGCTCCACGGGCCGACGGCGAGGTTGGTGACGTAAAAGGTGGCGCTCGACACGCCGGCGCTGACGGACAGACCCTGCCATGTCGCCACCAGGTGGTGTGACCCCGACGTCAAGGTCACGGTGGGAAGTTGTGCGCGGGTGATGGTCGCGTCGACGCTATAGGTGCCGCTCAGGGTGTACCCGGCGGGTCCGCAGGCCGCCACGGCGGCGGGCTCACGGACGTTTCCCAAGATGAGGGCTCCGAGCAAGACGAGGGCGGCACCGGCGAGTCGAGTAGATCTCGTGACGACGAGGCCGACGATGACGAGGGGGAGACCGATGACGAGGTACGGCCACAGCATGGTGCCAGTGTGGGCCAAGCAGGGTGCGGACATAACCGCAGGCTACCGAGTCACACGACCTAGCGTGGGGGCCATGCTGACTTTTGACATCCTCGCCACCATCCTTGCGGTCATCATGGCCGCCTCGGCCGTGTACGACTTCACCTCACCGGCCGCCCTGGTCGCCGACCTCACGCGCTGGGGCTACTCAGCCGGATTCGAGCGCACGTTGGGCATCATCAAGGTGATCGGCGCCGTCGGTCTCTTCACGGTGTGGAGCACTCGCTGGCTCGCCGTTGTCGCCGCCTTCGGTTTCGTCCTGTACTTCATCCTCGCCATTCGCACCCACCTCTCGGCCAAGGATGCTCCGGCCGCGACGGTGCCGGCCGTCGGGATCTTCATCTTGACGGTGGCCACGACCGTCGCGGGATTGGTGGCCTAAATGTCGAAATCGATTCTCATCACCGGTGCGGGGTCGGGCTTCGGCCACGGTACCGCTCTCGCTCTCGCCGCGCGCGGACACCACGTCATTGCGACCACCGAAACCGAGGAGCAAGCAGCGGCACTGCGTGCCGAGGCACCTGACCTCGAGGTCATCAAGCTGGATATCACCACGAACGACGTGGACGTCGCTCGTGAGAAGCACGTCGACGTGTTGATTAACAACGCGGGCTTTGGTCAAACGGGCCCCCTCGTGGATGTGCCCCTCGACATAGTGCGGCGCGTCTTTGAGGTCAACGTCTTTGGGACTTTGCGCATGACGCAGGCCGTGGCACCGCAGATGATTGCGCGCGGCTCGGGTCGCATCATCATCGTGTCGTCGATTGCGGGCATCGTGGCCGGCCCGGCCTTTGGCCCCTACACCATGAGCAAATTTGCGCTGGAAGGAATGGGTAAGACCTTGCGCGGGGAGCTCTTCGGCCTCGGCGTCGACGTCACCTTGTTGAACCCTGGTCCTTTCCTCACGGGATTCAACGACCGCATGGCGGCCTCAATGTGGGATTGGTATTCGAGCGACGCGGCGACCGCGGGCATGAGCGAGTTGTTCTCCACGATGCGTGAACTCATTACGACTAATCAGGCAGACCCCGCCGATGTGGTGTCACGCATGGTGGAACTTGTCGAAGCCGAGAGCACCGAGGAAAATAACTTCGTGCCGGCCGACCTGCGTCAGCAGTTGGGTCTCGCCTAAACGCCCTAACGCGTGGCCGCGGTCACGAGTGGTGCGAGCGCGGTCGCGAGCACGGTCGTGAGGTAGCGGCTATAGGGCACGGCGACGTGCTGGGAGTCCGAGTAGGGCAAGTAATCACCAATCACGGCAGAACACAGGGTCGTGGTGCACAGCCACGGCGTCGGATTGACGTAGAGGAAGTGGTTCGCCTTCGCCACGTTGATCTCACCCGTTTCGCGACCGGGAATGGCCTTGTTCGGATTCTTGCCCGCACACAGGGCCACACCATTGGGATGGATAGCGAGACAGGTGGGCAAAGTCACACTAAAGACTTGGATATCACCCATGATTGCCACCGTCGCTCCCGAGGGCGCGAGATTGCTAATGGTCTTTTGTAATCCGGCACCCCACTGGGCGTCGGTTCCCTTGTACGAGGGGTAGCTTGTCCGCTCACCGATCAACACGGCTTGGGGCTTGAGCGTATTGATGAGTGCCTCGCCGGTACTGCGATAGTGGGAGCATGCTCCGTACGCACCACCGGGGATAGTGACGGCGGCCACGGGGCAGCCGGCGTGGCCGACAATGACGATTTTGAAGTGACTCGTCGTCGCCATGCTGATGAGCGGTGCCAGCCACATGCGGATGTGTGAGTCACCGTACAGAACAAGAGTCTTCGATGACGAGGAATCACCAAAGACGCACGCGCTCGCCGTGAAGCATCCGTCGGGGAGTTGGTAGTAGTTGCCGGCAAAGTTGCCACCCGCCGCCGCGATTTGGCTTTGCGTCGTGGGAGTGAGGGCCTTGATCTTGACCGAGGCCGCGACGAGAGCCTTCACCTCCGCCGCCGAACCCGCGGGCGTACCTGATGGTGAGGCGGCGGCGGCGAGTCCACTCGCACTGAGCGCACCGAAGGCGGTGAGAATGGCTACCGACATCCAACGTTGACGCTTCATGACACCCTCCGGTCGACTGAGCGACATCGTACCGTTCGTAGCCGTCGAGTGGGCTACACCGGAAGGTACACGACGTCACCGGCCCGGGCCACTTGATCAGTCGATAACACCGTGACCGCCCCGAGGCCCGCCACGCGCCACCCCTCGCCCGGGCGACCAATGAGGGCAGTCTCTTCGTCGATTCCCACCACGGTGGTATCCGCATCCAGATGAGCGAGCGAGGCTCTCATCATTTGGGGGTAACGGTCGCGAAAGACGTCGTAGTGCGGAATGACGCGAAGCGTCGGTAACACGCCACAGGCGTCCACCATCTCACCATCACCGCGCAAGACGGGCACGCGCCCACACAACACCATGGCGCCCGCACTACAGCCGGCGAGGGTGGACCCCGCGCGCCACTCGCGCTCAATGGCCCGCCACAAGACGGTGTCTTTCAATGTGACCGCCAAGAAGGCGGGATTACCACCCGATAGATAGATCAAACCCGCACCATGCAGAACGTCGTCCCACCGGGGATCATTGGCCTCATCACGGTCATATACCGTCGCGTCACGCACCTCAAGACCCAAGTTCTCGCCGTGGCGTCGTCCGAGATCACGCCAGTACGACAAACGCTTCTCTCCGTCGGGAACGGCCGCGGTGGCAATCTGCACGGTGACCGGAGGCTGGCCCGTCATGAGCTCGAGGTCGATGTCATGCATGACGTCGAGGTACTCACCACTGCCTACCAATGCGACAACACCCGTGTGACTCACTCCGTCACCGTAACGGTGACCGGTAGCGTGAGGGCATGAGTCGCATTGTGGTGGTCACACCGTGGGCCCCACCCTCCGATGGGATTGCCCGTTACAGCGCCAATCTGGCGCGCGAATGGCTGGCCGCCGGCCACGAGGTCATCGTGTTGGCTCCCCCGACCACGCACTCGGGCGAGGAGGAACTGTCGGGCGAGGTCAACGTGCGGCGAGTCGTCACCCGCCGCACCCCCTGGGCCGCGCTGCTCGATGAGATTCGCCCCGACCACGTGGTGGTGCAGTTTGCGGTGCCTGCTCTTCGCCTCGCGGCGCTCGGTATCTCCGCCCTCCTACGGGCGGCGACTGACCGCGGCATTCCGACCACCGTGGCCTACCACGAGGCCTCGCGCGACGTGGGTCGACTGCGGGTGCTGGGACGCTGGCTGTATCGCCGCGTGGCCGCGGAGACGAGAGACGCGGTGGCCTTCGTGCCACGCGAGGCGGACATTCTTCGCGCAGTGGGATGTCACCGCGTTCGCGTGGTGCCGCACGGTACTCGCGAGCGCGAACGCCTTGATGCGACGGCTGTTCGCGAGTCGTATCACCTCACCGAACCCTTCGTGATGAGCTTCGGCTATATCCATCCGCACAAGTCCTTTGAGACCTTCATCGATGCCCTCGCTCTCATGGGTGAACCCGTCACCGCCCTGTTGGCGGGATCGGTTCGTCAACGCCACGGGCTGTTTCGATTATTGGGACGGGTGGACGAGAAATACCAAGCGATGCTGGAAGGTCGTATCGCCGCCCTGCCGAGTTCGGTGACCCTACGTCGGGTGGGCTATCTCCCTGACCATGACCTCCGCGCGCTGCTCCAGTCGGCTGACGTGGTCGCGATTCCCTATCGCGAGACCTCACAAAGCGGTGTGGCCGCCGAGGTCTTGGCCAACGGCTCCGCCATCGTGGCGGCCGAGGTGCCCGGGCTCACCGACATGCTGCACGACGCCGCCATCTACGTGACGCCTGGTGACGCCGCGGGATTGGCGGCGGCCATGAACGTGCTGCGTCACTCGGCCGCGCAACGAGAGACATCGTGCGAGCGAGCTCTGTGGTGGGCGAACGAAGAATCGTTCGCTCGGACGGCCGCTTCGCTGATCGCTAACGCGAATTAGGCGGAGAGGCCGGCCATGATGGCGGCGCCCACCAGGCCACTGTGATGCCCGAATGCGGGGGTCAGAGTGAGCCGATGGACATCAACATCGAGGTAGTCCCCATTCAGCAGTACCAGCTGCTCACGCACCTGGTCGCGAAGGCCGAGAGAGTCGAGCACGCCTCCACCAAGAACGACCGCGTCGGGTGCCACGGTCATGGTGAGGTTGTGAATGACTTGGGCAATGTAGTGAGCTTCGAGAGTCCACCGCACATCGCCGACGGGAACGTTCTCACCGCGTTCCCCCGCCCGCGCACGCAGAGCGGGTCCACTGGCGAGACCCTCGGCGCAGTCGTGGTGCGAGGGACAGACACCCGCGAAATGATCACCTTCGAGACGGCGGACATACATGTGACCCACTTCTCGTGGTTGTCGCGTGGCGACGATGGATCCGTTCTGCACCACACCCGCCCCGATACCGGTGCCGACGGTGAGATACGCGACGGTGGCAAGGTCGTGCGCGACGCCCCAGGTGGCCTCGGCGAGCGCGGCGGCGTTCACGTCGGTATCCAGAAGAACGGGAATGTCGACGTCAATCGTCGCCACTAAATCGATCCACGAGAACCCACGCCAACTGATCTTGGGGGTGGTGGGAGCGATGCTTCCCGTAGCGACGTCGAGGGGACCGAAGGACGCAATTGCGACGGCGTCGAGAGGTTCCTCCTGTTGTGCCGCGCGCAAAAACTTCGCGATGAGTGGGCCCGTCTCACGAGGGTCACCAGTCGCGATGAGGTGGGGTTCGCGTCGCTGCGCATCCTCGCGAGTGCGGTAGACGTCGAGGCGAATCGTGGTGCCGCCGGCTTCGATCACGGCCACTCGCGCCACCGACGAACTCACTTCCCGGCCAAGGCCGCCACGATGGGTGCGAAGCTGTCAATCTCGTTTTCGTGCACGACGACGTAGTTAAAGCCAAATCGTTCACGTCGTGCGCGCAGCGTCTCGATGATGCCCTCCACGCTGCCGACGAGGGCCACGGGTGAGTCGGCGACCTGCTCCGCGGTCACACCCATCATGCCGGCGATGGCGGCGAGAGTTCCCTCGGCGTCATCAGTGATGGTGACGAAGAAGGTGAGGATTTGGAGGTCGATTTCACTGAGGCGATCACCGGCGGCCTCGCGTACCCAGCGCACGCGTTCATCGAAGTAACTGCCCTGGGTGGACTCAATGACCTCCGGTCCGATGTAGCCGGCGGTGAGGCGGGGGTTGACACCCACGATGTCGGCGTTCTGCGCGGCGAAGCGCAACACCTTGGGGCTACCACCACCAATGATGAGCGGTGGTGGTGAGGAGAGCCTGGGCGTGCTGGGAGCGTTCGTGACGGTGTAGAACTCGCCACTGAAGGTCGCCGAGCCCGTGTGCAACATTTGTCGGTAGATCTCGACGGCTTCCTGCATGCGACGCACGCGCACGGCCGGTTCATCTTCCACAATGCCCGCCTGCTGGTAGTCCGAACTCATCCAGCCCGCGCCGATGCCAAATTCGAGTCGGCCACCGGACAGGTAGTGCAAGGTGGCAAGTTCCTTCGCCGCCACGACGGGGTGGCGATAGTCATTGCCGAGAACGAGGGAACCCACGCGCAGAGTGGTCGTGGCCTCGGCCGCGACGGTCAGCGCCGTGAAGGGTCCGAACTGATTGTCGAGGTGATCAGGAATGAAGAGCGTGGAGTATCCGAGCTCTTCAATGCGGCGTGCGGTGCGTCGCCACGCGGCGGGTGAACTGGACGTAGATAACTGAACGGCAAAGCGAAACGGGCGCATGGAACTCCTTTGTACCGCTTCGACGGTAGTGAGTTCCCGCACCCGTCACGATGATGGCGGGCGCTTTAGCGGCCGAAGAGGCGGCCCCAAAAGCCCGCGCCGGAGGGCTCGGGGCGATCACAGGTGCAGCGCTCATCAATCGGGATGTTGGCTAGTGCCGCCTCGATGTGGCGACCGCATCCGGTCCACGTCGGTTGGCGACAGGTCGGGCAAATGATTTGGTGACACATACGCTCTCTCTTCTATTCGGCGACAAAGCCGGGCCAGGCCGACATGTAGGTGATGAATGATTCCGACAAACCTTCGCTCGCCAAAGTCTCTCGAGAGACGGGAAGTTCGCGCATCGTGAAGGTGGGGTCCGCGATGGCGGCCCGAGCAAAGTCGTGGTTGGTAATGGCGGCACGGCCAATGGCCACCAAATCGGCGCCGAGGTCGAGGCAGCGCTGCGCGTCGGCGGCCGAATAAATCTTTCCGGCCACACACAGCCGCGTGTTGCCGCGGGGCACCTCGGTGAAGAGGTCAATCAATTGACGACCCGCAAATTCTTCGTCGGAAGCTTCCTTGAAAGCGTCCCAGAGAGAGATGTCGACAAAGTCGGCCAATTCTGTCTCAATGATGAGTCGATAGGTCTCAATAATGTCGGCGGTATGTAGGCCAAAGCGCTCGGGCGATAAGCGGACCGACACGTTAAAAGTGGGGCGTGTCGCCGCGCGAATGCCGCGCAAAATGTCGAGCAAGAGACGCGCACGGTTCTCCACTGAACCGCCGTACTGGTCGCTGCGCTGGTTGTAGTCGCGATTGAGAAATTCGCAAATGATGTAATCGTGGGCGCCGTGGATCTCCACGCCGTCGAAGCCCGCCTTTTCGCAGCGCACCGCGGCGGCGATGAAGTCCTCGGTGAGGTGCTCAACCTCGTGAGTGGTGAGTTCGCGCGTGCCCGTCTTCTCGTCAACACTGGGCCCCACCGGATCAGTGCCAATGAGCTCGCGGGGGCTGCGACGGCCCGCGTGATGTAACTGCACCACGGACAGGGAACCCGTGTCGCCAATGCCCGTCGCGAGCTGCGTGAGTCCCTCGAGGTGGCGATCGTCAAAGCAGCCCAGCTGGCCGGGGAATCCCTGACCGACGGCTTGCACGTGGCTGGCGCAGGTCATGGTGAGTCCGAAGCCACCTTGTGCACGCATGGTGAGCCAGTGGTATTCAGCCTCGCTCAAGGTGCCGTCGGCGTAGCTTTGCTGGTTCGTCAGAGGAGCCAAGGTCACGCGGTTCGCCACGGAGGTGCCGTGGCGAAAGGAGACAGAATCGGAGAGGTGAGCCATACGACGACGGTAGTTGATTCGCGTGAAATGACTCTCGATGTTGTCGCGGAAGACTTAGAGGCTCCTTCACCATTTTTCAGATTCTCTTAATTTTCCGGAGGCAGACTGAAGGCACCTCAACACCAAGGGAGCACGCATGGCCACTATGACATTCACGTACGGACTCATCATCACCGCCGCCTTTGCCGCCGTCGTGCCGGTCGTCGCCGGTGCGGTCGCAGAACACCGCCATCACGTTGCCACGGCCGAGAAGATCCAAATTGAGACGCTGACGCAGGAACTGGCTCGCGTCCGCTCTCAGCGGGAGATGGCCGCATAACCCGCCAGTCGCATTCATTCCTCCCCTAGGAAGCACCATGCCCGGAGCGAGAGCTCCGGGCATGGTGTCGTCAGGGTGAGTTTCTTAGTGGGTGGCGATGACGACGCAGCGTGTCGAGGCAGCGAGAACCGCAGGGCCGCCCACACCAAATGTCGTGCTGGCAGGCCCCACGGCGACCGAGACGACGACATCGCGGTGCCCGGCGGCCGCGAGCGCTGCCAAGAGGGTCGCTCGTGCATGGTTGGCTCGAGCGAGTCGAATGGAATTGGGCAAACCGACATTGCCGTACCCGGTAATGGTGACGACGCGTCGTCCTGACGACACGATTGCCGTTGCCACGCTCGTGATCTGGTCAGACATGGCACGCGAGATAGTCGAACTATCGACACCGAATCCCGCTACTCGCTGAGTGATGTTCGTACCCAGGGGAATCACGCTGGCAAAGGTGGCCACTGGTGAGGTGCCGGCCCGAGTGGTGGCCGTCACGGTGAAGACATACGCCGTACCATTCACCAGATTCGAGATGGTGCAATTCGTGAGGACCGTCACACATTGGTGGGCATGACCGTCGGTCACGGTGTACGAGGTCACCGGATTTCCGCCGTTGTTGTTCGGGGCCGACCAGGTAAGAGTTGCCGCTCGCGATTGCGACAGTGCGGAAACAGTCACGGGGGCGGCCGGGAGGCGCCAGGTCATGATCGACCCACCGCTTGCGGGCAGCGAGTTATCCCAACTATTTACCGCCATCACCGAGATGACAAAGGTGGCACCCGAGTCGAGTCCCGAAATGGTGCACGCTGTCTCGTTCGCACTCACCACGCACCGGTGCGCATAGAGATCCACGCCGATCGCCGACACCTCGTACGCGGTGAGGGGAGACCCGCCATCGTCAAGCACGGGCAACCACGTCACAACCACACTGTGCAAGGTGGCGGTGGCGGTCACCTGGCGGGGAAGCGACGGTGCCGCGGGCGTGGTTACTTGAGCGCTACTCGCCTCGCTGGTACCGACGTCGTTCGTCGCCGTCACGTTGAGTTGGTAGGTCGTCCCCGCGGTCAGTCCGGTGCAGGTCACACTGGTGACGTTCCCGGATCCCGAACAGGCACCGCTCCAGGTGTACGACGTGATATCAGCACCACCGTTGTTAGCCACTGACCAGGTGAAGGTGATGGCACCACCCTCGGTGACCGGTTGGGTGGTGACCGAGGGGGCCCGAGGCACCGCCACGGTGTCTACCCAGCCACCGTCAGTACTCGTCGATGCTCCGAGGGCGTTATTGGCCACGACGGTGACGTCATAACTCGTGGCGTCCGCAAGACCAGTCACGGTGCAGCCTGTCCAATTAGCGCTGATACCTGGTCCGGCGAGGCAACTGAAGGTGTTACCCGCGGCATCAGTTGCCGTCACGGTGTACGACGAGACCACGTTGCCACCGTCGTCACTCGGGGCGGACCAGCTGACATCAATGGTCCCGTGACCAGCCGATAGCGATATTGCGCTGACCGACCCCGGAACGGTGCGGGCGGTGGCGGAGTTGCTACCGACCTGGCTGATACCGACGGCGTTCGTCGCGGTGACGTCCAACTCGTAGGAGATGCCACCGGTCAGTCCGATGCAGGTCACACTGATGACGTTCCCGGTTCCCGAACAGGCACCGCTCCAGGTGTACGACGTGATATCGGCGCCACCATTGTTGGGTGCTGACCACGTGAAGGTGATCTGCCCGGAAAGGGACGCGGGCGAGGCCGACACCTCAGGTGCGGCGGCCACATCGGGGGTCGTTACCGACCCACCATCGAGGCTCGATGAATTACCCAGCGCGTTCGTGGCAATGACCGTGACGTCATATGTCGTGCCGTTCGCCAATCCCGATAGCTGGCATCCCGGTGAGTTCTGCGACGAATCAATGTTCACCGAGCAGGCGAAACTATTGCCCGCCGCGTCGGTCGCCGTTACCTCATACGACGTGAGGGGAGAGCCACCGTCGTTGGAGGTGACGATGTCGTCCACGTTGATAGTGCCCACTCCCGCGGTGAGGCTCACGGACGCGGGCGCATCAGGAACGGTTTCTCCCATCACTGTGTCGCTACCTGCAGAACTATCACCGAGCGTGTTCGTCGCGGTCACCCACAAGGTGAAGTCCTGACTGGCTGTCAGTCCGGTGCAGGTGACCGAGGTGACGTTGCCGGATCCTGAACAGGCGCCACTCCAGGTATAAGAGGTGATGTCACTCCCGCCGTTATTGCTCACTGACCAGTGAAAGATGATCGCGCCCGAGGAGGTTATGTTCTCCGCGTTCACCGAGGGCGTATCGGGCACGGTGAGCGCCCGGGCAGAGGCGGAGCCCAGGTCACTCGCGCCCGCGGAGTTCGTAGCCGACACAACGAGCGAGTAGTCCTGACCGCCAGTGAGTCCGGTGCAGGTGACCGAGGTGACGTTGCCGGATCCTGAACAGGCGCCACTCCAGGTATAAGAGGTGATGTCACTCCCGCCGTTATTGCTCACTGACCAGTGAAAGGTGATCGCGCCCGAGGAGGTAATGGCATCTGCGGACACGGTGGGCGCCAGCGGTGGAATCGCGGCGTTGGGCAACACCGCTTCGACAGCGCCATTTCCGCTATCACCAATGATCAGATATCCATGGATGTCGAGAGTGAGAAAGCGGGGAGCGCTTAAGGGGCTAGAGGTAGCGGGACCGGCGACGGGCGAACCTGAGACGCCCGAACCAGCCACCAGCGTCACTGAATACGACTGGCCCACGGGTATCAATTCGTACACCCGGTTGGTGGCGGTGGCAGCGACATAGACATTGCCGTTGGTGTCGACTGCGAAGCCGCGTGGGGAACCAAGCTGAGTCACGATGCTGGTGGTCCAGCCCTGTGCCGACGAGGTGAGTTGTTCCACGAAGCCGGTGTTGCTGTCACTGATCATGAGCGACCCCGACGGAGTGAGGGCAATGTCACTCGGATTATTCAATGAACTATTCAGCGAGGGTCCTGCCGTGGGGTAACCAGTAGTCCCCGTTCCCGCAATGATTTTCAGCGTGTAGGTCGAGCCCGAGGGAGTAAGGGAGTACGCCACATTGACCGTGGAGTCGACGATGTAGATCACCCCACTATCCGTCACGGTGAGACCAGCGGGATTCGAGAGTGGCTCAACGAGAGCATTCCCGTTATTGATCAACGTGCCGGATGAGCCAGTTCCGGCGATAATTTTCAACGAGTAACCCGAATAAGTCGGGATTAAACGTCCCACTTGGCCCGCCGTCGTGAAAAAGATGCTGCCATCGGGGCGACAGGCCAGCCCGCGCGGATTCGTCATTGGGCTCGAGGTCGCGGCCCCGGCGACAAGGTTTCCGCTTTGGCCCGACCCCGCCACGGTGATGACTTGGGTGTAGACGCTGGCTGCCGTGAGCTCGTAGATCTTGTTCTGTGGCGTGTTGGCGAAGAAGAGGTTGTCGCTCGAGTCAACGCAGATACCACGCATTCCACCTGACGCCATTTGGCTGAGACCACTGGCCACCACGACCAAACGACCGCCGGAGCCTAAGTCAGCACCGGCCGGTGCGCTCGTGACGACGAGGCCGAGAGAGCATGTTGCGAGCGACAATGCACTGGACAGCAAGAATTTCCAACGAGACCGAGAGACGCGACGAGACAACATAAGGGTTTCATTCCTTTTGATAGCAGTGTGACGAATCTTATTCATAGCTCTGATATCAAATGTGACAAGCGAGTGACGAGCAGATTTTTTCTCAGGGTGTGACGTAGAGTTGCATCGATTCTTATGACCTCCGCCAGCCCCCGTACCTACGCCCCGCGCATCCCTCGAGAGGAAGCGGAACGGCGCATTGTGGAGTCGGCCATTGAATTGTTGCGGTCCGGGGATTTCAGCGAGGTCTCCTCGCGCAAAATCGCCGAGCGCGCGGGAGTCCACGCACCCACTATCGCTCGCTATTTCGGATCCATGACCGGGCTCTTTGCGGTGGTGGCTCATGAACTCGCCGAACGCAACCTCACCGCCTTCCCCGATGCGATCAACGAGGTGGTCAACGACTCTGACCTCATGCTGCGCTCGCGTTTAGTGGCGTGGTGCCTCTTTCATGGCGCGTCTCCGGAGCTGTTTATGACCTCTCGCGCGACACCGGGTGGTCGAAGCCTGCTCCAACGGCAAGAAGGGTTTGCGAAGGTGTCCCCCCGCACGACCGCGGCCATCACCGAGATTTCTCGGTTCGCTTTCGAAGGTTTCGCCATCATGGGCCAGACCCATGAGTTTTCGCCGGAACAATTGGCCGACACCTTGGCCTTGATTCAAGAAATCCGGCGGCACTTGCCGGAGGTGGAGCGATCACTCGGCTGGGACCAGCCGAGCACGGCTTAGGTCTCGTTCGAGCCCTCACGGTAGGTCTTCACGGATGTGATGAGGCCAGCATCCACACTCAACGCAATCGCGATATCAAACTCCAGCGACTGGCCGGCCACGTGCAAAATCTCGTGGATTTCTGCCATGGCGTGACGGCCGTCCACCACGACACTCGTGATGGTGATCTCCGGCTTCCAGCTCCAAAATCCCGCATCAAAGAGCTCTCGCACTTCGGAGATGCCTGACATCACGTCGCTGCCGGTGGACCACGCCACGTCAGAACTGAGCGTCGCGAAGAAGGCGTCGGCGTCGTGGCGAGCGAGAGCCTCGAAGTGTCGCGACACGACAGTTCGCGTGCCGGAGTGCTCCTCGAGATCTTCAATCAAATCCCAGCGATTCCCGTATTTGTCACGAAAGACGCAGACCCATCCGTAGACCTCGTGGCGAGGGCTTTCTTCGAAGTGAACGCCACGTTCCGAAAGACGAGCGTGGTAACCGTGGAAGTCGGTGGTGTAGAGGAAGTAGGCCACCCGACCACCGGCCGCCTTACCGAGGTGGGCAACCTGCTCGTCGTTGCTGGGCAGGGCCAACAAGAGGCGCCCCGCCTGCCGACCGCTCTCGACGATGACCCATCGCTTGGAATCACTGAGCGGCGTGTCGTCGACGAGCGTGAACTCCAGTGTGTTCGTGAAATACGAGATCGCGTCGTCGTAGTCGTCAACCAGAAACGTGGTGTGGGGCAAGCGCAGCATCGCGAAACCTTAGTCAGCGCCGCCGGGGTTCTCGCTAGGCGCGAGTGGCGACCGCGACGACGAGCTGGCCCAGCTCGTCGGTGTGGCTGAAGAAAGGGGAGTGATCACTGGCCAGGCGGAGCACCTCGGTGCAACGAGTAGCCATCTGCTCTTGGGCAAAGAGGGGGATGGCCTGATCGTTGGTGCACAGCACGTACGTGGACGGAATTTCTCGCCACGCCACCTCGGTGACGGGTTGCATGAACGACGACATGCTCTGGGTGCGCAACGCGGCACTGGCTTGGGCAGCGATGTCTGGTGAACACTCGTTGTAAAACACGTCGGCGGGGGTTCCCGCCGTGAGACGCTCGCCATCGGCGCTGCGAATCCACCACGGTGGGTCCATCGAACCACAGGCGGCGAATAGCGACTCGCCCTCGTCGAGAACAAACGCGGTGAGGTAGATGATGCGCGAGACGTTCGTCAGTCCGACGAGCGCTTGAGTGGTCACGACACCGCCATAGGAGTGTGCGAGCACGACGCAGTCACCATCGAGGGAGGTCACGGCCTCGCGCAGGAGGGCGGCATCGCGGTACAGGTCCCCGATGGGTTCGCCGTCGTGAGCGACGCTCGTGAGCTCCACGGTGGACGAGGTGACGCCGCGTGCGGCGAGAATGGCGCGCACCTCATCGAAGCCCGAACCGTGGTGCCAAGCGCCATGTACCAAAAGAATGTGAGGCATGCGCGGAGATTAATGCCGAGCCGCAGGGGCGTAAAGTCCAGCACGACGTGCGACGGCCACGGCGAGAAAGTAATTATTGAAGCCCGATGACGAATGAGGAGCTATTTTTCCTCGTCGCGGCCGAAATACATATTAAAAATGGCCTCGATGGCCAATGCGTTCCAATCAGCCTGAAAGTCCTCATCAGCCCATGATTCAATGAGGACGCGTGAGTTAATGATGCCGTAGTACAAGAGACAGGCGGCCTGAGTATTGAGTCCAGGTCGCAACCATCCTCGCTCTTGGGCGATTATCAAGATTCCCCCAATAGCCGCACTGGTCTCGCGATGGATAAGTTCCAATTGGTGAGCGAGATCAGGACGCCGATATGAAGCGCCGAGCGCGCTCGCTCGACTCATGCGGCGATCAAAGAATTCGGGAGTGAGAAACGAGTCAAACACGGGCCTCACCGTGGCCTTGAGGTCATCCACGCTCTGGGCATCAGCCAACATTCTCGTCAATTCCGGTAGTGAGGCGATCATGGAGCGGCGGTATTGCTCTGCACGAGCGGCCGTCACCAATCCCTCACGATCGCTGAAGTAATGACGCACCATCGCCACCGATAAACCCGCCGCCGCGGCCACTTCACGAACGTGAAGCTCGGCTTCGCCACTTTCATCGATGATGGAGATGGCTGCTTCCAGGAGGCGTTGTCGGCTTGATTGGGGCACGGCGGAATCGTACTGTGCGACTCTCAGGGGACTTCTTAGGATTCCGCGACGGTGACGATAATTTTCGTCAGACCCGAGTAAAGCGGCCCTGACCTGTTCGGTATCCGGTCTGAAGCCGCGCATCAACTACACCTACACGGTGATCGCGGTGAATTCCGTGGGTGTCAACAAGCCGCGTCTCGCTCGTCGTGCGATTGACACCAACATCCGCATTGCGACCTTTGCGGTGGGCAAGACCACTATGTGGTCGGGTCTCTACCGCCAGGCCTACATCACTGCGTTCTACATCAAGAAGTTCAAGTTCACCAGCGTGACCATTACTGGTTACGCGAACTTTGGCGGCAGCCGCGCGACGGTCTTGGCCTACACCCAGGCTCGCGCTCTGACGGTGGCCAACTACTTGAACCGCGTGCTCTCCTCGATGCACGTGACGGGCGTCACGTTGACCGCCGTGGGAAATGGCACTCGCCTCGTCGGTCGTAGCAGCAAGCTCAACCGCTCAGTGACCGCACTGCTCAGCTACAAGTAACAACTCCGAATCAGCACACTGCCCCCGGCCGAATGGCCGGGGGCAGTGTTGTTGTACAGGTAGAGCGACGTGGGACTTGCAGTAATCCACGTATCGTGAGGCGGTGCTTGGATACCCCTCACGACGCCGAGCCGTGGTGACTACCGTGGCCATGATGATGATGGGCCTCACCGTGAGTGCAACGGGAGGCGCTACGTCGCCTGCGACCGTCTCTGGTGATGCGCATCCACCATTTACAACGGCTCTGATGAATTATCTGCACTCGCGTGTCGGCACCATCACTATGACGTTGCACGATGTGATCAACCAACAAACTTGGTATCTCAACGCCGATCAGTCGCATCACGCCAACAGCATCATCAAAGTGGACATCTTGGCTGCTTACTTGTATCAGGTACAAGGAACGCATCTACCGATCTCGGCGGATAATCGTCTGCGGCTCGCGCGCATGATTGAAGACAGTAACAACGACGATGCCACCTACTTTTACAAAATCATCGGCTCGTGCCAGGGACTGACCCGCTTCAACTCTCTGATCCCGCTGCGAGCGACGGTGCCGGTCTGCCCGTCAGCCACTTTCTATGGCTGGGGGCTGACCGCAACCACGGCGAGTGACCAAGTAACCATCATGAATCTGTTCGCTCCCGGATCGACTCTTTTGACCGTGGGGTCGCAAAATCTCGGGCTGTCGTATCTCACCCATGTGTCACCGTCGACGACGTGGGGCGTGGGCTACGCACGCGCTAGAGGTGATGTCATCGCGTTTAAGAATGGATGGTCGCCACTCACCTCCTTGTCGAACTGGGAAATGAATTCTGTCGGCTGGGTTGTTGGCACGAACCGGAACTACCAGGTAGCGATTCTGATCAGCCGGAATCCCAGCTACGCGTATGGTGTGGCAACCCTCAATAATCTCTCTGAACTGCTGTACCAGGAGATGGGCAAAGTCGCCTATCGAACTCCCGTGTCGACAACAACGACAAGTTCGACAACCACCACTACCTCGACAACGATTCCCGTCTAAGCGGACTACTTGTTGTCGCCGAGCAGTCCGGTCTTGTTGGTTTTCTTGGTGTGCTTCTCGAGGCGCTTTTCCTTGAGGGTCTTTCCGACCTTCTTATTGTTGCGCTGACTCGGTGACTTTTCAGCCATGGTGTTCCTCGTTTCCGGCGTCGCCACGATGACGACGTCACGATGGCTCAGCAAAGACGTCGTGCCTGCACGGCAACAGTTCATCACTGTTCACCCAAACGAGGCGGCTCTCCCAAGGAATCAACTCCACCTTAACCACCACCGCGTCTCTCGTACGGGTCAGCTACCTTCACCACATTCTCGAAGGTAGGCGTCGAGTCCGCCGATCACGGCCAAGGTGGCCCGCCATCGTTCTTCCTCGTGGGCGATGTCATCGGGGGTCATCGTCGCGCGCGCCGCACGGCGGATGTGGTCAATCGAGCGTGACTCAGCATCGTGTGTCGTCACGATTCCCACCCCGTCCACGGAGGGGAGATATATCCCATCGGAATGCCCGTGTCATCAAGTTGGCGTACGGCGGAGATGATGGCGTCTTCTCGGTGTGGGCGCGCAATCACGATCAGCCCCACGGGAAGTCCACCGTCAGTGGTGAAGGGCATGATGGCACTCGGCCAACCCACGGCGGACGTCAAGACGTCAAGGAAGGACGTATAGGTCGTCGGGTTATCGTCTCCGTCACATCGCGGCGCCGCGCTCACGGCGATAGCGGCGGCCGCATCGGCATCGCCGAGCAGGGTGTCGAGAATCTCAGTGGCCTCACGCTCCGCCTCCTGGCGCGCCGTGTGCGCTTCAGCGAGAGAGACAGTGAGCGCGTGGCGGAAATTGTCGTAGGGGTACCAGTCTTCGAGGTCGAGGTACTGCATCTGCGAAAGGTCCTCGAGATTCGTTATGCCCGAATCTGCGCGCTGCTGGAGATAGCGATCGAGGTCGCGATGTAATTCTCCGACTAGTGCGGTGAAGAGGCGATCGGAGAATCCGGGTGACGTGCGGGGAATCAAGCCGCGGGGAAATCGTTCCACGGTGGCCGCCAGGAACGCGCGGTAGTCATCACGCAGACTCTCGCTCGTCTGAGACGGGTCGTCGAGGTCCGCATCGTCCAAAAGCCGCACTCGCGAGGGCGACGAAGCCTGCAATGTGCGCCCCAACATGACGGACATCACGAGCTCGATGTCATCACTACTGCGCGCAAAGACCGCGGGCACATCTTGAACCGAGCTGTACGGAACCATGCCGGTGTTCGAGATGGCCCCGCGTGTCGCCTTCATGGCGTAGACACCACAGTGTGATGCGGGGTAGGTCATCGACCCCACCGTCTCGGAGCCCAGCGCAATCGGAGCGAGACCCGCCGCCACCGCGGCCGCGCTGCCCGACGAAGACCCCCCGGGTGAATGGAGACGGTTCCACGGGTTCAGCGTCTGGCCGCCGCGGTGTGAGTAACCCTCGGGCAAAGTAGAGGAACCCGCCGCGGCCCATTCGCTGAGATTCGCACTGGCGATGAATATCGCCGCCGCGGAGCGAAGAGTGGCAACGCAGTCAGCATCTGCGGTCACTGTGTCATGAAAAAGGTCAGATCCGGCGCTGCTCATCCAGCCCGCCACTTCGATGTTGTCCTTCACGATGATGGGAATGCCCCACAGTGGACCGTGGGCCTCTGATTGCACGCTGAGAATATCGAGTCCCGATTCGTCGACATCAATCACCGCGTGCAGGGCGCTCGCTTCCGATTCAATCGCCTCAATACGAGTGAGCAGAATCCTCGCTAGGTCAGCGGGATGAAGGGAGAAGTCGCGATACGCCGCGACGAGTTCAGTGGCGGTGAGGCGTGACATGGCAAACGATTCGTCGTGGGGATCGTGATTATCGGTGAGGGTCATATTGTTCCTTGCCGTTTAGTTATCGTCATCATCGACGAGGGACACCCACGTGGAGAGGTCCTCGGCCATGATGTAGTTCGTGCCCTGGCAGGCGGCGCATCCATCGTCGTCTGCACCCATGCACAGGGGACAAAAGATGATGCGGCGCTGGTCTTCGAGCAGGTAGATCAATTCGTCGTTCTGCCAATTGATGGGTGAACCCAAGGGAACGAGCCGATTGATGACCTGTCGAACCTGATAGTCCACGGCACTACGGGCGGTGTCGTCATCCGACCAAATGTGCAGGTAATCATCAGTAATGAGGCCCGTGGGGTCGGCCACCGCGAGGTGCGAGGCGACTTTCCAGTCCGGCATCGGCGAGAGCTCCACGGTGATGGTGCTGCCATCGGCCATCGTGAGCGACGCGCTGAGGTCATCCACCCACTCGAGGTGGTAGTTATCGGTGACATCAAAGTCGGACATATGCCTCCTAGTGACCCTGGCGAATGCGCCGGATAATGGTGTGAATATCAATGTGGTTCTCCTCGAACCACGTCGCCGCACGGTCGAGATCTTCGCCGATGTCGCTCTCGGAGCGACCGTGGCGTTCGCCCACGGCACGAATGGCGCTGTCGGCATAGATGATGCCGGCAATAGGTCGAGCGTTGCGAATGGCATTCAGGGCGTCAATGACATCCCAGCCCTGGTCGAGCAACATGGCGAAGGCCATGGATGGGCCGCGATTCACGCCCATGTGGCAGTGCACCATCACGCGCGCGCGGGGGTGTTCGAGGACTGAGTGGAGTGCCTCGATGCCGGCCGCGAACCACTCGGCATCTTGCGAGCCGCCGTTGTCATGGGTGCCGAAGTAGTGGTAACGAATATCCGGAGCATTCTGGGCAACGAAGTCTTCGTCGGACCACTCACCGCGGAGATCAACGATGTCAGTCACGCCGGCGGCAACCCATTCATCGAGTTTGGCCGCGGCTTCGTCGCTATCCATGGGGAGGTCACCAGAAATGGTGAGCCATTCGGTAATAGGGCACACTTCGCGGTGCCAGGTCACTATCGCACTGGGGCTTAAGGGGTTCGTGTCTTTCATACTTCGACGATACGAAAGGGGTGTGACAGAGAACCGAGATAACGGGAGTTCGTGATAGTGATGCACGACACATATCACCGAGGAGTTAGCCATGGATGTCAGTAACGCTGTCGAAGTAGATCCCACACAAGCACTGACGTTCTTCAGTGACGATGATCGCTCACCCATCGTGATGCTGAACTTGCTCAAGTTCAAAGAACGCGCCGACTACGCCGATGAGAGTCTCAATGGCGTCAGCGGGCGTGAGGCGTACCTGCGTTACGGCGACTGCCTCGGTGGACCTGACGGCGTACTGGCACAATTCGGTGCGCGCATCATCTATTCGGGGGATGTCACCGGTCTCTTGTTGGGTGAGGTTGCTGAACCGTGGGATGCGGTGGCATTAGTGGAGTATCCCTCGACGAAGGCGATGCTCGACATGGTGATGTCGGACGCCTACCGGGCAGTGGACCATCACCGCTACGCCGGACTTGCCGGTCAGCTCAACATCCGAACCCAGAGCATCGCTCGCTAGGCGAGGGCTACTTGGCGGCAGTGGCCGCGAGTGCGGATGCGAAGATCTGCCATGCCAGTAGCGACTTTGCCGCGAGAGACAGCACCAGGTAGGTCTTCTCGCCCACGAGGTAATTCGCGAAGCGTCCCACACGGCGATATTGCAGGTACTGCACGAGCGCGAAGCAGTTGAAGGCCACGAACAGCGAGACGTAGATGCCGTAGACGAAGCCGGGAGCGTGCTGGTGAGCACCGGGTCCAATGAGATAAACACCAATGGCGAGCCACGGCACCACGCCCGCCGCGCAGCCCAGCCAGAAGGGCAACAAGCTGCCACCGGGCTTTTCGTAGCGTTCTTGGAGAGCACCGAATCCGATCATCGAGGCGTTCACACCAACGAGGGCTAACAGGGCGGCGATGTCGGAGATGCCCGTGAGTTGGGCAATGGCGACGATCATGAGCGATGACGAGAGCGAGTATTCGAGCCAGCGATAGGGGTTGCGGCTTTCGCCGAGATGCGCTTCGTAACGCGAACGAAGGGGGCCAGCCACCAGGAAGTGAGCGACAGACGACAAGACGAAGAAGGCCCCGACGAGCCAGGCCAAACGCAGGCCTCCGAACAGATACATCTGGCGCGAGGTCGTTCCCGGAGGGCCGGCCATGTAGTTGGCATTGATGGGAAGAGCGAAGGTGTTGGCAAGCGCGATGATGGTGATCGCCGACATGAGGTGCAGCAACGCCGCCGCAAGATTGAAGTGGCGAAGTCGAGTGAATGAGGGTGACGAAGGCATATTCATGACACTATGACCCCTCGCTATGACGAGGGATCATGTCCCTAAGATGCGCTGATGACCCACAAGAGACTGCCATGACCACCGTTCTTTTGACCGGCGCGAGCGGTTATATCGGTAAGCACATCGCGCTACAGCTTCTTGAGGCTGGCTACATCGTGCGTGCGTCGGTGCGCTCCCAGGTGAAGGCCGACGAGGTTGTTGCCGCTCTCGCACCGCACCTCAGCGATCCCACGGTCGCGAACCGTGTGAGCTTCGTCCATCTCGACCTCACCAGTGATGACGGCTGGACCACCGCGCTCGAGGGAGTCGATGTTCTGCTGCACACTGCTTCCCCGTTCTCCGTCGACAAGGTGAAGGATGAGAGCATCCTCATTCGCCCGGCGGTCGACGGTACCTTGCGCGCACTTCGTGCCGCACGGGCGGCGGGCGTGACGCGCGTCGTGGTGACGTCGTCGAATGCTGCCATTCAGGGTGCCGTGGTGCCGGCAGGTCCCGTCACCTATGACGAGAGCTTCTGGACTGACGTCACGTCACCGATTGGACGCGACCCCTACACCAAATCCAAGACCTTGGCGGAGCGTGCGGCATGGGACTTCGTCGCCACCGAGGCGCCAGAAATCAATCTCACCACCATTAATCCCGGCCTCGTTATTGGGCCGCCTCTGGACCGTCACTATGCGACGTCGGTGGAAGTCATAGAACGCGTGCTGGCCGCCAAGGACCCCGCCATGCCGGATCTCTCCTTCCCGCTGGTTGACGTGCGCGACGTGGCCGCCATGCACGTGCGCTGCATTGATCGACCCGTGACTTTTGGTCAGCGCTATCTCGCCGCGGCGGGTACCTATTCCTTTGTCGACATTGCACGCACCTTGAAGGCGGCCTTTCCGACGCGCAAGTTGGTGACCCGTCAAGCTCCCAACTTCCTCATCCATGTCTTGGGGCTCTTCGACGGTCAAATCAAGTCCATCATTCCCCTGCTGAGCAAGAAGATGTCGTTTAACGCCGCCAAGGCGACTCGCGACCTCAACATCGTCTTCATTGACCCCGCCACGTCTCTCGTCGAGACTGCCACCTTCTTGCTTAACGAGAAATAGGCGGCATCGCGGACGTCGCCACCCCCGTACATTCGTAGTGTTCGCCGGAAGGAATTCGCCATGACTATGCCCTCTGCTCTCGATATTGCACGTGCGGCCACCTTGAGGCCAGTGACCGACGTGGCACGAGAGATGGGTATCAGTGAGGACTTCCTCGAGCCCTATGGTCGCCACATCGCCAAAATCAAACTGGAGGCCATCGACTCCCTGGCCGATCGACCACGGGCGAAGTATGTGGTGGTGTCGGCCGTCACCCCGACCCCGCTCGGTGAAGGCAAAACCACCACCACCATCGGACTCGCCCAAGCTTTCGCCCACATCGGCAAGCGCGCGACGGCCGCTATTCGTCAATCGTCCATGGGCCCGACCTTCGGTATCAAGGGTGGCGCCGCGGGTGGTGGCTATAGCCAAGCCGTACCCTTCGAAGCCCTTAATTTGCACCTCACCGGTGATATCCACGCGGTGACCGCGGCGCACAACCAACTCGCCGCCATGGTGGATAACCATATTCATCACGGCAATGCCCTCGACCTTGATCCCGCGTCGGTCACCTGGCGTCGCTGTCTCGATATCAACGACCGTGCGCTGCGCAACGTCATTATTGGTCTCGGATCTAAAGACGATGGTGAGCCGCGTCAAAGTGGCTTTGACATCACCGCCGCATCCGAAGTCATGGCCATTTTGGCGCTGTCGACCTCGCTGCGCGATATGCGCCAGCGTTTCGGGCGCATCGTGGTGGGCTTTAACCGTGCCGGTGAGCCAGTCACCGCCGATCAGTTGAAGGCGGCGGGCGCCATGACGGTGATCATGCGTGATGCACTGAAGCCCAATGTGCTGCAAACCCTCGAAGGAACTCCCGTCATCGTGCACGCCGGCCCCTTCGGCAACATTGCGCACGGAAACTCATCGGTGGTGGGCGACCTCATCGGCATCCACACCGGTGACTATTTGATTACCGAAGCCGGTTTTGGTGCCGACATGGGCGCCGAACGGTTTTTCAACATCAAGTCGCGCGTCTCGGGCCTCACCCCCGATGCGGGCGTGGTCGTCGCCACCGTGCGCGCCCTCAAGGCACATTCCGGTAACTATCGCGTGGTCGCGGGCAAACCTTTACCCGAGGCCATGTTGCAGGAAAATCCCGATGACGTGCGACGCGGGGCCGACAACTTGCGTAAGCAAATCGAGAACATCGCCATGCACGGAGTGACGCCGGTGGTGGCCGTCAACGCCTTCCCGGGTGACTTCGAGTCGGAATACCAGGTCATTCTTGACATTGCGAAGGAGATGGGTGTCCCCTGTGCGGTGAGTCACCACTTCTCGCAAGGTGGACGAGGGGCTATTGACTTGGCCCACGCCGTCGTCGAGGCAGCCGAACGTCCGAGTTCCTATACGCCCCTCTATCCGACGAACATTCCTCTGCGAGAAAAAATAGACATCATTGCCCGTCGGGTCTACGGCGCCGATGGGATTGATATCTCTCCGGTCGCGGGCAAACAGCTGGACAAGTACGAAAAGTCCGGATTTGGCGACTTCATGGTCTGCATCGCGAAGACCCACCTCTCCATTTCCTCAGATCCGACATTGAAAGGTGCACCGACGGGGTGGCGATTGCCCGTGCGAGAGGTCCGTGCGTCGGTGGGGGCGGGCTTCATCTACGCCATTTGTGGCGATATGCGTACCATGCCGGGCCTAGGAATGCACCCCGCAGCGGAGTCAATTGATATTGATGACGATGGCAATATCGTTGGACTCTATTAAGCCGTCACTCGGTATCTCGGCGTGACCCTCTCGCGGATTTTTGTGCGGCTACCATAGAAACATTACAAGGGCACCGTGGCCCTCTTACCCGCTCCGATAGTGGCGGAAACTGGAGTATCCCTCATGAAGAAAAACCTCGTCCGCGCCTGTGCCTCGATATTGATGACGGTCGGCGCCCTGACGGTCATCCCGACCGTTGCTAGCGCCGCACCGACCGCCCCCGTGTTGGCTAAGCCGACCTTCAACATCGCATCAGACACGATTATCCAAATCGTCGTGTCAATGACGACTCCGGGGACGTACACGGGTACGACTCCCACCTGGACGTGGAACGCCACGCTGTACAGCAAGAGCACGGGTCTCGCGGTGGGAGGGTGCAACGCGTCTCTGTCCAGTGTGGGAAGTTTGGGCTACTGCACGGTCACAGGATTGACGGCGGGATCAACCTATTACGCGACGGTCTCGGCGTACTACACGACCTACGTACCTTCGAAAGCCAATAGTGACATCGGAACCGCCACCTCCAATGATGTGCGTATTCCGGTGTTGCCCTCGGCACCCAATGTCACCTCAGTGACGCCGACGACGAATGGGCTGGGAGCGCGTTTTTGCGGTAATCCGAATAACGTTTTTTGCGGCAATGCCGGCTGGGCCAAGTCGGTGACCGTCACGTGGACAGCCCCCGCCGATGACGGCGGATTGCCCGTGACGGGCTACACCGTGACGGCGGTCCCGAAGGATACGTACGCCCCGTTTTGCACGGGAACTCAGTCGAGTGGGCCATGTTATGACCAAGGTCAATCAAGTTGCACTACCACGACTGCGTTGAGTTGCGATGTTCCCAACTTGACTCCGGGGGCGAACTACGACTTCACGGTGACCGCCAAGACAGCAAAGGGTTCCACTGTGTCACCGGTCTTCCCGTCGATGATCAAAGCTATTCCCAGCTTCGTCATCACCCCGTCAAACTCGTATTACAGCTTCGGACCTGGCGTCGTTAATGCCACTAACCCCATCGTCACGGCGGGTGACGGGTGGGCAACGCTGACCTGGAATGCCGGCAATTTTGTTGCCAACGGCTATCCGATTACTAGTTACATCGTGAGCGCGACGCAGCAGTGGGGCCGTTCATGGTCGGGGCCGGGAGCTTCATGTCGCGCCTGCTCGTACGGCCCGCTGGATTCAATTCCGTCCGAGGTCACCGTGGTCGGCACCTGCGTCACGATTAACTTCACCTGCACTATTTCCGGTTTGCACAATGGTGAAAGCTACGGCTTCATCATCCAAGCAGTGAACGCCCTCGGCACGGGACCGATCATGATGGGCTTCCAAGCCAATCCCGTTGGCATTCCGCATGCAGTGTCGAACATCATCACCCAAGTCGGCAAGGGATCTTTTGGTCCGGCCCTTAGTGTGAATTGGACTCAGCCGGACAATTGGCTTACCGCCCCGGGGATTGGCTACTACGTCAGCATTCAGCCGACGGGACGAAGCACCATTCCACAAAACTGGCAGGGATATACGTCGACGGAACTCTGTTCGGTGCAGGCGAGCCCCCCGTCATCACAGCAGAGCACCAACATCAACAACATTCCGTGGCTAACTCCGTATACGCCCGTACCGACGAATTGCAGCATTCCCATCCAATCGGCACCCCGTTGGCCAGGTGACAATGCTTTCCTGACTCCGGGGACGTCGTACAACTTGGTCATTTCAGCATGCAACTGGAGGGGATGCGCGCAGTTGGCCACCTCTCCCGTCGTGATTCCCGCACCCGTGAAGGTGGATGCTCCGGCGTCCGCTGCGACGACGCCAGCGAGCACGCAATTGACCGTGAACTGGACGCCTGCCGCAACGGCGGGTGCCTCTCAAACGGATAGTTACCTCGTGTTCGCCGTTCCCGCGGGTACAGCAGTGGGTGTGAGCGGACCTACCTCACCACCATCGGGCTATTGCCTATACACGGTGACCACTCCCGAAGTGGACAGTTGTGTCATCACGGGGTTGACCAACGGCACGAAATATGACGTCTATGTCGTCCCCAAGAGTTCCATGAACGGGAACGGAACGATGGTGAAGACTTCGGGTATTCCCGGTGGACCGCCCAGCGTTCCCCTCAACCCGAGCGCCACTGCCGGAACCGATTCGCTGATTATCACATGGTCGGCTCCGACGTCCAATGGCGGAATCCCCATCACTAGTTACACCGCAACCGCCTACGACGCGTTGGGCAACGTGGCGGGAAGTTGTACGTATCTCGCGACGAACCCCGAATCGAACACCTGCACCATTACCGGGCTCATGGCCGGCCCCTACACCACGAAGATTGTGGCGACCAATGCTGCCGGCAATAGTCCGGAGGCCACGACGACTCCCGCCGCGCCGATCCACGCCACCGCACCGGGGGCTCCTCTCTCGGCGTCAGCCACCGGTGGTCAGTTACAGGCAACCATTAGTTGGACTCCGTCGATCGATGACGGCGGTTCGCCGGTGACGAGTTACATCGCGGAACTGCTGCAAAACGGTGTCGTTATTGGCTCGTGTGTCTACACGGTCACGCTCCCCGAAACTGATACCTGCACGGTGAACGGTGTTCCGGAAGGTGATTATGACGTTCGCGTCACGGCGACAAACGTGGTGGGTGCGTCCAGCTCGACGACCACGACGGTCACGGTGTTGCCGAATACCTCAGCGCCCAGCGCTCCCCTCAACCCATCGGCCACGTCGAATGACGACGGGCAGACCACGGTGACGTGGTCGGCGCCGACCGATGACGGCGGTTCGCCGGTGACGAGTTACACCGCGACGGCCTACGACAGCACGGGGGCGGAGATTGGTTCGTGCACCTACGTCGTGGGGGAGCCAGAAACCGACTCCTGCGTGATTACGGGACTCACGAATGCCCTGACCTATTCGGTGGAAGTCGTGGCGACGAACTCGGCGGGCGAATCGGTGCCCTCGGCGAAGGCGTCGGGTCGCCCCGCACGAGTTCCTGATGCTCCCGACGCCGTTACGGTCACCGATGGCGAAGCGGGTCAAACCACGGTGATGTGGGATCGTCCACTATTCAATGGCGGTCAGACGATCACCTCGTATACCGCGACGGCCTACGACAGCAACGGCACTGCCGTGGCGTCGTGCACCTACGTGGTGACCAACCCCGACATCAACAGTTGTGTCATCACGGGATTGACCAATGGCCTTGACTACACCATTCGTGTCACGGCACAGAATTCACTGGGGACCAGTCCTGCGGCGGAAGCACTTGACTTAGCCACACCGACGAGTGTGCCGGGTGCACCCACCTCGATTCACGCGACGGGGGGCATCCAGACGGCCACCATTAGCTGGACTCCTCCTACCGATGATGGAGGAAGCGTGATCACCAGTTACACCGTGAACTTGATTGACAACTTTGGCAATGTGGTGGGCACGTGCACCTACGTGGTGACGAGCCCCGAAGTTGACCAGTGCACGGTGGAGAACCTGCTGGGGAACGAGTATCGAGTTGAGGTCACGGCGAATAATGCCCTGGGGGAATCTGACTTTGGAACCACCACCGTCATCGTCGTGGAAGCGGCGACGGTTCCCTCGACTCCGCCGGATGTGTCAGTGACTCCGGGTGATAATCAGGTCGTGGTGACGTGGTCACCGTCCGTGGACGACGGTGGCGCTGCCATCACTTCGTACACGGCGACGGCGTATGACGCGAACGGCAACGTGGTGGGCACGTGCACCTATGTGGTGAGTGCGCCGGAGTCCGATACCTGCACTATTACGAATTTGCCGGCGAATCAAATTATTAGCGTCTCCGTCGTAGCCACCAATTCAGTGGGCGACAGCATCCCCGGCACGGCATCGAGCGCGGGAACGACCACCGGTGTGCCCAACGAACCGACTCTCGCTCCCACCCCCCTCGTGGTGTCGGAGTCGTCGGTGCGCTTCACGTGGACGCCCAGCGTGTACGCCTCGTCACAGTCGGTGACCAGCTACACCGCGACCGTCTTCGACGTGAACGACAACGTGGTGGGGCAGTGCACGTACACCGTCGCGATCCCCGAAACGGACACCTGCGTCGTCACGGGACTCACGCCAGGTCAGACCTACATTGGCTCAGTGATTGCGCACAGCGTGGCGGGCGATAGCCCCGAGTCGCCTGATTCTGTCGAAGTCATTCCTGCCGGTGCGCCTGATGCACCACAGTCACCAGCCGTGGATATTGCGAACGGGCGAGCCACCATCACGTGGGCGCCGCCGGTGTCCGATCACGGTGCCATCGTGACCTCCTACTCCGCCACGCTGTACGGTCCGACCGGCACCGTTCTCGGCACCTGCACCTACACGGTGAGCGTTCCCGAGAGCGACCGTTGTGTGGTGACGGGAGTCACGACGACGGGTGCGGTGACGGTGAAAATCACGGCGACGAATCGTATCGGCACCTCGGTCCCGTCGGCAGCAGCCATCGCGACACGCGGAGCCTTCTCGTGCCCGATGCCGAAGTACGTGGTGACGGTGGACGGTAAGACCTTTGCGTCCAGCAACCTGACGAACTGGTCCTCGACGACCTCGGCGTCGTCGGTGATGGTCAATGCCATGGGTATCGCTCGAAATGGTTTTGCCTACTCGATGGGCGCCTTTGGCACATCGCTGGGTCACCTTGTTCGTTTGGACCGATTGGGCAACCGACTCGATCTGGGTGTTATTACCGGACTGCCACGCAACGTGGTCTACTTGGCCGGCGATATCGATCAATCCGTGGGAAATCTCGGAACTCTGTACGTCTCGGCGGGAGCGGGCGCGTCAACGGTGTACGCCGTGGATATCGCACGACGCACCGCCACGGTCGTCGCGACGCCCGGCGGCTTCGTTGCGGGCCTTGACTTGGTAGTTCTCCATCACGGTGGCAAGACGTGGATTTTCTCCATCACCACCACCACCATCAACGGCTTCTCGGTGGGAGCTGGTCAGCAATTCGTCACCCGCTCGTTAGTGGGTTACGGCGATGCGAACTTGATCGGTGGAGTCGATGGTAACTCCTTGATGGCTTTCCGTCGCAGCGGCAAGATCACGCAGTTCCAGAACTTGTTCACCAATCGCATGCAAGCCATTGTCCTGACCGCCACCTTGCCGGGTGCGGCGTCGGGCATGAACGCGGGTATCAACGTGGACGGCGCGCTGTGCGTCACGGGGGCCTAGCCACTCGTTTCGACCATTCCCGTAGTACCAACAAAGGGCTGCTGCACTACGGTGCGGCAGCCCTTTGTTAGTGATGACGCGGTGAAAGTATCTCTACAGCGAGTCGGCGAAATTCATCACCGCGGCGAAATACGCCTCCGGAGCATCCACCCACGTCACGTGAGCGCCACCGGGAATTTCGGCGGAAGTGGCATGGGTAATACCGTCCAGAATTTCTTGGTTCACCCGCGCGGTGGATTCGTCGTGCTGGCCCCACACCACGAAGGTGGACACCGAGATTTCCGGAAGTCGATCAACGACGGACCAGGTGCTGAAGAGACCGTCGAAGTCGAACTCGCTGCGGCCCCACAGGGCGTAATACACCGCGTTCGGAAATTGAAAACCGGAATCTGGCCACGTCGGGGCGCCGCGAAAGACGTGTTCACGAGTGAAGATGGTGTCGAGAGCGCCGTACTCGTCGTCCTGCATATCGCCACCCGCCTTCATCATTTGATACTTCTCGCCAAAACCCTCAGGCAAGAGTCGAGCAAGACGGTCGACTTCCTGGCCCCAGGCTGATGCGGAGGCGAGAGAGCTGGACAAGATCAGTCCGCGAAGTCCGGCCGGCTGACGAAGAGCGAACTCCTGGGCCATCATGCCGCCCCAGGAGTGTCCGAGGACGATGAAGTCATCCGCAATCTGGAGATGGTCGATCAGATTCTCGAGTTCATCGAGAAAGAAGTCCACGGTCAGGTTCTGCACCTGCTCGTCGGTTAGTGACGAGGAATTCCCGCAACCAATCTGGTCGTAGTGAATGATGGGTCGCCCGCTGAGAGCTAATTGGCTGAGTGGGGAGATGTAGTCGTGAGACGCGCCCGGCCCACCGTGAACAGCGATCATGGGCGGCACCGGGGATTCGAGAGTCCCGGTAATTCGATACCACGTCTGCTGATCGCCGAACGGCGCGTAGCCCGTGCGGGTGGCCTCGGGGTTGCCAAAGTCATCGAAAGTGAAGGTCATGTGGTCTCCTCGCTCGCTCGCGTTAACTGTAGGAGACGAGTGTCACTGAGAGTCGCTGTCGCAGCTCCCCGTTACCATTTTCATTCGTCACGAGAGAAGGAGTCCCCTGTGAGCGAGATCGTTTGTCCGAAGTGCCATACCGCCTTCACCATCGATGAAGCGGGCTACGCCGACATTCTTCAGCAGGTGCGTAATCACGCCTTTGAGGAAGAGCTCGCCCGCCAGCTGAAGTCGGCCGAGCACGACCGTGCCAATGCCGTGGCGGTGGCGCAAGCCACGGCCGCCAGCGAGCTCGCGAAACAGACTGCCGATAAAAACGTTGAAATTGAGCGACTGCGTGCGGACCTCCAGGCCGCCGAGCTGGCGCGTGAGCTGGCGGTGCAGAAAGCGGTGTCCGCCGTGGAGAAGGAACGCGATGACCTTGCCCGCAATTTGCAAGCCGCCAAGACGGAGCAGGAACTTCTCCTCACGACGACACGCGGTGAGCTCGAAAAGGTGATTTCACTTAAGGACGAGCAGATTGAGTACTACAAGGACTTCAAGGCGAAGCAGTCCACCAAAATGGTGGGCGAGTCCCTGGAGCAGCACTGCGAAATCCAGTTTGAAACTCTGCGGGCCACAGGTTTTGCGAGCGCCCAGTTCGGCAAGGACAACGACGCCTCCACTGGGTCTAAGGGTGACTACATCTTCCGCGATTTCACCGCTGAGGGTGGGGAGTACATCTCCATCATGTTCGAGATGAAAAATGAGCTGGATTCCACCGGTATCGCCACTAAGAAGAAGAATGAAGACTTCTTTAAAGAACTCGATAAGGACCGTAATGAGAAGGGCTGCGAATACGCAGTCTTGGTTTCGTTGCTCGAGCCCGAGAATGAGCTCTACAACGCGGGCATCGTGGACGTCTCACACCGTTACCCGAAGATGTACGTGGTTCGTCCGCAGTTCTTCATCCCCATCATCACTCTGCTGCGTAACGCCGCGACCAATGTCGCCACCTACAAAGCCGAACTTGCGCGGGTGAAGGAACAAAACCTCGACATCACGAATTTCGAGAATGAACTCGAAGCCTTCAAGTCTGGTTTCGCCAAGAACTACGGCCTCGCGTCGCGCAAGTACCAGAACGCCATCGAGGCCATCGACAAGTCCATTGCTCAACTCCAGAAGGTGAAGGAGGAACTGCAAGGTTCGGAAAATAACTTGCGACTAGCGAATGACAAGGCTGATGGCCTCACGATCAAGAAGTTGACCAAGGGCAACCCGACGATGGCGGCCAAGTTTGACGACGCGCGACGCGACGCCATCGATATTGGCAACGACGAGTAGTGAGAAGATAGAGACCTATCGGAAAGGTCTCCCGTGAACTTCCTGCTCACCTCCAGTGGCATCGCGAATCCGTCCATCGAGGCGGAGCTGGAGCGACTGCTGGGCAAACCTATCTCTGAGAGTTCGGCACTCATCGTTCCGACGGGCATTTACCCCTTCTCGGTCGGCGGCGTCAACGCGTATCAGTTGATTACCGGCCAACGACAAAGGGCTTTCGTGGACGCCGGTTGGAAGTCGGTGGGGATTTTGGAGCTCACCGCCTTAACCAGCATTCGCCCCGAGGCGTGGGTGCCCCTGGTGGAAGAAGCTGATGCCCTGCTGGTCTGGGGCGGCAATGTGATGTACCTGAACCACTGGATGCGCCAGACGGGTCTCGCCGACATGTATCCCCGACTCGATCAGCTCGTCTATGTCGGGGTAAGTGCGGGGAGCATTGTGATGACCCCGTTTAACTGCGACGCGGACTTCAATCTGGGCGTCGCTCCCGACGGTCACGAGATGCGCGAGCTCGGGAATTCAGCACTTGGTCTCGTCGACTTCGCCCTCTGCGTGCACTACGACAACCCCGACCCCATTTTTGAAGACCACACCATGGAAAAGGTGTTGCCCTGGGCGTCAACCCTGCCCTATCCGACCTATTTGATTGATGATGAGACCGCCATCAGCGTGGAAGACGGTTGCACCCGGGTGATCAGCGAAGGTCACTGGGACCGTCTAGACGGTGCGCCAAACGAGGCGTGACGCGAACGGGTGACGCGCCACAGCAGGGCGCCGAGCAGCAGCAATGTTGATCCCGCCGTGACCCAGTCGACGGAGGCTGCGCCCGTGTGAGCGAGGGTCGACAGAGTGGTCGTGGTGCTGGGCGCCGGCTTCGTCCACCGCAACTATCCCCGCGGCCGCTCCGGGTATCCCCGTCATCAACAGTGTGACGGCGGGCAGCAAACAACTCACGGTGACCTGGACCGACGGGGCCACGAACGGCAGTGTGCTCACGAGTCGAGTGGTGACCTACAGCGCCGTGGGCCAACCCACGTTGTCCGTCACGGTGGCGTCCGGTAACTCGCTCACGATCACCAAACTGTTGGCGGGTCTTTCATACAGCGTGACCGTGAAGGACACGAATGCGGTGGGCTCGACGACGTCGACTGCCGTAAAGGGTACGCCAACGGCCTAGACCAGAAGCACATGAGACGTCACAACCGTCTGGCAATCTAGACAGGTGCCCCTTTGATAGTGAGGGCCATGTGGAGGAGTCCGAGTGTTCTCACTGGTAGTGGCTGATAGCTATGAAGAGCTCGTTCCTGAGTTTGTTGAACGCCTGCAGCGACCCCGCCGCCTGGCGTCACTGCGTGACCATGTCATTGCTCGAGAGTGGGTCGTCGCGCCATCGCTCGGAACCCGTCAGTGGTTGGTGGCGACGATGGCATCGCACCTGGGTGTTTCTGCTGGTCGCCGCGACGGAATTGTGGCCAATTGGCACAACGACTTTCCCTCCATGGTCACCCAGCGCGTCCTCAACGCGCACCTGACCGCAACGACGGGGCGCGACGTCGACCCGTGGTCACTCACTCAACTGCCCTTTGTCATTTACGACTGGGCCGTCAAGAATCCAACCGCTCCGGGCGCATCGCTGGTGGCCTCCGGCCCACACAGCGTGTCGCTCGCTCGTTGCCGACAAGCAGCCGACCTTTTCGACCGCTACTTCACCTGGCGCGCCGACATGGTGCTCGACTGGCTGACTAACGAACCCACCGCGTATGACGCGGACGAAGCAGTGCAGGTTGCGCTCTTCCGAGCGATTCGTGACTACCTCAACCTTGCCTCTCCGGTGGAACGATGGGATGACGCCTGGGCACAGGTCACGACCTATCTCGATGTCCTTCCGGCCCGCGATCGCATCAGCATCTTTGGTTTGTCGTCATTGCCGGGTGGCACGCGCTACGTCGCCGCACTCACAGCCTTGAGCGAGGTCATGGACGTCACGGTGTATTTGGCGCGCCCCTTTGACGAGACCTGCATCCCCCCGTCAGGCCACCGCAGCGATTTCACGAGCGAGATTTTGCAGATGTGGGGTGGCTCCAGTCTCGCCTTGGCATCAATGCTTAATGAGCTCCGAACTATTTCCAGCGAGCCGGTGGCACCTCGCCTCCCCACTACGGCACCCACCAGCGTGTTACAGGCCATACAGCACGTCCTTCGAACTGACGAGATTCTTACGGCCGCGCCCGACGCTTCACTCATCATTCACGAGACCCATGGGGAAATTCGCCAAGCGGAGATCCTTCGAGATGCCATTCGCCACGAACTCAATGAAGACCGCGATATCTCTCTGCGCGAGTCGGACATCGTGGTGGTGTGCCCCGATATCACGACGTTTGAACCGCTTATTCGTACTGCCTTTGGCCCGCGTCGTCTGGAAGCAATGAGTGATGTTGAGCCGGCCCTGGCCTACAACATCGCCGATCGATCCTTGTCACACGATGGTCTCTACCTTCAGGGAGTTCGGCACTTCCTTTCACTAGTCCGCAGCCGCTGTACGCGCTCAGAGATACTGGGGTTCTTGGCGGAGCCCACCGTGAAGTTTGCTCGCGAGCTCACCGGTGATGACGATGAACTCTTCTCCTCGTGGACTCTCGACGCAGATATTCGGTGGGGAATGAACGAGGCGCATCGCCAGCACCTCAAAGTGACGGGCCTTGGTCTGGTCAATACCTGGGAAGCCGGCATTCGTCGACTTCGCCTCGGGGCATTTGTAGAGAATCCCCGCTTGCGCTCTGTCAGCGGCTTACTTCCCGTCGAGATAGCACCAGCCCACTTTGATCGATTAGTAGCGCTGACGAAAATTGTGACAGAACTCATCGATGCGATTTCGGACACGTGGACGTCAAAGACGCTCTCCGATTGGATGAAGTGGTACGACACGTGGGTTCATCGGTTCGTAGTGCCGCGTTCTGAGGATGCCCGTGAACATGAGCGAGTCCTCGGCGCCATCAACTCAGTGCGCGAGGCGAACGACGCAAATACGGAGCCACTCACCGTCGCCGACTTCCTCGCCGTTCTTGATGAGGCCTTCGACTCCATTGGCTCGGTGGCCAGCGTGATGACGGGCGGGGTAACCATCACGAGTCCCGAGACTGTTCGAGGTCTGTCGTATCGCTCCCTTTACATTTTGGGCTTCGACGGCGATGCTTTTACCGCGCCGGAGTGGGAATGGGCAGACCTTCGGCGTCGTGAATCTCGAGCTGGTGATATCACCCCTCCCGACGACGCGCGCGGTCGACTGCGTGAGTTGATGATCTCGGCGACAGAGCGACTCACCATTATTCGTAACGGGTACGACGTTACGTCCAATAAGCACGTAGAGCCCGGAACTGCATACAGCGAGTTTCTTGACCTGGTGCAATCAATTACGGGTGGCACCGCCGTCACCGTGGCCCACCCGCGAAACAGTTTCAGTCCAGAGAACTTCACCTCTGACGCGGTCTTCTCTCAATCTCTTCGCGAACTCGGCGTCGTGCGGGGTCCGTGGTCTTTTTCAACCTTTGATCAGCAACTTGTCGAGAGTGAATATCCCTTGTCCTGGGCGAAGCACTACGACGCGGGTGCGGTTACGAATGTAGACACCTCCACTGTCACGTTGGGCCAGTTGGAAGCGACGATGAAAAATCCTCCCAAAGTCTTCGTTCAGCGCAGCTTTGGCATCTCGCTTCCTGATGACGAACTTGCTCGGGTCGATGACATTGATGCCGAGGTCGCCGGCCTTCTTCAGCACGAGATTGTGGAGACCTTGTGGCTCGAAGAGCAGGCAGAGACTGACTTACGTACCGTCATTGACCTTGAGAAAGCACTCGCCGCGATGATTTCTTCGGGTGTAGTGCCACCGGCACCGATTTTGGACTCACCCAGGTTCATCAAGATCGCAGCCGCAATGGCGACGTTTTATCGAAATGCCGTAGCGAACAGAAATCGACGCCATCTGTCCATCTCCCTGCCGTTGGCCGCGTCGACCATAACGGGCACGGTGGACATTTTCGAAGGGGAGACCGACACGGTTTTGGTGGAAGTTCTCACATCCAAACTTAAGGTAAGGAGTATCGCGGGTGTGTGGCTCAGGGCGCTGGCGGTAAGGGCGACGATTGGCGGACCGATGTCACTGCACCTCGTCTTTCGAAAAGAAGACCCCAACGATGATGTGCCCGTCGCCGAAAAGATTTTCTCAATGCCCGAAAGTGACATTTCCGCAGCGAGGGATGTTCTCGGAGACATGGTTGACTTTTATCAGGCGAACTTGGCGTCGCCTATTCCCTTCGCTATCGGCGATGAACAGAAGAATTTTGATGATCCATGCTTGTCTGGCGCTAAATGGATGGCGACGACCTTCGGGATGAACTTTGATGCGCCCTATCTCGGTGATCCGTATTGGAGCGTCGCCTTGGGGCATCTGACTCGTGATGAGGTGTTCTACGACTCCACGGTGTGGGGATACAAAAAGATTTTTCCGTGGATGAAGATACGCCTCAATTCTGTCGTTTCGCTCTTTCAGTTTGTAGAAGAGGTAGCCCCAGATGGCAAGTAATGAATTTGGTTTCGAGTTTTCACGCCCCGCCCCGCATGGGCAACTATGGCCTCTCGAGGCAAGCGCAGGAACGGGCAAGACGTGGAATATTCAGAATTTTGTCGCCGACTACATCGCTGACGGCAAAGCACAGCCAGACGAGATTGTGATCGTGACATTCACCCGCTCCGCGACTGCGGAATTGCAAGCGCGAATTCGTCACAATATGGTCGCGCTCGTGGCGGGGACTCGCCCTCCCGAGATTGAAGAGAGGATCGCCTATGAGGCCCACGAGAAAGCGAGAGTCAAAGACGCGCTAGGGAAATTTGGACAGCTTCGAATTTCAACGATCCACGGCTTCGCTCAGCGTTCGCTCAGTTTTCTTGGCGAGCCGCTGGGAACGATGACGACTGATGTGGATTCTGAACAATTTCGCTCGAGTGTCCTGCGAGATGTGATTCGCGGGTTGGAGCCCAAGAAGCTCGACAAGCTCATTGCCGTAGAGAAATATCAAAAGAAGCTTCTAGAAATGTTGAAGTTGGATGCCAACACTCCTAACGGAAAGTTCTTCGCTTCATTACCCAGCGCCGAGACCCTTCTCCTGATTGAGGTTGCCGAGCTTGCCCGGATGGCAATTTCTGATCGCAAGTCACAACTGGGGCTGTCGGGATATAGCGATTTGTTGACACGACTTAACGACCGACTTGAGAGGGAGAGTGATGCTCAATCACTGGCCCGGACTATCAAAGTTCTACTCATTGATGAATTTCAGGACACTGACAGTCTTCAATGGGAGATCTTCCAAAAGATTCACCGGGCCGGCAACTTGCATGCCTTCGTGGTGGTGGGAGACCCCAAACAGGCGATCTACGGATTTCGTGGTGGTGACGTGCAGGTGTACCGAGAGGCGGTGGGCACCGGGGTCGTGAATTCCCTCAGGGGTAATCGGAGGTCGTCAGCCCCTCTCGTCGACGCGGCGAATGTGTTTCTTGGCGACATCGATTACGGAATCTCCTTCAAGAATAAATCGAAGAAAAAGGGATTGCCCCCCATCGAAGAGGTCGAACTCGTTGACGGTTACTCATGTCGCCGCGTGCCCATTGATTACGTCACAGTCGTGGCAACCGGGAACCTGAAAGACGTCACCACAAAGCCTGCGTGGGTATTTCGTAAAGCGGAGGGTGCAGATGCTGACGGCATCAAAGACTTTGTAAAGCGAGATCTGCCTGGCTACATCGCCGGGGCTATGAAGACGCAAACCATTCCCGACCCGATTACGGGGATTGAGCGGCCCATTCGATACGACGACTTCTGTGTCTTGGCGCTCAACAATCCGGATATTGGAGACTATCTCCGCGTATTGCACGCGGCCGGAATTCCGGCATCTGTGGTGGGCGGCGCAAATGTCTTCTCTTCTGATGCCGCACGCCAGTGGCGTCTTCTGCTGGGAGCGATTGCGCGGCCGAGTCGAGTCTCCAGCGCTCGGCTCCTCTCGTGGACGTGGTTTGGGGGTAAACCAGCAAAGGACCTAGCTACTTATCGTGACAGTGAATCTTGGTCAGCGAATGTGCAATCGCGACTATTCGAATGGCATGAAAAATTTGCCAAGGGCGATCGATTCGCGTTCTTCGACACAGTCATTCGTGAGTCAGGTGTCTTGACTTTTCTTAGCACCCACGAGCTTTCTCGACGCCATATCACCGACATTCAGCACATTGCGGAAATCCTTCGCAGCCGACCAACCGACTCGCTAGATCAACTTGTTGAGTTCCTGCAGGAATCGATGGGCGTGAGCAACGGTGACGAAGGCGACCCCGACGCCATCGGCGGAAAGTGGTCGCGCCGTATTGATGGCGACGAGCCGGCGGTGCAGTTGATGACCGTTCACCAGTCCAAGGGATTGCAATTTCCCATAGTCCTAATTCCATACCTCGCGAAGGGGATGGGGCCGGGAACCAGCATGATGTCGTACCGTGCCTTCCGCGACGATCGTGCTGAGACTCTGATTGACCTCACGATGGGCGAGAAGTCTCCGGCAAACGTTGTGAAGAGCGCCCTGAGAAATGCCGAGCATTTTCGGAAGGTATACGTGGCGTTGACACGAGCTCAAGTGAGAAATGTCATGTGGACGCCGGATCCGAACAACTGGCAAGCGGAAGGGGTGATGCGGAACTATTCATGGCGCGATGAGCGCACGAAAGACGGCAGCAATCTCTTCGGTTGGGACGAGGTCGCGCGATCTACGCCTGCGAAGAGTGGCTCGATCATCCGTGGGCGCGAGGTGTCGACGTCGACAGTGGCCTTGCCCTCGGCTCCCCTTCGTCTCTCGTACACCGCCATCACCGACTACGTGACGAGCGACATAAACGATGGGTCACCCGCAGATCGAGAACCGACCGACTCTCTCGGTGGAGTGAGCTCAGCTACGTCGAATAAGTCCAGCGAGTTTCAAGGCTTGTCGGGATCGGCCCTTTTAGGCAAAGTAGTTCACCGAGTTCTGCAAACAATCAATGTGACGAGTGGCGATGACCGCGACTTCGTTGAGCCAGCCGTGACCGCGGCGGCCAAGGAGTTTGGTTTCGCCCTGGACAAGAAAGAGAAGGGCTCTTGGTCTACCGCCGATGTGGTCGACCTCGTCATCACCTCACTGACTGGACAGCTCGGAGATGTTGCTCCCGGAACCACGCTGGCCGACTACGGCGACGAGCGTCGCCTCCCAGAAATGGGATTCGACTTCAACCTCGGTGACGGTGTCACCGTGGCGTCACTGATATCTGTGTTGCGTCAGCATCTGAGTGATGATCCCCTCTGTGGCCCGTGGCTTCAAAGTCTGAGCATCAGCGACAAGGAACTCGCCGGATTTATGACGGGATCCATTGACGCCGTGCTCGCGGCGGGCGAAAGCGATGATCCTCGATTCTTCATCGTGGACTACAAGTCCAATGGACTACGAGACTTTTCGACCGAGGGTTTGCATCGTGCCATGTCCACCCACCATTACCAATTGCAGGCCTTGATCTATCTGGTGGCGCTACACCGATTCGTACGAAGTCGATTGGGCGATGCCTATGACTACGACCGGCACATCGCGGGTGCCGCCTACCTCTTTCTCCGCGGCATGAAGCCGGACGTGCCCGGTGCCGCAGTGATGCACCTGCGTCCCTCGCGGCAGTGCATCGATGACCTGAGCAACCTTCTGAATGGAGACGTTGATGTCGCTTGATGTTCTCGACCAGATTGCGAGCGCTCTCGAAGGCGGTGAATCGCCCGCGGGCGAATTGCGCCTACCCGTAGGAACACGCTTCATTCTCGAGGAACTCACTCTGTTCGACTCAGTGAATGACGAAACAATGTGGGCGGCGGCACTCCTGCTCTGCGTAATGGAGCGAGGCGGAACCTGCCTACCCTTGCGCTTGTTCTCTGAGGTTCCCGAGTTTGTGCACCTACCGGACGAGTTACGCGCTCTCAGTGTTGATGAATGGCGAGAAAAATTGAGCGGGGATGTCTTTGGTGACGGAGAGGACCACGTTCGGCCACTCGTCGTGCTCGATGATCGCCTCTACTTTGATCGATATGTACGCCTCGAGCGTGATGTGGCGCAACGGTTGTTGTCACCGCTGAGCCCCGATGCTCTCCGCGAACCGGCCGCGTGGCCCACCGTAGTAGGTGATTATTTCAACGACGATGAACTGTCATCAGCTCAGCGCCAGGCGGCTCTCGGTCTTTTCCGTCAGCGGGTCACGGTGCTCGCCGGTGGGCCGGGAACGGGAAAGACCTTCACGGTGGCGAAGATGCTGGTTGCCCTGTATCGAGCCACGAATGGTCAGGCGTCGGTGAAGATATGCGCACCCACGGGGAAGGCCGCCCAGCGGGTTCGGGAATCCCTGGTGAAAGTCCTAAACGAGGTTGCTCCCGATTTAGCCGGCGAGGTGATGCGCCGTATCACCCCCACCACTATTCACAAACTTTTGGGTATTACGCCACTCTCGTCGCGACGTCGACGTAGCGATCCTCTACACGTCGACGTCGTCATCTGTGACGAAACGTCGATGGTCGATATTGCTTTGCTCGACGAGTTGCTGCGAGCACTCTCCGATGAGACTCGCCTGGTCGTGGTGGGTGACCCCAACCAACTTCAAAGCGTGGATGTGGGTACCGTGATGTCAGACTTGGTAGAAGCCGTGACGAATGGTTTGCCGGGCACACAGCTCACGACCGTCTTTCGCGTTCTCGAAGGAGCCGATTTATCGGCCGGTGACCGCGATCTCATGCTGCAATTCTTTAACCATATTCGTGGAGACGAAGTTGACGAGGCTCTGGGCATCCTTGACGCGGGAACCAACATTCTGCGTCTCGTGGACGTGAACGAGAAGGGTGAGATGATGGACGGCGGCAATGACGTTCTCAACAGCGTCATTGCTCGGGCCGAGAATCTCATCAATGTGGCGCACCGTTCATCCTCATCGCCGGACGCCCTGACCGAGCTGACGTCCGTTATGGTTCTGGCCGCTCAGCATCGCGGACTGCTGAGCCGAACCTGGTGGGTGGAAAAGGTCGGCGCGCAGGTGGGCTTTCGTGATGACACCGTTCCCTCTATGGTGGGCTTACCTGTCTTGATTACCGCCACGGATACCGCGAACGGTGTCACTAATGGCGACACCGGCCTCATCATCACGAGTGATGGTCAAACCCTCTATCAGCCTGCCACCGTGGTGACGACGAGCGAAAGTGATGACGTGAGTGCGTCGCGACTGCCGCCAACGGCGATTCATTCGTGGCAGCCCTGGTGGGCGATGACCATCCACAAGTCCCAGGGCTCGGAGTTTGACGAGGTCATTGTGTCCATCACCCCGCAGACCCGCCTGTTGTCCAAGGAGTTGTTGTACACCGCGGTGACTCGCGCCAAGAAGCGTGTGACCATCGTGGGCCGTCGCGCCGATGTGGAGAAAGCTCTCAAGACCCCCGCCCATCGATACAGCGGATTGGCCGAAATCATCAATTCCTTGATGTCCGCCTAGGTCGTTTCGTTAGAGTTCATAATCCGCGAGAAAGACGAGATGTGTTATGGCAATTGAATGGTCGAAGCAGGGTCCGACTTCTTATTTCCCCTCCATCGAGAAGAAGTATGGGAAATCGATCGCGCAGTGGCAGGAAATCATTAACGGCTGTGGGCTGGAGAAGCACATGCAGATCGTGAACTACCTAAAAAGTGAGCACGAGCTGGGTCATGGTCACGCCAATGCCCTGGTGATCTGGACTCTTGCGGGCAACGTCGCCCCTAGTGAGTGACGGCAGCCTGCTCGTCACCCCAGGCGTCTTGCTTCTTGCCCTTGGGTAAAAAGAAGGTCACGGCGAGGAAGCAGGCGACGAAGCCAATCTGGATCTCCAGCGCGTGGCGAAAGCCGATGAGCGGACTGTGGTGATCGGTCACCCCGGCGAAAAACGCGGTGCCAAAGACGGCCACTCCCACTGACGAGGACACTGACTGCACCGCGGACAACAGCCCCGAGGCCGATCCCACCGCCCGGCCCGAGATGGCCGAGATGATGGTGTCAAACAATGCCGCCACCACGAGGCCGGTGCCGAAGCCCGAGATGACCATGCCGGCCACCAGCTGCAGCAGGTGGAAGTGGGTGATGTCACGCAGGCCAATGAGTAAGAGGATCGCTCCGACGATTTGGAAGAGAGCGCCGAACTGCAGCACCTTGCGACCGAACTTCTCAGCCAACACCGCGCCACTGACCATGCCACCAATCGCTGTTCCCACCGCAATGGGAATGTTTCCGAGGGCCGCGCCACTGGCGGAGTAACCCTGTCCAATTTGCAAGAACAGGGTGATGACGAGATACACGCCCGTGAAGCCCGCGAAGAACAGGAAGAGCCCACCAATACCGATGGTGTAGGAGCGGTAGTCAAAGATGGACGGGTCCACGAGTGGTGAGCGTGATCCCTTGGCCACCAACCGATTGCGCAGGTAGAAGGCTACGAAGCCCACCGCCGCGCCGAGGAAGCTGAGCCACGTCCACAACGGCCAGCCCGCCTGCTGACCCTGGATGAGGGGGAGCACTAACAGGGCCGCGGCAGCAGCGGCCAAGACGGCGCTGATGATGTCAATGGTGATGGCGCGGTCGCCCGCCTGCGTCGGCAGCATGCGCCAGGCCAGCAGAATCGCCACGAGGCCAATGGGGATATTGACCAGGAAGACATCGCGCCAGCCGAAGTTAAAGAGGTTGGACTGGATAATGAAGCCACCGACAATGGGTCCAAGAATGCCGCCGAGGCCAAAAACCGGTCCAAAGACCGCGAAGGCCTTGCCAAATTCTTCCGGCGGGAACGCCTGGCGAATAAGGCCGAATCCTTGCGGCAGGAGCATGGCGGCAGCCACGCCTTCCAGTAAGCGGAAGAAAATCAGCCAGCCATTGGTCGGCGCCACCGCACACAACAACGAGGTGGCGGTGAAAGTGATGATGCCGAAGAGGAACATGGGTCGACGGCCGTAACGGTCGCCGAGGCGGCCGCCCACCACGAGCGAGGCACCGAGCGCGAGGGCGTAGCCACCGATAATCCATTGCAATTGCGACGGGATGGCGCCGAGGTCCTTCTGCAGTGAGGGACCCGCCACGTTCACAATGGTGGAGTCGAGGAGGTCCATGATTTCCGCCGTCAGCATGACGGCGAGGATCCACCAGCGACGGGGGTCGGCAACGGGGGTGTCAGAAATGGCTGAGCTCATCGAGCCATCCTACGAAGAAGAGAGAAAAAGTCGCTCGCCACCAGATGGCATGCCGGTGATTGGTCAGCGACACTTCTCCTTCATACTGAGACGTGCCACAGCCGCCACGAGTTGCCAGAGTGAAAAACGGCCACGCCCCAAAGGTCTGTGAGGCTTGCGGTTTGCTCTTTGAGTGGCGGGCCAAGTGGCGACACAGCTTTGAGAACGTGAAGTACTGCTCGGCGGCATGCTCCGCGCAGGCGGGCCGTGATCGACGGAGCGAGTCGTGAGCGAGACGTTCATCGTTCTGGGGGACCAGTTGTCGCTCGAGGTGGCCCCGTGGCCGACTTTGCCACGCGACACCACCATCTTGATGATCGAGAGTGAAAGATTGATCTCGCAGCCGCGGCACCTCACGCGCGTCGCGCTGTATCTCGCGGCGATGCGCCACTTTGCCCACGAGGTCGAGGCCCGTGGTTTCACTGTGGACTATCGCCGTGCGGCCACTTTCACCGCGGGGGTTCACGAACACCTGGCGGCGTATTCGCCCTCGCGACTTTTTATGAATGCTCCGCGAGGACGTCGCGCCGGGAACGTCTTCGCCACCATGGGCGTCGAGATATTGCCCGACCCCTTCTATCTCAGCGATGTGGAAGAGATTCGTTCACGAAAAAAGCGACCGGCCACCCTGGAGAACTTCCAGCGTGAGCAGCGCCAGCGACTCAACATCCTCATGGAGGGTGACCGGCCAGCGGGTGGCCAGTGGAACTTCGATGTCGAGAATCGTGAACCTCTGCCGCGAGATGGTGGGGCCTGGCCCCATCCGTGGTTGGCACCGCTCACTGCCGATGAGGAGGCGATCGTCGCTGAACTGCGACCTCGGCACCCGGGAGATGATGCCCTCGCTTTCTGGCCGCGCACGCGAGAGCACGCTCTCGATCAATTGCGCGACGCGGTGGAACGCATCATTCCGCGCTTTGGTCGTCACGAAGACGCCGCGAGCTACGACAACTGGCACCTCGCCCACTCGAGACTGAGCCCCGCCATCAATATGGGATTGCTGCACCCTCGCGAGGTCGTCCACGCCGTCGTGGCGGCATACAACGAGGGGGCGATTCCCCTCGCCAGTGCGGAGGGATTCATTCGTCAGGTCACCGGGTGGCGCGAGTGGGTATGGGTGCTACACCACTTACGCGACGAGTCCTATGCCTCGAGCAACGTCTTGCGGGCCACCCACCCCCTTCCCGAGTCGTGGCGCGAGATGGGATCGCACCCCATGCGCTGTCTCGAAGGGGTGATATCGCACCTTCGCCACTACGGCTGGAACCATCACATCGAACGACTGATGATTCTGGCCAACGCCGCCACCTTGGCGGGCGTTGACCCCGTCGCCCTCAGCGACTGGATGGTCGGCGCCTACGTCGACGGGGCGCAGTGGGTCATGGAAGCCAACGTGATTGGCATGGGGACCTTTGCGGACGGCGGCAAGACCGGTACCAAGCCCTATATCGGTGGCGGTAATTATGTCTCCAAGATGACTAACTACTGCGACGGTTGCCAGTTCTCACCCACGGAGAGGATCGGGCCGTCGGCCTGTCCGCTCACCACCTTGTATTGGGACTTTCTCATTCGCCACGAAGCCGCTCTCGCCACGGTCAACCGAGTCGCCCCGCAACGACGTGCCGCGTTGGCTCGCCCCGATCGAGACGAGATTCGCGCACAGGCACCACACGCCATCGAGGTCATTCTGCGCGGTCGATGAGCACCTGATACTCCTGAACGCTCTTGACATTCCGGACGTCTCGCGACCCGGGCTATTCGCCCCTCAGATTGGCCTCACCACGCGCCGTGGCCGTGACGTGACCACGTATCGATGCCCTTGTCGGCGGCTGAGGCCGCCACGAGTTCCGCCGCTGTCGGTAACCACTGCAGGTTCTTCCGCGCCGGTGTGCCGTGCCGACGTATGCGAACGGGTGGGCGAGGTGCATCCAACTCGACGACTCCGACGAAACTAGGGAATCGCCTCATTGATAGACGACGAAAACGATGGGACGCCACTCGGATTCTTCTTGGAACCGATTGGCACGCTGGCATCGCATAATTTCCTCGCTTCCGCAATGGGCCGATGCCTATGAGGCGATGGTGCGGGTGTTCGGAGGCAGGCGGTCCTGAGCCCGCCTTTCCGATCCCGATGGTGCACGGATATCTGTGCACTTCAGCAAAATAAACAGATACTCAAATATCCGTGCAAGTGGCACTTTCACTATACTGCACAGATATGAGTGCAAATCACACAACGGACAAGAGACAGCCATTCCGGGTCTACAGCGCTTCGACTCTGGGGGCGGCGATCCGCCACTATCGCAATGCGTTGGGTATCTCCCAGCAAGAACTGGCCGCCCGTGCCGGCATGCCTCGGAACTACGTCAACGCCCTTGAGAATGGGCTTGAAACCGAGCAACTCAAGCGCACGCTCGCCGTTCTTCGGGAACTGGGCGTCCGAATGACCGTGGATCGTGAGGATTGGTAATGGCGGACCAGCTGGCCATCTGGCTGTACGGCGACCGGGTCGCCACAGTCTCGCGGGAGGCAAACAATCGCCTTCGACTTCGGTACACGCCGGACGCACTTGAGAAGTACGAGCTCGGCACGCCGCTGCTGTCGATTGCCCTTCCCCTCACTGACGTTCCCTACCCCAATGCGAAGACTCGATCTTTCATCGACGGACTGCTTCCGGAGGGAGATCAGCGGCGGGCCGTTGCAGAACAACTCGACCTCAATGCCAATGACACCTTTGGGTTGATTCGCGCCCTGGGACTCGATTGCGCTGGTGCGATTGTCGTCCAACCGGCCGAAGACTCTGCACCGCGGCACGCCAAGACGCTGACGGCACTGCCTCTTACCAATGACGAGATCATCGAGCGGGTCGCGAACCTAAGGAGCGCTCCTCTTGGCGTCACAGATCGGGTGAGAATCTCCCTGGCCGGTGTTCAAGAGAAACTCCTTCTCACACGCATGCCCGACGGTCGTTGGGGTGAGCCAGTCGATGGAACGCCGTCGACACACATTCTCAAGCCCGAAATTCGAGACTTCCCTGAGACCGTCGAAAACGAGGCATTCTGCATGCGAGTTGCGCGCAACCTCGGGCTTCGGGCGGCATCGATCGAAACCATGGAGTACGGTGGGAGAAAGCTCATCGTCGTTGAGCGATATGACCGAGTCGTCACGGGCGCGGGCGACGTCGAGCGCGTGCATCAAGAGGACTTTTGCCAGGTTCTTTCCCTCTCCCCGAAGACGAAATATCAGAAGGAGGGTGGCCCATCGCTAAAGCAGATTGCGGCTGTCCTGCGACAGTTTGCTCGCCCCGACTCCCTCAGCAGGCTCTTGCAAGCAACATACGTCAATGTGCTCGTTGGAAACAGTGATGCACACGGCAAGAACTTCTCGCTCTTGCATCACCGTGACGGATCTATTGAGCTAACCCCCGTATATGACGTTGTGTCGACGTTGTATTACCTCGACGGCGAGCTCTCCATGTTCATAGATGATGTCCGCCAGACGTCGAAGGTCACCCGCGACCGGCTGATCAGCGAGGCCGTCTCGTGGGGTATGCGAGAGGAGTCAGCTCGGAAGATCGTCAACGAACTGAGCGAGCGTGCCCCAGAGGCGATCACGGCAGCGAGTGAAGCAACCCCGAACCTCCCAGCGAAGATTCCCGCGATCGCCGGTGAACAACTGAAACTGCTCGCGCCGTAAGAAGGGTCCGCCTCGAGGGTCTTAGCGTGGGACGGGGACCGCTACCGCCGGGTCGGGCCCGCCACGGTTGGATTCCCATTGGTCCGTTGGACTGGGGAAACGTCCTTGCTTCTTAGCTAGACCCAAAGGAACTGCTCAGACTTTAGGTGACACCTCTATTGCTCGGCACCGCGGGGCTGAAATCTCAGCGCGTACATTTCTTAGGAGGAATTAGCAAATGACAACGAATACAAGATTCATACCAAGTGAAGAATTAGACATTCTTCGTCATCTAATCGGCAGCACCTTGAAATCCTACGGAACGATCAATTTGTTGAACGGAACTCGAACCGCAATCGGTGAGGCATTCATCGAAGTTGGTGAGGGGCTTGTGGTATCGGTTCGGTCACGATTGGACAGTTATGCCATAAATGGAGTGACTGATGATTTTGCAACGGTTTCCATTGAGTACGGCGACACGTCTTTAGTTGATGTTGCTGCAAAAGAAGGAAGTTTGTTCTACGACTTCTCGAATTCCGTGATTACGAATTCGGGAGTCATTCGCGTTGAATTCAATCGCGATGCAGCGAGTAGCCCGACGCAGTCCTGTGCGATCGACCTTGGGGTGATGATTGAGACCGAAAAGGGAGGAATCGCATTCTTTAACGGCTCAATTTGGGTAAACGAATTGGATTTCGAGGTCATTCGAGGTGACACGCCGTTAGACGAGCCAGAGGCATTCGAGTCCGAGCTCGGTGATATATGGGAAACCCGGACGACTGTCATCAAACTCGGCGAGTAGTCGTCCAAGTCCTGCATGAGTGCTGGTCTTCGAAGTCTCGCTACTTAGAAGCATCACCCTCAGGAGAGCAAGGTTGCAAAGTCAAAGACTTCAAAGGAGTTGCGAGTGATGCCAATTCTCGACCCTTGACAAATTTGCACCCCCAGTTCAAGTTTCATGGAACCAATTGGTCCTGTGGAAACGTGCAGTCGCGTGGCTCCCAGATTGAAATGACGTGTACTAAGAACGAATTTCTACACATGGCTTGATCGAGCTCGGCTTCCCAAGCTGAGAACGCGGGTTCGATTCCCGTCGCCCGCTCTCTGGTGAAATCGCCCAAAGCCCAGTAATTTCAAAGGTTTTGGACTGTCCTGCAGTGTCCTGTAGACACCTGCGGTGTGCTGCATGAAGCGCCCACGAAGCGCCCGGTTTGGGGGTTGAAGCGCCCACGAAGCGCCCGTGAAGCGCCCGCGGACCGCCCATGGACCGCCCGAAATTCATCTCCGAACGCGGCGGTAAGTCGCTCATTCAGGTCAGGCCGGAGGGCAGCTCAGGCCTCATCGGAACCGACGATCGTGACTGCCTGCGCTTCGCCATGCAGCGGATAGAGGAACGCAATCTCGCTCAGTGCAGCGATCAGTTTGGGAAACTGACCTCGCTCACGTCCGAGGTTGCCGAAAGCCCAGTCCCTACTTGGAAATACTCGTTTGGCCTCCAGACTCAATGTTGGTTTGGGCGGTCCATGGGCGGTCCATGGGCGCTTGACCAAGATGCCAGCGGTTCCCGCTGGGCAATGCCGTAGACACGACGTTTCGACCGAGCAAAGCACGGACAGTCAATGGAGCCGCTCTTTGTCAACTTGCGAAGCCGATATCTCCGTCCTGCTCCTGATGGTCTCATCGATGGTGTCATTCGAAATCCATCAGTCTGACCAAATTTCCGTTGACGTGCGTTCGTCAACCTTCTAGTTTCAGAGAAGGGTTAGGAGGCATGATTTGCGGATTCGGTTGAAGCAAACGGGGCGCCTTCTTGCGGCGACAATTGCAGGGTCGCTCGTTGTTCCGAGCATTACAGCAGGAGTGGCAACCGCCAGTCCGTCAGCTTCGCCGGTGATTCAGCGCCCTCTCGTGGCCAAGAAAGCGCCCACTCGCCTCGGAATACCCCGTGTGAACAGGACGGCGTCGCGGCTGTCCTCGAACGGTTTGATTTGCGCTCAAGGCGCAGTCCTGCCTCCAGTGTCACAGAACACGCTCTCTTGGGTTGCAGTGTCTTCAGCCAACGAAGTGGAAATGGTGAACGAAGCAACTGGTGCAGTTGTGGGGTCACCAATCGCACTACCGACCAGTTCCAACCCGACCTCGATTGCCTACTGGCAGCCTGCACCGGGCAGTTCAGTCACGAGCAGTGACCCGATTGTTGTTACAGCCAATGCCAACGACACGGTCACTTTCATTGACACTGTCACAAAGCAGATCATCTCGACCCTGTCACTTGGGAGTGGCTCGAATCCCACCTCAATTGCAGTGAGTCCGACCACCGATTTCGCAGTGGTGTCTGACACCGCTTCTGGCAGCGCCAGAGTTCAGATGATCTCGATGAAGACGAGGTCCATCGTCAAGACCTTTGCCTCGGTCGCCGGAGGATCAAACGTGATCAGCCAGGTGATTTTCGACCCAAGCGGGTACTGGGTCGACGCAGCGGCGCCGTCTCTTCACAAGATCTTTGCCTTTGAGCAGACGTCATCGACTAGTCCCTACTTCACGCAACCGACCGGTTCGACCTACACGGGCTCATCGAGCTTCAATCCCACGGGTCTTGCTGCTGACGAGTCGAATCCCGCCGCAACGTCCTTATTTGTGACGAGCAATGGGTCGAGTACGACACTGTCGACCTTCACCAACGATCCGCCGTCTTCGCCTTCGACGACCTACACCTTCTCTGGCGGCGCGCCGACGCGCATTGCTGTTTCACCAGGGGCTGTCGATGCCTACGTAGAGATTCCATCGACCAACAAGGTCGACGTCGTGACGCTGACGGGCACCGTTGGCGCAACTCCCTACACCACGACGAC
>CAIYAP010000004.1 GCA_903924205.1 uncultured Actinomycetes bacterium
AAAACGTCCACTCGCGTCCACAGCAAACTGACCCATTGGCTACACAATTGGCTACATTTGACGCCGATTTCATAACCCCCAAGCCTGTGACCAGGGGTTTTGTGGGCCGCCCGGGTCTCGATCCCGGCACCTTGGGATTAACGAGTGGATCTCTGAGCGTTTTCGTTCACGACGAACCCACCATTGACGTAATCCTCTCGGCCTACGGCGTGAATAACGAATGGGTAGTCGAGCAGGCCGAGGTCACCTTCGACCTCGCCACCGCCACGCTCACCATTCAGTCGCAGAATCAGCCGTTGCTGCAGGTGTCGAGCCAGCACCAGCCACGATTTATGGCGGCCTTCATGTCCATCCCGTCGGCTCAGCGCAAATCGGCCTTCGTTGCCGGCAGCAGTGACGTCGATGTGCTCGTCAAAATCCCGGCGCAGTCGACAATCGTGGCCCGCACGGTGTCGGGTGACGTTGACGTCATCGGGAGCATTAGCTCCGCCACACTCGAGACCACGTCGGGAGATATTCGCCTGACGGGCGACATCTCTGAATTGGTAGCACGTTCCAAGAGCGGCGACGTGACCGTTGACAGCTCGCAGCGGATGCCCCAGGCTCTCGTGGCCACCCGATCTGGTGATGTGCGACTCAATGCCTCGGTGGGCGTCAGCGAGGTGACGACGAGCTCCGGGGACGTCATGGTGCGCTGTGCGGAGAGCCGGGCGCAGGTGGCGTCTACCTCTGGTGACATCGATCTCGGTATTGGAGGGTGGGGCGACTTCGCCGCCACGTCAAAGAGTGGTGACATCAACGTTCGGGTTCACACTGGTCTCGACATTGACCTGGCAGCAAATTCTCGTTCCGGCGAGATCGTCAACAAAATTCCCCTTGGCGAGGACGGCGACGGGAACGAATCGACCCAATGGTCCTCAATTAGGCTCTCGTCGACGAGTGGCGACATCAGAATCAATCGGGCCGTCTCGGGTCACTAACGGATAAGGAAAAATTATGAGCACCAATCCCTACCGCCTCCCACGGACTGTGGTTCCGTCGAACTACGCGTTGCACCTGACGCCGGACCTCGTGAAGTACTCCTTCGACGGTCGCGTCGCCATCACCGCGGAGATTCACGAATCCGTCACGTCGTTCTCGGTGAACGCCCTCGAGCTCGACGTGCAGCCGGCGACCGTGACGGTGGCGGGCCAGAGTTTCACCTCGGCAGCCCCCACCTATAACGCCGAGTACCAGACGGCCACGTTCACCTTCGATCAGACCCTGCCCACTGGCGTCGCGACGATTGACATCGCCTTCACTGGGACGCTGAATGACCAACTGCACGGTTTTTACCGGTCGACCTACACCGACGACCAGGGCGTCACGCACACCTTGGCCACCACGCAGTTCGAGTCACACGACGCTCGTCGCGCCTTCCCCTGTTGGGACGACCCGGCGTACAAGGCCACCTACGACGTCACGCTCGTGGTGCCCAGCCACCTGTCGGCGTACTCGAATGCCTCCGAGAAGTCCATCACGGACCTCGGCAATGGCACGAAGGAAGTGGTCTTCAACCGCACCATGAAGATGTCGACCTACCTCGTCGCCTTCGTCGTCGGCCCTTTCGAAGAGACCGCCATCACGAAGGTGCGCGGCACTGACCTGCGCATCATTTACCCCATCGGCAAGGGTCACTTGACGCAGATTGCGCTCGAGACCGGTATTCACGCCGTCGAATTCTTCAGCGACTACTTCGACATCCCCTACCCGGGCGACAAGCTCGACATGATCGCCATTCCGGACTTCGCGGCGGGCGCCATGGAGAACTTGGGACTGGTGACCTATCGCGAAACGGCGCTGCTCGTTGACCCCGCGACGGCGGCCCACGCCGACGTTCGCCGAGTGGCCGCGGTCATTAACCACGAAATCGCCCACATGTGGTTCGGCGACCTCGTCACCATGGAATGGTGGGAGGGCATTTGGCTGAACGAAGCATTCGCCAGCTTCATGGAAGGCATCTGCACCGACGACTTCCGTCCCGACTGGAAGACCTGGGTGGAATTCAATCCCGCTCGCGACTTCGCCTTCTCCGTCGATGGCCTGCACTCCACGCGCGCCATTGAGTTCGAAGTGGTCGCGCCCGACGAGTGCCGTGCGATGTTCGACGTTCTCACCTACATCAAGGGTTCGGCTGTCTTGCGCATGCTCGAGCAGTACTTGGGCGTGGAGACCTTCCGCGATGGTGTGCGCATCTACCTGAAGCGCCACTCCTACGCCAACACCGTGACGAAGGACCTCTGGGCCGCACTCAGCGAGGCCAGTGGTCACGACATCGGCGCCATTATGGACACCTGGATTTTGCAGGGTGGTCACCCCATCATCAAGGTGGAAAATGGCACGATCACCCAGTCCCCCTTCTCCTACCTGCCGCCGCAGGAGAAGAGCGCCATTGGCTCCTTGTGGCAGGTGCCGGTGCTCTCTCGTGAGATCGGGTCATCGGACATTGCGAAGCAAGTTCTGGCCACGACCAGCGCCCCGTTGGCCACCAGTGGCACCGTGGTGGTCAACGCCGGTGGATCGGGTTTCTACCGAACCGCGTATGGCGACAGCGAATTGGCGGGCATTGCGGCCGGCCTCGGTCAGTTGGACGAACTCGAGCGCGCCGTGCTGTTCTCGGACACCTGGGCGGCGGTGCTGACGGGTAAGGCCAGCCTGGGCGGTCTTCTGACTCTCGCGACCGGTCTCACCAACCTGGACGAGCCGTCGTCGTGGATGGTCATCAACCAGGCCATCGGCATGGTGAATCGCATTGCTAACAACGAGCAGCGCGTCGCGCTGGCCGCCGTCGTGCAGTCGATCTACGGACCGCTGTTTGCCCGCTTGACCTGGAATCCCCTCGCGGGCGAGACCGCTCAGGCCAGCGAACTGCGCGCCATGGCGATCGAGACCTTGGCCAACGTCGGCAACCACGAGACCATCATCGCCGAAGCGCTGCGTCGCTTTGACGCGGGTGAGCTCGTCGGCGACCTCGCTGACCCCATCGTGCGCATCACGGCCCGTCAGAACCGCCCCGGCACCGCCGAGGAGTTCGACGCTCGTCGCAAAGCCGCGACGACGCCCCAAGATGAGCAGCGCTACCTCGGCGCGTTGGCAGGCATTCCCGACCTCGACGAAGCCATGCGAACCTTCGAGAAGTGCTTGACGGAAATCCGTAATCAGGACTCACCATTCCTCATCGGGGCCATGGTGGGTAATCGCTTCATCGGCGAACAGATGTGGCGCACCATCACCGGACGCTGGGACGAGCTCATGGAGTTCTTCAATGCCGACATGCACATTCGTCTGTGCTCGGGAGTATCCACCCTCTTCACTTCGGACGAACTGGTCGCAGAGATTCGCGCTTTCCACGTGTCGCACCCACTGAAGACGGGCCAGCCCAACATGCTGCAACTCCTTGACAACCTCGACCGCGGCGCGATGTTTGCCCGTCGTGTTCGTGGCGACCTCTTGGAGACCTTGACGCAACTGGCCTAGAGCCCTCAACAACGAAAAACCCGGCGGTGCATACGCACCGCCGGGTTTTTCGTGTCCTCGAGGAACTACGGCTCGAAGGAGGTGTCTATCGCCCAGTCGCCAGATTCACCCGTGTGGGTTAGATCAACGCGATACCCATCGACGGCCGACACTGGAGTAATCGCATCGACGTGAGGTCGCCCCACACCCGTCCACTTGGCTCGAGCTGCCACGCGAGCAGACTTCACGTCGTCGGCCACGACCAAAACGACCTCGTGATCCTCGCCAATTCGACCCGGAGCGAGATCACCGCCGAGAAAGACCACGAAGAGTTGGGGCATGACCGGAAGCATACGAGGACCATCACCATTCGTCCGACTTTGTCGACGTCACCACACCCTTCGCTGTGCGCGGCGTCTCGGCATTAACGCACTTCCGAACTTCCACTCAGCGGCCGTGAACAGCACCTCACCTCGGGGTCCGTCGGCCACTTCGCTGGTTCTTTCTCATCTGACGTCAGGGTCGCAAAAGAGCGTTCTCAGCAGGTGGCGCCAAGGGGTTGAATCTGATTGTTCACGCCACTGAAGATCGCCCCCCTGCCTCGCCACCGTGGGCGGGTCGATGGCGGCGCCACCGAGCGCGTGCGGGACTCCCGAGAAGTACCAAAATCCGGAGAGGTTCTGCGACGGAGTCGTCACGCTTTCAGTGATCCCGTGATCGGAGGTCCACGTGAACTCGAGGTCAACGCCTATTGAGCTGTTTCTCCACGGAAGGCCCGCCGACACATAGAGGGACTTCTAGAGAGCACTATTGCTTGTCAACTTTCATCGAAGCCCGCCATTGGCTCGTTGCGCTCATGTTTTGATGCGTGATATTCATTAAGCCACGTTCTCGAACTGCGCCACTTGCCATCGCTCCCCTTTTGCGCCTTTAGTCGACCACGTGCAATCGCCGCCTTCATCGACTCGACGCTCACCTCGGAGGACGCCAGAGCCGCGAGTGGGACGAGAGCGTCCATTCCGGCATTGGTGGGAATTATGAATCGATACACACTGTCCGTAACCGCACGGGCGAAGAGTTCGGCGAGCGCACCAGGCGCGCCTTCGTCTGCCAGTCGAAGTGCCACCAAGTATTTCGACCGTTGCCGCTTATAGATAATCAGTGGCGGATAACCCATACGGACCAGTATGAGGTTGACAATTAATCGCCCCGTTCGACCATTGCCATCGAGGAAGGGGTGAATCCGTTCGAACTCTGCGTGCGCGACCGCCAAGGCTTCCATCACGTTGTCGGCCTTCGCAATTCGTGCTGACGTTGCTACCCATTCACTCATCGCTGCTGGAACCTCAACCCATGACGGCGGCCTCATCCCACCAGGGAATTGCGCAATTTCGTGCTGGCGAAAGCTTCCGGGTCTTTCGGCGTCAGTAGCGTTTGGATGCGGAGCAACGTCCCACACCCCGCTCAAAACGAGTGAATGTATTCGGCGAACCTCGGTCATTGTGATGAGCCTGCCATCGCTCTCGTGGCCATACCCGAGCGCCTGCGAATAAACCCACCGTGCGGCATTTGCGTAACCCGCCACTTCGAGGTACTCACGCAACTCCAAGTTCCCCAGAGCGCGTCCCGTGGCAAGTAGCGCCTCTACTTCACGAAGCACGAGCGTATTGCCCTCGATGGCGGTTGAATTATGGGCGTCGTGTACCCAGATCTTCCCCCACACCGCTTCCGCCTCATCAGGATGCGGCAAGCCTCCAAACGCCGAGTGAAGTTGGTGGATTGCCTCGGAAAGGTGCTGAGAAATGGACTGCCGAGAGGGCCTGCCTCTTTGCTTTTTGTTTTGTTGCATTAAAATTCAAGATAACACAACAAATGCCAGCTACCTCGGCTACGTTCCACCGGCTGAGTTTGATGTGACCTGCACTGCGAGTCAGCGCTGGGCGAAAACACAAACTGACAGTCTCAACTAAACCCAGTGCGATTCAATTCTGGAGGTCTAGCGATTCCCCTAGCAATGCTTTCTCGTCATTCTGATCGAATTTCGCGCCGCGAGTTCAGTTCATGAAGCCAAGTAAGCGCTGCCTGACGTGAGTCAATTCTCGTCCCATCATTCAAAACCGTGACGTCATCGTGGCTAGGGCGTCCCGCGCCATCGAGTGCCGAGGCGAGATCGTGCACCGTGGTGTACCGCAGTTTGGCCATACACAAATCGTACTCATTCGATGAGACATATGTACGGGGATAATCCACTCAGTTCAAATGGGCACGGTCCTGACAAGCGAGCGGAGTGTAGAGCTCTACTTCAGCAAGTGCTTGCTGATCACCACACGCTGCACCTGGTTGGTGCCTTCGTAGATCTGGGTGAAGTCGGTGATTCTTCCGCACGGCCCATTGCGTCCACCACGAGGGTTCTCACACCCGCACAGTCCGTCTCTTGCCGTGACGCCAGCCTCATTTGTAGGGATGGAGTAGGGACAAGTTCTTCATTCTCATTTGATCCACTCACCCGTCCAGCACCCGGTGAGTGTATTTGGCCACCCATCGGCGGGATTCGGGAGCGCTGACCTCTGATTGGAGCCGTGCGGCCTCGGAATGCTCCTAGTCGCCTATCTCACTGATAAAGGAAAGACTTCAAGGCTTGCCTCATAGCGATATTCCAAGTCTGTTTCCCCGGTGAAATTAGGAGTGACAAGAGTCACCTCATCATCGTTCTGACCAAGTTGTATATCAACGGCGAAGTCATCCAGAAAAGTTCTTTGAAGTGAGACAAAGCCATTCTCGGTATAAAAAATGAAGCTGAGATCTATGGCAATATCCAAAAACTGCCGACTATTGAAATACCCCTTCACTACCGCGCGAACAATTTCAACTTCAGTTAGTGTCTGATTCTTCAAATGAATCAATCGATTAGTACCTTTTGAAGGCTCTAAGGGATTTGGCTTCTGCACAAGGTAGCTGAGAGGGTAATAGTCGTAAGGCGAAATTGGAAACTCGTCACTCCCGTAGCCAATCGTGACCGGTACATCTCCAGCCCACACTGTCATCGGCAGCGCTCCAACTTTGCCACTAGGTATGATTTCTCGAAACTCGATCTGTCGAAGAGGCTGTCCGATGAGATTTTTCAGATCTTCGATCAATCCATCATCCAAAAAGTAGTTAAGTTTTTCCATTTCAATTCCTTTTCTCGAAATGAATATTGTGATATTCCGTCAATGATGCAACCATCAGCGAAACCTCGCTGATGGAGCTCACAAGCTGAGAGTCTCCATCAAACCCAGTGCGGTTCATGGAGTAGGGATAGCAGGCTTTTAGTTTCTGTCACCTAGCCCGTTAGTTGCCCAAATACATCACTTGAGCAGGTATTTTGAAATCACCACACGCTGCACCTGGTTCGTGCCCTCGTAGATCTGAGTGATCTTCGCGTCGCGCATGTAACGCTCGACGGGGAAGTCCTTGGTGAAGCCGTAACCACCCAAAAGCTGCACGGCATCCGTCGCCACTTGCATCGCCGTATCGGATGCGAATGACTTGGCGGCGGCTCCGATGTAGGTCAGGTTGTTCTCGGGGTCGTCCTGGTCGATGATGTCACAGGCGCGATACACGAGGCCCCGTGCCGCTTCGGTCTTGATGGCCATGTCAGCCAACATAAATCGCAGGCCTTGCAGTTCGCTAATGGGCTTACCGAATGCTTGGCGCTGCTTCATGTACTTCGCCGCGTAGTCAATGGACGCTTGTGCAATGCCGACGGCTTGCGCACCAATCGTGGGGCGCGAGCGGTCCAGTGTGTGCATGGCGATCTTGAAGCCTTCGCCTTCTTCGCCGATGCGGTGGCTCACGGGAACGCGGACGTTGTCAAAGATGACCTCAGCCGTCGGAGACGCACGAAGACCCATCTTGTCTTCCTTCTCCGCAAACTTCACGCCCCACTCCTTTTCCACGAGGAAGGCGGTGATGCCGCGGTAGCCCGAACCGGGCTCGACCGTCGCAAACACCGTGTAGGTGTCCGAAATTCCGGCGTTGGTGATCCAGTATTTCGAGCCGTTCAAGATGTAATCGTCACCGTCACGCTCCGCGCGGCAGCGCATCGAGGCGACGTCAGAACCGGCGTCTGCTTCCGACAGGCAATAGGACGACTGGATCTCACCGTTCGCGACTTTGGGCAAGTAGTGGCGCTTCAATTCTTCGGACGCGAAATTCATCACCGGCAACATGCCGAGCTTGGAGATCAAGATGGTGACGGAGGTCGACGCACAGCCACGGGCTAACTCTTCGGCCATGATGGCCTGCGTCACCATGTCCGCTCCCGCACCGCCGTATTCGGTGGGTACACCCAGCGCTGGGAGCTCAATGTCCTTGCAGGCATCAAAGTTTTTCCACGGGAATTCCTGCGAGCGGTCATATTCTTCTGCGTTAGGGGCAATCTTCGCGTCGACGAACTGACGCATCATGTCGCGAAACGCGCGTTGCTCAACGGTGAGGTCGTAACTCATGGGGGTCTCCTTAGAGGGTCTTAGTGATCAGCGAGGGGAATGGCCTGCGCGGGGTCAATGGCAACTGCGTCACCAATCTGATCCACCACTTGGCGCAAGATGAAATACGAGTAACCGGCACCGGCCACGAGAGTGGAACAAAACGCCCGATAGTGAGGTGCCGTTTGGCCGAGGCCGAGAAGACGAGCAGCCACCGTGAGGTCAGGGGCTGACGGTGCACGGCCGAAACGGCCGGCCCGAGCAGAGGTCAGCGCAGCGAGCACCGCGACAACATCATGGTGCGATCCGAAACCCTGAGGATGATTTTGCTCGACATAGCGCTCCGCCAACGTGAGGGCGTAACCGCCATCGGGCGTCGAGGTGCCCCGACCTGATCCTCCACCACGCACCGCGATCCGCTGCAGGCCGGCCTTCTTTGGCCGGCCAATTTCGGGGGTGGACAGAGACAGTGACGGACGAACTTCGGCCGAAGCCGGCACCGGCATCGAAGAGGGTTGAGCCATGGCTACGAGATTACCGGACTCTTAGTTGCAGTAGGTAAGCCACTCGTCATAACCCGGCACCTGTCCGCGAACGATGTGCGAATAGCGAGATTGGAGTTCGCGAGTTATCGGGCCAGGCTCACCGCTGCCCACCAGGCGGTCATCAAGGGAGGCGACCGGGATGACTTCGGCGGCCGTTCCGGTCATAAAACACTCATCGGCGAGGTAGATGTCGGTACGGATCATGGCCTCGTGGCGCACCTCGTAACCGAGGTCGCGGGCGATGCGGATGATGGAGTCCTGGGTTATGCCGGCGAGGGCGCCAGCTTCTGACGCCGAGGGCGTGATGAGAACGCCATCTCGGATAATGAAGATGTTCTCACCCGAGCACTCGGAGATTCGTCCGTCGGGTCCGAGCATGAGCGCTTCGTCAAAACCCGCGCGCAGGGCTTCGACCTTGGCGAGACCGGAGTTGATGTACATGCCCGTGGCTTTGGCGGCGGTGGGCATGGCATTCGGGTCGTGTCGGCGCCACGACGAGGTCATGAGGCGAGCACCCTTGGCCGCACCCTCGTCGCCTAGGTACGCACCCCAGGTCCACGTCGCAATCGCGAGGCGTACGGGTGAGGTCAAGGGGAAAATTCCGGTTTCGCCGTAGCCCGTGTAGACGAGGGGCCGAATATAAGTGCCGGGTCCCATCTGATTGGCCCGCATGAGATCGACGTGGGCGGCGCAGATCTCGTCCTCGCTAAAGGGCATGTCGAGCATCAAGATTTTGGCCGAGTTAATGAGGCGACGAACATGTTCGCGGAGTCGGAAAATAGCTAGGCCGCGCTCGGTCTCGTACGCGCGAATTCCCTCAAAAGCACCAAAGCCGTAATGCAGCGCGTGCGTCATGATGTGGACGTTGGCGTGGTCCCACTCAACCAAGTCTCCATCCATCCAGATATACGGCGTCGGCTGTACCGGCATCATGCCTCCTTCGTCAGTGTCCGCGCTGACACTTACGGGGAGCAGTTTGCCATGCGGGGGGCTCGACTCAAGCACCCCCTCCCCGGCCCTAATTGCGGGCTTTGTACACTGTCGTAACGAACCGGGAGGAACCCATGTCCGGCACCATTCATCGCATTACCCATGACACCTTGGCGAAGCTCAAGGCGGAGTACGAACATCTCACGACGGTGGGTCGCGTGGAGATTGCTCGCGTGATCGAGGCAGCTCGGCTACTGGGTGACTTGTCGGAAAATGGTGACTACCACGCCGCCAAGGATGACCAGGGGAAGATGGAATCTCGCATTCGCCAGATTGACGCCATTATTCGCAATCACGAAATCGTCGAACGTGATGAGACCGCCCAAGAAGTTGGGCACACCTCCATCGTCACCTTGCGCTACGAGGGTGACGACGAGGATGACACCCAGGAGTTTTTCCTCGGCTCCATCGAGGAAAAACCTGACGGGATTCCGGTTGTCTCCCCCACCTCGCCCCTGGGCGAAGCGCTGCTTGGCAAGAAAGCGGGTGACGACGTCGCCTACGACGCTCCATCCGGCCAACTGCGCGTCACGATTGTGTCCATCCGCTAATTCTCGTCCGACCTAATATCTCGTAAACCCGAGGGAGCATCATGAGCGACTTTGAATTCGTCTTCGCCAGCCTGACCAACGTCAATGGCTGGATGACGCGCGACCAAGCGCGCCGTCTATGGGACCGCGCCGGAGAACTCGCGACCGGGAACACCGTCGTTGAAATCGGGTCTTTCCAGGGTCGCTCCATGTGCGTGCTGGCCAGTTCCGCCACTGTTGGCGTGACGCTGTACGCCATTGACCCGCACGGCGGCAATGACCGAGGGCCGCAAGAAATTGATGGCTTTGCTGATGAAGCTCAAAAGGACCACCAGCTTTTTCTCGCCAACCTCACGAATGCGGGCGTTCGCGAGCGCGTGACGCACTTGCGCAAGTTCTCCGATGACGCCCTCGGCGATGTCCCGGGATCCGTTGATCTGCTGTACGTCGATGGCGCCCACCGCTACGGTCCCGCCAGCAGCGACATTCGCCAGTGGGGCGCCAAGGTGCCCACCGGTGGAGTCATGTTGGTCCATGACTCTTTCAGTTCCATTGGCGTGACGTTGGCGCTCATCGCCACCACGTGGTTCTCCCGCGGCTGGGTCTATGAAGGACGCAGCCAATCCATGGCCCAGTTCCGAAAGTCCACCACGGGTCGCGCCGGATCAATTCTTCGCCAAGTGGCGCAACTTCCCTACTTCGCCAAGAACGTGGTCTACAAAGTCCTGCTCGCGGCGAAGTTGACACCCGTTGCGAAGGCGCTGGGATCGACCGGCGAGTGGCCGTATTAGGCGCGACGCGCTTGGTGATGACGCAGAAGCGCCAACACCGTGATGATGATGTTGCCCACGCCCGCCATGGCGGTGGCGACAAGGGCGAACCAGTGGTGGTCGGCGACGTAGTACACCATCCATAGACCCGCCGCCACCGCTCCGCCAAGCCACGTGGTTACCGAGACGCCTTCCGCCGTCTTGCTACGGATTAGAGCCAGCGTCTGCGGAACACGATTCCATGACATGGCTAATCCCGTGCCGATGAGCCCCAGGTTCCAGCCCCCGATCAACGCCATCGCCCAGGTCATGACGACCACCGTGAGAGCCGAGCGGATGACGATATTGGCATTCGCTAGTGGACTCAATTTCGCAATGACCCACACCTGAAACGGCCAGATATACAAACTGCCACCAATCACCATCCACGAGTGAATCGCCATGCCGTAGGCAACCCAGAAGGTGCCCATCGTGGCGAACATGGTCCACGTGGCAATTGACACCCCTTCGGTGCCATGCCGATACACGCGGATGAGTTGCGACAAGGTGGTGATGAGTCCCAACGAGATGCCTATCGACCCACACCACAGTCCGAAGGTCGTCACGCTCACCTCGACAGGCTAATCAGCCCCTACGGACCCGACAGTGACGGTCGCCACCTGATGTGTACGCTGAGAGCCGTGAAAAAGCTCCGGAAGCTCATCAAGTTCATCACCCTGCTGGGCATCGTCATTGGCGCCGCCACCTTCGTGAAGCGCCGTCCGCGTGGCCCAAAGTTACCGTCTCCGGCCACGACTCCCGCGACCTTCCCTGACGTCCCCACCCGACCGGCGGACGCATCATGAGCGATCAAGGCGAGTCACACCTGCCACAGGCCGTGAGTGCTCGTGTCGCCAACCTCGTGGGGGTGGCCGCGCGCATGTTGGCCGTCGAAGACGCCTACCACGTCGCTCGATTGACCAAGCGTCGCGATGGCGAGGACTCTCGCGATGAGCTCACCGTGGAGCGCAGTGCGGTTCGCCGTCAGTTCCGGGAGATTTTGCTCTCCGTCGCCGACGATTTTCGTTAGCATCACTCGACGCAGCGCGACGAGATTCCCCTAACCTGTCGGCGTTCACCGACGAAGGGAATCTTTCATGTCCATGCAATATCGCCGCCTCGGCCGCTCTGGCCTCCAAGTCAGTCTCCTCTCTTTTGGCTCGTGGGTTACCTTCGGTAACAAGGACCAAATCGCCGCCGCTGACCAAGCGGCTGAGTGCCTCTCGGCCGCCAAGGATGCCGGTGTCAACTTCTTTGACAACGCCGAGGGTTACGCCAAGGGTGAATCCGAGCGCGTGATGGGCGAAGCGTTCCGTCAGCTCGGTTGGAAGCGTCACGAGTACGTGGTGTCCACCAAGTTGTTCTGGGGCCTGCATGACCTGCCCAACATGAAGAACACCCTGAACCGTAAGTACTTGAGCCAGGCCATTGACGGCTCGCTCGAGCGCTTCGGCTTGGACTTCGTTGACTTGGTCTTCTGCCATCGCCCCGACCCGAACACGCCGATCGAAGAGACCGTCTGGGCGATGAGCGACATGGTGAGTCAGGGCAAGGCTCTCTACTGGGGGACCAGCGAGTGGAGCGCGGATGAAATCCGTGCGGCCTACGACATTGCCGACCGCCACCACCTGCACAAGCCCGTCATGGAGCAGCCGCAGTACAACATCTTCTGGCGTGACCGAGTGGAAAAGGAATATGCCCGTCTGTACGAGGACATCGGCCTCGGCACCACGATTTGGTCACCGCTGGCCTCTGGCCTGCTCACCGGCAAGTACCTCAACGGCATTCCCGAGGGCAGCCGTGGGGCCCTCCCCGGTTACGAATGGCTGCGTGGCGGTTTGACCGACGACGCGCGCAACACCAAGGTTCGTCAGCTCAAGGACATTGCCGACTCCCTCGGTGTCTCCTTGGCCCAGTTCGCCATTGCGTGGTGTGCCGCGAATCCGAACGTTTCGACCGTGATCACCGGTGCCTCGAACGCGCAGCAGGTTCGCGAGAACTTGGCCTCGCTCGATGTTCTCCCGCTGCTGACGCCGGAGATCATGAACAAGGTCGATGAAATAAGTTTCTTCTAATTGTCTGACGGGGCTGTCGCCACGGAGGTCGCCCACAGTTGCGACCCCGTGGCGATGCCCGTGACATTTACCTTTTGGCCGACAACTAATGACGGTGCGGACAGGATGGCCACGGCGTCAAGGGTGACGGCGATGAAACCGTTCGCCGTCCACATTTCCCAAAGTTCCCTTTGGCCCGCCACCACGACAGCAGTGACTGTTGCCTTCGTCCCGACCGGCTTTACCTTTAGCCGTTGAGGTGTCGGCACGGGCAGACTGCTGGTGTCGCTCGCTGACATCGAGGAACCAATCTGCGTTCCCTTGACCGAAATAACTTGACCGACCACTAAGGCAGGCACGACTCCCGGCGGTGACTGTGTGGTGACGTCAAGGCGGCCGGCGGCAGTGACCAAGGTGATCCACGCGCCCGCATTTGCGACGCGAACGATGGCACCACTGGCAGTCGATGTTTTGGCTTTGGCAGATGATGGCCCGCCACGCAAAATTCGAATTGATGTTGCCACCTTGGCTGAAGATGTGTATTGGCCGGGAACATCCACCAGCGTGCCCGGTGTCAGCATGGCGAGAGTGCCACCTGAGATTTGCGTGCTCGGCGTCCACAAAATTGTCTCCGCGACACCACCGACGTAGAGCGTGACCGTCGACGATTTCGGCTGCATGTCACCGACAACGCCGGTCCACTCAAATCGGGTCGACTGGGCGGCATGGGCCGACACGGGCACCACGATTCCCGCCAGCAATAGCGCGCTGAGGGAGATGAGACGTCGCCACATGCCCCTTACGGTAGCGGGGCAAAAGGGCCGTTGTCAGGTCGGAAATGAATCGCCACCGTCTCGTCATAAACGAGAAATCAACGAGGACGCGGAACGACTCCGTCCTGCGCGTTGACGGCACACGGAACCTGGTCGCCGGCCAACGCCAGCACAATTTGCTCGGCAATTTGCACGCCCGCTTTGTCTTGCGCTTCCGCGGTCGATGCGCCGAGGTGTGGTGTCACGACGACCTGGGGCAGAGAAAACAGTGGTGAGTCGGTGCATGGTTCCGTGGCGAACACGTCGAGCGCCGCACCCGCCACGTGACCAGAAGTGATGGCGGCGGCGAGGTCGGCCTCATTCACGATGCCGCCGCGCGCCACATTGACAATTCGAACGCCGGTCCGGCAGGCCGCGAGCGTGTTCGCATTGATCAAATTCGTGGTGTCCTTGTTCTTGGGCAAGTGCACGGTGATGAAGTCAGACGTCGCGAACAATTCGGCGAGCGAGACCGCATGTGCGCCTGCCGCGGCCACCTGCTCTGGCGTCACGACGGGGTCGAAAGCGATGATGTCCATGCCAAAAGCGCGGGCACGCTCCGCGACAAGCTTGCCGATCTTCCCGAAGCCGATCACACCCAGAGTCTTGCCCTGCATCTCGACGCCCTCCCACTTCGAACGTTCCCAGCGGCCGGCGACCAATGCCGAATGGGCCTGAGGAATGTGGCGAGCGAGAGCGAGCATGAGAGCCACGGTGTGTTCCGCCGCCGACACGATGTTAGAGAAGGGGGCATTCGCCACCAAGATTCCCTTCGCTGAGGCCGCCTCAACATCCACGTTGTCAAGGCCCACGCCGGCACGACCCACGACAATGAGGTCGTCCGCCGCGGCGACGGCCTCTGCCGTCACCTTCGTCGCGGAACGCACCAGCAGGGCGTGTGCGCCCACGAGAGCGGCAGCAAGTTCATCAGGGTTCAATCCGAGTCGCACATCGACTTCGTGGCCAGCGGCACGCAGTTGCTCGAGACCAGCCTCCGCAATTTCTTCAGTAACTAAAACGCGCGACATGACACTCCTTGGTTGACTTCAGGTTAGGGCGAGACGAGAATTATGAGCGAGCCACGAGCTCGGCCACCCGCCCGATGCCTTCGCTGATCGCCGCATCACCGAGCGCGTAACTAAAGCGCATGTACCCCGGTGTTCCGAAAGCCTCGCCCGGTACCGCGGCCACGTTGACGACGTCGAGCAACAGTTCTGCCAGTTCCGAGCTGGTGTTCGCCACCTTGCCGTCGAGGGGTCGACCCAGTAGACCGGTGACATTCGGATAGCAGTAGAAAGCACCGTGGGGCTCGGGGCAATGCACGCCCTCGATGTTGTTGAGTAGCCCCACCATTAACTGGCGGCGACGGTCGAAGGCTGCGCGCATCTCGGCGACGTCATCGAGCCCACCGTTAAGCGCCGCAATCGCTGCGCGTTGGGAAACATTCGAGATGTTGGAGGTGGTTTGCGATTGGTAGGTCACCGCCAAGTCCATAACGTCGGCGGGGCCGGCCATCCAGCCCACGCGCCAGCCCGTCATGGCGTACGTCTTGGCCACTCCATTGACCACGATCCAGCGGTCGGCGATTTCGGGTGCCACCACGGGCAGCGATACGTGACGGGCATCGCCATAGACCAGGTGCTCGTAAATCTCGTCCGCCATCACCCAGATGCCCTTGTCAGCAGCCCAGCGGCCAATAGCCACGACCTCGTCTGGGTCGACCACCGCACCGGTGGGGTTCGAGGGCGACACGAAAATCAATAGCTTGGTGGCAGGGGTGTAGGCCTTTTCGAGGTCCGCTACCGTCACGCGAAACCCGTTGGCCTCCGACGTGGGCACTTCGATAGTGCGCGCTCCCGCCAGACGGGCCGCTTCGGGATACGTCGTCCAAAATGGGGACGGCAGCAGTACGTCGTCACCGGGGTTCAGCACCGTCATGAGGGCGGTGGCTACGGCGTGCTTTCCTCCATTGGTCACCAACACCTGATGTGGCTTAATTTCGAGTCCACTGTCGCGGCGCGACTTCGCGCAAATGGCCTCGCGAAGTTCGGGAAGTCCCGCCGTCGGGGTGTACTTGTGGTTCGCGATGTCATAACAGGCCTTCGCGGCGGCCTCGACGATGTGCGCGGGGGTCGGAAAATCCGGCTCACCGGCACCAAACCCAATAACCGGCCGACCCGCCGCCTTCAGCGCCTTGGCCTTCGAATCCACCGCCAAGGTCGCCGAGGGCGATACGGAGCACAGGAGACGAGAGAGGCGGTCAGTCATGTTCGAACCTTTCGGATTTGCGATAAGACTACCGACATGGCCGATACTCCCCGACTCGTTATTCCGACCGAATTACTCCCTCGCGATGGTCGATTTGGTTCGGGACCATCCAAGATTCGTCGAGAACAAATTGATCAGCTCGTCACCGTCAGCGAGAGCTACCTCGGCACGTCGCACCGTCAAAGCACCGTTCGAAACGTGGTCGGCAATGTTCGTGATGGCCTACGATCGCTGTTCAACTTGCCGGAGGGTTACGAAGTTCTTCTCGGCAACGGTGGCACCACCTGTTTCTGGGACGCCGCGACCTTCCACCTCATCGAACAGCGCAGCCAACACCTCTCATTCGGAGAATTCTCTTCGAAGTTCGCGAGTGCCGCCGCGGCGGCCCCTCACCTCGACGACCCCCAGATCCTCAAGTCAGAGCCCGGCACTCACCCCCAGGCCCTGGCTGACGACGGCATTGACCTCTACGGCCTCACCCACAACGAGACCAGTACCGGTGTCGCGATGACCATCACCCGCCCCGCGGGCGCGACCGGCCTCGTGGCGGTCGACGCCACCAGCGCGGCCGGTGGCTTGCGGGTGGACCCGACGCAGTTCGACGTCTACTACTTCAGTCCCCAGAAGTCCTTCGCGGCCGACGGGGGCATATGGTTCGCCGCTTGCTCCCCCGCCGCCGTCGAACGCATCGAAAAGTTGGCGGCGTCGGGTCGTTGGACCCCGGCATTTCTCGACCTCAAGATTGCTCTCGATAACTCTCGTCTCAACCAGACCTACAACACCCCGGCGCTTGCCACCATTCACCTCATGGCCTCGCAGATTGAGTGGATGAATGAAAACGGCGGCCTGGAATTCGCCGCGGGTCGTTGCGATGACTCGTCGTCGCGTCTCTACGACTGGGCCGAGGCGAGTTCCTTCGCGTCACCTTTCGTGACGAATCCTGCCGAGCGTTCGCACGTGGTGGGCACTATCGATCTGGCGGCGCACATTGACGCGACGGCGGTGTGTCAGATCTTGCGTCAGAACGGCATCGTCGACACCGACCCCTATCGCAAGCTGGGACGCAACCAACTTCGTATCGCCATGTTCCCGGCCGTCGACCCCGACGACGTCAGCGCACTGACGGCCTGCGTGGACTGGATCGTGGAGCGGCTCTAGCCGCGCTTCGCGTTCAGGATTTCCGTGACGGTCTTGCCGTTGGCCTGACCCTTAGTGGCCTTCATCACTTGTCCGATGAAGAACTGCACGACCTTGGGATCACCCTCGACAAATCGCGACCAATCGTCCGGGTTCGCCGCGATGATGCCATCGATAATTCCAGCGAGATCATCGCTCGCCATCTGCACGTAGCCCTTGTCCGCAATAATCTGCGCCGGCGTGGCCCCCGTGACGAGCACGGTGAGCAGCACGTCCTTTGACTGCGTAGCGGAAATCTCTCCCTCGTTCTCCCGACGAATGGTGTCGATGAACGCCTCAGTCGAGAGCTGCGACCGTTGGTCGATCTGTGAGGCCACTTCGTTGGCCGCGCGCGACAGCGCCAAGGTCACCGGCACACCGGCCGCGACCGCCGCCAGCACGTAGTCATGCAGGGACAAATCCACCACCGTGGCAATCGTGTCCGCCTGCGCGTCAGTCACCTCGCCCACCAATTCACTGAGTTGGCGACGAAGTGCGGCGGGAAGTGCCGGCAAATGGGCGGCGACGTGTTCGCGCCACTGCGCCGACGGAGCCAAGGGGACCAAGTCGGGCTCGAGAAAGTAGCGATAGTCCTCGGCCTGTTCTTTGGAGCGAAGGGTGGACGTCTCACCACGGTCTTCGTCCCAGTGACGTGTCTCCTGGCGGATGCTGCCACCCTCTTCGAGGACCTCAATCTGACGCAGCGCCTCGTATTCAATGGCGCGTACGAGACTGCGCAGCGAGTTCACATTTTTGATCTCGCAGCGTGTCCCGAAGGGCTCACCACTCTGGCGCACCGACACGTTGGCGTCGACGCGCATCGAACCCTCTTCCATGCGACCATCGGACGCGCCGACAGCCACCAAGATGGCCCGCAATTCCGCGACGTAGGCCCTCGCCTGCGCACTGGTGCGCATGTCGGGACCCGACACGATCTCCACGAGTGGCACACCCGACCGGTTGTAGTCGACGAGGGAGCGCTCGGCACCGTGAATACGGCCCGAGGTGCCGAGGTGCGTCGTCTTACCCGTGTCTTCTTCCATGTGCGCGCGTTCAATACGTACGCGATAGCCGTCGGGCAAGTCGAGGTACCCCTCGGCATTAATCGGCACGTCGTACTGACTGATTTGGTAGTCCTTCGGCATGTCCGGGTAGAAGTAATTCTTCCGGTGGAACGTCGAGTCTTGGATTCGACAGTTCAGGGCGAGACCGATGCGCATCGCCAGCTCCACCGCTTCGCGGTTGATCACCGGCAGCGATCCCGGTAGTCCGAGGCAGATAGGGCAGACGTTGGTGTTGGGCTCCGCGCCAAAGTCATTCGCGCAGCCACAGAACAGTTTCGTCTTCGTGAGCAATTCAGTGTGGACTTCGAGTCCGATCACCATTTCCCAGCCGCGGGGCAAACTCATGAGCGACCCTCCGCCTTCTCGAGAACTCGCGCGGCGGCGAACAACGACGCCTCGCTGCGACCTGGGCCGAGCAACTGCACCCCGATGGGAAGTCCCGCTTCGCCGGTTCCCACGGGCACCGAAATGGCCGCGTCACCCGCCAAGTTTGTCGGAATGGTAAACACATCCGACAGGTACATCGACATGGGGTCCTTGGTTTTGGAACCGAATTCGAAGGCTACCGACGGCGTCGTGGCCCCGAGCAGCATGTCGGCTTCCCCGTAGGCGCGGCTGAAGGCCTCAATCATCAATGTGCGCACCTTGAGCGCCTGGCCGTAATAGGCGTCAAAGTAGCCCGCCGAGAGCGCGTAGGTACCCAGCATGATGCGACGCTTCACTTCGGCCCCAAAGCCCGCCGTGCGCGTGGCTTCCATCATCGCCGTCACGTCCTCGCCATCGACGCGCTGGCCGAAGCGAACGCCGTCGTAGCGGGCCAAGTTTGACGACGCTTCCGCCGGTGCGATCAGGTAATACGCAGAGAGTCCGAGACGAAGTTCGGGGATGGACAGCTCCACGATGGTCGCCCCAGCATCGCGAAGGACGTTGCGCGCCTTCTCGACGCTGGCGACGACGGACTCGTCGGCGCCGTCCACCAATTCGCGAACCCAGGCCACGCGCTTACCGGCAACGCCGTCATTGAGGTGAGCCACGAGCGACGGGGCCGGTTCGGGCAACGAGGTGGAGTCAAGGGGGTCGTGGCCACTGATGGCTTCGAGCAGCAAGGCCGCATCCGTCACGCTGTGCGCGAAGGGTCCAATTTGGTCCAGCGAACTGGCAAACGCGATCAATCCGTAGCGCGACACCAAACCGTAGGTGGGCTTGACACCCACGAGTCCGCACAGGGCGGCGGGCTGGCGAATAGATCCACCGGTGTCCGAGCCGAGCGAGAGAGGTGTCATGTTCGCCGCGACGGCCGCGGCGGAACCACCCGAGCTGCCACCGGGAACGCGCGAGGGGTCGAGGGGATTACGCGTCGGGCCATAAGCCGAGTTCTCGGTCGAACTGCCCATGGCGAATTCATCGAGGTTGGTCTTGCCAAAGGGAATGGCTCCCGCAGCGCGAAGTCGCTCAATCACCGTCGCGTTATATGGCGGGCGCCAACCTTCCAAGATCTTGGACGAGCAGGTCGTCGGCACGCCCGTCTGGCAAATGTTGTCCTTGATGGCCACCGGCACACCGGCCAAGATGCCGGGGTCCTCACCCGCGGCCACGCGAGCGTCAATGGCGTCAGCTTCCGCCAACGCCGTCGCCGCGTCGACGTGCAAGAACACGTTTAGCTCCTCGTTGCGCGCGGCCACGGCGGCCACGGCGGCCTCTACGGCCTCGCGGGCTGATGCGCCGCCACGAACCGACTGTGCAATCTCACGTGCAGACCTCACGGCGCCTCCCCCACAATTCGCGGCACGCCAAAGCGTCCGTCTTGCGCATCTGGCGCGGCGGCCAGCACGATGTCACGATCCACGGAGGGACGAATGACGTCCTCGCGCAACACGTTGGCGAGGGCGAAAGGGTGCGCCGTCGGGGCCACCTTGTCCGTGCCCAGCGATGCCAAATCGTCGGCGTGACCGAGCACGGCCGCGAGCTGGTCGCGAAACAGATCGACTTCGGCGTCGGTGAGACGCAGACGCGCGAGCGCCGCGACCTTAATGACGTCGTCACGGGTGAGGTCGGCACTCATGCGAAAACTCCTTGCAAGAAGCGAATGGTGGTTTCTTCAATGAAAGGGGCGTCATTGTCCAAGGTCGCCACGTGGTAGCTGTTCTCCAGCCAATGGTGCTCGACGGGGCCAGTGACCGTCGCGACGAGTTCGGTCGAGTTAACGGGGTCCACCACGTGGTCCTCACGGCTGGTGAATACCAAGGCCGGAGCTGACAGTTGGGAGAGTTCGCGATACACCGTGTCGAGGCCGTCCATCAGACTGAGTCCACAGGCGATGGGCGTGGCGTCGTACGACAACTCCTGACCGCCTTCTTTCTTGATGTCCGAGCCGATGGATTCCACCGTCTCGAGACCAGCGGCAATGAGATCTGCCATCGCCTGACGTAGATCCGCGTCGTAGGGCTTCACCATGGGGTTCACAAAAACGAGCCCCGCCACGTCAGGGCGCTGCTCGCCGACAAACGCGGTAAGTCCCCCACCCATGGACAGCCCAAAGACGGCGACTCGAGCGCAGCGTGAGGCGAGTTGGTCGTAGGCCGCCAGGGCCGCACCCGCCCAGTCAGTCCAGCCAGTGGCCTGCATATCTTCCACGCTGGTCCCGTGTCCGGGCAGACGGGGCAGCTCAACCGACCACCCATTATTGGCGCAGCGCTCCGCAATCGGGCGCATGGACTGGGGGTTACCGGTAAAGCCGTGCAGCACCAGAACGCCGTCGGGGCCGCCGAGCGACGAGAAGGGCTCGCAACCAGGAATCACAGGAGGTGTGCTCATGACTCGTCATCGTAGTGGGCGCCCTAGCCTGACTGAGGTGCCACACGAGTTTCTCAGCGACGAATGGATCAACGAGGCGCGCGCGCTGCGCGAGACCTGGAAGATCTCGAGCGACGTGCCCTTGGCGGTGCGCATCAATATCAATGTGACCGCGGCCCCCTTTTCGACCTCCGCCCTGGCTGCCCATCTCGACACCACCGCGGGCGTTCCCGTGGTCGATCTCGGACATCTCGACGCCGTGGACTTGACCATCACCGTCGAATGGGCAGTGGCCAAATCCTTGTTCATCGACGGACAGCCGACGGCGGCTTTGTCCGCCTTTCTCAACGGCAAGATTGCCCTCGAGGGCGATATGACCAAGCTGTTGGAATTACAGAACGTGACGCCCACGCCTGAGAGCCAGCGCGTCTACGACGACTTGCGCGCGATTACTCGCTAGCGCGTCTCGGGGGTCGCCGACAGGCGACGGCCGCGATGATGGCAATAGCCCCCACCGCCGCCCCCACGACAAAGGGTTGGGCGAAAGTGGCCAACAAACGAGGATCGCCCATCGGCGCGTGTTCGAGATGATGACGGGTCACCGACGCTTGCTGAATGGCTACCAATACGTCGATGCCGGCGACTTCACCCACCTGCATAGCGAGTAGCTGGGCCGCGGACATCACGCCAAATTCGTGGGGTTTCACCTCATAGGCCATGATGGCCGACGACGCCGGCATGGCGACCCCCATACCCATGCCCGCGAGGCTCAGCGCGATAACAACCACCCAACTTCCGGTACTCGGTTGCAAGACGCCAAACAACACCATGGAACCGGCGATGAAGCTGGTGCCCGCAATCGTCGAAATCTTTTCGCCGATGCGCACCGAAATGTATCCGGCAATAGGTGAGGCAATCGCAAAGACGATGGGTCGCGCCACCGCGATGGCCCCCACGCGCCCAAGGGAATAGCCGTAGCCGTATTCCATAAGGAGGGGGAATAAGAAGAAACCACCGAAGTACGCAAAGTTGGACGTGGCTCGCACCACCATCGGCAAGACGAAGTTGCGCTGGCGAAAGTAACTCGCGGGAATGAGTGGATGCGTCGCCACGCGAATACGCACCACGAATGCCGCCATCGCCACCACCGCCACCGCGAAACAACCGAGCACGGTGGCACTCGTCCAGCCGTGAGGTTGCCCGAAGGAGACACCCAGCATGAGAGCCGCCACCGAAATCGAGAGGGCGAGCGATCCGGGCCAGTCCATCGTCGAGAGCGCCACTCGCACACTGGTCTTGTTCTCGCGACAATCAAGACGGCGCGGCAAGATGGTGGACACGACGCCGAGGGCGACCACCAGCAATGCCAGTTGCACCCAGAACAGGGCGCGCCAGCCGTAGGCGGCGATGATGGGAGAACCCACCGATACGCCGAGCACCGGGCCACCGGCACCCACCAGCGACCACCAGCCCATCGCCTTCACGCGCTGATCGGGCGTGAACACCGTATTGACCAGTGCCCCCGAGGCAGTGCCCGTCGCCGCGCCCTGAATACCGTCCAAGGTGCGCGCGATCAGCAGCATCGCGATAGATCCCGACGTCGCCGTCAAGATGGCCGACACGGCGGCACCCACCAATCCGAAGATGTAGAGACGGCGGTGCCCGAAGATGTCGCCCAACTTGCCAAACAACGGGGCCGCCAGGCCGTAGGCCAGCAGCGGACCGACCATGGTCCAGGTGAGGGTTTGTGTCGACGTGTGAAACTCGTGTTTCACGGTCGGCAGCGACACGTTAAAGACCGTGAAAGTGAAGTTCAGGGCAAAGAGGCCCGCCAGTAAGGACCAGAGAACCCACCACTGATACGCGCTGGACTCCGACGCACGTTCTTGGGCGCGCGAGGTCAGGAGCTTGAACCAGTTGAGGTCGCTTCCGGCCTCCGTACCTAACGCGCCAAACTCGATGCCTCCGAGATCGTCTGATCCCAGGAGGCTGTCGGGGTCTTCGCGCCTATCGACGCCCACTACTTAAGGATCTTGGGCAGTTCCGCGGCGAGCTCGGTGACGGTCCAGCGGTCGTTCTTGTCGAGCTCTTCTTCCATCGTCCAGTTCTGGAAGCGGCGAACCGTTCCACCCTGCACGAAGAAGACCTGACCGGTGGCGGCGCAATCTTCCATCGCCAAGGTGGCGACCAGCGGTGAAATGTTGGCGGGGTCCCACGCGTCGAACGCGGCGGCATCGCCGGGAGCCTTCACGACGTCAGACAGACCCGGCGTCGATTCCGTCATGCGGGTGCGAGCGGCCGGCGCGATAGCGTTCGCGCGCACGCCGTAACGACCGAGTTCCTCGGCGATGATCACGGTGAAAGCGGCGATGCCCGCCTTGGCGGCACCGTAGTTGCTCTGACCAACGTTGCCGATGAGACCCGAGGTAGAGCTGGTGTTGATAATGGCGGCCTTAACGTCTTTGCCGGCCTTGGCCTGCTCGCGCCAGTAGGCAGCGGCGTGGCGCGTCGGCACAAAGTGTCCCTTGAGGTGCACGTGGATAACCGAGTCCCAGTCTTCTTCGGAGAGGTTCACGAGAACACGGTCGCGCAAGATGCCGGCGTTGTTCACCAGCACGTGCAGGTCGCCGAACGCGTCGAGAGCCGTCTGGATTAAACGCGCGCCCCCTTCCCATGAGGCAATGTCGTCGTGGTTAGCGACGGCTTCGCCACCGGCGGCACGAATCTCGTCCACCACCTGCTCGGCCGGCGACTGGGTGGAGGTGGAACCGTCCAAGTTGCCACCGAGGTCATTCACGACAACTTTGGCGCCTTCGGCCGCAAACAAGAGCGCGTGCTCGCGCCCAATGCCTCGTCCTGCTCCCGTGATAATTGCGACGCGACCGTCAAGTGCACCCATGATTCGTCCTTTCAAAACTGAGAGTTACTTTACCGACCATGCCGACCCCGCTCGCCAGAAATAGGGCGGGCGGGCGTGGGCGTGATAATGGTCAGGAATATTGCGCATGTGGTCGTCGAGCGACCAGCCGCCGGGGCCGAACTCCACATCGGCCACCGCCGCCAATTCCGCGTGTAGTTGGGCTTTGACTTCCGGCGCGGGCTGCGCATCGTGTTCGCGCCACACAATCATCGGGACGAGGCAGATTTCGCAATCCGCAATCCACGCAATCTCACTCTCGCCGTAACGGCGGGTAATCACTGCGGCGTCGCAGAGGTCGCAGGCCACTTATCGAACGGTGAGACGAACAGTGCCGTGCCACGCAATCTGAGTGCCCGGTGCCGGACGCTGAGAAATAACCACGTGCCAGCTCGTGGTCGTGCTGGTCCAATTGGTGGCGTAGTAGAGCTCCGATGTCTTTGACGCCGCGATGACCTGCGTCTTGGTCATACCGACAAAGTTCGGCACCGCACGTGCGCCGTGAGGATTCACGGTCGTTGTCGTGCTCGTGGTGGACGACGAACCAGGGGTGGTCGAGGTGGTGGTCGACGGGTCGACGCCCTTGGAGATGGCCAAGGTGACGGTGGCACCTGTCGGCACCGCCGTGGGGTTCACCTGGCCGTTGTAGTCAATTTCCGCCACGTGGCCGACGCCGTAGGTACTGGAGTAGATCTGTGCGGCGAGAGGGCAAATAGCCGTGAGGTTCACCGTGCTGAGCATTTGGGTGGCCGTCGCGCAGTCGACGCCCAGGACGTTGTTCGGAATGGCGATGGTGTTCGGACCACCCGAAATCGCGATGGTGACGGTGGCGCCCGACGAGGCAGAGGTGCCCGCCGCCGGCACCTGGGTCACCACTGATCCGGCCGGCACGCTGGGTGACGACATGGGACCCGTAATGGAGACCGTGAAACCATCGGACGATAGGAGCGCTGTCGCCTGAGCTTTGGTCAAACCCACCACGGTCGGCACGGAATGATTAACGGAGAAGGCGCCCAATTTCCAGGCGGCACCACAACCGACGGCCGCCACAATGATCACGGCGCCGACAACCGCGGCCACCCACTGGCGGCCACCACGCGCGCGTCGAACCGGGCGCGGCGCGGCCGGCGACGAAATAGAAGAACTTGTCACACCACGGGTGGGTCGAGCGTCACCGTCTTCCTCGTCAAAGTCGAAGTCCCCGGTCACCACCGTCTCCGCGGTCGTCAACGTCGGGTCGCCGAGGGGTGTCGGGCCTGAGGGGACCGACACGACGCCGGTCACGTCTTCGGGACGAGGAGTGCGAAACCCAATCTGGGGTCGACTTGAGACGCGAGTGATGGGCCCTGACGGCGAACCCGCAGCCGGCGAGTCGGTGGCGACCGCCTGAAGACGCTGCGCAAAGAGGGCGGCATCCGGGCGAGCGGAAGCTTGGTAGGCGGCGCCGATAGCCACCACCATGTCGAGGGCACCGAGTGATGATTCCACGGGGAGAGGCTTGCCCACGCGCGCCTGCAGGGTCGACGCGGGGGTCTCACCCACGAAGGGCAGGTAGCCGGTGACGGCCTCAAACAAGATGAGTGAGAGGGCGTAGACGTCCGTACGCGCATCCACCGTGGCACCGGTGGCCTGCTCGGGACTGGCGTAGCGCGGATCGGCGGGAATATTGCCGTGTGACTCAATGAGGGCCTCCGAGAGCCCCAGTCCGGCAATGCGGGCACGACCATCGCGGTCAAACAAGATGAGTTCCGGCGCGAGCGATCCGTGGACGATGCCGCGAGCGTGGGCGTAGGCCAGGCCTTCGGCCACTTCCGCACCAATGAGGGCAGCTTGACCCACGGTCAAGGCTCCCTGTCGCTGCAAAATGGTGCGCAGCGAACCGCCTTCGGGAAATTCGGTCACGAGATAAGCGCCACCGGCTTCTTCGCCCCAGTCAAAGACACGCAGCAAGTAGGGGTGAGTCAGGGCGGCCACGGTCACCGCTTCCTCGCGGAAGCGGTCGACAAAGGACGGATCGTACGTACGTACGGGCGCAAAGTGGATGGCCACTTGACGAGCGAGGGAGCGGTCGTCGGCGACGTAGACCTCAGCGCCGCTCGCGACGCCGAGGTAACGACGAATGACGTAGCGACCGCCGAGAATGGCTGCGGGATCCAAAGTGGCGCTCATGGCGGCCCAAGGCTACCGGTCAATGACCCCCGGTCACGAAGGGATCTCCCCGGTCTCCAGCAATTGCCCAAAATTCTCGGCTAAAACGACCGGAATGCCCAATTCGGCGGCCTTGGTGACCTTGCTGTGCCCGGGGGCCTCCCCCACGACCACGCAGTAGGTCTTCTTCGACACCGAACCGGGGGAACTACCACCGCGAGCGATCACCGCGGCCTCTCCCTCGTCGCGGGTAAATCCGGGCACCGTGCCGGTGATGACAACGGCGCGGCCCGCCAAGGTGGCGGGCAGGCGGTCACCCAGCCCCTCGGTCACCGCGACCTCGAGGGTGATCAATCGAGACATACGCTCACGACCTTCTTCGGAGCCCATATACGTCACCATTGAATCGGCAATCACACTGCCCACGCCATCGAGCGCGGCAAGTGCGTCGACCGAGGCCGCGGCCACCGCCGCGAGGGAGCCGAACTGTCGAGCAATGACGCGGGCGGCCACCGGGCCCACGTGACGAATGCCGAGTCCCACCAACAGTCGCGACAGCGGCTGGCTCTTCGACGTGGCAATGGCGCTCACGAGGGCCGTGGCAGAAAGTTCGCCGAGACCGTCGAGCGCCGCGATTCGTGATCCCGAAAGTTCGTAGAGGTCCGCGACGTCGACGATGAGGCCCGCCTCAATCAATTGGGCCACTCGCTGTTCGCCGAGGCCTTCGATATCCATCGCGCCGCGTGACGCGAAGTGCACGATTTGCTGCACCTGTTGAGCGGGACAGGCCCGATTCGTGCAATAGGTGTCGCTTTCTCCCTCGCGACGAACCAGCAGCGCATCACAGTCAGGGCAATTCGTCGGGAAGGTCCACGGTTCTCCGCGCGTCTCACCGCGACCTGGCACCGCCGACACGACTTCGGGAATGACGTCACCCGCCTTGCGCACGATGACCTGATCGCCGGGGCGAACGTCTTTGAGGCGAACCTGATCTTCGTTGTGCAAGGTGGCCATCTGCACGGTGGACCCCGCCACGACGACGGGCTCGAGGACCGCGTATGGCGTGACGCGTCCCGTGCGGCCCACCGAGACTTCGATGGCAATCAATGTGGTGGTTTGCTCCTCGGGAGGCAGTTTGCGGGCAATGGCCCAGCGAGGGGCCCGCGAGGTATATCCCAGAGTTTCGCGAGCGGCCAGATCATCCACCTTGTAGACGAGCCCGTCAATGTCATAACGAAGGTCATGGCGAGTAGCCGCGAAGCGGTGCTCAGCGTCCACTATCTCCGTGGGTCCCACGCAGATAGTGGTTTCTGCGGACACATCGAAACCCCACGCGGCCAGTTGCGCGAGAACGTCGCGGTGGCGAGAAAGCGACGACATCTCGTGGCTGGCGTCCACTACTAACTGATACGCCAAGAATGACAGGGGTCGGGTGGCGGTGACCCGAGGGTCTTTTTGTCGCAAGCTTCCCGCAGCGGCGTTGCGCGGATTGGCGAATTCTTTGGCGCTCGCAGCTCGCTGAGCGTCGTTCAGCTTCTCGAAGTCAGCGCGCGCGATGTACACCTCGCCACGCACATCGATTCGTCCGGTGCTGGTGATGCGTGGCGGAATGTTGGTGATCGTGCGCACGTTCTCCGTCACGTCCTCACCCACGGCGCCGTTGCCTCGCGTGGCGCCCAGCGTGAGTTGACCGTCGATATACGTGAGAGATACTGCCAAACCGTCGATCTTGGGTTCGGCCGTCACCGTCACCTGGCTCGGTTCGAGGTCGAGACCGCGCGCGACGCGCTCCACCCACGCGACGGTCTCGTCATCGTCAAACACATTGTCGAGGCTGAGCATGGACACGGCGTGCGTCACGGGCGCGAAGGTATTTTCCGGCGTGGCGCCAATGGGAATCTCCGACGCGAATTCGGGGTGCTCCTGTTCGAGCGCAGCGAGACGACGCACGAGCGCGTCGTAGTCACTATCGGGAATGACCGGTTCGTCGCGCAGGTAATACGCCGCGTTGTGCTGCGAGATTTCTTCGCGCAGCGCGGCTACTTCGTCGCGTGGATTCACCGAGCCACCACCGTGGCGGCTCCGATCACCGTGTCACCGACCTCGCGGTCGTAAAACACCAGAGTCTGTCCGGGGGCCACGGGACGTAAGTCGCTATCCGCTTCAAATCGCCATGGACCATTGAGCAGTTCGCCCTCGTAGACGCGGCCGTGGGCGCTCACCTGAGCGCGCAGGCGCTGTGGGGTCACCGGCCCGCGCATCATCTGAATGTCGAAGTCATCGAGGTGGACGGTGCGGGTCACGATGTCGTGGAGCTTGGCGATGTGTACTTGGCGAGACGTTAAATCCACCGCCTTCACGTAGCGCCGTTCCCCGTCACGGCCGGGGGCGATGCCCCGACGCTGCCCCACCGTGACCAATTCAGCGGAGGGAAGTTCACCCAGGTCATCTCCCGTGTCGCTGTCAATTATGCGCGCCGAGGTCAGCTCGATGCGAGTGCGCAAGAACGCCTCGCGTCCGTTGCTGGCTTCGATGAAGCACACATCCTGCGAATCGGGTTTGTTCCATGTCTTGAGGCCGAGGCGCTGGGCTTCGGCACGAACGGCCGGCTTTTCCATTTCGCCAATGGGCAAGATGAGCTTCTCGAGACGATCGGGGCGCAGGTGTGCCAAGACGTAACTTTGATCTTTGAGAGGGTCCACGGCACGGACCAGACTCGCGACGCCATTGTCACGTCGAATGCGCGCATAGTGGCCGGTGACGACGTAATCGAATCCCAGACGCTCCGCCCGGTCCATCACCACGTCGAACTTAATGTGGCGATTGCAGTCAATACAGGGATTCGGAGTCACGCCGGCGGCGATGCCATTGACGTAGGGGGTCACGACCTTCTCTTCGAATTCCTGCGAATAATTGAACACGTGGTGATCAATACCGAGCGCGTGCGCGACGCGACGCGCGTCATCGACGTCGCTCACCGAGCAGCAGCCACTGTCGCTCTCTCCACCCCAGAGCTTGAGGGTGACGCCGGCCACCTCGTGTCCCGCCTCCACCATCAGGGCGGCAGCAACCGACGAATCAACGCCGCCGCTCATTGCGACAAGGACTTTCATACGTGCAGTTTGCCAGTCCGCCGACACAGCCCTAGCGCTCGACGCGAAGTCGCTCTAACGCGCGGGTAAAAGACGCGGCGACGTAATCCACGTCGTCTGTGGTCGTCTCGTGGCCCATCGAGAAGCGGATGGCTCCCCCGGCCCATTCCTGCCCGATATCCATCGCCGCCATCACGTGCGAACCCACTTGCGCGCCGCTCGAGCAGGCAGCTCCCGCAGACGCGCAGATGCCATCGACGTCGAGCAGGAAGAGCATCTCCTCGCTCGCCACGCCGTGAGCCATGACGTGCACTGTTCCCGGCAGACGACCTTCCGAAAGTCCGGTGACGTGTACGGCGGGCAGTGCGCCCAACTGACTCGTCAGCCGCTGCTGCAGCTCCGACACATGCTCCCAGGTCGCAATGCGATCGCGAGCCGTCGCGCGGCACGCGGCGGCGAAGCCCACCGCGGCGGCCACGTCGACGGTGCCCCCACGGTGACCTCGTTCTTGGCCACCACCCGTAATCACCGGCTCTAAGGCCACGGGCCGGCGAAGGATGAGGGCGCCCGCATTAACGGGTCCGCCGAGCTTGTGGGCGCAGATGGACACGAGGTCGGCGAGCTCGGTCGAGAAACTCAGATCCACAAACGGCGCCGAGGCGATGGCGTCCGTGTGCAGCAGCGCACCCCCGGGGACCACTCCCTTGGCAATGCCGCCCAGGGTGGACAGGGGCTGCATGATGCCGGTCTCGTTGTTCGCAGCCATCATCGACACGATGGCGGTCTCGCCGTCAATAAGGGCGAAAGCTTCATCAATCTTCGTCACGCCACTGTGCTCGCAGCCCATGATGCGAAGTTCGACGCGGGAATCATCACGCACCATGCTCTCGGCGGCGCCCGAGACGGCGTGATGCTCGATGGCACTAATGACGATGTTGGCGCGGTGGTGTTCGCGAAGAAACGCCCGGGTGGCGCCCGCAATGGCGAGATGAGTGGACTCGGATCCACCACCGGTGAAAATGATTTCGTGAATCTGGCCCCCGACGAAGGCGGCCACCTCGTCACGCGCTTCTTCTATCGCCTTTCGCGCGCGCCGAGCCGCGTGGTGCGACCCCGAGGGATTTCCGACGACACCGTGCGACCACGGTGCCATGGCCTCGGCTACCTCGGCGCGGCGTGGCGCGGAGGCGGCGTGGTCGAAGTAGAAGGTCTTGCTCATGCCACGTAGACCGTCTTGATGTTGACGAATTCATGGATGCCGTAGGCCGACAGTTCGCGGCCGTAGCCGGAGTTCTTCACGCCACCAAAGGGCAATTCCGGTGTCGACGCCACGATGGCGTTGGCGAACACCATGCCCGCCTCAATACTGCGGGCGACCTTCTCAATCTCCGCCGGATCCGTCGCCCACACCGAGGCACCGAGGCCCCAGGGGGTGTCGTTGCCCAGCGCGATAGCCGCGTCAAGGTCATCAACCACGTGCACCACGGCCACGGGTCCAAAGAGTTCTTCGCAACCGGCACGTGACTCGGCCGGCACGTTCGCCAAGACCGTCGGGGCGAAGTAGAAACCGGGTCCGTCCAGCGGTCCGCCACCGGCGAGGACGATGGCACCCGCCGCCACGGAGTCCGATACTTGCGCCGCCAGGAGGTCACGCTGCGCCGCACTCACCAGCGGGCCCACCACCGTGCCGGGGTCCATGGGGTCGCCGACCGGGACGGCCGCCATGGCGGCAGCAAAGCGCGAGGTGAATTCCTCGGCTCGGTCGCGCGTCACGATGAAACGCTTCGCGGCAATGCAGCTCTGACCGTTGTTTTGCACACGACCCGTGACCGCCCAGGCAATCGTGTGGTCGAGGTCGGCGGAGGGCGCCACGATGAAGGGGTCAGAGCCGCCGAGTTCGAGTACGCACTTCTTGAGAGCGGCGCCGGCGATGGCACCGACAGCGCGCCCCGCGCGCTCGGATCCGGTCAAGGTCACGGCCGCAATGCGATCGTCGTTGATGATGGCGGGAATGTCCTCAAGTTCCGCGAAGACGTTGACAAAGACACCCTCGGGGCAACCAGCTCGGCGAAAGAGGTCCTCGAGAAACTGGGCGCAGCCGGGCACATTGGGGGCGTGCTTCAAGACAGCCACGTTGCCGGCCATGAGCGAGGGAGCGGCGAAGCGAATTGCCTGCCACAGGGGGAAGTTCCACGGCATGATGGCGAGAACGGCCCCGAGGGGCTCGAAGCGAATCTCACTACGTGAGGCGGGTGACGTGACCGTGTGGGGTGCGAGCAATTCCTCGGCATGCTCGGCGTAGTACCGCAAGGTGAACGCGCACTTTGAGACTTCACCCTTGGCCGCCGCAAAGGTTTTCCCCATTTCGCGAGTCAACAATTCGGCAATCACGGGTACTTCACTCTCGATGAGTTCGGCGACCCGGGTGATGTACCGAGCTCGGTCCGCAATGCTCAGCTGTGACCAGGTCGCGAAGCCCTGAGCAGATCGGGCCAGCAGTCCATCAATCTCTGAGGGGGTGTGCGCCTCGTAGGTGGCGTCGATGACACCGGTGGTGGGGTTAATGGCGACAAAAGGCATATACCTATTGTGGCACTACCGCCACCTCATCAGTCGTGAAGACGCGTAAAAAGGCGTCGCGATGCCACGCGCGCGACGAAACGACCAATATCAACAGCAAAACGCACGACGCCCCGGTGACGTATCGGAGGTTGACGTGATGCGCGATCGCCCCTTGGACGAAGGCGCCAATGGGATACCCCACCGACAAGCTGAGGGTGTAGAGCGACAAGATTCGCGAACGCTCCGCCTGTGGGGCGTGCATTTGCACCGCGGAGTTCAGTCCCGTCAAGATGGCCACGTAGGCCGCTCCGACCACCACGATGCAGCCCACACTCCACCACAGGGACGGCGCGGCAGCGTAGGCCGCGAGCGAGATGACCTGCACCACGATGGCGCCACGTAAAACTCGATATCGACCAATACTCTTCACGATTTCGGGGCCGGCGACTGCCATTGCAACCGCCCCCACTCCCTGTGCCGCCACGAGCCAACTCGTTCCCGTCTTGCCCGCGTGCAAGACGTCTATGGCCATCGCCGGAATCATGGAGATAAAGGGGCTGGCCGTCAAGCCCATCAAAAAGACAATCGTGATGGGGTTCCGGCACCCCACGGTTCGCCACGCCATGCGAGCGCCGTGGCGCACGTCACTCCATATCGACCGATTGCTCGGGGCAATATGGCGTGGCGCCACTGTCACCATGCCGAACGCCACCACCATCGCGAGAAATGAGACCGCATTCACCACGAAGCACCAGGCCGGTGACCCAGCGGCGAGCAGTAGTCCCGCGAGCAACGGACCAATCACTCGACCCAAATTGAATTGTGCCGATGACAGAGATACCGCGGCGTAGACCTCTCCTTCGGCCACCAGGTCCGGCAGGATGGCCTGCCACGAGGCCCAACTCGCGGCTCCCGCAAACCCTTCGGCCGCCAAGATCACCGTGGCCAACCATGGCACGAGGTGATGAGTGATGACGAGGACCGCCAGCGCCGTCGCGGTGGCGGTCATGATGACGTTGCAGATACGAATAATTCGGACGCGACTGTAGCGTTCAGCCCACGCGCCACCGAGGGGAGCCCCAATCAGGGCCGGCGTCCACCCCGCCACCACCGTGAGACCCAGCCAGAGGGGATTGTGCGTCGTGAATTGCAAGTACACGCCGAGAGCCACCGCCTGCATCCAGCCGCCGAGGGAAGAGATAAGAGCCGCCGACCACGCCAGTCGGAAATTTCGGTGGGCGAAGGGAGCCCACGAGGCACGATTCATCGTATTGACGCTACCGGCTGAGCCCTAACTTGGCGCCATGGAGGTGCAGCGCCAGCGAGCTCGAGAACTCATCGCGTCGGCATCACGGGCACTGGTGATCACCGGCGCCGGCATCTCCACCGATTCGGGAATTCCCGATTATCGAGGCCCCGAGGGAACGTGGACCCTCAATCCTGACGCCGAAATGAAGTCCACCTATGACACATGGGTCAACGACGAGTCATTTCGCCGCGCCGCGTGGCAACGCCGCATGGAGACTCACCATGAGCGTCCGGTACCGAACGCGGGCCACCACGCCCTCGTTCGCTGGGCACAGACGGGAACTCTCGACACCCTGGTGACTCAGAACATTGATGGACTTCACACGCTGTCCGGCTTTCCCGGAGAACGACTGGTAGAAATTCATGGCTGCCTGCGAGACTGTGTCTGCTTGTCGTGTGGGTGGCGCGCGCCCATCGACATTCCCTTGGAGTGGGTTCGAGCGGGTGAGGACGATCCCCATTGTCGACAATCAGCCAGTGGTGCTCGGTGTGGCGGCCTACTCAAGTCGGCAACCATTTCCTTTGGGCAATCACTTCGCCGCGAGGATTTGCATCGGGCGCAAGCGGCCGCACAGCGGTGTGACCTTCTCGTGGCGATCGGCAGCACCTTGTCGGTTTTTCCGGTGGCGGGGATTGTCCCACTCGCCGCGCAGCATGCGCCCGTGATCATTATCAATGGCGGGCCGACCGCAATGGACGAGGTGGCGACCACCATCGTGCGCGACGACATCACGTCCACCTTGACGGCTCTCTGGCCGCAGTAATTACTTCTTCTTGTTTTGTAAGCGCGGGCGAAGCGCAAACCAAAACACCGCACCCATGGTGGTGAGCAAACCCACTACGCCCACAGCCTTGCGGCCGCGCTTCTTACCGTTCGTCTTTGCCATAGCCCCACAATAGACACGCGCCCGGGACAGTCGTCCCGGGCGCGCGCTGACAGCGGGTGAGACTAGGCCTGAGCGGCGGCCTCAATGGACAGCTCGATGGTGACCTTGTTGCCGACCACGAGGCTGCCGTTTTCGAGGGTGCCCTCGAAGTTGACGCCAAACTCGCGACGGTCGATCTCGGTGGTGGCTTCGAAGCCCGCGACGGTCACGCCGGGAGCCATGCCGGGGCCCGAACCGAGGAACTCAAGGTCGAAGTCCACCGACTTGGTCACGCCGCGAAGGGTCAGGTCGGCGGTCAAGGTGTACTTGTCGCCATCCTTCGGGGTGATCTTGGTTGACGTGATGGTCAACGTGGGGTGGTTCTCCAGGTCCAAGAAGTCGGCGCTCTTGAGGTGGCCATCGCGCATCTCGTTGTTGGTAGTGATTGATGCGGCCTGCACGGTCGCCTCGACGCTGGACTCCTCGGGGGTCGCACCGATGGTCACCGTGCCGGCGAACTCAGTGAAGCTGCCGCGAACCTTGGCGGCCATGAGGTGACGGACAGAAAAGTTCACGCCCGAGTGAACGGCGTCAACGGTGTACACGCCAGGGGTAGGCAGTGCGGTCATGGTAAATCTCCTTGATCGATAGTGGTGGCGAATTGGCCACGTCGACATGATAGTTGCTTTTGCAACTATTCGTCAAGCAATATTTCGCTTTGCACCTACTGCTACACTCCCCTTATGGCCGTCTGCCCCTCGAATGACAAGCGCGTGAAGTTGTTTGGCCTTATCCGCGAAACCTCCGCGCGCCTCGACCGCACGTTGGGCAATGAGCTCGAAGACAGCTGCGGCCTTCCGCTCCCCTGGTTTGAGGTATTACTCAACCTTCGCCGCAGCGAGTCCGGCGTTTTGAAAATGACGGAAATCGCCGATGCCATCGTGCATTCGAATGCCGGCACCACCCGGCTGATTGACCGCCTGGAAGAAGCGAACTTGGTGTGTCGCCAGTCCTGCCCGAACGATCGACGTTCCACGCACGTCGCCATCACCACCGAGGGAAATGCACGCCTCGACGCCGCGCTCGATGCCCATGTGGAACACGTCGTGACTCACGTGTCGTCGAGACTGACGTCAACGGAGCGCGATGAACTAACTCGTATTTTGGGGAAGCTCAGCGCTGACGCTTAATCAGCCTTGCGAAGCCACGCCCGGGCCGAGTCGCGCTCATCATCAAGTTCGATAACCGTGCCCTCACCGTCACCGGCTCCGGAAACCACTGACACGGCCAGAACTTCTGTCGCCACTTGATCGAAGTCACCGCTGAGGTCCTCGAGACCCGCCAGCGTGAGCACGATGCGGTCAGACACATCGAGGCCCGACGCCTTACGCAAGTCTTGGACTTGACGCACGAGATCGCGCACGTAACCGCGCCGACGAAGTTCGTCGTCCAAGGTCAGGTCGAGAGCCACTACCTCTTGCGCACTGCGCGACACGGCGTATCCGCCCTGTCCCTTGACGCGAAGTTCGAGATCGTCCGCTCCGAGGTCGAAGGTTCCCGTCGACACAGTCACGGCGACGGTGCCGCCCGCTTCGACCGTGGCCGCAACGGCTTGACCGTCGAGGGCAGCCAGGGCACCCTTGAGCTCCTTGACGCCCTCACCCAAACGGCGTCCCAGCGTCTTGAAATTCGGCACTAATTCGAAGCTCAATACGTCGGCTAATTCCGCGCCAAATTCCAGAGCATCCACATTGAGTTCGTCTTCCACGATGCCCACCGGTGGCGGCGTGCTGCCCACGGGGAGAAATACCAAGGCGCGGCGAAGCGGCTGGCGAACCTTCACGCCCGCCTCGGAGCGAGCGGCGCGACCGAGGCTGGTCAAAGTACGCGCGGTATCCATGGCCGCTTCGAGGGTCTCATCACGTCGCGTCGCGTCCCCCGTCGGCCAGGCGGCGAGGTGCACCGAGTCGGACTCCCCGACGGTCCAGAGCTCGTGGTAAAGACGCTCAGACACGAAGGGGATGAACGGGGCCATCATCAAGGTCACGGCACGTAGGGACTCCAGCAAAGTGGCCTGAGCGGCTACCGAGTCGGACGCCGGTGCGCTGGGGTCGGTGCGCCAGAAGCGGCGACGACTGAGCCGGACGTACCAGTTGGATAATTCGTCCACGAAGGCCCCGATGGCGGCCGAGGCGACTTGGGGTTCGTAGCCATCGAGCGATTCCGTCACCGTATCGATAGTGAGCTGAAGGCGCGACAAGATCCAGCGATCCATGTCGGGACGCTCGGCCTCGGTCGGAATGCCCGGATCGTCATCACGGAAATCATTCAGCGAGGCGTAGGTCGTGAAGAAGCTGACGGTGTTCCACAGGGTGGCCAAGGTCTCGCGTAACGACGCGTCAATGGCGCCAAGACTGGCCCGGGTCGGTGTCCACGGCGAGCCCTGCGAGAACATCCACCAGCGCAGCGCGTCCGCGCCACGAGTGGACAGCACTTCCCAGGGATCGATGACGTTGCCCTTGGACTTGCTCATCTTTTGGCCCTCAGCGTCCACGATGTGGCCGAGGCAGAGAACGTGTTCGTACGGGGCGCGACCAAAGACCAAGGTATTGACAGCCAGCAGTGAATAGAACCAGCCACGGGTTTGGTCGATCGCTTCGCAGATGTACTGCGCGGGGAACAACATCGCGGCGTCGGAACCCGGCACGTGCGGGTAGCCCACTTGGGCAGCGGGCATGGCGCCGGAGTCGAACCAGGCGTCAATCACCGGTTCGACACGACGAGCCTCACCACCACAGGTGGGACAGGCAAAGGACACGTCGTCGATGAAGGGGCGATGCGGGTCCAACTCGGAGAGATCACGGCCCGTGAGCTCGGACAATTCAGCTCTAGATCCGATGCAGGTGAGGTGGTTGTCGGCGCAGCGCCAGATCGGCAGTGGCGTTCCCCAGAATCGGTCGCGTGAGAGTGCCCAGTCAACGTTGTTGGCTAGCCACTCGCCCATGCGGCCCTCACGGATGTGCTGCGGGTGCCAGTCGATGGTGGCATTCTGGGCCATCATCTCGTCGCGGAACTTGCTGGTCGCGATGTACCAACTGGGCTTGCCCCAGTAGATCAACACCGTGTTGCAACGCCAACAATGCGGCAAGGAGTGGGAGTAGTCCAAGCGACGGATCAGTAGGCCGCGCTTTTCTAGTTCGTCGTTGATATCCGAATTCGCCTCGCGAACGTTTCGACCTTCGAGCCATGGCACGTGGGCGGTAAAACAGCCATCGGGTCCCACGGGATTAACGGTGGGCAAGTTGTTCTCGCGAGCAACCTGACGGTCGACCTCACCAAAGGCGGGTGACTGGTGCACTAAACCAGTGCCGTCATCGGTCGTGACGTAGTCCGCGAGCACGACGCGGCACGGGTCTGAGTCCACCGGAAACTCGACATCATCAAAGGGGCGCTGGTAGTGAAGACCGGCGAGTTCGCGGCCGGTGACGCGGGCCGTAATGGTGGCACCTTCACCGAGAACCGATTCCACGAGGGCCTCGGCGATCACGAGACCGTTGGCCGTGACGTAGGTGATATCGGGATTGACCGCGACACCCACGTTCGAGAGCAATGTCCACGGGGTGGTGGTCCACACCGCGAGGTGTGTCGCGCCACCGAGGTCGCGGCGCTCATCAGTGATCGCCAAGCGCACGTATGCCGACTCATCCACCTCGTCGGTGTAGACGCCAGGCTGACCTAGTTCGTGGCTCGACAAAGCGGTGCCGCAACGGGGGCAATAGGGAATGACCTTGAGATCCTCGTACAGCAGGCCCTTAGTGAAAAGTTGCTGCAACTGCCACCACACGGATTCCACGTAGGTGGGGTGATAGGTCCAATACGCCTTGTCGAGGTCGACCCAGTAACCAATTCGACGAGTGAGTTTTTCGAACTCTCCGACGTACAGGTGCACCGACTCGCGACAGAGTCGAGTGAACTCCTCGATCCCAACTTGCTCTTCAATCGCCTTCTTGCCAGAAATGCCCAGGCTCTTTTCGACCTGTACTTCGACGGGCAAACCGTGAGTATCCCAACCGGCACGACGCGGGACGTGATACCCACGCATGGTCTGAAAGCGACAGAGGAGGTCTTTGTAAATGCGCGCCCACACGTGATGAAGGCCAGGCTTCCCATTCGCCGTGGGGGGTCCTTCGTAAAAGACCCAGGTGGGGCCACCAGCTCGCTCGGTCATCGTGCGCTGAAAGACGTCGTGCGTCTCCCATCTCGACAATTCCGCCTCTTCGACGGCTACAAAATCAATATCGGCGCTGACCGGACGAAACACTTTGCCTCCAGGTTCTGCGTCATCGTACCGAAAATCATTTGATATTCGTCGCCGCGCCCTCGCCACTCGCTTAATGAGGTCGCTCGCGTGGGTAGTTTGCCCTCGTGTCTGTGACGATTACCCCCACCGATGTTCGCGACCCCGCCGTGATTGGTTTGATCATGATTGCGGTGGATGAGCTCAACCGCCGTTACGGCGTCGACCCTCTCGATCCCGAGGGCGAAGTATCGCACTTATCCACCGAGGAGCTCACGCCACCACACGGGCAGTTCTTCGTCGCACGCGATGAGGCGGGCCACCTCATTGGTGGCGTGGCCGTGCGTCGTGTCCTCGACGAGGAGGCGGCGGCCGGTGAAATTAAGCGACTGTGGGTTCGTCCGGATCGTCGTCGCGACGGCATCGCACACCAGCTCATGCGAACCGCCGAAGACTGGGCTCGTGATACGGGCTATCGCCAGCTCTACCTCGAGACGGGGTGGGCCCAGCCCGAAGCATTGGCTTTCTACGAACGCGAAGGCTGGGAGCGGATCGAGAATTTCCCCGACGGCATGTACAACTACCCGTCTGGTTTCAAGTTCACACGCGCGCTTTAAGCGCGAAAATTCTCCGCGAGCCAGTCTTCGTCGAGGTCGTTGAGAGAATCGAGCACCAGGGTTGCCAACCCGAAGGCGGGCAGGGGTCGGTCCTGCGCGGTGGGAACCGCAATCACGGTGGCGGTGGCCGCCACGCCGGCGATAACGCCCGCAGCGGAGTCTTCAAAGACCAGACAGTCATGGGGCGCCTGTCCGAGAGCGCGCGCGGCCGAAATAAACACGCCGGGGTGTGGTTTGCCGAACTCTTCAACGTCAGCGGAGCACACGGCCGCAAATCGAGCGCGCAAGTTGAAGTGACCGAGGGTTCGTTCGATAAGGGGCATGGGCGTCGAGCTCGCCACCGCCACGGGGCCTACCGCACTCGCCAGATCGATGGCGCGCTCCGCGCCGGGCATCAACACGCCTTCCGCTTCCACCAAGTCGCCCACGCGCTGCAAAATCTGCGCCACGACGTCGGCGCCGCTCGGACCCGACCACGGGAAACGCTCGAACCAATACTCCACCACTTGGGCCACGAACATGCCCTTGGTGTACCGGGTGTTATCGAAAATGGGGGTGACGCCCAGGCCACCCAAAATTTCCGTTTCCGCCTTGTGCCAGAGAATTTCGGAATCAACCAAGAGGCCATCCATGTCAAACAAGGTGGCGCGCAGCATCGGCGTCTTAGGCCAAGGCGGCGGCGATGTCCGCGATTAACTGCGGGTCATTCGGCTCGACACGCGGGTTGTAGCGACGAATCACCTGGCCGTCCGCACCGATAAGGAACTTCTCAAAATTCCAACGAATGTCGCCGGAGTAGCTCTCGCCATCCGCATCGTCAACAATCGCGGACAGTTCGGCGTACAACGCGTGACGGTCATCACCGTTCACGTCGACCTTTTCGGTGAGCGGAAAAGTCACACCGTAGGTCGTCGAGCAAAACTCCTGAATTTCTTCCGCGGTACCGGGTTCTTGGCCCAAGAACTGGTTGCACGGAACTCCGAGAATGGTAAAGCCCTGGTTGACGTAGGTCTTTTGCAACTCTTCGAGGCCGGTGTACTGCGGTGTCAGGCCGCACTTCGAGGCGACGTTGACGAGCAGCACGGTGGTGCCGGCGAAGTCACCGAGGCTGAGGGGTGTGCCATCGAGGCGATTGATGGAGTAGTCATAAAGGCTCATGGCGACACCCTACCGACCACCGACGTAAAGTGACGCCGTGCAGTGCAGCAATCTTCATGAGATGAGCGATTCGGCAAAATTCTGCACCGCGTGCGGCCAACCCAGTGCCGTTATCTCCTTGCCCTCGCCACCCGCTGCCACCGTGGCGCCTCCCCCGCTCATCGACACGAACGTCGATCCGCTGGCCTTATGGATGTTCATCGGCAGCATTCTCGTGGCGTGGAATCCCGTGATGTGGGTCGGCACCCTCATTGGCAGCATCATCGCCCTCAAGCGCACCGCGCTCCCGAGTGTGCGAGGACGCCGGCTCGCAATCGCGGCGCTCATCATCCATGCGATCTACCTCGTGATATTTATTGCCCTCCTCGTTATTGTCGTTGCGATTTTCTTTGGCGCCTCTCGACAGAGTCAGTTGGCGTGATGAGGGCCGTGGGCGTCACCGAGTCCAAGATTGTGGTGGCGGATGTTGATCGTCCATTGCTGCAGCCGGGTGACGCACTCATAGAGGTGCGCGCGGCCGGCCTCAACGCCGCCGACCTTCTGCAAGCGCGTGGGTGGTATCCCGCTCCCGACGGTTGGCCCGCCGACATCCTCGGACTCGAATGCGCGGGCGTGGTCAGCGCCGTGGCTGACGATGTGGACTCGTCGCTCATTGGACGTCGCGTGGCCTGCATTGTGGGTGGTGGAGGCCAGGCCCAATTCGCGAGAGTTCCCGCAAGCCACCTGCTCGTTCTCCCCGACGACGTGGACTGGGTAACCGCCGGTGGTCTCGCGGAAACCTTCACCACGGCCTACGACGCACTCTTCCTCCAGGCGCAACTTCGCACCGGCGACCACGTCGTGGTCTCGGGGGCCGCCGGCGGCGTCGGGACCGCCGCGATCCAATTGGCACGTCGAGCCGGAGCCGTGGTCACGGCCGTGACCCGCGACGCTCGCCACCACGAGGAGCTTCGTGACCTCGGCGCGTCATACCTAACCACCACGGCGAACTACTGCGTCCACGCGCCCGCAGATGTGGTTCTTGAACTGGTCGGCGCCGCACATCTCGAACTAGTGGTGAACCACCTCGCACCTCGAGCTCGAGTGGTTGTCATCGGCGTGGGTGGTGGGGGCGCACAGCTATCACTCAACTTGCTGTCGCTGATGTCCACCCGTGCCACCATCACCGGCTCCACATTGCGAGCTCGATCCATCGACGAGAAAGCCGAGCTGGCCCGGGCGCTTCAGCGAGATGTCATTGATGGCGTGGGGACAGGTGCCTTCCGCGTGCCTCTCGCGGCCGAGTTCGACCTTGCCGATGCGTCCTCGGCATATGAGGCATTCGCCCACTCGGGCAAGTTCGGAAAGATCGTTCTCACGCTGAAGTAAAGGTTGGTCACCCGTAGGGTGCCGCCGTGAGTACGCCACTGCCCCACCCCTCGCGTTTATCGCCGAGTGACCCTCGCTTTGGGGACATCGTTGCGGCCCACGACGCCGCGGTGCGGGCGAGCGAGATGTCCTATCGAGACCCCGCCACGGGGCTCATTGTGCTGACGGTGAGCGCTCATCTCGAGCGGGGCACTTGCTGTCACAGTGGTTGCCGCCACTGCCCCTACGTCGACGCCGTCTAGATAAAGACGTTGGCCGACTCGTCGTGCTGGCCCAAGTGGTGGCGATCAATGTTCACCATCACGAAGAACAACAGTGCGGAGATCGCCAGAGCGAGTGAACCGAAGCGAAACGCCATGTCGAAACCGTGCACCTTGGCATCTCCGAGATGTGACGGCATGGGCTTATCCATGACGTGGTGACTTGCCAGATAACTCGCGAGCGCGGTGGCGAAGATGGTGTTTTGGATGGCCGTACCGAACGATCCCCCGACTTGCTGGGTGGTGTTGAGTAGTGCGGACGCCGCGCCAGTGTCATGCGGCGGCGTGTTAAATAGCGCGGTCGAGCTCGAGGCCACGAAAACCTGACCGAGGCCGAGGCTCATGGTCAACATGGGCAAGGCCACGTGAGTGAGGTAGGGAACGTGCACGCTCAAGGTGGAGAGCAACAGCAGACCAATAGCCGCCATGGAGAGCCCGACGGTGCCGATGGGGCGAGGTCCCACTTTCGGCAGTAACTGGCTGGCCACCGTGGCGGACACGATGATGCCGAGCGAGAAAGGAAGGAAGCACAATCCGGCCTTCACGGCGGAGTAGCCGAGCACGTCCTGGAAGTAAAAGGTCATGAATAGAAACAGTCCGTACAGGCCGGTGGACGAGAGCAACTGAGAGGCGTAGGCCCCCGATCGAATTCGGGTGAGTAAGCGCAGTGGGAACAGTGGGTTTGTCACCTTGCTCTCGATGAAGATAAAGAGGGTAAGAAGAACGAAGCCTGGCGCAATGAAACCCCACGACTTGGCCGCGTGCCACCCGTGGGTCGACGCCTGAGACACGCCATAGACGACAGCCAACATGCCCACCGTCGCGGTCACGGCACCCGGCACGTCGTAGCGAGTGTCGCCCGAGACTTTTGACTCCGTGACGTTTCGAATAGCGAGAAGGACTGCCACCACGGCCAACGGCGCGTTGACGAACAAACACCAGCGCCAGCCCCAGTACTGAGTGAGGGCGCCACCGAGAATGAGTCCGATAGAGGCCCCCACTCCCGACAACGCGCCATACACCGCGAAGGCCTTCGCGCGTTCCTTGGAGTCCGTGAACGTGACCGAGATCAGCGATAAAGCCGCCGGTGCGAGCAAGGCCCCGAAGAGCCCCTGCAGCGCGCGGGCGCCGTAGAGCATGCCCTGATTTTGAGCCACACCGCCGAGGACGGAGGCCGCAGCAAATCCGGACAGCCCGAACATGAACACCTTTCGGCGGCCCACGAAATCCGCAATGCGTCCTCCGAGCAACAAAAACCCACCGAAGGTCAGCAGGTAGGCCGTCACCGCCCACTGGTAGTTGTCCGGCGAGATATTAAGGTCCGATGCGGCCTTGGGCAACGCGATGTTCACAATGGACGCGTCAAGCACCACCATCAACTGCGCGAGGGCAATGACGAAGAGTGCTCGCCACCGACGAGGGTCAAGGTTTGAGTCGAGATCGGACACGAACGCTCCTTCAGGGCGAGGGGGTAGCCCAGCCTAAAGGAAGGTCCTCGCGTTACAGCCAGTTCGCGAGATCGCGGCTGTCGAGTCCGTGTGCCTCCGCGACCGGAGCATACGTAATGGCGCCGTTCACGACATTCACTCCTTCGCGCAGAGCATTGTCCTGCAGCACCGCCTCTCGCCACCCGTGACGAGCCAACGCCACCGTGTACGGCAAGGTGGCGTTCGCGAGTGCTTGTGTCGAGGTGTGCGGCACCGCGCCCGGCATATTCGCCACACAGTAGAAGAGCGAGCCATTGACCTCGAACGTGGGGTTTGAGTGAGTGGTGGCACGAGTGGATTCAAAGCAGCCACCCTGGTCCACGGAGATGTCCACCAGCACCGAGCCCGGCTTCATCTTGGCCACGAGAGCATCGCTGACGAGCTTCGGAGCCTTCGCGCCGACGACCAGCACCGCGCCAATGACGATGTCCGCTTCAATGCAGGCTCGCTCGACGGCGTAGGTCGACGACGCCAAAGTCTGCACACGACCCTGGAAGTGGTGGTCGATAGTGCGCAAGCGCTCGAGGTTCGTGTCGAAAATGGTGACGTTGGCGTGCATGCCCATCGCAATCGTGGCCGCCGCCATACCGGCAACTCCGCCACCAATGACCACCACGTTGGCGGGCGTGACACCCGGCACACCCGAGATCAGACCACCACGTCCACCCGCAAACTTCATCAAGTGGTGAGCGCCCATGATGGGAGCCATGCGACCAGCTACTTCGCTCATCGGCGTGAGCAGCGGGAGCGAGTTGTCTGGCAAGCGAACCGTTTCGTAGGCAATGGCCACGTTGCCCGCCGCCACGAGGGCGTCGGTGCAGCTGCGAGACGCCGCGAGGTGAAGGTACGTGAACAGCACCTGATCCTGGCGGGCTGACAAGCGGTGGTACTCAGCCTCCACGGGCTCCTTTACCTTGAGAATCATCTCGGCGCTCGCCCAGACGTCATCGACATCATCAATAATGCGCGCACCCGCAGCGACAAAGTCGCTGTCCGAAATGGCTGAGCCCAGCCCCGCCGACTTCTCGACGAGTACCTCGTGGCCGTGCTTTACCAATTCGTGCGCACCCGCAGGGGTGAGCGAGACTCGATATTCGTCGGTCTTGATTTCCTTGGGGACGCCGATGATCATCGACTTCTTCTTTCTCTAGGGGGAACTGCGAAAAGTCTTAAGCGTTGAGGTTGTGCATCACGTGCTTGATGCGCGTGTAGTCCTCAAAGCCGTAGACCGAGAGGTCCTTGCCGTAGCCGGAACTCTTGAAGCCGCCATGGGGCATTTCGGCGACGATGGGAATGTGGGTATTGATCCAGACGCAACCAAAGTCGAGGTCACGAGCGAAGCGCAGCGCGCGGCCGTGGTCCTTCGTCCACACTGAGCTGGCGAGTCCGTATTCAACACCGTTGGCCCAGGCCAGGGCCTCGGCCTCGTCGGTGAACTTCTGCACCGTGATGACCGGTCCGAAGATTTCGGTCTGCACCATTTCGTCGTCTTGACGAAGGTCGCCCACCACCGTGGGCTGAAAGAAAAAGCCACGGTCAGCACCCACAACACCACCCGCCGCCACGGTGGCGTGCGATGGCGTGCGCGACAAGAAACCCTGCACCCGCTCGAACTGGTTGATGTTGTTCACCGGACCAAAAAGGGCGTCCTCGTTGTCCGGCTGACCGATCACCGTGTTCTTCGCCTGCGCCGCGAGGGCGTCGAGGAAGTTGCCGTAGGCCTTCGGACCGACGAGCACGCGCGTCGCCGCGGTGCAGTCTTGACCCGCGTTAAAGAAGCCACCAATAGCGATACCTTCGGCGGCGGCCTCAATGTCCACATCGTCAAAGACGATGACCGGAGCCTTACCACCGAGCTCGAGGTGGGTGCGCTTCAAGGTCTGCGAGGCCGCAGCCGCTACTTCCTTACCGGCGCGGACCGAACCAGTCACCGACACCATGGCCGGGATCGGGTGCTCGACGAGCGCACGGCCGCTGTCACGATCACCACAGACGACGTTGATGACGCCAGCGGGCAAAATCTGCGACATGATTTCGGCCATGAACAAGGTCGAGACGGGAGTCGTGTCGGACGGCTTAATGACCATGGTGTTACCCGCGGCGATGGCGGGTGCCCACTTCCAGACGGCCATCATCATCGGGTAGTTCCACGGTGTCACCGCGGCGCACACACCAATGGGCTCGCGCCGTACGTAGCTGGTGTGGTCGGCCATGTATTCCGCCGCACCGCGACCTTCCAAGATGCGCGCGGCGGCGGCGAAGAAACGAATTTGGTCAATCATCGGCGGAATTTCTTCGCTCAAAGTGACCGCAATGATCTTTCCGCAGTTCTCGGCCTCGAGGGCCACGAGCTCGTCCTTACGAGCTTCGAGGGCGTCGGCGATCTGCAGCAGGGCCAGCGAGCGCTGGCTGGGGGTGGTGCGCTTCCACGAGGCAAAGGCCGCGTTCGCGGCACGAACGGCCGCGTCGATGTCCGCCGCGTTCGACACCGGCATTTCGGCGAAGGGCTCGCCCGTGGCCGGATTTGTCAATGTGACGTACTTACCGCTGGCCGGTGCGACGTACTCGCCACCGATGAAATTTGACAGACGACGCATAGTCCCTACCCCTTGGTCATATGTGGCGCGCCCATGCGCCCTCCCCCACTCTGCCAGATTTTGCCACCCTCGTGCAAGATTTCACGAAGGATAGGGGCGCGAAATCCCTCGGATAAGACGCATATCGTCGTGAAAAGGGGTACACTCGGCGGTATCCGTAGCCACGGGGCCTGAGGGCCACCGAGCAGGGACATACACAATGGCGAATCGCAACGTACAGCGGGCGGGCACTCGTGCCCCCGAAAAGGTGAGCACCGAGGGTGCTCTCACCGCCACCTCGCTCGACGCCACCGACCGACGCATTGTGGAAATCCTTCAGCTCGATGGGCGGCGTCCGTACGGCGCCATCGCCGAGGAGGTCGGACTCTCAGAGCCGGCCGTCCGTCGTCGGGTGCAGCGTCTTCGTGATGCGGGTGCGATGCAAATTGTGGCCATCACCGATCCCCTGCTGTTGGGCTTCAACCGCACGGCGTTGATCGGCGTGCGCGTCCAAGGTGACGTGCGACAAGTGGCCGACAAGATTGCCGCGATCAATGAGGCCAACTACGTCGTCATGACAGCGGGATCCTTCGACATCATCGCCGAAGTGATTGTGGCCAATGACGACGCTTTGGTGCATCTCTTGAATGACGCCATCCGGTCGATTCCTGGGGTGACCGAGGTAGAGACGTACGTCTACCTCAAGTTGGCCAAACAAACATATACATGGGGTACAAAGTGAGTTTGAACGAAATCATCACTGACGGCGTGGTCGTTACCGATACGACCAGCGCGAGTCACGACTATTCGGAGCGTGCGCGCCGACATCTGTGGCTGCACTTCTCGCGCATGGGCGCTTATTCGGAGACGGCCGAAATTCCGGTCTTCGTTCGTGGCGAGAAGTCCTACGTGTGGGATGCCAATGGCAAGAAGTACATCGACGGTCTCTCGGGCCTCTTTACTAGCAACTTGGGTCACGGCCGCGCGGACATCGCGGAAGTCGCCGCCGCCCAGATGCGTGAATTGGCTTACTTCCCGCTGTGGACCTACGCCCACCCGACAGCGATCAACTTGGCGGAGAAACTGGCGCAGCTCGCCCCTGGCGATCTCAACCGCGTCTTTTTCACCTCGGGTGGCGGCGAAGCCGTCGAGTCCGCGTTGAAGCTGGCCCGTCAATGGCACGCGATGCGTGGGGAGACGGGTCGTTACAAGGTCATCAGCCGTCACACCGCTTATCACGGCACAACCATGGGTGCGCTCACCGTGACGGGCGTGGAACCTTTCCGCACCGTCTTCGAGCCACTGGTACCGGGCGCCATCAAGGTCCCCACCACGAACTTTTACCGCACCGAGGTGCACGCGGATGATCCCGAGGCCTTTGGTCTCTGGCACGCCCAGCAAATTGAAGACGCCATCGTGCGCGAGGGTCCCGAGACCATCGCCGCGGTTTTCCTCGAGCCGGTACAGAACTCGGGTGGCTGCTTCACCCCGCCCCCCGGCTACTGGCAGAAGGTCCGCGAGATTTGTACGAAGTACGGCGTGCTTCTCGTCTCCGACGAAGTGATCTGCGCCTTTGGGCGACTGGGCTACTGGTTCGGTGCGGAGCGCTACGACTACGTACCGGACATCATCACTACCGCCAAGGGCATCACCAGTGGTTACGCCCCGCTCGGCGCCATGATCGTGTCCGACCGCATTGCCGACACCTTCATGCAAGATGACCGTCAGTTCCTTCACGGCTTCACCTTTGCTGGTCACCCCGTGAGTTGTGCGGTCGCTCTCAAGAACATTGAAATCTTGGAGAACGAGAAGATCCTGGAGAATGTTCGCAGTAACGAGCCCTACTGGCGCGAGAGCCTCGAATCGCTCAAGGACCTTCCCATCGTCGGCGATATTCGTGGTGCCGGACACTTCTGGGCTACCGAATTGGTCATGAACCAAGAAACTAAGGAGTCCTTCGTGGGTGAGAAGGCGGAGCGACTTCTGCGTGGTTTCATCTCTCCCGAAATGTTCCGCCGCGGCATCGTGTGTCGCATCGACGACCGTGGCGACCCGGTGGTCCAATTCTCGCCGCCACTAATTGTGGACCGCTCAGAAATTGACATGATTGTCGGCACCTTCCGAGAAGTCCTCACTGAAGCCGTCGCCAAAATTTAGATGAACGCCCCGTCCCGCCAGCCTCTGTGGTGGGACGGGGCGTTGTCGTTGCCTCGTCCCGCTCTCGCCGGTGATCTCGACGTCGATGTCTGCATCGTCGGTGGCGGCTTTTCGGGATTGTGGACCGCTCGTGAATTGCTGCGGCGCGACTCCTCGCTGCGCGTTGCCATCCTCGAAGCCCGTACCTGCGGATTCGGCGCGAGTGGCCGAAACGGCGGATGGGCCTCCGCACTCTTCCCCGCGTCCGCCGCTCAGGTTCTCGATCTCGTCGGCTTCGATGGTGAGCGTCACCTCACGGCCACCTTGCGTGCGGCGGTCGGTGACCTGGGCGACGCCTTGGCGCACGACGGCATCGATGCCCACTTTCGCCACGGCGGAACCATTACTTTCGCCACCACCGATGCTCAGCGCGAGCGACTTCGCGCTGAGGTCGAGGCTGCCCACGAGCGCGGCGATGACGACGGCGACATCACGTGGCTGTCCGCCACCGAGCTCGCACAGAGCCACGGACACGTCGACGGTCAGCGCGGCGGAATTTTTGATGCCCACTGCGCCGCCATCCATCCCTATCTCGCCGTCACCGGATTGACTGACGCGGTCGAGCGGGCGGGCGGGCGCATTTTTGACAACTCCCCCGTCACTCGTATTGTCCCCGCCCACGGCTCACGACGGGCCGCCGCGATCACCGTGGCCGGCACGGTGCGAGCCGACATCGTGGTGCGGGCCACCGAGGGATTCAGCACGCAGTTCACGGGTGCGAGACGAGACGTCGTTCCCGTCTACTCCTTAATGGTGGCGACCGAGCCCCAAAGCGACGAGTTCTGGTCCACCCACGGCCTCGCGACGGGCGAAACCTTTGCCGACGGTCGACACCTCATCATTTACGGACAGCGAACCCGAGACAACCGCCTGGCCTTTGGTGGTCGCGGGGCGCCGTACCACTTCGGGTCATCAGTAGAACCGCGCTTTGACAACTCGGTTCGAGTGACGTCGTTGCTGGGCGACGCGTTGCGACAACTATTCCCCACACTCGCGGGAGAACTCACCCATAGTTGGGGTGGGCCGCTCGCGTTGCCCCGTAACCACCTGCCCTTTGTGACCCTGGATCACCGTCGCGGCCTCGCCGCATTAGGCGGATACACCGGCGATGGCGTGGTGATGAGCTACCTCGCGGCTCGATCCTTGGCGGCGCTCATCGCGGGTGACGCCGACGAAATCTCCGACGTCGAGCGACTGGTGTTCGTGCAGCGACCACCACGGAAATGGGAAATGGAACCCCTGCGATGGCTAGGCATCAATACGGGCCTGTGGCTCGCGGGTCGCGCCGACGCCCGAGAGCACGCCACGGGTTCCCCCGCGCCCTATGACCGCTGGCTCGAACGTCTGCTGGGTTAGCGACGCGAGACTGACACCGCATCGCCCGAGGCAATCTTCGTGTCTAGAAACTCCGGGCGACTGAGCTGCACCCAGGTCTGCTCTCCCGACGCGCGCGTCACCGCGATTCGGATTTCAAAACCAAGGTCATCAATATTCGTCACCACATCCGGCCCTGACGGCGACACCACCAGGTCGTGCGGGCGAATAGTCACACCGTCAAAAAGCGTCGTGGGTCCGAGGAATGATTGCACGAAGGAGTTCACCGGCTGGTCGTACACCTCGAGGGGGCGCCCCACTTGTTCAATACGACCCTGGTGCATCACCACCAAGGTCTCGGCTAAGTCCATTGCCTCTTCTTGGTCGTGCGTCACCAAGATGGTGGTGACGTGGAGACGTTGGTGAAGTTCCTTTAACCACGAGCGAAGCTCGCTGCGCACCACCGCGTCGAGGGCGCCGAAAGGCTCGTCAAGAAGCAGCACTTGTGGCTCGATTGCTAGGGCACGTGCGAGCGCCATGCGCTGGCGCTCGCCGCCCGATAACTGCGCGGGGTAGCGATTCGCTTTGTCGCTGAGTCGAACCAGCTCGAGCAATTCGCCGACACGCTGGCGAATCTCCTTCTTCGCGGTGCCACGCACAGACAGTCCAAAGCCCACATTTTTCGCCACACTCATGTGGCGAAACGGGGCGTAGGCCTGGAAGCAATATCCAATGTCGCGATAACGAGCATCAACATCGGTGACATCACGGCCCTCTATGACGATGCGACCGGTGGTGGGCTTCTCGATACCACCAATCATCTTTAAGACCGTCGTTTTCCCCGAGCCTGACGGACCGAGAAGTGCGGTGAGTTCGCCACTAGGAATCTCGAGATTGACGTCGGCGACCACGGCCCCCTGGCCGTAGTTCTTACTGAGGTTAGAGAGCTGAATGGGCATGCAATTTCCTTTCACGCCGTTGCAGGGCGGACAAAATGACCATCACCACGACGGCGATGAGTGCGAGTTCGAGAGCACCCGCAAACGACCCGAGGAAGTCAAAATTCTGATCCCACGAGTCAAAGATGTAGATCGGCAAGGTCTGCGTTGAGCCGGTGACGTTGCCCGACACAATGAGCACCGCGCCGAACTCCCCCAAGGTGCGAAGGAAGGCCAAGACGGCGCCGTAGGTGACTCCCCATTTCACGGAGGGCAAGGTGACACGCCACAAGATGCGCCACGGTCCCGCCCCCAAGGTGCGCGCCGCCCATTCTTGATCGGTGCCCACTTCTCGAAGGAGCGGGACGGTAGAGCGCACCACGTAGGGCAGCGTCACCGCGAGTGACGCCAGCACAATGCCCACGGGCGAGAAGATGACCCGTAAGCCCCAATTCGCCAGTGCCGTGCCGAACCAGCCGATTCGCGAATAAGCCAATACCAGCGACACCCCAATAATGACCGGCGACACGGCAACGGGGATATCAACGAGTACGTCGAGCACCCGCACCCACGGACCGCGGCGACGCGCAATGAGTAGCGAGGCTCCTATCCCCACCAGAGTATTCAGTGGCACCACGACGGCCGCCGTCTCTAAGGTCAACATCACCGCGTGCACGGCGTCAGGAGACGAAATCGACCGCCACACCGCCGATGCGCCTCCCGCCCAGGTATGGATGAGGAGAAAGCCCACGGGGAGGCCGACGAGGACAAGGAGGTAGACAGCCACCGTGAGGCGGATAGCGACGCGGGCCTTCATAGGGCCCGCCGATCATGGAAGGAAGCCGCGAACCATGTCGCGCCGGTCAACACCGTGACCGAGATGAGTAACAAAATGGTGGACACGGCGGCGGCTCCCTGCCACAGGAATCCCTGCGTCAAGTTGTAGATGTACGTCGACGCCGTGGTGGTCCTGGCAATGCCCCCACCGATGAGCGAAATCGAACCGAACTCACCCACACATCGCGCGAACGCCAACCCAAAACCCGCGAGAGCCGGTGACACCAAACTGGGAATAATCACCGAGCGAGTGACGCGCCAGGGCGACGCACCCAAGGTGCGCGCCGCGTGTTCGACGTCGCGGTCCATCGCCACCAACACCGGCTGAATTGTCCGAACAGAAAAGGGCAGGGAGACGAACAGCAGGGCCACGAACAGCCCCGTCCACGCCTCAAAGAGATTGACGTGTACCGGACTGGCGGGTCCGTAGAGGTAGATAAAGACCACGCCCGCCACGATGGTGGGCAGGGCGAAGGGGATGTCGACGAAGGACTCGATGAACTTTTGTCCACGGAAACGGTCGCGCACCAAGACCCAGGCGATGAGGGCGCCCATCACGGTGTTCACACTGGCCGCGAGCAATGACAACCACACGCTGAGCCAAATGGCGTGCCACGCTGCGGGTGCACCAATGGCGTCGACGAAAGCGGAGAAATTGCTGTGCCACACCCAGTCCCCCGGCCACCACGAGCCTGACGTGGTGTCGGGTGACGCACCCACTCCGGTGGCGATGGTAGCGACCACGGGCAAGATCACGATGATGGACAGGTAAGTCGACAACAGACCGCCGGCCGTCACCGTGGAGACGACGCGACGAAGCCGCCGACTGCGAACAGTCGGCGGCGACGTCGATACGGCGGGGGTCTCGTTAACTGACGTAACCATGCGAGCTTTCTGCCTGGGTGATGATGCCCGTGGAGCCAAAGAACTTTGTGGTCACGCTCGTCCATCCCCCCAACTTCGCAATCGTGGTCAGTGCGGTCGGCTGGACGAAGTCCTTCTTCACCTGCGCCGCCAGTGAGGGCAGGGTCGGACGGAAGCGGTTCGACTCCCAAATCGACTGGCCTACGGTCGAGAAGATGTACTTGTAGAAAGCGGTTGCGGCCTTGTTACTGGCTCCACTCGTGGTCAATGCGGCGGGGTTCTCAATTAAGAGGTTCTGCGCCGGAATAATCATTTGGATCGCCTTACCCGCCGCAATGGCCGCGGCCGCATCGGCTTCGTAGGCCAGCAGCACGTTGCCGGTGCCCGCGAGGAAAGCCGTCAAGGCCTTGGAACCACTGGTGGGCTCGGAGATCGTGTTCCCAATGAGCTTGTTCATCCAGCTGGTGGCGGCCGCCGGCTTCGCCTTTTGCAAGATCTGCGACTCGTACGCGGCCAGCAAGTTCCATCGCGCCGATCCCGAACTGATGGGGTCGGGAGTCACCACCTGCACCCCCGACTTAGTGAGGTCGTTCCAGCCCTTGATGTTGAGCGGATTGCCCGTTCGAACCACGATGGCAACGACTGAATCAGTCACCATCCCCTTCTCAGCCTGTGCCGTGGAGGTCGACTGCCACTTCGACGAGACCAAGCCAGCTTGCACCAGCAAGGTCATGTCGGGCTCGGCGGAGAAGTTCACGAGATCGGCCGCCTGCCCAGCAATGACATTCTGAGCCTGTGTTGTCGAGGCACCGAAAGAGTTGCGGAATGTCACGCCCTGGCCCGCCGGAGTCTGGAGAAAGGCTTTTTCCAGAGCGGTGTACGCGGGCGACACGATTGAGTAACCGACGACATTGACGGTCGAGGAGGTCGCACCCGCGTGGGCGCTGACGCCCACCAGGCTGGTGGCAACAACGCCACAGGCACTTGCGCCACGCCACAGGCAGGAACGAAGACTGGTCAAATTTCTCCCTTATCACTAATTACTAGTTGTTTACTAGTAATTGTAGAATTTAGCGAGGCCGAAACTCCTTGTCAAGTCGATCTGCGATTTTTTCGAGACGGAAGAACCGCCTCCCCGAGTGGCTTAGGCCGGACTCTGCGTGAAAGTTTTGGTCCCTAATGACGCGCCGGCGGCGGCGAAGCCGCCGAGCAGGGTTCCGAGCGATCCCGGCGCCAGTTGGCTCAACATCTGCGACAGTGCCGAACCGGAAATGGGTGTGATATCAGATCGTGCCGGAGCAACAATCGCGGGTGCGTCGTTGTAACCGAGAACGGTGATTTCAGCCGTGACCGTTTGATGGTCAAGGGTGGTCGAGATAGAAGCCGCGGCGAGTTCATTCGCCGTTCCGGTCGAGATAGTGATGGTGGCCTGTTGACCCGCCAACGCGGAGCTGGATAATGCCGATCCCATCGCGAAGATGTAGTGATGCACCGTGAGGCCACCTTCGGTAGTTACCCACGTCTTGGAAGCGCCCTTAATGAGCGCGATATCGGGGTGAAGAAATTCGAGCGCAATCGGTGTGAGGTCCGGGAGCGACAGTGATGATCCGTACCACTGTGCTGATGATGACTGACTCATGTTGGAGGTGGTGTAATACAGCTTGCCCGCTACTGCGCGAAGTTCCACTGTTTCATTCGTAATGAGGAGTGGCAAATTCAACGTGACGTCGAGAGCCGAATGCTTCACGTCGACGTTTCCGGTACCGGTGATGCTCGTTGATCCTCCGGTGCCAATGCTCAGAGCAATGCGCATGTTGTGGGGCGGATAACCGTTGAGATTGGTCAATGAGGAGGAGTTTCCTCCGGTGGCGGCCATCACGACACCCGTCGTGGTGCCGGCAAGGGCGAGGGTTGCGAGAGTGGTCGCGAGTAATCGTTTTGAAGACATGCTCTCAATCTAGAACCCCCCGACGCCTAGAGGCGTTCGCGATAGCGTGATGTCATGACCGATGTCGACCACCGGCCCTTTGCCGTTCAAACCTTCAATGCCTGCTGGGACATCCTGGAAAAGAAGGGTGCTGCCGCCGAGGATTACCGCGAGCTGCTTACCCTGGCCTTTACCAGTCGCTGGCACTGGGGGTTCGAGGGTGGACTTGATCAGTGGATCACGGGCGACTGGATGATTTCTCGGGCCGCCTCGCTGTATGGCGACCACACCTTGGCGCTCGATTTCATTGACCGCGCCTGGACCGCGCTCTCCCCCGAGTCGCCCGATTGGCTGCGCGCCAGCATTGCCGAAGGTCAGGCACGAGCGGCGATTTTGGCCGGCAAGCACGATCTCTTCACGACGTGGGTGGCGCGAGCCCGCGAACTAGTGGCGGCCATCGCGCAGGATGATGATCGGGCCGTGATTGCGGGTCAATTGTCCGAGATCGATAGCTAGCGAAAATCTCGAGCGGGCGCGGTGGGCGCACTCGACAAAGCCGTGACGTGTTCGGCCACCACGTTGAGGGTTCCCTGAGCTCGCTCGAGGCGACCACGAATCAACAAAATGGGCGACGCAGCGTCATGGCGGAACCTCTGCCACGCACCTCGAGAAAAGACCACATTGACGTGGCCGGTCTCGTCTTCGAGATTAAGAAAGACCGCCCCCCGCGCGCTCTCGGGTTGTTGACGATGCGTGACGACGCCGGCGACTAACACTCGGTGGGCCTCGGCCGCCATGAGGTGCGCGGCCGGAATGACCCCACGGGCCCGCAGAGCGTCACGCCACAGATGCATCACGGTGCGATCGGGAGTGAGACCCATTGCCCAGACATCATCGGCCAGCCTCTCCATCTCCGACGGAATCGCTAGTTGGGGTGTGGTCAGCCCCGTCACCACCCCCGGCAAGCGATCGAGTTGCGACTGCGCGGCGGCTCCCGCCCGCCACAGCATCTCGCGACGCGACGAGCCAAAGCAGTCGAGGGCCCCCGCCGCCGCGAGGGCCGTGAGGTGGTTCTCGCGTACTCCCCCGCGTCGAACGAGATCTTCCGCGCTCGCCCAGGGCCGGCCGGCGGCCAGGCGTTCCGCAATATCACTCGATATTCCCCGCACCGTCTGCAGGCCGAGTCGAACCACACGACTCCCCTCATCGACGTCGATGCGCGCCAGGGCGTCGCTGTGCTGCACGTCGGGACGCACCACCACCACTCCGTGACGCTGCGCATCAGCAATAAGGCTCTGTGGCGACCAAAAGCCCAGCGGCTGGGCATTGAGCAGCCCCACGAGAAACTCTTCTGGATAATGCAGCTTCAGCCACGCGGAGCAATAGACCAGATGCGCGAACGACACCGAGTGCGATTCGGGAAAACCAAAGTTGGCGAAAGCGGAGAGTGCGTTCCACAGATTCTCGGCGTCGTCACCCACGATGCCATTCGTCGCCATTCCCTGAAAGAAGCGCGAATGCAAGCGAGCCATCCGCACCTCGGAGCGTTTGGCCGCCATTGCTTGACGCAGCTCGTCAGCCTCCGCGGGCGAAAAGCCCGCCACCGCGACCGCCATCTCCATGAGTTGCTCTTGAAATAGCGGCACCCCGAGAGTGCGGCGCAAGATCGGCTCGAGGCGTGGATGCAGGTAGGTGACGGGTTCTTCACCGCGACGCCGACGGATGTAAGGGTTCACCGACTGGCCCTGGATGGGACCGGGACGAATCAGGGCCACTTCGATAACGAGGTCATAGAAGCAGCGCGGCTGCACGCGGGGCAAGGTGGCCATCTGCGCGCGTGACTCGACCTGGAATAGGCCCACGGTGTCGGCCTCGCAGAGAAGGTCGTAGACCGCGGCTTCTTGCGGGAGGGCGCCGAGATCAATCTGCACGCCTCGCGACTGTTCAATCACGTCCATGGTGCGATGCAGGGCCTCGAGCATGCCGAGGCCCAGAAGATCAAACTTCACCAACCCAATGGCGGCACAGTCATCCTTATCCCACTGCAGCACCGTGCGACCGGACGTGCGGGCCCACTCCACGGGACAGACCTCCACAATCGGACGGTCGCAAATCACCATGCCGGCCGAATGTAGGCCGAGATGTCGTGGGCGGTGGAGCAAATCCTGCGCACAGGCCACCGTAAGTGCATCGTCGGGGTCTCTACCAAGAGCCGCGGCGGCGTCGCGTACCGCCGAGCGTGGTCGATAGGTAATCACGGCCGCTACCTGAGCCGCGTGGCGTCGGCCGTACCGCTCGTAGACGTACTGAATCACTTCTTCGCGTCGGCCGGACTCGATATCCACATCAATATCCGGCGGGCCGTCACGGGCCGTCGACAAAAAACGCTCGAAGAAGAGGTTAAGTCTCACCGCGTCGGCATTGGTAATGCCGAGCGAATAACACGCGGCGGAGTTCGCAGCCGAACCACGCCCCTGGCACAAAATGTTGCGACGACGGCAAAACTCCGTGATGTCCCACACGATGAGGAAGTAGCCGGCAAAGCCCATTTGTTCGATGACGGATAGTTCGTGATCAATCTGACGCCACGCCCCACTGACGAGCTCGCCGTCGCGTGGTCCGTAGCGCCGGGTCGCGCCAGCTTCCACTAGTTCGCGCAAATACTCCTGCTCGCTCTGCCCCCGCGGTGTCGGAAAATCTGGCAGCGAGGGAGCCACGAGTCGCAGGTCAAAAGCCAGCTCCTGGGCCAGTTCCCCCGCCGCATCCACGACGTGTGGCCAGCGAGCAAAGCGCCGACGCTGCTCGCTATCAGACCGTAGGCACGCCAAAGGGCTGGCAGGTAGCCAGCCCTCGAGCTCGTCAAGCGTTCGCCGAGAACGAATTGCGGCCATGAGTTGGGCACGGCGAAACTCCTGGGGGGTGGCGTAGTGGACGTTGCCGGTGGCCACGATGCGCATGCGCCGCTCCAGAGCCAGCTCCACGAGCGCGTCGTTACGCACACGATCTTGCGCGTACCCGTGATCCCATATCTCCATCACGAGGCGATCGCCAAGGCGATTGCGCCACTCGTCGAGAACCCGGCCCGCGGCGCGCGGACCGTGATTCTCGAGTGCCCGTGTGACGGGGCCCTTGCGACATCCGGTCAACACCGTCCAGTCCGCCGAACGACTCACCATCTCCGCCGTGATGGCGGGGGCACCCTTGTCGCCGCGAGCCAAGTGACCGTCAGAGAGCAGGGTGGATAATTCGCGGTAGCCCTCGGGGGAACGAGCGAGGATAACGAGGTGCTCACCACTGGGGTCGGGGACGCCCGTGCGCTCGCCGCCGTCAATGCTGACTTCCGCCCCAAAGACGGTCGCCAATCCCGCCGCTCGTGCCGCCTCGGCAAAGCGCACCACACCGTAGAGACCATGGTGATCGGTGAGTGCCAGAGCCGACAGCTCCAGTCGCGCGGCTTCAATCACCAGTTCTTCGGGATCACTGGCTCCGTCTAAGAAACTGAAGGTGGAGTGCGCGTGTAGTTCGCTGTAAATCGCCATCAGTCGTAGATTCCCGCTAGCCACCATCGGTGCTGCTCGGCCATCAGCCACCAGGCGCAGTTGCCCTCACTAATGACTTGCACGTGCGCTCGCCGACGCAGCTCCGACCACCAGCGCGATTCTTCGGGCCACGGCCCGGCGGCGCTGATGACGCGGCGTGACGGCCCACGACCCACCGTCATCTGTCGCGGTGCCCGTGAGAAAAAACCTCGACTGGTCACCGTCACCGACTCACCTTTGTCATCCGTGAGTCGCACCTCTACGGGGTGACGCAAAATGACCGCCGGTGCCGGTCCCGGCAAGTAGCCCGGCCAGGGCCCATTGGTCAGAGTGGGGGGCGCCGGCGCGGTGAATGGCCGACACCAGCCCGCGGCGAAGGGGTCGCGACCCACTCCGCGTGATGCCACCCAGACGGCATGGGGATCGAGGCGTCGTGTGACGCGTAGGGCCACCGCCGCCGCGCGACGATCAAGATCGGTTCGGTCACCAAAAAAACTCATTTGACCCGTGGAGGCTTCTTCCTCACCACGCACCTCACGCAGGCGTCGAGCTGCGTGGGAATCACGCACGGCGGGCAGGTCGTCACGGTCACCACGCGCCACGGCGTAGCGATGGAGCACGTCTCGAGTGAATCTCTCCGTGACGCGTTCACGTGGCAAGTCCGCCACGTCACCCACGCGGTGAAGGCCGAGGCGGTGCGCGAGATCCGCGAAACGTGAGTCGCCCAGTTCCTCGACGGGAAGCTGGCGACGAAAGAGTTCGCCCTGTTCGCGAGGCACCACGACGCCACGCGTCGCGGCTGCCATGGCGGCAAAGAGACCCTCGCCAATACCGACGCATGGCGCGGGTACCGACAATTCATCCAGCAGCGCGTGCAGATCGGTCAGCATGGCCGCTTCCCCACCGAGATAACGACTCGGCCCTCGCGTGGGGAAAGCGATAACGCCGAACGCAATCATCTCCACGTACGGACACCACTGGGCCAGCCCTCGTAGGACACGGTCATGATGACGCGCGATATCGCCCTCGGGGTCATCGCGTCGCCACGACGCCACCTCAATCACGGCGAGACGGTCCACGTCACCCCGCCTGTCCGCTCGCCAACGGCAATCCCCATGACCATTCACGCTCACGTCGTGCATCGCCACGACCACTGAGACGCACCACGGCGTGGCGCTGCGTGAGGTGATGATTCATCTCCCAACGACCATCCACGAGATCGATGTGCACGTCACCCGGGAGGGGCCAGCGGCGCGGCTCATCACTCAGCACGACCAACACGGCGCCGCGCTCACGAACTCTGCCCATGATGCGTCTCGTCATATCGGGCGAGGGGCGCCCCATGGGTCGCAGCACGACGAGGTCGACGCCGTCGAGCATGTCACCGAGCACGTCGACCCATTCATCACGCGGACGCGGTACGAACATCACGCGCCGTAGGTCGACGCCTAGATCGCTCATCGCCATGACGCCGGGGTCATCAACACCGATGACCGACACCCAGTACCCGCGATCGCTCGCCCCACTGACCAAACTCATGGCGAGGCTGAGGCCGCCCCCCGCCGGCGGGGCAGAGACCACCACGGTGCTGCCACGACGGAGGCCCCCATCGGGTAGGCGCTCCTTCCAGGCGTCCGAGACCGGCAGAATGCGACTACGAGCCGTAGCGAGTGGGCGCACCTTTTCCGCTACTTCGGGCGGCAATGGTGGGCGAGGAGGCAAAAAAGCGAACATTTGTTCGCATCGTAACCAGCCCCTGCGACAGAGGCAAATCGAGTCCTAAGGTGGTTGCATGTGCGGTCGCGTTGCCCTCTACAACCCGCCCGAGCGCTTCGCCCGCTACCTCGACGCCGCCGTGGCAGCGGACGTATCGGTGCCCGCTCGCTGGAATGTGCCGCCCCAAAGTCCCCTATTTATTGCCCACGACACCCCCGATGGCCGCCTCCTCGAACCGGCTACCTGGGGTCTCATTCCGGCGTGGTCACCGACCACGCAGCTGCGGTCCACGCTGATTAACGCTCGAAGTGAAACGGTGCGTGAGAAACCCTCTTTTCGAGACGCCTATCGCAGTGGCCCCTGCGTGATTCCTCTCGACGGATACTTCGAATGGGATCGCCACCCCGATCGACCAGTGCAGCCGCACTACTTCACGCGCATTGATGGCGAGCCCCTCTTGGTGGCCGGCCTCACCACCATCTGGCGCGACCCCGATCATCTCGACCGGCCGCCACTCACCACCTGCGTCATCGTTACCAGCGAACCGAATGAGGACGTCGCCAGCATCCACGACCGCATGCCCGTCGTGCTCGAACGCGGTGATGTCGACCAGTGGCTCACCGCTCTCCCCGATGCTCGTTACCACTTGCTTCGACCAGCTCCGGGGGGAACCCTGCAGCATGTCGGCGTGGATCCCGCCGTCGGCTCGGTTACCGCCACGGGACCGCACCTCATTGAGCCGATGATCGTGGTGGATGATCGTCCCGCCACGCTTTTTTAGAGAGCGGTTTCCGCCAAAATCTCGCGCAGCAAGGCGTCGGCGATATTGCGCCCACTGGCGATGAAAGCCACTCGTCGATCCGTGACGTCTATGAGTTTCTCTGCAATGGCGGCATAGGCCACGGCGGATGAACCTTCGAGCAAGATGCCGTTGTCGCGCAGTGCCTCGGCGACGCCGCGGCGAACCAACGCCTCGGGAACCAATGTGATGTCGATCTTGTTCTCTTCGATGAGCGCGTTGGTGACGGCACCGACAACGACACCGCCGGCGAGTCCGTCCGCGATGGTGTTCGCGTGGGGAATCTCATCGGGAGCGACCCCGTTTAAGAAGTGGTACATCGCCGCCCAGTTCTCGGCCTGGACTCCGGTAATTGTGACGTCGTGACGCAGATTCGCGGTGCGCGAGACGAGGCAACCCGCCATTAATCCGCCCCCGCCGATGGGGACCACCACTTCTTCCACGTCGGGAACTTGCGCTAATAACTCATCAAAACAGGTCGCTTGGCCGGCCACCACGTTGGGATCATTAAAGGGTGAGAGGAAGTGCAGCGAGTGCCGCTCCGCCAGCGCGTGCGCGTGTTCCTGGGCCTCGTCGTAGGTGTCGCCATATTGAATCAGCGTGATGTCGTAGGTCCGGAGTTTGGACACCTTGGCCGCCGACGCATTACCGGGAACCACCACCGTGGCGGTGGCGCCCAGCAAGGTCGCCGCGTGTGCGATGCCGAGGCCGTGGTTTCCCGCCGAGCTCGCGATCACGGCGCCATGGGGGTCGTGACGAAGAGAGTCCGCAATGGCGGCGAGGGCGCCACGAATTTTGAAGGAGCCGACGGGTTGCAAGCAATCCATTTTGGCGAACACGTGACGACCTCGAATGGTCGTCGTGATAGTGGGCGTCGGGGTCAGATGGTCAGCGACGACTTGTCGCGCTGCTTCAATCTGTGCCGACGACGGTGGCGGCACGTGGTGCGTCATTGCAACCTCCTACTTAACGACGATACCCCTTTGTCTCGTGCCCCTGTGTACTGTGACGCCGTGCACTGGCTCTGGCTCAACCTCGCGGTCGGTGCGGGGGCGTTCGTCACCACCATGATCGATAACTTCATCGCTCTCGCCGCGCAGCTCACCGTCACTCCCGTCGAACGTCACCGACACCTCGCCTACGCCCACTTCGGAGCACTCATGTCCATCGTGGCGCTCTCCCTGCTGGTGGGAGGCGTCTTGAATGCCGTTCCCCTGCGCGTCGTGGGCCTTCTTGCCCTGGCCCCCCTGGGATATGCGTGGTCGAAGTGGTCCCGTCGTCACCAACCCGACATCGAACATCCCCGACGCGGGATGGTGACGACGGCACTAGTGACCGTCGCCCTGTCGGGTGACAACATCGCGGTGTGGTCCGCCCTATTTCGTAGCGCTGGGGTCACCGGCGGCATCGTCCACGTCCTGACGTACGGGGCGCTGGACGTGATCGGTCTCGGCGTGACCTTGTTCGTGGCCCGTCACCCCGCCATCGTCAAAACTGCGTCTCGCGTGTCTCTCGCAGTGGAAATTCCGCTCTACCTCGCGCTCAGCATCGTTATTTTGTGGCAATGCCACTGGCTGTAGGTATGGCGTGTGCCGTTACCCGCTAAGAATGGAACTGTGACTGACCACTTGAAGCCCACGTGGCGCGGCTGGATACACGTTGGCGGGGTCAGTGCGTTGCTGGTGGCTGCCGTCCCCTTGCTCATTCACGCGCGCTCGGCCGCGGCGGCGGGCTGGTGCGTCGCCTTCATTGTCGGCGTGGGTTCCATGATGGGCGTGAGTGCGCTGTATCACCGCGTGACCTGGCATCCCGAGGTTCGCCGACGCTGGAAGCGTGCCGATCACGCCACCATTTTCGCGGCCATTGCGGGTAGTTATCTCACCTTGGGTGGACTCACGCTTCACGGCACCGCACGTGGGGTGCTGCTCATCATCGTCGGCGGTGGCGCGGGAGCCGGCATCGCCATTCGAGAAATTGCTCTGGACGCACCAAAGTGGGTCAATACTCTCCCGTACATCGTGGTGGGTTGGGCGGCCGTTTTCTTTCTCCCGCAAATTGCTCGTGGTGGCGGTGACCTCGTCATTAGCTTGGTGATCGCCGGCGGACTCGCCTACACCCTGGGCGCACTGTGTTACGCACTCAAGCGACCCACGATTTCCGTCAAGCACTTCGGTTACCACGAACTGTTTCACGTGGGCACCGTCATTGGCGCCGGCTGCCACTATGCCGCCATCTGGGCGGCGCTGGGTCGCTAAAGAACGGGTGAGAGCCCGCCATCCAGATTGATGGCGGCGCCCGTGATGTATGAGGCACGCTCCGACAAGAGAAAGGTCGCCACGTCAGCGAATTCATCGAGTCGCCCAAAACGACCCAGGGGCACCTCCATCGCCGTCGCAGCCATATCCATGAACTCTTGCGTCGTCATGTTGCTCGCGGCGGCACGACGCTCCCATTGCCCCGATTCAATAAGTCCGATAACGAGGGCATTGACGCGAATGCCTCGCGGCGCCAATTCACCCGCGAGAGCTTTCGTCAACGCCAAGCCCGCCGCGCGCGAGGCCGACGTCGGCGTCGAGCCCGCACGGGGAGCTTTTCCCGCGGTGGCCACGATGTTCATGATGCTGCCGCCATCGCGCAGTACGGGCAAGAAACGTCGGATGAGGTCGGTTGCTGCAATGACCTTGAGTTCGTAGTCCTCACGCCATTGCTGATCGCTCGATTCCGCCACCGACATTGCCGCCGACTTGCCCGCATTATTCACGAGGGCATCAATATGTCCCCATCGAGACATCACGGCATCCACAAAGGCGGCACGTTGATCGGGCTCTAACAAATCAACGTCGCAGACGAGGGCATTGGGCACTTCCGTCGACAGGGATTCTCGACGTTGCGCATGTCGGCCGCCCGTCGCGACCTGGGCACCGCACTGCGCGAGGCGCGCCACCAGCGCTCGACCGAGACCATCGGTTCCGCCGGTCACGACGATGACTTTGTTCTGCAAGTTCAGGTCCACGTCTGCGAGCCTACGCAGGCCCCCATTACGCTGATTTGATGCCAACTCGCGACCAGCAGACAATCGTGAATCGCTTGGCAATCGTGACCGCCCTCCAGTGGACAGGCTCCACGATGGGCCTTCCTCTCTTGGCGCTATATCTCACCCATCGCGGACTCGCGACGGCGTGGGTCGGCGTGGTCATGGCCAGTTTCGCGGTCGCCGGTGTCGCTTCTCAGTTTCTGCTCGGGCACGCCGCCGACCGTTTCGGTCGTCGCATCGTCCTCGTGGGGGGCCTTATCGCCTACGCGATTGGTTCGCTGAGCTTCACTTTGCCCATTCCCGTCGGGTTCTTCATCTTGGGTCGAGCCCTACAAGGCGCCGGAGCGGGGGCGGAACAAGTGGCGGCGATGTCCGTGGTCGCTGACCTCGTTCCCAGCGACCAATTGGGCAAGTCCACCGCGAAGATTTATTCCGCGCAGTTATTTGGCGTCGTGTTCGGACCCCTGTTGGGCTCATTGACATCGTTAGCCAATTTGCCCTGGGCCTTTGCCATCGCGGGGCTGCTGTCATGCGTGGCGGCCTTATCGGTTGTCGGGATCAATATTCCCCATGTTGTTCACGATGAGCCCCTGCCCCCATTACGCATCAATCGGCAAGTTTCTGGATCCACCATCGCCGCGGGCGTATTGGGTTTCGCCACGGGAGCCTACGAGTCGTGTTGGAGTCTGCTGATGCACGCGCATCACGCGTCGCTCTTTCAGATTCGATTGAGTTGGACCATGTTCGGCGTCCCCTGGTTGCTCCTGTCGCACGTGGGTGGCAAATGGGCCGACCGCTACGACCGACGCGTCATCGTCGTCGTCGGACTTCTCAATGCCTGCCTGTTTATCGCGACCTATCCGTGGATTAGAAATCCGTGGTTGATGATTGCGTTCGGTTCGTTAGAGGCCGTTACGGCAGCTCTCACGGCGCCCTCCTCAGCGTCGCTACTGGCGGATGGGGCGGAACCACGAGAGCAAGGTCGTCGACAGGGTCTCGCTTCGACCGCCTCAACGGCGGCGCTGGGCATTGGGTCCATGTGTGCGGCCCCTCTTTTCGCTATGGCACAATGGTTGCCCTTCACCGCCGTGGCCGTTATCGGAGCCGGCGCCACCTTGACCATTCCCTTTATCTGGCGCGAGGTCGATGGACGCGCCATCAAAAGCCCCCGATAAAGCAGTCGAGGCGGTGGCCGCAGCCACCGCCTCGAACTACTGCGGCGTCGTGCTTACGCGGTAACCCAGATCTGCGACCAGAAGGTGGAACCACCATCAGGGTTGAAGCAGGGAGTGTTGTTCGCATCCGTGGCGTACGCCCAGTTCTGCACGTTGTTGTTCGCGGCCCACGCGGTCACGGTGATGTCGAGCCACAGGTACGGCAGGTCCTTGGCGAACAAGGTGTCCACCTTGGCCCAGTCGTTCTTCTGTGCCGTCGAACCCGCGGGGCTCTTCATGGCGTCGAGCAATGCGGTCTGAACAGCCTTGTCCGAGAGGTTCGAGAAGTTCACGAAACCACCCGCCCAGAACCACACCACGTTCAGCGACGGGTCAAGACCACCGAACTGCGACCACGTCGAGCAGTCATACTGCTTGAAGATCTTGGCGTTGATCAAGGCGTCCTGGTTCATTTTGCGCTGCGTGACGGTGATGCCGACCGCCGCCAACATGCCCTGGATGAGGCTAAAGGCCGAGTCCTGGTAAGCGGAGCCAGACACCGTGTCGATGACGAAGCTCGGCGTCTTGTTGCCGTTCTTCTTCTTCCATGCCGCCACGGCCGCCCGGGCCTTGGTCTGGCTGAAAGCGGGGTAGCCCGATCCACCCTTCGGGAAGTACTTCGACGTCGAACGGTACACGCCGTCAGAAATCGAACCCACACCATTGTCCAGCGCCGAGAAAACCGCGGGGCGGTTGATGGCGTACGCGCATGCGAGACGGATGTTGGGATCGGCGATGACCGACGTCATCGAGTGGTCCCAAGTGCCCGAGGAGTTCACGGCACCGGTCTGCCCGAGGAAGTTCTTTCCCGTCGTGTTGCAGATCAGCATGTTGTTCGACGGGTCGCGAGCCGCACCCTGGTCGTCCACAAAAGTTGCGCCGTGATTACCGATGTTGCCAGAGCCGTGGCTGCGCATGTCCGCGATAACACTGCCGTCCGTGTTCACCATCATGTCGATGGAACCGTTCTTGAGGTCGGTGTAGCGACCCTGAGGGTCCACAATCACCTTGAAGGTCATGCTGTCCAGGTAGGGCAGGGAACGACCCGCCGCATCCTTGCGCCAGTAGTTACCGTTCTTGTGCCAGTTGGACTGCTGGTTGAAGGTCCAGTCATGGTACGCAAAGGGACCAGTTCCCACCGGCGTGCCACCTGCCAAGGTCGACGGAGCGGCCATGTAGGCGATTTGCTGCTCGGCGAGGTGCAGGGGGAAGGTCGTCCACGGGTTAACGGTGACGTACTTCACCACGTAGGTGCTCACCTTGGTGCAGCTCTTGATCAGCGGCTTAATCGCCATTCCCACCGTGGCGTTGTTGTACGCCGCAGTGAAGTTGCCCACCACGTCGTCGGCGGTGAAGTCGGTGCCGTCGTGGAACTTGACGCCCTGACGGAGAGTCACCGTCCAGGTCGTGTACTTCGAGTCTGGCGTAGCCGAGATAGCCAACATCGGTGACCAGGTCGCGGTGCCGTCAGGCAATGACTTCGAGACAAAGAGCGGGTCGTAAACGGCATTCGCCACGCAGAAGCCAGCGGTGTCCAACTTGCCGAGTGCGCCACAGAAGCCGTTCATGCTCCCGACGTCCGAGCCAATGCCCACGGTCAGGTTTCCACTGGTGCGCGGCGTACCCGTATTCACACCCGTCGTGGCGCCCGCTGTGGTCGCCATCACGGCGTCGACCACGGTGCCGGCCATAGCCACTCCACCCAAAGTCGCCGCAGAGTGCGTTAGAAAAGTTCGACGGTCGTAGTTAGTAGCCACGATCCCCCTTTGAAATTACGGTGACCTTCGTTGGCCCCCGGTCGCTTCCCCCTTTGGTAGCGACAATCTGGACATTACACAAAGAAAATCGACGTCAGGATTCATCGGGACGACAATTTCTGTGAAGGTTTTCACAAGGTTCGCTGTGTAGACATGTCGACTTTGCCGTCATTTTCCGAGTCATTCTTGAACGCGATGACAATTCAGTTTCAGACGGAGCGCGGCGACAACGACATGACATTTCCATGTCGACCACCGCAACCGTGAACCAGACCGACCGGATTTACGGCTGCAAAATGATTCGGAATCGACGAGCCGCCACGCGAAGCCCACCGATCAAGAGCGCCAGTAGCACGGCCACGTGGGCCAGCAGCACCCAATGGAATGAACCCACGGCGCACGCTTGAAGAATTGCCGACGAGTGATAGAGCGGCGATATCCACACCACCACGCGGAGCCACGAGGGGTACAGCGACACCGGAAAGAAGGTTCCCGAGAATAAAAAGAGGGGAAGGGTGACCGTCTGGACGATGTCGAGATCCTGCCAACCACGAATGTAAGTGCAGGCCGCCAAGCCCAATCCCGCAAAAGTGGCTGAGGTCAACACTGCGGCGGGGAAACACAACAACGCCCACCATGACGCCACATCTCCGAGCAAGGCCATACATAACAAAAAGCTGGCGATGTAGAGGGCGCCACGAGTGACTGCCCACGCGGCTTCTCCCACCGCAATGTCATTCACGTCGATGGGTGTCGTGAGAACTGCTTGGTAATTCTTCGCGACCTTCAGTCGAAAATACATGTTGTACAGCGACTCCGTAATGGCGCCGTTCATCGCCGAGGTGGCCAACATGCCCGGTGCCACGAAGGCGGCGTAGCTCACGATGTGGCCATCAATATGCACTCCCCCAATTAGGGAGTTGAGGCCGAGCCCAATCGACAGGAGGTAAAAGAGCGGTTCGAAAAATCCCGATACCAAGATGACCCACTCGCGGCGATAGCGGTACACCTGTCGCTCGTACACGCGCGCGGCCCGACGCCAATTAAAGAGGTGTGGCGGAACCACCTGCAGGCTCATGAGGGGTCCAATCGACGCGTCAAATTTCGCTGCGCCCATCTCAGTCCCACGAGCGCCACGATCATCAAGACGCCGGCGTGAATAAGTAGAAGCGTGAAGTCACCGTGGCCCGTCATCGCCGCACGACTCAGCACCACGGCGTGATAGAGGGGCATAATTTCCACGACGGGACGCAACCAGTGGGGATACGCGGAGAGAGGATAAAACGTCGCGGAAAACAGCGACATGGGCATAATCGCAAATCTTTGGATAATGGCGAACTTCGAATCACTGGTCACCTGTGCGGAATACGCGAATACGGGTGCAGCAATGGACAGCCCCGTCAACACCGAGATCAGTGGCACAACCATTGTCCACCAACTGTCGAGAGCGCCGAACGCTCCGACCACGGCCACGTTGATGACCGAGATGACCGCAACGCGCGCCGCCACATAGGCCAAGCGTCCTCGCACGATGTCCGTCACGCTCAACGGACTCGTAATGGCGACGTGGTAAGTCTTTTCCCACATCACGCCACCGAGGACTGGCCACATGCACTCGGCCGCCGCCGTCTGTGTCGCCGCCACGGCGACAAGCCCCGGTGCGATGTACTTCAGGTAGGTCGTCCCCGCGACGAGATGGTGGTGCGACGCGACGAGATGTCCCACACCCAGACCCATCGACGCCAGGTAGAGAACGGGATACAACACGTTGGACGTGAGGCTGGCTCGCCACGTGCGCTGATAACGCTTCATTTCGGTCATGAAGTAGCGCGGCCACAGCACGCGTGGAGGTGTCGCGACCGTCATCAGTCGACCAAGGTCCGGCCCGTCAGACGAAGAAAGACGTCCTCGAGCGACGCCCGACGGACGAGGGCGCTTTCCGGGGCGATGCCGGCGGCGTGAATGGCGGACAGGGTGGCATCGCCATCGTGAACGTACAACAACGATCGATCTGGCAGCACTTCGAGACGATCGGCAAAGGGACGTAACTCGTCACTACGCGTCGCATGATCATTAACACCAAAGCGAAGTTCGAGGACTTCACGGGAACTATGCGCCGAGATTAAGTCTCGCGGCGAGCCCTCCGCCACGATGAGCCCCTTATCCATAATGACGAGACGGTCGCAGAGTTGTTCCGCTTCATCCATGTAGTGCGTGGTGATCACCAGGGTGACACCGTCATTCTTGAGGCGATACAGCCGCTCCCACAGCAGGTGGCGAGCCTGGGGGTCAAGCCCGGTGGTGGGTTCATCCAAAATGACGAGTTCGGGCTTGTTGATCAACGAACGGGCAATGGTGAGCCGACGCTTCATTCCACCCGACAGCGCATCAACTTTCTCATCCTTCTTATCAGCGAGCTGAGCGAATTCGAGGAGTTCGGCACTTCGTTCGCGAATCAGGGCACGCGACAGTCCGTGATAGCGGCCGAAGATATACAGATTGTCGAGAACGGTCAGTTCACTTTCCAGCGAGTCCTCTTGAGTTACCACGCCGAGTCGCGAGCGCACCGTGGCTCCGTCGCGTTGAGGGTCCATGCCAAAAATCGAGAGATGACCAGAGCTCGGCGCCGCCACACCAGAGACCATTTTCATCGTGGATGTCTTACCCGCACCGTTGGGGCCTAAAAAGCCGAAGGTTTCACCCTTGTAGATGGCGAAGGAAATGCCACTGACAGCCTCGAAGGAGCCGTATCGCTTGACGAGGTGGTCGGCGCGAACGAGGAAAGAATCCATAAGGGATTCAAGGGTAATCGCGCAGAACCTCAGGCGGCGTGATTTCGTCACCATAATGAACTTGTCGGTCGGGCACCTCACGCCGCCGGCCCTAGTTAATTGGGAGGAGTCACCATGACCGTTGAGTCATCGCTGCCGATCGAGGACCAAGCGTTCCACGTTGAGCAGCACGGAATTGATTACATCGCGCCGAACGAAAGATGGGCCACTGCGCGTGATATTGGGGCCATGTGGGCCGGGTCGTCAATCAATGTGGAGTACTTCATTTACGGCGCGTTGTTGATGGGCTTCGGATTTAGCTTTTGGACTGCCGTTGGCCTCATTGTGCTCGGTAATCTCTCCTTTCTTCTACTAGGCGTGGCATCACTGCAAGGCCCTCAGACGGGAACCACCGCCTTCACCTCTAGTCGAGCGGCCTTCGGCACGAATGGCAGTCGTATCGTGTCATTCTTCAACTGGATCACTCAGTTGGGCTTTGAAACTGAAGGTCTGATTCTCATCGTGGGCGCCGTGGTGATCTTGCTGCAGTATGCCGGCGTACACGTCACCAGCACGGAGAAGGTCATCGCCGTCATCGCCGCCACCTCCGTGCAGGCGGTACTCCCCTACCTCGGGCACGCAACCATGGTCAAGGTGCTGCGCGCACTCATTATCCCCTTCGTTGTCATTTTCGCGGTTTTTGTGGGTGTCGAGATGAACTACGCACACCCCACCCACGTTGAAGTTTTTGCGCACGGCTGGGAGATGTGGACTGCGGGCCTTGCATTCGTGATTGCTCTGTCTGGCCTCGGCTGGACTGAATGCGGAAACGACTACACGCGCTATCTCGCTGCTGACACGCGTCCACGCTCCGTGGTGGGATGGATTTTTCTAGGAACAGCCTTACCGGAAATGTTCATGATGATCCTTGGTGCCTTGGCATTCACGTTCCTGTCCAATAGCGGCATATGGAACTCGGCCAACCCCTTCGCTGCCCTCTACCACCAACACGGACTTCCGAGCTGGTTTGTCATCGTGTTCCTTCTATTCGCCATCGTCCAGTTGTTCGGCATCAACTCTCTGGATCTCTACTCCTCAGGAGTCTCAATCCAGGCTCTGGGCTTGCCCCTCAAGCGCTACCAAGCCGTTTTGCTCGACAGCGTCATTGCGGGCATCTTGACAACGTGGGCAACTTTCACCTCGACCTTCGCCCTCTACATGAAGGACTTTGTCGGCGTCATCATCGTGTGGATTGCTCCCTGGTTCGCGATCTTCATCGTCGACTGGCTCCTTCGCCGTCGTCGCCTCCACGCGAGCGAACTTCAGCGCACCGATAAGGGTGGCCTGTACTGGGGAATTGGTGGATTCAACATCAATGCCTTGATCGCCTTTGCCGTCGGTCTCGTCGCCGCGACAACCGCCTTTTCGAAGGCTCCACCGCCGGTCAACTTCCCGATGCACTGGATGACGCCATTTTCAAATCACTTTGGCGGATCTTGTGCCGCCGCTCTGGTGAAGGGTGAATGCACTGCCGGTTGGTACGGCGGTGCCGACCTCTCCATCTTCTTTGGCATGGGTGCTGCGGCGCTCGTCTACCTCGGCCTCGAATTGGTGACGGGTTACGTGCGTCGTCAGAACGAGGCACGGGACGCACTAACGCAATAGTTCCTTTCGCGTTTCACAACGGCCCCTCGGAGATTTCTCCGAGGGGCCGTTGTGACGAGAATTCTGATTTAGCCTTCCCAATCCTCTCGGTACGAACCGTCGGGGTTCTTCCGAAAAACGGGGAGTTCTCCGAGCGCGTGCACCAAAGCGGCGTCGTCACCTAGTGCCGACTTCCAGATAGCCGCTTCGGTCACGAGTGCGCCAATGGCCACCACCTCCGCACCGAGGCGACGTAGCAGGCGAAGTGACGCGCCGGTGGAGGCGCCAGTGGAGACCACGTCATCAACCAACGCGACTCGCTTGCCGCGAATGGTGTCAATACGCGCCGAGTCAAACATCAACACCTGCTCCTTCGCCGTGGTAATGGAGCGCACCGGTTCACTTTCGGCATCGGCGAGGTGGATTTTCGGCGTCTTGTGAAGGACCCCGTATTGACCAATACCGAGATGGCGGCTGACTTCGTGGACGACGGGTATTCCCATGGCCGCGATCGTGACCACCACGTCGGGGCGAAAGGGCCGCAATATGTCGGCCAGTTCTCTCCCCGCGATGTCCAAGAACGACACCCCCATGTCCACGGTGATGAGGAGGGCAAGGGCCAAATCTTCCGTCAGGTCGGCGATAGGCAGCGAGACGTTTTGGGATCCAACAGTCGTGTGGTACCGAGTTTTAGTCACGGCGCGGAGCATACTGAAAGGCATGAACAGCACGTCTCGTCCTCCTCTCTCGCGCGAACTTGCCGAACGTATGTTGGCCACCGCCATCGACGAGGCTCGCCTCGGCCTCGCCGAAGGCGGCATCCCCATTGGCGCGGCCCTGTTCACTCGTGACGGCGAGTTACTCGGCTCCGGCCACAACCGTCGCGTGCAAGAAGACGATGCCTCTATTCACGCTGAGACGGACGCCTTTCGTCGTGCGGGACGTCGGCGCGATTACGCCTCCACAGTCATGGTGACGACGTTGTCTCCCTGCTGGTATTGCTCGGGCCTCGTGCGCCAGTTCAACATCGGAGCAGTGGTTATTGGCGAAGCCGCCACATTTCATGGCGGGCACGACTGGCTCGCCGATCTCGGTGTCGAGATCATCGTTCTCGATAACGACGAGTGCACCACCCTGCTCGGCGAGTTCATTCACGAACATCCCGAGCTATGGCACGAGGACATCGGTCTCTAGCGAACGGGGAGGCCGAAAAGTCGGTCACCGGCATCGCCGAGACCCGGCACGATGTAGCCGACCTCATTGAGCCGAGCGTCCAACGCTGCCGCGACGATGTAGGCATCCGGGTGACGCTCGTGGACAAAATCCACTCCCGGCTGAGCGGCGATCAAGCAGAGCACAGTGACATCGCGAGCACCGCGATCGCGCAGCATGTCGAGCACGCACACCAATGATCCGCCCGTGGCGAGCATCGGGTCCACTAACACCACTGATTGCCCCGTGAGGTCGGTAGGGAGACCGTCGAGGTACACGTCGGGCTGCAAAGTTTCTTCATTGCGGCGCAGCCCCACGAGGCACACTCGATGGCGTGGCAGGACTGCCTGGACGGCAGGGCTCATACCGAGGCCGGCACGCAAAATCGGCACAATGACGTATTCGCGTTCCATGGCGAGCGCAGGAGCGCCATCGATGACGGGGGTATCGACCGTCGTGGCCACCGTGGGAGCATCCCGAAAAGCCTCGTATGCCAAGAAACGAGAGATCTCTCCCGCGAGACGCAGGAAGTCGGCATTCGAGGTCTTCTTGTCACGCAGCGACCGCACGTGCTCCGAGACGAGGGGGTGGTTAATTACGTTTAGTCGAGCCATGCCTGCGAGGTTAGGACTCGGGCGACTCATAATCGCGCACCACTAGGGTTGACCCAGTGGATGCGGCCTCGACATACGACATGGAAAATCGAGCCAACCAGCGTTTCGAGACCGTCGGTGTGCAGTCTCGTTTTCGTACCCCGCGGGCACGCATTGCCGCGGACACATCGCTGACGTGGTGGCGTCGCATTTTGCCGGTGGTCATCAGCCACCGTGCCACTTTCGCGGGGGCCATCAGCCTGTCTTTTCTTTCCCTCATCGTCCAAACCGTCGTCCCCAACGTATTACGCGGCGCACTTGACAATCTCTCCCTCGCGACTCGATCGTCGGCCGCCGTGGCGGCGGCCCACCATTCGGTACTTCGTCACGATGTCATCACCATCATCGTGCTGGGACTGATTGCCGGTGCCACGGGCTACGTCGGTCGGCGCTTCATGTTCGCGACGGCGTACAACTTGGAATCCGACCTTCGCAACCTCATTTACGAACACATGACGTGGCTGAGCTTCTCCTTCTACGACCGCGTTCAGTCCGGCCAACTCATCAGTCGTGCCAACAGCGACATCCGTTCGGTGCAGATGTACGCCACTTTCGCACCTCAGATCATCGTGCAGTCGTTCATCGGCGTGGTGGCGTTCGGTTTCATGATGTCGATCAATGCCGTGCTCGCCGTGGTCGCCATGTTGGTCATGCCCCTTCTCTACCTGGTGGGCATCAAGATGCGCCGAATGATGTTCCCGATTTCGTGGATGATCCAGTCACGTTTGGCCGATGTGGCCACCATCGTTGACGAAAACATCAACGGTGTTCGCGTCGTCAAGTCATTTGCCCAAGAAGAGTCCGAGGTGAATCGCTTGGCGGACGCCGCCGAACGCGTCGCGTGGGGCTACATCAAAGATGCGCAGTTCCGCGGTCAATACGCTCCGTGGGTTCAAAACCTGCCACAGCTGGGCCTCTCGCTGGTCTTGGGTGTCGGTGGCTGGTTAGTCATTGGCGGACATGCGTCGACCGGCACCATCTTGGCGTTCAACGCCTACCTCTTGATGCTGCAGGCGCCTTTCATGATGTTGGGCCAACTCGTCATGATGGGCCAACGGGCGAAAGCCAGTGCGGAGCGCATCTTTGAAATCCTTGACGAGCGCCCCACCATCACGGAACGAAATGGCGCCTTCGACCTCGTCGACGTTCGCGGCACCGTCGAGTTCGATCATGTCCGATTCGGATACGGAGATAATCCCGACATCTTGGTGGACTTTTCTGCCACGCTGAATGCGGGTGAGACAGTCGCGCTGGTGGGACGCACCGGTTGCGGGAAGTCCACCGTGGCACGATTGTTACCGCGCTTTTACGACGTGCGCGAGGGTGACATCCGTATTGACGGGCACGCCATCACCGACTTAACCCTCACCAGTCTTCGCCACCAGGTCGGTGTCGTCCTTGACGAACCTTTCTTGTTCTCCGTCTCCATTCGCGACAACATCGCCTACGGGAAGATGGACGCCACCGACGCCGAGGTCGAAGCAGCCGCCATCGCCGCCAACGCTCACGAGTTCATCGTGAAGCTCCCCGATGGCTACAACACCGTGGTCGGCGAACGCGGCTACACCTTGTCGGGTGGGCAACGTCAACGCATCGCCATTGCCCGGACCTTGCTGGTCAATCCCCCCATCTTGATTTTGGATGACGCCACGAGTGCAATAGACGTGCACGTCGAGTCGGAGATTTACGCCGCACTACGCACCTTGCTGGCACATCGCACCACCTTGGTCATTGCCCACCGCGTCTCGACCATTGCCCTTGCTAGCCGCGTGATCTTGCTGGATGAGGGCCGAGTCATCGCCACGGGTACCCACGAAGAACTTCTGGCCACGACGCCGCTCTACGCGGAAGTCTTGGCGCAAACGACAGTGGAGGCCCAGTAATGGCGTGGGGAGGCGGCTGGGGAGGCGGTGGCGGTGGCGGCATGTTTGGCGGCCCCCACACGGGATCGAGTAACGGATTGCCCTTTGGTGGCATTCCCACCGAATTGATGAATGGTGTGAACAAGATTCTGGCAACCGAGCCAGAGCATCCCGCGAGCGACCTTGCCTTCACTCAATTGCCGACACCTGATGAGGCTCGTCGCCTCACCCTGCCGCTCTTATTGTCTCGCCACCAGGGACTCTTTGTCTGGGGTTCACTGCTGACCATCCTGATTGCCCTCTTCGGGCAAGTGGGACCCGCACTGGTCTCCATTGCCATTGACCACGGCATGTTGGCCGGTCACTATCACCTCGACATCGTGCTGTGGTGTGCCGCGGCGTATCTCGGATCGGCCGTCTCTACGGTGGTTGCCCAGCGAATTTCTGCCGTCGTGCAGGGCAAGCTCGCCAGCTACATCATGCGCGACCTGCGCATCCTGGTCTTCACCCACTTACAGCGACTCAGTCTCGACTTTTTCACCGAGGAAAAGGTCGGCGTCTTGATGAGCCGTATGACGAGTGACATCGAGAACCTTCAGCAGCTGCTGCAAGACGGCATCACGACCTTTGCTCAACAGGGCTTGACCATGATCATCATTGTGGCGGTGATGTTCTCCATGAACGTGACCTTGGCGCTTTGGACCTTGGTCCTCGTAGTGCCGATTCTGACCCTGCTCACCATCTGGTTTCACCGTCGAAGTGAGGCGGGATACGTCCGCAGCCGAGACGCCATTGCCGGCGTTCTCTCCGATCTCTCCGAGTCCCTCTATGGGATTCGAGTGGTGACGGCCAATAACCGCCAACGTTTCAACATCAACAACCACCGAAATGTGGTGGGCAACTATCGCGACACGAACATGTACACCGGCCGCATCAACGCCACCTACGGTCCGGCGACCATTGCTATTGGAATCTTGGGCCAGGGACTGCTCCTCGGCATCGGCGGCTCCATGGTGATTTCGCACCACATGAGCGTCGGTGTTTTGATCGCGTTCTTCCTCTACCTCAACCGATTCTTTGGACCCATCCAACTCCTGGTGCAGCAATACAACTTGCTCCAGCAGGGCCGCTCGTCCATCATCAAACTTCGCGAGCTCTTGGCTATGCACCCGTCGGTCAACGAAAAACCTCAGGCCGAAACTTTGCCGCGCCTCGACGGTCGTTTCGAATTTCGTAACGTCACTTTCGGCTACGACCCGGCGCGGCCGGTGCTCACTGATGTCAACTTGACCATCGAACCGGGTCAATCAATCGCCTTCGTCGGACCGACCGGTGCGGGTAAGTCGACCTTGGCGAAGTTGGCGACGCGTTTTTACGATCCCACCGACGGCGCCATTTTCCTCGATGGCCATGACTTGCGCGATGTCACACTGCATTCGCTTCGTTCACAACTAGGAGTGGTGCCCCAAGAACCCTTCCTCTTCGCGGGGACGCTGCGCAGCAACCTTCGTTTTGGCCGCCCGGAAGCCACCGACGAGGAGATCGACGAGGCGGTGGACCTCGTGGGCCTTCGCGACCTCGTGACGAGATTGCCGCGCGGACTTGACACCGTCGTGCACGAACGCGGTCAGACCTTGTCGGCGGGTGAACGTCAGCTGCTCGCTTTGGGTCGCGCATTTTTGGCACGCCCTCGAGTACTCGTGCTCGATGAAGCGACCAGTTCGCTGGACTTACAAAGTGAAACCGTTATCGAGCGCGCACTCGACCGCATTTTGGAAGGGCGCACCGCCATTTTGATTGCCCACCGTCTGACCACCGCTCAGCGTGCCGACCGCATCGTGGTGGTCGACCACGGCGGCATCGTGGAAGCGGGTTCACACCGCGAACTTGTTGCCCTCGGTGGCAAGTATGCCGGGATGTACCAGTCGTGGATTGATGCCGGCGGACGAGACTCGGCGATCTAAACGGCGGACTCGGCCACGGCGCTGATTCGTGCGGCCATGTCGTCCCACAGGGGTTCGGGTATCTGGTGGCCCAAGCCGGGATAGCGGTGAAAGAGACTGTGTGCAATGGCAGCGTGCGTTGCCTCCCCCCCGTCAATCTGCACCAGCGGGTCATCCTCACCGTGAAGGACAAGGGTGGGTACCGTGACGTTCTTCAGTCCGTCGCGGCGATCTGGCGATGCGATGATCGCCGCGAGATGCCGCTGCACCCCGGCGGGGTGGTGAGCCCGATGAAGAGCGCTGACGGCTTGTTCGCGAACCCACGTGGCGTCCGGCGAATAACTGGATCCCGCCGTCAATTGCCACGCCGCGAGTTCTTCGTCGAGGAAGGTTTCCAACGCGACACTGCGCTGCGACGCGTTGAGGTCCTCATCGAAGAAGGCGGCGAGGCTCTCACCGCGAGGGCGCAACATTCCTTCCACCACCTCGGGTGTCGACATGCCGGCACTCAAGAGATGCGGCGTGGACATGATGCTGGTCAGAGAGCGGACGAGCTGCGGGTAGCGAATGGCGAATTCCTGGGCAATCATGCCCCCCATGGACACACCCACCACGTGAGCACTGTCCCAGCCCACGTGTTCCATTAATCGCGCCGCGTCATCGGCCATATCGGCGATGAGGTAGGGCGCTGGCGCAGTGCCAAACAGCACCCCCGCCATGTCGGGCACGCCCTCGTGATCACACCACTCGCTGAGTCCCACGTCGCGGTTGTCAAAGCCCAGCACGTGAAACTTGGCCCGTATCAAGGCGTCAATAAATCCTTGCGGCCATCCGGTGATTTGCATGCCCAAGCCGCTGATGAGTAGTAACGGCTGATCGGTCGGGTCACCCCAGGTTTCGAACCACATAGCTGGGTGGATATCCGCTCGAGGCATCGCTTGCTACATCCAGTAGGTCTGGCACAGCCATGCGGTGAGCCAGACGCCACCGATGCACACCAAGGCGATGGGGAGACTGAGCCACGGGTGGCGATTGAGGAAGGTCGAACGGCGCAACGGATTCTCAATCAAGTCATACGACAGCATGGAACACACCAGAGCGCCGAGAACTTGTTCGGCCCGCGAACTCGCGCTCATGGGTGTCGTGGCGTACGCCGCGGGAATCATTAACCAGCCGTAGTGCCACAGGTAGAGGGAGTACGAACGGTCGCCCACCCAGGTGAAGGGCTTGGTGGCGAGGTGCAGCGACGGCGAGTAGGCCACGTCGTTGCCACCGGTATAAATCAACAGGGCCGTAGCGCCCACCGGCCACCACATGATGGTGCCAGGAACTCCGAGATCGGTCATCTTGACCGAGCACCAGCCGATGACCACGATGGCCGCCCACCCGATGAGAGCGCGGAACCATGCGGGGATAACCCGCGGGGCCAAGGGAATCGTGGCGACGAGTGCTCCGACGGCAAGCTCCCAGAATCGCGTGAACGGCGAATAATACGCGGTGACCGAGTTGAGCAGAGTCTCGTGGTAGCTCCACCACGCGGACGCGGCGATGATGATGACCAACGCCGCCGATACCGCCCAGCGGTGGTGACGGCCACGCACGATCAGGGCAATGGTAAACACCACCAAGGGCCAGAAGAAGTAGAACTGCTCTTCCACCGCCAACGACCAGTAGTGCAAGATAAGAGACGGTGGCAGACCCGCGGTGAAGTAGTTAGTACCGAGCGATATGAAGTGGAAGTTCGCGGAAAATAGCGACGCCCATCGCACGTCTGAATCCAGCTGAACGCCCGAGTAAGCACCGAGCCAGTAGTACGTGGCGATCACGGTCGCCATCAATACCACCGTGGCCGCCGGCATGATGCGACGAATACGACGGGCGTAAAAGATGCCGAGGTTGCGGGCGAACTCGTGTGACGGCTGGCGCAGTAACAGGCCCGTGATGACGAATCCACTGATGACGAAGAAAACATCGACACCGATGAAGCCGCCACCGAAGAATCCAACTTTGGCGTGCGCCAAGATCACCAGCGCGACCGCGATGGCGCGCAGACCTTGAACATCGCGACGGTATGCGCTCTCTCCCTGTTGCTCGGGCGTCAGGGTCTGCTCTGGGGACGTGGGGGGATTGTTCACCTTTTCTCCTTCGTAATGCGACGCGACTTAATCGCCAACGATGTCTTTGACAGTTTCAATGAGGCTGGCATTGGTTTGACCCAATTGCGGTAAGGGGTGAACGCCCAGGTGCGTCACGCCGGCTTCTTCAAAAGCCGCAATGCGTTCCGCCACGTAGCTCTTCGGGCCGATGAGAGTCGTGAGCTCACAGAACTCTGCCGGCACCGCTGCTTCAGCTTCACGCTTCTTGCCCGAAAGGTACAGGTCCTGGATTTCCTTGGCTTCCTTCTCGTAGCCGTACCTGCAGGCAAGTTCGTTATAGAAGTTCTTCTCCCGGGCGCCCATACCACCGACGTACAGCGCGATCATCGACCGCTGCAAATCGCGCAGCTTCAAGATGTCTTCACCCTCGCCAATGGCCAAGAGGCCGCCCGCGACGGTCATGAGGTCGCCGAGAGCGCCATCACGCTTGGCGGCACCGGCCGCAAGGGGCGCACCCCAGACGTCGTAAGCCTTTTCCGGCACGTACAAAATGGGCATCCAGCCGTCAGCCACTTCCGCCGTTAGCTCCACGTTCTTTTCACCGAGCGCCGCAATCCAAATGGGAATTTCCGAGCGAACGGGGTGGGCGATGATTTTAAGGGCCTTACCGAGGCCCGTTCCCTTTTCTGGGGGCAGTGGCAAGGTGTAGTTCTTCCCCTCGTGAACCAGAGGGGCCTCGCGGCGCCACACGTCGCGACAAATCTCAATGATTTCGCGAGTACGTCCGAGGGGGTTCGTGTACGGAATGCCGTGGAAGCCTTCGATGACCTGCGGGCCCGACGCGCCGAGACCCAAGTGAAAGCGCCCGTCGGACAATGCGTCAATACCCGCGGCGGTCATCGCAATCAGGGTCGGCGTGCGGGTGTAGATCGGCAAAATTCCCGCACCAATCTCCACCTTGTCCGTCAATGCTGCCAAGTAACCCATGAGAGAGGGTCCATCGAAGCCGTACGCCTCGGCTACCCAGACCAAATCCAGTCCGGCCTTTTCCATGTCGGCGACGTCACGCGCGGCTTCCTTAAATCCACCGGCGTAACTGAGTTGTGTCGAAATCTTCACGAATAATTCCTTAACTTTCGCTCCGCCGTACCCTATCGCTCACCGCCATGTGGCCTACGCTCACATGTGGACTTTCATGAAAGGATTCGGTGACAACGTGGTCACTCAGCACGGCACTACCAGCGACGACGCCTTCAACCCGTGGGTGCGGGTAGTTGATCTCATCGAGCGCGCGGGTGCGCTGCTTGAACTCGACCGAGGGCTTATCCAGCGCATTGTGACCCCCGAGCGAGTCTTGGAAGTTGCCGTCCCCGTGCGTAAAGACAGTGGGGACATCGAGGTCTACACCGGGTGGCGCATTCAGCACGACACGAGTCGTGGGCCGGGCAAGGGCGGCATCCGTTTTCACCAGAGCGTGAACCGAGACGAGATTGCGGCGCTGTCGGCCGACATGTCCATCAAGACCGCCGTCGTGAACATCCCCTACGGCGGTGCCAAGGGTGGTGTGAAGGTGGATCCCACCGAGTTATCACGTAGCGAGCTGGAGCGATTGACGCGTCGTTACGCCTTTGATATCGCACAGTTCATTGGGCCCGACCGGGACATTCCGGCCCCCGATATCAACACCGACACACAGGTGATGAGCTGGATTATGGACACCATTTCCATGTTGCGCGGTCACAACTCTTTCGGGGTCGTGACGGGCAAGCCTTTGGCCATCGGTGGCACTCTGGGCCACGCGGGAGCCACCAGCGTGGGCGTCACCATCTGCACCCTCTCCACATTGCGCAACCTCGGTGAGGACCCCGTCGGCAAGCGCGTCGTCATTCAGGGATACGGCAAGGTGGGCGCACCGTTAGTGCGCCTGCTCACCGACCGTGGAATGAAGGTCGTGGGTGTTGCCGATATTAAGGGTGCCATCTCGGTTCCAGGAGGCATTGACCCCGCCACCCTCGAACAGCATTTCCTCGAGGCCCACACGGTGGTCGGCTACCCCGGCGCGGATGTGATTCCCGCGGAACAACTCTTTGACATCCCGAGCGACGTCGCGATTCCCGCCGCCCTCGGTGGAGTGATCACCGAAGCGGTGGCCAACTCGATGGCGGCGAAGATTGTGGTGGAGGCCGCCAATGGCCCCACCACGGGCGAAGGTTCTGCCGTGATGAAGGAACGCAACATCATTGCGGTCCCGGACGTCTTGGCCAATTCGGGTGGCGTCGTCGCCTCGTACTTCGAATGGGCGCAGGACCTCCAGGGTTTCCTGTGGGAACCGGAATTGTTTACCCGCCGTTTGGAGCAGACCATGCAGTCCGCCTTCGATCACGTATGGGCCAAGCGTGAGCAGTGGGGTGTCTCATTTCGCGATGCGGCGATTGCGGTGGGCGTTGAGCGAATCGCCGAGGCCACCACGCTCCGCGGACTATTCCCGTAAAGATTCAGGTCGCCACAAAAACTCCCCGTTCGCTGTGGCGAACGGGGAGTTTTTGTTATGCGGCGGAGACGCTATTGCGCAATGGCGCAGCGATTGGGGCCGAGCTCAAGACCGGCGACTTGTTCACTGGTGTAGCTATCGCCCGCATTGATTTTGACGATGTCGCGATAGTTCGGCGGACGGTCCTTTACGTGACTAATGGCCCACGCCACGAACTCGTCCTCAGGAAGCGCGAGGGCCGGCAAGGTCGAGCGCAACTCGCCCAGGGTCTTCGTCACGAGTTGGTCATGACGAACCTCGACTCCCGCACCAAAGTGGGCCGGCAAGATCTGGATGCTGTCGGGCAAGGGCAACACTCGTTCGTGAAGCGATTGCCATAGATGGTGGGCAAATTCCTCGGCCTGTTCCGCGAGGTCAGGGCGACCCACGCTCTCGAGGAACAGGGTGTCACCGGTGAACAGTGCTTCATCACCCAGTCGATACACGGTGGAGCCTTCAGTGTGCCCGGGAGCCGAGATGGCCTCGACCGTCAGCGCAACACCGGGAGCGAGCTCAATCTCAAATCCGTCACGCAAAGGTTCATAGGAAAAGGCGAAGGGGTCATGGGGGCTGAGGTACAAGGTGGCACCCGTCGCGGCCGACAAGGCACGAGCCCCACTGACGTGGTCGGCGTGCAAGTGAGTATCCACAATGGCGACGATGTTCCAGCCGTGGTCCTCGGCGAGCGACGTGTACTCCGTCAGGTCCACGGAAGGGTCGATCACCAGGCAGCGCTCGCCCGCACCTACGAGATAGCTCAAGCAGCCCTTGCCCCGTCGACGCACCTGCACCACAGTGGCACCGCCGCGCACCTCGGTAACGGCTTCGTAGGTGGACCCCCACGCCGCCATGCCACCTTCAAACACCTCGGTGGCGATGCCGTGCGAGGCGAGAATTTCGGCGGCCGACGTGGCGCGCGCACCCCGGGCGCACATCACGACGATTCGTTGATCGACGGGAAGTTCACCGCGACGCGACTCCACTTGTCCCAAAGGGATGTTGACGGCACCCTCAATGCGCCAGTCGGCAAATTCGTCGGGTTCGCGAACATCGAGAAGGAAGATAGACATCGGGTAATCGAGTGCGGCCAAGTAGCTCGCAGCTGGCTGAGTCGTAAAAGTGGCAATGGTCATGCCTCCAGACTATGTTTCACGGTGCCCCCAGTGCCCGCCAGGAGAACTATGTCGCCCATCGCTGATGTCCCCTACGAAACAGCCCTCGATCTACTGGCCGATGGCGCCTATTTGCTTGATGTTCGCACCGATGACGAATGGAATGCGGGCCACTTCCCCCGCGCACATCACCTCGAATTAGCCCTTATCCCCGACAGCTTCGACACCTTGCCCGATGACGTTCTCATCGTGTGCGTGTGCCGTTCGGGTGGCCGCTCACGGCGCGCCGCCGAGTTTCTCGCGGACAAGGGATTCGACGCGGTGAATGCCGAGGGTGGCATGATCGCGTGGTCGGACGCCGGCTGTGAACTCGTCGGTGATTCCGACGAACCGTCGATTAGCTAGTCACCGTCGCTCCGCCAGGGAGCCCCCCGCTCAACCTTAAGACTGGTGGGAACCACGGACCGCACGCCAGCGGTGCCAGAAACCGTATGCGAGGCCGAGCACGATGATGGCGATCACGGGATATTGAATTGCCTTCATCGTGTGCGTGAGGTGGTCCCACTTGGTGCCGGCGGCACGGCCCACGAGGACGAGCACCGTCGCCCAGATGGTCGAACCGACCACGGTGAAGAGGGCGAAGGGACCACGGGACATTTCCGCCACGCCGGCGGGCAAGGAAATGACCGAGCGCACGACGGGCACGACACGGCCAATAAGAACGGACCACACACCGAAACGGCCAAACCACCGCTCGGCCGAGTCCAGGTCCTTGTGGCTGAGCAGGATGTATTTGCCGTAGCGGTCCACCAAGGCCCGACCGGCGTAACGACCGACGTGATACGAAATCAACGCACCGAGGAGCTCGCCACCCACGCCCGCCACGATGACCGCGACGACACTCAGGGGGTGCGCGTGACTATGAGTGGACGCTACGAAGGCGGCTGCCGTCAGCGCGCCACCCAACCCGAAGATGATCTCTGAGGGCACCGGAATGCACATGGATTCCATCATCGCCAAAATGAAAATAGCGATGTAGCCGTGTTGAATGAGAAAGTTTTGCACGGGTGAGATTCTGCCAGCCACGTGACGAGTGGGGCGGGATAAGAACAATGGCCCAGCTCATACGAGCTGGGCCATTGTGACACGGGGTGAACTAGTAGCCGAGAGACGAGTTATAACTCTGAATGTCGGACGTCGTGGTGTTCTGGGCGTGTTGCAGTTCAGTCGTCGGTGACGGCCACGGCGACTGGGTCAGAGCGTCGAGGGTGGGGCCAAAGTCCGCCAGCACTTGCTCGTAGTCCGGAATGACCGGGCCCTGGGTGTTGTTGTCGTTCAGACCCTTCGAGAACTGGTCGAACGCCACTTGGTACCAAGAGATCTGCTTCTTCAACGCGGTCTTCCAGGCGGCCTGCGAGTCGGTGCGAATCGGGAGGTAACCGGTACTTGCTGACCACGACGCCATCGACGTCTTGTTGGTGAGGAACTTGATGAAGTCCCACGCCGCGGACACCTGAGCGGCCGTGCCGTACTTCGGGATGAACAAACCGTTTCCGGCCGGCAACATCGAGCCGGTGGTCTTGCCGCTTAAAGTCGGCAGCGGCGCCACGCCCAGGGTGACGTTCTTGAACAAGGGCAGGGCCGAAGAGATGGATCCCAGAGCCGCCGTCGTGTCGAAGGTGATGCCGGCTTGGTCGTTCGCGATAGCGAAAATGTTGGCGTAGGCCTGCGTCAGCGAACCGGTCAGGGAGCTAGCCAATCCACCGTTACGGATGATGGTCTGCACCTTGCTCCAGTACTGCTGCGTCGTCGAGTTGTTGAAGGTGGTCGCCGTCGCACGCGAGCTGTGACCGTTGCCGTTGTTGACGAAGGCTTGGTCATTCACGCTCAGCCAGGCCATGGTCAACCATGGGTCCTTCTTAATGGCCACTCCGTAGCGATAACCAGCGTGTTGGAGCAATGCCTCATCCGCGATGAGCTGGTCCATGGTGGTCGGTGCCTTGGCAATCTTGGCCTTCTTGAACGCCTGAAGGTTGTAGTACATCACCGGCGTGGAGACCGAGAAGGGCATGCCCGCTTGGGTGCCCGACACGACGTAGGAGTTCAGCGCCTTCTGAACGAAATTCTTTTTGTCCTTCTGGAACGCCGGGTCGGCCGCGATGCACGAAGCCACGGGGACCAAGGACTGAGTGTCCACCGCCTCTTGCGAGTCGAACTGGTCAAACTGCACGACCTGGGGGGCACCCGAGCCGCCATTGGCCAAGTCTGCGGTGTACTTCGTCCAGGTTGAGCCGTAGCCACCCGAGTCGTTCGAGTCCGTGACGTGCACCTTGTGCTGGCTCGCGTTGTACTTATTAATCAAGTCGAGAAGAACACCATGGTTGCCGGTGCCGCTGACGGCGCCGCCCGGCATCGACTCTTCAAAGGTGATGTTGATCGTGCTGGACGACTTCGCCACGAGGGACGGGTCGCACGACGTGGTCGCTTGAGCAGTTGCGCCGCTCAGCAATGTGGCTGACGTCAGGGAGGTAGCCGCGAGCACGAAGCTCGCCGCAACCTTGGTCAAAGATGAAGTTCTCATATACCGCAATGTATGGGCTATGGGTTAACGACGAGTGACGTTTGGTCTGCCGGAAGATTATTTAACGGCACCCGCGGTCAAACTACGGATGAGGTGCTTCTGGAAAAAGACCAGCAGGATGAGCAAGGGGGCCGTGGCAATAACCCCCGCCGCGAGGGTCAGGTTCGCCGTAGAAATGGTGCCACCGACCTGGCGGATACCCATCTGGATCGTCTGAATGCTGGTGTTGTTGCCCGTTTCGAGCAGTGGCCACAGGTATTGATTCCACGCGCCGAGAAAGCCAAAGACAGCCAAGGCCGCGACTGAGGGTCGAGCAAGTGGCACCGCGACACGCCACAAGTACTTCCACGGGCCGTAGCCATCGATAATCGCAGCTTCGTGCATCTCTTTGGGAATCTGCATGAATGCCTGCCTCATGAGGAAGATGCCAAAGCCCGTCGCCAAGAAAGGAATGACGAGACCCTGCATGGTTTCGTCAACATGCAAGGTGTGCACCGTTTGGAGGTTGGCAATAACCGTGACTTCAAAGGGAATCATCGACGTGGCCAGCATGAGGGCGAAGAGGATTCGCTTGAACGGAAAGGCGATGTACGCAAAGGCAAAGGCCGCCGAAATGGAGGTGACCACTTGCCCAACGGTGATGAGGGCTGACTGACCCAGTGACACCAGTAGATATTGGCCAAGGTTGCCACTTGAGAACGCCTCACTAAAGGACTTCCAGACGGGGTGCAGGGGGATGAGCTGCGGGGGGATCGAAGAGATTTCCTTCAGCGTCATCAGCGATCCCGACAACAACACGTAGAGCGGGAAGGCCACAATGGCGGCGACAACGACGAGAACGACGTAGCGGCTCGCGAGACGAGCCAGGCGCTTAGTGGGCATAGTGGACTCGCTTTTCGAGCAGGCGGAATTGAATCAACGTCACGAGGAGCGTGATCACGAAGAGCGCGATGGAGTAACACGCCGCGAGACCCGTGTTTTGGCTCACGTGCAGCAAGCGGTAGATGGCGTAAATCAACACGTTGGTGTGCGTGTAGGTCGCATTGGACGTCCCGATCATGATGTCAATTTGACCAAAACTTTGCAGCGAGAAGATCACACCCACCACACCGCAAAAGAAAATCGTCGGCGACAGCAGTGGAAAGGTGATGCGCCACAAGCGAGTCCACGCCGTCGCGCCATCAACGCGAGACGCTTCCATAATTTCATCCGGCAAACTCTGCAGGCCCGCCGTCAAAATGATGAAGGCCAGACCCACAAACTGCCAAGCCGAGACCAGGGCCATCGCGGGTAATCCCCAGGTCGGCGACGAGGTGATGTCGGGGAGGTGGATTCCCAACGTTTGCAGGTACCCCGTCTGGGGGCTCAGTATTACCTGAAAGACCACGGCCGCCACCGCTGCCGACGAGACGACCGAACTTGAAAAAATCGTGCGAAAAATGCGAATCCCGCGCAGTTGTTGGTGGGCCAGCACGGCCATGACGAGACCACCGATGACACCGAGCGGCACCGTTATCAGCGCGTAGATCGCCGTGGACTTCACGGAGTCCCAGAAGTCGGCGCTGCCGAGCATGGTGGTGAATTGCGCCGTGCCGACGTACCGACTGGGGAGGTTCGGAAACGGCGCCGCCTTAAAGAGCCCCATCTGGAAATTCTTGAAGAAGGGGTAATAGGTGAAGGCCGCGAAAATGACGAGTGCCGGCAGGACGAGTGCGAGACCCAGCCACCCATCGCGTCGTCGGCGAAAGACGGAGCCCCCAGGGGCGAGTGACGCTCGAGAACTCACGAGAGCCTCGCTCCCGTGTGTCGGTCAAATACGTAAACCTGTCCGGTGGCAGCGAGGGCAATAGTGTCACCCAACGTCGGGACAGTGGCATGTTGGGCTTGACGCACCACCACGCGCTCATGAGTTGCCGTTTCGCAGACGACGTGGACATCCGCGCCTAACTCTTCGGCCACTACCACGGTGGCCGAAAAACCCACATCAGCAAGGCGAAGATTCTCCGCTCGAATTCCCACGGTGACGTCGCGAGTATCCGCCACTGACGACGTACCAACGAGGTCGCCACCAATGTAGATCTGGCCGTCTCGAAGTTCACCGGCGACCAAGTTCATTCCCGGGGAGCCCAAGAAACCCGCCACGAAGGCATTGGCCGGCTCGTTGTACAGGTCAAGAGGTTTACCCACTTGCTGCAAGACGCCGCCCTTCATCACCGCAATGCGGTGGCCCATCGTCATCGCTTCCACTTGGTCGTGAGTTACGTAGACGGTGGTCACACCCAAACGGCGCTGCAGGGCCACAATGTCCGCTCGCGTTTGCTGACGCAAGGTCGCGTCGAGGTTCGACAAGGGTTCGTCCATCAAGAACACGCGTGGTCGGCGCACGATGGCGCGGGCCAGAGCAACGCGCTGGCGTTGTCCACCGGACAGTTGCCCCGGCTTGCGGTCCGCCAACTCAGTCAGCGACACGGTCGCGAGTGCCTCGTTCACACGAGCAGCGACCTCGGCTGCTGGCAACTTCGCATTCTTGAGAGGAAATTCGACGTTCTTGCGAACGGACATGTGAGGGTAGAGGGCGTACGACTGGAACACCATCGCGATATCGCGATCCTTGGGTTCCATATTGGTCACGTCGGCATCGTCAATGTGAATAGTTCCCGAACTCACCTGTTCGAGACCAGCAAGAAGGCGCAGTGCCGTGGTTTTGCCGCAGCCCGATGGGCCGAGCAGTACCAGCAACTCGCCGTCGGCTACCTCAAGCGATAAATCTGTCAGCGCCGGCGTTCCACCAAAGATCTTGCTGACTGCATCAAAGCGCACCTGCGACATGGAGTAATTCCCTTCAGCGCCCCCGTCATCGAGGCATCAACGCGACACGCTAACGCCCCCAACCCTCGCACGACGTGAGATTGACGGGACAATACGTGAACAGTTCGTGACGAGACCACATCGATATCGCCAACGGCGTCACACCTCGACGGCACAATGGAGCCATGAGTAGTTACGACATCATCGGCGACGTTCACGGTTCTCTCGACAAGTTGACTGACCTCCTGCACTCATTGGGATACCGAGGTGACATCCCTCAACACCCCGATGGACGACAGGCAGTCTTTGTGGGAGACCTCATCGACCGCGGGCCTGCCGCGGCACAACTCGCGATTGTTCGACTGGTGGCAGCAATGGTCAGCGAGGGCTCAGCGATTGCGGTGATGGGAAACCACGAATTCAATGCGCTCGCCTACGCAACGCCGATCCAAGAAGGTTCGACGGTTTATTGCCGTTCGCACGACAATCCTTTGAATCAGGAGAAGCACGCGGAGTTCTTGTCCCTTACCGAGGCGGAACGCCAGGAGTGCTACGACTTCTTCTACTCAATGCCCCTGTGGGTGGAACTCGACGGCGTTCGCGTCATCCACGCCTGCTGGCATCAGGCCACGATCGATGAAGTCGCCGCTCGACTTGGTGGCAACGCGCTTCGAGGTCCGGACGACATTCGTGCTGCAAGCGACCGTTCCAATCCGCTGTTTGGTCAGATTGAGTTCCTGCTCAAGGGGCCGGAAGTGTCGATCAGCTATCTCACGGGCGCACCCTTCTACGACAAAGAGGGCACCCCGCGACACGGTGCTCGACTGCGGTGGTGGAAGAAGGCGGGTGAATTCCTCATCGACTTCGTGGAGTTGGGAGATCCCACGAAGCACGGCGATGATTTCGACATCGCGCCCCTGCGTGCGCACCCCTTTACCAATCCTTTGGCCTACGACTCACACATCCCCGTCGTCTTCGGTCACTATTGGCGCCGCCGCAACCACCACGATCCCGAGTGGGCGCCGCACGTAGATGACTCCTATAGCGAGGTCACGGCCTGCGTGGACTTCAGCGCCGGAGGTGATGGTCCCCTCGTCGCCTATCGATTCAATTCGGGTGATGTGCGCATTCACCCCGAGAATTACGTCGTCGGGTCACTTTCGACGCCGAGTTCCGCGAGTAACTGAGCTCCCGCCACCACGTAGAGGCGACTCGACGCCCGAGTAATCGCAACGTAGAGCGGCTCGGCGCGAAAACCCTCGTCCCCGGCCACCACGATGACCACTCGATATTCGAGACCCTTGGCGCGATTGGCGACTTCACAGGCCGGCTGCGACGGTGACTCGGCATCGGCGGGAATCAGATCGAGTTCGTTTCGCAGTCGGTCTCGAAGCACGCTGTCCGACGCCACCACTAATATGTCCGTGCGGGGCACCCCGGCGGCGGTCACCTCTTCGATGAGGCGGCGAGTAGCCGTGATGGCCTCATCCGTATTGGAAATCGCGACGCCTCGCAGGACGCTGGCCACCGGCATTGACGACGGCGCGGACGCACCGTCTTCCAAGCGCCGCGCCAATCGAGCGATGTCGCGAGGGTTGCGCACATTCACCGTCAATTTCAAATTGATCCAGCCGGCATCCACGCTGGGTGGCGTAAAACCTCGATCGTGCAGTTGTTGGTTGCGATCCGCCAGCCAGAAGAAGCGATGTTCGCCCTCCTCCGCCAATAACGACTCGAGAAGACCGAGCCACGCCGGCGAAAAATCTTGTGCTTCGTCGACGATGATGCGGTCAAAACGAGCGGTGACCAGATGCCAGTTCGCCACGAGGTGCGCGGGGACTCGTACCGACCAATATTCCGAATCGTTGGTGTTAGGGAAGTCAACGGGCGGCATACCGGGCAATTCGAGGGCGAGTCGCAAGAATGGCCCCGCCAATACCTCGCCCGATGTTTCATCATCCTCATCGGACGAGCCGTACCTCTCAAATTCCTGCGCGAGCTGGCGACCCAAAGGGTCGTTGTAGCAGGTCAGTAAGACTCGCTCGCCATCGAATACCCCTCGATGGGCCCATCGAGTGGCCAAATAGGTCTTACCCGTACCAGCGCGTCCATCGACATAAATCCGCCGATTCGCGTCAAGCTCTTTCAGAGCGCCAACTTGCGCTTCGCAGACATCTTGAATTTGTTTCGCCACGTTGCGATCCACTTGTTGGGGATCGTAGGTAAAGCGCGCGGTGGGCAAAAGAACCTCCACGACTTGCGTGAGCTGCTGCGACGTCAGCGGGGACGCTCCCGTAAAGAGACTTTCAATCGCCCGAGTGGGCTCGTCGAATTCGGAACCGAGTAACAACTGTTCGCGCTGCATACTCGGTGGCAACATGCCATCGAAGCGCACGCAGTCCGGCAGTGCCACGCCCCACGCCACGTGACGCGGCAGTCCCGGCACCGCAGTATCCAAGTATTCACGAAGCGTGTAGGCATTGTTCTTTGCCTGTTCGTCCGGAGTTTCGAATCGCTGCGACCGCTTCCACGCACCGTTCGAGAGATGAATCTCACCGCCTTTGATCTCGATGATGCCGAGACCGTACGTGGGGTGAAGCAGCACGACGTCAATCTCGTGATCTTTTCCCTCCCAGCGGAGATCAAAATTCGGGAGAACCAACCAGCGGTCATCTAAACGACGCACGAGGGCATCAACCACCGTCTTTTCGGCCTGATTCACCATGAGATCAATACGAAAACTGTCGGGCAAGAGAGTCGCCATGATGCTCCTTATGAAGGGTCAGGCGAAGATTACCGAGTATGAACGAAGCGCCGTCGAGTTACACCTCTTTCGGTGCTACGCGTTGATAGATATGCACGAAACGACCTCTGGTCTAGGCTGATAGAGCCATGGCGGACGTCCACGATCTCAACGGAAAATCGCCATCATCGTCGGGAGATGTCGACCAATCGGCACAACTACGACAGCTCATTCGTGCCTACGACATGAATCACGGGCTGACGGAGAGTTATTGGAACCAGACGCAGAGCCTGCGCAGCTCTCGCTTCTATCCCCTCTTATTAATTGTCATTCGTGTGGCGAAAATTCTGAAGCGACGGCGAGATGCCCGACAGGCGACGCGGCGAGCGCAAACCGCAGCGGTGCCCTCGGCCGCATCCTCCGCCTCCGCCCCGTCGTCCTCGACACCGCCATCTGTCCGTCGCTTACTCGGAGACATCAAGGGTGCTCTCGTGGTGGCCCTACGGGGACATCGAGCGGCTGACCCTCGTCACATTCCCGCCACCACGCCCTACGGCGAGTGGTTCGAGATGTACAACACGCCTCTGCCGCACATCCAAGGGGTCATCGACCGTCGTCTCGGCCTCTTGCGCAGTACTCCGACTATCAGCGTGGTGATGGCGCTGTACAACTCTGATGAGGCATATCTCACTGCGGCCCTGGACTCATTGGTCGCCCAGACGTACCCCCACTTCACCGTCATCATGGTTGACGATGGCTCACCTACCGACGTGGGTCGTCGTATCGCTGCCGACTACGCCGCACGCGATGAACGTTTCACGCTGGTTCAGCGCGAGGTCAACGGTGGCATTTCGGCCGCGACGAACGACGCCATCGCCGCGGCCACCGGTGGCTGGATTGCCTTCATGGACCACGATGATGTGCTCGTCACCAACGCGCTCGCCCTGATGGCGATGGCGATTGACCATCACCCCGCGTGGCAGATCATCTACAGCGACGAAGACTTGGCCAATGAGCACGGGGCGCTGTCGGTGCCGTACTTCAAGAGCGACTTCGACCCTCTGCTCTTGCTCGGTCAGAACTACATGGCTCACCTGGTGCTGGCTCGTCGCGACCTGGTGTCGGAGCTTGGGGGCTTGCGCAGCGACTACGACGGCGCGCAAGATTGGGACTTCGTTCTTCGTGCCACGGAAACGGTGGGGCGCCAGGGTGTCGGCCACGTTCCCTTCATCCTCTACCACTGGCGCAGTCATCCACAATCAACTCGTCAAAATGCGGATGCCAAGCCCTACGCGTCGAGCGCCGGACACCGCGCCGTTGTGGATGCTCTCGCCCGTCGTGGCGTTGCTGCTCGCGTCGAACCGGTCGGTGTGGTGGGCTGGCAGCACGTGCATTTCGAGCTCCCCGCACCCTCACCGCGAGTGTCCATAATCGTGCCGACCCGTGATGGGTCCTTGCTACCGACCTGCATCAACTCGGTACTCGAGCGCACGGCGTATGAGAATTTCGAGATTGTGATTATTGACAATGGTTCGACTTCACCGGAGACCGCCGACTACCTAGCGTCGTTGCCGGAGCGAGTTCGCGTCATCCGCGACGACAGCCCGTTCAACTACTCAGCACTACATAACCGCGCCGTGCCGTCGTGTCAGGGCGAGATACTCGTTCTCCTCAACGACGACACTGAAGTCATTAATCCCGACTGGCTCCGCGAGATGGTGAGCCTGGTGATGCAGCCAGGCGTCGGGATCGTGGGCGCCAAATTGCTGTACCCCACTCACGCCATCCAGCACGCGGGCGTGGTCCTCGGTTTTGCCGGGGTCGCTGACCACGTGGGGAAACTCGCCCCCGCCGATTCCCCTGGATATTTTGGACGCATCGCGTTGCCCTGCGAATACTCCGCCGTGACGGCAGCCTGTCTCGCCATTCGCACATCCGTCTGGCACGAGGTGGGTGGACTGGACGAAAGTTTCCAAGTGGCGTGGAATGACATTGACCTTTGTCTCCGCGTTCGGGCACAGGGATGGGCCGTTGCGTACTCCCCCGACGCGCAGCTGTTTCACTATGAGTCTCTTACCCGAGGTAACGACTTCGACCCCGTTCGTTTCGGTCGGTACACGTCCGAAGTTGAACGCATGCGTCAGCGCTGGTTCGCCACGATGATGAACGATCCCTATTACAACCCCAACCTGTCCGTGTCGACGGGTTTGTACGAGTTGGCCCATCCTCCACGGGTCAGCCTCGCCTTTCACGGACTCGAATAATGGCCACGCTGTCACGAGCTCAGCGACGCGCTCGTCGACGCTGGTACCTCTATCGCCGTGAGATTTGGCGGGCCGGTCTCGACACGAGCTCACGACTCCGCCGAGTCGTGGTCGGTGCCATTCCGCCCATCGCGCTGGTCGTGGCAGTCGTCGATCGCTGCCGACCCGCGACGCGAGCACCGCGTGCGGTAATGCCGGTCGACGTGAACGCGCCTTTTCCGGCCGGCATCGCCACGACGACTGTGGACGAAGTCACCGACATCATCACTCGTGGTGCCGTCACCTCGAGACCCCGCCACGACCAGCCCCTCGTTTCGATTGTTATTCCCACGCGCGACCGACTCGATCTGCTGCGCGCGTGCATATCGTCACTCGAGCTCACGACGTACCCGTCGGTCGACATCGTCATTGCGGACAACGATTCCATCGAGGCGGAGACGATCGCCTTCTTCGCCGAGACGGCCCACCGTGTGGTGCCCGCGCCGGGTGACTTCAACTACGCCCGCATCATCAACACTGCCGTTGCCCAGACGGCTGGCGACATCATTGTGACCCTCAACAATGATGTGGTTATCACGGACCCCACGTGGCTTACTCGTCTTGTGGGCTACCTCCACGATGACGTGGGCATTGTGGGCTGCTCCCTCGTGGAGCCATCAGGTGAGAGCCAACACGTGGGTGTCGCCATTGCCCCGTACCCCCAGCATTTACGCGCGGGAGTGAACATTCCCGTCACCCACCCTCTCGTCACCACGCCACGGCGGGTGGCCGCGGTGACGGGAGCCTGCACGCTCATCTCGCGAGAGGCCTGGGATGCACTGGGTGGTCTTGATGAAGATCTGCGCGTCGTTCACAATGATGTCGACATGTGCCTGCGCGCGAACGTCCTCGGTTTTGCGACCGTCATCGCGACCGACGTGGTGTTACAGCACGCGGAAAGTTCGTCACGAGGGTCTCTCACGCCACCACCGGATATCTTCGCCTTCATGGCGAAGTGGGACATTTTGGGGTCATATCGCGACCCGTGGTTCCCCGCACACTGGCGAATCGTGGGCGACCGTATCCACTGGAGCGAGACATGATGGGTCACGGACGCGAGATCGCGACGCGCCTGTGGGCGTGGACGTGTCGCTACCCCTGGCTCATCATCGTGGCGGTCGTACTCGGAGCGAACGCGATTTACCTCTGCGGACTCGCCGACCCCAACCCCATGGCGTGGACGGGTGGACCACGCATCATTACCGCGTGCTTGCGCGCCTGCAATACGCCGTCACTTGATCCCAATGCCGGTTTCATTACGGCCGCGGCCGGTCACGAATCGGCGATGTTGTGGCTGCACGGGCACCTGCCGTGGTGGGATTACTACCAAGGAGTGGGCGCACCATTGGTCGGCGGCTTGCAGGCCGCCTCGTTTTCTCCCTTCACCCTCCTCTTGGCCTTCCCCAGTGGGCTGATGTGGGTCCACGTCATCTACGAACTCATCGGTGGATTGGCAACCTTCTTTGTCATGCGGCGAGTAACTCCGAGTGTGACGGGCGCCGTTCTCGCGGGCTCGCTTTTCGCCCTGAACGGAACATTCGCGTGGATCGGAAACGCCGCCGTCAACCCCACCTGCTTCATACCCTTGCTGATTCTTGGTGTTGAGCACATCAGTGAACGAGTGCGTGGCGAGCGCCGCTACGGATGGCGAGTCTTCGCACTCGCGCTCGCGCTGTCCCTGCTGGGTGGGTTTCCTGAGGTCACGTACCTCAGCCTCTTCCTCGTCGCCGCGTGGGGCTTCGTTCGCATGGGCCCCCTGACCTGGGTGCAGCGTCGCCACTTTGTGGGGCTGATCACGGGTTCTGCCGTCGCTGGCCTCGCGCTGGCGAGCCCCGTCCTCGTGGCCTTCGTTGACTACCTGCCGCACGCCTATTCGGGCTGGCACGGTTCGGGCGCTGCCAGCTCGCCGACCTTGCCCGGAAGTGCTCTGGCACTACTTGGCCTGCCCTACAACTTTGGTGGTCTGTGGCAACTGTCGACAGTCACCAACTTCTGGGGCCAGGCCGGTGGTTTCGTATCGCTGACCTCGCTTTTCCTCGCAGCCTTTGCTTTCCGACGCTCGTCATCTCGGGCCCTCCTGTGGATGCTGGCGGGGACCAGCGCCCTCTTCTTGTTGGGGTCCTTTGGCGTCGCACCGTTTCATCAGCTACTCGATCTCATTCCCGGAATGACGAAGACCGCCTATTCGCGTTACTCCCCCGTCATCTGGGAATTCGCTATCAGCGTGCTGGCGGGTTGCGGCGTGGCGGCAATACAGGCATCTCGACGTCGAGTGATGCCACTGGTGGTAGCGACCGCACTCTCGCTGTGGGTGGCCGGTAACTGGTGGCACTATCGCCAGCACCTCGCGTCGGCAACGACGCCCTTAGGTCACTCCTGGGATGCGTACCGCCTCGTGATCATCGGTTTCGTGGTGTGTGTCGCCTTACTGTTGTGGTGGCGTCACCACGCCACCGTCATTCGCCTCGTCGCCATGGTCGCCATTATGGAGGCAGCCATGTTGTTTGCGATCCCAATGACGGGTGCCGCTAGCCACTCCGTGAACGACGACGCCACGGTGAGCTTCTTGCAGGCGCACCTGGGAACTGATCGCTTTGCGACCCTCCACCCGCTCTTTCCGAATTGGGGCTCGTACTTCTCCCTGGGCTCCATTGAAGTCATCAACCTTCCCATTCCGAAGGATTTCGTGGCGTATTCAGCGATGTATCTCAACACCATGGCTCCTCAGCCGCAACAGATTTTGCCGCCGACCGATGGCGCCACCGGAACGGGATCGACGACGGATTTCCAAAACATGGTGGCGGCCCTGCTGCCGAATTACGAACACGCCGCGGTGAAGTATTTGTTACTGCCGAGTTCCATGAGCCTCGCGCCTTCGTTGGCCCACGCCGGTCTCACGTTGGTGCAAGCCGGCACCTACGTATCCATCTACCAGCTACCCCATCCGGAACAACTCTTCTCCGCGTCGGCCGGCTGCGTGGTGACCTCGCAGACTCTCGACACCGCCACCATTCATTGCACTCACTCCGGGACCTTGCTCCGCCGCGAAGAATTCATGCCTGGCTGGACGGCGACGAGTGGCAACGGAAGAGTGGGAATCACGCGCGTCGAGGGCCTGTACCAATCGGTGAGCTTGTCCACGGGAACCCACACGGTGTCCTTCTCATTCCTCCCGCCGCACGAACGACTCACCATTCCGATGGTCGCGGGAGCGCTGATCGCTCTGTCAGTGGGCGTCTGGGGCCCCGTGCTGGCTAGATCCAGCCGAGGTCGCGGGCGATTTGCTCGACGTCGCCCACGCGAAGTCCTGAGCGGTGCTGCAGAGTCCGAATAAAGCCACCGGCTTCGTACAGCGATTCGAAAGTTCCCGTATCGAGCCAGGTCGTGGCACGAGGCAAGACGTCCACGCGCAGCTGATTCTTCGCGAGATACGCGAGATTGAGATCAGTAATTTCGAGCTCACCGCGAGCACTCGGCGTCAAGGCTCGCGCCATCGCCGAGGCCTGGTTGTCATAGAAGTAAATGCCGGGAATCGCGAATTGTGACTTTGGTTGCGCGGGCTTTTCTTCGAGCGAGATGACCGTACCGTCGTCGGCGAACTCGACCACGCCGTAACGCTCGGGATCGGTGACCTGGTACGCGAAAATCAGCGCCCCCTCGACGTCGTGATGTTGCGCCAACTGCGTCCCGAGGCCGGCACCATAGAACAAGTTGTCGCCGAGGATGAGTGCGCAGGCCTCCCCGTCGAGGAACTCTTCTCCCAAGATCAGTGCTTGCGCCAATCCGTTGGGCTGATCTTGAACCACCCATTCGATGGTGAGGCCGCAGAAAGATCCGTCGCCGAGAAGACGCTGGAAAGCCGCCTGATCATGCGGCGTCGTAATCATGAGGATGTCGCGAATACCCGCCAGCATCAATGTGGACAGCGGGTAGTAAATCATGGGCTTGTCAAAGACCGGTAGCAACTGCTTCGATACGGCCTTCGTCGTCGGATAGAGCCGAGTGCCGCTGCCCCCCGCGAGTACAATTCCCTTCACGTTGCAACCTTAGCAAGCGCCCCTTTTTCCAAGGAGAAGTCCATGTCACGCGTTCTCGTTACTGGTGCCGCCGGGTTCATTGGTTCTCGTTTTGCCGAATTGCTCCTCGCCGACGCCGACCTCCTCGGGGTGACACAGATCACCATTCTCGACGCCCTCACCTATTCGGGTCGTCGCGAAAATATGGTGAACGTGCTGTCGGATGAGCGCGTGGATTTCGTCCACGGTTCGATTACCGATGAGCCCCTCGTCGATGAATTAATGGCGCGGCACGACCAGGTCGTGCACCTCGCGGCGGAGAGCCACGTCGATCGATCCATTACCGGCGCGGCGGCATTCTTCGTGACCAATGTTCTGGGAACTCAGACCTTGCTGGAAGCCGCTCGACGTCACGGCGTCTCGAAGTTCGTGCACGTGTCCACCGACGAGGTGTACGGCTCGATTCCGGAGGGCTCGTGGCCGGAAGAGCACATCTTGGAGCCCAATTCGCCCTACTCGTCCAGCAAGGCGGGTAGCGATTTGGCGGCCCTGGCCTATTTCAAAACCTATGGACTGCCCGTGTGCGTGACTCGTTGCTCGAATAACTATGGTCCACGCCAATTCCCCGAAAAGGTCATCCCTCTCTTCGTGACGAACTTGCACGATGGCTTCAACGTGCCGCTCTACGGCGACGGAGGCAACATCCGCGACTGGCTACACGTCGACGATCACTGTCGGGGCATTTTGGCCGTGCTGCGCGCGGGGCGTCCCGGCGAGGTGTACAACATCGGCGGGGGCACGGAACTGACGAATCGTGAGCTCACGGACAAGATTTTGGCGCTGTCTGGCGTAGGTGATGAACGCATCACCTACGTGGACGATCGTCTCGGACACGACCGTCGATACAGCGTCGACTGGGGCAAGATTCACCGCGAACTCGGCTACTCACCGCAAGTCGATTTCGCCACCGGCTTGGCGGACACCGTGCAGTGGTATCGCGACAATGAGTCGTGGTGGCGTCCCCTGGTGACGCGATGACCATGGAGTTCACGCCGCTGTCCATTTCGGGGGCGATGGTCATGGACAGCCCCGTGTGGGGTGACGAACGGGGCTTCTTTCGCGAATGGTTCAAGCTCAACGAGCTACGTGACGCGGGATTCGACTTTTCCGCCGCGCAGGCCAATTTGTCGCACTCGGCGCGAAATGTCGTCCGCGGACTTCACTATTCAGTGGCCCCCATCGGTCAGGCCAAGGCGGTCACCTGCGTCCTCGGATCGCTCGTTGACGTTCTCGTGGACATTCGCGACGGCTCACCGACTTTTGGTGCCGTCGAGTACGTCGAGTTATCCGCCAACGCCGGACGTACCGTGCTGATTCCCAGTGGCGTCGGTCATGGCTTTTGCGCGACCAGCGACCTTGCGGGACTCGCCTACTTGCTGACGTCGTCCTACGACCCCACCCAGGAACTTGAGGTTCATCCCCTCGACCCCGCCCTGGCGCTTAACTGGCCGCTCACCGGTGAACCAGTCCTTTCGGCCAAAGATGCGGCGGCGCCCACCCTGGCGCAGCGGCGCGCTAGCGGTGGTCTCGCAACCTTCCGCGCGTAGTTATCGCGTGGGGGTCGTCGCCGAAATTCGACGCTCCGCGGTCCAGATCAACCGCGAGAGTGTGCTCACGCTCTCGCGGCCATACTGCTCCGAGGGATTGGCTGCGGTTTGAATCGCGACGAGGTATTCAGTATTTCCGAGCATGACGAATCCGGCCGAGTTGATACCCCACCCGCGGTCAAACGGAAACCAACCATTTTTTAAGCCCACCAGCGCTCCGGCCGTTTCACCCGTGCCCACACCAAAACGTTGGTAGTCCACGACGTGTTCCATGAGGCCCATCTCAAACTGCCGATCCGCATCGGTCAGTACTGCTGAAGGAACGACCAAGGTGCGCAGCAACGCAATTTCGTCGTACGGCGTGGTGAGAGTCGCGCCCCAGTTATAGAAACTGGTGGTGTGTGACATTCCGATGAGCTGGTTGAAGGAGTTGAGGGCGGAGGGGCCACCTAATTCGTTGAACAAGGTGGTGGCCGCGTCATTATCTGAATGTTCCACCATCAAGGTGGCGAGGGAAATGTCCGAGTCGCTCAGAGGCTGACCCGTAATCTCGGCACGATGAAGCAGGGCCGCCAAGATGTCGATCTTTACCATCGATGCCGTCGGCATCGCCACGTCGGGGTTGTAGGTGTAGATCGCTCCGGTGCGCAGGTCGCAGACGGCCGCCGTGACGTCATTTCGTCGAGAGGATAGAAAGTTCACGATGGCGTGGTCCGCAAAGGGGTTGGGCGACAGCGTGATCGTGGTTGTCGGTATCGGTCGAGTCGAGCTCTCCGCCTGAATTCGGCCCATCTTGATGCCCAGGGATCCCACGCTGCCCATCATCAGGGCGAGGCAGATGGCGACAATGCGACGCGGCGCGTGAGGAAAACGGCGGGGATGGGCGTGTCGGCCACGGGCCATAGTCGTTACCTTATCCAGCGCGACGTGTGAAAAAAGAGACGGTTCAGCCTCTCGCCGCCACCGTGACGGTGGTTAAGTCATCGCCCATAACGAGCTGCCCGGTGAACCCGCCAGCCAATTCCCGCCACTCGTCGTAGTGACCGAGGGGTGGCGCGGGCACGTAGTGGGTGAGCACCAAGGTGCGCACCCCCGCGCGCTCAGCCGTGTCGGCCGCCTGCCCCACGGTGGAGTGATAATCGAGAATGTCCTGGAACCGCTGACGGGGCACCAGCTTCACCAGATCTTCACGAATCACTGTCTGGACGTACGCATCGGCACCGATGAGCAAATTGTCGAGGCTCTCGCACGGAATGCCATCACCACCGAGAACAATCGATACTCCCTCACGTTCACAGCGATACGCCACCGTCGGCTCTACCGGTCGATGGTTGCTCTCCCCCACCACCACTCGATAGTCGCCCACGGTGAACTCGTCACCGGCAGCCACCTCGTGAACCTCGACCTGAGGGCCTTCCAACAAATCGTCATGATGCGCGACGCGATAACTGATATCTGGCCGCAACATGTCAAGAATTCCCTGGACAACGTCACGCGTTCCCGCGGGGCCATAGATAGGCAATGGCGTCGGCTCACCGCTCATGACCCAGTATGTCGTGATGACGTCATTGAGATCACTGATGTGGTCAGAGTGCAGGTGAGTGAGTATCACGCCCGACAAGAAGGGGGGAATGACGCCGACGGCCGCGAGGCGCATCACGACTCCACGTCCCGCATCGCACAACACGTTGCTGATCCCCCCGCGAATCAAGGTGCTGGGGCCGGCGCGGTTCGGGTCGGGAAGCGGACTACCTGTTCCCAGCAGAACTATCTCACTATCGCTCACGCGTTGAGGGTACTGGCGGCAGACCCCTCCGGGAGGTGATTGTCGCGACCGTCACGTACTCTGCAGACATGGCCATTTCCGCATCCACTGACATTCAACGCATTGCCACGGCGGCCGCGTCGCCCGGTTGGGACCTCGACGTCATCGACGGAAAAATTGTTGCCACGCGCGACTCGGGCGTGGAAGGCATGCCTTTCACGGTGATCGCGCGAAAAGGGGGTCGCGGCTTCAAGGTCGCGAAGTACCAGCCCGGTGATGACATCTCTGTTGAGGGTGAGGATATTGGCGAGATTTCTGGCAACCCACGCGACATGGGTCGAGCCCTTCGCTCACTCCTCGAAGAGGCATAGGGCGCGCGCGCGTCTCGCGCGGCGATTTCGTCGGTACTCTACGAAGCAGTTTTCCTCTCGAGATCGGAACCTCCATGGACAGTTGCCTCACGCCCGACGGGCGCAGTGTGGAATTCATGACAACGGGTGAGGTCGCCGGCGACACCGTGGTCTACATCCATGGCACCCCCGGATCGGGCCTGTTAATGGAATCTTTTCGCGAGATAGCCACCGCTCGTGGTCTTTTTTTGATCGGCATTACTCGTGCCGGATATGGCGGCTCTACTCGTCGCGCCGCCCGCTCCATCGCTGACTTCGTGGACGATGTGCGCTGCGTTCTTGATCACCTTGATCGCCGCTCCTACGTCGCGATTGGCTGGTCCGGGGGCGGACCGCACGCCATCGCCTGCGCCGCCGTTGACCCGCAGTGCCGTCAAGCGATTTCGCTCGCCGGCGTCGCACCGGTGGTCGATGACTTCGACTGGACCGAAGGTATGGGTCCGGAAAATGTCGAAGAGTTCGCACGTGCCCGCGAAGGTGGCGCCGAGTATGAAGCGTCGATGCTCGACGCGGCTCGCGAGCTGGCCGCCATGACGGGTGACAACATCATTGAGACTTTTGGTGGCCTGATCTCTCCCGTCGATGCCGCATCCATGAGCGACCCCGCGGTGCGCGCCTCCATGGCCGAGTCCCTCGCTTACGGCGTCTCTGCGGGTGCGGGTGGCTTCATTGACGACGACCAGGCATTCCTGCGGGACTGGGGCTTTGCCCTGACCGATATCACGACGCCGGTGACCTTGTTCTATGGCGATGAGGACTTCATGGTGCCCGCCACCCATGGCCACTACCTGGCGAAGACCCTGCCGAACGTCACCGCGTACCACCTTCCCGATGAGGGGCACATTTCCATCCCTCTGAAGTTCTTGCCGCAGATCTTCGACGCCATCATTTCGGCGTAGGGACCACCTAGTTCGAGGCGAAAGCCTCGCTGGGTGCGTCGCGGCCATCTTCGGTCGCGGTCAAACTGTGACGCAAGGTCATCACGGCGGTCGCACCGACGAGTGATCCCCCCGCCACGAGTACCGGCCACCACTTCTCGAGGTGACTTTCGAGGATGATGCCGGTGATGGCTGGCGCCAACATGCCGGCCGTGCCCCAGGTAAGCCCAGAGGCCGCGTTGTAACGGCCCCGCAGATGCTCGGGGGCAATGTCGTTCACCAGTGCGGGCGAGACGGGACTCCAGAGGGTTTCGCCCACAGCGAAAATTGCGGTCGATATACATAGCAGCGCTAGGGCACCCCACACCGCCACGTGAGCCGATACCCCCACCATGGTCCACGAGAGTGCCCAGAGCGCACCCACCGCTCCCATCACACGAGTGCGACTACGTCCCTCAATAAAGCGAAGGGCCAAATGTTGAACGAAAACGATAGTGAAGGTGTTGAAGGCAAATATCAGTCCCACCGCTTTAACGCTGACGTGATCCACATTGACCACGTAGATGGCAAATCCCGCCTCGACCGATCCGTAACCAGAGATCAACAGCACCAACGAGCTCAGGACGAGGTGCACCATGCGACGATCACGAATGACCTGGTGCCAGCCCCCACGCTCGCCCTCCACTTTCGTCGGCACCTCGACGAGCGGACCGCCGTGATGACGCAACGAAAAGTAGGCAACGCCCATGGCTGCCCACATCACTGCCGTGCCGAGATAGAGGTAGGTGAAGGTCATGGGATGGCTCAGCGAGACGACACTCATAGACACGAAGCCGCCGATGCCAATGCCAAAGTTCACCATGCCGAAGTTGAAACCGAAAGCGGCTTGACGCTGTTCGGCGGGAATGATGCGGGTGAGCAGTACCGAGCTGGGCCCCCAAATGGCCGAGCCACTTGCAGATTGCAGCACCATGGCACCCACAATTTCCCAGGTGGTACTCGCAATCGCGTACCAGGTTTGACCCGCGACGGCGAAGGCCACCGCCGCGAGAATGATCCAGCGAGGCCCGATACGGTCGACGAGTGAGCCCACCATGGGCGAGAGCGTCAAGACGATGAGCGCCCCGGCCGTCATCAATAGGGTGGCAAAGCCAATGGAGTGATGTCGAACGTCATGGATGTAGATGACGTTGAGAGAAATGACGAGACCAGTTCCGAGGGCACCGATAAGGGTCGCGAGGAAGTAGCGACGTGCTGGCCCGACTAAAAGTTCACGGTATTCGGCGGGGAGATATTTAGTCATGGCCCGTCAAGGCTAGGCGTCCATCGACGCCGCCCACTTCTTATGCCACGGTACCGGGTTGCCCCGCTCGGTCGGAGCGCAGCGGTAACAGCGCACTGATTCGCGTCAGAATGATAATGGCGAGGGCAACCCACGGGGCCCACGGGGCCAGGGCAACCGCCAAGACGCTCAGCGCCACGATGACGTACCAAATGATGAGGGCCACCGGTCGGCGCTGGCCACGAGTGCGAGCCGGGGTGGCGACCAGCAGTAGTCCGCGAGCGTGGGCGTAGCGGGCCGACCACACCGACAGCAATGTCGAGAGCAAGATGACCACGCTGACGGCTTCCACCCCCACCCAGAAGTCCGGGTGGCCCACTCCGGCCGCCAACAATTTGGTGGCGAAGGGAATCAAGGTTACGGTCAAGGTGCTCGCCAAAATAAAGAGACTCATGTAATGGTCAACTCCACGGAGTTGGCGCACTTGGCGATGTGACAACACCCAAGTTCCCGCAATCCATACGAATCCGAGCAGGGTGGCCAGCAAAGTCGGCCCTTGCTCACGAATCTGAGTGGCGAGGTGGTGGTGAGCAATATCGGTGTCGACCTTGAGATCGAGGACCAACACCGTGGCGGCGATCGCCAAGATGCCATCGATGAAAGTGACGAGGCGATGAGTGGCGTGAATACCTTGCTCGCCTGCCGTAAAGGTATAGACCTCGTCGATGACTCCGCGAATGGACCGTGACATGCTGCCTCCCCTCGGCGCCGGAAGCCTAGGAGCCTCCACCGCCTCCGTGGGGGAATTCGGACCACCCGCTGGCGTGAGCCCACGTCTCCGCACGGTCGAGAATGTCAATGATGAGCGAGTTCTTCGCGTAGGTGTAGCCAAATCGATCATCTGACCATTGCTCAGCCGCGGACAACTTCATTGCCTCGTAGCGCTCAGCGTCCTCGTCGTGGGTCCGTAGATAGTCCCGAAAAAGCAAGTGCTCACGTTCAAAGGCGCTCCCCGCGGCGCAGACGTGCACGTGGAGAGTGCGCGGTTCCGGCACGGGCGCGCAAAAGAAGCGGTGTTCGTCATCTCGAGTGAACAAGACCACGCCGAGTTCTTCGATGCGCGACCGATACGAATCCTCATCAGCCACATTGGGTACGGACACCATCACGTCCACGATGGGCTTCGCCGCCATTCCCGGAACTGACGTCGATCCCACGTGCTCCACTCGGGCGTTGGGTAGCGCGGCTCGTAATCGATCACTGAGGGATCGAAATGTGTCGACCCACTCAGCACGCGGAGGGACGACGACGATGTTCGCGTCAAAGCGAGGCGGGGCAACTCGTTCGAACCCTGGCCACAAGGTTGACTCAGATGCATCAGCGAGTAACTGGCGACGCTCAATGGTGAGGCCGGCAACCTGGACTCCCGACCGTTCAGCCACCATCTCGTAGAGCTCAATAAGTCCGACCGAGCGCCCATGCTCGTGTCGCCGAGCGACCCAACAATCCATGACCTCTCGATCCACGCTGCTGAGTTCCATGACTTGACGGTAACGCCTCGACGAGGGCGTCGTGGTCGTCCATGACGGACCGCTCGATGCCGGACGGGTGATCACGGCGTTGACGTCCGTAACGGCAGCATCGAGAGCGTGAGAGGGACCGGGTGACGTACCGCTGCGACACGAAAAGTTCACCTGCAGGGCGTCTCGCCGTGCACTACCGTCAGCATCATGTTTCGACGTATCAGTCTCATCGCCCTGAGCCTCTCCGCCGCTGTCATTCCCCTGAGTTCGTCTCTCGTCTCGGCCGAGACGAAAATCGACCCCTGCGCGACGTACAACCCGCACGCCTGTTTCGCGGCAAATGTGACCTCGAGTGAGATCGCCGCCGCCATCAGCGCCGCTCACGCTCTCAAGACCTTGCCATCGACCACTCCGACGTTGAGCTACCTCAGCAGCGTCAAGACGGGTACTCGCTCCTATTTCATGCCCGCAGGACGCTGTGCGCAAGATGCCCTCCAGACCGATGGCAGCCCTCCGTCAATTGCCGATTGCACTCTGGTAAACCCCAGGAGCGCCCACACCGTCGTATTGACGGGTGATTCCCGTGCGGTCATGTGGACGACCGACCTCGTGACGCTCGCCCGTCAGTGGCAGTGGCGTCTCGTGGTCCTCGCGAAGCCCGGTTGCGTCGCGATGTCGGGTTCTATTACCCACTTGAACAATCCCGGAGGTTCGGCATGGGTCGCCTGCGACAATTTCCACACGGCGGTGATGAGCGACCTGCGGCAACTCAATCCAGACCTCGTCATCATTGCGTCCAACCCCGTTCAGTCCCTGGCGCCCGGCCAGTCGGGCACTATCTATAGCAACTCCCTGTCGTACTTCACCTCCATGAAGTCGTCCGCACCGCGTGCCACTTTCATCCAACTCAACAACATGCCCAATGTGCAGTGGCCAGGCTCGCTGAACCCCGTGGGTTGCCTCTCCATGCACAAGACGGCCATCAACCTGTGCGACAAGGCCCCCGTGAGTCAAGGAGTGGCCAACGCGTCCATTGCCTCGGCGGACGCCGCGGCGTCGGTGTCGTCCATCAATATCGAGCCATGGGTGTGCAACAGCACCTGTCCGCCGGTCATTGCCGGGATGATCCCCTACGACCGCGACGGCATGCACCTCAACAATGTCTATTCCGGATGGCTCGTGGGCGTTCTCTGGAGCGCCATCGCGGCAGTGCCACATTCCGGCATCCCCACCCCCACCTGATTGGCTCTCCCACGACGGCGAGACCACGATTGCTACGGTGCTCGCAGACACGACGGGAGGCGCACTCATGGGTGCAGGAATTGAGTGGGTCGTCAGAAGTTGCCGGTTGCTGCAACGCATTGGCGACGAATTTGAGACTTCACAGCCCTTTGCGGGACTACGGATCGGCACCGCTATTCACATGGAACCAAAGACGGTGGCCCTCATCCTGACGTTGCAACGTGGAGGCGCCGACGTGGTCGCCACGGGCAACCTCGGGTCAACGCAGCTTGAGGCTGCCGAGTATCTCCGGCAGCGTGGAGTCACGGTGGTGGGACAGCCGACGACGGATCTACGCGAACACGACGGCTACTTACGCGAGCTGCTGGCAACTCAGCCAGATGTTCTATTAGACAACGGCGGCGACTTGTTCGTCCGATACCTCGAGAATCCGTATGAGCACTTGCGTGGCGGCACCGAGGAGACGACGTCGGGTCGCAATCGACTCCTTCCCCTCCGTGAGAAACTCAATCGGCCCGTTCTCGTTATCAACGACAGCCCCATCAAGCAATTCGCGGAGAATTATCACGCGGTGGGCCTGAGCGTTCTCGAGTCCTACTTACGCATCACCAATCGCACCCCCAATGGTGAACGAGTCACGGTCTATGGATATGGACCGTGCGGCAAGGGCATCGCGGTGAACTTTCGAAACGCCTTCGCCAAAGTCACGGTGTGCGAGATTGACCCCGTCAAGCGTCTCGAGGCGCATCTCGATGGATTCATGGTGGGTGACATCGATGCCGTCACTACCGACGCGGATGTCGTCATCACGTCGACGGGTGCCACTCACGTCCTCACCACCCACCACCTCAGCCACTTCCGAGATGGGGTGATCTTGATCAACGCCGGTCACTTTCCAGACGAGATCGATGTGGCCGGCATGGCGATGTCGCCCACGGTGATCTCCTCATCGGCCACGTCTGACGGCATCACCACCTTTACGACCTCGGCAGGAAAACTCGTCCACGTGTTGGCGGGTGGTCATATGGTGAACCTGAACGGACCTCGCCCCTTGGGCAATTCCATTGAATCGATGGATCTGGGATTCGCCCTGCAGTCCAAGTGTCTCGAAGCGGTAGCTCGGGGCTCAGTGACTGCCGCTGATGCGGTGGTGCCGGTACCTCGCTGGATTGACGAGTACGTTTCGGACGCCTACTTGGCGTCACGCGGTTAAACAATCACTCCCACGTCTGGGCGCCCACGAGGGAGTCGTGATCACCCGGCACCTCCACCACGCAAAAGATGATGCCGGCGGGGTCACGTAACACGACCCAATCGTCTTGTCCGCCCACGTGAGTTGCCCCCGCTGCGAGGAGCCGCTCGCACTCGGCCTCCCGATTGTCCGTGTGAATGTCGAAGTGCACGCGCCCCTCATCGTCACCGACACCCTGCAGGAGGAGGACTCTGCCACCCTCACTTTCGAAGGCGCTGTATTCGGGATACCTCTCCCCAGTCCGTGCCCTCGCCCCCACGGCAATTTCCCAAAAGGCGGTCGTCGCCTCTCGATGGCGATGCGGGATGTCCAGACACATGAGGGCTATACGAGATCGATGCACATCTACATTTTGCCAATAGCGAACCACGTGAGCCGGCACTTTTCGTGCAGGAGCCTGGTCGGCGCCCACGTCAAAATTTCTAGTGGGGCACTAGTAATTAGCCATGCGTGGGTGATACATTGAATCAAATCATCCGGGGGGGGATTCATGCGTCGCTTGCGCATTTCAGCAGTTGCTAGTTCACTTATTTTTGCGGGATCATTCTTACCAATGTCCGCAGCTCACGCGCAGGTCGTTCCGGCGTGGCAAGTGGTGGGCGGCCCGTCTACTCACGTCGCCGGCAACCGAGTGATTAGTCCGGCGTCGGGAAATGCTGTCATTGACTTTCGCGTCGGACTCGCACCGCGGAACGCCTCGTCGCTCGCGGCCCTCGCGGCGTCGGTCGCGAATCCGGCATCACCGAACTACCACCACTTCTTAACGTCACGGCAGTTCCGAGAGGTCTACGCACCCACCGCTGCCACGATTCGCCAGGTCGCGGGCTATTTCCGCAGCCAGGGACTCACCGTGTCTCGAAACGTCAGCGACGGACTCGTCCTGCACGTCTCGGGGACGTTGGACCACACCGCTCAGGCACTTCGCACTCACTTTGATGCGGTACGCAGCGCGAAGGGCGTCCTCGGCGTTGCGAATGCCACCACGGTGTACTTGCCGAGCGTTATCGCCACCAGCGTGTCGGGCATTACGGGCCTCGACACCGCCGCTCGTGCCTTCTCCTACCTGTCACGGCCTCACACGGCCATCAGTGCGCCCACTTCGTGCCCCACGGCGGACACTGCCGAAGCAACCCGCCTCACCCACGGCCTCGCGCCCACGCCGGCGGATCAAGCCGCGGTATACGGCCTGAACGCGCAGTACGCCGCTGGCTACTCCGGCGCCGGTCGCAGTATCGGCATGCTGGAGTTCGCCGGCTACAACGAGTCGGACGTCAACTTCTATCTGTCCTGCTACGGACTTCACACCACCGTGACTTCCGTCAACATTGACGGTGGCCCCGACGCCAGCACCTTGACCAATGGTGAGTCCATGGAGAGCGATCTCGACATCGAAGAGTCAGCCGTCTTGGCTCCCGGAGCGAACATTATTAATTACCAGTCCGCCAACACGCTGAACGCCTTTATTGATGTCTTTGCCAAGGTGGCGCAGGATGATGCAGTGTCCTCGCTGTCCGTGTCATGGGGCATCTGTGAGAATTCTGCCAACTCGGCGTCGTATCAGCCAGTACTGCAGCAGCTCGCCGCCGAAGGCATTCCCGTCCTCGTCGCGGCCGGTGACTCCGGCTCCGAGCAGTGTGCGTACAACGCCGCGCCCGGTGGCCACGCGGATTACTCCTTGACGGTGGATGACCCGGCGAACTCACCCTGGGTGACCGCCATCGGTGGTCTCCAGCTGAACTCCTTCACCCCGGGTGACGCCACCGTATGGAACGGCATTTGCGGAGGCGGCGTTCCTTGTGGTGGTGGTGGCGGCATGTCGTCGCTGTACGAGCGCCCCGTGTGGCAGACCGGTGACGGCGTCGACACCTCGCTAAGCGGTCGTCAGCTCCCCGACATTTCCGTCATGGGCGACCCACACACCGGTTTCATGGTCTATTACAACGGCCGGTTCGGATCGGTCGGGGGTACCTCCATTGGCGCACCCATCGTCGCGGCCATGGTGACGGTGGCCGCCGAAGCGTGCGGCGTGCAGGGAGTGGGCTTCATGAATCCGCGCCTGTACCAGATGGGCCAAGACGGCACCGGAATCATTGACATCACCACCGGATCAAACGACATGTATGGCACCGGTGGCTACAGCGCCACCACGGGTTACGACATGGCGAGTGGGCTCGGCACCCCCGACGCCTCCACCTTCCTTCCCGCGCTGTGTGGCGCCACTGGTTCCAGTTCGGCGACCCCGAATACCGCCGGTGAAACAAGCAATTGGTCGGTAACGGTGCCGACGGGGACTCACGCCATTACGGCGGGCACTCACCTGAGTGTCAAGTTGCTCAACAGCTCGTCGGCCATTTTGCCGACGAGTGCGGGCGCCTACACCATTAACGGTGCCACCGCTCTCGCCAGCGCGTCAAACGGCATCATCACTCTCACGGTGCCCGCCGACATCGCGGCAAACAGCACCATCGTTCTCGGCATCACGGGCGCCCAGAACTCCGCCACGGCTGGGGCGGTGATTGTGGAAGTGACAGACCCCACCGGCTACCTCCAAGTGGGTCAGATCCTGACCGGAGCAGCGCACATCACGTCCGTCGTCAATGATGCGCCGAGCAAGATTTCCCTAGGTGCCGAGTCCACGATCACGTTGACGGCATTTGATGGGACTACCCCGGTTCGAGGACAGAGCATCTTGGCGTCGACAACGGCCTCAAACCTGGTGGTCATCGACGCATCCAAGTCCACTGATGCCGCAGGACACGCCGTTCTGCACGTCGCGGGATCGGGCCTCGGACGAGGCAGCATCACCGTCATCGTCGGCCCCACCACCGTGAGTGTCTCGCTCAATGTCACGAACGGTGCCGGTTCGTCGGTATCCAAGTTCGTCACCGCGAAGGGCGACAGCGTGCTCACGACCGGACGACCTGCCTCATCATCGAACTGTGGCGTCGTGGCTCTCACCAAGAAAGGCCACCTGGCCAGCACATTCAAGGCTGTTGCAACAGGGTTCAATGCCATTTCGAAGGTTGCTTCGAGCCCGTCGGTGATTGATGGTCCGAATGGTGCGTGTATCGCCCTCTACGTGACCTCAACGGGTTCGCTTGACATGGCACGTCACCTCGCCGGTTCGAGCAGCATCAGCTCCACGACGGTGGTGTCATCCGGCGTCGCCAAGGTGGCACCGGGAGTTTCCATGACCGGCAGTTCTCTCGTGGTGGACTGGGTGTCCACCACGGGCCACCTCAACCTCTCGACCGTCGCCAGCACTCCGTACTCCGTGACCACCTCTGACCTCACCTCGGCAACCTCCATTGCCAATCTGAGCATTACCGGACGCAACCTCCAGGGAAGCGTGGCGGTATCGGGATCAGCGACGGTCATCTCGATCATCAGCGGTAAGACGGCCTGGGCTGTGACTTCCACTGGTTCAGACTGGACGGCGACTGACTTGTCGACCAATGCGGGTTACACCAACAGTGGCAAGGCTGCGCTGACGGGCAATGCCGCAGTGGTCAGCACGAATTCCGCGGGCGGAATTCACGACTTCATCATCGCGACTCACGCGACGAATGGCCACATTGTGATTTTCAATCCGTCGCCCGATCAAGCGAACTACTGGTTCGTCAATGACGTCACCAGCAATCTCAGCACGCTGACGACCACGGCAGATATTGCGGTGTTCGACAATGGAGTTCCGACGGCCGCCGTCATCACCAAGTCAGGCGTCTCGCTTCTGGCCCTTCCTTCCCCCTTCCCCGCACCGTGGATTGCCATTCCGGTGAAGGTAAGTGGAGCGAAGGCGACTTTCGCGAGCGGCACCCAAGCGGGTGCGTTGACCTCAGCGGGTGCGGTCTTACTGCACCTCTAATCTCCGAAAAAACGGGGCCGCTTTTCGAAGCGGCCCCGTTTTTTTTATTTCCGTACTGACATGGCTCCTCGAACGAGTGCGTCGTGGCGGCGCTCATGATTCCGTCAATGACAACCAACGATCCTCGGCTTCGGAAATTTGCTGTCGTAATGCCTGAAATTCCTTGTTGAGACGGCCGGCTTCCACGTAGTCCTCCGTCGCGGCAATCTTTTCAGACAACTTGGCCGCTTGGCGTTCTAAACGGGCAATGTCCTTTTCAACTTCTCGGAGCAACTTGGCTGGCGACGGCGTCGTCACGGTCAAGCCTCCACCGCTAGCTGAATTCTCGATAGGGCTATCAATGACTCCCACGGATCGAGCTATCCACGCATCAATACCGCCCTGCACATCGGTCACCGTTCCGTTGGGGCGCACTTCGAGCAATCGCTCCGTGGTCATGCTGAGAAAGGCGCGGTCGTGGGACACCACAATTAAGGTGCCGGGCCATTCCGCCAGGAAACTCTCGATAAGCCGGATGGTTTCGAGGTCGAGATCGTTGGTGGGCTCGTCGAGAATGAGAACGTTGGGACGAAGCGACAGGGCAAGGAGGAGCTGCAAACGACGGCGTTCTCCACCCGAGAGTTCGCGGGCTCTCGTCTGGGGCAGACTGCCCGTAAACCAGAATCGCTTCATCAGGGCCACATCGGCGGGGCTTCCGGGAATACCGCGAGGGCCCGCTACCAATTCCTGGACGGTCTTTGAATCGTCAAAGTTTCCGCCCTGCTGATCGAAATATGCCAGGACCACCGTCGGTCCGTGTTTCAACGTGCCGTGTGTGGGTTCGAATTCCTTTGAAAGGAGCCCAATGAGGGTGGACTTGCCGGCACCGTTCGGTCCCACGACACCGATGCGGTCTCCGGGGCCCAGCTCCAACGTGACATCAGAGATGATGGGGCGAGAGCCGTCGTACGCAAAATGCAAGTTGTGGGCCTTGACCACCGTATTTCCGAGACGGGGCATGTCGGCGCTCAGGTCTAGCTCCCCGTCGCGCGCTGCGGCTTCCTTTTTAGTGTTGAGCAAACGTTCCGCTGCGTCGATCCGAGCTTGCGGCTTAGTAGTGCGAGCCTTCACTCCTCGACGCAGCCACGCCAGTTCACGGCGAGCCAAATTCTTGCGTACCTGCTCGGCATTTTCGGCGCGCTCTTCGCGTTCGGCCTGTGCTTCGAGGAGCTTGGAATATCCACCGGCGTGGACGTAGGTGTGGCCACGGTCGATTTCCAGCATTCTCGTCGTCACTTGATCGAGCAAGAAGCGATCGTGGCTCACCAAGACAACCGCGCCACGAAAGTTCTTTATTTGCTGTTCGAGCCATTCAATGGCGCCGAGGTCGAGATGGTTAGTGGGCTCGTCCAATATCAAAACGTCGAATGATTGCGCGAAGACGCGCGCTAGTGCCACTCGCTTGAGCTGGCCCCCGGAGAGAGACGAAATATGCGTGTCCGCGGCGGCCAACATCCCCAGACGGTCGAGTGCCGCATCAATTTCCCACCCCGACCCCAGAGCATCACGAACCGTGCCCTCGGGGAGGTGCGGAATTTGCTCCAAGAAGCCCACCGTCACGCCTCGACCCGGACGAATACTGCCGCCGTCGGGGTGCAAGTCACCGGCAAGAATTTTCAGCAAAGTGGACTTCCCGGCACCATTGATGCCCACGACGCCGATGCGGTCACCGTCAGAAATAGTGATGGACAGATCACGAATCAAGGTGCGATCAGTGCCCTCAAAAGTGATGTGTTGAAGGTCTAGGAGAATCGCCACGAGATACTCAGGCTACTGACCGTGCGGCACCGGCCGGCTCGAGGTCACGATGCCGGCGAGTTGATGGGAATCCAGGCCTCAATGGCGATCTGACTCTCGGTCACCGCAGCCATATACATTTCGAGATGTTGCCCGGCGCGCGTGGACAGACCGAGTGCTGGCACTTCTCTCATATACGCGGCGGTGTAGAAGTCATCGAGGCCCGACACGGGGCCGCGATAGGGGAAGACAACGTACGAGCCACCCTCCAGCTCGAAATCCGCAAGCCCACCGGGGTCGGTCGCGTCACCGGTCGGCAGCGCAGTGGCCACGTAGGTGATGCGATGAGGGGGAACGAGGTCGTCAGCGGGGGTGGAGACACCGACGAATTCGTAGTCCGACGAATCAAAGTTGGTCCCCAGGCGAGCGCAGAGTTCTTGCCATAACAAACTGATGACGGGCGCTGCATCGGCGGCGTCGGTCGCGAACGACGAGGGCACCACTGCCGAGCATGACCAGCCGGTGCGAGCGCTGCGGTCCGTGATCCAACTTTTCATGCCTCGAGGGTAACTTGCCGTGCGCTCTCGCCTCGATGACGGTATCCGCCGTCTTACAATCGACGCGTGCGCGAACCGAAAGTAATCCTTTTCTACCAGTTCACGCCCTTAGCCGATCCCGAAGCTATTCATCAGTGGCAGCGTGTGTTGTGCGAGAGTCTCGGACTTCGCGGCCGCATCATCATCTCCCCCCACGGCATCAATGGAACGGTGGGGGGGGCCATGGCCGACGTGAAGAAATACATCCGGGCCACGAAGCGCTATCTGCCGTTCAAGAATATTGATGTCAAGTGGTCCGACGGTCGCGGAAATGACTTTCCCCGCCTGAGCATCAAGGTTCGCCCCGAACTCGTTGCCTTTGGCGTTCCGGACGAAATCATCGTGACCAGCGAGGGCATTTTGAACGGAGGCCTGCACTTGGCCCCGCAGGAAGTGGATCAGCTCGTCGCCGATCGCGGTTCTGACGTGATCTTCTTTGACGGCCGCAATGCCTTTGAAGCAGCCATTGGCCGCTTTCGTGGTGCCGTGGTTCCTGACGTCAAAACCACCCACGATTTCATCACCGAAATCGAGAGTGGAAAATATGACGATCTCAAAGAACGGCCCGTGGTGACCTACTGCACCGGAGGCATTCGTTGCGAAATCTTGACCGTGCTTATGAAAAATCGTGGCTTTCAGGAGGTCTACCAAATCGAGGGCGGCATCGTGAAGTACGGCGAGGCACGCGGAGATGATGGCCTTTGGGAGGGATCACTCTTTGTTTTCGATGAGCGAATGACCGTCGCTTTCTCCAATCACCCCACCTCGATTAGTAACTGCGAGATCTGTGGCACCGCCACCACCACCTACGTGAACTGCGCCGATCTGGCGTGTCGTGCCCTTCTCTTGATGTGCGAGGTGTGCGTGTCGGCGGGGCGCAATAACGCGTGCTCGACCGCCCATGCAGGACGGCGTTAGAGCCCCTTCGTCATGGCGTCAAAATGTAAGAAAAATTCTCTTACAAATTTGACTATGACATGAAATCGTAAGGCATCGAGACTCGATTCCCTCGTCTCTGCGGAAGATAATTTCAACTCCTGGGGTACAGTTTGGATATGAAATTTAAACCGCAAATTGCACTCGCCGGTGCCCTTCTCGTTTCGGCGAGCTTCGTGACGATGTCTAACGGAGTCGCTGGCGCCGCGAACCCCCTCGCCGGTAAGCCCTGCTACGCCGTGGGTTCGACCACAACCGTCAGCTACATCAAGTACACCTGCATTTCGCATTCGGTGACGTCGATCGTGAAAGGTAAGAAGGTCACCACGACAACCTTGATTTACGACGCGGGTGTTCAGCAGCCCATTCCGCCAAGTCTGCCCGCCGGGAACTTCGACACCACTCCAGGTGGACCGCTGATGTGGTCAGAGACTTTCACGGGTGCGGCCGGCACCGCGGTCGACTCTCGTGTGTGGACTCCGGTCACTGGTTACGGCACCTACGGAACGGGTGAAATTGAGAACAACACGTCGCTGCCGGCCAACCTCGGCCTCGACGGATCGGGCAACTTGGCCATCACCGCCAAGTGCATCGCGACCACCTCCCCTGGCTGCACCGCGACGGCGCAGCCCATGGGTCAAACCTGGACCAGTGCTCGTATTTGGACGGAAAACAAGCTGAACTTCCAGTACGGTCAGCTCGAAGCACGCATCTGGATGCCCACGGGATCATTCAACTGGCCGGCCTTCTGGATGATGGGTCAGGCGTACGCGTCCAACAGGACGGGCACTGGCTGGCCCTACTGTGGCGAGCTCGACATTGCCGAGGGTCTGCAGGGCAATACGCAGGACCAGGCCACGATTCACTCCAACATTCCCGGTACCAGCACGGACTGGGGACAGGGCAATGGCCTCAGCCAGGTCGCACCGCTGACGACGTCGCAGATGACGTCCGGCTGGCACACCTACGGCATCCTGTGGAAGCCGAACTACATCGCGTACATCCTTGATGGCAAGGCCTGGGCAATGGACACCTACAACCCGACCACCCATCAGGTCACACAGACGGTGGGAACGGCAAGCATCTCCTACGGTCCGGGAACGGCTATCTCTTCGGTCGGCGGCAACTGGCCATTCAACGCGCCGTTCTTCATCATCTTGAACAACGCCGTGGGTGGTGTGTCGTCGCCAGTAGCGCCCAATGGCTCCACGGGCACCATGAAGGTGAACTGGATCAAGTACTACCAGTACGCCGGTTATGGCGCGGCGACGGTTCCCGCTCACTGAGAAAGAAAGCGGCGATGTCATCGCCACCACAAAAAAACCCGCGGCCGGTGGCCGCGGGTTTTTTGTTACCTGAATTCTTCACTCAGTGCGGAACTCTCGTCTCTAGCAATTCGCGCCCAGTTGACCAAAGACGATGCCGTCCGGGCAGGTCGCTCCCGTGAAGTTGGCGGAGCCACGTCCCGACACGCTGAGTAAGCGGGCCCCCGTGAAGTTGGCCCCGGAGAAATTTGCACCCGTGAAGGTGGCTCCGGACAAGTCCGCCGAGGTGAAATTTGTTCCCGACATGTTGGCCCCGGAGAAGTTGGCTTGGCCCAAGTTCGCACTGGCGAGATTGCCCTGCAGCACGGTGGCGCCCGTGAAATCAGTGCCGACCAGATGGCCACCGGGGATGTAGATACCGGACAGGTCCATACCGGCAAAAACCACTCCGGACAATTGCGCGCCACCAATGCTCGCGGTGGCGCCGACGAAGTATTGGACGTAACCGCCTTGGTAAGGGCCGCTCAGCGCCTGCCATCCCGTCGGCAAGCTGGCGGGCGTCCCGACCTCGTACGACGTGATGAGGCCGTGAAAGTTGGCACCCGCGAACTTGGTACCGGTCACCGTCGCCATCGACAATGATGCACCCGTCATATCCGTATTCGATAGATCAGCGTTGGTGAGATCCGCGCCGAAGAAGTTCGCGCCGGCGAGGTTGGCGGTCGTCAGGTCTGCGCCGGAGAGGTCCGCGCCACTGAGCACGGCGCCCGGTCCCACGAGGTAGGACTTGGCCAGCACCCAGCCCGCCGGCAACGAGGCGGGCTGGCCCACCAGCGACCCGCTGGTAACGCCGGTGAGTGTCGCGCCCGACAAATTCGCTGACGTCAGAGAGGCTCCCGTCAGTGTGCAGTCGGAGAGGTCGGCCGCCGAGAGGTCGGCGTTACTCGCGTCGACACCGGAAAGATCTGCTCCGGACAAATTTGCCGTCGATCCCAGCAAAAAGCCCGAATTTAAGGTCCAGCCGGAGGGCAATACAGCGGGAACACCGCCCACTGCCCCTGACGAGACGTGGGCCAGCGTGGCGTTCGTCAGCATCGCGTGGTTTAGATTCACGCGCGCCAGGTTCGCTCCTGACAGGTTGGCACCAGTGAGATCGGTGGTCCCGAGATTGGCGCCGGCCAGATTGAGGTTGCGGAGGTCGGCACCCGCCAAATTGGCCGTGGGTCCAAGAAGGTAGCCGCCGCTCACCCGCCAACCCGCGGGCAAACTTGCTGGTTGACCGACAATGTGGCTCGAGGACGAGTGGGCCACCACGGCACCCTTGAGGGCGGCGTTCGTCAGGTTGGCCCCACGGAAATTCGCGCCACTGAAATTCGTACCCGCAAACTTTCCCGACACCTTGGCGAATCCTGCTCCACAAGTATGCGGGAGAACGCTGATCGACGACAGCACACCACTCGCGCGGCAGGCGTAGTAGGTCGTACGTGGGGCAGCCGCAGTGACGGGTAACACCGACAACTCGGTGGCGGCGACCGCCAATGTCAAAGCGACGACTGATCGAACCGAGCGACGCATGTGCCCACCTTTCTCGCGTAACGAACCGAAGTTCGTCTTATGACTTCTTCAGTTTCGTCACCACGTAGGCCAGCGAGTTGCCCGCCGGACCCGGGTAGGCGTACTGGTTCTTCTCGGTGACCCAACCCGTAAATCGGGTGGTGGAGTACACGTCCCAGTCGGCACCGTAGAGAATGGGAGCTACCGGCACGTTATTGCTGATCACGGCAGACAGCGTGTTGACATTCGTCTGAAATGCCGGGGTGCCCGGCCTCGACGCTGCCAACTGCGTCAGCGCCGCCTGAGCCTGAGGATCCACGTAGTTACCGAAGTTGGTGGATCCGCCGGTGTTCGCGGGATCGTCCAGCCAGTTTTCGAACTGCGAGTACGGGTTGGGGCCACCCGCGCCCCATCGAATAATGGCGTCAAAGTTGTGAGTCGCAATGTTGGCGTTCCACTGACCGGTCGACACACCCTGCGCTGACACGTTGATGTGAACGGCTTTGAGCTGTGACGAGATCAACTGCATGTCTTCCGCGTAGTCCGAATACGAGACCGGATCTTGGATGGTAAAGGCGCACTGTGTCCCCGCGCTGAGGCCAGTGGCGGCGACTGCCTTTGGCTTAGACACCTGGAAGTAGCCCTTGTTATTGAGGGTGTAGCCCGCATCAATCAAGAACGCCGACACTTGACTCGATGTCCATCCATTCACGTTGATGTCGTTCTTATAGGGACCGACGTAGGCCGACTGCAGCGGCGTCATTCCACTGCTCGACGTCGCCGGGTCTTCAAAACCAGTCTCGCCAATTTGCGACAACTGCTTTCGATTCATCGCCATCGAGATTGCCTTTCGGAAGGCGGCGTCAGCAAGGCAGCTCGTTTGACCGTGTGGTGCCGAGGGGCTGAGATTGAACCACAGGGTGACTGTCGAACCGGCCGGGTAGTAATAGTGGTTATGTGCCGGGTCAGTCGCCACGTAGGTGCGGGTGATTTGGGGGATGTCGTTTCCCGCCCAGTCGAGTTGGTGGGACACCAATGCCTGCGTGGCGGCCTGATTGGATGCGTAATACGGAATGTTGACGCCAGTGACGTAGGGCTTCGGTGTGAGCTTCCAATGCGTGTTGTAGGTGTAGCTAATCATCTGGCCGCTGTAGCTCGTCGGCAAGTACGGGCCATTGCCGATCACCTTGTTGTTCGGCAATCCCACGGTGCCGCTGGTAATCAGGCTCGACGCGGGAATTCCCGCGTCACCCGCCACCGGAAAGATCAACACGCTGCCGATGGCTTGCTCGTTCGAGTACTGGGGGGTCGCGTAGGTCAAGGTGACCTTGCTACCGGAATACGTCGCCGGCTGAGCCAAGGTGGGGAGTCCGAAAATATTAAGGCTCGCGTTGTTACTCATGGCGTTGAATTCATTTGCCACGTGCTGCGCGGTGAGGGCAACGCCATTGCTCCACGTCGCGAGTGGGTTCATCGTGAAGGTGATGACTTGGCCCGTGGAATTCACCGTTTCACTGGTGGCAAGCCATGGGTGCCACTCGTCGGCCTTCAGGGAGTTGAAAACGATGAGGGGTTCGAACGACAGGGCATTGGTCGACATCTGTGTGCTGGTCGACTGGTAGTCAGCCGGGTTGAAGTTATTCGTGAAGGTCTGACCGACGTTGGTCTCTTCCGTCAAGATCGTGGCGTTCGATGCGGCCCCGCCACTGGTCGCGGTTGCCGCCACGATGGAACTCGCCACCAAAGAGGTGCAGGCCACGGCAGTAAGGATTTTCCTCATCGCAGAACTTCTCGCTTTCCAACGGCACTGTTGTGCGCTTGTCGTCGCTGACGAAGGTTCAGGCTAGTTGAACGAGAGGTGAAAACTTCCGCACAGATCCGTTCGCAACGCTAGTGTCGGCCATCAGAGATGTAAGAATTTCTCAAACTTTCTTTGACGCTCGCGTCGGTGTGTGCATCTCGAGAAATCAGGAGGGGCGCTGTAAGTGCTTACAATGTAAGTGCTTACGCTCAAGGGGGAGATATGGCCAAGGGGTCCGCCACGATTTACGACGTGGCCGAAGTGGCGTGCGTCTCTATTGCCACCGTGAGCCGCGTCCTTAACGACTCAGCCAACGTCCGAGCCGACACGCGAGATCGAGTTCATGCCGCTATCAAGCAGCTTCACTTCGTGCCCAGCACTGCGGCGCGCAGTCTGTCGGGCGGTCGCCGAGGGACTATCGGTTTGGCCTATCCGCTGGACGAGGAGCGCACCGTTGCCGCACCATCGCGTGAGGATGATGCCAGCGTTCTGTACACCGACGCGATTATCCGTGGCGCATCATGGCAGGCCTCGCAACTGGGTTACTCGCTCTTCGCCTGCGCGGTTCGCATCGGCGGTAAAACTGATGCGCATCCCCTGCATCAATTGTCCAGCGCCGTCGATGGCATCATCTTGACGGACCGAGTGGTGAATAACGTCAAGGCCATGCGTATCGCCAAGCGCATGCACGCCGTGCACCTTTCCGGCTCGGGATCTTCACGATTTGGCGGAACCATTCGCGTCGACAACGGTGGCGGCATCACCGCGCTGGTGCGGCACCTGGCGGGTGTCCATGGCACCTCAGACTTCGGTTTCGTGGGGGGCATCCCCGACAGCCCCGACGCCACCGCTCGATTCGATGCCGTCGTGAGCTCCGTTACTGAGGTGGGTGGACGGCTCGCGCCCGAGAATGTCCTGGTCGGCGACTTTTCCATGGCTCGAGCCGAGTCCGCGATCGAGGAACGGCTTCGCCATGGCAACCCTCTCCCCGATGTCTTCATCTGCGCCAATGATCAAATGGCGCTGGGAGTGGTGCGGGTGCTACATGAAAGTGGGCACCGTGTACCGGACAAGATTCTGGTGACGGGATTTGATGACATTCCCGTCGCGGGACAAATTTTTCCCACGTTGACAACGGTGAGGCAGCCGAGTTTTGAACTCGGGGTGGCCGCGGTAAATATGGTCATTGGCTTACTCGACGGCGAGGTTTCCGTCGGAGCCATCGAGACTCTTCCCACGACCTTGGTCGTTCGTGGCAGCTGTGGCTGCCCTATCGATCGGCCCCTGTGACGATGGGTTCGCCGATGACTGACAAGAAGACGGAAGCACGCTCAGTCAGAACTAGCGTGTGGCAGGCACTTTGCCTCGCCGAGTGGCGAGCAACAGCATCGACGAGAAAGGGAACCACGGCGTGACAACTCTGCTGCGACGTTTGGCCATCTATCTCTTCACCGCCTGGACGACTATCACGGTGAATTTCGTTCTCCCGCGGCTGATGCCGGGAGACCCCATTCAACAACTCATTGGCAAGCTGCAAGGTCGTGTGACGCCCGAAATGATTGCGGCCATCAAGGCACAATTCGGTCAAGGCCTGAATCAGTCGATGTGGACGCAGTATGTCCATTACCTCACTCAACTACTTCACGGTGATCTCGGCGTGTCCATCACCTTGTCCTCGCCTGTCAGTGACGTGTTGTCGTCACAAATTTGGTGGACGGTCGGCCTGATTGGTGTCGGTGCGGTGGTTAGTTTCTTTATCGGCACCGCCCTCGGCGTTTTCTTCGGCTGGACGCGAGGATCGCGCGCCGATGTCGTCATTCCGGCCGCGACCTTCCTGCAAAGCGTGCCCTACTACTTCTTGGGCACCATTTTGATCATGATCTTTGCCGCCACATTGCACTGGTTTCCCCTGATGGGTGCCTACGACCCGACCTTGTCGCCTGAGTGGAGCTGGACCTACATCGCCAGCGTTCTTCGTTACGGTGAATTACCCCTCGCCTCCATTGTGCTCAGTTCGCTAGCGGGTTGGATGCTGGGAATGCGCAACATGATGGTCACCACCATGAGCGAAGACTTTGTCCTCATGGCGGTGGCGAAGGGCTTGTCGCGCCGTCGCGTCATGTGGCACGCCGCTCGCAACGCCGTCTTGCCCTCCGTGGCCAATCTGGCACTCACCATTGGATTACTCGTCTCGGGGTCACTCTTAGTCGAGCAAATTTTCAATTATCCCGGCGTCGGAAACTTGTTGGTCAACGCCGTCGGCAACGAGGACTACCCCTTACTGCAGGGGATCTTCTTGCTGATTACCTTCACGGTTCTGGGGGCGAACTTCCTCGCCGATGCGCTCTATTACGTCCTTGACCCGCGCACGCGAACGGCGGCGGTGCACTAATGAAGTCACTACGTATCCCTCGCTCCCCCAAAGTCATTGTGGGGCTCATCATTTTGGGCATTTTCGTCGTACTCACCGTCATCGGGCCGTGGATCGCGCCCTACGACCCGAATGCCAACACTTTTATCCCGAATCTCACCCCCTCATGGGAGCACTGGTTCGGCACCACCACCTTGGGTCAAGACGTTCTGTCCCAGCTTCTGGTGGGTTGTCGCGTCACCATGGTGGTGGGTTTTATCGCCGGTTTGGTAGCGACGCTGATTTCCATTGCGGTCGGGCTGGCAGCGGGCTACATGGGTGGCCGCACCGATGAAGGCCTCTCGCTCCTCGCGAACGTCTTCCTGGCGATCCCGGGGCTTCCCCTCCTCATCGTGATCAATAGTTACCTGCCCGCCGGATCGCAGGCCAATCCCCTCGTCGTCGGCCTCGTCATTGCCCTCACGGGCTGGGCGTGGGGGGCTCGCGTCCTTCGTGCACAGACCATGTCTCTGCGCGACCGCGATTTTGTCGAAGCGTCTCGCATCATCGGCGAGAAGCGGTGGCGCATTATGTGGAGCGAGATTGGTCCCAATCTCCTCCCCATCATCGCGGCCTCGTTGCTCTTCACGATCTTGTACGCGGTCGGCGTGTACAGCACTCTGGCCTTCCTTGGCCTCACCAACGTCTCCACGTGGAACTGGGGAACCATGATGTATTGGGCCCAGTCCAATAATGCGGCCCTCGCCAACGAGTGGTGGTGGCTGGCGCCGCCGGGCGTGGCCATTGCCCTCGTCGGTACCAGTTTGGCGCTCATCAATTTCGGCATTGACGAATTCATCAACCCCCGACTTCGTGCCGCGGGGCTCAGTGCCCGTCAGCGCCGTCGCGTGGGCCTCGCTCGTCGTCCGCGTCTCGGCTTCACCCCGGTCCTTCGTCAATCGACGGTTGACCCGAAGAAGGTCTCATGAGCCTGACTGACGCGAATCTCGTCCTTCACGTCTCGAACTTTTCGGTGGACTACGGCTATGCCGACGAAGCTATTCGTGCGGTGACGGACGTCTCATTTTCTCTCGGGCGTTCGCGCGTCCTCGGCGTGGCGGGCGAAAGTGGATCGGGCAAGTCCACCTTGGTCTACGGCCTTACTCGCCTGCTTCGCGCACCGGGCGTCATCACCGCCGGTGACGTGAGGCTTCGTCTCAGCGGCGCACGCGAGGGCGAGATCATCGACCTCCTCGCGGCCACGGAAGACGATCTGCGTGCCATTCGCTGGTCCGAGATTTCCATCGTGATGCAGAGTGCCCTCAACGCGCTCAACCCCCTGCACAAAATTGGCAAAGAATTCGACGAGGTCCTGCGCGTCCACGATGGCCGCCTGTCAAAGTCGCAACGCCGTCAGCGCGCCGAAGAACTCTTGGCACTCGTGGGCCTACAGCCTGACCGCCTGCAGCGTTACCCCCACGAACTCTCCGGTGGCCAGCGTCAGCGCGTGATGATTGCTTTGGCTCTCGCCCTTCGCCCCCAGCTCGTCATCATGGACGAACCCACGACGGCGCTCGACGTGGTTACGCAGCGCGAGATCGTCTCGGAACTGCACGAGTTGCGTGAGCGACTCGGATTCGCCCTCATCTTCATCACCCATGACCTGTCCTTACTGGTGGAGCTCGCCGACGAAATCATGGTGATGTATGCCGGAAGAATCGTGGAGCGTGCGCCGGCCCTCGATCTGTACCGAGCCCCGCGTCACCCCTACACCTTGGGTCTCATGGAATCCTTCCCGCCACTGTCCGGTGAGCGCGTCGCGATGACCGGAATTCCCGGTTCTCCGCCGAATCTCAAGACGCCGCCCGCCGGGTGCCCCTTTCATCCTCGCTGTGCCTACGCGCACGACCGCTGCCGCAATGAGATGCCGCCGCTGAACGACATTGAAGATGGCGGTCGCTCGGTGGCGTGCTGGCTGCATGATCCGGCATCTCCCGTGGAGGTGCCGGTGAGTTTGTCGCGACGTGGCGACACCACTCCCGGAGGTGTGAAGTGACCACTCGTGGTGACATTGTTCTTGACGCGCGGCACCTGTCGCGCACCTTCACCGCGCGACGCGAAAAGGGTTTCTTCAAAAAGAAGTACGGACAGCGCGCCGTCGATGACGTCAGTGTCACTCTTCGCGCGGGTGAGGTCTTAGCCATTGTGGGCGAAAGCGGTTCCGGCAAATCCGTCCTCGCACGAATGCTGGCACGAATCGTTCCTCCGACCAGCGGTGAGCTGTGGCTCAACGAGTCTCAAATCGACCTCTCCGCCCGCCGTGGTATCGACTATGCCCGTCATGTCCAGTTAGTCCTGCAGGACCCTTTTGCGGCGATCAACCCCGTCCGCGGTATTCGCCATACCTTGGAGCGCCCTCTGCTCATTCACGGGGCGAACAAGGGCGACGTCGTCGAGCGCTCCCGTGACGTATTGGCCAGCGTGTCGCTGACGCCGCCCGACGACTACCTCGAGCGATACCCCCACGAATTGTCCGGTGGCCAACTCCAGCGCGTGAACATTGCCCGTGGTCTGGCCGTCAACCCCTCCGTGCTGCTGGCCGACGAGCCCATTTCCATGCTGGACGTCTCGGTGCGACTCGGTGTCCTCAACTTGTTGCGCGAGCTCTGCGACACTCACCTGCTCGCAATGATGTACATCACGCACGACATTGCGTCAGCTCGCTACATCGCTGACGAAACTGCGGTGATGTATGCCGGTCAAGTCGTCGAGCGAGCCCGCGGCACCGCCATCATGGATGCCCCCGTCCATCCCTATACGCAGTTACTCATCAACTCCGTGCCCAACCCGGACCATCTCGCACGCCGCGACTCTGGCGCGAGCGAGGCAAAGGCCAGTGGCTTCAACCTCGATGGCTGCCGATTCAGCCCGCGGTGCCCGCAAGCCATGGACATCTGCCACGGCAACCAGCCGCCCGAGTTTGATCTCGGGGGTGGTCACACCAGTCGTTGTTGGCTGTCCGCGACCGACGAGCAGCGCACCGCCGTCAGCATCGCGACGCGTTAGCCCTTAGCCTTTGTGGCGCGTGGCGGCCATTGCCTCGTCGAGATTCGGCAACTCGTTTGTTGCCGTGACGCCCTGATACCAGCGGAAGCTGCTCTTCGGGATGCGGCGGCCCGTGTCGTAGTCAATCCACACGATGCCAAAGCGGCGGGAGTATCCGAAGCCCCATTCAAAGTTGTCGAGCAGGCTCCAGATGAAGTAGCCCTTGAGGTTCACGCCATCGTCGATCGCACCGCGACAGGCCTCGAGGTGCTCGGTGAGGTAGCGAATGCGATCTGGGTCACGCACCACGCCATCGGTGCCGACGTAGTCATCGAAGGCCGCACCATTTTCCGTGATGTACAGGGGAATCTTGGTGTATTCCTGGTCGATGCGCACCAATAATTCGCGCAGGGCGGTCGCGTCAATTTCCCAGTCCATGGCCGTCTTCGGGCGACCCGGCGTTTCGACCCCGATAGTGCGAAGACTGTTCACCGGTGGCGCTTCGGGTCGAGGTCCGACGTTAAAGCCCGCCATGCGTGCTTCCTGCTCGCGGCCCTCGCCCATGACGGTGCCCGGTCCGTAGAAGTTCACACCGAGGAAGTCAATCGGCGAGGAAATGATCTCCAGGTCGCCGGGCTGCACCACCGAGAAGCCCGGCGGGAAGGCGGAATACAACTCGACCATGTCCTCGGGGTAGGTGCCCTTAAAGAGTGGGTCTAGCCAAATACGGTTTTGGTTGCCATCGGCGCGCCAGGTGGCATCGATGTCCACCTGCTCTTGTGTACCAGAGCGCAGCACGCCGAGATTCAGCGTGAGTCCAATTTCGACCTCGGGAACAATCTTCCGAGCGGCCTGCACACCCAAACCGTGTGCGAGAAGAAGGTGATGCGTTGCCGACGCACCCGCGCCAATGTCCTCGCGACCAGGTGCGTGATGGCCATAGGCGTAGCCCAACCACGCACTGGTCCAGGGCTCATTGAAGGTGGTCCATTTCGAGATGCCGTCGAGGCGCTCGAGAACCGTCGCGGCGTAGTCGGCAAAACGATAGGCAGTATCACGGTTCGTCCAGCCGCCGACGTCTTCGAGCGACTGCGGCAGGTCCCAGTGATACATCGTCGGGAGCGGAATGATGTTGCGTTCGTGCAAACCTGCGATGAGGCGCTTGTAGAAATCAAGTCCCTTTTCGTTCGCGGGGCCCGTCACGTCAGGGTGGATCCGGGGCCACGCGATGGAGAAGCGATATGCGGATACCCCGAGATCGGCGAGAAGATCGAGGTCTTCGGCGTAGCGGTGGTAGTGGTCGCAGGCAATGTCACCGGTGTCGCCATTGAGAACGCGACCACTGTGATGACTGAACGTATCCCAAATGGATGGCGTACGGCCGTCTTCGGCCACCGCTCCTTCGATTTGGTAGGCCGCAGTGGATGTTCCCCACATGAAACCTTCTGGGAAGCGGCGAGATGACGGGGCGGGCTGTACTGACATAGCTAAAGATTCCTCTACGGATTTGAGCGGCGAACCATTATCGCAAATGGCAAGGCATTAACGAGGTTTTACCTTTGCTGTCACGTGAACGTGAGTGAAGTGGGAATAGCAAAATCCCCCCTCGTTCACCGCGCGACGCGAGAACGAGGGGGGATGTGTTGCGACTATTTAGGCAGGAATCACGATGATGTCCACCAGGTCAGTGGCCTGGTTCACACTCTGGACGTAACTGCCGCCCGCGGTGATGACATCGGTGGTACTACCCACGGCACCGTTGGACGCAGGAAGACCACCATGCTCGGCGGGCGTGCCAATGACGAGCGCCATTCGCGTCCACGGGTTCGCACCTTCCGCGCCCAACGCTGTCCAGCCATCGCTGGTGTTATCCACCGCGCTGGCCGAGCTGTTGGTGTTGGTGATCGTGAAGGTGACATTACCGCTGGCGTCAGTCGTGCCGGTGATGTAGCCGCTGGCATCACCGCTCGAGCTCGACCAGTTGGCGGGGTTAGCCCCACCGAAGGTCGTGAGCAAGGTGACGGTGGTGTTGGCCAATGCATTGCCGTCATAACCGACCACGTGCCAGGTCTCCGTAAAGGTGGATCCCGCGGTCACGTAGGTGAAGTTCCAGTGGTCAGTGGCGGCGTAGTAGCTATTAATAAACCATTGGTCACCGTTCGACGTGAAGTCAATAGGCGTGGAATTCACCGTACCCGACACCCCGGTCATCGTGGCTACATCGGGCTGAGCGTGCGTCGGGCCCGTCGGCGGCGGCGGCGTGGAGCCACCGCTAGGGATAACGATGAAGTCAACGAGGTCCGTGGCCTGATTGACGGACTTGATGTATGCCGCGCCGGCATTGATGACGTCCGTCGAACTACCGATGGCGCCACTGTCCTTGTCCAGACCAGCATTGTCAATTGGCGTCCCGATGACGAGAGCCATTCGGGTGAAAGGATTAGTTCCTTCGGCACCCAGAGCCGTCCAGCCATTCGTGGTGTCGCTCGGCGTCGTGCTCGGCGTTGTGTCCGTGTTCGTGATGGTGAAGGAGACATCTCCGTTCGAGTCAGTGGTGCCCGTCACGTGGCCGTTGGCGTCGATACCAGTCGCCGTCCAGTTCGCGTCGTTACCTGCGAAACCGGTGAGCAGGGTCACGGTGGTGTTGACCAACGGTGAACCGTCAAAGCCAACCACGTGCCACGTCTCGGTGACGCTGGATCCCGCCGTGATGTACGTGAAGTTCCAACGGTCGCTCGGCGAGTAGTACGCGCGAATGAACCATTGGTCGCCTTGGGTCGTGAAGTCAATGGGCGTGGAATTCACCGCACCGCTAATAGAGGTCAAGGTGGCCACGTCCGGGTTGGAGTAGGTCGGAGTGGTTTGCGGTGCCGTCGGTGCGTTCGGGATCACCACGAAGTCCACGCGGTCAGTGCCCTGGTTGACCTGAGTCAATGGGTTACCCGAGTAGATATCGTTGCCGACCTGCAACATCATGTTCGTCCAGGAGAACGGACCTTCGTTGGCCTCGAGACCCGCCGTCGTCGTGGTGTCGGTCGGAGCCGTACCCACGTCGGTGTTGGTGTTCGTCAGGTTGAAGGTCACGTTGCCGAGTGCGTCCGTCGTGCCGGTGAGAAGACCCTCCGCACCCGCGTTACAGCCGGGGTACACGTTCAAGCTGGCGGCGCTCCACGTCACGCCGGTGGCGCAGGCATAGCCCAGGTTGGCGTGCAGGGTGACGGGGGCGTTCGCAAAGGGCTTGCCGTTGTAGCCAGTGACGTGCCACGTCATGGTGATCGCGGCACCCGTGTTGATGTAGTTGCCGTACCAGTGGTCGTGGGAGTTGTAGTACTGGTTGATGAAGTACGTCCGTCCGTTCGACGTGTCGTCGATACGGTTACCCGTCGTGCCGGTGGTACCGGTCAAGGCGGCAACGTCTGGATTCGCGACGGTTGGCTTGTCGACTGACGAACCATTACCGGTGGCCGGGATCACGATGAGGTCAACGCGGTCAGTCGCCTGGTTGACCTGAGTCGCCGGGTTACCCGTGAAGATGTCGCTGTTGACCTGCAAGAGCATGGCGGTCCAGGGGAAGGTACTGGCTTCGTTGCCATCGACACCCGCAGCGGTGGTCATGTTGGTCGGAGCCGAGCCACCCACGAGGTTGTTGTTGGTCACGGTGAAAGTCACGTTGCCGTTGACGTCGGTGGTACCGCTAATCGTGCCCGTCTGTCCACCGTTGCAACCGGGATAGACGTTGAGGCCCGAGGTCGTCCAGGTCACGCCCTGGGAGCAGGTGTACGGCAAGTTGCTGAGGAGAGTGACGTTCGCACCCACGAGCGGAAGTCCGTTCGAACCGTTGACGTGCCAGGTGATACCCACTGTCGCGCCGGCGGGAATGTAGTTGACATACCAGTGGTCGTGGGAGTTGTAGTACTGGTTGATGAAGTACGTCCGTCCGTTGGCCGTGTCATCAATCTGGTTTCCGACCTTGCCGGAGATGGACGTCAAGGTCGCGACGTCAGGGTGCGCCACCGTCGGGTTCTCCACCGTGAATCCGAAGCTCACGGGAGTCGCGGTAGCCAGCTTCTTGCTCCCGGACATGACGAATGCCGACACGACGCAGGTCGTTGCCTGGGTCGCGGACAACACACCTGTCGATGAGTTGATCGAGCAACCGGTGCCGGTTACCGAGAACGAGGTGGAGCCCACCGCGGTGCCACCCAGCGCTGACACCGTCAGCGGGGTTCCCACCGTTCCGGCGTGAACAAGGTTCACAATTTGGAAGGTAGTGGGAAGGAAGGCGAAGGACACTGATGCCGACGTAGCGCTGAGGTACGCACCCGCGCTGGCCTTCGTAGCCGTGACAATGCACGTGGTGTACGCCGTCGCGCTTAACACGGCGCCCTTGACGGCGCAGCTCGTACCAGACACCGTGTAACTCACGGCACCGGTGCCCGAGCCACCCGCAGTGGTCAAGGTGATGGTCTTGCTCACGAGTGCGGAGAGTGATTTGTTCGAGATAGTCAACGTGGCCTGCGCCGAACCCGTGAAGGAGAACGTGACCGGAGCGGAGTTAATCGCGCTGAAGGGACCGCTGGCCGCCTTGGTTGCCGTCACCACACATTGGCCGATCGCCGTGGAGCCCACGGTGCTCTTTGCCGCCGTGATGACGCAACCGGTGCCGGTCGCCTTAAAGGTCACGACACCCGTGCCCGAACCACCGGTAGTGGTGATCTTGATGGCGGTACCCACTGGTGCGCTCAGCACCGTGTTGGTGATGTAGAGCGGGCCTTGCGGAGCAACAGCACTCGCGGCCGGAACGAACGCAATCGATGCGAGGGTCGATGCGCTGAGTGCGGTACCGATGAACTTGGTCATTCGCACGCCCAGACGATGACGCCCCGAAACGAGAAGAGCGGCAAGTGCCACGGCACCCACCAACATGATGATCGCTGACATGAAATCCCCCTTTGGATTCACTAACTGCTGTGGTGAGATTACATAAATGTCACGGGTTCGTGACACGATAGAAATGCTTTTCGTTGACGGTCCGATGTCGGTCGAGCACCCGGCTACACCGAAATACCGATATTTTCGGGCAAAATGCAACCGAAAACGCTGTTATGCGCCGGTAGAGCGCTCAAAAGTTGAAAGAAGCCAGGAAACTTCCAAGAGTCAAACTTCTTCAGCGCAGAGCGCGGACCGCATCGAGCGCATCATCGAGCGACCAGCACAAGGTGCCAATGCTCATGATGGCGCCGGCCACAAAGAGATTGAGCCCGCCGTGTTCGGCAACGGCGCGACTGCGCTTTTGTCGCAGATCCGTGCAGTACCCGACAATGCCGCGCTTGTCACCACTGCGAACCCACTCGCTAAAGATGCCGATTTCGACCGCGGTACCGTCATCGACGCTGGGCCCATCGAGCCACGCCAGCAAAACATCGCAGCTACGCATTCCCTCCCAGTCAACGGCGTAGATCTCCTGCGCCGATCCTGGCTCGGTGCCAGCGAAGACTTCGTGGGGAACAAAGCACTCAATACCGTCCGCACGAAGTTGCGCCGCCACGGCATCAAGCCAGCGACGTTCCGCTGCGGAAAACAATGGTCCCGCGAGATATACCCTCATATTGCTCCTTCGATGCTTTCTGGGTGAGACGGTAACAGTCATGCACCTGGGGCACGAGCGGATACGCCCACCAAGTTTTCCTCTGTAGATTTCACGATGTGGCGGCGAACCACTTCGGCAAAACACTGGGTGCGATTCACTACGTGATCGCGGCCGTCAGTGGCCTCGCGATGCTGATCGCTTTCGGCGTTGTCGTAGGACGAAGCGTCTCACTTCCTCACCTTGACTGCGGTTATCGCGGTGCGCAGTGTGGTGTCCCTCAGTCATCCTCACCCGCGATGCTGGCTGTCGTGGGCATTGCGGTCGGCTTTGCTCTGCTCTACTTCTGCCTTCCCCCGGCGACCATTGCCCGCGTGGGCGTCATCACCTCGGCCATGTTGCTACTGGTGCCATTACTCCACATTGCTTCTCACATGTTTGCGAGCGTGGCCTGCGGACTCAATGACGGCACCCAGGACTACAACGGCTGTGCCCAACAGACCAACTCGCCAGTTGGCCTCACCATCATCGTCGCGCTGATCCTCGCGGGGCTCTCCACGATGACGTGGCGCCAGGTGCGCCGTGGCGCAACGTCGGCCCCCGCTCTCGCCTGTGCCTCCTGTAGCCAGTTCCTTGCTCTCGACGCGCGCTTCTGTCGTCACTGTGGCGCCTCGGCAATTACCGGTACGCCGATGCCGATCTGCACTCAGTGTGCGGCACCTTTGACCTTTGCGGCGAATTTCTGCCGCCAATGTGGCACTGCCCAGTAGGGCGATGCCCTTTACTTGTTGCCGTAGCCGTGAGGGTAGTGCCACACCCAGGCGCTGGCGACTTGACGTGGCTGACCCAAAATACCCACCATCCAGAGCGCAATGGTGAGTGGCGCTCGAGCGGCGCGTGACGTCGTCGGCCCCACGTCAAACGGAATAACCACGTCATTCACGTGCCAGTAGCGAAGAGCGGACTGGACTCGCTGAACTTGTTGCGCCGTCGGATGCCACGACAAGTTTGGATACTGGCGCCCATTAGCCATGCGCCAGATGTCGGTATAGCCCGGTCGGGCAAACCCTTGACGACTCGCCAACCACTGCGGCGACGTGCCACCCACCATGTCAAATCTCATGTCGTGGAGCGCCTGGACACTGAGGTAGTTGGCCGAGGTATTGAAGAACGGAAAGGCGAGAATAACGTCGTGCGCAGGGAGCCCTCCTGCTTCCTGGGCAAACCATTTCGGTTCCCACACTCGCTGCGCTTGGTAGGGCGCACCACTAGTGATGTTGGCGAGGTAGGGCGCGAGAACGGCCGCCAGTATCACGACAACGAGTGGACGGCGAATTCGTGTGAACCGACAGCTCAACACCCACTGCGTGACCAGTGCCACTAATAACGCGGCACCCATCATCTCGATGATCGCGAATCGTTCATTCACCAAACTGACCAAAGGTCCGATACGGCCAATCCAATGCCATGCCGAATACCAATAGTGCGACCCGAGGGCGAGCCAACTTCCGCCGAGGAGCAATCCGGTGGCCACCAATAGCGCGCGGCTTCGTGCTCGCCACCAGAGCACCACGCTCACTGCCAGCAATCCGGGGCTGAGGTAAGTGGGTGGCAAATACAAGAAGCGGTGGCGTGGCCACCACAGGGCGTAATGCGACGAGTGGAAGAAGTACCCCGCCACGCTGGCGGTCGACAACGAACCTCCCCAAATAGCGCCGTGATACGAGCTAGGTCCGTAGAGGGCGTAATAGGTGGGAATGGCCAGCACGGCCATGAGCAGAACGACACCCGGAATCGCCGTTCGTGTGATCTCGCGCCCAGAAATTTTTGGTTCAGACCCTGCCGGCCAACTGAGCACCATGAACACGATGCTGGCGATGACACATATGGCGAAAATTTCCGTCGACACGAAAAACTGCGCAATAAACCAGCCGGCGAGCACGAGCGATCCACGTCGCGAGGGTGCACGAAGGTAATCCCACCACGCAGTGGCTATCAACGGCGGCCCCGCCAACACCACCATATTCAGGTGCCCGAGCGGCACGCTGTAGATAACCAGAGGGGCGAATCCGAAGAAGAGACCAGCAATCGCGGCGGCGCCGAAGGACGTCGTGAATCGACGGGCGTATCGAGTCATCGCGAGCGTGGTCACGGTGGGGCCAAGCACTAACCATGTGTTGAAGGTGGCCAGCGGACCAAAAACTGCCGTCAAGGGCAACGACACCACACCAATCGCGAGGTAACCCGTATTGCTCAGCAAGTTGGTGCCCTGCGGGAAGAACATGGACCTCGAGAACCAGATGGCATGGCCCTGGCGAATCGCTGCCCACGGCCACTCCAAGAACCACGTCGTCAGTGAGGTATCCGAGCACGAACAGGTAGTGGCATGTGTGGGCGACAAGGTCCACACGTGCACATTCAACGCCACGGCCCCCACGAGAGCGACGACGGTAAGGGCTACCCAGGGCCAGAAACGACGCGGGGCCAACGTTGCGTGCACGACGCGGATACTACTGAGACCCATCTCGCCAGACGTCAACGATGGCTGATGTGACGATTGCCCTCCGCGACCTCTACTCAGAAGGGGCGCTCTCCGACGATGCTCGCGCGTTCCATGACTCGTCGTTGCGGCCAGTAATCGCTAAGGGCAAAGTGCTGGACGGCTCGATTGTCCCAGAAGGCGACCGAATGCGGCTCCCACTGAAAGCGACACTGATACTCGAGGACGTTGGTTTGCGAACTCAAGAAATCGATGAGTTCGTTGCTCTCACCCTCGCTGAGTCCGACGATTGATTCGGTAAAGGCGCGGTTGACATAGATGAGCTTCTTTCCGGTCTCGCCATGGGTGCGAACAACGGGCTGAATGGTGGGCGGGTATTTCTCGTGCATTGCGGATCGACTCTCGTCATCGAGGGTGTGGCCAAAGGCTTTCGTAAAGTCATTCACCGCCGTCAGATCGGCGATGCGCTCCTTCATCTTCTGGCTCAGTCCGTCGTATGCGGCGTACATGTCACAAAATGCGGTGTCTCCGCCGACGGCGGGAATCTCGATACCGTGCAGCACCGCGGCCGCCGAAGGGATCTCACGCCACGGCACGTCGGAGTGCCACACATTTTCAAATCCCCCGACCTTGGCCTCCTTTTCAAAACGGACGAGTTCCGGCTGCTCCGTGTTAGCGGGAATGAAGGGGTGAATCTCTAATTCCCCAAAGCGACGAGCGAATGCAACGTGTTGTGCTGCCGTCAGTGGCTGATTGCGAAAGAAAATCACTTTGAAGTCAAGGAGGCAACGACGAAGCTCGGCAACAACTTCGTCCTCGAGAGGCTGGGTGATATCGACACCTTCAACAATTCCGCCAATGGTCGCACCTAATTGGGTCACCGAAAATCCCGAAAAGGTCAATGTCGCGAGCCGCTCGCGCTCCTCGGCCAAGTGGGTGACGGGGCCGACCATCACTTTGAAAGGGTGCAACTTCACTCTCTGGGGCTTCACTATCGCTGCTGGATCAACAATCCCACCCATTGAATTCCTCCTTCCGTCTTCGCGGAATCCTAGTGATGCCTTTCCCGGTAAGAGAATGGCGTACGTCAGTCACCCGCTCGATTATTGAAATTGTCTCAATGTCATGGTGCATATCAACGCCACCACGTTCTCTATCAACCGCCCTAACTCTCCTTGCGCCCACTGGATAGAGGATGTGGGTCCGTTTTGGTCCCCGATGACATTGGGTTCGACGATGGACGCGTACACGCACCACTTTCAATAGATGGCATAAGGGGAATGACAACTTTGCATGTTGACGAAAACGTTTGGCACTCCCAACGGGTTCTTCGTGGATTCGATGGGAGGCTTGAAGACGGAATTTCGTCTGAATGATGGGGACAAAACGCGAGTCGTGCCGCCGAGGTCGCAGGTCTCAGGGCAAGCGACGTCGGCCCCGGAGGACTAAAATATTGGTGATGATTACTCCCGTTGTGTCGATTCGTCCGCTGCATGAGCAGCAGAGTGACTTGCAGTACTGGCTTGCGAAGAGCCCGTCAGAGCGCATCGCCGCCGTAGAAGTACTCCGCCGTCAAATGATCGGAGAGCCCAGTGGATCTGGATCAAGACTTCAACGAGTTTGTTCAATTACTACTCGCTAACGACGTTCGATTTCTCATCATTGGGGGCTACGCCCTCGCCGCACATGGCGCCCCTCGCTACACCGGCGACCTCGACACTTGGCTCTGGGTTAACGACGACAACGCGAATCGCGTGCTTGTCGTTCTTGAAAGTTTTGGATTCGGCTCACTCAATATCACGCGTGAGGATCTTCTCAATCCCAACACCGTTATCCAGTTGGGTTATCCACCCCATCGAATCGACCTGCTCACGGGAATCGATGGGGTGGGTTTTGATGAGGCGTGGAATCGGCGTGTGGAATTCGAAATAAATGGTCGGCGGGTCCCATTCATTAGTCGCGAAGACTTGATTACCAACAAGAGGGCGGTTGCTCGGCCTCAGGACTTGGCCGATGTGGCCAAGCTCGAGGAATAAGCGGCCGTCAACAATTTTGGCACCCCTGACGTTTGATGAGTGGAAAATTCTGGTGCGCTGGATGCACGCAGTGGAGCGTTTCCCTGACTTACTTTGAAAGAGCAATCCAAAATTGCTTTGCAACTCGATTTTTTGGCAATCCAAAATGTTGGCTCGGGGTCACAAGATGCAGACAGGGCCGCGCGTGAACCTATTGAAAATGAGACAGCTGTCGAATCATCCGTTGGCACGGTTTTAAGATCTTTGGTCTCCTATCGGTGCCCGGCATATGGATATCGCTCACTATTAACCCCAACTTTGGCCACATTTCTCTCCCGCCAGGGACTGCATCAGTAATCCTCAATTGTGAGGCTTCTCACTCCTCTAAATGTCACATTTGTGCTCTAAATTAGAGACGTTGGTTCCTCAATGATTCCTGTTAAACTTTCTGGCAGGCAATCGAACTGAGGTGTTGGTATGTCACAATTCGGGCAGAAATTTAGATCTTTTCGCTCGTACCGATGGCGGTTTCCATATTTATCCTTAGCGGACTCTCGATTCAAATAGTTTCAGGTGCTACCGCTGGCGCAACGACTACTCCCGGCCAGTTACTTCCCGATCAGGGCCAGTATCATCCGATCACCCCGACCGACGTTTTCGACACAGGGAATGGCACAGGTGGAGCTCCAGCTTTGATCATGCCGGGACAAACGTTCGTCGTGCCTATCGAAGGATTTACGCCGAGCAATGCCACGATGCCAATTATTCCTTCAGGCGGAGTGTCTGCGGTTTTCTTGAACATCCAGGTCTTCACGGCGAGCGGATCTGGATCACTGAGCGACTACGAGTCCGACATTTCGAATCCTGGGAACTCATCGGTGAGTTTTGCGGGCGGCCGTTCAACGAGCGGGTCAGATGTTGTGGCGGTTGCGCCCGACGGAACCAGCAATGCGGGAAATATTTCAATCACTCTCAGCGGAAATGGAAACGTGACCTTGGCAGTTCAAGTTGAAGGGTACTTCTCAAGTGCAACTTCCGCTATAGCTGGCGATACCTTTGTTTCTACACCATGGACCCAGTTGATTGACACGCGGAGTGGATACGGTGGAACTCAAATTGGAGCCATTCAACCGGGTCAGGATCTGGCCCTGAATCCGATAGCACTGGGGATCGCGAACGGTGTAATCAATACGTCGGCCGCGAATGTTGACGCTGTTGAAATCGAGGTCGGAACGTTACTTCCGAGCGGTTCGGGGATGCTCCGGTTTGTCGGCGGTGGGAACAAGTGTGTTGGCGGTCATTATCAAACATCTGCAGTTCGCCATATGTCATACACATCGGGATTGAAGTCCCGTCTGACTGACGTGCTAGAAGGTGAAAGTACTACTTGCGACCCTTCGGTCAATAATGGTCAGATAGACATCATTAACGCGGGCACGGTTCCAGTTCAAGTCATGGTTAATCTTCGCGGATACTTTATTTTGCCCAGCACAACAGATGTCGCTGGCTCCGAGTACACGCCTCTTGACGGCGGACCGGCGAAAATTTGTGACACCCGAATAGCGAGTACGTGTACGAGCACAGATGGTACTTTTCGGGCTCCGGCGGTAATTCCAGCATACGCCACCATCTCCATCAAGGAAACTGGCCTGGTCGGTATACCTTCGTCGGGAGTCACCGCAGTCTCGGATCAAATCGACGTTTTGAACGCGACATCAACCGGATGGCTAAACGAATGGACAGGAACGGTTGCGCCTTCGTACGTGGCCCCAGTTGTAAATTTCTCTGGAAGCGATTCGGGTGACAATACTCTTGACAACACACAAGTCGTCACGACACCATCGTCGGACGGAATCATCTCGATACAAAATGTCAGCAGCGGTACGGTCGATGTTGTCATATCCGCCAGGGGTTACTGGATACCTCCAACAGCTCCGGTCGCTCCCGATTCTGTGACTTCGAGCCTTAACGGCACTACCGCCACGGTGACCTGGGGGTCAGCTATCGACTGCGGAACGCCGATCGACTTCTTCACGATCCTTGACGTCACCAACGGCAATCAAGTGGAGGTTTCCGGAGGCATAAATTTTGGCACGGTGCAAGCGAACGCGGCAACCGACGAGATTACTGTCAGCGCGACAAACCTGATCGGTCAGAGCTCTGCGTCTTACCCATCCTTTGCGGACAGCACCTCGCAAGGGTCGTACTCTACATTTACGCCAAGTGGTGCAGCCTCAACTGCGGATGTCGCTCAGGCAGTCTCTCTCGGCCTGCCCGCTAGTGTCGTACCTCAACCGGAAGCAGGAGCTGTTCAAGTGTCCGCCGGAACAATCGGCTCGACAAGCCTGGTGCAACTTTCAAACTATTCAATCGTTGAGTCACTCCTTGCGAACTCGTCCAGTCTGTCTCCCGATCAACTCGCATTCCTCCAGACAGAACCGGATACGGCGACTTTGGTAACCAGCGCCATTGTGGGGTCAGTTAATAACACCTCGACGGGCGGAAGTCAACCTCATAGCTCCGGTACCATAAAAGGATGCGGACGCGGATCTGGAAACTGGAATTGCGTCTATACATTGAGTGAAAGTTGCAATGACCCTTGGTTCTTTGGCGGTACGGTCCAAACGCGTTTCACGACATATGAAGGTATGTCTGGCAATTATAAAACATTGACAAATGTATCGTATCCAAACTGGAATTGGGACTGGCAGGTTGGTTGGTCGCCGGACGCACCAGCTCCGGACCTGTCAACGAGTCTGACGAATCATGGCACAGACGGTCAGATGCTGGCATCTGCATCATTTACGCTCGTGAAACTAACGCTCAAGAATGATTTTGCTTACAGACTCGACGTGAATCCGAAATCGAATGCCACATGGAGCATGAACATTTCCTGCGACAATTTGTGAGGAGACGGAGCATCAGATGATTAGCCGATCTCGTCCTCTATTGGTCAACGTATTTACTGTGATCTTGCTCGAAGTTGGAATGCTCCTTTTCGGTATCGGATATCTCATTGGCCTGTGGCTTTTCATCACGTCTGATGCATGGTCGTTGCGTACCAAAATAGTTGGATTTGCAATCGTGCCTGGAGGAGCGATCGGCGGATTTCTCTTGGTGTTATCCATCGGCTCCAGGAGTTCGGGACACGCGTGCGTTAGGGGCCTCGGTTCAGCTATTCACACGTGTACGTCGACTCAGATTGGTTCGTCATCTTCCACCTTTGCATTAATTGTCCTGTTTGTCGGAGTATTGGCACCACTTGTAGTGGCAATGCGTCTCTTTCTTGACTCGGCTAAGAGACGTCCGGAACGTCAGCGAGACGAGGTCCGGCACCTTGCTGCACGCATTATGATTACGTGAAACCACTCGTTTATGATGATCACCTCGGCCTCGATTGATGAATAGAAAGGTTACGACACCACTACGACATCTCGCCTAGGTCAGAGGCTCCGCCCCTGGGCCCCAGCGGGTGCGCAGCACCCTGCTGGTGGCCACATTGGCCGATCGACTCATCTCGAAATCTCGTCATCAAGAAGTTTTAAGAGAATTTTGTTCGAAAAGGGTCAAAAAGTTGGGCTTACTAAGTAGAGAGTGACCTTCGCTCTCTGCAAAGGAGCCCAATTATGCGCTTACCCATTGACACCTCGACGGTGAAGTTTGCCGCCGCTGGTCCGGCTGAACCCGTTCTCGATTTCGAGACGCGTCAGCTCAAGACTGACGAACACGGTGTGCCGCTGTTTAACATCCCCGTCTTTGCCGCTGGATCTGGCGTCAAGGACTCAATCACCATCAAAGTTGCCGGTGAAGTTAAGGGACTCAGCGAGTTCACCATCGTCAAGATCACGAACCTGATTGCCTCAACTTGGGAAGTTGGCAGCAACCACGGCGTCAGCTTCCGGGCTGATCGCATCGAGGTTCCAAAGGCTCAGGCCTAATGAGAAAGCTCCTGTTCTTCGCACTGGCCGCAACAGTTCTCAACGTCCTTGTTGTCTGGGTTCTCACCCACTTCCTCATCGTCGTACTCGGCGCTGCCAGCTGGGGATTTTGGAGCTTCTTCAGAGAGCGTCGCCATGACTAAGTCATCGACGCCGAGCCGTCACCCCTGGACCACTTCGGTGGTCTGGGGGTGGCGTCTCGAACTGCAACTCGGGCTCACTACGGCGTTCGTCATGACCTGTTCGCTCAACTTCGGCCCAGGTGGACCACTGGCAATCGGTACATTCATGGCAGTTGCACTGTGGCGCTCGCCACAACTGCGACGCACCTTTGAAATCACGACCCAACGCAATCACCTCATTCAGTGCCTGCACTTCACGATGCTGCACTGCGGCCTCGTTAATGGACTCGGCCAGATCCCGACTGTGACGAAGTCCGAGAACTTGACTGTCGGCTCTCGTCACCTCGTTCGCCTTCCCGTCGGAATTCATTTCGACGCAGTCGACGTCAAGGCTGGTGCGCTAGCCGCGGGACTAGGTATTCGGTCGGTGCGCGTTTCTCCCGTTCGCTCCAACGCACAGTTCGTGGAGCTAACGCTCATTTCGAGCAACCCCCTCACGGCAGTTCTCCCTATGCCCAAACTGGTCGGAACTCGATGCAACCTTTGGGCGCCGCAGGCTCTCGGTATCGCCGACGACGGACGAGCCGTATCGATTCAATTGCCTGAGCACAATCTGTTGATTGGTGGAGAACCAGGTTCGGGAAAGTCGGTAGCGCTCTCGTACTTCCTGACTCTCGCTTCCATGGACCCCACTGTCACCATCACGCTTCTTGATGGAAAACAGGTCGAGCTCGCGGCATGGAAGTCACTGGCTGACCTCTTTGTGGGACCCAATCAAGACGAGGCAGTCAAAGCACTTCAGTATCTCCAAGGTCTGATGGACACGCGATACGACCTCCTGCTCGCTGAGGGTAAGAGAAAGATTGAACCGTCTTCGGGCTTTGGACTGCACGTGGTGATGATTGATGAGTTGGCTTTCTACCTCCGCGGGGGCAAGAAGGACTTACGTGAGGCCTTTGCGGAGAGCCTGCGAGACCTTGTAGCCCGTGGACGAGCAGCCGGCATCATTGTGATCGCCGCGACCCAAAAGCCGAGCCACGAAGTTGTTCCCACGTGGATTCGCGACCTCTTCGCGTATCGGCTGGCCATGCGTTGCACCTCGAATGACGCTTCGGACACCATTCTCGGCAGCGGCTGGGCTCAACGGGGTTTTTCTGCGACTTCGATTGATCCTGCAAATCGAGGCGTGGGTTACTTACTCGCCGAAGGCCATACCCCCGTTCTCATGAAGCTGCCTTCGATGAGTGATCACGACGTGCGTGAAGTCGTGACCCAAGCTCGCATCATCCGCGGACTGCATGAACGCTGATGATCGTCGAGCCGCGCTGGCCGAAGTGCGGCAAGCTAGCAATTGCTCGCACCCAATTCGCATCGCCGGCGAGATGGTCAACGTCATTACAGGAGAGGTCTTTCGCCGGGGTCTGACCGTGGCCTGCAAGGATCGCCGGCGCGCCATCTGTCCCGCGTGTTCGTATCTCTACAAAGCCGACGCCTACATCATGGCGGCGGCTGGCCTCATCGGCGGCAAGGGAATCGACGAGTCGGTACTTCTTCACCCTCGCCTCTTCGTGACGCTGACCGCACCGTCGTTTGGGGTAGTTCACCGAATCACCCACGGTCAGCAGTGTCACCCCCACCCTCGTGTTACACACTGCGTTCACGGACACTCGCTCGTTTGTCGCCTTCAACACCATCCCGGTGACGCAGTACTTGGCTCACCCATATGCCCTCACTGTTTTGATTATGAGGGAGCAGTTCGCTGGAACGCCCACGCCAATCGACTGTGGAACGAGCTCGTGACCCGCCTCCGTCGGGAACTTGGCGCCTCACAGGGTCTGGTACGCCGTGAACTGCCGCATCACTTCACACTCAACTATTTCAAAGTCGCAGAATTCCAACTGCGCGGACTCGTGCACTTTCACGTCGTCCTTCGCGTCGACGGACCAGGAGATCCCAACAACGCTCCGCCCCTCTGGGCAACCGCCGACTTACTCACGCAGGTAATCACCCACTCGGTCCGCCTGGAGCGTCTCATCCTTGAAACTGGCGACATCCTGACATGGGGTCGCCAGCTCCACATTGCGCAAGTTCACGAGGGACTCGCCGCCAAACGAGTTGCGGGGTATCTCGCCAAATACGCCGTGAAGACCACCGACGGATCTCTCGAACTGGCCCGACGTTTCACGTCACGCCAACAAGTTGATGATCTCAGAGACCCCCACCAGCGCCGTCTGGCCCTCACGGCCTGGGACTTGGGCTTCACCCGCCACGCCCACGCCTTTGGCTACCCCGGCAACCTGATTACCAAGTCCCGCTCTTACTCCACGACCTTTCGGGAAATGAGAGAGGAGCGGGCCGCCTACATGGCCCCAAACAACGATCTCGCCGTCATCCCCGGGACCTTCCTCTACGACGGTCGCGGCTACCTGCACCCTAAAGCCCAAGCCCTCGCCGAGCTCTTCTTCGCCATGGACGTGGAGCTTCGAAAAGAGGCGGCGCAGCGAAAAGTGAGTTCAGAAATGAACCCCTCAGAGGATCAATCAATTTCTCAAACCGAAACCCCTGGCTCGCCAAATCCCCAACAAATACAGGAAAAGTGAGGTCACGTGAACCATGAGCCGAGAGATTCTATGAGTTCATGCGGGCTTGATGGGGCCATGAACACAACCCATGCATCCCTGTCCCTATTCACCCGCGATCTGGAGACGACGTTCCACGGCACTGCCGGCATCCGTCTTCTCCGTGAGCTCGACGACCTCGGTCACTCAACGCTCGGGGCGTCGCGACCCCTTGACCTGGCGACCTGCCTCCAGACGCCAGGACCAGAAACCGACCAGATCCTGACTCAGTTGGTTCGGCTGGCCCAAGGTCACCCTCGGCTGACGTCACTCGTCGTGGTCGCGCTGGCACCGGAGATCACTGCTGCCATCACCCGCAGCGGTGGCCAGTGGCTGACCCAGGAACGCTTTGGCGACCTCTACCTCGGGGCCCGCGCCGCCCTTGCGGAAGGAGACTTCACTTCCCGGACTGCCTTGGCGAATCGCATCGTGTCATTCGCCCGTCACGAGTCTCGCCAGCAAGACCGCTCACGGCGCCGCATTGAATCTCTGCCCGAGGACTTTGATGTTCCCGAAGAAATCGTCGAGGAGGACCCACGCCTCGAACTCCTCCTCGTGGCTGAGCAGCAACACGTAGTCTCCCACGAAGATTTCCGGCTCGTCGTCGACACTCGCACGCGAGGTAGTTCGCTGGCAGTTGCGGCCGAGAATCTGGGCATCACCTATGACGCAGCAAGGCTTCGTCGATCGCGCGCCGAAGCCAAGCTTCGGAACTTTGTGACTCAGGAACTTCAGCGATGAAGTACTTAACCCTGAGCCCTCGCTCGCAGCGACCGCACCACGGCCGCGGACAACACGCTCTCAGCGTGTCGCCAGTGCTCGTCCATCAGAGACTGATCGTGGTGCTCGAGCATGACGTCGGTCAGTTGCTCCCAGAGCGAGGTCGAGGCTTCTGCGACCTTCAGTCCCCGGCGCAGGGTGGCTTCGGCTCCGGCCATGTCGTTGGCTCGAATCTGTTTGGACGAAAGGGCAAAGGCGAAGTCACTAATGACTCGCTGCATGTGCGCGATGATTCGTTCTTCGTGCGTCCACTCAAAGTGACGCGTCAGCTCAGCGGTGAAGGGTTGGTCGCGCACGAGAGCCATCGCTGCGACACCCGCGCGGATTTGTTCTTCGCCACTCGATTCCCCAAAGCGCTTAACCAGGCTCTGGAACTCGTCCCAATCGGTTGTGACGTTGACCAAGCGGTAGGCACCGTCTACGGCTTCGGGGAGGTGCGCCGCACCGATGGCCTTGCGAGCTTCACTGACATAGTTCAAAAACGTCGCGCGAGCCACGTCTTTGCCGTTGGCACCGAGGGGATACAGCGCCGTCTGGGCGTCATCGACACTGCGAGGGCGTTCAGTGTGAAGTGCCAAGTACACGAGAAAGGCCCGAGCGGGATCGCCGCACCGACCGAGGGGTGGATTGAACTCCACGTGACCGAGAACGTTGATGCGAACACCTGTCGAGACAGTCCGCGTATCCACTGCTTCCGGTTCGGGCTCACTCACAACGGTCGCTGGCGTCACTTGCGGCGACACAAATTGGTAGGTGCCGGTTACGGGAGTCTCGCTGACGGCCGCCTCATCAGTTGGACGCGTCCGTCGTCGGCGCCGACGTACGAAGAACGCTGCAAAGCCAATCACCGACAGCAGAATCACCCACTGAACGAAGGGATTGAACCAATCGATCCACGTTGGAGGGACTTGCTGGCCGTGGGTGTTGTAGCTCGGGCTGATGTACTCCAAGCCCTTCGGAAAAGACACGGGAATCACCGTGGGGCCGCCCACGTTGAGGACGGTGTTGTCATTGGCTCCAGCCGGGCCAAAGAGGGCGCCGATGGTTCTACTCGGCAGTATCTCGACCGACCCCGACCGTTTACTTCGTGGAATCGTGAAGTAGTAGGTGGCATTCAGGAGGCCATCGTTCTGCGTAGCGTCACCAATCTGCGACGGGTCGATCGGATCCACCCGAGTCGAGGTGTATCGCGTGCCATCACTCGCCACGTACACAATCGACGACGCCGGAAGGGGTGTCATGTTGGCGTAGAACACGTACCACAGCGGCGTGCCGTAGGCATGGGCCAGTGGGGCACTGCTCCACTTCAAGCTCAAGTAGATCGAGGATTTCGGAGCGTTCACGCCACTGCCGTCAGGTCGCCGAGTGTCGAGATTCGCCAAACGCACGAGCACCACGCTTTGGTAGGTGACTCCCGTCGAGGGATCGGTAATCGGCACGGTGTAGCGCTGAGAGATCTGCTGTTCCGACACGGCACGCCACTGAGAGACCGGCGGCAGCGACCAGGCGGGCGTGGTCGCCGTGACCAGCGTCCACGTCAGCGCCGCACCGGCAACGAGTCGAGATATGCGAGCCACTGACTTGAAACGGTATCGAATGATGCGCGCTATTGGTTGGCACCACGGTGAGCGGCGAGGACATTTTCGTGGTAACCATTGAAGAACTTCGTCGTGTCCTTGGAACCGACGTGGCGGCGAGTGATGATGACCTGCGCTTTTTACTCCTCCACCTCTATGGAATCGCTCGCCTCGCGTTGCAGCAAACCGAGATCCCCGCGACCGTTGTGAAAAGAGAAAAGGAGACGTTATGCCCCGGGCCGTCATTTACGTTCGAGTCTCGACCGCCGATCAAGTCGACAACTACTCGCTTGAAACACAAGAATCCGAGTGCGCCAAATACTGTGAGCGGCAAGGCCTCGAAGTAGATCGAATCTTTCGTGAAGAAGGGGAGTCCGCCAAGACGATAAATCGCACAGCGCTCCAGGAAATGCTTCGCTACCTCACGAGCAGCGCGAAGAAGCGAGAAATCACTCATGTGGTGGTCTATCGAGTCGACCGTTTGGCACGAGAAGTCGGTGGGCATCACACCATTAAGGCCACGCTTTCAAAGCTGAACGTCACGCTCCATTCGGTTATGGAGCGATTCGACGAGACAGCCACGGGAAAACTCACTGAAAACCTGATGGCGGTCTTGGCGCAATTTGATAATGACTTGAGAAGTCAGCGCACCAAAGATGGAATGCGTGCGGCCATTGCCCACGGTCGCTGGGTGTGGGGTGCGCCGGTTGGCTACCTTCGAGGTCCCAAAGCTGCTCCAAGTCTGGTTATCGATCCGGTACTCGGTCCTGTCGTCCGGGAAATCTTTCAACGGGTGGCAAGCGGTGAACGAAAAGACGACGTACGTCTATGGGCGGCAGAACGAGGCGTATTGACGTCGAAAGGTACGACGCTTCACCCTCAGCAGTTTCATCGCCTGCTCATAAATCCCATCTATGTCGGTTTGGTGGTTGTTCCAAAATGGAAGGTCACGCATCAAGGTGACTTCGAGCCACTCGTCGACTTTGAGACATTTCGCCTCGCCAACCACACCATCCACTCTGGTGGTGGACGAGCGCGGGAGCGAGCTCTCAATAACCCGGACTTTCCCCTGCGGCGAGTGGTGCGATGTGGGGAATGCAGCTGGCCTCTCACCGGATCGTGGTCGACTGGAAAAGGCGGAACTCGTTACGCCTACTACCACTGCCGAAATCGAGACTGTCGAAAGACCCGTGTTCCTAAGGCTGAGTTAGAGGCCATTTTTGAGGAATGGCTCGATGAAACCTCCTTGCCACCGTCCTTTTTCGATGCACTGGACCTAGTCGTTAGGGATTTCGCTGAAGAGTCTCAGAAAAATAATGTGCGAGCCCGACAGCGCGTTCAAGAGTCACTCGACGCTCTGTCCGCAAAAGAGTCAAAGCTCATGGATACGTTCCTCTCGGGGGTCGGTATCAACGAAGAGACATTTACTCGCCACCTGCGCGCCATTGAGGATGAGCGCATCTCACTGCAAGAAGAGATGGGCATCCTCCTCGTTGACCACATCGACTTCGATGCAGTGATTCAAAAAGCTCGTCAGATAATGGGCGATCTCAGAACGAGTTGGAACACCCTTGGACCCAATGAACGTAAGGTCTTTCTCCGGTTTTTGGTCCCAGATGGCATTGGGTTCGAAAATGGACGTGTTCGAACACCACTTTCAATAGATGGCATAAGGGGAATCGCCTCATTAGTAGGCGACGAAAAACGTTTGGCACTCCTAACGGGATTTGAACCCGTGTCGCCGCCGTGAGAGGGCGGTGTCCTAGGCCGCTAGACGATAGGAGCGTGTAATGCGAAAAGCAATCATACCTGACCGCAACGCATCGCTCGGGGGGAAGGGCTCGAACCTCCAACCTACGGATCCAGAATCCGCCGCTCTGCCAGTTGAGCTACCCCCGAAAGGCTCTGTGAGTTTAGCCGGTCGGCGAACTAGGCACCATGGTTGGGGTGAAAGGCGGCGACACCCGAGGTCCACGACGACAAGGTGCCGTATCCCACAATGCGCCCGACCGACACATCAAGGGCTTCCTTTAAGAAAAACTTCCACGCCACCCCCGGTTGTATCCACGAATGCTGCGTCGGGGTCGCGAAGGGCGTGAGACCTTGAGCGGAACAATTAGCCATCGCCCGGTACTCGTGGAAGGGGTCAGTCACGACCAGGACGTCGGTGGCGTGAATCTTGGACAACAGCGGAATAGCCGTCTCGACGTTTTGCCACGTATCAGATCCACCGCCTAACAGGACGCGAGACCTCGGAACTCCGTGCTGCACGAGATACTGAGCCGACGCTTGGGCCTCGGTGTAGATATCCCCCGGGCGCTTCCCGCCGGTCACCACTATCCACGGTGCGCGCTTCTCGTCATACAAGGTGACGGCCTGATCGAGTCGCCGCGCCAAAGTCGGCGACGGTGTGAGCCCGTAGCTCGCTGTTCCGAACACGATGATGGCTTGACCCGAATGCGGCGAGTAATCACGACTCGTCAACCACACTTGACCAAGGCCGAAGAGGTAGTACACCAGCACCAGCGACACCAGTGCGCTCAGCACCTTGACGACCAACTTGATCGGCCAGAGGAAAAACATCAGCCAGCGCGCTCGAGGGCCATCGTCAGGCGCGCCACCACTTCATCGCGGCCCAAAACGTCGAGAGATTCGAAAAGTGGGGGTCCAATCAGGGCGCCCGTCACTGCGAGGCGAATGGGCGCTTGACTCTTACGTAAGTTCATACCGTGGTTTTCACCAATCTGGGCGACCAGGGCGTGCAGGTCCTCGCTCGTCCAACTGGTGCCAGCGTTCGCCGCGGCAATGACATCGGCGAGCACCGCCTTCGCCGCGTCGTTCGAGGCGATGATCTTGACGAAGTCGTTCTCCGCCATGTCCGGACGACGAAAGAAGAAGCCCACCATGGCGGGCACTTCGCTCAGGACCGTCACTCGCTCTTGGATCAACGGTGCCATGACGTCGAGAACCTGCGGTCGGAAGTCCTCCGATGCCCATGGCGTCTCGTAATCGGTGGGGTGCCAGTCGCTGATCTCGGGCTGTAGCCAGGGTTGGGCCGCGGTCAAGAATTCTTCCGTGCTGAGTCGCCGCACATACTCACCGTTGATGTGGCGCATCTTGGCCATGTCGAAGAAGGCGGGTGAATGCGTGACATCGGACAGTTCGAACTGGGCAATGAAGTTTTCAATGGGCTGGATTTCGTCGCCTTCGCGCGGACTCCAACCACAGAGCGAAAAGAAGTTGACCAGGGCCTGGGGCAGATACCCCTCATCGCGGTAGGACTCCACCGAGACGGGGTCTTTGCGCTTCGAGAGCTTCTTGCGCTGTTCGTTCACCAAGAGTGGCAGGTGCGCGTAGAGGGGAACCGGTACGCCACCGAAGTCCGGTGAACTGGCAAGTGCTTCCCACATCAAAATCTGCTTTGGCGTGGTCGGCAGCAAGTCTTCGCCACGAATGATGTGCGTCATGCCCGCATCGCGGTCATCGACGGCATTCGCCAAGGGGTAGAGCACTCCCCCGTTACTACGCAACACGACGAAGTCTTCATAGTTCGCCAACTGAAATTCGATATCGCCACGAATCTGGTCGCGCACCACCACTGAGCCCTCGTCCGGCACGCGGAAACGTAGTGCGGTAGTGGGGCCACGCTCGAGTTGGCGATCACGGCAGTGTCCGTCGTATCCCGGAATGGGGTTTCCCTTAGTGCGCTCCTGCACCAGCTCGGACGTGCAGTCACAGGCGTACAGATGGCCGGCGGCCCACAGGGCTTCGGCCGCCTGCGCATGTCGCGGAGCATTGTGGCTTTGAAAGCTCGGACCCTCGTCATACGTGAGACCCAGCCAGTTCATGGCCGAGATAATGCCGTCGGTCCACTCTTGACGACCGCGCGACACGTCCGTGTCTTCGATACGCAGAATGAATGTGCCCCCATGCCCGCGGGCGTAGAGGTAGTTAAAAAGGCTGGTGCGCGCCGAGCCGACGTGGAAGTACCCCGTGGGAGAGGGCGCGAAACGAACGCGAGGACCGGTCACGAATTATTCCGCGAGGGAAATGGCGCCCGTGGGGCAACCGTTCACCGCGTCACGCACAGCCTCTTCGAGTTCCGGACCGGGGTTCTCGTTCAAGATGTAGAGATAGCCGTCGTCGCGGACTTCAAAAACCTCGGGAGCCATGGCCATGCAAATCGCGTTGCTGGCGCACAAGTCAAAGTTCACCTGAATCTTCATAAGTCCTCCTGTGGTGTTACTCGCAGGCTATTCGCTGGCGGGCAGATCGGGGATGTTCTGTCCCGCTTCTCGCAACAGTCGCACCAAGAAAGGCTTGTCCGACAAAATTGCCCGGTCAGCGAGGTATAGCCGTCCGTAACGCTCGAAGTACATGAGCTGCTTGCCCAGAAGAAAGTTTCCGCGGTCGAAGTCTGAGAAAATACCGCCACCTTCTTCGGCCAGTCGGTGAAGTCGACGCTGCACGCGAATGCGCTTCACGATCTCACGCCATGACGAGGCCTTCAGCGAGAACCCGTGCGCATTTTCGATTTGAATTTGCGTCACGTTCATCATGTCGGAAAAAGAAATTTGGCCAAAGGGCTTCAGCAGGATAGGAGTAATCATCATTTGGAGAAATTGAGCGAGCTGCTCGTCATTCATGCCCATGGCTTCGCGTAATTGAGGCCCGTAGTGCCGCACGAGATAACTCGTGACATCCGCCCATCCCGTGTCGTCGCCACACACTGCCGACAGCATGCGGACAAAGAACTGATGGGTATCTTCATCGAGCCGACCCACAATGCCCCAGTCGATGACTCCAATACGGCCATCCGGCATCAAGATCAAATTTCCGGCGTGGATGTCACCGTGAAAAGTTCCACGCTTGATGGTCATCTCAAAAAAACCGCGAATCATCTGCTCGATGACGGGTCCCGGATTGAGACCGAGACGCTCGACATCGGCCAGATCGTCAATCGCCGTTCCCGGCAAGAAGTCCATGGTCAAGACGTTTTCGCCCGATAAATCGTGATGCACCGCGGGCACGACCACGAGGTCAAATCCACCCTCGATGGTCAATTCACCGAAGTAGTCGAGGGCCCGCGCCTCATTGCGTAGGTCAATTTCTTCGCCGATCTGAAGGCGAAGACCGTCGAGTTGCTGGCGAGCCGCATTCACGAATTGGTCACCGGTTTGCTTGGCCAGAAAATTCGCCAGCGGCTCCATGACGGCGAGATCGGTAGCAACAATGCGATCGATGTCGGGGCGAACCACTTTGACGGCTACGTCGCGTCCATCATGACGCCGGGCGCGGTGCACCACGGCAATGGAAGCGCGACCAACCGGCACCGGGTCGAACTCGGCAAAAAGCTCGGAGAGGGGCCTCCCGAACTCACGCTCGATGACCGCCGCTACCTCGTCGATCGGCACCAAGGGGCCCGTATCGAGGCAACTGCGAAATTCGTTCGCCAAGAGTTCCCCGAAGATGCCCGGGGACGAGGCAATAACTTGGCCGAACTTGATGAAGGTGCCGCCCAGTTCTTCGAATGACTCACGTAACGGCCGAGCGAGTGGCTTCAGGTCAATAGCGTCCGCTCGGCGGTGGGCCAGCGCACGCACTACTCGAGGACCACATCGACGTGCAAAGACGGTACCCATCAGGGTCGCGCGAGCGGCCACTTCACGGCGGCCCGGGATAGGAAGTTCACGCGCCGTATAGATCAGGCGGGAATCGGGATTGAGGGTACTCATGTAGCCACGCTACGAGCGAGGCGACGATGACGAAACCATGACAAAGGGCCGTTCAAGCGTCGGGGGTCGCTTTGGTAAGGTTCTCACACCAACAGACACACGCGTGTGCGATTTTCGTGAGGAAAAAATGAAGGTTCTCGTTATTGGTGGCGACGGATTCTGCGGCTGGCCCACCGCTCTGCACCTCTCCGACCAGGGTCACGACGTCATCATCGTGGATAACCTCTCACGTCGAAAGATTGATGTCGAACTGGGCGTCGACTCCCTCACCCCCATTGCCCCCATTGAGACCCGTCTCGCTGTGTGGAAGGAAGTCTCCGGTAAGACCATCGGCTTCGAGTACCTCGACGTCGCTCTCGAGTATCAGCGCTTCTTAGATCTTCTTCTGTCCGAGCGCCCCGACGCCATCGTGCACTTCGGTGAGCAGCGCGCCGCCCCGTACTCCATGCGCACTCCGGCCGCCAAGCGTTTCACCGTCGACAACAACGTGTCGGGCACTCACAACGTGCTGTGCGCAATTGTGGAGTCCGGCCAGGACATCCCGCTGGTCCACCTTGGCACCATGGGCGTGTATGGCTACGGCTGGTCCGGTTCGGCGCCGATTCCCGAGGGCTACCTCACCGTCAAGGTGCCGACTCCCGATGGCGACATCGACCGCGAAATCCTGCACCCCGCCAACCCGGGCTCGGTGTACCACATGACCAAGACTTTGGACCAGCTGCTCTTTGCCTTCTACGCCAAGAACGACGCCCTGCGCATTACCGACCTTCACCAGGGCATCGTGTGGGGCACCCAGACTCCACAGACGGAGCGCGACGAGCGCTTGATCAACCGCTTCGACTACGACGGTGACTACGGCACCGTTCTTAACCGCTTCCTCATGCAGGCAGCCATTGGACACCCCCTCACCGTGCACGGCACCGGTGGTCAGACCCGCGCGTTTATTCACGTGCGCGACACGGTGCGCTGCATCGAAATCGCCCTGTCGAACCCGCCGACCCGTGGTGAACAGGTCTCCGTCTTCAACCAGGTCACCGAGACCTACCGCGTCCGAGATCTCGCCGAACTCATCAGCAGCATTACCGGTGTCGAGGTTGCCAACCTGCCGAACCCCCGCAAGGAAGCGGCCGAGAACGACCTCAACGTGACGCGCGATCGCTTCGTCGCACTGGGCCTCAACCCGACGACCTTGTCAGAGGGCTTGCTGAGTGAAGTTCGTGACATCGCCAATCGCTACAAGGACCGCGCCGACACCACGAAGATCATCGCCCGTTCCGTCTGGAACAAGGGCATGGAGACCTCGCCCGACCTCGTCAAGTAGGCGGGTGGCGGCCATGCCGCCCCTCCCGCTGTGCCTGACCCCTTCCTATGCTGAGGGGGTCAGGAGGTCGTGATGATGCGACGCGCAATAGGTTCACTCGAGGTCTCTCTCGTCGGTATTGGCTGCAACAACTTCGGGGCTCGTCTCGATCAGGCCGAAACGTCGTCTGTCGTGCACGCCGCACTCGATGCGGGAATCAACTTCTTTGACACCGCCGACATCTATGGCAACACTGAGTCGGAGGTGCTTCTCGGGGTGGCGCTTCGCGAGCGTCGCGATGAGGCGGTGATTGCGACCAAATTCGGCATGGGTACCGCCGGCAACGGCACCGAGTTCTCAGCCCGCCCGGAGTACATCCGCTTCGCGATCGAGGCGTCACTTCGCCGACTGAATATCGCTACCATCGACCTTTACCAATTACATTTTCCCGACGCACAGACTCCGCTGGAGGACACGTTGTCCACGTTGGCAGATCTTCGCGACGAGGGCAAGCTTCGCGAAATTGGTTGTTCAAATTTCGATGGATCCATGCTGCGGCACGCCGCGACATTGGCCACAGCCGGTATTCGCTTCCGTTCAGTGCAGAATCAATACTCGCTACTGCATCGCACTCCCGAGCACGACGACACCTTGGCCGCGTGCACCGAGCTCACTATCGGTTTTCTGCCTTACTACCCGCTCGCCAACGGGTGGCTCACCGGAAAATTTGATCCTGATGCGCCTCTGGTGGAGGGCACCCGCCTGGCCAACATGCCGGCCGATCGCCAAGGGGTGTGGATGAGCGACAACATTCGTGATCGCGTTCGTCGTCTTCGGGCAATCTCGCAGGAGACGTCTATTCCGTTGTTAACGCTGGCATTTTCGTGGCTGGCATCTCGACCCGACGTCTCTTCAGTTATCGCGGGTGCCTCAAACCCCCACCAGGTGCGCGCGAACGCTGCCGCCGTCATCGAGCTTGCTGACGACGTCCGCCAGCTGCTTGACGACGCGACCGCCTAGGGAATCGGTTGTCAGGTCGAAGGAGCTGCGGGCCGGTGCCGTGTGGCCAACCAGCCCCAAAAATCAACCTGGGCACTAACCGAGTTGCCGCGTCGATGATTACCACGGCCTCGAGACTGCCCACCCGAACGGGGTGAAGACCAGTATCAGGCTATTCACCAAATCTGCATCTGGACCGTCTACCCCACACTGCGATTGTTGCCATGTGATGGGCTAGCTAGCGGTCACCGAGGCCACGAGTTTGGCCAACGTGTCCTTCGCGTCGCCAAAGAGCAAAATCGTCTTGGGGTTGTAGAGGAGTTCGTTTTCGATGCCCGCAAACCCCGGTCGCATAGACCGCTTGAGGAAGACCACGTTGCTCGCGAGGTCGGCATGGATGATGGGCATCCCGAAAATGGGCGAGGTGGGATCATCGACGGCGGCGGGGTTCACCGTGTCGTTGGCACCCACGACTAATGCCACGTCGCAGGTGGACAACTCGGAATTAGCCTCGTCCATCTCGAGGAGCTTCTCATAGGGGACGTTGGCTTCCGCCAGCAACACGTTCATATGGCCGGGCATGCGTCCCGCCACCGGGTGGATGGCGTAGAAGACCTCGACGCCACGCTTTTCGAGTTCGTCGGCGAGCTCACGCACCGTGTGTTGCGCCTGGGCGACAGCCAGTCCATAACCGGGAATGATGGCGACCTTCTCGGCGTAGGCGAGGAGGACACCAATGTCATCGGGGGTTCCCGATCGAACGGGTCGTTCGGCACCGCCACCACCACCCGCCGTGCTGGGGGCAGCCGATCCGAATGCGGAGAACAGCACATTGGCGAGGGAGCGGCCCATGGCCTTGCTCATCAAACGGGTGAGCAAGATGCCGCTGGCACCCACCAAGGTGCCCGCCACGATGAGGACGGTCGAGTGCAGAGTGAAGCCACTGGCGGCGACAGCCAGTCCGGTGAAGCTGTTGAGCAGTGAGATGAGAACCGGTACATCCGCACCACCAATGGGCAACACGAAGGCCACACCCAGCACCGACGCGATCACGAGGAGCACCCACAACCAGAGCGTGTTGCCCGTCGAGACCACGAGAACCATGGCGGTCAACGCCGCAATAGCGAAGACGGCGTTAATGACTTGCTGAGCAGGATAGGTAATGGGTCGACCCGTCATGAGTTCTTGCAACTTGGCGTAGGCAATGGCCGAACCAGAGAACGACACGGTGCCAATCAGCACGCCGAGGAGCACTTCAATCGAGACGTAGATCGCGGGGTGCGCCCCTTCACTGCGCTGCGCAATCAGCTCCGCGATGGAGACCAGGGCGGCGGCGGCACCGCCCACACCATTAAAAATGGCCACGAGTTGAGGCATGGCCGTCATTTGTACAAATCGTGCGGCAGGTACTGCCACCACCGTGCCAATGACCATCGCGAGAACCATGAGTCCGATGTTGCCGAGTGAATGACCCGGCGTCGACTGATAAAAGAATGTCGCGCCCACGGCAATGGCCATGCCGATCGCCGCTACCACATTGCCTTGGCGTGCCCGGCGTGGCGAACCGAGACCCTTCAACGCGACAAGAAACGTGGTCGCGGCCACGAGATAGAGAACGTCAATCACGGTGGCGCGGGTCACTTCTGTCCACCCTTTCGGTCGTTCTTCGACTTGAACATTTCGAGCATTCGGTCCGTGACGACAAATCCGCCCACCACGTTGAGAGTGGCCAAGATCACGGCGAGAAATCCGAGCACTCGCTCGGCCGGCGTCGTGGCGTTACCCAAGATGATCATGGACCCCACGAGGATGACGCCGTGGATGGCGTTCGAGCCACTCATGAGTGGCGTGTGCAAGATGCTGGGCACCTTGGCAACGATTTCCACGCCGACGAAAATCGCCAGCACGAACACCGTGATGTAGGCCAGTAGTCCGCTACCCATGACTTACTCCTTTTCCGCCAATGGCTCGCACGCGAGGCCGAGGACATCGGCGGTCGCGGCGTGATGAAGCTTTCCGTGTGAGGTCACCGTGGCGCCGCGCACGATGTCGTCGTCCCACGCGGGGTCCACCTCGCCCTTCTGACCATAAAGCGCCAAGAGCTTGAGCACGTTGTTCGCGTACATCGAACTAGCTGATGAGCCCATGGCGGCGGGCGGATTGGCCATCCCAATCACGCGCACGCCGTTCACAACGACGGTCTGACCGGCGACGGTTGCTTCGCAATTACCGCCGCCGTCGGCCGCCATGTCCACCACCAACGAACCCGGACGCATCTTGTCGAGCATGGTGCGGGTCACCAGAATGGGCGACTTTCGACCCGGCACGGCGGCGGTGGTGATCACGATGTCCGCGGCGGCGACTTCGTCAACGAGCGCCGCCTGTTGAGCGGCTTTCTCGTCGTCCGTCAGTTCGCGGGCGTATCCGCCCGCGGCGTCAGCGGTCACCCCGAGCTGGACGAAAACGGCGCCAGCAGATTCGGCTTCTTCTTTCGCCGCGCTACGTACGTCGTACGCCCGCACCTTCGCGCCGAGGCGCTTCGTGGTTGCGATGGCCTGCAGACCGGCCACACCCACACCCATGATCAACACGCGCGCGGGGCGAATGGTTCCTGCGGCCGTGGTGAGCAAGGGAAAGAAGCGATCGAATTCTGAGGCGGCGATGAGGGCAGCGCGGTAGCCCGACACCGTCGCCTGGCTAGACAGGGCGTCCATGTACTGCGCACGCGTTGATCGCGGTACGAGGTCGAAGCTCACCACCGTGACCTTCTTAGCGACCAGAGCGGCAACGATATCGGTGGCGAGTAGCGGTGGCAGAAAGGAAAGATGCAGCGAGCCCTCGCGCAGCGAGGCGACTTCCGCCAGGGTGGGAGGGTTGACGCGGATGGTGACGTCACTGGCCTCTGCGGCCGCCACCGTTGCCCCGGCGTCGCGATACGCCTCGTCGGGGTAATTCGACAGTGCGCCGGCGCCGCCTTCAACGAGAACCTGCCAGCCCTCCGTGACCAAGATCTTCACCGCGTCGGGGGACAATGACACGCGAGTTTCGCCGGAGCGACTTTCGCGAGGAACGAGAATTCTCATGCTGTAGTTCTACTCCTTCCTGACGCTCGAGAACGGTGTTGCTACCGAAGACTGTGGGCCAAGCCCGCCATCATGGTGTCCAGCATCTGCTCGAAGGTTTTCTCCGCGTCGTCAGCGAACATCTGGTGATTCATTTCCAGGGCCACGTAACCGTGCACCATGGCCCACACCAACTGCGCCGTACGTCGCGGATCAAGGGGCTCGAAGGCGCCGGTGTCGACGCATCGAGAGATGATGTCCACCAGGCGACCGTAGGCGCGGGCGGCCAGTTCTGCCGATTCCATCGACGGCTCGAAACCCTCGAAATGATGGAGGAACATCACCAAGTAGTGACCGCGATGCTCTAGTGCAAAGCGGCGATAGGCGTGGCCGGAGGCTCGAAGGGTGTCGACTGGATCATCAAGGTCAATGTCCATGGCTCGATGCAAGTCAGCGAATCCCTCGGCAAAAATTCTGTCGATCAATCCGTTCTTTCCGTGGAAGTGGTTGTATATCGCCATGGGGGCTACCCCGGCGCGCTGGGCGACGGCCCGCACCGTGAAGCCCTCGGGCCCGTCCTGCGTCAAAATCTGCAAGGCGGCGGCGCGCACCGCTCCTTCAACGAGATGCGACGACGTTCGAGTGGTGACCACCCGCACAGGTTAATAGAACAACGTGCTACTATTGTGGAACATCGTTCTATTAAGGAATCTCATGTTGACGGATACTCACGCACGGCGCTGGCAGATTCTCGGCGTTCTCTCTCTGAGCGTCTTTCTCGTCGTGGTCGACAACACCGTCGTCAACGTGGCGTTGCCCAGCCTGGCGCGCGACTTTCACGCGTCCAACACCGCATTGCAGTGGATTGTCGACGGATATTCGCTCCCCTTCGCCGCGCTGCTGCTTCTCGGAGGCGACACGGGCGACCGATTTGGACGCAAGCGCGTCATTTTGACGGCCATGGCCTTCTTTTCCCTCTTTTCGCTCTTCGCGTCGTACACCCACTCAAGCGGTGAACTCATCATCGCGCGTGCACTGATGGGCGCCGCGGCGGCCTTCATCTTCCCCGCCACCTTGTCGCTGCTCACCGTGACCTTTACCGACCCGCGCGAACGCGCGGCGGCCTTCGGGATCTGGGGTGCCACCTCCGGCATCGCCGTGGCCGTGGGCCCCATTGTGGGTGGCGCACTCATCACCCACTTCTGGTTTGGATCAATATTCCTCATCAACTTGCCCATTGCCCTCGTAGCCATTGCTCTCGGCTGGTGGCTCTTGCCTGAAGCTCGTGGCGTCGCTAAGAAAATCGATGTGCCGGGCCTCGCACTGGGCACCATGGGAGTGACGACATTGATCCTGGCCATCATCGAAGGACCCACGTGGCACTGGACCAGCCCTACCATCATCACACTGTTCGTCATCTCTTTCCTCGTGCTCATTGGCTTCATCTTGGTGGAACGACACCAACGGGAGCCGATGCTCGACGTACGAATTTTTCGTCACGCCGCGTTCTCGGCAGGCGCCGCATCCATCGCCATCAACTTCTTCGCCCTCTTTGGCTTCATCTTCTTGGTGACCCAGTACTTCCAATTTGTCCGTGGCTACTCAGCCTTCTCGTCGGGTCTTCACACCTTGCCTTTCGCCATTACCGCGGCCCTCGTCACTCCGCTCGCGTCCATCGTTGCGGCGCGCGTCGGACCTCGATACGTCGTACCTCTGGGGCTTCTTACCTTCGCCGGCGGCCTGTCATGGATCGGCACACAAACCCCGACCTCGAGCTACTTCTGGGAGGTCGTGGGTTCCATGATCGTGATTTCCATTGGTTTTTCATTGGTGAACGCTCCGTCAACCACCGCCGTGATGGGCTCACTGCCCGATGACCAGATTGGTGCGGGCGCGGCCGTCAACGAAACCACTCGTGAGCTCGGTGGCACCGTCGGCGTCGCCGTCGTCGGTTCCGTGTTCACGTCGCTCTTCACACCGGGAGTGCTGTCGGCCCTGCAGCCCGCACACCTCAGCTCCTCAGCGGCGGCCGAGGCCAGTTCGTCGATGCAGGCCGCACTCGCCACCACCTCTCACCTTCCCGCTGTTCTCGCCGCCCACGTGCATCCCGCGGTGACGTCTGCGTTTATGACGGCGTTTCACCGAGGGTGCTTTGTGGCCGCCGGAGTCACCGCCGCGATGGCGATCGTGGGCGCCCTCACGCTGCCCGCGACGCCAGTCGCGGCCGGTAACGCGCACTAAACCGCGAGAACTCGTCGCGCCGCATCGGCACCACTGGCGAGCGCCCCTTGGATAGACGGCGTGGCGGTGGCGTCACCAGCCGTCACGATGCCGTTCACGACGCTCGATGCACGGCGCGGCACCGAGGTGCACCGTGGCAACGCGTGCTCGATGTCGTGGCGCACGACGAGCTCGATATCGCCCGTCGCGAGGCCGTAGAGGCGAGCCACATCCTCGCGGATGAGCTCGTCGTCATGTCGGCGCAGTGACGACGCCGCGATGAGACCGCGTGATCGTGGTGCGTAATTTGAGTTGACGGCCGCGAGATCCAACGCGTTAAGGAGGCGACTACCCACACCATCGAGCACGACGGTGCGGTCCGTGGTCGCGGGGGCCGCAAACCACCAGGTGCTCACGCGGTGAGTGGCATTCGCCGTCGCAATGCTGCGTGCATCGATGACGACGTCGGCAGTGAACGTGCCCTGCGCGGTATGCACCGTCGTGGCGGTGACGTCCTCCACGGAGGTCGACAAATAAAAGGTGGCGTCGGCGAGCCGTTCGCACATCGCGGCCGGCAGTGCGCCCATGCCTTGGGCGGGCACCCCGGGCTGAGCGCGAACCAAGGTGCGCAGCACCCACTGGGTATACGAATACGGCGTGTCGAGGTGCTCATCGAGGAGTACCCCTCGCAAAAAGGGCTCCATCACCTCACGGCGCAACGAGTCAGGCAAGGAACTGGCACCTAAGGCGATTGCCGTCGAACGGTGATCATCATGGCGGGGACGTCGAAACGCCCACTGAGACAACTGCGGCATCGCGCGAATACCCGTCGTTAGGTGACGAAGAACGGTCCGCGTGGATCGACTATCACTGAGGGGATTCCCCCACACCAGGGAACCCGATGGCTTCTCTATTCGCACCGCGGCCGCGGCGAGTCTCAGGTCGAGGGCCCTCATATCGACACAGTGTGCGAGTTGCGGGTACGCCGGATTGAGCAATTGAAAACCTCGATCGACCAGGAAGTCGCCATGGCGGTCCGTCGCAATTCGCCCACCCACGCGATCGGCGGCATCGATGAGCGCGACGTCTCGACCGGTGGCGACCAGGCACTGTGCGGCACGTAATCCCGCCACGCCGGCACCCACAATGATGATGTCGTGGTGAGCGGTCACGTCGGCACTTTACGGGGCTCTGTGCTTGAATTCGCCTATGAGTTTTCGTTTGCCGGTGCCATCGCCCGTGGGGCGATGGGTGGTCGAGGGCGATGAGAACGGCCTCTCGCACGTATGGTTTCCCGCCGACAAGAAGTCGTTGACACATAAAGGTGTCCCCGTACTCGTCGAAAACGCTGCCGCTCAGCTCGAGGAATACTTCGCCGGCGAGCGCATCTTCTTCGAGACCGACTTGCACGTTGACGGCACTGATTTTCAAATCGACGTGTGGCGTGCTCTCACACAGATTCCCTTTGGCGTCGTGGCCACGTATCGCGACGTCGCGACCGCCGTGGGTCGACCGGCCGCGGTGAGGGCGGTGGGTAACGCCAATGGCAAGAACCCCTTCCCGGTTATCGTTCCCTGCCACCGCGTCCTCGCGTCGAACGGATTAGGTGGCTACTCCGGAGGTCTCGAGATCAAAGAATTCCTTCTCGAACTTGAGGGCTGGTCGGTTTTCTAATCCCCGTCCACCGTCGCGTGCCAGACGGACCGGCCCGTGGCGCCGTGACTCAAGATTCGAAGTGCAGCCCGGGTGAGCACGATGGCGGCGGGAGCTTCCAGCACGAGCGCCACAATGAGCGCCCCTCGCAGTTCACCGTCTCGGGCCGTGACGCAGTCGAACCAACCGTCACAGACAAACAAGGTCGAGGTGACGACCGCAAAGACCACGGTGATGAGACGTTGCTTCAAAACGCCCCACGCGGTGAGGAGGAGAAAGGTGATTTCCGCAATGTCGAGGCCCACCCACGCGGCGTCCCAGTGTTGTGCGGAATAGTGGCGCGGCAGACCCACGCCCATCACGAAAGTCCACGCGGCTAGTCCCACACTGCCGAGGGCCACGTTCAGTGGGAACAGGCGGATGGGAACCGACAGCCTCATTCGCCGACGGGCACCGGATCTTTCAGAGCGGCGAACATCGCGGTTGATCCCGCGCGCAGGGCCTGACGATCGGAATCGTCAATCAGCATCAAGATCGTTTCCATCGCCTCGTGGGTGCGCACTTCGATATCGAGGCGCGTGGCTCGATGCTCCTCGGTGATCTCCGGGATGTCGTCGTCGCTGTAACCGTGCAGAGCGAAGTAGATGCCCTCACGGTCGAGAAAGCAACTGACGGCCGGTGACAGACCCGCCACCTTCACAATCTGGGTGTGAACTCCTCCACGCAATTCGCGCAAGTAAATCGCGGCTCGAAAGGCGCGCGCGGCAGCGTCGCTCGGCCACTCGAGGGCGAGATAGCCATCGGCGAGAGGTGCAATGTCGAGGGGTACTTGATCGGCGATGCGTCGCACGGCATCGGCGAATGACGTGAGAACGCCGTCGTCTATCGCGCCAAACGTTGCGCGAGCAAAGGCGTCAGCGGCCGCGGCGTGTTCACGAACCGCGACCGCGCGCCCCAATTGCACGATGCCATTCGAATACATGCCCGACGCCATACCCGGCTTGAAGAAGTAAAAGGTCTCATCGACCTCGTCGGGATCTACCTCGCCGAGTACGCCTCCACGGCCGGCAAAATAAAACGACACCACGTCGGTGCCCAGTTCCGTGGCACGCTGCGACGTGAGGGGCGAGAAGTAGTAGTACATGCCGATGCGACCAATGGGGTCAGTAAGTTCGTGGGCCAGGGTGATGGTGCTCATACGGTCACACTATGCCCCGTTAGCCTGTAGCGCAGGACGCTCAACGAGGAGATCAACGGTGAACACTCGCGCCTATCGCGAGGCAGTGCAGGTGGCGTGGCGTACTTTCGCTGAGCCCCGACTGACCAACCATCACACTCGGGCCTACGGTGAGCGACACGCCACGGTGCAGTGGGACGTCATCAACGTTCCCCGCTCGGGGAAAAACTTTCGCTACCGCGTCACGCGCAACGACGGTCCCTGGGCCATCAATATTCATGGTTACTTCGCGGGGGGATCGATGTACGCCCGCGAATCACAGTGGCTCGCGGCCACCTTGGGCTGGAAAGTTGTCAATCCTTCGCTCCCCGCTTTCGGTGGCTCTGATCCTCTTGATAGTGAGGACATGGATATTGACCACATGGTCGAACACATCGAATACATCGTGGAGGAGCTCGGCATCGAGTCCCCCATCTTGGTGGGTCACTCCATGGGCGCGGCCGTAGCCATCGAATACGCTCGTCGCCACCACGATCAGGTGGCCGGGGTGATCTATCGAGATGGCATCGCCACTCCGCAGTGGTCAGTGCGTGACGGCGGTGCGGCTCGACTCGTGCGACCCTTTGCCCCGAGTGCTGCGCCCCTCGTGGACCTCCTGTCGGCGGTCGCGCTCGATGCGCCCGACTTGCTCATCGGACATCTCACCCGCACTGTTCGTGCCGTCGTACCCGAATTGGCGGGCAACGTTCGTACGCTCATTCGCTCGTTCCCCTTCGCCGCGGGCCTCTTGCAGCTCGACCTCACGGCCGCCGTTCGAGACGTCGCTGCTGCGGGCATCCCCATCTACCCCATTTGGGGATGTTTCGACCGTGTCGTACCCCTCGAGACGGCCGAGGCCTTTGGCGACAGTGCGGGCGCCGAGGTTCAGTTCGTTCCCGGCGGACATTCGTGGATGTTGGCGCGACCCGCGGGCCTCACCGACCTGCTCACCGAAATGCCGAGTGGACTTGACTTCATGCAGCGCGCCACGGCTCGTCGTCGCGAGCTTTATTCCTTGATGTAGAGCTTGCCGTTGACATCAGTCACGGCGTACTTCACCAGCGGAGTGGGTGCTACTCCGCCGAGCACGTCGCCAGTAGCGACGGAGAACATCGAGCCGTGGCACGGGCAGACCAGCATGTTGTTACTGGCGTAGTAACTGACGGGGCATCCTGCGTGTGTGCAGGTGGCGTCATAGGCCTCAAATTGTCCGGAGACTGCCTGCACCACGATGCCGGGGTTTCCGTTTGTCAGGGTGAAGCTCGCGGCGCCCTTCACGGGAACTTGACTCGCCGCTCCAATTTCGGTTCCGAGGGCGGTGGTGGTGGTGCTGGTGGTGCCCCCGGCAGTCGTGGTCGTCGTCGACAATGCGCCGGTGGTCGTGGTGGTGTTCGAGTTCTTGCCCAGGGCACGGCCAATGATGGCCGAGAGGCCCGCCGACCCCGCCGAGAGCACGGCAGCCGCGCCCACGGCAGCACCGCTCACCACCACCCAGCGGCGCAGCGGATCCGAGTTAGTAGTCGCCGCGGCCGACCGGCGCGCAAGGTAACCATCCAACGTGTACTCGTGGCCCAGGCCGCCAAGAATGATGGGCGTCCACGCCAGGGCATAGATCAAGTCAGCTCCGGTGTAGTACGGCGTGGTGTGAAAAGTCACAGTGAGGTACAAGCCGAATGACAAGGCGAATCCGCCCAGCGCCGCGAGGCGGCTGTACAGTCCGAGAAGGGTGCCTACGCCAATCGCCACTTCGCCGAGAGCGATCACTACCCCCATCAGGCTGGCGTGCTCCACCAGGTGACTGAGCAGAAAGGCAATGGGGCTGCGCTGCGAGTTGTTCTGCGTGTGCAGCAGTAATTGCTGAAAGATGGAGTTGGTGTCCTGCTTATTAAAAAATGCCGGGTTCGCGAACTTCTGAAGACCCGCGATAAGGAAGGTCACACCCAAAAAGAGGCGGAGCGGAGCGATTGCCCGCTCGTACGGTGCGGTGCGACGAAGAATGGCAAGAAATTTCATACCGTCATGATGCCACCTGGCCCTCGGCAATCGTGCCCTTCTCCATTCTTTTCTAAGATTCCGGTGCACCGAGGGGGCATCCGCCAAACTGTCGTCATGACTCTCGCCCTCTTAAATATCTTGCATCTCTTAAAGTCGGTGTCACCCGTTGCGGTATACCTCATCGTGGCGTTCTTGGTATTCGGTGAGGCCGCACTCTTCATTGGCTTTGTCTTGCCCGCAGAGGCATCGGTCATCACGGCGGGCGTCATCGCGAAGACCGGGCACGTGCACATCATTCCTCTCCTCTTCATCGTGATTGTCGCCGCCATCATTGGCGACTCCACGGGTTATTTCGTGGGTGAGCGCTACGGCGACCGCCTGCTGCAGATCAAGGCCATCCAAAAGCGCCGCGCCCTCATCGATAAGACCATCGGGGAGTTGCAGCGTCGTGGCATGCTCTACGTCTTCATCGGTCGTTTCACTGCGTTCCTTCGTGCCGTCACCCCTGGCTTGGCCGGCATGAGCAAAATGCACTATCGGCGCTTTCTCATCGCGAACGCCATCGGCGGCATCGTGTGGGGTGGACTGTCCTGCGGACTGGGTTACGTGCTCGGCAACGTGGTGGAGAAGTACTTCTCCCGCTTTGGGTACGCGATCTTGAGCATTGTCGTGGTTGCGGCAGTTGCCCACCACGTCGTCGGCAAACGCCGGGAAGCGCGTGCCGAATCAGGCCAATAGCTGGCGAACGCTGACGCCATCGGAGTTCAGAACACACAGTCCATCTCGAGAGTTGTCACTGAGGAGGGCGTCAATTGCCACGGGGCCACGAGTCGCGAGGGTCTGCGCCACGTCGGCAGTGCGGGTCGTCACCGGGATCACCGTGAGTTCGGTGCGCGCAATATGCGTGTCACATTGCGACAGGGTTTCCCGCCACATGTCACGAACTTCTTGAGCATCTCGACCAGCGCTTTTTCGAAACGGGGGACGTTGCCCCGTGATAAAGCCGTCACGAATGATCTCGTCCACCTCCGGCGCGATATCCCAGCTCGTCACGTCATCACCCAACATCTCGACGAGGGCCGCCACATGATCCACCAGTGCGTCGTGCGCCCAGGGCCATAACCAGCCCTCGCCACCGAGAAACGATGGCCACACGTCATCGATAACGGCGACGTGCACGCTGAGGCCGCTGTGGCGCAGGTCACGGATTTCGCGGCGGTAATGCTCAACCACGTCGAGGTCGTAACGTCCAGGACGATCGGCCAGACGTGCCCACTCGGGAGTCAATCGAATGCCCGAGAGTCCCGCGGTCAGTGCGGCGGTACCCAGTTCGAGGTAGCGACCCCATAAGGGCCGAGGGGATGATGGTGCCGACACGTGCCCCAACGCCACCGACGACCGCCAACACGTGGGTGGGCCCAGGGGGGTGTCAAAGTCCCCCTCATGGGGGTAGGCGTGATAAATCCCGATGAGCTCGGCCATAGGGTCAGTCTGCCAGTCACGACACCCTCGCCGTGGTGTGTAGCGTCTCTGGTGTCCGAAGGAAAGGTGACCATCATGGCCGACGAACTACTTATTGAGCAGCGTGGACACGTTGCGGTACTGACCATCAACCGCCCTGAGGCGCGTAACGCCATCAATCGCGCCACCGCGCTGGCTATTGACGCCGCACTCAACGACGCCGCGTCCAACGACAACATCTGGGTGGTCGTACTCACCGGTGCGGGGGACAAGGCCTTCTCGGCCGGCATGGACCTCAAGGCCTTCGCCACGGGTGAATTCCCCGTCACGGAGAATGGCTTCGGTGGCATCACCCAGCGCACCTTCCCTAAGCCCCTGATCGCCGCCGTGAACGGCTCCGCCCTCGCTGGTGGCTTTGAAATCATGATTAGCTGCGACATGGTGGTGGCCGCCGAACACGCCAACTTCGGTATTCCCGAAGCCAAGCGTGGCCTCATTGCCGGTGGCGGTGGCCTCATTCGCCTCGCAAAGCGCATCCCCCTCGCCATTGCGTACGAGATGGCGTTGACCGGTGACCCCGTGACCGCGGAGCGCGCCTTCAGCTTGGGCCTGGTGAATCAGGTCGTGCCGGCCGAGCAGTTACTCGACGCGGCTCTTGCTCTCGCCGAGCGCATCGCGGCGAACGCCCCCTTGGCGGTGCGCACCTCGAAGTCAGTGGTGCGTCAATCGCTCGAACTGACCGAGGCCGAAGCCTGGGAACTCAACAACGAGCAATTCGGCATGATTGGTCGCTCCGCCGATGCCATGGAAGGCGCTATTGCCTTCGCCGAGAAGCGCGCGCCCAACTGGCAGGGTAAGTAACCATGTCAAAGGCTCACCTCGCGGACTCCCTCACGATCGTTCGACTTTCCCTGCACGTGCTCGGCGCCTCCCTCTGGATTGGCGGCCAAGCAGTGATGGCCGGGCTCGTCCCGGTACTTCGTGAGGGTGGCAATGACCTTCCCGCCAAGGCTGCACGCGTCTTTGGGCGCCTGGCGTGGCCGGCCTACGTGCTGTTACTCATCACGGGCTTTTGGAATATGGGAATGGCGAACAACTCCGGCACGACGTGGGGTTGGCAGTTCGTGATGGGTCTCAAATTCCTTGCCGTGGTGGGTGCCGGTGCGGGAGCCTTCTTGCACACCCGCGCCACTACCGCGTCTCGCCGGGGAATGTTCGCGGGAATTGGCTTCCTGTTCTCGATCCTCGCCATGGTCCTGGGCGTGGCCCTCGCCGGTTAAAAATTCGGACTACTGTTCACAACGTCATCGCCGACAGGGGGAAATATGTTTGCTGAAATCTTCGGACCCGATCTCATCATTGTCATCATCGTCATCGTGGTGGTGCTCTTTGGTGGCGCGGCGATTCCCAAATTAGCCCGGAACTTAGGTTCGGCAAAGACCGAATTCGAAAAAGGTCTCAAGGCCGGCAAGACCCAAGCGGCTGATGCCGACATTACGAAGGACTCAGACCCCACGGCCTAGGCCAATTCCTAGCGCAACGGTGAAGTATTCCCGTTGCGGCGTGCGGTGATACCTCGGTCTTTGACTAAGGTTTACACCGTGGAAGTACAGCCCTCTCCCCCCCAAGGAGCCGGTCCTCAGTCGACAAAGCATCGTCGTCGCTGGATCGCTGCTCTTATCCCCCTTACTGCTCTCGCCCTGTCGGGTTGCACGTTGCCGTCCTTCGGTGCGTATAAGTCCGACACGACGACTGGCCAAGACTCTTACCGCCTCTGGCAGTGGTTCTCGGTCGGTGCCGTGGTCATCGGAACCTTCACGTTCCTGTTGATTGTCTGGGCAGTCCTGCGATACCGCCGCAAGGGTGACACCATCCCGAAGCAGTCGCAGTATCACATCCCCCTCGAGTTGCTCTACACCATCATTCCCGTGATCATCGTGGGCGTGCTGTTCTGGGGCACCGTGGTCGTTGAGAACAAGGTCGTCGCCATGCCGAAGACCAACGTCAGGATCCACGTCAACGCCTTCAAGTGGGGCTGGGGATTCACCTATCCCGGCCAGAACGCCGTCGTCGTCGGCAACACCACTCAAGAGCCCACCATGGTGATGCCGGTGGGTACCGATGTGGCCGTCACCATCACCTCGACCGACGTGATGCATGGCTTCTACATCCCGCAGTTCAACTTCTCGCGTTACGCCCTCCCCGGCGTGACCAACGAAGTCACCTTCCACGCCGTGAAGACCGGCACCTTCACGGGCCAGTGTTCGCAGCTGTGTGGTCTTTACCACTCACTGATGTACTTCAAGGTCAAGGTCGTCACGGTGAAGCAGTACACCGAGTGGCTCCACGGCTTTGACACACCGGCCGGGAAACTGGCCGCCCAAGCCGCGGAGAACGCTCTCAAGATTCAGATGTCCGCCGGCCTTCCTGTTGTTTCCGCCGTTACCGCTGGAGTGAACTAATCATGACCGCAGTTATCTCGCCTGACACCCACCACGACGACGCGCACGAGGCGCACGACCACCACGGTCCGACCGGCGTTCTCAAGTGGCTGACGACGACGGACCACAAGATCATCGGCCTCTCGTACACGGTGACCGCCGTGTTGATGCTCGTGATTGGTGGATTCTTCGCCGAATTGATCCGTGTGCAGTTGTCCGCGCCGTACGAGCACTTCTTGAGCTTCGCGCAGTACAACGAAGTGTTCACGATGCACGGCTCGATCATGATCTACCTCTTCGCGGGGCCCATGGCCTTCGGTGCGTTGGCCAACATCATCGTGCCCATCCAGATCGGTGCGCCGGACATGGCGTTCCCCCGTCTAAACGCCCTGTCGTATTGGCTGTACCTCACGGGATCTATCACCATGCTGTCGGGCTTCTTCGTCTCTGGTGGCGCCGCCAACTTCGGGTGGGTCGGTTACGCCCCGCTGTCGAACGCGGCTAACTCCCCCGGAGCGGGTGCCGACCTCTGGATTGGCGCGCTGCTGCTGACCGGTTTCTCCGCCATCTTCACGGGCGTGAACATCTGCGCCACCGTTTTCTACCTGCGCGCGCCGGGCATGACCTTGTTCCGCATGCCAATCTTCACCTGGAACCTCTTGGTGACGTCCATCTTGATCTTGCTGGCCTTCCCGGTTCTCACCGCGGGCCTCATCATGCTGTACTGCGACCGTCACTTCGGCACCCACATCTTCTCGGTACAAGGAGGTGGCGTTCCCGTTCTCTGGCAACACATCTTCTGGTTCTGGGGACACCCCGAGGTATACATCTTGGCCCTGCCGTTCTTCGGCATGGTGACCGAGATCATTCCCGTCTTCTCGCGTAAGCCGGTGTTCGGTTACAAGGGCATGGTGTTTGCGACCTTGACCATCGCGGCTCTCAGCCTGGGCGTGTGGGCGCACCACATGTTCACCACCGGCGTGGTGCTGCTGCCCTTCTTCTCCATCATGTCGCTGCTGATTGCGGTGCCGACCGGTATCAAGCTCTTCAACTGGATTGGCTCGATGTGGCGAGGGCAGATCTGGTTCTCGGCGGCCATGTTGTACGCCATTGGCTTCGTCGTGACCTTCCTGATTGGTGGCTTGACAGGTATCTACTTGGCCAGTCCGCCGCTGGACTTCTTCACGCACGACACCTACTTCGTAGTGGCCCACTTCCACTCCGTCGTGATGGCCTTGGTCATGGGTGGCATTGCCGGTCTGTACTACTGGGGTCCGAAGATCACCGGTTACTTACTGAACGAGACCATCGGCAAGATTCAGTTCTGGTTCTTGTTCATTGGATCGCAGGTCTTCACCCTGCCCCTGTACATCTTGGGTCTTCGCGGTATGCCCCGTCGTATGGCCGTGTACCCGAACAACCCGGGTTGGCAGCACCTGAACGAGATCGCCACCATCGGTGCCGTGCTCATCGGTATTTCTACAGTGCTGTTGGTGGTCAACATCTTGGTCAGCTGGAAGAAGTACCCCGCGGGTGACAACCCCTGGGACGGCCACACCCTGGAGTGGTTCACTACCTCGCCCCCGCCGCACCACAACTTCTACCGCCTGCCGCAAATCCGCTCTGAGCGTCCGACGTGGGACTACAACCACCCCGAGGCTCCGGCCATCGCTCACGGTACTCACGAGGAGAAGTAGTCATGAAGATCGAAGCTCGCATCCTGCTCGTTCTGGGCCTGTTCTTCGCCCTCATGGGCACCGTGTACTGGGTGTGGTCGGGTGAGAATGCTGGTGGCATGATGATCATCGCCGGTGGTCTGCTCGGATTTTTGCCCGGCTCCTACTACTGGTGGTGGTCACGCCGCATGCCCGTTCGCCCCGAGGACCGCGACGGTGACGTCACGGAAGGCGCTGGTTTTGTCGGCGCGTTCCCGGGAACCTCAATCTTCCCCTTCACCTTGGGTGTCGGAGCTTTCTTTGCCGTGCTGTCTCTGGTCTTTGGCTTCTGGCTGATGGTGCCGGGACTGGGGCTTATCGTCTGGGCCGCCATCGGCGGTGTTGCTGAGAGCCGTCGAGGTGGCACTCAGTAGTTTTTCCGTGTCACAGTCAACCCCCACACTGTGTCGGTGTGGGGGTTTTCTGTTTCCCCCACCCGGGAGGACACATGAGCACCATCGTCGATCGCTACCGCTGCGAGCGTTGTCAGAGCATCAATTGCACTATCAGCCTGATCGGCTATCCCTCCAGCGATCTCTTCGCCTACGGGGACCTTCGGGCCCGACTCACGTTCCTGTGTAACGCCGAGGCCTTTGATTCGTCCCGCGGCTTCGCCGACGTGCCAGCTTCTCAGACCTATCGCGATGACGGCCATCAGATTCCTGATGAATTTTGGACATGGTTCGACCCCGCTGCCGGTCGTGGGGAGATTCCCGCCGGCAACGACCTTGATCTTCTCGGCTGCGTCATCATGGGCCCGATGTATGACGAGAACGGTATCGACATCGCTGGCGAGAGGATCTCGTGTCGTGACTGCGGCCACGTGGTGGCGCTCGTGGAGGATGAAGAGGATGACGAAGACGAGTTCCGCGACGATGAGGAACTGGACTTAGAGAGCTAAGAGCGCATTCTCGCGAAGCACTGCTCGCAGTGGTTGACTCGACGCCTTGTACGCCACATCAACCGAATGGGGGCCCGCCAGGACGACCGCATCGGCGCGCTGACCGATAGCCAGCCCCCCGATGTCGTCGCGGCGCAGAGCACGCGCGCCGCCGGCGGTGAAGGCCCAGATTGCTTCGTCCACGGTGAAGTTCATCAAAGTGACGGCTAACTGGACAACAAGTGGGGCGTTCGTCACATAACTCGTCCCGGGGTTGCAATCGGTCGCGAGAGCGAGCGTGACACCCGCATCAAGGAATCGCCGCGCATTCGGAAATGGTGAGCGCGTACACAGTTCGGCAGTGGGCAGGAGGGTCGCCACGGTATCCGACCCAGCGAGCGCCTCGATGTCGTGGTCACTGACGTAGGTGCAATGGTCCACACTGGCGGCACCCAGTTCCACCGCGAGACCCACCCCGCCGCTATCGGCCAATTGATTTCCGTGAAGTCGCAGTCCGAGCTGGAGATCGCGTGAGGCCGTCAGAATGTGGCGAGCTTCCTCGACGCTGAAAGCCCCTTCGTCGCAAAAGACGTCGGCCCATCGGGCATACGCCGACGCCTCCCTGAGCATCTCACCCGCCACCAACGAGACGTATCCGTCTCGATCGTGGCGATACTCGGCGGGGACGCTGTGGGCCCCGAGGAAAGTTGTTTCGACGGTCATGTCGCGAGCGAGGCGCAACAGCCGAGCTTCGCCGCTCACGGTCAAGTCGTAACCCGACTTAATTTCAACAGTGGTCACCCCGCTGCGCTGAAGTTCGGCGAGTCGCGCGAGGCTGGCGCGTCGAAGCTCATCATCGCTCGCCGCTCTGGTCGCGGCCACGGTGCGAGCAATGCCACCCCCGTCATAGCGTTCGCCCGCCATGCGGGCGGCGAACTCATCACCTCGCGATCCCGCAAAGACGAGGTGGGTATGTGAGTCGACGAAGCCCGGAACGACGGCGGCTCCCTCGCAGTCAATGACGTCGTCGCAGGCCGGCGCGTCATGTGCGGAACCCACCCATGACACCACGCCATCGACACTGACGAGGGCCGCGTCATAAAGTCGACCCATCACGCTCTCGTCACCGAGCTCTGGTGAATTAGTTACTAGTTCACCGATATTCGTGACCAGCACACTGCCCATTAGTCCTCGCGCATCGGGATTCGTACGCCACGTTCCGTGGCGATGTCGTCGGCAATGTCGTATCCGGCGTCCACGTGGCGAATGACGCCCATTCCGGGATCATTGCGCAGGACGCGGGCGATCTTTTCCCCCGCCAGAGCAGTGCCGTCAGCCACGGTGACCTGGCCCGCGTGAATGGAGCGTCCGATGCCCACGCCACCACCGTGGTGAATCGAGACCCACGACGCACCCGACGCCGTATTAACGAGGGCATTCAGCAGCGGCCAGTCGGCAATGGCGTCAGAACCATCCAACATGGACTCGGTTTCACGATATGGCGACGCCACGGAACCCGCGTCGAGGTGGTCGCGGCCAATCACGATGGGAGCTGACACTTCACCGTTGGCGACGAGTCGATTGAACACCTCGCCCGCGCGGTCACGTTCGCCGTAACCCAACCAGCAGATGCGGGCGGGCAAACCCTGGAATGCGACCTTGTCCTGCGCCTTGCGGATCCAGCGCTGCAGGGGGTCGTTATCCGGGAAAAGCTCCATGATGGCCTGGTCGGTGCGGTAGATGTCTTTCGGGTCACCCGACAGAGCCACCCAACGGAACGGGCCCTTACCCTCGCAAAACAGAGGTCGAATGTAGGCGGGGACGAATCCGGGGAATTCGAAAGCACGGGTGTACCCACCGAGCTGTGCCTCGCCACGAATGGAGTTGCCGTAGTCAAACACTTCCGCACCGTTGTCCTGAAAGCCCACCATGGCCTCCACGTGCTTCGCCATCGAGAGGCGAGCACGGTCAGTGAACTCGTCGGGCTTCTTCTCGCTGTATTCCGCCCACTCGCTGAGCGCAATACCTTCGGGGAGGTAACTCAAAGGGTCGTGCGCACTCGTCTGGTCCGTCACGATGTCGATCTCGACACCACGGCGCAGTAGTTCGGGAAAGATGGTGGCGGCGTTGCCGAGGAGGCCCACCGACAGGGGCACTCGGTCGCGCTTGGCCGCCAACACTCGAGAAATGGCGGTGTCAATATCACTGGTCCACTCGTCGAGATAGCGGTGATCCACGCGACGCTGCAGCCGAGAGGGATCGACGTCGACGCAGAGGCACGCCCCCTCATTCATGGTGACCGCGAGGGGCTGAGCGCCACCCATGCCACCAACGCCGCCGGTGAGCGTCAAGGTGCCGGCCAGGGTCCCGCCGAACTTCTTGTTGGCCACGGCGGCAAAGGTCTCGTACGTGCCCTGCAGGATGCCCTGCGTGCCGATGTAGATCCACGACCCCGCCGTCATCTGCCCGTACATCGTGAGCCCAAGGGACTCTAGGCGGCGAAACTCGGGCCAGGTGGCCCAATCGCCGACGAGATTCGAGTTCGCGATGAGCACGCGGGGCGCCCACTCGTGCGTCTGAAAGACACCGACGGGGCGTCCTGACTGCACCAGCATGGTCTCGTCGCCCTTGAGGGTGGTGAGGGTGCGAACGAGGGCGTCAAAGCTGCGCCAGTCGCGCGCCGCGCGACCGGTGCCGCCGTACACGACGAGGTCATCGGGACGCTCGGCGACCTCGGGATCGAGATTGTTCTGCAGCATGCGCAGAGCAGCCTCTTGGGGCCACCCCTGTGCGGTGAGGTGGGTGCCGCGGGGTGATGAAACGGGACGTGCGCCGTGCATGTTGCTCCTTAGTAGGTGAAGATGGACGAAGTGGGTTCGCGCCACGCCAGCGAGGCGCAGTACGCCTCGGCAGCCATGAGGTCGGGACTGAGATAGCGATCCGGACCGACACCACCCGCTACCGCCAACACGTCCGACGCCACCTGAGCCGTCGCGGCAGAGGCCGCCAGGGGGGCGCGTAAGGCCATCGCGCGTGACGCCGAGAGTAGTTCGATGGCGAGGACCTGCCGCAAGGCCACGAGCGAGCGACGTAGCTTTCGCGCCGCGTGCCAGCCGAGCGAGACGTGGTCTTCTTGCATGGCCGAGGAAGGAATGGAATCCACGCTCGCCGGCGTGGCCCAGCGCTTCATTTCAGTGACGAGCGCGGCCTGGGTGTACTGGGCAATCATGAAACCGGAATCAACACCGGGCTGATGCGCCAAAAAGGCGGGCAAGCCGTAATTGCGAGCGGGATCCATTAAACGGTCCGTCCGACGCTCGGCAATCGAGGCGAGGTCGGCCACGGCGATGGCGAGAAAATCGAGAACGTAGGCCACGGGGGCACCATGGAAGTTGCCGTTACTGGCGAGCTGGCCATCGGGCAAGATGCTCGGATTGTCGATGGCTGCGGATAATTCCACCTCCGCAACGGACTGCGCGTAGGCGAAGGTGTCGCGAGCCGCGCCGTGCACTTGAGGCGCGCAACGCAAGGAATACGCGTCTTGCACCTGAGTCGGATCATCGGTGTGCGACGACACGATGGGTGAATTCTCGAGCAGTGCGAAGAGGTGAGCTGCGCTGGTCGCTTGCCCGCGGTGCGGACGAAGGTCCTGCAATGCCGCGCGAAAGGTCTGGTCCGTGCCGCGCAGTGCCTGCACCGAGAGCGCGGCGCTGAGGTCGGCGAGATCGAGCAGGTGCGCCCCGTCGTGCAGCGCGAGCGCCAACATGCCCAGCATGCCATCTGTTCCGTTAATGAGGGCCAAGCCCTCCTTTTCCGCGAGGATCACTGGTTCCAGATCCACCTCCGCCAGGGCCTGCGCGCCCGGAAGGACACGTCCGTCACTGAGCGAAGCCTCACCCTCACCCATGAGAACCAGAGCAACGTGCGCGAGCGGTGCAAGATCACCCGAGCAACCGAGGGAGCCAAATTCGCGGACCACGGGGGTGACGCCTCGGTTGAGCAGTTCGGTGTAGGTCCAGGCCGTGTGGCGACGAACTCCCGAGACGCCAGAGACCAAGGTGGTGAGGCGGCTCAGCATCATGGCGCGCACTACTTCACGCTCGACAGGGTCACCCATACCGGCGGCATGTGAGCGAATGAGAGACGTTTGAAGGTCTCGACGTTGCTCCGGAGAGATAAAGGTGGTCGCCAGGGAGCCGAACCCCGTCGAGACGCCATAGACCGGCGTACCGGCCGACACCGCGGCGTCGATGGAGGCGCGCACCACATCGAGTCTCTCGAGCGCCGACGAGCTGATGGTGACGGCCTCATCGTGGCGGGCCACGCGCACCAGCTCGTCAATGCTGAGGGGATGATTACCAACCTCGATCATGAATTCGTCCTTTCAGCCACTCCGGCCGCAAATTCGAGAAGGCACAGGGCCGCGAGCCGCACCGTGCGCTCGTCCGCGTCGTCACGCGCGGGATCAATTTCGGTGAAGTCAATCGCCGCCACTCGGTGATCGCGACCACAGGCCCGCGAAATCTCCCGAAGGTCGTCGGCCGAGAGGCCACCCGGAGCGGCGGCGGGGCATCCGGGTACCACCGAGCGATCGGCCACGTCCATGTCGAGATCGACGTAAATGGGTCGGCCATCGGGACTCACCCGGTCGCAGGCCTCCGTGACCACGGCACTCATCGAGCGGCCACGCAGCGCCGCGCGCGGCACCACGGTGGATCCATAGTTCGCCACGCGAGCGGCGTAGGGACCTGAGTTGGAGAAATCTGCGAGTCCAATTTGGGTGAGGTTCGCCCCATCCAGTCCTGCGTCAACGAGTTGACGCACTGGGGAACCATTGGACACGCCATCGCGCACGTCAAGGTGCGCGTCAAAGGTGATGAGCGCCCACTGATCGAGGCGGTCACCGGACACCGCCCGTAGCGCGTGGTGGGTAGCGGCATTGTCGCCCCCGAGAACGATGAGGGGCGTGGGCGCACCTGCAAGGACGGTACTGAGGCGCCCGATGATGTCAGCGCCGTCAGGATCTTCTAGGTCACCGAGATCGACGAGCTGCACGAGGTCGGCGAGGTCGGCATCCAGCGAATACATGTACGTGGAGAAACGATCGAGGGCCGCCCGAATCGCCCGTGGCGCCGAACGATCCGATCGAGGGGTGAGAGAGGTGGCAAAGGTGGGTACACCGACGACGGAGATCGCTCGGCGCTCACCGAGCTCGTGGGAAGTGAAAAGGGATGAGGCAGGTTGCCACTGTGCGTCAAGAGCCATCACGACCATGCTACGACCCGCCCTCGGGCGCCGTCGGCTACTTCACCGTGGTCGTGGACACTGGTGAGGTTGAGGTGGGCACGGGGCAATTGGACCCCGAGAGACGGGTGACCTGCGGAACCGCGATGGTGCTGACTGAGGCCCAGCCGGCATACGAAATGTTGCAGGTCCACGCGTTAGGTTCAGCGATGACCGAAAAGAAGTCTCGCGTCCAGCCGTGGAAATACACCGTCGGCGAGTGTTTCGAACCGGGCAAAGTGAGCGGAAAGCCGCCCGCAGGAGTGAAGACTCGAGGACCCGCCCCCATGATGGGCCAATACGGGTTCATGTCGAGCTGCATGCCGGTCTGCACACCCGCCGCCACTTCCGCGCGGGCGACGTCCGCGGGCATCACCCCCGCCATCGTCGCGACGTAGATCGCATTTCCCGCCGCATCAACGCCAATTCCGGTTCGAGCTTGATGTGGCTGCGCGTGCAGGGGCGCGCCCCACACCCCCCACGAGGGTGACAGAGCGAGCGGCGTTGGTGCGCCATGGAGCACCAACAGGGGGAGATTTTGGCGGTACGCCACCGCATTACCCGGCGCCAAGGGGATGGCCCCGTGGCCCCACATACCGATGTGCAGTTTGCCCGCCGTATCGATGGCGATAGTCGCGTCATTGGCGGCGAGTCCCTCGAGCTTCAAACCATCGGCCAAGATGCCGCCCGCGTCGCTGCCGGCTTTAAACCCACCGTTGAAGACGCCGACAATGCCCGTGACGTTCTCGGTACCCCACGCAATGTGGCTTCCCGAGTCCGCCGGCAGGCCCGTCTGGTGCGGCGGGTCTTCGCTACCAACGTGCCAGTGGAGCGCGGTCGTCCTCTGCCTAAATCGAACGACGGTAAAGACGGCCCCCGACACAGTCACCTCGCGTCTATCAACCATGACCCCACGAGCGGAGGTGGCTACCACCGTCCAGCCGGTTTCGGCGGCTTCCGCGGGAACCGTGGTGGTGGTGGTCGAGGTCGTGGTGGTGCCCTGGTCAGCGGCCACCCAGACAGCCGTACCGCCCCCAAGAAAGATCACCGACGCGAGAAACACCGCGACCCCGGTGCGCCGTAGGGCACGCCGGGGTCGGGAGCGACGAATAGTCATAGGCAATTATCGCTCGACCGTGCGCACTCCGGTGCTCGCCGACATGCTGTCCGCTTCCACCAGGAAGGTGGGCACCGCAATGGCCTCATCTTCATGGTGGGTGTCGTCTGCTTCCGGAGCCGAGACCGAGACGTACTCACCGTCGGCAGTACGGGTCACGAGGTTGACGGTCTTGCGAGCGCCCGCCTTTTCCCAGTTCTGCATTTCGATACATATGCGCTTCGCGATGGGGTACGTCACGAACGGTGCGATCGCCACGAGCACTCGCATGGCCACCAACACCGAATTCAGTGTCGTGTGCAGATAATTGGCAATCACGTCCGTGGACGAAGCAATGAACATCATGAATACCAAGGCGAAGACCGAGGCACCAAGCGCGGTGCGCGTCGCGTTATCGCGCGGGCGCTCGAGCAAGTGGTGCATGTCGTTGTCCTTGGTGAACTTTCGCTCGATCATCGGCCACACCATGATGATGTTGAACAAGATGCCCGGGAAGACCACGGCCGGGATCGTCACTTCCAGCGGAATGGTGTGCCCAAAGGCCACGAACTCCCAGCTCGGCATAATGCGCAAGAATCCGTCAAGGAAGCCCATGTACCAGTCCGGCTGGACGGCGTAGCTAATACGAGCCGCCTCATATTGACCAAACTGCCAAATCGGGTTGATCTGGGTGAAGGCACCGAGGAGGGCAATCACTCCAGCCACGATGAACAAGAATCCCGTGGTCTTGAAGATGAAGACCGGGAACATGGGAGAGCCGACCACATTGCGTTCGCTGCGGCCCGGACCGGGGAACTGGGTGTGCTTTTGGCGAACCAGCAGGGCCAAGTGTCCACCCAGAAGACCCAAGATGAGGGCCGGGATCAGCAGGACGTGCAGCATGTAGAAGCGCGGGACCCACGCCGTACCGGGGAAGTTACCGCCGAACACGAAGAAGGCGAGGTAGGTACCGACAACTGGCACGGACTCCATGATGGAGTAAGCGATGCGAAGACCCGTACCCGAGACGAGGTCGTCGGGCAACGAGTATCCGAGGAAGCCGTTGGCGATGGCGAGGATCATGAGGTTGACACCGACAAGCCAGTTCGTCTCACGTGGCTTGCGGAACGCCCCGGTAAAGAACACGCGCATCATGTGCACCACGATCGAACCCACGAAAATGTCGCAGGCCCAGTGGTGCATCTGACGCATGAGCAAACCGCCGCGCACGAAGAGCGAGAGGTCCACCGATGACGCGTAGGCCGCGGACACCTTGGTACCAAACAACGGCGCGAAGGCACCCTTGTAGGTCACCATTTCGCCGGAGGGGACGAAGTAGAGGGTGAGGAAGATGCCGGTGGCGAGCAACACCACGAAGGAATACAAGGCAATCTCACCGAGCATGAATGACCAGTGGTCCGGGAAAATCTTGTCCATGAAGGTTCGGCCGCCCTTGGCGATACCGAGACGCTCATCGAGCTCGTTGATGGTTTGGCCGAGCTTGCCGTAGGGGCCGAGGGCCGCCTTTTGCTGACGCTTCGTCATAGCCATGATTTAGCCACGCTCCCAGAATCCGGGGCCGACGGGCTCCGTGAAGTCACTTTGGCTTCGCAGGTAACCCTCGGCGTCGATGTACAGAGGAAGTTGCGGCAAAGGGCGAGGCGCTGGTCCGAAGATCTGCTGGGCACCGTCATTTACCGTGAACATGGATTGGTGGCACGGACAGACCAGCGTTTGTAGCTGCTGCTCGTAGAGGCCTACCGGGCAACCGAGGTGCGTGCACAGCTTCGAATACGCCACGTAGCCCTTCGGCGCCCACGTTTCGCGACCCTTTCGAGTCACGACATCAGTGGTCGAAATACGAATGACGACAACTTGGTCAACGGCTTGACCATTGTCCGTGTCCTGGAAACCTTCGGGGTACACCGTGGCAATGCTGCCCACGAGGAGGTCGTCCTGGTGGACGCGACGGCCACTTTGGTCGACGACGTACGAGCCCTTACGCCAGTCAGTGTGAAACAAGGTCCCCTTCGGCAAGGGCCCGAGGCTGCGCAGTAGCGGGAATGCCGCCACGACGCCGAAGACGCCGAGGCCACCGCCGAGCAGGCCACCAAGGGCCTTACGACGACCGATGAGTCGAACGCCACGGTTCTGCAATGCGTCCGACATGGCGTCGCGCTCCGCGGCTGTCGAGGCGAGTGCGTGACGCTCTTCCACGAAGGGGCCTCGCGGCATGAGGTACTTACCCCACGCCACCATGCCGACACCGATGAGAAAGAGGCCAGAGCCGATGGTGGCTCCCAAGGTCCACGGCTTCGCAATGATCCAGTACGCGTAGCCAAAGAGTCCGAAGCAGATCAGCCCGAGAACGAACAAGATGGCGATGACCGCTTCTACGCGCGCCGGATTCTGCGCGAGGGGCTGCATGTGCGGGTCGTCGGAGCGAGCCGTGGTGATGGAGACGGGAGTCTCCGTTTCGTGTGCGTTAGCCATTGTTGCGCTCTCCCACCCAGAAGCCGAGAAGTGCCAAGACACCGACACCAATGGCTAGTCCAATAAATCCTTCGGCGACCGGACCGAGTCCTCCCAAGCCCAGACCACCATCATTTTGAGGGTGGGAGATGGGACCGGAGACGTAGGCCACGATGTCGCGGACCTGAGCGTCGCTCAAGTTGCCGGTGAACATCGGCATGTTGCCCGGGCCCGTACGGATTGCCTCAACAACTTGGTTCTTCGGAATCTTGTGCAAGCTCGGCGCATACGTGCCGTCTGCCAAGGCATCGCCACCACCGGTGATGGTGTGGCAAGCCGCACAGTTCAGTGCGAACAAGGCGGCGCCATTGGAGATGCTCGCGTTTGACAAGTTCACCTGCGGAACGAGCGGGTAGCCCGCCTGCAGCGAGTTCACCCATGCCGCGATGGCCAGCGCGTCGGCGTGAGAAAACACGGACTTGGCGCGCACGGCCTGCACAGTGGTCGGGTTAGCGGCCGGCATGCGACCGGACTCAATCCAAAAGTCCACAACTGCCGGTCCGAGGCCCACCAAGTTCGGGTACGCGCCTGGCGTACCCGCATAGGGAACACCGTTGGCAGCTTCGCCGTGACACGAGGAGCAGTTCTGCATGTACAGCGCCTTGCCCAAGTGCTCGAGCTGGGCCTGGGACACACCGAGCAATTGCGCGGGGGTCTGGTACGAGATCGACGACGAACCGTACTTAATGATTTGACCGGAGGAGTCGGTGACGACGCCAGAGTTCGGCGCACCTGAGTCCGGACGCGCCGTGGTCAAACCATTATTGGGGTTGGGCTTAGAAGCCGAGGCCGTGCCGACATAGGCGGAGGCGGTGCCCAAGAACGCAACCGCGGTGGCGGCCAAAAGACGGGGAAAATTCTTCATATGTCCTACTTGAGAAGGAAGAGGGCCGAGTACAGACCGACCCACACGACATCAACGAAGTGCCAGTAGTAACTGACACCTTGGAAGGCGGCGAGCTCGCCGGGGTCGCCCGTGCGGCCCTTCATGCGGAAAAGCAAGAAGCCCATGGCCACCAGACCGAGTACCACGTGCAGACCGTGAAGTCCGGTGGAAATGTAGAAAATGGAACCAAAGGCGTTGGTGTGCCAACGAGTCTCCATGTGAATCCACTCGTACATCTGGTTGAGTACGAAGACGGCACCCATGGCGATGGTCCACCAGATCCAGCGACGCGCCTCGACGCGACGATTGTGCTCTTCGAGCCACACCGCGTACTGCATGGTGAAAGACGACGCGACGAGGATGATCGTGAAGATGCCCGCCTGCAGAGTGTCTAGTTTGGTACCCGTGGGCGGCCATACGCCCAGGTTGGCTCGGATGGTAAATAGCGCGGCGAAGAGGCCGGAGAAGAACATCAGCTCGGAACCGAGCCAAATCATCACGCCAATCGCCAACATCGGCGGTCGGTCGTGAACAATCTTTTCCTGCTTCGCCAGGCTCGGGAGGGAAGATGCCTGACTCACGGCTTCTATTTTTATCGCTTTTTCGTTCACGTCAGACACCATCTCTCAATTAGGCCGGAATTGTCGGTGGAAGGGGCTCGCGATGCACGAGCGTCAGTCGCTTGGTCGGACGGGTCATCGCCACATACAAGGTCCGAAGTCCGCGTGACGTGAGTTCGCCCGAACCGCCACGGCGGGCAATTTCACGCGGCTCGATGACCACAACCCCGTCGAATTCCAGACCGTTCGAGCCTTCGGCGGCCACGACCGCCAAGGGGGCCGAGAGGGCATCGCCACCGGAGGTGGAGGCATTCAGGGCCACGAGACCCGCCGCCGTGAGGAGGTCACACATCTCCCCCACGCGAGAGGCAGTCACGACGACCGCAATGCGACCGGGCGCAACTTGCTCGGTCATCTGACGAACTTCATCCACGACGGCCTCGGCAAAATTCGCGGCGGCGGCACGGACCACGGGTGCGTAACCGACTTCGCGGACCGGTTGCGGCGGCTCGAGGTCGGGCGTCGCGGCGCGCAAGGTGGGCGCGGCAAAGTCGAGCACTTCACGCGGGGTGCGATAGCTGACGCTGAGGTCAACGCGCATTACCGCACGACGAGGCTCCAGGACTTCAATCACGGTGTCCCACGAGGCAGATGAGGCGGCCGTGGTGGCTTGGCCCATGTCGCCAACAATGGTCATGGAGCCCGAAAGGTCGCGGCGCTTCACGACGCGCAACTGCATGGGTGAGAGATCTTGCGCCTCGTCGATGACGATGTGGCCGTATGTCTGAAACTCCGCTTCGTCACGATCGAGATACATCGTGGGCGCCAAACGTGTGGCTTCTCGTACCGCGGCCGCGCGCACATCCGGCGCGTACGCGTCGAGGTCCAGTCCGTCGAGAACATTCTCGCCACGTGCCACCGCACGGGGACGGCGACGCGGTCCGAGCACCACGCGTGCCTCGTCAATTAATGCCGCGTCGGCGTCGGTCCAGCGCACATCATCAAGATCGCCACTGCGTTCTCGCACCAAGAGGGCGCACTCGTCTTCCGTCAAAATGCCCGCACCAGCGGCGCGAATGAGTGCCGGCGCACCAAAGAGGTCGTGGAGCAATTCTTGTCCTGACAAGCGGGGCCACATACGCGCCATGGCCGCCTTGAACTCGGGAGTGCGACGGATACGGTCGTCAATGTCGTCCGCGGCTCCATCTTCATCGTGTTGCTCGAGGCGATAGCGAGCGCGATAATCAGCGGCCAATTTGCTGGCGAGTTCACGACCCAGCGCACTTCGACGCGAGTTGTGGTTTCCCGGACGGCGCCGAGCGCGCTCCACCGCCTCCTCGCTCATGGCCACTGTCAAGGTCACGTTGCCACGGCCGAAGGAGATGGCCACGTCCTGGCGAAGGGCGCGTTGGCGAGTTCGCACCGCTCGCGTGATCACGCGGGCCATGCGCAGGTCACCCTTGATCGCCGCAATCTCGTCGGCCTCGACTCCGCGAACCGGGACATTCACGATCAGCTGCGAAATCGTCGACAGCGTGACCCCAGACTCACCGAGGGATGGCAAGACGTTTTCGATGTAGTTGAGAAAGAGGGGGTTCGGGCCGACGACTAACACGCCTTGGCGCTCCAAGGTGACGCGGTGAGTGAAGAGGAGATAGGCCGAGCGGTGCAGCGCCACGGCAGTCTTGCCGGTTCCTGGGCCCCCCTGCACGATCAAGATGCCCGGAAGTGGTGAGCGGATAATCAGGTCCTGCTCACCTTGGATGGTGGCAACGATGTCGCCCATGCGGCCGGTGCGCGCGCGCCCTAACGCGGCGAGGAGAGCACCCGCACCACCCAGAGCGAGACCGCCATCGAGGAGGCCGTCCGCGGTCAGGTCAGCGGCATCTCCCTCCGAGAGAGAAATGTTGCCGTCGCTGTCGGCGAAGTATTCGTCTTCTACCGACTGGACGGAGTTGTTCACGATCGAAATATGGCGTCGACGTGCCAGACCCAAAGGTTCGACACCAGTGGCTCGGTAAAAGCCTTCGGCAATAGGCGCTCGCCAATCGACCACGAGAGGTTCGAGCTCTTCGTCGGTCACCGCCAAACGCCCCACGTGGTAGCTCGCACCCGACTCCGGACCGCCCTGGCCATAGTCAATACGACCGAAAAAGAGTGGGGCATCGCCAATGGCGAGCTGGTCAAGGCGCTGCAACGCCGTGTTCATCACCACGTCGCGTTGCACGAGATCGCCGGCTTCGTTCATGTGTGCCACGGCAGCCTGGTCGCGTAGGTAACGCGCTTCGTCTCGCATGTGGTCAAGAGCCGCGAGGGCTCGCGCCAGGAAGGCTTGTTCCTCGGCAATGTCGCGTTCGTGCATCACGGCGACCTTTCGTCAGCGGACGAGCCAGTTTAGGTCACTTCCGCATGGTCGCCGATGGCCCATCGCGCCCTACCATGGAACCCAGAACAAAGGGGTATCTCGTGGCCGAACCAGTCTTCTTACGTGCCTGTCGAGGCGAGAGTGTCGAGCACGTCCCGGTGTGGTTCATGCGCCAGGCGGGGCGCTCACTCCCGGAATATCGCGCCCTGCGTGGCACGGGGTCCATTTTGGACGCCCTGGCCGATCCCGACTTGGCCTGCGAAGTGACTCTGCAGCCGGTGCGGCGATACGGCGTCGACGCCGCCATCTTGTTCTCGGACATCGTGGTGCCCGCCCACTCAGTGGGATTTGGCGTTGATGTCGTGCCCGGTCGTGGCCCAGTCATCGCCGAGCCCTTCCGCTCCGCGGCCGACCTGGAGCGACTTCGCGAGCTCACGCTGGAGGACGTTCGACACGTCACCGACACCGTGGACAAGGTCATCGTCGCCTTGGCCGAGACCAACACCCCGCTGATTGGCTTCGCCGGTGCCCCCTTCACGGTGGCGAGCTACCTCGTCGAGGGCGCCCCCACGCGCACCTTCGGCATCATCAAAGGCCTCATGCACAGCGACCCGGTTCTCTACCACTCGTTGATGGACCGCCTCGTGCAGATGACGATTACCTTTCTCCGCGCCCAGGTTGACCACGGTGCTCGCGCACTGCAACTCTTTGACTCGTGGGCTGGTTCACTCACGCGCGACGAATACGTCCGCTTCGCCCTCCCCGCCACTCAGCAAGTCTTGGCCGGTATTGCCGACCTCGACGTCCCCACCATCTTGTTCGGCGTCGGCACTGGCGAAATCCTCGATCTCATGGCGACGGCCGGCACCGACGTGATGGGCATTGACTGGCACGTCGACCTCGATGACGGTCGCCGTCGCGTGGGTGGCCGCCCGGTGCAGGGCAACCTCGACCCCGCTCGCTGTCTCAACGGCGCCGACCTCGCCATCACCGCCACTCGCGACGTGCTGGCCAAGGCCGGCACGCAGCCGGGCCACATTTTCAATCTGGGTCACGGCGTGTTACCCGAGACTGATCCCGACGTCCTTACCCAGGTCGTTCGCGTCGTCCACGAAGAAGGAAAGGCTGGTGTGCGATGAGCGCCATTGGTGTATTGATTATGGCGTACGGCACCCCGAGGTCCCCCGAGGGCATCGGTCCGTACTACACCCGAATTCGTCACGGCCGCCCGCCGACGGACGAACTTCTGGCCGACCTTACGCGTCGCTACAGCGCCATCGGTGGTCTGTCACCTTTGAATGAAGTGACCGATGCCCAAGTCGATGGCATCACGACCGCCCTGAACGAGTTGGACCCTGGCACGTACCTGGTCGCCTTCGGCTCGAAGTACGAAGCACCCTTCATCGAAGATGCCGCCGTCACCTTGCGCGAGGCGGGTTGCACGACGGTCGTCTGCGTCGCCCTCGCGCCGCACTCCGCCTCCATGTCGACGGGTCAATACATGTCGCGCGCTATCGCCGCTCTCGGCGAGGGTGTCGAGGCGTCGATCATTGAGTCCTGGTGGGAAGAGCCCGGATTCTTGAACCTCGTGGCCGGCCGCGTACGTGAGGCGTTGGCACAGATCCCAACTGAGCGTCACGCCACCACGCGCGTTATCTTCTCGGCGCACTCCTTGCCGGAAAAGATTTTGGCCCTGGGTGACAATTATCCCGACCAGCTCCTCGAGAGCGCGCGTCTCGTTGCCGAACTCGCCGACGTTCCTTCCTGGATGATTGCGTGGCAGTCAGCCGGTCGTACCGCTGACCCCTGGATCGGTCCGGACATCTTGGAGGTGCTGCGCACCTTGCCCGCTGAGGGCATAACGGACATCGTGTCGTGCCCCATTGGCTTCGTCGCCGACCATCTTGAAGTTCTGTTCGATATCGACGTTGAGGCCCTCACCACCGCCACCGAGTGCGGCATGAACCTCGTACGTACGCGGTCACTGAACGCCGATCCTGAACTGTGCCGAGTCTTGGCGCATCGCGTGGCGACCACCGCGTCATGACCACGTCGGTCGTCATCGTGGGCGGCGGCATCGCCGCGGCGGCGGCGGCCTTCGAGCTCACCACGTCACATCGAGATGACCTACGTATCGACGTCATCACCGGACCGTCACTCGGCGGCGCATTGCAGTCAACCTCCGTGGACGATCGTCACTTCGACCTCGGTGCGGATGGCTTCTTGGCCAAGCGCCCCGAAGCACGAGATTTCATTTGCGATCTCGGCCTCGGGAATGAGTTAGTCGACATTGCGGCGTCGGGCGCCTGGATTTACCTCGACGGACAGCTGAATGCGATTCCCACCGGGATGGTGCTGGGCGTACCCACCTCGCTCGCGCAACTGCGAGCCGTACCCGCGCTATCTCGGGCGGCGATGCGCGAAGCCTGGCGTGATCGTTTCCTGCCTCGCCGCCTCTCACTTCCCGACGGCGACGTGGCCATCGGTCAGATTTTGCGGCACAAGTTCGGTGATCACCTGACTCACGAACTTATTGAGCCCATGCTGGGGGGGATTCATGCCGGCCGCGTCGATGAACTAAGTGCCGCCACCGTGTTCCCGCAACTCCTAACGGCAGCGCGCGCCGGCGGCTCCTTGATGGCGGCCATCGCTCCCCCGGCGACACCGGCATCACCGGGTCCCGCGTTCCAAACTCTCCGCGGCACCATGGGGTCACTCGCACCACGAGCGTTCGAGATTCTCGAAGGTCGTGGCGTTAGCGTTCGCCGTGGAGTCATCGCCACCAAGGTGCGGCGAACGACGGCCGCCACTCGCCCTTTCGAAGTGGACACCGAGGAGACCGCCACTCCCGCCGATGCGGTCGTGGTGGCCCTGGGACCTCGCCCTCTCGGGCAGGTCGCCGGTCATCTTCACCCCCACGTGGCGCGCTTAGCCGACACTCCGAGTGCCTCGGTGGCCATGGTGACCTTCATCGTGCCGGCGGCCGACGTCAACCTTCCCGAGTCCGGCACGGGCGTGCTCATCCCCCTCCTCACCCCTCATCGCGAGTCGAGGGATTCCTTCATCTCCACGGCGGTGACTTTCCTCGACCGCAAGTGGCCCCATGTGGCTCGCCCGCACAGCTTGCTGGTGCGGGTGCACTGTGGTCGCATCGACGACAGTCGCATCGCGGGGTTGAGCGATGACGAACTCACCCGACGAGTCGAGAGTGAGATGGCACAGCTCTTCGGTGCATGGCCCCGGGGCAGCGCGGTGACGGTCCAGCGCTGGACCGACGCGTTACCGCAATATCGAGTGGGGCACGGCGATCTCGTGGCGGCGGCACGCGCGGCCGTTCAGCCGGAGGGTATTTTTCTCGCCGGCATGCTGTACGACGGGGTGGGCATTCCCGCATCCATTGGCTCGGGACGACGGGCGGCCCGCGAGTTACTTGCCCGCCTGCCGCAGTAGCGTTTTCCTCGCCGAGCGACCTGCGAGACTGTCGACGTGACGGACCTTGATGCTCTGGTGGTAACCGTCGCGCACGGCCAGCGATTGGCCGTCATGAGCGATCTCGATCTCCATGAACTCAGTCAGGCCACCGACCCGGGAGTGGTGACTCTGACCCGATTGCTGCGCGACGGGGACGACGCTCTCTGCATCGTGCTCGCGGGCAACCTCTTTCGCCCGTCCCCGACGACGGACCTAGCGCGCCTCATCGATCTCATTGCCCAGCGTCTCCCCGACCTGACCACGGCCTTGGCGGCATTCCGGCAGCGAGCGGGGTCGCGCATCATTGCGCTTCCCGGTTCTCGCGATCATGACGTCCTCGCAGTGCCCGCCGCGCGCGCCGCACTCGAGCGGTGGCATGTCGAGGTGGCCCCATCAGTGCAGGCATGGATTGACACCCCGACGGGCACTCGTGCCTTGCGTATCGTGGCCGGACTCTCCCACCGTGATCTATCTGGGGTCACCGCTACCGACCTCACGGACGCCGAGCGCCTCGGCTCCCCCGAAGATTTGGGCCTCTTTCTCTCCTCACGCTCGCTGTATCGCCGCTACGCGGTCGGGGTCTGGCTTCCGGTGGTTGCCCTTCTCGCCGGTTATCTGGCGGCCGGTGCATCGGCAGTGATCTCGCACTATTCGCATCGTCCCGTTCGCATCTGGCGCAATCATCACCTTCACATTTTGGGTAACGCGCAGGGACCCTGGACCACGTTGCTCGTTGCCCTTATCGCCTTTGCGTTCATCGAATCACTGGTCGCACTCTTTGCCGGTTGGCAAGTGCGACGTCACTTTGGTCGATCAGATGCGGCGGGTCGAGATGCCCTCGGCGACACCCACGTCGATGGCGTGGCGGCCATCAGCGTGGCGAGAGAGGTCGCCGGTAGTGGAGGTATGGGGGTCATTGTCGGTGGAGCACCGAGTGCCGCCACCATCTTCCTGGATCGTGGCGTCTGTGCCGCGCCGGGGCCATCTCGTGCCGTCACCACGAAGCTCACGAGCCGCTTTGGCTTGCCGCCCGTTTTTGCCACGGCCCCCGTGGTGGGTGTGGTCGAAGTCATCGCCGGCACCTCCGCGCACCTGCGTCTCTCAGTTCGCGAAAGCGTGGCTCGGGGAGCCACCGTCTTAGAGCGTCTCGTCTCGTTGGCCGGCACCGCACACAATCTTGAACCTCACGCCACCGTGGTGAGTAGTTGGCCTACCGGAAACCCCTGGCCACCCAGCCGAACCGACGCCGGTGACCTCCTGCGTCGACGCCAAGCCCGGCGCGCCGCGTCGTTCGCACTCTTCATCACCGGCGTACTCAACCTGGTGGCCGCCCTCACACCACCCCTGCACTCTCGCCTTCAAGATCTCCTCACGATCGTGCCTCTCGGGGTGGCGCAATCAGCCCAAGCCATCACAGCCATCGCGGGCGTGGCGCTCATCATGCTGGCCCGCAGCTTGCGGCGGGGGCAACGACGCGCCTGGCGCTGGTCCAGTGGCATCTTGGCCCTCACCGTTTTTACCCATCTCGCTCGAGGTGAGGCCATTGCATCCACGCTGATTTCACTCGCCGTGCTGGTGTTGCTGGTGTTGCGTCGCCACGACTTTGAGGCGACGGGTGATGGAGACGGGACTCGCCACGTGTGGCCCCGAGCACTGGCTCTCGCCGCAGTGGGCGTCGCCACCTCCGTCGTGTCCGTGGAAGTCTCCTCCCCTCGTCATCTCCTCCCCTCCACGTGGCGGGTGATCCAAGCCTGCACCGAGCGCTTAGTGGGCGTGAACTCCATCGCCCTCCCCGACAACGTGAACGATTTCGTGCAGCCCAGCCTGTTCGCCCTGGGCATCGTTCTCATCGTGATTCTCCTGTACAACGTGACACGACCCGTGGTAGACCGTCGACTGAGCGAGCACGCCACGAGTCGTGAGCGCCGCCTGATTGAGCTTCGTGCGCGTGACATCGTGAAGCGATACGGACGCGGCACGTTGGACTATTTCGCTCTGCGCGACGACAAGCAGTTCTTCTTCTTTCGTGACTCTTTAGTGGCGTACGCGGTGTACGGCGGAGTCGCCTTAATCTCCCCTGACCCCATTGGCCCCCCGACCGACCGTGCGGACGTGTTTGCCGCTTTCCGGGACTTTGCGGAATCGCGCGGCTGGACCACGGCCATCGTGGGTGCCGGTGATGAGTGGTTGCCCACCTACCGCAGCGCCGGCTATCACCACATCTACGTGGGCGATGAAGCTCTCGTGGACTGCACCACCTTTTCCCTCGAGGGCGGCAAGATGAAGAGCCTGCGCCAAGCGGTGGGTCGACTATCCAAGAAGGGCTACACCGTCGAGTTCATCGACCCGGCGCACATTGACCCCGCCAAAGTCCCCCCCTTGTTAGCACTCATTGCCATGTTGCGTCGTGGAGATGGAGAGCGCGGTTTTTCCATGATGCTGGGCCGACTCTTCCACGACAAAGACCAAGGACTCCTTCTCACCGTCGTCTACGGCCCCGATGGCACACCGGCGGCATGCTGCCAATTCGTCCCCACGCCCGCGACCGGGGGATTCTCGCTCGACCTCATGCGCCGTGACCCGGGCGATCATCCCAACGGACTCATTGACTACGCCCTGTGCGAAACCATTCGTCACCTCGGCGAGCGCGGCGTGACCCGGCTATCACTCAACTTCGCGGCCTTCCGCTCCGTGTTGGATGGCGAAAAGGGAGACGGCGTCTGGATGAAGGTAGAGCGCTGGGCGTTGCGTCGCCTCTCGGGCATCTTGCCGATTGAAACTCTCTGGAGTTTCAATAACAAGTACCAACCGTCGTGGAACCCGCGCTATCTCGTCTACCCCGCGGTGGAATCCTTCGTGCCCGTGGTGGCCGCCGTGCTGCGCGCCGAGAGCCTGACCGAAATTCCGGTCATTGGTCGCCTGCTGGCCAACGATCCTTCGAACCGACCGGGCACCGTCGTGCCCGATGACGTCTTAGAACGCGCGACGCAGACGAACTAGCGCGCGACGCGCCGAGAGATGGCCTGCACGAGGGCATCCACACAGGTGGGCGAAAAGGTCAGAAACAGCGAGGGCTCGGTGAGCTCGAGTTCCATGAGCAACCACTGGCCCTGATGTCGAACGAGGTCGACGCGCGCATACAGCAGATCGGTGGCCTGTGCGGCGCGAAGCGCCATCTGCGCCACCGCCAGAGCGGCGGGTTCAATGTCGGCGTTCGCCATCTGCTCACGGCGATACAGCGCGGTGCGATCGAGTTCGTTGACGTTGAGCATGGCGCCCTTATTCATCGCGTGCACCACGTCACCATCAATAAAGATGAGGGCCAATTCGCCCTCGTCGTCGATCTCCTCGATATAGGGCTGCACAATGGCGTCTCGACCCTCACGGTGCAGTTGCGCCACGTGAGCGCGAGCCGCATCCCATTCGGCCGCCAGGAAACGATCAGCACCGAGCGATCCGGCACCGACGGTGGGCTTCACCACAAAGGGAGTATTCGGAAAGAGGCCCGAGGTGCCGCGATCGATGAAGGTGGTGGGAATAATCGGCACCCCCGCCGCGGCCAACCGACCGAGGTAGTGCTTATCGGTATTCCACTCGATCACGGAGACCGGATTGTTGAGACGTGGCACGCGGCGCGCCCAGAGAAGAAACTCGTCACGACGAGGTGCGTAGTCCCAGGTGGAACGAATCACTGGAAGGCGAAAGTTTGACCAGACGACAGTGGGGTCATCCCAGACGACCACCTCAGCGGTGAGTCCGTCGGCCCGCAGAGCGTCACGTAGAAGCGGGGTGTCAACATCGACGTCGTCACCCGCGCAGGTGATAACCGCGACGTCAATCACGGCAGCAGCAAAGTGGCGTGGTGCGCGAGCGCGACCAGCGGGCCCGTCCACACACCAAAAATCACCGCCGAGCTCGCGCCCAGGGCGATCACGCTGGCGCTACCCACCGGCACCGCCACGGGTTCGCCGAAGGGGTCGTCTGCGGCGAAGAGAGACAAAACGGTACGCAAGTAGTAGTAACCAGCGGCGGCAGCGGCGGCCATGGCAATCACCGATATCACGACGCCACCATCAGCCACGGCGGCGGTGATGACCGAGAGCTTCGCAAAGAATCCCGTGGTGAACGGCGCACCCGCTTGCACGAGCAGCAGCAGCGCCAAGGTGCCACCAAGAACAGGCTGGCGACGAGCAAGACCGCGATACGCGTTCAGGTCGTGGGTGGCGTCACCGCGACCGCCCACCACCGTCACGATGGCAAAGGTGGCGATGACGACGGGCACGTAGGTCATGAGGTAGTAGAGCGAACCCTGGACGCCGCGCGCGCCACCGGCAAAGAGGCCGAGGAGAATAAATCCCGCGTGGTTGATGGAGGAGTACGCGAGGAGGCGCTTGATGTTGCGCTGCACCAGACCGACCAGCGAGCCGACCACCAAGGTGGCAATCACGATGACGTAGAGCACCGGGTGCCACAGGTCGGTCTGCGTCGGCAGCGACATGAGGAAGAGACGCAACAAGACGGCCACTGCGCCGACCTTCACGATGGCCGCCATGAAGCCAGTGACCGGCGTCGGTGCACCCTCGTAGGTGTCGGGCGACCACATGTGGAAGGGGGCGGCGGCGACCTTAAAGGCCAAGGCGACGAGCAGCAAAATGGCGCCTGCCGCCAGAAGGCCGGGACGCAGCACCGCATTGGCGCTCAAGAAATAAGAGATGCCCGTGAGCGAGGTTGTTCCAGTGGCGCCATAGAGCAGCGCCGCACCATAAATGAAGAGTGCGGAGGCAAAACCTCCGAGCAAGAAGTACTTGAGGGCGGCTTCGTTCGAACCCGAACGTCGACGGTCGAAGCCCACCAAGACGTAGAGACCCAGTGACAAGATTTCCAGTCCCAAGAACACCACGATGAGATCATTCGCCTGCACCATCAAGATGGCGCCTGCGGCGGCCGACAAGGCGAGCACGAAGAATTCGGTGGCGCGGTGACGGTCGCGAGCGAGATAGTCACGCATCACCCACGCCGACATGATGGAGCCCACCGCAATCACGCCGGTCGCCACCACGGAGAAACCATCTTGGATAACGGCCTTCGCGATGGTGACGGTGGCACCGTGCGTGGACACGTCACGCCACTGGATGATGTTCACCACGATGGTGGCAATCCCCGCCATCGTGGTGAGGACCGCTCCCGTCGTGGCCGACAGCACCTTGCGGTTGAGTCCGGCGGCGAGCAGCAGGGCAAACGACGCACCGAGGAAAATCAGCTCGGGAAGAATCGTGACGTAATGGATGGAAGGGGCGTGGATCATCACTTCACCTGTCCCGTGGAGTCGGTGACCCACATTGCGGGGGCCTGAGAGTTCACGCTGTGGCTCGCGCGCGACAGCGCCACCTGCGGGTAGACGCCGAGCACCACAATCAGCGCAATCAGCGGAGCGAGAGCGAGCTTCTCGGCCGTCGACACGTCGACGACCTGAGCGTTCTCACCTTCCGCCACTCCGTGGAAGACGCGCTGGTAGGCCCAGAGCAAGTACAAGGCGGCGAAAATCACGCCGGTGGTGGCCACTACGGACCACCACGGGTGCGTGGCGAAGGTGCCGGCGAGGACGAGGTACTCAGAGACGAAGCCCGACAGCCCCGGCACGCCAATGGAGGCGAGCATCACCACGGTGAAAATTCCGGCGAGCACCGGCGCGGGACCCTGCAGGCCTCGCAGGTCACCAATCACACTCGTGCCGCGACGCTTCTCCAACCCACCAATGAGAAGGAAGAAGGCGGCGGTGATCACGCCGTGGTTGAACATCAACAAGACCGAGCCGCTGATGGCGGTGGCCGACTGGGAGAACAGGCCGAGCATGATGAAGCCAACTTGGGCGAGAGACGAATATGCCACGAGGCGCTTGAGATCCTTGCTCACCGCGGCCAATGCGGAGCCGTAGAGAATGCCGATAACTGCGAGAGTCAGTACGTAGGGCGCCACGTGCGCGACGGCACCTGGCAGCATCAATACACCGAAACGCAAGAGGCCGTAGGTGCCGAGCTTGGCCAATATGGCCGAGAGCATCATCGAACCTGCCGTCGGTGCCTCAGCGTAGGCCAGGGGCGACCACGTGTGTAGCGGCCACAGCGGGCTCTTAACGCCGAAGGCGATAAGAAATCCCACCATCACCCAGACCGAGGCGGCTGTCGTCACCACGGTGCCGTGCAGGGCGGCGTAGTCGAAGCTCAAGGTGCCGGTTTGGTCGTAGTGGCGAACGGCAAGGTAGATCGCTCCCACGAGCAAGAAGCCCGAACCAAACAAGGTGTAAATGAAGAACTTCAGTGCGGCTCGTGTCGCATCCTTGCCGCCCCAACGGGCAATCAAGAAGTAAGAGGGAATGAGCGTCAATTCGAAGAAGAGGAAAAACTCCATGAGGTCTCGAGTGACGAAAGCGCCCATGGACGCACCCACCAACATCAGCAGCCACGCGCTGTAGCTGCGCTCGTGGTGCGCGGCAGTGGTACCCGCCAGCGCGAGCAGTGCCACGATGGCCGTCAGCAACACCATGAGCAAGGAAATGCCATCAACACCCACGCTGTGCGCGAGGCCGAGGCTGCGCGCCCACCAGGAGTGCGACACGTAGTCCGCCCCACCGGCACCCGACAGTGCCAGGTTCCCGCGATATCCGCTCCACACGACGACGGCCAGTGCCGCCTCGATGGCGGCGAACGCGACGGCCATAAATTTCACCGAGCTCACGCGAAGGACCGCGATGAGACCAGCCGCCACAAAGGGCCACACAATGAGGGCATTCAGCCACCAAGACGAGTGCATCTTTACCAAACCCTCGCAATTACAAAGACCAACGCCACCGCGACGCCGGCCATCATCACTACGGCGTAGTGACGCACGAAACCACTCTGCGCCTTGCGCAATCCGGCACCCGAGTCACGCGCGGCACCGGCCACGGCGGCCACGGCACCGTCGATGAGCAGGGGCTCAACCACGTCGGCACCCACGAGGGCGAGACGCTGTGCGGGACGACCCAGCACGGTGTCGTAGGCGTCATCCCAACGCCATACCCGCTCGAGGAATGATGACTCATACTTCGGCCACGGAGAGGTATTGCGCCACAGGGTGAAGGCCGCCACCAGTCCAATCACGGCCGCCGCGACGTCCACCAGGGACAAGGCCCACTGCGCCGTGCTCGACGCTTCTGCCGGTGCACCCGCCATGGCGAGAATCGGCGATAACCAGCCCGCCAATGAGTTGTGATGCACGAAGGGCAAGTCGAGCGCGCCGCCGAGGAATGCCAAGACGGCCAGGACCACGAGCGGCAGAGTCATGACCCAGGGGCTCTCGTGCGGGTCGTGACCGTCGGTGATCTCGCGGAATCGCTCGTTGCCGCGGAAGGTCAACACGAAGAGGCGACTCATGTAATACGCGGTGAGCACCGCGGTGAGCAGTGCCAGCGCGTACAGAATCTTGTTGGACTGGTACACGTTCACCAAGATGTCGCCCTTGGCCCAGAAGCCGGCGAAAGGCGGGATGCCCGAAATGGCCAACCAGCCAATAGTGAAAGTCGGGAAAGTCCAGGGCAAGAACTTGCGCAGGCCGCCCATTTTGTGCAGGTCCTGCTCACCATTGAGAGAGTGAATGACCGAACCCGAACCCAGGAACAAGAGCGCTTTAAAGAAGGCGTGGGCCACCATCAAGAAGATGGCGGCGACGTAGGCGCCGGAACCGACGGCGAGAACCATGTAACCGATTTGTGAGACCGTCGAGAAGGCGAGAACCTTCTTGATGTCGCGCTGGCTGGTCGCCACCGTGGCGGCCACGAATGCCGTGAGTCCGCCAATGATCGCAATGGTGAGTTTGCCGGCGTGTGAGTACTGCACGACCCAGCTCATACGGCACAGCAGGTACACACCCGCAGTCACCATGGTGGCGGCGTGGATAAGAGCCGAGACCGGTGTCGGGCCCTCCATGGCGTCCGGGAGCCAGTTGAACAGCGGAATCTGCGCGCTCTTGCCGCTGGCCGCGAGCAAGAGTGCCAGAACGGTCAAGGTGATGACCACTGGCGACATCGCACCCGAACTGATCGAGGTGAAAATTGACAGATAGGTCAAGGTGTGTAGGTGCGACGCGAAGAAGAACATCGCGATCAACAAACCGACGTCACCGACACGGTTGTAAATGAAGGCCTTCTTGCCGGCGGACGCGGCGGCGTCCTTGGTGAAGTAGTAACTCACCAGCCAGTAGGAGCACGCACCCACGCCTTCCCAGCCGACGAAAGTCAAGACCAGATTGTCGGCGGTGACCAAGATCAGCATGGAGAACACGAAGGCGTTCAGGTATAGAAAGAACTTGCGAAAATCGCGCTCCCCGTGCATATAGCCAATGGAGTAGAGGTGGATCAAGGTGGAGATACCCGTGACGAAGAGACACATGGTGATCGACAGTGGGTCGATCAAGAAGGCCACGTTCACGTGGATGAGGCCGACGTTGATCCAGTCAAAGAGGTGAATAGTGACCTCACGGTCGCTCTGGTGCAGCAACCACCAGAAGGTGGTGACGCTCGCGATGAATGAGGCGCCCACGGCAGACGTCGCCATCCATCCCGCGGCATTCTTCGTCAGCGACGAACCTAAGACCAGAATTGCCAAGAAGCCCGCCAACGGGAAGAGTGTGATCAAGGTTGCGACGTGGCTCATGTCAGCCCTTCAATTCCGAGAGTTCATCCACCGACGTCGACTGACGACGACGGAAAACCGAGACCACAATGCCCAGGCCAACGGTCACTTCCGCCGCGGCCACGACCATGACGAAGAAAACTGCCGCTTGTCCGCCAATGTCGGAGAAGGCGCGCGAAAAGGTCACGAAGGTGAGGTTCACCGCGTTCAGCATGAGCTCAATGCACATGAACATGATGAGCGCACTGCGGCGCGTTAACAGCCCGAAAGCGCCAATGCCGAATAACACGGCGGCGAGGGTCAGGTACCACCCGATAGGCAGACTCATGCGTTTTCCTCGGCGATCTGGTTCGAACGACGGGCGAGAACTACCGCACCCACCACCGCGATGATCAGTAGACCGGCGGTGATTTCAAAGGCGTAGAGGTAGGTCGTAAAGATGGTGGTGCCAATGTGAGCGACGTTGGTATTGCCCGATCCAGGGTTTCCGGTCACGCGATGCGCACCCGTCGCCCAGTGGCTCTTCGCCATGAGCGCAATCACCGATGCGACCGTCAAGGCAACCGTGGCGGCAGCCCAACTGCGCTGGTGAACGAGGGGCTCCATCGATACGTCCTCGCGACGATCCACCCCAAGAAACATGATGACGAAGAGGAAGAGCACCACGATGGCACCGGCGTAGACGATGACCTGCACCGCGGCCAGGAATTGTGCGTCTTGCTCAATGAACGCGATGGCCACGCCAATCAAGGTGCCAATCAAACTGATGGCGCTGTGCACGGGGTTCTTCACCGTGATGACGCCAATAGCACCGAAGATGACGAGAGCCGCGGCGACCACAAACGTCACGACATCGGGAATTGCGAAAGACGACGCGATCACGGGATCCTCCGAGCCAACGGCTCCGGGAGACGCTCTTTTAGCTTGAGCAAGGCTCCGGGAAGACCGCGGAATTGCAGTGGCACATCTTCGGGCAGCAAGTGACCGTAGAAGGCGTCACGAATTTGCTTTGATCCCGTCGCGACATCATCTCGGTTCTCGCTTTGACCCGCTTCGGCCGCACGTACACCCACCCCGAGGTCGCCGGACCACGACGTCACGCCCTCAAAGCTGGCGTCTCCCGCCGGTGAGGTCGCGCGCATCCAGCCACCGGTCATGGCCGACTCGCCGTCGCGCCAGTCTTCCCACGGCAAGCGTTGAGGCTGACCGTCATCACCGACGAGCAGTTCACGCTTGGTGTAAATCGCGTCAGAGCGGTTGGTGAAGGAGAACTCGAATAGTTTCGATTCGGTAATGGCTTGCGTGGGGCACGCTTCGACGCACATGTCGCAGTGGATGCAGCGCAGATAATTGATTTCGTAGACGTAGCCGTAACGCTCACCGGGGCTGACCGGGTGGTCGGCGGGGTTGTCGAGTCCACGAACACGAATACAGTCCGCGGGGCACACACCGGCGCACAGCTCACAGCCGATGCACTTTTCCATGCCGTCTTCATAACGGTTGAGGACATGGCGTCCGTGTTGGCGCGGCTGCTTGGGCCGCTTGTTCTCGGGGTAACTCACCGTGACGCGAGGACGCGGCAAGTGGCGCAGCGTCAGGGTGAAACCACCGAAGAAGGTGCGAAAGCGACTCACGCGTCACCCTTTCCATCGGTCATTTGGCGAAGGACATATCCCGGCAGCGGGCGGCGGCCAACAGTGGGCAGGATTGCCTCGTCGCCTTCCGAGCGCTCGCGACCGAGATCAAAGGCGCGCGTCAGCAGCAGAGCACCGGCTAGTCCCGCGGCGGCCAAGGCAAAGCCCCAGGCCGGCGACACCATGAAGCCCGCAACCAGCAACATCCAGGCCAAGGAAATCGGAATCAAGTAGCGCCAGCCCAAGTCCATGAGTTGGTCGTAACGAAAGCGCGGCAGGGCGGCACGGAACCACACGTAGGCGAAGCAGAACAGCGTCGTCTTACCCAGGAAGTACAGGATGGGAAATACCCATCGCAGGTGCGGAATGTTCGGAATCGGACCGGCGGGACCACCGAAGAACAGGGTCACCATGATGGCCGACATCGTGATGGTGTTCATGAATTCGGCCAAGAAGAAGAGCGCGAAACGCAGCGATGAGTACTCAGTGTGGAAACCACCTACGAGCTCAGACTCAGCTTCCACCACGTCGAAGGGTGGACGGTTGAGTTCCGCGGTGATGGCGATGAGGAAGATGACGAAGGGAACGAAGCCGAGGTGAATCAGGTTCCAGCGCCACAGCGAGCCACCCTGCGCCACCACGATGTCGTGCGTCGACAAGGAACCCGAGGCCAGCACCACCGTCACGATGCTCATGCCCAGCGCCGCTTCGTAGCTGATCATCTGGGCTGAGGCGCGTACCGACGACATGAGCGGGTACTTCGACCCCGAGGACCAACCAGCCAAGATCACGCCGTAGACCGAAATACCCGACATCGCGAGTAGGAGCAAGATGCCAATCGGGGTGTCCGCCACCTGCAGGAAGAAAGTGTGGTGCGCCAGCGTCACGCTGCCACCTACTGGCACCAACGAGAAGGTGATCAGCGCCGGAATGAGGGCCAGGTAGGGCGCCAACTTGAACGTGAAGGGGTCGGCTTCCGCGGGAAGTAAGTCTTCCTTAAAGAAGAGCTTGATGCCGTCGGCCAGCGTCTGGAGAAGTCCAAAGGGTCCCCAGCGGTTCGGTCCGATGCGGCTTTGCATGTCCGAAATGACCTTGCGCTCAAACCAAATCATCAATGTGACGCAGCCCATCAGTGCGCCGAAGGCCACCAACACTCGGATCAGGGCAATCAGAACGATGGCCAAAGTCGAGTGACCATTGAAGAGCGGGTCGATGGCGAACAAGTGGTTCATCGTGACTCCATCCGAACTTCGGTCACCAGCGATGCCCCGACGCCCCACGTCGCCAAGACGTCGTCACCGTCGACGCCCTCGGCGTGGAAGGGGACAACCACCGTTCCCTTGGTGGTTGCGTCGTCGATACTCACCGGCAAGCGAACTACGCCGCCCTCGCCCGGGAATCTCACGATGTCACCCTCGTTGATGCCCAGGCGGTTGGCGTCATAGGGATTCACCGTGGCGACCGACGCCGCCACGAGCGGATTAAACGCGCTGGTGGCCGACACGGCGACGCCACCGTCGTAGAGGTACGGGGCCACCACCACGCGCAATGAGTATGCATCGGCGGCGGGGTTCTGCGGCGCAGGTGGCTGCGGGAGATCCGACCAGGTCGAGGGCGACCAGGTGGCCGAGGTCACGGCATCGACGGCCACGGCGCCCGCACGAGCCAGCAAGCCCACGGCGTCGGCACTGCGAACGCCCGGGAAGGCCACGGGGTCAAGCGCGAGGCGCGCCGACTGGTCACCCGTGACGCCGGTAATCACGCCATCGCCGTGACCGTCGCGGAGCACGGAGGCGGTCGGGTAACCGAGCAATTCTTCGATCACGCGAGCGGTGTCCGTGGCATCGGTGAGACCGAGGTTCTGGCCGAACTCTTCGGCCAGTTCACTTGCCACGGCGATGTCCGACCAGGTACCCGACGGCGCGGTGACCTTGGCGGCCACCGCCGTCACGCGACCTTCGAAGTTGGTCACCGTGCCGGTTCGTTCATGGTCAATCGCCACGGGCAACACCACGTCGGCGTAGGCCAAATCGTCGCCACCATTGCCGGCCACCACGATGACCGAGGCGCGCTCGAGAGCGTTGATGGCCTGTGGGCGATTTACCACGTTGTCGAGGAGTGAACCGAGGAGGAGAAGTGCGGACTGCTCGCCCGAGGCCATGGCGGCGACCTGCTCATCGACACGGCGACCACGAGTCGTGGCGACGCGGCGACCCGGCGCGAGGCCCGGACCAAAGCCGAGATCGAAGGCGCCACCGAGGTTGGCTCGACGCCACGTCGGCAAAAAGCGAGCACCCGGAAGTGCGGCGGCCAGGGAGCGAATTGCGGCGTCAGTCACATCGGCGGACTCGGCGTAGTTGGCACGACCCACGACCACGACCACTCCCTCACCATTCGATCCGATGAGGCGCTGAGCCTCGGCGAGTTCGTCGCGCGAAAAGGCGGTGCCCTGAGGGTGAAGCTCGAGTTGTGCCAGCGCCGAGTGGTCGCCCGTCACGGCGGCAGCCACGAGATGCGTCTCACCGGGGCGAACGGCTAAGCGCACGCGAGCGATAGACGACTGTGAGGATGCACCGGTGGTGAGGGCCACCACGTTGGTGCGGCCCGCGGTCACCGATTGGCGAAGGCGCAGGTGGAGCACTGGCGCCACGGCAGCGATATCGGCGCCGATGACGACGACGGTGCAGGCCTCGGCCGCGTCGTTGATGCTCGCCCGGGGCACCAGGCTCCACGTCGCGGCATCACCCGCGTCTCCAAAGGAAGCGTCGATCGAGTCAGTACCGATGACGTCTCTCGCGAAGCGCTGCCACGCGAAGAGGCTTTCGTTGGTCAAGCGGGCTCCACCGACAACGCCGGACTTAGCCGCGCCGGATTCACGCAAGATGGTGGCGGCAGCGCTGAGGGCTTCGCCCCAGTTCGCCGGCGTCAAGGTGCCGTTTCGACGAATCAGAGGCGTGGTGAGACGCGTGCGTGGGTCGAGCACGTCGCCCGTGCCCTCGTCACTCTGCGCCGCTTCGAAAGTGAAGCGACCCTTGTCGCACATCCAGCCGTGGTTTACGGCATCGCTATCCACACCGAGCAAACGCGTGATGCGGTCACCCGAGGACTGCACGGCAACGCGACAGCCCATGGCACACGAGGTGCAGGTGCTCTCGACTTGCTCGAGGTCCCAGGGCCGCGCGGTGAAGCGATACGGCTTGGCGGTCAATGCGCCCACCGGGCAAATCTGCACGGTGTTGCCCGAGAATACCGAGTCAAACGGTTCCGTCGGGAAAGGGGCAACTTCAATGCTGTCACCACGACCCGAGAAAGTGATTTGGGCGTCGCCCGCCACGTCGGCGGCAAAGCGGGTGCAGCGACTGCACTGAATGCAGCGCTCGCGGTCAAGGAGGACCAATTCGCCAATCGAAATGGGCTTCGCGAAGTGCCGCTTCTCTTCGATGAATCGAGTTTCGCCTGATCCGTGCGCGAGAGTCTGGTCTTGCAGGGGGCACTCGCCACCCTTGTCGCAGACGGGGCAGTCAAGGGGGTGATTCGCGAGGATGAATTCCAAGACGCCGTCTTGCGCCTTCTTTACCTTGTCGCTGTCGGTGGTGACCACCATGTCCGGCTGCACCGAGATGTAGCAGGAGGGCTGCAGGGTCGCGCCGCGCGGTCCGTCGACTTCGACAAGGCACATGCGACAGACACCGACGGACTCCATGCGGGGGTGGTAGCAAAAGCGGGGAATGTACTCACCGGCGCGTTCTGCGGCGGCGATGAGCATTTCGCCCTTGAACGCCTCGACCTCGCGGCCGTTCAGCTTGATCGTGACAGATTCGCGAGACTCAGGCATAAGTACATCCATCGTTAGTCGCGTGCGCGACGAATTCGTCGCGGAACATCTTGATCGCCGAATGAATTGACGACGGAATTGATGGTCCGAGCACGCAGATAGTCGTTTGTTGCGGTGGCCACAGCAGCCCCGGAGAGATGTTGTCGCAGAGGTCGAGCAGCAAGTCGATGTCGTCGATGCGACCGCCGCCGTGCTCTAAGCGATACATGATTCGCTCGAGCCAGCCCGACCCTTCACGACACGGCGTGCACTGTCCGCAGGACTCACGCGAAAAGAACTTCGTGATGCGCCACGCGGCGCGCACGGGACAGGTGGCTTCATCGAAGACGACGATCGAGCCCGAACCGAGCATGGAGGCCTGGTTCGCTACTTCGTCCTGGCCGAGCGGCACATCGAGTTGGTCCGGTCCAAACCACGGGGCGGACACGCCACCGGGGATGAAGGCCTTGAGCTTGCCGCCGCCCACAATCCCGTTGCCGAGTTGCGGGTCAAAGATGATGTCTCGGAAGGTGTTCTTCACCATCTCGAGTTCGAACATGCCGGGGTTGTTGACGCGACCCGACAGAGCAAACAAGCGAGTACCGGTTGAACGACCCTCACCCAGAGCAGCGAACGCCGCTCCCCCGTGACGAATGATCCACGGCAAGTTCGACATCGTTTCGACGTTGTTCACCACCGTGGGCTCGCCGTACAGGCCATTGACGGCGGGGAAGAACGGCGGTTTGATACGCGGGAAACCGCGCTTACCTTCGAGCGCTTCGATCAGCGACGTCTCTTCACCACAGATGTACGCGCCGGCACCGGGGTGCACCACGATGTCGAGCGAGAAGCCCGAACCGAAGATGTTCTGGCCGAGTGCGCCGTGGTCGTAGGCATCGTTGATCGCCTGCTGCACGCGTTCGAGTCCGAGAGCGAATTCACCACGCAGGAAGATGAACGCCTGGGTGACCTGCAGGGCGTAGGCCGCAATGGTCACGCCCTCGATGAGTTGGTGTGGCTCGTGCTCGACGAGGTAGTGGTCCTTGAAGGTGGCCGGCTCTGATTCGTCACCGTTGATGACGAGGTAGGTCACCGCGTTCTTGCGCAGCATGGACCACTTACGGCCGGCGGGGAAACCCGCACCACCACGACCGAGCAAAGAGGCCGCGTCAACTTCGGCGGCCACTTGTTCGGGGAACATGCCGAGGGCCTTCTTCAGCCCGTCGAAACCCGAGGTGGCGAGAAAACGCGTCAGCGTGTGGCTGTCGGCGTGCTCGCGACGTGACGAGACAATGGGGGCAGCAGTCAAGGTGGCCACTACTTCGTCTCCTGAGCTTTCCGGGCGTCACGGGCATCGCCCGCGACGGCGCGCTCGGCCGCGAGGGCGTCGCGTGTGTTGCGAAGAACGCCATTGCGGCGAACGCGAATCAAGGTGCCGTGTGGCGGGATGTCGCTGTCGCGACGACCCTCACGAATCTCACCAATCATCTGGTCAAAGGTCTCGGGCGTCGTCGTGCGTACGAAACGGTGGTTCACCTGCACACACGGTGCGATGTTGCAGTCGGCGAGGCACTCGGCCTCCTCGAGAGTGAACATCCCGTCCGCAGACGTCCCACCGACGGAGCATCCCAGCGTGCTCTGCGCGTGATCGAGCAGCTCCTCGCCACCGGCCAAGAGGCACGAGATATTGGTGCAGACCGCGACCACGTATTTGCCCACGGGCTCAAGGAAAAACATGTCGTAGAACGAGGCCGTGCCCTGCACGTCAGCGGGCGTGGTGCCAGTGAGTTCGGCTACTTCCGCCATGCCCGCGTCGCTGAGGTAGCCGTCCTGTTCCTGCGCGAGGTGCAGCAAGGGCAACATCGCGGAGCGACGGTTCGGATAGAGGGCGACGAGTTCTTCGGCGCGTTGGCGTAATTCAGTGCTGAAATGGCTCATCGGTCAACCTCACCCATCACGGGGTCAATGGTGGAAATAACGGTGATCGTGTCGGACATCATGCCCCCGCGCATCAGCAGCGGAATGGCCTGGAGGTTCACGAAACTCGGGGCACGCACGTGGATGCGATAAGGCTTCGGTCCACCGTCACTAACGATGTAGCAACCGAGCTCGCCGCGTGGCGATTCAATAGCGGAGTAAACCTCACCCACCGGTACGTGGAAACCCTCAGTGAAGAGCTTGAAGTGGTGGATCAGCGCTTCCATGGACTCGTCGATACGTGCGCGCGGTGGCGGCGTGACCTTCGGGTCCTGGGTGCGGTAGTCGCCGGCGGGCATCATCTCGATGCACTGGCGAACGATGCGCACGGACTCGCGAATTTCGTTGAGGCGAATCGCGTAGCGGTCGAAGTTGTCACCGTAGGTTCCGGTAATAACGTCGAATTCGACCTGGTCGTAGGCCAAATACGGCATGGTGCGACGAAGGTCCCAGGGTACACCGGTGCTACGCAACAAGGGCCCCGTCAGCGACAGCGCAATGGCTTCTTCGGCGGTGATGGCCGCGACGCCCTCGAGGCGCTGACGGAAAATCGTCTGGCCGGTCAGGAGCTGGTCATATTCGAAAGTGCGAGCCCAAATGGTGTCGCAGATGACTTCGACATCATCTTGCCAACCGTCGGGCAAATCGGCGGCAACGCCGCCAGGACGGACGTAGTTGAGGTTCAGGCGAAGTCCCGCGGTCTTTTCAAAAAAGGCCAGGATGAGTTCACGCTCGCGAAGACCGTAGATCATCATCGAGGTTGAGCCGAGGTCCATACCGTTCGTTGCCATCCACACCAAGTGGCTCGACATGCGATTGAGCTCGCTCATCATCATGCGAATCCAGGTGGCGCGCTCAGGCACTTCGATGTTGAGCAACTTCTCCACCGCCATGGAGTAACCGAGTTCGTTGGTCACCGGGCTGAGGTAATCCATTCGGGTGACGTTGGTGCCGCCCTGCACGTACGAGAGCTCTTCGCCCGTCTTTTCCATGCCCGTGTGCAGGTAGCCAATGACGGGCTTCGAGCGCAATACCGTCTCACCATCGAGTTCGAGCATGATGCGCAGCACGCCGTGCGTCGAGGGGTGACTCGGACCCATGTTGATGATCATGGTTTCGTCGTCATCGCGTTCGACGTCGATGTTGTTCGGGTCGAGAGCGCGCCCGTCGACCTTCAAAACGGCGCCCAACTCGCGACGAAGTTCGTCAGCGCCGGTCTGTTCACGACGGAACATCTCCTGGGCGCCCTCACTCGTTTCCGCGACGAGAAGCGCCTCACGCTCAATGGAGCGAACGGTGGTCGGAGTGATGTCGCTCATCGCGGGCCCGGACCTTCCTTGAATTGCACGGGGACGCGGCCAATGCCGTAGTCCTTGCGAAGCGGGTGGCCTTCCCAGTCTTCGGGCATCAAGATGCGCGACAGACTGGGGTGGTCGGTAAAGACCACGCCGAACATGTCGTAGGCCTCGCGTTCCATGGCCTCGACGCCGGCGAAGGCGGAGAAAATGGAGGCAACGACAGAGTCATTCTCCGGGACCTGAACGCGCACACGGCAGCGACGACGCTGCGAGAGGCTGAGGAGGTTGACCACCACCTCAAAACGCTCAGGGGCAATGCCCTCGGGCAGTTCGCGGCCGGGGTGATTCAAGTAGTCCACCGCGCAGAGGTCGACGGCCATTTCAAAGCCGTCGTTCTTGAGCTGGTTAATGAGGTCGGGATATTGCTCACGCGTCGGGAAGTAACCCTCCACCGCATTCAGCGCCGGTTGGGTGGCGATGCCGCTCACTTGGGGGTCCCCAATCGAACTGCCGTCGGCACTTCGGGCGTCCACGGGCTCTCGGGAGTCACCAGCGCAGCGCCGGCACCCGAGTCGCGACGACGGGTGATCTCACCGGTGCGCACTTTTTCGTGGAGGGTCAAGATGGCGTGCATCAGCGTTTCAGGGCTCGGCGGGCAGCCGGGCGCGTAGACGTCAACGGGCACGATTTGGTCGACACCCTGCACAATGGCGTAGTTATTGAACATTCCACCCGAACTGGCGCAGACGCCCATGGCCAGCACCCACTTGGGCTCCATCATCTGGTCGTAGACCTGACGCAATACGGGGGCCATCTTTTGACTCACGCGACCGGCGACAATCATCAAGTCGGCCTGACGCGGGGAATTTCGAAACACTTCCATGCCGAATCGAGCGAGGTCGAAGTCGGCGGCACCCGCGGCCATCATTTCAATCGCGCAACACGCCAGTCCAAAAGAGGCGGGCCACATGGACGCGCGTCGCGCCCACTTGACTAAATCTTCGAGCGATCCTGTCAAGAAATTGTGAGAGAGATCTTCGAGGGCCACGCTTACGCCACCTTGCTGTCGCGCTCGAACGTGATGCGCGTAATTGTCGACTCAGTAGTGCGGTCCGGCAGACCGCGGGTCAAACGCTTGACCGGGCCCCACGACAGCGCACCCTCGCTGACGAGGAAAATCAGTGATCCAAAGACGGTTGCCGAGAACAGCAATACCTCGACGAGGCCGAAGCTGCCGAGTTGCTTGAAGACGACCGCGAAGGGGTACATGAAGACGATTTCGATGTCAAAGATGACAAAAATCATGGCGACGAGGTAAAAGCGCACGGGGAAGCGCGTCGGCGGCTCGATTTCGGGGACAATGCCACATTCGTACGGGGCAACCTTCGCGTCCGTGGGACGCTTGTGCGGTGCCAGCAAGGCTGACGCAACAAACGAACCCGACGCGAAAAGTGCTCCGAGAACGAGCAGTCCCAGTACGGGGAGATACTGGTCCACGAGCATCAGTTCTACCACTTTCCGCGTCGCCATCGGACACTCGGGTGGCGACTCGACGTTCACGGACTGACTTCTCGGTGGACTTCTTTAGAGTGACCATGTGACTTACGACCGCGCCGCCGCTTCCAAAACCTTTGATGTCGTCATTGTGGGAGGTGGACCCAGTGGTTCCGCCTGTGCCTACTGGTTGGCCGCGGCGGGTTGGAATGTGGCGCTCGTTGAAAAGAAGGTCTTTCCTCGTGAAAAGACCTGTGGCGATGGCCTGACCCCCCGCTCGGTGCGCCAGATCATTGATATGGGCCTCGAGGAGCAGGTTGCGGCCGGCGGCCACCGTTATAGCGGGCTTCGCGCCTTTGGCTTTGGCGCCTCACTCGAAATGCAGTGGCCCGATGTCCCGGATTTTCCAAACTACGGCTACACCATCACCCGCTTCAATCTTGACGGTCTGATTGCCGAGCGCGCCGTGAGCCACGGCGCCACCTTGTTCGCCGGCTGTGAAGCCGTCGACGTCCTCGACCAGACGCCGGGTGTAAATGGTCAGTTGGCTAACGGCGCGGGCGTGCTCGTGAAGGACAAGACGGGCGAAACCTTTGAGCTGCGCGGCCAGTACCTCGTCGTGGCCGATGGTCAGAATTCGCGCATTGGCCGAACTCTCGGGATTGATCGCCACAAAGACTGGCCGCTCGGTATGGCCCTTCGTGGTTATTACACCAGTGACCGTCACGCCGAGCCGTGGATTGATTCGCACCTCGACATTCGTGACCCGTCAGGTTCCGTGGTGCCGGGATACGGCTGGATCTTCCCGTTGGGTGATGGTCGCGTCAATGTGGGTGTGGGCCTGTTGTCAACCGGCGGCGCCTGGAAGGGCGTCAACACCACCAAGTTGCAGGAGTACTTCGTCGCGCAGACTGCCGAGGCCTGGGGCCTGAACGAGGAGACCTGCCTCGGACCCGCAACGGGCGGGCGTCTTCCGATGGGACTCGCTCGTGGCCCGCGCGTCGGCACGCACACCGTGGCCATCGGTGACGCGGCGGCCACCATCAATCCCTTCAATGGCGAGGGCATTGCCTACGGCTACGAATCGGGTCGCCTCGCGGCGGCCGCGATTGGTGGCGCCCTCGCGGCCCACGACCCCACCTTGCTCGGCCACTACGACGAGTTGATTGACCTGCACTACGGCGACTACTACAAAGTCGCTCGAGCGTTTGTCCGCATCATTTCTGAACCGCAGATTCTGTCGGTGTGCGTGGGCCTCGGCCTTCGCGTCGAACCGATGATGAAGGAGCTTCTCAAGATCATGGCGAACCTGATGAACCCCGGGAAGCCGGGACTGGCAGAGCGCGGTTACCAAGGACTCTCCAAGTTGACGGACATGATTCCTGAGTCCCTCTACGAGAAGCTGCTCGCGGAGAAGTAAGAAGTCATGTCTTTCACCACCACTATCGTTCTCGGTTTCTTCGCCGGCGCCACCATCATTTTCGGATTACTGATGGGCCGCGTCAAGGCGTCGTTGCCTCGTCTTCGTCCCTTCTTGATGTGCCTCGCCGTCGGCATCTTGATCTTCCTCGTGGTGGACGTCAGCAGCCATGCCATCGAACCCTTGCACGAGGCTCTCCGCCCCCTGCAAGGATCGCTTCTCACCATTCGGACACTTCTCTTCGTGGGCGGCTTGGCCCTCGGTCTACTGGGCCTCGTCGCCTACGACAAGTGGCGAGCGGCACGTACCGGCAACCCCGACACGCACCTGGAGCCGACACAGCTCTCCTTTCTCCTTGCCCTCGGTATCGGCATGCATAACTTTGGTGAAGGTCTCGCCATTGGATCGTCCGCGCACGTCGGCCAGCTCGGCCTCTCCAAGGTGCTGGTCGTGGGCTTCGCGCTGCATAACGCCACGGAAGGTTTTGGCATCATCGCACCGTTGGCTAGTTCGTCACGCAAGATTCCGTGGCAGACCTTGTTATGGATGGGACTGCTGGGTGGCGGACCCACCACGCTCGGCACCTTGGTTGGTTGGTATAGCGCCTCGGTCACCATGTCGGTGTTCTTCTTCACCGTGGCGGCGGGATCGTTGCTCTACGTGATTGTGCAATTGCTGGGCGTCGCACAGCGCATCAAGGTGTCACAAAACCTTCTGTACGGGGGAATTCTCGTCGGACTGCTCTTGGGTTTTCTGACCGACGCGATCGTGACGTACGCCGGCGCTTAAGCCGAGGCCGTCGCGCCACCTGACGAGAGAATCTTGCCCACGATGGCCGAGCCAATCGAGGTGATCAACGCGTTGTCGACCGGACCCTGACCTTCAACAAAAGAGTCCGTCTCGATGTGACCATCCACCGCCACGATGAGGCTGACCCACAACGTGGCGCTGCGATTTCCGGTGGTGATGGTCACCGTGGCCACCGAGGCGCGATGAAAAACGTGACCGGGCGTCACGATGTTGACGCGCTGCGCGGCGCCCACCGTGAAAGACCCACTGGATTGCGTGAGCGCAATACCGATTTGCGTGGCGACAGCCTGCGTGGCGCAACCAATAAAGGCGGGGCGGGCCATCTGTGCGCGGTCCTTGTCCACCATGGTGGTCGTGCGGTACCACTGCGCGAGTGAGCCCACCTCTTGCGCGTGACCGGAGGTAGCAGCAAAGACCTTTGAGCCCACCTGAAAGTCCGGGAACTGACCAGCCTTGCCGTAGTAGCGGTCAGTGGAGACGCTCAAACCTTCGCAGGCGTAAAAGGCCGACGTCATGTGGTCGAACTGTTGGCTAAGTGACGAGTGTGGATCCATGGTCGTCGTGGTCGTCGCCGACGTGTGATTCACCGTGGTGCTCGGCACCACAATCGACAAAATGCTGTTCGACGTTTGCACAAAACTGGCGGGCGCGTCGTGAGCACTCAGCGCGTAACGCGTGATGTCCACGGGTGGTGACGAGATGGACGACGACGTGGGAGTCACGACGACATACGACACCAGCGCCCCGACCGCGATGGCGCACCCGAGGGCCACGCCGGCGACGACGGGGTGACCCGCTACTCGACCACCACGCTGCACCACGACGGCGCGAACATGCTTGCGCGCCGACTTCGGCACCAGCCATTCGACCCGCTCACCGGCCACCACGGCGCTGACGAGCGACCCGTTGACGCTGACACTGAAGCCGCCGATTTGATGCCACGGAATGTCGAACACGCTCGCGGGCTCACCGACGAGGTGCGTCAGCCCCTCGTCGGTCACGATCCAGCTCACCGGCGTCGTCGGGCCACCCTCGACGAGGGGGTGACGCAGTTGGAGTCCCTCAATACGCGTCGTGGTCACGAGCCCCACACCTCCTGTGCGGCCTCACCCGCGGCGGCAATGGTGCGGTCGATGTCAGTGTCGCTATGAGCGAGTGAGACGAAAATGATTTCGTACGACCCGGGTGCCAAGGCGATGCCGCGGCGCAACATCGCGTGAAAAAAGTCGCGATACATGCCGTTGTCGCAGAGCGGCGTGGCCTCCACGATCGACGTGGGCGCCACGAACTCGTCTCGCGAGAGATACAGGCCCAACAAAGGGCCTTGAGTCGGAGTCCGGCAAAACACTCCCGACAACGAGATGGCATCACGCATCCCCGTAGCCAGACGTTCCACATTCGTCGTGAGACGGGCGTAGTCCGCCGGGGTGACCCGCGACAAGACCGTGGTGCCGGCGGCGGTGGCGAGGGGGTTTCCCGACAAGGTGCCCGCTTGATACACCGGCCCGAGCGGCGCCAGGTGACTCATCACCGCGAGCGAGCCGCCAAAGGCCCCCACGGGCAGTCCGCCACCGATGACCTTGCCGAAGCAGTACAGGTCCGGGGTGACCGAGAAGAAGGGTTCCGCTCCTCCGGGCGTTAAGCGAAAGCCCGTGATGACTTCATCAAAGATCAACAGCGCGCCCACTCGGTCACACTCGGCGCGAAGCTCGCGCAAAAAGTTCTCGCGAGGGGCCACGAGGTTCATGTTGGCCGCGACGGGTTCGACCACCACGGCGGCGATGGTCTCGTTCAAAGTGGGCACTTCGTTATACGGCGCCGTGATGGTGTCACCGACCGCGCCCGCCGTCACCCCTGCCGAACCGGGCAAGCCGAGCTGAGCCACTCCCGACCCACCAGCGACGAGGAGGGCGTCGCTGTGGCCGTGGTAGCAACCATCGAATTTGACAATCTTGTCGCGCCCAGTGGCGCCACGCGCTAGGCGCACGGCGCTCATCACTGCCTCGGTACCCGACGACACCAATCGCACTTGCTCGAGACCCGGCACGCGATCAACCATCAACTCGGCGAGTTGAACTTCTCCCGGCGTCGGAGCACCAAAGGTGGTGCCGAGTTCAGCTTGACGCTTGATCGCCGCCACCACGTCATCGTGCGCGTGACCGAGCAATGAAGCGCCGTAGCTCTGGACGTAATCGATGTAGGTCGTACCTTCGATGTCGGTGACGTAGGCACCCTTGCCGGAGACGACGGTGTAGGGCGTGCCGCCCACTGACCGAAAGGAACGAACGGGTGAGTCCACGCCTCCCGGAATCACTCGTTGGGCGCGCTCAAACCACTCGGCATTGCTCACGACAGTCTCCCTGCGACGTCTTTAGCGAAATAGGTCAAGATGGCGTCGGCGCCGGCTCGGCGTAGGGACAACAATTGCTCGAGCGCAACGGCAGGGCCGTCAATCCAGCCCTTCTCGGCGGCGGCATGAATCATGGAATATTCCCCACTCACGTGATACGCGAACACGGGCACATCGACCTCGGCACGCGCGGCCGCCACGACGTCAAGGTTGGTCATGGCAGGCTTCACCATCACCATGTCCGCGCCCTCACTGACGTCGAGTCGAATTTCGCGCAGCGACTCTCGAATATTGGCGGGGTTCTGCTGATACCCACGTCGATGTCCCCCGCCGGCGATGCTCACCGCGACGGCATCGCGAAACGGCCCATACAGCGCGCTCGCATACTTCGCCGCGTAGGCCAAGATGGCCACCTGGTCGAAACCCGCGGCATCGAGGGCGTGGCGGATGGCCTCAATCTGTCCGTCCATCATTCCCGACGGCGCTACCACGTGCGCACCCGCTCGCGCCTGGGCCACGGCAATTTTGCCGTAGAGCTCGAGCGTGCGGTCATTGTCCACGTCACCGCGAGCGTCCAGAACGCCGCAGTGACCATGGTCGGTGTACTCGTCGAGGCAGAGGTCGTTCATGATGACGATGTCGTCACCGAAACGCGCGGCGAGGGCCCGAGTGGCAACTTGACAAATCCCCTCGTCGGCCCACGCCTGCGAACCAGTTGCATCTTTGGTAGCGGGCACGCCAAACAGGATGATGCTGGTGACGCCGAGGGCAACTAGTTGCTCGACTTCCACGATCACGCTGGCGACGGTGTGCTGGAACTGGCCGGGCATGGACGTGATCTCGCGCGGTTCGGTCAACGACTCGGCGACAAAGAGGGGGGCAATCAGATGGCGTCGCGACAAGGTGGTCTCGGCAACCAAGAGGCGTAGGGCCTCGGTTCGACGCAGTCGACGGGGGCGCTCGGCGGGAAAAGGCATAACTTCAGGCTAGTTGGACGCACAGACCCGATTACTCGCCCTCGAGCAACTCGTCCCACTGTTCCACGACCTGCCGATTCGACACATCAGGAGGGATGGAAGAGGCCCGTAGGGCCACCACGCGGCTCACCGGTGAGACCAATTCGCTCACCGCCGACCAGGCGGACGGCGCCGCGCACAAGACCATGTCGGCCTGCGAGAGTATTGCCCGCTCATCGTCGGTCAGGACCTGCGACACGGTCTGGTACACCTCGACGATGTCGCAGACAAGCCCGCGCGCCGCGATCCCCGTGATGAAGTCCTCGCGATGAGGAGAACCGGCCAGCCAAATCAGTGGTGCGTCGATCACGAGTTGGCTCAGCGTCGCGGCATTCGCGGGGTCAGCCACGATGCTGCGCCCATCCCACTTCACCGCGTCACGAGTCGTCGGACCCACACAGGCCAAGGTCGCGTCCGGCAACCGGTTGACCACCGGAACGTAACGAGCGGCGCGCCGACTCGTCAGCACAATGGTGCGATACGAACGACCGTCCAACTCCTTCGCGACGTCGTCGAGTTCTCGGTAACGCGTCGTGGTGACGGCAATCTGAGCGACGTCATGTCCGAGACCGTGCGCGCGGGCCATGAATGGCGCATCGAGTTCATCCACTCGCGTCAGGACGATTCTCACGCCCGCCATCCGGGAAGATCGCTGCCGCCGAGGTCGTCACGAAGTTCACGAGCGAGATCGGCACCGACCGTGAGGTCACGATGACGGCGCGTCGCGCGCAGCACGCGAGACCCATCGGTCGCGGCCATCACACCATCAATGACGAGCTCATCACCGTCGAGACGACAGTACGCACCCGCGGGCACAGAACACCCACTGCCCAGTTCTCGCAGAAACTCGCGTTCCGCCGCGACCGCACGGTGCGCGACGGGGTCATCTATTTCCGCCACCACCGACGCCCACTCGCTGTCGGCCGCACACTCGACCGCGAGGGCTGCTTGGCCCACCTGTGGCGTCATCCACGTGGGATCTAAGCGCTCCGCGATGTGATCGGACCACCCCAGACGCTCTAGGGCCGCCGCCGCGGTGACGATGGCATCGACGTGTCCGCCGACGGTGGCGAGACGAGTGGCCATGTTGCCGCGCAACTCCACAAAGTTAAGGTCGGGTCGTCGCTGGGCCAATAATGCCCGCCGACGAGGAGACCCGGAGGCCACGGTAGCTCCCGGACCAAGTCCCGCCAACGAGCGACCGACTAACACATCAGCGGGGTCTCGACGTTCCGGCACCGCTATCAGTCGCAGTCCGTCGGGCGTGATGCTGGGCAAATCTTTCGCGGAGTGCACCGCGATATCCGCACGCCCATCGAGGACCGCTCGCTGAATCTCCACCGCGAAGACGCCCACACCGGCCATGCTCGACAAGGGGCTAGTGGTGTTGTCATCTCCCCGCGTGCTCAGCGCGACAATCACGTAGTCATGGCCGCGGGACGCGAATTGGTCCGCCACCCACTGCGCCTGGGCGAGAGCCAGGGGCGATTGTCGAGTGGCGATGCGAATGGTGGTCATAGATCAAAGAGGGTGCGTGCGGCCTCCGCCAAGCGCGCACCTCGGTCCGTTCCCGCTGACTCTTTCAGCGCCGTTGACGGTCCGTGCGCCCACTTCGCGAGCAGGGTGCGCGTCAGCGCTTCGACTCGTCCGCGCTGCTCATCGTTAAGGTCGTCAAAATCGCGTCGGCGCCGTTCCCATTCAGTGGCGCGGATGAACTCCAAGGCGTCGCGCATGTCCGTCACGATGGAGGCTGCGCCACGCTCACGACGATCGCGAAGGAATCGCTCCACTTCGGCGGTGACGAGATCGGTCGCCGCGGCCATTTCACCGTGGCGGGTAGCCAGTGAGGCTTCGACCACTCGACGAAGATCACCGATGTCGCGTCGCACCACGTGAGGATGGCTACTCACCGCGGCATCAATAACGCGGGGCATGGCCACGTCGATGAGCCACAGCGGCCCTCGGTCCTGAGGAATGTCGACCGCGTGAATCAGCAGTTCCGGCGCCTCGGCGGCACAGATGACGAGGTCGGCTGTCGCGAGGTGCGACGCGAGGTCAGCGAGGGGCCCGGCACTGGCGCGAGCATCGCCGAGTGAGTCAACAAAATCTTTCGCGGTGGCCACCGTGCGATTCAACACGGTGACCGCGTCCACGTGCGCATCCAGTAGGCCACGAACCACGCCCACTGCCAACTGACCCGCTCCCACGACCACGACGCGTCGTCCCGTCAGGCTGCCCATCTCCCCCGCGGCCAGTTCCACGGTGGCCTGCGCGAAACTCGTGGTGCCACGGGCGATGTGAGTGTCGGTGCGTACCTTTCGACCGGCCGCCAATGCGCGATGAAAAAGGTCGTCGAGTTCCGAGCCCGCCACCTCCTCGTCGCGAGCAACATCGAGAGCTCGCCGCAGTTGTCCCAGAACTTCAAATTCACCCGGCACAGCGGAGCGAAGGCCGGCCGCCACGGAAAACAAATGGTGGGGCACGCCGCGATCAAAATGAATAGTCATCTGATTCGCCAGGGACTCGGGGTCCACGTGGGCAAAGTGCGCCAAGGCAGCCGAAATATCGTCGACGGCCCCATGAAAGCGATCGATGACGGCATACACCTCAGTACGCAGGCAGGTGGAGACGACGACGGCTTCATGCACGTTGTCGAGTTGCGAGAGATGAGCGAGAACTGACGCCCAACGTTCTTCGGGCAGCGTGATGCGCTCGAGCAGCTCGAGAGGCGCGTGTTCGTGATCGATACCGACGGACAGAAATGCCACGTTGCCTCCCGAGCCAGCCTAGGACCCAGGCCGGCGGACGGGCGGAGTGATGCCGAGGGTGTGTAAGACCCCGCCACCAAGCGGTCCGGTGCCATTCATCAGTTGGTACGCGAGAATTTGAAGTTCGATGGAAAAGTCCACGTAGCGAACCGCCACCCCCAGGGGCACGTTGATGACGATGGGGGCGAAATTCAAGATCGCGTGCGCACCGGCCGCGACTAATTGGTCGGCTACCTCTTGAGCAACCTCGGGTGGCGTACAAATCACGGCCATTGGGACAGACCCGATACCCGCAGCGATGTCACTGACCGTCACCCCCGCGATGGAGGTCCCCACGACCGCGGGGTCGCTGTCATAGAGAGCGACGAGTGAAGCCACGCCGCCCAAGAAGTTCGAGGAGTTCACCAGGGCTCGCCCGAGGTTTCCCATCCCGACGACCGCCACGTCAAGGACCGTAGATCGGCCGAGAACCTCATCAATTTGAGTGACCAAGGTGGCGGGGTCATACCCCGCCCCCCGAGTGCCGAGAGCCCCGAGGTATGACAAGTCTCGGCGAACCGTGGCCGGTGCCACGCCGGCGAGTCGGCCCAAGGTGGTGGAATCAAGAATGATGCCGCGGTCACGGCGGTCGAACTCAACGGCGATGCGTTGATACACGGGCAGACGCGCGAGAGTCGGCTCTGGAAGGCTGCGGCGGGGGCCCGGCACGATGTGAGTTTAGAGACGGCGACTAGCGGCCAAGTTGGCGACTGCGCTCGGCCGCGGCGGCAACCGCTTCCAGGAAGGCGGCCCGCACCGCTCGGCCTTCCAGCATACGAATACCGGCGGCCGTGGTGCCACCCGGACTCGTCACGTCCTCGCGGAGCTCGTTGGCGGATCGGCTCGATTGCTGCAGCAATTCACCAGACCCGGCAAAGGTGTCCACCACGAGTTGAGCCGACAGTTCGCGACTCAGTCCTTGGTGCACCCCCGCTTCAATCAATGCGTCCACGACCAGGTAGAGATATGCCGGCATCGATCCCGACAGCGCGGTCACGGTGTCGAGGTGAGTTTCCGTGACCCGCACCACGCTGCCCACGGAACCCAAGATGCCATCGGCCCAGTCGAGATCGTCCTTGGTCACCTGCGACCCGCCGGCAATGGCCGAGACGCCTCGGCCCACGAGAACGGCGATGTTGGGCATGGCGCGCACCAGGGCCACCCCCGCGGGAAAGACGGCTTCGAGGCGCGCGGCCGACATCCCCGCCACGACGGAAACCACACGGCGAACGCCCATGGCACCGAGAGAACGAGCGGCGATTTCCGAGCGGTCGGGCTTCACGGCCAAAATGGCACCGGTGGCGCCGTCGACATCACCAAGTTCCAAATCGGCAGTGATGTACGCGCCGGGCACGAGAGCCGACAATTCGACTCGACGCTGCGCATCTACCTCGACGATGGCAAGTTGCGGCGCGCTGACGCGACCCACGCGCACCAGCGCATCAGCCAACGCGCCGCCAATTCGGCCGCCACCCACAATGACTAGTTCGTATGCCATGCGATCACGCTAGTTCGCGTCGCGGCGGCGCGAGGGGCGGCGCCACTGGGGGAACGCCACGCCCACGAGGGAAGCGTAGTTTTCCTCGACCGCGCGAACCGATGCGCCCGTCACGCGGTCGAGGTCATCGACATGCAGCGATTCACGGTCCAGACGACCGACCAAGTAAAGGCCTCCATCACGACCGCGGGCAAAGTGCACGTCAAAGAGTTCACGATTCTTCGTCATCATGAATTCATAGGCCGCCAACTCATTGCTTTCCGGAGCCGGTAACACTTCGCTCTCGACAAGAACGGACCGCTGGTCGACGGTGAACCACAACGTGAGGCGACCCTTATCAGCGACGGGAATATGAACTAACGCCACGGGTCGGCCGCGGTCATCGCGCAGGGGGTCCATATGGCCGACGCACTCCCAACCGTGACCGTCACCGTCAGCGAGCCATTGGCGAATGACGTCCGGGAGAGGCGAACTCACGCCCAGCAATCAAGGAGTCGACGGGCTCGCACACTCACCGCGAGATCGGCGACGATGCGTGCCGAGGTCGACCAGGTGAACGCGCGCGAGGAAATAGCCGCATTTCGAGGCAAGTCACCCACATCCGTGATGACATCCCACAGGGCATCGGCCCACTCGTTCGGTTCGCGAGATTCGAGCAAGCGACCGGTCTCGCCGTCATGAACAATGAGTGGCAGGCCACCGAGGCGTGACGCCACGACGGGGGTACCGCAAGCCTGGGATTCCAGCGCCACTAAGCCGAAACTTTCGGCTCGCGACGGCATCACGGTCACGTTGGCCGCGCGATACCACGTCGATAAAGCAACGTGTGACTGCGGCGCTACCAGACTCACATCGCCCACCAAATTTTCGTCGGTGATGCGCTGATGGATAAGGCGAAGAGTGTCCGCTCCCGTGGGTCCGCTCGGCCCGCCGATAATGGCGAGGTGGGCATCGTGTCCGCGTTGGCGCAGTGTGATAAATGCCTCGAGCGCGAGGTCGACACCTTTGAGGCGTTGCAAGCGACCAACGAACAAGATGAGTGGTCCCCGCACGGCAAGGTGTGACGCACAACGTGCTTGCCCACGGTCCCCCGGCGAAAAGATGGCGTGGTCAACACCCAGCGGCACCGTGACGACGCGCGTGGGGTCGGCGCCGTAATGAGAAATAATTTGCTGCGCTTCCGTGTCGCCGCTGGCGAAGACGGCATCGGCACACCCGACGATCTGCTCTTCTTCGTGTCCGCGACTGTCCGATTCCATCTCGAAGGTTTCCGCCTTCACGCGCTCCAATGTATGGAAGGTGACGAAATGCGGCACGTTGAATTCGTGCTTGAGTTCGTGACCGGCGATGGCACTGAGCCAATAATGAGAATGGATGATGTCGGGTCGATGGGAGCGAAAGAGCAGTGCCACTTCCCGAGTGAAGTCGCTGACGTAGAGGCGCAAATCGCCCTTGTCCACGCTGGTCGCAGGGCCCGCCGTCACGTGATGGACTCGCAGTCCGGGCTCCACCACCACGGTGGCGGCTTGGTGCGCCTGATCGCGACGGGTGTATATGTCGACTTCGTGGCCAAATCGCGCTAGCGACGCCGATAGTTCACGAACGTAGACATTCATTCCTCCGCCATCACCCGTACCCGGTTGGGCGAGCGGCGACGTATGAAAGGAAATCACGGCAAAACGTGCCATATCGTCAATTTACCGGTTGGCCGCACCGGATGAGCCATCGGGGGCATTATCCGCCAAGAAGCTGCGCAAGATGGTGAGAAGCGCATTTCTCTGGGCATCACTGAGGCGCGGGTCGCTCATAATGACGGCTTCGGTGCTTCCTGAACGCTCCTCATCGAGTAATCCCGCCCGCACGTAGAGGGTTTCAGCCGACAGTTGGAGCCCCTTGGCGATCTTTTGCATGATGTCAGCCGAAGGCCGACGCAGGCCACCTTCGATCTGGGAGAGATAGACACTCGAGACGTCGGCCAATTCAGCCAATTTACGAAGTGATAGCTCAGCCCGTTGGCGCTTTTCGCGAATGAACTCGCCCAGCGATTCACCAAAGATGTCGTTACTCACTCTTTTACAGTACGCCTCGAACGGGGCACTACGTAAAGAACATCTCGGCGGGCCACCAGACCAAAGGCTCGTGAATCGGTCGACGCCCCCGCATTATCCCCGCGCACATCAATGCCAGCGGCGCAAACGCTCACCACACGCTTAAGGATGAAGTGGCCAGGACGCTGCGGATCGCGCGCCACCACCACCTCGCCTACCCGTGGCGGGCGTAGCCGTCGGCGAGCCCATACCTGTTCCCCCGGAAGGTACGCGGGAAGCATCGAATAGCCCTCAACCTCGACGGGGCGCCACCAGACGGCCACCGTCGAAATGACACCGAGCTTCGTCATCCTCGCTAGCCTGCGGAGCACGTCGGTGTATCCCTTTCATCGCCGATGCTGGAAAGAAAGGTAACCCTATGAGCATGTCATCTGCCATTCGCCACCTGTTGAGCGGTACCACGCTGACCGCATCGGCTCACTGCGACCTGCCCTGCGGCGTCTACGACCCGGCTCAGGCTCGTCTCGAGGCCCAGTCGGTCAAGGCCTGTATGGAAAAGTACGCCGCCTCGAGTGACGCAGACTTCAAGGTTCGCGCCACGACCATTAAGGAAGAGCGCGCCGAGCTGACCAAGCATCACTTGTGGGTTCTGTGGACGGACTACTTCAAGCCCGAGCACCTGGCGACCTACCCCGAACTACACGACCTTTTCTGGAAGGCGACCAAGAGCGCGGGCGAAGCCAAGAAGACGAATGATGTCGCCGTGGCTGATCGTTTGATTGCCGAGATCGACCAGATCGCGGAGATCTTCTGGGCCACCAAGAAGTAGCTCCCACGTTGTGAAATGAAAAACCCGGCGCCTCGGCGCCGGGTTTTTCATTTAGTCAGCAGATAGTGGTGGGTGCTCCACGCAGCTGCCGCGCATCGGGTCAGCCACCAAGAGTTCATCATCGATGTCGGCGCCACAGACTTCGCAGGAACGAAAAGTTCCCGCGCTCATGCGCGACAAAATCGTCTCGACGCCCACCAGGGTGCGCTCAATGGCGTGGACGGATTCGTTGGTCGTGTCACTCACGTCTCGCAGGCTACCAAGTCCCCGGCAAGACCTTTCGGCTCGAAGGGTAGGATTTGGTCTTGGGGTCAGTGGCGCAATCGGTAGCGCAATGGACTTTTAATCCAGTGGCTGTGGGTTCGAGTCCCACCTGACCCACCAATGTTGTCAAAACCACGACAATGCATTGATTCCTTAGGGCTCGATTCTTTCGACCGTGGGTATTCGACTGATGGCTTTGTCGAAAGAAGCGACTCTGCCTACCCCGGTAGTTTCCGCGCAAGCCACGAGGTAGGCGTCGGCAAAATCAAGCCGTTCGCCTTCATACAAGGCAACCGTTCGCAGGAGTAGCGGAGCGTCAATGACTCGGACGGACTCCATCGCCAGCAAGGATCGAATTGCTTCACTGATGCGAGAACGGTCGATTTCGTAGAACGATTCGAGTACATACACCGTTTCGGCAACGATGAGATCAGCGAGGTAGAGACTCTCTTCATTCCTCAAAAAGGCGGTGGCTCGCATCGCCATGTCGGGTGGATCACCAACCAGATGACGAACCAGAACGTTGGTGTCGACAAACGAACTCACTGAAACTTCTTGGCCCTACTCGCACGTGAGATCTCGAGGACTCGGTCCCAGCTGGCGCTCTTCTTTGTTGCCGGCGCGGCGAGTGTTCCCGCCAGTTCAAGAAAATCTGGTGTCCGCTGAAGCGTCGCCAGGTTGCCATCAATGCGAAAAATAACGGAGTCGCCTTCTTCAACACCGAGGGCATCACGTACTGCCTTCGGAATCGTTACCTGCCCTTTGGAGCTCAAGCGAGCGGCCACGTCCATGTTGTTCTCCTTACTTTTTTCTAAATGTAAGGATAACAGATATCCGACGGATTCGCCCCTCGCTCTTGGAAGAACACCGACAGTATGAATCGCACTGGGAATGTTGGAGGCTCCGGACTTTGGAAACAAGGATGGAGCCATGGGAAAGAGCACCCAAGGTTCGACCCTGGCACTTCAGGGTCAAACGCGAACGACGCGCAGCTCTGCCAGGTTGATGTAGTCGTCGTCTTGAGTGACAATCGGCACTTGAAGTGCCATTGCCGTCGCAGCAATCCACGAGTCATTGACCGGCATTCGTTGTCCTGAGTCACGCAGCATTACTCGTAGACGCGCCCACTGGGCTGCGACATCGTCATCAATGGCAATGGGATCGAGTGTCATAGCCGCTGTCAGCGTCGCTAAACGCGTGTCACGAGTCGTGACGTCGCGAGCAGCCAGCACTCCCGCACGCAGCTCACCAATGGTGATAATCGAAACCGCCAGTTCATCTGGCAACAGTGACGCTTGGAGCGGTCGGCCAGACTCGCGCGCGATGAATACCGAGGTGTCGGCAAGCCCTCGCGTCACAGTGGTAGGTCGTTGGTCATGTCCGGCGACAAGACATGCAATTCCGCTCGCAGCCCTGGGTCGGCCTGGCGATGAGCCAAACGCCGCGCAAAGTCAGCTCCATTCATCCAACGAGGTCGAAGGTTCAAAGATCGCAATGCTGCGACGGGTTGACCGTCCACCGTGATGACGACATCTTCGCCGTCAGCAACCCTTTTCAGGAGTGACCGAGTGTTATTTCGAAGTTCACGGGAAGCTATTTCTGACATGCACAACTGTAGCACATATGCGACAGCAGTTTGGCGTAACTCCAGGGTTCGAACATAGTCCCATTACTTCCTCACTCGTGCTTGAGACATCGGACATGACGTGAATGAAGCCGTTCAGGCAATCGGAAACCCCTGAAACTACTGAGTTTCTCGCCCCAGGAGGGGTTCGAACATAGTCCCATTACCTCCACCACTCTCCTTCTTCCGACGGGTATCGGCGATACGGTGGCGCCATGGCAGTCACCGGATTAACGACGTACCTATGGTTCGATGGACAAGCGAAAGATGCGGCGGAATTTTATGTCAGCCTCTTTCCCGACGCCGAGCTGGGTGACATCTCCTATTACCAACGTGACGCGCAACGGCCCGAGGGTGATGTCCTGACGGCCGCATTCACTCTTTTCGGTCAGGCCTACGTCGCTCTCAATGGCGGGCCGGGATTCCCCCACAGCGAGGCCATCAGCTTTCAAGTGGCCTGTGACAATCAAGACGACGTCGACCGGTTGTGGAATGCGCTGATCGCTGAGGGCGGCGCCGAGAGTCGTTGCGGCTGGTGCCACGACCGATTTGGCGTCCGCTGGCAGGTCATCCCCCGCCAATTGGGAGAATTCCTCGGCTCGCCCGACCCCGAGGTGTCGGGCTACGCCTTCGAAAGGATGATGGCGATGAGCAAAATCGTAATCGCTGACTTAACTCGGCCCTCGAACTAGATCCTTACGGAGCGCAAAAACCAGCTTTCACAAGGGCTTCAATATCGGCCAAGGTGCGAGGTGCAGTTCCCACAACATCCGTGCCGCTGAGTACACCCATGATGGAAATTCGTGACGCAGCGGCTTGGATGCTCGACGGCCACATGACCTCGGAGACTTGATGTGCCGGCAGTACGGTGCCCGGCGTAACCAACAAGTTCGTCACCCCGAAAATACCCAGGCACATTTCGTCGCTGGAGCCATCGGCCCACAAGACGTAGCGGGGCGGTAATGACTTGAGATACGGCAACTTTTGGCGCAGAGTCGGATCAAAGGTGCACGTCGTCGTGATGGTGTCGCCGCGCTGAATACGTATGGGCGTGGTCTCCACATGGCTGATTTGGTAGTGGAAGTCATATGACGGCACATCCACCAAGGTTTGCGCATGTGAGGTGCCGGCGTTCAGCACCGCCGTGAAGGAGGTTCCGAGCAGGTGCATATGGGGCGTGACCTGCCACAGGTATTGCGTCGACCCCACCGGCCAGGTGCAGGTAGCACTCGTGCCGGCCATCACCGTCCCGCCATGACACACCGCCTCAAGCATGTTGTCGAAGTTCGCGGCGCTCGCGCCAAATCGCTTGGAAATGTCCGCTAAGGAGGCCGCCCGCGAACAGAGCTTCCCCGTGATTCCTGCGGGGCAGGGGATGTCTAACGACGCCGGAAGCAACAGGGTGTTCATTGCCACAAGGCCCGACCCCGCCGCCGGCTGCATCGTCAAGGTCAATGACGACTGATCAGGCTTATGGCTCACCAGCAAGTTGAAGTGAATTTGCAGAATGAGGAGCGATCCCGCCGGCAGTGACACTCCCGTTCCCGCCGGTTCGACCGTCGGACCGTGACCGGGAGACCACGCGGCCAACCACGGGGCCGATCCCAGATTGTCAATGGATTTCGCGAGGAGGCCCGGCCCACCAAAGCACGTCCACCCCTTGCCACCGCCGTCGAGCGCGGTTGCCTGGGCCACTTGAGATGGCGGTACGAGGTAGGCAATGGCGTGGTGGTCCTGAGCCAACACGCCCGCATTAAAAGTCGAACTGGTGATCATCATGTCGGTAGCTGCATGAGGGTTCAGTAGTTCGCAGTGATAGAGATCGTGCCCGCCGGCCGGAGCCACGGGCGTGAAAGGCTTCGGCAGCGACAACGTCACGGTGGTCGCGCTGTGAGAGCGCGACGTCGCACTGGCGGTGGACATAACTCCCGTCAATGTCGCGACCATCATGGTGGCGGCAAGAATGATTCGACGCATGTGACTACTCCTTGTTCGTCACGGACACTAAACGAATCGAGGTGGTCGAGAAGGGGCACCTAGACTTTCACCATGAACGAGCGCGAAGTCTTGACCTACGAGGGATTCGGGAAAGCCACGCGAGAGCTGGCGCAGCGAATCGCCGATGATAATTTCACCCCCGACATCATCTTGTCTATCGCGCGGGGCGGCTTCTTCCTCGGCGCCGGACTGGGCTACGCGCTCAACGTCAAGAATGCCTTCATGATGAGTGTTGAGTTCTATACCGGTGTGGATGAGCGACTCGCGATGCCCGTCGTCTTACCGCCCGTTCCGAACAAGGTTGACCTCTCCGGTTCAGTGGTTCTCATCGTTGATGACGTCGCGGACTCGGGTCACACCCTGAAGTTGGTCAACGATTTTTGTCAGGGTGTCGTACGCGATGCCCGCACCGCGGTCTTGTACCACAAGCCCCAGAGCGTCATCGTTCCCGACTACGCGTGGAAGGGAACCGATCAGTGGATTGATTTCCCCTGGTCGTGCGAAGGTCCCGTCATTCCCGGAGGAATGAACCACTAAGACAATGTCGGCAGTGGCATCTCGAAGATGGCGACTCCCGGTCCGCCGTTCCAGCCGTACTCGGCAACGCTAAAGGCCACTGAACCGTTCACCACTCCCGCAATGCCCGGCACGTACAAGCCCCACCACTGCGCCGACTCGGGGAATTCGTTGTAGACATTCAGCGAGGTTGAGGTGTTGCTCAAGGGGTCCCAGACAACAATGTTGTTATCGCTCGTGACGATGTAGAAGAGGCCATTCACGGACACCATGGCTTGGTCTCGGTACGAGATAGACACCGTTGGCGTGGTCTCGGACAAGGCCCAGTCGCCAAAGGGGTCTGTGACCTCGTAGATAACACTCGAATTGTTGTTGCCGGTGAACCAGAGGTTGCCCATGCTGTCAAAGACGACGGTGTCGTATCGATTGTCGACCGATCCCGTACCGGGGAACGTATTGCTCCACGTCATCGTGGTGGTGTTCAACAGGGCGATGCCGTAGCCAGAATCAATGGCCACATTTCCGGTAATCGGGTCAACCGCGATCTGGCCCACCGTGGTGGCATCACCCGGCACGTACGTCATGTCACCGCTGGCCGAGATGATGAGCGCACCCAGCGACATCCATCCGCCACTGTCGTAACCGTTCAAGGCGACGACGACGCCACCCTGCGGGAGCGCGGCGATGCGAGCGCCGTACGCACCCGCGGGGATGAGGTCGCCAAAGTTATAACTCGCCAGCACATCCCCACTCATCGTGTCGACTTCGACCCCGGTGTTCGCACTGAGTCGCCACACATTGTTGTTGCCGTCAACGGCTGCCGTTTGCTGAGCATCAGTCCACGACGTGTTGAAGTTGGACGGAGGGGTGAATCCATATAGCGACGTGTAATCCGCCGTCGTGACCGGCGCCACGGCGTAGACGTGTGCCCCCGAACCCGCCCAAGTATCAACCGTCATCTGATAGTCGGTGGAGTAATTCAGACCGTGAATCGGGCAGCTTTGGCTCACACCGATCTCGAGGCTCTGGAAATTGCACCACCGCAGCGTGGGCCCGCTCGAACGAGCATTTACCCATGCCGACGTGATACTGGGATCGTGGCTCGTCACGGTCAATACCGTGGAGTTGCCATCAGTCTGCGTGCTCATTTCCACGGCGATGGCGTAGTAGCCCACGTAGGCCCACGATGAGTTTCCCGCCACCGTCGAGGCGTACACCGTCACGTAGTAGCTCTCGCCCCAGGTCAGGCCATCCAAGCTGCAGGTGGTCGAGGTCGTCACGCAGGTCACGCCATCGCCGTTGCCCCACGTTGTCGGGGAGGCAACGTAGGTGTACGTCACGAGATTGCCGCCGCCATCAGAGGGTGCCCCGATCGTCACGACCAGAGCCTGATTATTTTCGTATGCCGATACGTTGCCGGGCTGAGACGGAGGAGGGCTCACGAGGCCCGTGGCCGAGGCAATGTGGGCAATATCGAGGGTACCCGTGTCGCTGGCCAAACCGCCAAACTCGATAACGCTCGATCCCAACGTGGCTTGCGTACCGACATCATTCCACTGGCTGGCGTACGACCCAATAATCGGAACGAACTCATTCGATCCACAGTCATTCGGCTCACGGTCAGCCCAGTTGGCGAAGAAACCATTTTGGGCCGACGCGGGAGCCGCGCTACACGATCCGTAACGCACGCCACCAAAGGTCATGATCTCGCCCCTGTGTGGTCCCGACACGTAAATCCACTTCTGGAAACTGGCGTTCGGGTCGGAGAGATACTGCGAAGAGTCATACGAGGTGGAGAGGTCATTATTCGCGTACTGGTACGCAAAGAGTGCATTCCCCGACGCGTCGACGAGGTATGGCTGGTAGTCAGTAAATCCGCCAAAGCTTGCTTGCGTCATGTAGCGATTCAGAACGTCGTTGGCCGATGAGGTGGAGTCAGTCACCAAGTACCCCCCTACGCCATTGACCGAGAACGCGTTGGCGCCGGTCACGGCATCAGTAAATGAGCAGTTGTTGCAGTTCGCCTGGAAGAAGGCGTGTCCACTGACCGGGTCGTAGGCAAAGCCGGCATCAATCACCTGAATCGTCAGGGTGAAGACGCCCGTCGTCTGAGAGTAAATCTGGAGGCTCCGAAGAGCCGCATTCACGCTCTTGGTAGATCCTGAGAATCCAATCGTGGTTCCGCTTGTAAATGGTGTGTTATTCAGCGATGTCAGGCCGTTGGCGTTGGGCATCCACAGACTGCCACGAGATGTACTCACGAGCACCGTGGCACCATCGGACAAATTGCTCACGGTGGGGGCAGCGCCCGACGCCGAGAGCGAGGTCAAGAGAGTGTTGCTGTTCGGCGGGGCCGATTGGTAGTCCGCTGGCATCGTGGCGGATGCGGTGACCGGCTGGAAGAGACCCGCATCGACGGGCGACGACGACCCTGCCACGTTGTTCGCCACGATCGTCACGTCGTAGGTCACCCCGTTGGTCAGGCCATCGATGATGCAGGCGAAATAGATGGACTGCGAGCACTGGAAGGTATTGCCGTTTCCGTCGCTCGCGGTCGCGCTGTACGACGACGTCGGTCCCGCCGTCCCGTTGAACTGCGGCGGACTCCAGGTCACCACGATGTGGTGCGAACCGGTGTGAACGACCACATTCTGAGGCGATGATGGGGTTGATGACTGGGGCTCACCAGTGGTATTCGACACGCCGCCAACGCCAAATTCCCTCCAACAGCCATCCGCAGTGATGATGACGCCCTGAACGAGCGCCAGGTGGTCATTGCACGGCAGTGGTGACTGACGGTAATTCACTATTCCTGACAGAGGATCCACCGTCGCGGTCTGCCACCAGTCATTACCCGCGACCAACGTTCCGTCGCCGGCGCTCGCCAAGCCCATGACGTCTTGCACGTAAATATGAGGACCGTCGTTAACCGTCAAATTCGAACTGGGATCGGTCGGGTCACCCGTGAGTTGACGAACCTGCCAGTAGCAAGGGTCAGCGACGTACAAACTGCCATCAGGGGTGTAGGCGATACCGGTCAAGCACGCCGCGCCGTCAACCCAGTGAGTCGTCCATGAGTTGGCTGCCGGATCGAACACGGAAATTTCGCTGTTCCCGTTCGTTCCCAGGACATCACCATTCGGTGCCACGGCCAAGGCATACGAGCTCCATGCGCCGGGATTGAAAGTGTCAACTGATCCGTCGGTATTCAGGCGGAAGTAGGTGCCGCAGTAGTCCTGAATCCAGATACTGCCGTCAGGCGCCACCGCCATGGTGCGAGCGGTGCAGTTGTCACCCAAAATCGAGTTGATGGTGGTGAGGTCGAAGAAGGGGTCGGACTGCTGCAGCATCGTCCCGCTCAGGGCCAGCCAGCCGGTCTGGTAGGCAACAATGTCGCGGGCGTTCGTGCCACTTGGGACCGTCGTCAGCGGGTCACTGGAACCTTGAGCATTCTCCGCCTTCGCCAGAACGGTATAGGTGACCCAGTTCGTCAAGCCCATCACGGTGCAGGTGGTGTCGAGGGTGTCGCAGGTCCCCACGATGTCACCCGAGGGATCGATGACCTCGATGTGATAATTCGAAATCGGCAATCCACCATTGTCATTTGGCGGATTCCAATAGATTTGTAGGCCACTGTCGAGAGAACTCGTCCACACGCCTGCGGGCGCTGATGGGCGAGAAACGGGTGCGAATTGGGCATCGATGAATGTCGCGGGCGATTGGTCCACCGCATTGATGGCCACCACGTAGACGATGTAGGTCTGACCCACGAGCAGTCCGGAAATGGTGCAGGTAGTGGCCTCGGGTCCCGTGGCGCAACTCAGGGCCCCGTCACCATTGTCGGCGTAGGCCCGGTATCCCGTGATCGGTGATCCACCATCGTCGATGCTGGCAGACCACTGAACCGTCAATGTCGTACCCGACAAACGTGCAGACACGTCACTCGGAGCCGAGGGCACCGTGGCTGGCGTCGCGTAGCTGCCATCTGAGTTCGCCGAGTCGCCCACGTAGTTGGTGGCGACCACCGTCACGGCGTAGTTCGTGCCATTCGCTAGTCCGGTAATGACGCACCAGTTGCCAGAGCGCGATGTGGTGCAGAAGAAACGATTACCGCTACCGTCGACGGCCGTCGCAGTGAAAGACTGAATCGAGAGGCCACCCTCGTAGCTGGCGGTCCAGTTGACAAAGATTGCGCCGTTACCCGCACTCGCGGAAACCAGTGTGGGAGCCCCAGGAACTGACAACACATACCCGCCGTCGAGCAACGCTCTGACGGTGTCCTTGGTGCTCGTGCCGTACACGTCGCTCACCATGGCAAAGGCGGTATCTGCCGACTCTTCGTAGACGTACAACATCACGCGTGCTGTCTCGCTCGGCGCATAACCCGCATTTTTGAGGATCAACGACATATCGGCGTCAGTTGAATAGAAGGTTCGGTAGAGCGCTGACGTCGCGGAAATCGCCGAATCACCATAGAAGTAGTGCAGGACATAGGCGATGTCGCTGGCGTTGTATTGCGCGTAATCCAGCATCGATACCAGATCAGCATCCGACACCGACACCACATTGTTTAAGGCCAGGAAGTCCTGCCACGCTGCGTCGTTAAAGGAGATATGCAGGGCGTAGGCAATGTCAGGGAGTCCATAGCCACCGAGGTAGAGGTAGTACGCCACTTGCTGATCGTTGAAGCCAAACGCATTGCGTATGACCGTCGTCGCGTCTACCGCGTTGTACTCGAAGTAGTTCGAGACGGCGTAGACAAAATCAGCGATCCCATAGGCGCCACTAAAGACCATGGCCTGAGCAATTTCGATGTAATTCAGCGTGAGCGCCTTCTGCATCACCTCTGCGGCTCGACTCGAGGAGTCGTCGTATACCCAACGCAGCGAGAGTGCGACCTCGGATGACGAGTAACCCGCGCCGATGAGGATGTTGGCCATGCTGTAATCGTCAAACGCGAATATTGCGTTCAGGGCGTACGGCGCGTCGCTCCAGTTAAGGCCGAGATAGGCGCGCAACACATAGGCGATATCCCCCACGCTGTAGGTGGCGTCGTTCAGGTAGGCCACGACGTCGCTGCTCGACAGAGCAACGAAGTTGCGGACTGCTAGATATGTCTGGCCGACTGCGTCGTCATACGTGAGCTTCATCGCGATCGCAATGTCCGGCACGGAGTACCCGCCGAGGTAGAGGTCATACGCCGTTTGCTGATCGTTGAAGCCGAAAGCCTGACGCAACACGCTGGCGGCGTCGGTCGACGAGAAGTCGAAGGCAGTTCGCAATGCCGACACGAAGTCAGCCAGCGAATACGCACCTGAGTACACCATGGCCTGGCCACTGTAAACAGCGTCGAGGGATAGCACGGTTTCGAGCACGGTTATCGATTGGCTCGCACTGTCCCCGTAGATCCATCTCAGTACATTCGCGATGTCCGATGCCGAGTATCCCGCACTAGCGAACACCGAAGCCAGGTCGGTATCAGTGAAGCCAAAGATTTTGATGAGGGCGTTTGCCGTGTCCGACCAATTCGAGCCGAAGTACGCACGCAGAATGTACGTGATGTCGGTCGCACTGTATTGCGCGTCATTCAAGATTGAGGTCCACTCGGAAAGCGACATGTTGAACCAGCTCCGCAAGGCGTTCGTCGCCTGCCCTGCGTCATCAGTGAATGCGAAGTGCATGGCGTACGCGATATCACTCAGCGAATAACCGCCTTGATATAAGTACAACGCAGCCCCGGCGTCATTCGTCCCAAATGCCACACGTAAAACGGTGGCGGCCTCTACCGAGCCGTATTCGTAGTAGGTGAGTAGGACATTGCCAAACTGATAGATACCGTAGGCGTTGCTATTCACCATGGCTTGTGCCACTTGAACATCACTGAGTTCCAGCGAATTTTGAAGGATGCTGGCGGCCTGGTTGGCCGTGTCACCGTAGTAGTTGCGCGAGACATAGGCCACGTCGTAGGTGGAGTACCCGGCGTTCACCAACACGGGTGCGAGATCAAAGTCGCTGAACTGGAAAGTCTGGTTCAGGGCAATAGCGGCATCCACGGGGCCAATTCCGAACTGGTAGTGCAATGCGTACGCAATGTCTGTCGCGTCGTACTGTGCATCGTTCATCACGGACACCCAGTCGGACAGAGACAGGCCGAACCAGTTGCGCAGTGAATTCATTGCCTGCCACGCCGAGTCACCGTAGGCAAAGTGCAGAGCGTATGCCACGTCACTCAGCGAGTAGCCACCTTGGTAGAGATACAGGGCGGTGTAGGTGTCGCTGAAGCCGAACGCCGTATTGATCGTGAGGGCTGCGTCCACGCTGCTGAGTTCGAAGTAGGTACGCAGCGCGTAAGCGAACTCCGACACTGAGTAAGCGTTGCTATTGACCATCGCGTGGCCCACGTCAACGACGCTCAGCTCAAGCGCGACCGACAGGACGATGGCAGCCTCGGTAGCGTCGTCCCCGTAGTAGTTGCGCAACACATACGAGACGTCGTAGATGGAATACGCCGCACCAATCAATACTGGCGCTAAATCGGCATCACTGAAGTGGAAAATCTGATTGATCGCGATCGCGGCATCCACGGGGCCAATTCCGAACTGGTAGTGCAATACGTACGCAATGTCTGTCGCGTCGTACTGCGCGTAGTCCATCACCGACACCCACTCGGATGCCGACATACCGAACCAGTTTCGCATGGCGCTGATGGCCTGCCAAGCGGAGTCATTGAAGCCAAAGTGCAAGCCGTAGGCCACATCATTGAGCGAATAGCCCGCTTGGTAGAGGTACAGGGCGGTGTAGGTGTCGCTGTCGCCGAACGCCGACTTAAACGCGATGGCGGAGTCCACGCTGTTCAACTCGTAATAGAGACGGAATGCCGTGATGACATCCGTGTCGCCATAGGCATTGCTGTACTTCATGGCCTGAGCAACCTGAATGACCGTCAAGTTGAGCGATCCGGAGAGCACGCTGGCCGCCACGTCAGGTGAATCCTGATACACATTGCGCAGTACCAAAGCGACGTCGTACATGGAGTAACCCGCGCCGGTCAAGATAGACGCGATATCCATATCGCTGAAGTGGAAAGTTTGGTTCAGGGCGTAGGTCGCATCTTGCGGATTGGCGCCATAGCCGTTTCGCAAGAAGTAGGCAATCTCAGCAGCGCTGTACTGGCCATCAGTCAGCACCGAGACCCAGTCAGATGTTGAGAGGCTCACCCAGTTACGCATGGCAACGAAAGCCCCGACGGCCGAGTCATCAAATCCGAAGTGCATGGCATATGCCACGTCGCCCAGTGAGTAGCCACCGTCACGTAGGTAGCTACCCGCGTTGCTGTCATTGGTCCCGAAGACGGTATTGAACACGATGGCGGCGTCAGCCGAACTCAATTCGAAATACACCCGCAGCGCGACGGCGAGTTCGCCGGGGCCGTATGCGCCACTTGCAACGAGCGCCCAGCTGATGTCGTTCACTCCCATGCCATCGCCACTACTGAATGCATTTGCCGCATCGCTAGACGAGTCGCCATATACGTTCCGCAGCATGAGGGCCACGTCGAATACCGAGTAGCCCGCACCCGTCAAGATCGCCGTTGCGGTGACGTCGCCATAGACGTACGTGGCAAAGAGGGCTCGAGCCGCATCACTGGCATTCACCGTGAGTGCGTAATGAAGCGTGAACGCAATGTCACTTGCGCTGTAATGAGCACCGTCCAATACGGAGACCCATTGTTCAGGAGATAGGCCGTACCAGTCACGCATGGCGTAATAGGTCTGAGACGCATTGTCCCCGTATACCTCGTGCTCCGCCGTCGCGATATCTACCAAGGTGTAACCGCTCGGTGCCAACCACGAGCTCAGCGACCCGTCGGGAACGCCAATGCCGGTCAGCAGCGCCTGTGCGGCCTCGTTGGCCGTGGCCTTGTAGACGAATGTCAACGTGTCGACGATGCCGGCACGGTCTACTCCGCGGTCCAGCAGCGAACGTACGACTGCCGCATCAGTGAGGTCGAGGGGTTCCGATGAGACTGAATTGCCCTGAGCATTAGTAGCCGTCACCGTCAAGAGGTAGGCCGTCCCGGCAGCAAATCCGTCAATCGAACAAGAGATCTCGGAAGTAACGCACACGACCTCACCATTCAACGTCACGGTGTATGAATCAATTGCCAATCCACCATTATCAGAGGGAGCTGACCACGAGATGATGAAAGTCGAGCCATCGGGGCTGAAAGAGACATTGGTCGGTGCGCTCGGATTCGTTGACGGCATGTAGGGGTCAGCATCCGCGACATCTGATTGACCCATGTCGTTTGTCGACACAACCACGACGTCGTATGACACGCCATTCGTCAAGCCGTCAATGATGCACGTCGTGCCGTCAGTGGTGCACGAGAAACTATTGCCGTGACTATCAGTCGCGGTGGCGGTGTACGAGGTAATCGCGTGTCCGCCGTCAGAATCGGGCAGCGACCAGGACACCGTGAGTGACTGGTTGGACGAGGTTGCCGTGACCGCGATTGGTGCCGACGGGGTGGTCGCGGGGACGAAGTAGCCCGCGTCAGCCGACGGTGACGCTCCCGCAGTGTTGTACGCAACGACCGTGATGTCGTAACTCGTACCGTTGGTCAAGCCGTACACGCTGCACGCGGTCCACCACGAGCTGATACCTCGGCCAGCGATGCAGGTAGACGAGTTACCAAATTGATCGGTAGCGGTGACGAGATAACTCGTCACATACGCACCACCATCGGACGTCGGGTAGTCCCAGCCCACATACAACGAACCGTTACTCGCCGTGACCGTGATGTTGCTGGGTGCGGACGACACGGCGGCGGGAGTGCTGGTGCCGAGATCGGCCGGGGTGGAGTTTCCGGCACCATTCACCGCAACCACCGTCACGACGTAGCTCACGCCGTTTGTCAGGCCGGTGATATCGCAGCTGGTTCCCTTGGAGTAGCAAGTGAAGACGTTTCCGTCTCCATCAGTCGCGGTGGCGGTGTAACTCGTGATAGTGAGTCCCCCGTTGTCGAGAGGGGCGGACCACGACACCGTCAGGCTGCCATCATTCGAGGTCACCGAGCCAGCGGTCGGCGCACTCGCAATGCTCGAGGGGAGAATTGACCCACCATCCCCTGTGGAGGAGTCGCCAATTGAGTTCGTGGCAAACACCGCGATGTCATACGTCGTGCCATTCGTCAAGCCATAGATCACGCACGCATTGCCATCAGACGCCGTGGAACACGAGAAAGTATTGCCATCACCATCCGTCGCCGTCGCGGTGTACGAGGCAATCAGGCTGCCGCCGTTGTCGGCAGAGCCACTCCATGACACGCTCACCGAGCCATTACCGGCGATTGCCGACACGTCCGAAGGTGAACCGGGTGTCGTCGCAGGCGTAATCGCTCCCACAGCGGTTTGGGGCGAATCACCATCCGCATTGGTGGCAACGACAGTCACGACATATGACACGCCATTGACGAGGCCATCAATCAGGCAGCTGGTGCCGTCCGTG
>CAIYAP010000005.1 GCA_903924205.1 uncultured Actinomycetes bacterium
CACCTTCTCTGGCGGCGCGCCGACGCGCATTGCTGTTTCACCAGGGGCTGTCGATGCCTACGTAGAGATTCCATCGACCAACAAGGTCGACGTCGTGACGCTGACGGGCACCGTTGGCGCAACTCCCTACACCACGACGACAACGCCAGGTGCTCTCGCCGTAAACGCTGGCTCTGGTGCGCTCTATGTAGCCGACGCCGCAAGTGGGGCTGCCGACATGAAGATCTACAACTGGTCGGGCACGACACCGGTCTTGACGCTTCAGAACACTGCAACCTTGAACGGCGTTGCTAGCGCTATTGCAACTCCGATGCCGCAGGGCATCCACTACGACGTCTTCGTCGCTACCGCCAACGGCATTTCGGTCATCGATTCAAGTACGGGCAATCTCATTCAGACCATCAGCGACGCCTACGTGCCCGTCGCTGCTGTTGCCAGTCCGGATGGTCGCTCGCTCTACGTCGTCAATTTGTTCGGCAGCGGAACAGGAGGTGTGTATCCCGAAGTCCAAGTCATCTCGACAGCGGCCCTTGGAACCTCAAATGCACCGCTCAACCATACCTACCCAATTCCCCAAGGAACGCTTCCCAGTATTCCGACCCCGGCCCAGGCAGCGCTCTCGCCGTCTGGTGACGACTTGCTCATCACGGACTCGGCAAATTCAGCCATCTTGAATTTTGACATCGGACCATTTGATTCTTCGGTTGGGACGGTGACTGGCATCAGCACGCTGAACGGCTCGATTTCAGAAGCCCCTCAGTCAGTCACGTTTTCACCTGATGGCTCAAATGCCTATGTGTCCGTCGACCCAACTGTGGGCGGCACTGGCGGCATCACCACCTTGACCTACAACTCCGGCGTCTACGCGAGTCCCGCGTATCAAGATGGATCGACATTGTCCGATGGAGCCGGACACAGTTTGCGTGCTCCAGGAACAATTGTCGCGAGCAATGATGGACGCTCGGTTTATGTCCTCGACACCAATTCCAGCGCGCCCTATATCTTTCAATTCCCTCGCAGCAGTTCAGGAACGGTGAGCAACGAGACGCTCACGGCCCTCCCTGCGGGAACTTCTCCCGTCTTGATGGCACTGTCACCCGAAGACGCAGTCGCTTATGTCACTGATTCGACGACTCACTCCACGGCTGCGGTCGACCTTTCGACCGGGAATCAGGTGTATTCCTCGCCGGCCGACGGGGTGCCCACTATTGATTCATCGACCCCTGATGGTCAGTACTTCGTCACCAGCGACAATTGGCAGGCCTCAGGAACTTGCGGTCACACCGGCATTCGAGGAGTCGGTATCTATTCGTCTGCCGATGGATCTCTGATCGCCAACATCAGCATTGGGTTCTCCCCAACCTCAATTGTTGTCAGTCCGGTGTCGTCATCGGTCACCGAAGCCAGCACGCTTGCCTTTCAAGGACAGCTGAGTTGGGACGAGCTACTTGGCGGTTCCAATGCGTCTGAGGCAGCAGTTTCCTCGATGGTCGATGTGCAGCCAGGTGGTACGCCCAAAGATGCGCCGGGCGTGTCGGCCGGGACCAACACGAACCTTCGCTCCTATGAGATGTCACTCAATGCGCTCAGCATTCCAAGTGTGGGTTTGCCGCTCGGCATCACCGCGTCCTACGACTCAGAGCGGATTCAGACCAGCATGGATTCTTCGAGCTCTCCAGCGAGTTTTGCCAATGGATGGCGACTGTCAACCGGCGTGACCTTTACGCAGCGGCCAACGACGGGGCTTTTGCCGTGTCAAATCTCGGTCACCCAAGAAGATGGTTCGATCATCCATTTTGAGCCTTCGACTCCCGGGCCGTACTCAAGCTGTCCGACGGCGAACTACGAAGCCCCGCCGTGGGCGCAGGCAGCATTGTCAGTTGCCACGAACTGTTCGGGAACGGACTCGTGCTGGGTGCTCAACAGTCAATCGACGGGTGTCGCTACCTATATCGACCGAACCGCGTCGGCTCACCAACTCATCAAAGAGGTCGATCGAAACGGGAACACGATTTCCTTCAGCTACAACGCGGGAAAATTGTCAAGTGAAAGCGAGTCAGGCCGCTCCTTGACCTTCTCCTACCCGAGCGCTGGCGCGGCTCCGTGTCCCTCAATGTTCAACGCACAAAGCGTCGCCTCGTGCATGGTGGCAACCGACCCGATTGGGAGAACGGCGACCTTCATTCTCGCTGGCACGTCTGGAACCGGCTACAACCTCATTGGTGAAACCTTGGCGCCAAGTTCAGGGGCGGGAGCCGCGAGTTACGCGTTCAAGTACAGCGGCAACTTCCTGACGAATTGGTGGACGCCGCAGAACTTTGCCACGTTCGGGAACAACACCTCAGAAGCCACCGACATCTCCTATGTACCAACGCTCTCTTGGGTGTCCCAGGTAACTGCTCCACAGGTGACCAACCAAGGCACAGACATGTCCGACACCTACACGCCCACGTGGACCTTTAACTATCCAGTCCAAGATCTCTTTGTCGGCACGGGCACCGTGATTGTGACCGACGCCATCGCGAATTGGAACGCCTCTCACTCTTCGTCCACGCCACTGTCGGGAGCCAATGTGACGATGGACCAGTTTGTTGACTTTGGTCTTGCCGCTCAGGTCCAAGGTTACGGGCCATCGGAGAATGCGAACCCCAACGCCGTCACGTCAGAGACAGCGACGACGCTTCGCGATCCCCTCACGATGATGCCCGATGAGACGATCAGCCCCCTCGCTGACACCGGGATAGGAACTCTCTTTAACGCCGGGACCACTTTTTACACTTACGACGCCGAAGCGAATCTCATGGCGACAACTGTCCCTGGCCAGAGTTCGGGAACCTGGGCGACGACAACTCGGACTTACAACGCCTTTGATGAGCCGCTCTCGAGCACCGACACTCTTTCGAACGTGACGAGTTATACCTACGACGCCAAAGGCAACCTCCTCACCACAGTGGCTCCAGCGACGAATCCGTGGACTCCAGCGCCAGTGACCTCGAACTACTACAACGCCAATGGAACCTTGTGCGCGAGCCGCGACGCCAACGAGGTCGCCACCTACGGCGTGCTTTCGAGTTGCTCCTCGACGCACGCGACGCTTTTCTCCTATGACTCAGCAGGGGATCAGACCTCAACGACTGATCCACTCGGTGACGTGAGCTCAAGCGCCTTCGACGCCGACGGCAACGAGTGCGCCACCCTCACCCCTGACGGATACGCGACTGGTCAGCGCCTCACGTCGTGTCCAAGTACGGCACAGTCGAATGAAACCGTCATCCTCGGCCGCAATCTCTACAACGCGGTGACGTCATCGGCGACGCCTTCAAATGCAGCCGGAGGGACGTCGTGGACCTATTTCAATCTGAATGGCGACACCGTCGCGTCGGTCTCCTCGCTCGGAAACCCCGCTTCGTGTAATCCCTTGACCACGACGACGTGCCTCGACACCTCGTATTCGTCCTACAACGCGGATGGTGAACTGACCTCGAGCACGTCACCAACGGCCACAAGCGGCACGTTGGGTCCGACGACCACGTCCTTCTATGACCCGAATGGCACTTCTGTGGCAACTGTCCCGCCGGCGGGCAACGTGTCGGGAGCCACGCCATCGAATTTCGAACAAGTGAGCGTGAGCAACTCGCTCGGCTCGGGCGTCGCGTCGACACCGGCTTCCAACCTCGCTGCCAGTTGCTCCATTACTTCGACTTCATCTCTGTGCCCAAATTCATCGCTGTCGAAGTCAGACGCCGCGGGCGAGGTGACGGCGACCTATTCGCCAAATAGTGGAGGTACCGGAACAATCTCGAGCACCACGTCCTATGACCCAATGGGCAATGTGTCGACATCTTCATCGGCCACGGGGTCCTCGTCAACCGCAACAACGACCGGCACCTACGACCTCAACGGACAGTCTCTGACGTCGACGACGAACGGCACTGGTGGATCTGGGTCGACGAGCACGGGATCAACAACCGCGTATGAACCAGGTGGCGCGACGTGCTGGACGTCGCCACTGCCGTGGACGGGAACTGGGTCGCCAACGTGCTCGAATCCGCCGCTCAGCGCCGGGAATCAGACAACCGTCAACTACTACGACCAAGACGGACACCTGGTAGCCGTAGCCGGACCCGGAGCCAACCCCTACGCGCCAAGTAACCCGTCGGGCTGCAATCCCCTGACGACGGCCAACTGTGCCTACGTCACCTACTACGGCTTCAACGAAGCGGGCCAGCAGGTAACGGCCACAACACCCGTTGACGCCACCGGCAACACGCCGGTCACGACGACGTACTACGACGCCAGCGGCAATGCCGTTGCCATCACGAAGCCCGGCGGAAGCCCCGCAACGTGCAATCCACTCACCACGTCGACCTGCGCCGACACGATCTACCAGACTTTTGACGCCGCTGGACGACTTCTCACCAAGACCTACACCGACGGCACGCCAACCGTGACCTACACCTACAACAACGATGGCTCTGTCGCCACGATGGTGGACGGGACGGGGACAACGACGTATTCCTATGACGCCGTCGGACGACGGAGCGCAATCACCAATGGTGCGGGTTCAACGATCACCTGGGCCTACAACGCGCAGGGCCAACAGATCTGTCAGAGCTATCCCAACCCAAGTGGATCAACGTGCACGACGAGCGGAACAGGAACTTCTTCTCCACCAACGGGAGATGTCACCTACTCCTACGACACGCTCGGGCGGCTCAGTTCCATTACCACCTGGACTGGCGTGACCTTGACCAATGCCTATGACTGCGCGGGAGGCCTCGCGTGGATCAGTACGGGGACTTCGAGCACAACTAGTTGCTCTGCTTCGAGCCTCAGTGATCCGGCGATCCCCAGCTCATCGTCGGCCGTCACCACGAGCTACACGACCGACCCGTCGTCAGGGGCCCTCATGAGCCAAGCCACCTCGTCCTCTGGCGGAGCGACGAACCTGCTGAGTTTCACGTTTGGCCGCGACTCGCTCGGTCGTCTCACCTCGTCGACCCCGACGCTCGGCATGACGACCAAGAACACAGACGGGTATTCGTACGATTCGTCCAACCGAGTGGCCACCGGTCCCATCACCGGCACTTCCGGCTCCAACTCGTATGGTTACACCCCGTCCGGTGGCATCACCGCCGCCACCACAGGGTTCGTGTCAGCGGCGTATGCGCCAAACGGGGAGTTGTGCTGGACGTCAGCATCGACCGTGACCTCCCCCACCTGTTCGTCGCCACCAACTGGAGCCACGACCTATTCCTATGACACGAACGGCGATCGCACAGCGGTGAATGGCGCGACGACCAATGAAACCCTTGGATGGACCAAGAATTCAGAGCGCCTGATCTGCGTGAACACTTCCGGTTCGACGTGTTCCGTAACTTCGCCGAGTTCCTCGACAACGCTCTATTCCTACGACGGAAACGGGCTCCGCACGTCGTCATCGAACCAGGGGGTGACAACGCACTTCACGTGGGATCCTTCAAGCTCGACGTTGCTGGCCGATTCGAGTCACGACTATGTCTACGAGCCAGGGAGTCCGACACCGATGGCTCAAATCGGTACATCATTCACGACGACACCGACAGTTGATCTCCTCGTCTGCGACACTAACCTCAACACTCGAGGTGTCGTTCAAATCCAAGGCGATAACACTTCCCTCAATGGCACACTGGTCAACTACACCGACTACGACGCCTATGGCAATCCGATCACTCAGGCTGGAGGCGCAGCAAATCCTGGAGGGCTTGACAGTCTGGGTGTAGCGAACTCTACAAGTTCTTCGTTCGGATTTGGCGGATCATATGGTGATCAGAGTGGTCTCGATTACTTAGTGAATCGTAACTACGACCCAACGGATTCCCAATTCATTAGCGTGGATCCGTTGATCAGTCAGACGCAGCAAGCGTATAGTTATGCAGGCCAAAATCCTATAGCGAATACAGACCCTACAGGTGAAAAGACTAAGTCTGAGGGAAACAAACCTACATTCCCGGATCCCAACTCAACGCAATATGGTTTAAATGCTGAAGCATATTGTATGCTAGTCACCGTCAATGTATCTGCCCTCTCGTTTAATGTTGAAGGGTGCGTAGAGCAGACATATAGTCAAAATTCAACCATTTTTTCGATTTCTATTGGCGCGTCTGTAGCGGCGTCGTTTGAGAACTCTGGGTCGTCTGAGGTGACGAAGATCGAACAAGCCGTAGAGAAAAAGATTTCAAATTTCAGTCTGCAGGTGGGATTTGGTTATCAACAGGATTATCAGCCAGGAGGTACATTCTTCAACTCGAAGTCCATATCTGATAAAACATACAGTTATTCAGAGAGTTCGAGTGCTTCAATAGGTCCTTTCTCAGCCTCATATACGCTTTCCGCGGACCATAGAGGTCCTTCTGAGGGTTGGAGTCAGGAATGGGATATTGGATTTACCGTCTTGGGAACGCCAGCTGCTGGATATGCACAAGGAATAGGTGCTAGTGTATCATGGACTTTCGGGAAAAATTGGCATTCCGGTGCGATAGAAAATGCTTTCTACTGGGCCGATTTAATTAATCCAATATCTCCAAATTGGTGAGTCAAGCTCTGGGAGAATTGGCGAGCTAGCAACAACTAAGGTGTAGTGAAAAGTGAAAAGGATGATGACAAGAACATGATCTTAGGAGCCGCGGGCATACCCGAAGAAGGTCCTATTTGGACCGTAGTTGTGATTTTCGCTGTATTAGCCGCAGTCGTCGGATATGTCATTTGGCAGTTTGTGAAACAGCGCAAAAGGTAGCTGCGAAATAACTGTGGCACGAATTTCGGGGAGTTGGTGTCAATGGGTATAGCGAGCGGAATAAATTCCTACAACGCCAGTCGTGGAATAAGATTGACATATGTCTTCCGAACTACTCCGCTCTGTGTTTTGGCAACGTTTGCCTTTCTGTTATTGACTGGAGATGCCTTCGGAGAATTTACCTTTGAGGCCCTGCTCGCCTTTTTTGGAGTTATATCTCTCCTAAATATTCTTCACATCTTGAAGATTGCGATGATGGTCGATGAGGCAAACAAGGTTCTATATATTAGAAATTATCTCAGATTTCGTAAGATCGACTTCGACTCCATTGAAGGCTATCGTGTAATTAGTTCGGTTATGGGGAGTCGAACCAACGGTCCGGTGCAGAATTCCGCCGGCTTGCCCGTCTTGTATTACAAACCAAACCGCCATGTGGATGTTTCGGCAGCGCTCATTACGGAAGACAATTTGCGTACGGTTCAGAGTTTCTTAGATCTCATGAAGCGCCTCGAAATAGCGCTAGTGTGACTCCTGCGTAGTGACCCCCTGAAGTGTTGTCGCTCAGGCTGCGATTTTGTGGTTGGTCAGGGCTTCGGCTCTCGCCTAGGCGGGGGTCAGGTCGTTGAGTGATGAGTGAGGCCGCTCCTCGTTGTAGTCGATGAGCCAGCGTTCGAGCTCGGCCCTGGCATCGGCAAAGCTCTGGGAGTCATAGGGCCTGAATGCCTGCTCCTTGATTGATGTATAGAAAGGTTACGACACCTCAGCTCTTTTTCGCCTGAGGTTCCAGCCAGTCTTCTGGCCCCGAAGGGCGCGGAGCGCCCCGGAAGGGGCCGCGAGTGATGATCAACAACTCTCTCGAAATCCAGCCGCTAGAAATTTCTCAAGGAAATTTGTGCGATTCATTCCAAATTCGATGGCTTATCTACTAGGGAGTGGTGTTCACTCGTTGTTGGGAGTCAGCCATGGGATTGCCTGGTAAGACCATCGAGTTGAAGGGCTGGGCTGGAGTTCGTCGTCAGCGGCTGATTAGTGCCGTTCCAGGCTTGGGCTAGACGGATCATGTTGACGACTGATGAACTGCGAGTAATCCTCGGTCCTAACTACCGCCTCACCGATGAGGATCTTTCGTTTCTCTTGCTCCACCTGGCCAACCTGGCCCGGCTTTCTCTAACGATGGTCCCGGTTGATTCGACCGTTGTGAAAGTAGAAAAGGAGAAGCCGTGCCCCGAGCCGTCATCTACGTCCGCGTCTCAACCTCGGATCAAGTCGAGAACTACTCCCTCGAAACCCAAGAGAACGAGTGCTCGAACTACTGCGAACGTCAAGGACTCGCTATCGACCGAATCTTTCGCGAAGAGGGTGAGTCCGCCAAGACGGTGAATCGCACCGAGCTCCAAGAGATGCTGCGCTATCTCTCGAGTAACGCCAAGAAACGAGGGATCACCCACGTGGTGGTCTATCGCGTGGACCGACTCGCGCGCGAGGTTGGCGGACACCACACCATCAAGGCCACACTTTCACGGCTCAACGTGACCTTGCACTCCGTGCTGGAACGATTCGACGAGACCCCCACTGGCAAGCTCACCGAGAACTTGATGGCTGTCCTCGCGCAGTTCGATAACGACCTACGAAGTCAGCGCACCAAAGACGGCATGCGGGCCGCAGTTGCCCATGGTCGCTGGGTCTGGCGAGCCCCCTACGGCTATCGCAATGGTTCTAAGAGCGAACCGAGTCTCGTCGCCGACCCCATCGAAGCGCCAATAGTTCGAGAGATCTTCAGCCGAGCCGCCGCTGGCGAGTCCAAGGATGCAGTCCGACGCTGGGCCGCCTCGCAGGGCCTCGTGACCGCGACGGGCAAAGCGCTCTCGCCATCGCAGATGCACCGCATGCTCAACAACCCTCTCTACGTCGGACAGATCCGCCTGTCAACATTGGATGTCGTTCACACTGGCGACTTTGAACCACTGATCGACCCCGAAATCTTTCGGATGGCTACTCACTCCATCACCCAGGGCGGAGCCCGGGCCCAACCACGCGCACTGCATGATCCGGACTTCCCGCTCCGCCGAAACGTCCGATGCGGACCGTGTGACTGGCCCCTCACGGCCTCGTGGTCGACTGGCCGTCACGGTGTTCGCTACGCCTACTACCGCTGTCGCAACGGCGAGTGTCGGGCCACCAAGGTGAAAAAGGCCGACATGGAAGCGGCCTTCGCCGAGTGGCTGGACCGCGTGTCGCTCCCGGACGTCTTCCTTGAGACCATGCTCAAGATCGTCCCCGATGTTGTCCGAACCGCTCAGGCCTCGCGAGACGCCGAGCGAGCCCGCGTTCGCACCGCCCTCGATGAACTCGAGGCCCGAGAGACGAAACTGATGGACTCCTATCTCGACGGAGTCGGCATCAACGAGGCGACCTTCACTCGACACCTGCGCTCGATTGCAGATATGCGGATCTCGCTACAAGAAGCCATGGCGACCCTGCAGCTCGGCGACTTTGATTTGGAGGCGACGCTCGCCAAAGCCCAGCGAATCTTCTCTGACCTACGAAGCAGTTGGAACCGCCTTGACCCCATGGCACGACAGCAGTTTCTCCGCATCCTGATACCAGATGGCATCCACTACGAAAATAGGGTAGTTGGAACCGCCGAAAGGCTAGACGCGATAAGGGGAATCCTTGACCTACTCCCCAAATAGTGGACCACTTTTTGTCACACTGAGGCATGTTCGGATAGGAGACCGACGTGCCCAAGACATATCCCGTTGCCCTGCGACGTGAACTGATTGCGAGAATGCTCGCTGGCGAAGACGTTCGCTCGCTGGCTGCTGAGTCGGGTGTTCGTGATCACACGCTCTATCGCTGGAAGCGCCAGGCTTTGATTGATGCTGGTCAACGTCCCGGTTTACAGACCGGAGTGATTGATGAGCTCGCTGACGCTCGGCGCCGGATCAAAGAGCTCGAGACGGAGTTAGCGGCCACGCGACTCGCCAGTGAACTCTTCTCGAATGGGGGTGCCGACCCAAAAGGAAATACCAGGTTGTGAGAGGTCTTCACAGCCTGGGTTTCTCGGAACGCTACGCCTGCGCCATCGTGGATCTGCCGCGCTCGACCTATCAGGACATCAAGTATCGACTGCCGAGCAACCGCGACCTGCGCCAACTCGGTCTCGAGGGTCTCGTGAAGGACATTCACGAACGTTCGCGCGCCACCTACGGAGTGCTGCGCATTAGGGCCGCTCTCGAGATCGAGCACGGCCTCATCGTGAACACGAAGTTGATTCGAAAAGTCATGAATCGCCTGAATATCAAGGGGATTCCCGGTCCCCGCAAGGGCTATTCGAACCTCAAAAATGTGGCCACCTGCGAGGATCTCCTGCAGCGCGACTTCTCGGCGTCTCGACCCAATGAAGTGTGGCTCACGGATATCACCGAACACCCCACCCGCGAAGGCAAGCTCTACTGCTGTGGTGTGCTTGATATGTATTCGCGCAAGATTGTGGGCTGGGCCATTGGACGACGCTGCACCAGTGACCTTGTCAACACGGCGCTGATGAACGCCTCGGGACGACTTGATGGTGACGGCTACACCGTGATTCACTCGGACCACGGCAGTCAGTTCACCTCGTGGGCCTTTAGCGAGAAAGTCCGCCAACTCGGCCTCTTGAGCTCAATGGGCACCGTCGGTGACGCCTATGACAATGCGCCGATGGAGTCATTTTGGGGGTCGCTGCAAGTCGAACTCCTCAATCGCCAGACCTGGCACACCTTCGTGGAACTCTCGAGTGCTATTGCGGACTACATTGAGAACTTCTACAACACAAACCGACGACACTCGTCGATCGGATATCTCACTCCCCATGAATATGAGGAGCTACACACCAGAAAAGAACAGGCCCAGTTGTTACAAACTGTGGCCCACTAAACGGGGCATAGGGCAATTGGCACTCCCAACGGGATTCGAACCCGTGCTGCCGCCGTGAAAGGGCGGTGTCCTAGGCCGCTAGACGATGGGAGCCTAAAACTCACGGCGAACCGTGATGGTCGGGCTGGGGAGATTTGAACTCCCGGCCTCTGCGTCCCGAACGCAGCGCGCTAACCAAACTGCGCTACAGCCCGCTACGGGTTGCCCCGCGGCTGGACTTTCATCCTACTCGCTTTCGCCAGCCCCCTCCTTCGGCGGGTCAAGTAGTCGGTCCGGGTCGAAGTAACAAATTAGCTCCTCGACGCGACGCTTATCCATCGCATGAACTTTGAAGAGGTAAGGCCCGTGGCGAAAGGTGTTGCCAATCTCGGGAATTTTGCCGAGACCTTCGATAATGAAACCCGCGATAGTGACGTATTCGCCGTCGGGGATCTCGTATCCGAGGGTGTCAGCCACCTTGTCGCAGTGCGTGGTGCCGTCGATCAGCCATCGGTCTTCTCGCAACTTGGCGATCACCGGTTCGTCATCTTCGTCAAATTCGTCGGATAGCTCTCCGACTAAAGGTTCCAGGAGGTCGCGGGTCGAGACGACTCCGGCCACGCCACCGTGTTCGTCGGCCACCACCGCGAAGGTGCGCCGTTGACGGCGCATCTCCTCCAGGGCATCGAGCACGCCCATCGTTTCGGGAAGAACGAGTGGACGCCGAATCTTTCGAGCTATCTCAGTGGTTGAGGGGAGGGCGGCACCCAAAGTGCGTCGCGTCGATGAGGAGCGAAAGAGATCGTTGACGAGCAGTACGCCGACTACGTCGTCGAGATCATCGCTAATCACTGGAAAGCAGCTGTGTCCCGTGTCGCGGACCGCATCGGCCACTTGGTCGGGGGTGACGGGTTGCGTGAGCGTGATGACGTCGACGCGAGGTGTCATCACGTCTTGCAACTCCAGGTGGGCGAGTTCTCGCACTCGCACCATGATGGCTTGTTCGAGAGCGGTTAAGGCGTGCTCATCGCGTTGAGGGCGAAGGCGGCCCAACAGCGAGGGTCGAGACGGGGGGTGGTCGCCCATCAAGCCGGTGTGGCGGCGATACGAACCGTGGCCGGCTGCCACGCGTCGTCTTCGTATTCTTCGCCTTGCAGCAACGCTCGCACGGCGCGGCGGACGCGCACCGCGTCGAGGGGCTTCACCACAAATCCTTCGGCGCCGCTGCGACGAGCCAAGAACACGTCCGCACGGCGATCGAGCAGCATGAGCACCGGGACGTGAGGCGCCGCACCGTATGACTCTTCGTGACGAAGATCGATGGTGACGGCCATGCCGCCCATGGAACCGATCTGCAGGTCGGTAATGATGAGGTCACATTCTTCCGTGGCGACCCAGCCGCGCACCGCGGCGCCGTCGGACAGTTCGTCGACGATGATCGCGGGAGCTTCAATCATGGAGCGAATCTCGGACCGCAGGTGCGGGAGATCGCTGACTATTAAGACACGGGCCACGTCGTAAGCGTATCGGAGAACCCGACTTTCTCGATTACCGAGCGGTAGAGAAGAACAACTTGCAAAAGTCCCTGATGGGCGCCCTTGTGCTCGCAAGAGGGCTGTAGGTAGGGTCAAGTTGCCGGACAATCAAGGGGGATGAGTCATGGCGGTAGTCAATGAATCATGGATGGAATCGGGAGCCTGTCGGGGCCCCGCGAGCGACCTCTTCTACGCCCCGTCGCTGGGCGAGCGGCGCGACGTGCGTCACGATCGCGAAAATAGGGCGAAAACCATTTGCCAGACCCAATGCCCAGTGCGCCAGAACTGCCTGAGTTACGCGATTACGAATCGGGAGCTCTTCGGAATTTGGGGTGGACTGAACGAATCGGAGCGAAAAGGACTTATTGGTCTGTAAGGCTGAGAGTTGAGTGGACAGAAACCTGTCGAACGCTCGAAAGGTGTCTCTCATGCACAACGTGATGAAGTGGTCGTCCACGGCCCTGCTTGCCGGTCTTATCACCCTCGCTCCCGCCACCTTGGCCATGGCGGATCCCGCCAGCACCCTCTCGGCCACCGCCTCTTTCCTCGTTGACGCCCAGGGAATGAACGACGTCACCGTGAACTGGACGCCCAACGGCGATAACGCGGTGACCGACGTGGCGATTGCGTCCGCCGATGGCAATTCCTACCAGCGCGACACTCCCATTTCCGACGCCACCGCCACCTCGGTGACCCTCCTCAATATTCCCAGTGGCCTCGGCGACGTCATTACCGTGACGGACGCCAACGGTGACACGACCACCACCACCCTCGATGTGGGTGACATCACGACCTCACCTATTTGGGTGAACATCCTGCCGGACCCACTCCCCGCCTCGGTCAACGTGGGCAACCTCGCGGTGCAGTGGACCAGTTCGCTGAACGACACCACCGGCTTCACCGTGAGTGTGAATGACAGCTCGGGCAGCCAGGTCGCATCAGTCGAGCTCGGCGCCGAGGAGTTCACCTACGCCTTTCCCCAACTTGCTCCCGGCAACTACACGGTGACGGTCACCGCACACGGCGCCGGCACCGACATCAGTCAGACGTCACTCACCACCACTGTCGCCGATCCGAACGGTCAGTACGACGGCAGCGTGGATGCGAGCTGCGTGGTGCAACCCGATGGCGCGTGCACCGTGACGGCGAGCTGGAACGACTCGTCGAGCACCGTGACGGGCTTTGACATCATCTTGTGGGACGCACAGGGCAACCTGGTCGCTCAGGCCTCGGTGGACGGTTCGACCTCGACCTACGACTTCACGGGTATCACGGACCCCTCCGGGTATCACGTGCAGGTCACGGCTCACGACTCCTTCTACGGTGACGACACGTTCACGACCGTCGACGTCATGACGCACATCCCCATTGACGGCGGTCCTGGCGGTCCCGGTGGCGGCGTGGTGGACACGGGCATTACCGTGGACGCGAGCACCATCCACGTTGACTACACGGAGAACTCGACGTGGACGATCAGCTGGACCGAGCCGGCGGGCGTGTCGTCCAGTATGAGTTACCTCGTCACTACCTCGGAAGGCAACTGCGAAGTCTTGGCGAATGCCGCGGGCGACTACGACTCGTGCGTCATCTCTTCGGAGAACCAGCCCACGGTGTCCGACATCACGGTCGTGGATCACCTCATGTATTACGACAAGCAGTCGGGTGACATTGTCACCACGACTATGGGCACCCCGGCGCCCGTGGCGTACGCCACGGGTGAGCCGCGCTCGGCCAGCGGTGGTGTCACGCACGCCATTGGTACCGTTCCGGTCTCTCACTCGGCGTCGTCGATGATCTGGGTGGTGAGTGGCGCCGCCGCGCTGGTCGCCCTCGCCGGCGCACTCGTCACGTACCGCCGCCGTCGACAGATCTAGGTAAATCTTTCTATCGCGTCGTCGAAGGTGTTGCCATAAACGGTACGCGTCCGTCACCGGCGGGGTGACGGCATTAACCGCCAACGACGCGCGCAAGAACGTTGGCTCTCATCGAGCAGGCGAACGAGGACGACGTCGTCGTTGGTCGGCTCGATATCACGACGGCTGAGCGTGGCCACCCCCTCCTAGCCTGCCATTATGACGACACGACGAATTCTGGTCACGGGCAGTACCGGATACGTCGGCGGCCGCGTAGTTCCCGCCCTCCTCGAAGCGGGACAACAGGTGCGCTGTTTGGTTCGCACCCCCGCCAAGTTGGCCGCCGCTCCGTGGGTCTCGCAGGTCGAGGTGGTCGCGGGGTCGGTCGATGATGACCTCAGCGCGGCAATGGCAAATTGCGACGTCGCGATTTACCTCATTCACTCCATCGGCGAGGGTGACAACTGGGCTGAACGCGAAATCAGGCACGCAGAGAACTTCGCGGCCGCGGCAACGGCGGCGGGCGTGACACGCATTGTGTATCTCGGGGGCCTCGGCGCCGCCGCCGATCAACTCTCGGTGCACTTGAATTCTCGTCAGCAAGTCGGCGAAGTTTTCGCCACCAGTGGGGTGCCCACCATCGAAATTCGCGCCGGTGTGATTATTGGATCCGCCTCCGCCAGTTTCGAAATGCTGCGTTACCTCGTCGAGGTTCTCCCCGTCATGGTGACCCCGAAGTGGGTGAGTACGCGTTGTCAACCCATTGGCATCACGGACGTGGTGAACATCGTGGTGGCGGCTGCCACCACGGATGAGGACCGGTCCGGCGTGTATGAAGCCGGTGGCACGGACGTCGTGACCTACGCCGAGATGATGGCGACCTATGCGCGTTGCGCGGGCCTTCGCCCACGCGTCTTCATCCCGGTGCCCTTGTTGACCCCACGGCTCTCATCTCATTGGATAGGTCTCGTTACCCCAGTCCCGGTGCCCCTCGCGAAGGAATTGATCAAGTCCTTAGTGAATGAAGTCATCGTGACGGAGAGGTCGGCGACCGAGGCCTTCGGGATCTCACCCATGTCACTCGAGGAGTCCATTGACCGCGCACTGGCGGTCATGGCGGGTGGCTCGGCGCCGACCACATTCTCCGATGCCGACCTCGTCTACTTTCAGCCCACCGAGCTCGACCCACAGTGGGCGGGTGGCACCCAGTTTGCGGACGTGCGAGTCCTCACGACGCCCACTTCCACCGAGACTCTTTTCGCTGAGTTATCCAGCATTGGTGGCGAAAAGGGTTGGTACGCCGCGGGCTTCTTGTGGAAGGTGCGGGGACTCATCGACCAATTGGTCGGAGGGCCGGGCATGCGACGTGGCCGCCGCGCTCACCTACGCGTCGGTGACGCTCTGGACTTCTGGCGAATTGAAGCAGTCGACGCACCGCACACCTTGCGTCTCCGGGCCGAGATGAGACTTCCCGGCCTGGCGTGGTTGACCTGGTCACTCTCTCGCGACGGCGAGGTCACCACGATCACGCAGACAGCATCGTTTCGGCCACGAGGCCTGTGGGGTCGTATTTATTGGTGGAGCGTCTGGCCCTTTCACGGGCTCATCTTTCCGACGATGCTGAGGCGCATCGTCGCGGCCGCCGCTACTCGCTGACAGGCGTCCAACCGGTCTGCTCACGATTTAGGCGCGTCAGCAGCAAAACCATGGCGAAGGTGATGACATGTACGGCGGTGCACCAGAGGCAGAGCTTGCCAATGATGGCAATCTCGGCGGTCACCAACCAGATCACCATGGCAATCGAGATCAAGATGAGCGTCACTCGCGCCCGGTGAATCAGCGTGTTCGTCGACGCCCACGCCCAGGGAGAACACAGCGCGCTCAGCACGAGAAAGTTGCCGAGGCCGAGGACCGACACCGGCATGCCGAGAAAGTGTGACTGCGCGGAGGTGGTCACCGCTTCGCAATTCACCAGTGCGCTCGCCGAGCAGGCCAACACTTGCGTGCCGACGTAGTGAGCGATGGTGAGATAAGTGGCGACGCCCAGTCCCGCGAGGGACAAGAGGAAGGTCGAGATGACCGCCCAGCGAGGTGCCGGAGGCGCGACGACCTGACTCATGGCGTTACTTGAGCCCCAGCGCCGTCGCGGCGGCCTTCACGCCGGGAGAGGTGCACACCTTGGCCGGCTGCTGGCCATCGGCGTGGCAGATACCCGCGGTGAGGTAGTTGGCCGAGCCCACGATGGCCTGGCTCACGATGTTGGTCGGGTCGGCCAAGTTCGCGGCGATGGACGTGCGAGTCAGGCCCGCGAGGGCGCTCGGCGAGTAGGCGGACTGCAGGACGGCCGTTTCGTTAGCGATGGAGACGAAAGGGAAGGAGTTCGCTCCAAACAATTGAATGATGTTGGTGTCGGCGGCGCTCAACGTTTGCAGGGGATGCTGCATCTGGTCGTACTGCTCCACGGCGCGAAACGCGACGTAGGGAGACGAGTACGTAGCCTTGACGAAGGAGAAAGTCGGCGTATTCGGCGAGACGTCCGTGGCGCTCGAGGCGGTGTTGCGAAGTCCCGTGAACGAACCGAAGCGGTCCAGCGCCACGATGAGGGACCAACGCTCGGCCGCGCAATACGGGCAGTATTCCGCACCGTCGTAGAAGACACCCGGAAGCTTCTTGCCGTTGACGGTGTAGGTGAGGGCGGGCTTGCCAGTGAAGACCTGCGGGGGGGTAATGGGAATGACCGAACTGGTCACCGCGACGCTGTTGAAGGTGCTGGCCGGAACCGACGCCAGCTGGCTCACGATGGTTGAGTTGGTAGTGGCGCCAGAGGTGTCGGTCTGCGAGGGGGAGGACTTGGTGACGTTCAAGATCACCAGCACGGCCACGATCACGACCGCCGCGCCCGCGGTCACCCAGGTCAAGAGACCGGCGGGGCGACCCTTCGTTGCAGTGGCCTTTGTCGAGTTGTGAGCGGTGGTCTTCTTGGTAGCCATGAGTCCTCCTGGACGAACTGTGGTCAGCCTAATTCGCCAAACCTCACTCCTCCCCCGTCTTACAAAACCCTTACGGAGGTGACGAATAATCTTGACCTATGTCGACACCTGAACTTCGCCGCGCGGCCACGGTGGTGGTGGCCCGCGACTCGCCACGGGGTCCGGAAGTGTTGATGCTGCGACGTCACGTGCGCCTCGACTTCGTCGGCGACGCCTACGTCTTTCCCGGTGGGGCTGTTGATGCCGACGACGCCGATATCGAGGCCATTGATATTTCTTCCGAGGAGGCGGATGCTCGCTTGTCCACAACGCGCGGTCGTGCCTTCTTCGTCGCGGCCGTGCGGGAGATTTTTGAAGAATCGGGATTACTCCTCGCCACGCAAGCGGGTAGGGCACTGAGCGCCGCTGATCTTTCCTCCTTGGCCGACGACCGTGAGAAACTCAATGCTCGCGACGTGGCCTTCCGCGACCTCATCGTCGAACGAGACCTGCACCTTCTCGCTCGCGACCTCATTTTCTTCGCTCACTGGGTGACACCCGTCGGTCCGCCCCGTCGCTACGACACCCGTTTTTTTATGGTGGAAGCCCCACTCGATCAAATTGCGTCACATGATGGGGAAGAAACGGTGTCCTCGTTATGGGTGACACCGACCGAGGCCCTCGAACGTCACTATCGCGGCGAATTGGAGATGATTTTTCCCACCATTCGCACTCTGACGGAACTCGCCACCTTTGACTCCGTTGCGCAGATGCGCTCTGTCTTCAGAGCCCGTCGGGATATTCCCCGTCGTGAGCCCGTTCTTATTGAACGCGATGGCGACATTGTTCCGGTGTTGCCGGACGAGAGCTAATTCGGGGCCGCGGCGTCGAGCGCGGCCAGCAACTTGGTCGCACAACCCACCGCGGGAAGATGCGTCTGTGACCAGAGGCTCTCCGCAAGGTCGTCGAGGAGAAGGTCCTCGCCCGCCGTCACCCAGGGCAGACGCGCGATGACGTCCACTCCCGCCGCCGCCGCGACCAACTCTCCACCACCACGCCCAAAGATCTCGTGGACGGCGCCGCAGTGACAGTTGACTGCCACCTGGTTCTCAATGACGCCCCGCAAGGAGATTCCGTGGCCGTGAGCGAAGTCGGCGGCGCGCTGCGCCACCGTGGCGGCCCTCGGGTCCGGTGAGGTCACGAGTAGCGCCTCGAGCTGGGGCAAGCGACGAGCCAAGGTCATGACAATGTCACCGGTACCCGGTGGCGTGTCAATCAGCAGGAGGTCGCAACCGGACCAATCGGCGTCGTCGAGAAACTGCGCCACCGCCTTTTGCACCATAAGACCGCGCCAGGACAGCGCGCGGGCGCTGTCGGCCAAGTGCCCCATCGAGAGGAGCTTGACGGTTCCTGCCCCGACTGACATGGTCACGGGCAACATGCGGCCGCCCCTCACCTCAATCTCACCCGTGATCTCCAGTAGATCCGTCAGTGAGAATCCCCAGATGTCGGCATCGAGGACGCCAACCCTGAGGCCGCGCCGCGCGAGGGCCTGGGCTAAGGCGGCGGTGAGTGTGGACTTACCCACGCCGCCCTTTCCGCTCATCACCGCGAGCAGGGGAATGGACGCGAGGGCACCAGGGGCCGCCTCAGACTTGCCCGCCGCTCTGGCGACTCGCAAGAGTTCGCGTTTGGCCTCGTCCGTCATGGTGCTGACGACAATCTCGACGGAAGCGATGCCCTCAGTGGCCTCCGCCACGGCTCGCACTTCGGCCTCAATCTGGTGACGTAGGGGGCACGCGGCGGTGGTGAGGGCCACGGGAATGATCGCGTGGCCCTCGGCGACGGAAATATCGCCGATCATCTGCAAGTCGGTCACCGAGACGTGCAGTTCGGGGTCGCGCACGTTTCGTAGGCGCCGATAGAGAAGGTCGGCCATCTCGCTCATGGCGGCAACCTAGTGGCGTTGAGTTTTCCCCCGCCGGTCGCTACGATGGCATCTACATCCGAGGAGGAACAATGACCACGTCACCGGTGACCTTGACCAACCCGAACGCCGCTCCCATTACCCCGACCGAGGCCGCTATCGCCAAGGTCGCCGAGCTCATTGCTGCGGAAGCCACCGACGAGAAGCTCGCCCTTCGCATCGCCGTGAAGCCCGGCGGTTGCTCGGGCTTTAACTACGACATGTTCTTCGACTCCGAGATTGCCGACGACGACGTGACGCGCGACTTCGGTGCCGTCTCGATCGTGGTGGACGCCGAGAGCGCCCCGCTGCTCGTGGGATCGACGCTGGACTTTGCCGACGGCCTCCAGGGTGCCGGTTTCCACATCACCAACCCCAACGCCACGCGTACCTGTGGCTGCGGCAACTCCTTCAGCTAAGCCCGCGTGACCGATTCGGTCACCTTTCGCCTCAATGGCGACGAGGTCGAGGTCCCGGGCGATATCTCCCTCCTGGATGCTCTTCGTGATGTTCTCGGACATCACGAAGTAAAGGATGGATGCGCCCCTCAAGGTCAGTGCGGGGCCTGCACCGTGCTCGTCAATGGCGCCCCCCGCGTGAGTTGCGTCACCGCCACGAGTCGTGTGCGCGGTGCCGACATCGCCACCATCGAGGGTCTCGACCCTTCGTATCGTGATCGCCTCATTGACGCCATGGAATCCACTGGCGCCATTCAGTGCGGCTTTTGCACCCCCGGCATTGTGTGTCGTTTGGCCGGAACCGCCGAGCGACGCGGTGCGAGCCCCGAGAGCGTGACGCGAGCCTTGTCCGCTCACCTCTGTCGCTGCACGGGTAGCCAACCCGTCCTCGAAGCGGCATTGTTGGCGGCCGATGAGTCTGCCTCGCTGTCACCTCGTGACCCCGAGCTCGCCGCACAGCGCGCCACTGTAGAAAATGCGGGGGTTGTCCAAATCGCCGGGCGCGACGTGGCCCTCGGTCGGGCACCCTTCGCGGGCGATAACCCGTCATCGGCCACCGTGGTGTGGACGAACGGTGATGTGCCGCTCGTCACCGGAGTGTCCGTGGGTGAGATTCGTCGTCGCGCCGGTGCAGTGCAGGGTCGAAATTCCACCTTGCCGCTCACGTGGCCGGTGGCGGTGCCCGCGGGCGAATGGTGCCGCACTCTGCAGACCACTTTTGTCGAGCCGGCCGCCGTTGAGCCCGACGCCGCGCTCGCCCGCCCCGATAATTCGGTCACGCTCGCGGCCGGCAATGCGGGCGCCTTTGGGGCGAAGGCTCATAGTGGCGTAATGGCTCAGGCCATGGAGATGGTGACATCTCTGGGCGAACCGGTCGTTGCGATATGGAGTCGAGAGGCTGTGGTGCGCCTCGGCAAGAAGCGTCCACCCCTAGCGATTGCGCTGCGTGAGGATGGCAGTGGGATCGTTCGCATCGGCGTCACCCCCGGTAGCGACGACCTCAGTGACCTCGTCGCGCGGGTGCGTGAGGTGGTGCCGGACATCGAGGTCGAACTCGTCGAGGTTCTCGGTCCACCGGTGGGGTCAACGCACCGCGGCGCCGTGCTGAACGAAGTCCTCGCGCTGCGCGCCAGCCGGGGTGAGGGACCGGTCGTCAGCGTGACTTCCCCCTCCGGCGCGCGTGCCGACGTCGAACTACGAGATGGCGAGATTGCCGTGGCTGTGTGGGCCGGTGAGGTTCTCTGCCCCGTGACCCTCCGCAGTTACGTCATCGGCGCGGCTCACGCGGCCTACTCCTTCGCCACCAGCGAGGGTCTCGCCGTGAATGATCGCGGCGAGGTGCAAGACCTCACTATTCGCAGTTTCGGCATTCTTCCCCTGACGGCCATGCCGATGATCACCGTGACTATTCGTGATGATGATCGTCCCGCCATGGCGGTCAGTGGTGCGGTGTTCGCCGCCACGCTCGCTGCGGTGCTGCGGCGAAGTGGCACCACTCGCGTGCCGCACGCCCTGACCTAGTCTTTTTCGTATGAGCACTCCCGTTGGTCCCTATTCCCCCTGGCGCCGTGCCGGCGACCTCGTCGTCATCTCCGGTCAGTTGGGCCTCGTGCCCGGCGAGAATGGCTCTGTGATGGTCGACGGCGGTGCCGCCGATCAGCTTCGCCAAGCTCTCGTCAACGCTCGCACGGTGCTCGCCGAGGCGGGAGCCGACTTCTCTCAGGTCGTCAAGGCGACCTTGTTCCTCGTGGACATGGCGGACTTCGCCGCGTGCAACGAAGTCTGGGTCGAGAACTTTGACGTGCCCCGTCCCACACGTAGTGCGGTGGCGGTCGCTCAGTTGCCCCTCGGTGCCCGTGCCGAAGTGGAGCTGTGGGCGCACGCGCCGAAGGCCTAATGCTGAATACCCGACACCAGTCACGTGCCATCGTGCGCGGGACCTTGATCGCCTCGGTGCTCGCGCTCGTGCTGGGAGTGTGGTTAAGCGGCAGTCTGGCGACGGACGCCTCGCGTCTCACGCTGAGCCCCACCCAAATCACTGCCGTGTTGCGCCAAGTGACGATGACCATGCTGTCGCAGGGAAGAATTAATGTCACTGATGCCGCCGCGCTGTCGGGAACGCCACTCGCGGCGCACGACAATGCCACGCAGGTGGACTGGCTCTACCTGCCAGTGGGGCCCCGTATGCCGGCGAGCTACCTCGCGGAAGTGTCTTTTCAAGACGACGGCAGTCAGTGGCTCCTCACGCGTCGGCCCGGCCAGCCGTGGGCTCGCGTGACGACATTTGGCTTCCCCCCCTGTCCTCGGGACGTGCCGGCATCGGTCGCGACGCTGTGGAAATGGCCACAAACTGGCCCGAATCTGCCGCCGGGATGTGCGGCGGTCGTTCCCCCAAAATAGATCAGACCTCACGTGCACGCAGTGAGCGATGTCGCTACCGTGACGTCATGGCCATTTTCCCCCTGCGTTCTCGCCGTCGTCACCTGAAGCACGCCATTGCGGTCTTCGAAAGAGAGCAGTGCGCTTTCACCGAACGCGAGATGGCGACGGTTGACGCCCTCTTCGCCGACCATCACGCCCGTCGTTCTAGGAGGCGCCGTCGGAGTCACTCAGCCCACTAGGGCTGAATCGATAACCCACCGAACGCAGGGTCTGAATCATGCCCGCGTGTTCTTCGCCCAACTTGGCGCGTAGGCGTCGCACGTGAACGTCCACGGTTCGTGCGCCGCCGTAATACTCGTATCCCCAGACACGACTGAGCAAGGTTTCACGGGTAAAGACGACGTCGGGGTGTGCCGCCAAGAAGCGAAGTAGTTCGTACTCCATGTAAGTGAGGTCGAGTGCTCGTCCCGTAATAGTGGCCTGGTACGTCTCGGTGTTGATGGACAGCTGGCCGTGAGTGACGTGTGGTGATGCGGCGGCCTCGCCAGCGCGGGTGAGACGGTGCCGGAGGCGCGCGGTGAATTCGTCCCCGTTGATGGGATGGAGCACAAAATCATCGATGATCTCTTCGCGAAAGCTGAGATCGGCGAGCTGGAAGGGGTGCACCACGAGAAGCACGACACTCACGCCGGCGTCTTTGACGTGACGCGCCGCGGTCGTGGCCGCAGCCACCCCCACCTGACGAGCATCGATGACGGCCGCTGCCGCCATCGGAATATCGCTGTCCACGTCGGCCACCACGACCGCTCGGCAGCCGCTGGCGACCAGTAGCCGTTCGAGGGCGCTGTCCGCTGTCGGGACGAGGAGGGCGGTGGGGTAGGTCACAGCAGGGGCAGGTAGCGCGACCACTCGAAGGGGGTGACTTCGCGACGATAGGCGGACCACTCTTCACGCTTATTGCGTAAGAACCACTCGACGAGGTGTGAACCCAAGGTCTCGTGCATCAACGGTGAGGCGTCCATGGCGTCACAGGCATCCGCCAGGGAACGAGGGAGTTTGCCGACGCGCTCGCCTTCGGCCACGAGGTCGCGGCTCTGGCGCACGCCGTCGAGACCGGCGGCCAACATCACCGCGAAAGCGAGGTAGGGATTGGCGGCGGGGTCGGGCGCACGGTATTCGAGACGCGTCGATTCCGTGAAGTCACCCTTCACGGAGGGGATGCGCGCGACCGCCGACGGGTCGTGGCGCGCCCAGCTGACATCCACGGGGGCTTCGTGGCCGGGCACCAAGCGCTTATACGAATTCACCCACTGGTTGGTCACCGCAGTAATCGCGGGGGCGTGATGAAGTAATCCGGCCAAGAAGTGGCGGGCGGTGTCTGACAATCCGTAGGGACCATCGCCGACGAAGGCGTTCTGATCGTCGCGCCACAGCGACAGGTGGGTGTGCATGCCCGAGCCCTGCTGATCGGCCAAGGGCTTGGGCATAAATGACGCGGTCACGCCGCGACGACGGGCTAGCTCCTTCACCACGTGACGAACGCTCATCACCGTGTCGGCCATGGTGAGCGCGTCGGTGTAGCGAAGATCGATTTCGTGTTGCCCCGGGGCGTCTTCGTGTTGCGCGTGCTCGACGCCGATGCCCATCTCTTCGAGGGTCAACACCGTGCTGCGTCGCAGTTGGCTCGCGGCGTCGTCAGGGAGAAGATCAAAGTAACTGCCGTGGTCAATCGGTTGCGGTTGGCCGAGTGGCCCCGTCTCGCCGGAGAAGTAGAAGAACTCCATTTCGGGAGCGACGTAGAAGGTGTATCCCTCCTGGTGCGCCGCCGTGAGCACGCGACGAAGTTGCTGACGGGGGCAGCCTTCAAAGGGAGATCCGTCGAGATGCGTGATGTCGCAAAACACGCGGGCCACCGCTTCACGCTCGTCGTAGAACGGCAAAATCTGAAAGGTGGTGAGATCGGGACGAGCGAGAACATCGGATTCACCGGCCCGCGAAAAGCCGTCGATGGCGCTGCCATCGAAGGTCATACCGTCGTCGAGAGCATCGGCAAGCTCGGCCGGGGTGACGTGGAAGGCCTTATGGCGACCGAGCACATCGGTGAACCACAGCTGCACGAAGCGAATGCCTCGTTCTTCCACGGTGCGAAGGACGTAGTTGACCTGATTCGACATGGCGACATTCTCCCATGCCGCTGGGGAAGGGATGTGGGCCCTAGTTGGCCACCTTCTTGGGCTGAGCGGCACGCGGTGTTTTGCCTTGTGTAGACGGAGGGTCGATAGGAGAAAAGGAGATAGTTAGTTGTCGGCCACAGGCATTGGCAACTTTCATCAAAGTGCTAATACTGGTTGATACGTGGCCCGACTCCAAGCGAGAGATTGCCGAGCTGGTCGTTCCCATCTGCTGTGCCAGGGCATCTTGAGTGAGGCCTGCCTCCAGACGAATCTTGATCAATTCACGTGCCACCGCTTCGTACGGGGCGAGGCGACGCAATTCGGCCCGGTAGGCCGGACTTTTTGCTGCCCGCCGACTGCTTCCTCGCCGAGCAGAGCTTCCAATGGGGCTGTTCTGTGTCATGGATTGATGTTAGCAAATCTGCTAATTAAGGAGCGTCGTGTCCCGCCGCACGGGGTGGTCGTCGAGGGGCTGAGTTCATTCGGTATTGGAAATCGTTCCATCGGGTCAGGGCAACTGTTATCTCGGAGCGAGGAATCTTCTGAGTGTCCTTGCGAAAGATGTGAAGCAGCACGAACAGCGAACCAGATGGCGCATACAAGATCCGGTACAAGGTCTTTCCGTAATGACAACGCAGTTCGCGAAGATTTCCCGTCACATCACTTGAGTGGGGGTAGGGAAGGAGCGGGTCATTAGACCGCAGCAAGTTGAGGCGATCGATTTGCAGGTCGAGCGCAGCTTGAATTTTGTCGGAAAGGTCGTTGATGAAATCGTCAACCGGTTCAGTCCCATCGGCTGCGCGGTAATACACCGCTTTCATATAGGCCACGTCGAGGGTGCTCGTTAGTTCGTAGGTGGATTGACATCGGGTTCTGACCACAAGAAGCGAGTTCCGATGATCGAACGCGCCGATAATTCGATGTACTCGCTGTGGGCGGAGGCCGAGAACCTCTGGTTCTCGAGGAGCATTGTGTGATCAATGTCTTCCAATCGGTCCATCACTCTCCGACGGGCTTGGGCCAGAACCGTTTCTTCCAGGGTGTCGTTGGGCACGAGTGCATATACCAGTCGACAATTGAGAGCCTCGGCAGCTCGCTGCAGGCTGTCCAGACGAATGGTGCCATTGGCTTCGTGTCTCTCAAATTGGTCGAGAGTTTGGCGGGTCACACCAATGCGACGTGCTAGCTGCGCAGCATTCATCTCGAGGGCCCGGCGAATTGCACGAATCCAACTCCCTGATGGAATTGCAGTGTCGGGGATTTCGCGAAATGGGGCGATGCGTTGATCAAGCGTTGCGCGTGCTAGTGAATTCATTCGGGAACCAACCATGTCTCCACTTTTTGAGCAGAATGAGAACTGCTTACGTAAACCTATTGTCAGTTTAATAACTGCTTTTTATGTGTGCAAGTGGTTCGGAAATGCACATCGCCCCGCCGGAAAACCGGCGGGGCGATGTGTTGCAGGTTCTTGTTACTTGCGGCGAGCCGGAGCCTTCTTCGCCGCGACCTTCTTCGCCGCGACCTTCTTCGCAGTGGTCTTCTTGGCCGGTGCCTTCGTGGCCGCGGCGGCACCGCAGACGGTCTCGAGCATGAGGCGAGTTACGACGTAGGGGTCGACGTTGGCGTTGGGGCGACGGTCCTCCAGGTAGCCACGACGCTCACGAGCCACGTGGGCCGGGATGCGGATCGACGCACCACGGTTCGACACGCCGTAGCTGAACTTGTTGTACGGCGCGGTTTCGTGCGCCCCGGTGAGACGCGACTCAATGTCGTGTCCGTAACCGGCGATGTGCTCCTTGACGCGCGTACCCAGGGCCTCGCAGCCCGCGATGATGTGATCCCAGCCACCGGCCGCACGCATCTGCTTGGTCGAGAAGTTGGTGTGTGCACCGGCGCCGTTCCAGTCACCCTTGATGGGCTTCGCGGCAAACGAGACGTCGACTTCGTAGTCTTCGGCGATGCGCTCGAGCAACCAGCGCGCCACCATCAACTGGTCGGAAATCTCAATGGGTCCGAGCGCACCAATCTGGAACTCCCACTGGCCCATCATCACTTCCGCATTCGTGCCTTCGATGGCGAGACCGGCAGATAGGCAGGCCAGGGTGTGCGACTCGACAATGTCGCGACCCGGCATCTTGGCGCCACCAACACCGCAGTAGTACGGGCCCTGCGGGGCGGGAAAGCCCACTTCCGGCCATCCGTAGGGACGGCCGTCTTGGAACAAGGTGTACTCCTGCTCGATGCCGAACCAGGGGTCGAAGCTCTTGTAGGTGGTGGCGGCCGCGACGAGCGCAGCGCGAGTGTTGGTGGCGTGCGGGGTGAAGTCGGGGTTCAGCACTTCGCAGAACACCAGGATGTTGTCGCCACCACGCAGCGGGTCGGGGCAGGAGAACACCGGCTTGAGGACGCAGTCCGAGGAAAATCCAGTGGCCTGGTTGGTGCTGGAACCGTCAAAACCCCAGATCGGCAGCGGTCCGCCGTCACGAATAATGCGGGTCTTGGAACGCAGCTGCGCGGTAGGCAGGGATCCGTCCGTCCAGATGTATTCAGCTTGGTAAGCCACCACTATCTCCTTCTCGTTGTTGCCTGCCAGTTTGCTGGCTGGAGCATCGCTGTCGGGGCGAGTTGTGTTAACCGAGTGTGAAACGTCTAGTTGCCGGTCTGTTCCATGAGCCACTGGGCCATCAGTCGGTGATCGGGCTGGCGAAGGGGCAGTCTCAAATCGTGCAGCAGGGCCGTCGCGAGGGCGAAGGCGTGGCTGGATTGCCCGAGGAGCTGGGCAAATTCTCCAGTAGTTCCCAATTCTTCGAAACTCTCGGTGATGAAACCGGCGGTGAAGTCGATTTCCGCGTGCAACTCGGCCGCCAACTTGGGGTCGTGGCGCGCGGCAAGGTGCAGTTCTCGGCGATAGCGACGCCAGGTGGCGCGGTAATCGCTCAGCGACCAGTGGAAAGTCCGCACGAAGCGCTCGGGAAAGGAGAGATTCGCATTTCGCTTCACGTCCGCCAAATTGGTGGCAACCACGTCGCGAAGCCATTGGCGATAGCCGTCGAGCATGAGAACGTCGAGTTGCCGCAGATTCGGGGGGACGGCACCAGTGGTCACTCGGGCGTAACGACAAATGCGAAGGAGGGAAGCGTTCGCGATGCCCGAGCGAGCGGCCACCTGTACCGACGCATCCGCCAAGATTTCCGAAATGGGCGCAGTGGGACTCAATGGCACGATGAGCGGCATCTCGTCAGTGGCGTTCGTTGACGCGACAACGGGCGGGAGTGCGTAGATCTCGGCGAGGTTGTCGGGCGCGAGGTCGATGAGGCGCAGAATCTCGTCGCGAGTAGCCATCCAGTCTGGCGCGCTGACGTGGAAGCCGATGGTGACAGCCCAACGCCAGATCACTTGTTGCGCGCTGACGTCACTCTCTTTGCGTTGGCGGAGGTAGGTGGCGGCGAGATCGGGGGCGACCACGTCGTAGAGGTCACTGATGCGCGGGGCGGCGAGAAGAATGTCGGTGAGGGCATCATTCAGGCCGATGAGCCCCCCGTCGCCCGGCACCTCTCCGGAGGTGATCTCGTCAAACCACTGAGCCCCCGCGGCGCGCCAAAGCTCGGCAAACACGCCGTAGACGTCACCGAAATAGGAATACATCGTGCTACGTGCGACCTCCGCACCGTCAATCAATTGACTTGCCGTGACGTGGTCAATGCCGTGCGTCGCGATGGCCGACACCGCCGCTCGAATGATGCGTGCGGGCGAGCTGTCATCGTCGAGAAGGGACGCGGAGGTGTTCACTGTCACGCCGCTCGTCATGTAGAGAGGCTAGTCGTGGGTGTCGCTAATCTCCGTGCTGTGGCCGTTCGCATCGCGCTCGCGCAAATAAATCCCATCGTGGGAGACCTCGCGGGTAATGCCGCGATGATCAACGCGATCGTCAACGACCTCGCGCAGCGAGACGCTGCCGACCTCGTCGTCTTTCCCGAATTGGCATTAACCGGCTATCCGCCCGAAGACCTCCTCCTTCGTCCGGCATTTCTCGATGAAGTTCACGCTGCTATCAATTCGTTAGCCCATAGCCTGCCATTGCCCTCCGTCATCGGTGGACCACTTCGGGCATCGCAATGGGATCTTTCTTTTCAGCCCTCCAGCGACAGCCGAGATCGCTCGCCGGTGGGCGCTGACTACTACGCGCCGGTTCTGAATGCCGCCGTGATCTGTGGGCAGGGTGAGGTGCTCGGCATTGCCACGAAGCGTTTTCTGCCTAATTACGACGTCTTCGATGAGACGCGTTACTTCTATCGCGGTGATGGTCCCGCGACGGTGGTCACCATCGCCGGGCAACGCTGCTCATTCGTTATTTGCGAAGACGTGTGGATCGCCGACGGTCCGGCCCGTGATGCCGCCGAGGTCAGTGACGTGGTCGTGGTGATCAACGCGTCGCCGTTCGCGCGAGGACGACGTGCCGAGCGTCATGCGGTGGTGAGTCATCACGCGCGCAGCACGCAGACCCCGTTTCTCTATCTCAACCAACTCGGTGGTCAAGATGAACTCATCTTTGATGGCGCATCTTTTGTGGCAGATGCCACTGGCGACATCGTGCACGAGATGCCGTCGGCCAGTGCGGCGGTGCACGTCATCTCGGTCGACGGCCCGGCTATCTCGGCCGTTGAGTCGTCGTCGCCCGTCGCTGACGAACTCGCTGAGGTCTACGAACTCCTCACGCTGGCGACGCACGACTACGTCACCAAGAACGGTTTTCACTCCGTCGTCATCGCGCTGTCCGGTGGTATTGACTCGGCCATCGTCGCCACTATTGCGGTTGACGCTCTCGGCCCCGACAATGTCACCACGATTGCCATGCCCTCGCGATATTCGAGCGAACATTCATTGAGCGATGCCTACGAACTCGCGCGGCGCCAGAACATCACGTGCCGCACCGCCGGGATTGAAGCGGGTCATCAAGCCATCGCCGCAACAGTGGGCGACGCTCTTGGCCACGAGATCGCTGGCCTCACCGACGAGAACCTCCAGTCGCGCGTGCGCGGAGTGATTCTCATGGCCTGGTCGAATGACACTGGTTCGCTAGTACTCACCACCGGGAACAAGTCAGAACTCGCCGTCGGGTACTCGACGCTGTATGGAGACACCGCGGGAGCCTTCGCGGTCATTAAGGATGTACCCAAGACTTTGGTGTACGACTTATGCCGTTGGCGCAATCAACGTGACGGCATCGAGGTCATCCCGGTCTCCATTTTGGAGAAAGCTCCCTCGGCAGAACTGCGTCCCGATCAGCGAGACGATCAGAGTTTGCCTCCCTACGACGTCCTCGATGCACTCATTGAGCGCTACGTCGACTTCGATCAGCCGGTCGCGACCATCGTGGCGGCGGGCTTTGACGCGGCTCTCGTTCGACGCATCACTCGCCTCATTGATCTCGCCGAATACAAACGTCGCCAAAGCCCTCTGGGCCCGAGAATTAGCGGGAAAGCCTTCGGGAAAGACCGTCGACTGCCCCTGACGAACCGATTTCGTGGTTAGGTCTGGTTGACAAGCTCCGTATCACTACTTCACAGCCGGAAGTAACGCCGGCGCTGCGAAAGGTGTGACATGGCCAAGGACCGCGTTGATCGCGACGAAGAAGACCTCGTTCGTCTCTATCTCTCCGACATTGGGCAGTACACGCTGCTGACCAAGGACGACGAGGCTTACCTCGCGATGCAGCTCGAGATCGGTAAGGAAGCCAAGTTGCAGTTGGCTGCCGACGCTGACGGTCAGCCCACCTCATCCACCAAGATTGCCGCCTACCTCAAGGAAATCGACATCTTCCTGCAAGCGCTTCTCCAACGCACCGGCGAAGACAAGAAAGAAGAAAAGAAGCTCGACGCGGCCAAGTGGATGGCGCGACTGTCAAAGACGCGCCTGCGCCAGGACAAGTTTGCTCAGCTCGTGCCTCCCGGCAAGGATCAGAAGAAGGACGCGAAGATCACCCCGCGCATGAAGGCCTATCTCAAGGACCTCGAGCGCGACGGTGACACCGCCGAACGTGACTTCGTGCAGTCCAACCTCCGCCTCGTGGTGTCCATCGCGAAGAAGTACCAGGCGTCAGGTCTGCCCCTCCTCGACCTCATTCAGGAAGGCAATCTCGGCCTGATGCACGCCGTCGAGAAATTCGACTGGCGCAAGGGCTTTAAGTTCTCGACGTACGCCACGTGGTGGATTCGTCAGGCCATCACTCGCGGAATTGCGAACACCGGTCGCACCATCCGTCTTCCGGTGCATGCCGGTGACACTTTGGCCCGCGTGCAAAAGGCGCAGTCGCGCCTCGAGCTCAAGTTCGGCCGTCCGCCGACCTTGAAGGAAATCTGCGTCGAGTGCGAAATGCAAGAAGACCGCAAGGACGACAAGACGGGTATTTGCGACCAGGACTCGGACAACGTGTCGTGTCGCAAGCGCTGCGCCAAGGTCTCTGAAGCGCTGCGATTCCGTAGCGAGCCCATGAGTTTGTCCGAGCCGCTACGCGAAGACGGCGACGCCGAACTCGGTGACGTTATCGAAGACCGCGGTGCCGAGTCACCCTTCGACGTGGCCGCCGTGTCGATGATGCCGGAAGCAATTGAGCGCTTGCTCGATCCCCTCGATGACCGTGAGAAGGCCATTTTGCGCCGCCGTTTCGGCCTCGACGGTTCAGAAGGTCAGACACTCGAAGTAGTGGGCGACGAGATGAACTTGACTCGCGAGCGCATTCGTCAGATCGAAGCACGCGCGATGAGCAAGTTGCGCCACCCGTCGTCGGACACCGGCGCGCGCGACCTTCTCGGTTAAGCAGAGGGTGACGCACTGCGTCGCCGTCGCACCACGGCCACGGCGGCCAATGCCACCAGGCCCACGATGAAAGGGGTCCGGGGACGCTGACGCGTGCCGGGGCGGACCGGCTTCGCGAAGACCAGGGTCGGCCAGCCGCGGGCATGGGCAATGGCACGTAGTTCGCGGTCCGGGTTCACCGCATAGGGATGGCCCACCGCTTCGAACATCGGCACGTCAGTTTCGCTGTCGGAATAGGCCGACGACGCCGACAAATCAATGCCGCGTTCATCAGCGAGTTCGCGCATGGCGACAGCCTTGTTGGCGCCCTGACAGAAGAACTCGAGTTCGCCCGTATAGCAGTTCTCCTCGTCCACGCGGGCGCGACTGGCTATGGCACCCGTTGCACCCACCAAGGCGGCGAAGGGCTCGACAATTTCTTCGGGCGAGGAACTCACGATCCAGACCTCGTCACCATTCGATCGATGAAAGTCAATGAGCTCGAGGGCTTCATCAAAGATCAGGGGTTCGATGACGTCGTGGATGGTGTCGTCCACAATCTGGCGAACGTCGTTGGCCGGCCATCCCGCCGAGATCTTCAGCATGTCACGCCGAATTTTTTCCATTTTGTTGTCATCGGCCCCGAAACTCAAAAAGAGCAATTGACCCCAGATGGCGCGAGCGACCACGCGCTTATTAATAAAACCGCGAGCGCGTAATGGACCCGAGAGGGCCACCACGGACGGCTTGGCAATAATCGTTTTATCGAGATCGAAGAAGGCCGCCCGCATGAACGGAGGCTATCTCTCTACTGGCCGCAGAAGACGGCGGTGATGGCGTCGTGAACCTCGCTCGAGGCAATGAGCATGACGTGGTCACCCGCCTGAAACGACGTCTGGTTCGAAATGGTCACGACTTGGTCTTCGCGAACGAGGGCCACGACGCGGGCACCCAGAGGCAACTCGACGTCTTCAACCATCACGCCGTCGAGCACTGGAGAGTCCTCGTCCAGAGTGATTTCGAGCAGTGAGAGCTTGGCTTGAGCCAAGTCCATGAGCTTGATCACTGAGCCGACTTCCACCGCTTCTTCGACGTGCGACATGATCAGCGCGGGGGTAGAGACCGCAGTGTCGACACCCCACATTTCATCAAAGAGCCACTGATTCTTCGGGTGGTTCACGCGCGCAATCGTGCGCGGCACACCAAACTCCTGCTTGGCGAGCCAGCTCAACACCAGGTTGTCTTCGTCATCGCCGGTCGCGGCAATCACGACATCGGCGTCACGTAGACCGACGCGACGCAGCGAATTGACTTCGCAGGCGTCCATAACGTGCACGGACACCCCAGTGAGAGCCTGCTGAGCTTTCTCCGCGATGTCGGGACGTTGCTCCAAGAGCGACACCTCATGGTGACGAGCGGTGAGGTCTTGAGCGAGGGCGGTGCCCACGTTGCCCGCGCCAGCGATCACAATCTTCATGACGCACCTCGCAGGGACTGGTCGAGAGCCGTCACGCCATCACGCGGGACCATGAAGTGCACGATGTCATCTTCTTGGGTGTAGAGCGATTCGACATCGAGCCGGGGATTGCCACCACGCACGAGGCTGACGGCGCGAGCACCACCACCGAGTTCGAGGGAGGTGTAGGCGCGACCGGCAAGGTGGTCGGGCAAGATGCGCTCGACGAGGTGCAACGTGGCGGTGTCATCGGTCCACGCGATGGAGTCATCGTTCGGCACGATCCAGCGCTTGACCTGGCTGGTCGTCCACTGCACGGTCGGCACCGTCGGGATACCGAGACGTTTGTAAATCACGGCGCGCTGCGGGTCATAAATACGCGCCACCACATTGCGGATGCCGTACTTTTCCATCGCGATTCGCGCGCAGAGAATGTTGGTGTTGTCGCCGTTGGTCACCGCGGCGAAGGCGTCGGCATCGGCGGCCTGGGCCGCCATGAGGACTTCGCGGTCAAATCCCGACCCCACGATTTTTTGGCCATTGAAGCCGGCGCCCAAACGGCGGAACGCTTCTCGGCTGCGGTCGATAACCACCACATGGTGGCCATCTTCGGATAATTGCAGGGCGAGGTCAGACCCCACGCGTCCGCTTCCAATCACGACAATGTGCACGTGACGACTCTACCCGTGTGCCCGTGTCGTGCCCTGACGCGCTGACTACCTATTCTTTAAGAGCACTAACAAAAGGACCCGCATGACGCCCTCGTCGCCCACCCCGCGTCGATCCAACGAACTCATGACGTCGCACGCGAACGTCAGTTCTTTCTACCCCGAGTCTCTCGGCTACCGGCTGAAGTCGTTCTTCCTGGGCAAGCCCTACGTCTCTGAGCAACTCGCCGGAGAGCGACTCTCGAAAGTGGCCGCATTGGGGGTGCTGTCGTCAGACTGCATCTCGTCCTCGGCGTATGGCACCGAGGAAATTCTCACGCAGCTCACCCCCGTGATTGGCCTCGCGGCATTTTCCTTGCTGGTGCCCATCATGTTCGTAATTTTGGGTGTGTTGGTGCTCGTGGCCCTGTCCTACCTAGATGTCATCAAGCGCTACGTGTCCGCGGGTGGCTCGTATTCAGTGACCCGCGACAACTTTGGCCCACGGGTCGCTCAGGTGGCCGCCGTCGCCCTGCTCATTGACTACGTGGTGACCGTCGCCGTGCAGTGCTCGGCGGGCACCGCGACCTTGACATCCGCGATACCGGCGTTAGTGCCCTACACCGTCGAAATCACGGTCGGCATCATTTTGCTCTTTCTCTACGGCAACCTCCGTGGTATTCGTGAAGCGGGTACTGCCTTTGCCCTACCCACCTATTTCTTTGTCTCCACCTTGTTCATCACCATCGCGGTGGGCGTCTTCAAGGAAATCCAGGGCACGCTGCGCACCATTCCCATTCCGCCACACGACGTCTTGGTGGGCCACGCTTTGCCGACGACCAACTCGCACGGTCTGCTCTACGGCGTGGCCTTCATCACCCTCCTGCGCGCATACGCGAACGGTGGTTCGTCGTTGACGGGTTTGGAAGCCATCAGCAACGGGGTGCAGGCCTTCCGCCGCCCTGAGAGCCACAACGCTCGCGTCGTCATGGTGATCATGGCCGGCATTCTGGGCAGCCTGCTTCTCGGCGTCACTTTCCTGGCCCGCTGGACCCACGCCCTGCCCTACGAAAAGGGAACGCCCACCGTCTTGTCGCAAGAGGTGCTCGCGGTGTTTGGTAACCACGGCTTCGGACACATGTTCTATTACGCCACGTTGGCGGCGACCACCTTGATCTTGTTCACCGGTGGGAACACCAGCTTCAACGGTTTCCCCTTCTTGGCCAACTACGTGGCCACTGACCAGTACCTGCCGCGTCAACTCACGAAGCGTGGCCACCGCTTGGCCTTCTCGAATGGCATCATCGCGTTGGCCGCGGTCGCCTTGCTCTTGACCATCGCCTTTAACGCTCAAGTCAATGGCCTGATTGCGTTGTACGCCATTGGCGTGTTCACCGCCTTCACCATGGCCGGTGCGGGTATGACCAAGAAGCACCTCACGGAAAAGGGCAAAGGGTGGCGTCGCGGCGTCGCGATCAACGCCGCCTCGGCATTCGTGTCGCTCCTCATCGCGTTGGTATTTGCCGTCGTGAAGTTCTCCGAGGGGGCATGGGTCGTGGTTATCGCCGGCCCCATCATGTTCTGGCTGCTGGTTCGCCTAAACAAGCAGTACACCGCGGAAGACGTGGCGTTCACTGATCTCGAGCACCATCGCAGTTCGCAATATTCAATCCACCGCGTGGTGGTCTTCGTCGACAACTACGACGTCGCCACCGAGCGCGCACTGCAGTACGCGATGACCCTCACGGCCTCGTCGGTGCGCGCAGTGCACTTTGACATTGACCCGCGCGTCACCGCGATGTTGCTCGAGAAGTGGGGGGCGGAGGGAACGGCGTCGTCACATATCGACCTCGAAATCGCCGACTGCGAAGACCGCCGAATCGACCGCGCCGCACTCGAGATGGTGGCGGACATTTGCCGTGACAGTCGCGTGTTCTGCATGGTGATCTTGCCGCGACGTGGCGTGAGTTCGCGCCTCACCCGTTTGCTGCACGACCGTACCGCGGACGCCATGGCGGCCGCCGTGATGTTCGTGCCGCGCGCGGCCGCGACCATCTTGCCCTATCGCGTGACCGTCGGTGCCAGCGGACCGGTCGCCACTTCGCAGACCACACCCGAAGAGATTCTCCGTGGTGGCGTTCGCGAAGACGCCCACCTCGAGCCGGACCTCAAGTTGGCCGCCGCGGTCACCAAAATCGCCACACGCCAAATTGGCACCCTCAATCAACGTGACCACACGACCGTTGCGGGTCGCGTGCGTTCCATGACCCTGGGGGCCGATGGCGTGCACGAGCTCAAGTGCCAGTTGGCCGACGCGTCGGGCTCCATCACTTTGGTCTTCCAGGGCCGAAATGACGTGCCGGGCATCGAGCGCGGCACGCGACTCATCGTCACCGGCACCGTCACCAGCCTGAATCGCGAAGCGGTCATCATGAACCCCGAGTACGAGATTGTCTCGGGCCCCGCGAGTGAGGACTAAGGGATTTTTTACGCCGTGCCCGCCCGCTCTGAGTGCGCGGGGCATAATGAACGCCAGTGAGATGCGAAAGGAGGTGGCCTAGTGGCTCGCGCGCTCGTCATTGTGGAGTCGGTGGCTAAGGCCACCCGCATCCAGTCCATGCTGGGCCCCGACTTCATCGTCAAGCCCTCCGTCGGTCACATTCGTGACCTTCCCGAAAGCGCGGCGGAGATCCCCGCGGCCATCAAGGGGGAGAAGTGGGCGCGCCTCGGCATCAACGTGGAGGAGCACTTTCAGCCGGTCTACGTGGTGTCCTCGGACCGCAAGAAAATCGTCTCGGAATTAAAGGCCGCGCTCAAGGAGGTCGACGAGCTCTACCTCGCGAGCGATGAAGACCGCGAGGGAGAAGCCATTGCCTGGCACTTGCTCGAGGTGCTCAAGCCCAAGATTCCGGTGAAGCGCATGGTGTTTCACGAAATCACTCCGGCCGCGATTCAGCGCGCCGTTGATGACACCCGCGATATCAACCAGCACCTGGTGGACGCCCAGGAGGGCCGTCGCTTTCTCGACCGCCTGGTGGGTTACGAAGTCTCTCCCGTATTGTGGCGTGCCGTCGACAAGGCCCGCTCGGCCGGTCGTGTCCAATCCGTCGCGGTGCGTCTCGTCGTCGAGCGTGAACGTGAGCGCATGGCCTTCGTGCCGGCCGGTTGGTATGACGTGACTGCCGTTGCCACCACGACGGACGCCACGGTGGAAATCACCATGGACGCGCTCGATGGTCGCCCTCTTGCCACTGGCAAGAACTTTGACGCCGCGGGTCAGATCGACCCCACGGCTGATGTCGCTGCCCTCGACGGCGTGACCGCGGCGGCCATTGGGGCCGTTTTGCCGGGCCACCAGGTACACGTGGACTCGATTACCTCGACCCCGCGCACCCAGCGTCCCCAGCCACCGTTCATGACCTCCTCGCTGCAGATTGAAGCCAGCCGCAAGCTGCGCTTTGACCCTGAACGCACCATGCGTGCGGCCCAGCGTCTCTACGAGCAGGGCTGGATTACCTACATGCGTACCGACTCGACGACCTTGTCAGACGAGGCGCTTCGTGCCGCGCGGAAATTGGCCGCCGAGATGTACGGCTCGGAGTATGTGTCCGATCAACCACGTCGCTACGAGCGCAAGGTCAAGAACGCCCAGGAAGCGCACGAAGCGATTCGACCCGCCGGCGAAGAGTTCCGCACTCTGGATGAAGCCCACCGCTCGCTCGGTGGTGACGAGCTGGTCGTGTACGACCTGATCTGGAAGCGCACGATTGCGAGCCAAATGGTGGATGCTCGTCTCACCCAGGACAAGGTTCGCTTGTCAACGTCCCTTCAGGGCGTCACCGGCGTGACCGACGGCACCGTGGCCTCATTCTCCGCCACCGGAATGCGTATTGAATTCCCGGGATTTCGCCGCGCGTACGTCGAAGGCACCGACGACCCCGAGGCCGAGCTAGCCGACCAAGAGCGCATCTTGCCGGCCATGACCGAGGGTAGCTCATTGCCCGTGACCTCGGCAGACGCGAAGTCCCATGAGACCAAGGCTCCCGACCGTTACAGCGAAGCGACCTTGATCAAGAAGCTCGAAGACCTGGGCATCGGCCGTCCGTCCACCTACGCCTCGGTGATGAAGACCATCGACCGTCGTGGCTACGTGTGGAAGAAGGGCAAGTCCTTAGTGCCGGCCTTCCGCGCCTTCGCGGTGGTGAACCTGCTGTCCATGTACTTCGCCGACTTGGTGGACTACTCCTTCACCGCACACATGGAGGACCAGCTCGACCAGATCGCGTCGGGGGAACAGGAACTCGAACCCTGGCTGCGCTCCTTCTACTTCGGCGATACGGCGGCCACGACGGAATTCGCGAAGAAGGGTCTCCACGTCGCCACCACCGAGCCCATTGAGTTCGATTACTCAGCGATTAATTCCTTGGCCTTGGGTACCGCTCCCGATGGCGAGACGGTCGCCGTGCGTTCGGGACGCTACGGTCCGTATCTCATTCACGGTGAGCGTCGCGTGTCGATTCCCGAGGCCACCGAGCCGGACTCGTTGACAGTTACCCACGCTCTCGAATTGTTGGATGCACCCAGTGGCGATCGTCAGCTGGGCGCCAATGCGGACGGCCTGCCGGTCTACCTAAAAGCCGGCCGGTATGGCCCCTATATTCAGCTCGGCGAAATGTCCGACGGGGAAAGGCCGCAGACCGCGTCGTTACTGTCGAGTCAGTCGCCCGAGACCATCACTTTTGATGACGCCCTGGCACTTCTTGCTCTGCCGCGTGAAGTCGGTCGTCACCCCGACGACAACGAGCCCATCACCGCGACGAATGGCCGCTACGGTCCGTACATCTCCTGGGGCAAGGAATCGCGCTCCTTGGCGACCGACGACGAGATCTTCACCGTCGACCTCGCCGGTGCCTTGACACTGCTCGCACAGCCACGTCAAGGTCGCCGCCGCGTGGCCGCCAACGTCCGTGAAGTGGGCGTCGACACCTCGACGGGACTGACGATTACCGCACGCACCGGCAAGTTCGGTCCCTACGTCACCGACGGCACGACCAACGCCACGCTCCGTCTCGGTGACGCGCCGGAAACGATCTCTCTCGACCGCGCGAGTGAACTCCTCGCCGAGCGTCGAAACGCCGATCCGTCGACCGCGCGTCCCCGCAAGGCCGCCGCGAAGAAGGTGGCGAAGAACGCCGTCGCGAAGAAATCGGCCGGTGCTCGTAAGTCGCCCGCCAAAAAAGCGGCGCCGGCGTCCAAGACCGCCGCGAAGAAGGCGGCCGTGGCAAAGAAGGCGAAAGAGAATTCCAGCCTGGCGAAGGCCGTTGAGGGTGACGAGTGAGTCGCGGACTCTTCATTGCGTTCGAGGGCATTGACGGTTCCGGCAAGAGCACGCACGCTCGTCGTATCGCCCGCGAAACTGGTGCGCTCTTCACCTTTGAGCCTGGCGATAGCGAACTCGGCCTGCAACTGCGCGAGCTTCTCTTGCACGCCAAGGTGGCGTTGACGCCCGAAACTGAAGCGCTGTTGATGTTGTCCGATCGCAGCCACCACGTGGCCAGCACGATTGCGCCGACCTTGGCTCAGGGCCGGGCCGTGATTGCGGACCGTTTTCTCGCGTCAACGATTTCGTATCAGGGATACGGCCGCGGCGTCAATCTTGACCTGCTGTGGCGGGCGACGGACCTCGCCGTCGGTGACGTGCGACCCGACCTCACCATTGTCTTTGACCTTCCTGTCGAGGTGGCGGCCCGCCGCCGTGCCCCGCGAGATGACGACCGTTTCGAGCGTTCGGGTCCGCAGTTCCAAGAACGCGTCCGTCAGGGCCTGCTGGAAATGGCGGACGGCAATCCGACCTACTCCGTGATTGACGCGTCGGGTAATCACGACCACGTCGCGGCGCAACTCACGGCTGCCCTCAGCGCCGTGGGGCTTCTGTGAGCGACGTCTTTTCCGATCTCGTCGGTGTCGATGACGCCGTCGCCGTGTTGCGTGGCACCGTTAGGAACCCGGTGCAGGCCTATCTTCTGACCGGAAGTTCGGGCTCGCCGCTGATCGATGGCGCTCGTCGCTTAGCGGCCGCGCTGGTGTGCGCGCAGGCGGGGTGCGGCCGATGCGATGACTGTCGTCAGGCGCTTGCGGGTATCCACGCCGACGTCACGGAATTTGCCATGGAGGGATCGAACTGGCGGGTTGATGACATCCACGAGATGGAGACACTGACACGTCGTTACCCCCTGGGGCGTCGACGCGTGAATGTCATTCCTCGCATCGATCTCACGTCATTGGTCTCGATCCCGGCGCTCCTCAAAGTGTTAGAGGAGCCACCCTCACGTTCCACTTTCATTTTGACGACGCAGTCGTTTCCGGCCCACCTGGCCACGGTTCGCTCGCGGTCGTTTGAGATTCGTATGCCGGCCCTCACGCTCGAGGCGATTGCGCACGCCTTGGAGCGCGAAGGGATTTCCTCTCCCACCGCACGACTCGCGGCGGAAAACTCCGGGGGTGACATCTCGAGGGCGCGCCTTCTCGCGAATGACAAGGGCCTCGAGGCGCGCCTGGCAATCTGGCGCTCAGTGCCCGAGACATTGACGCCGCGACTCGGTAGCGCTCGCGGTTTGTCGACCCAGATCCTGGCGGCGGTCGAGACCGTGCTCGAGCCAAAGAAGGCGGAGCACAAGGCTGAATGGGCTCACCTCGAGGAGCTGTATGCCCAGGCTGGTATGAAGCGTCCACCCGGCAAAAAAGATTTTGATGAGAAGGCCAAGCGGGAATTGCGGGCGTTAACGAAGACGGAACTGGATTTTGGCCTCGCCACCTTGGCCCGCATCTATCGCGAGAGCTTTCTGGGACACGTGGAGGCAGAGGCGAGCAGTAAGGCGAAGCGCGCCATGGACATTCTGGCCCTCATTGATGAGGCCCATGAGGTCCTCGCCACCAACGTCAGCGCAGATTTGTTGCTCACCACTTTGTTTGCCCGCATCGCGCGGACCTAGACCGAGCTGCTCGGAACTCGGGTACACTTCTACCTCGCGCCTGTGTAGCTCAGTCCGGCAGAGCAGCTCATTCGTAATGAGCAGGTCGTGGGTTCGAATCCCACCGCAGGCTCTGAAAGAGCACCGAGCATCTCTCGCAACATCCACGTTCATGGTTGCGGTGATAACCAGAATTGCTCTCCCGGTCTGAATGGGAGTTCATGCGCCTCGCGTCAACAGGTAGGGAACTGTCGGAATCTGCCGGGTGGACGTATATGGGTCGTTACGAGTTGAGGAGCGCTCGGACCACGCGGGAAAAATCTGCCGATCTCTCTTCCCAATTGTGATATTGGCTGAAGCTGGGAGCAGCGGGCGACAATAAGACGGTGCCACCTCGAGACAGTAATTCACGGGCGGCCGAGACTGCCTGGGACATGTTGTCGGCGATCACTACGGAGATGTCGGGAACTCGTTCGCGTACCTGCTCGGCAATTCGCTCACCGACAGTCGGCATGGCCACCAGATGGACGTGCCCACGCTGGGCGATCGCGGTCGCGAGCGGCTCGTAGTCCACGCCACGGTCAGAGCCACCGACGATGAGCGCGATGTCACCCACTACGGCCTCGAGAGCCGCGATGGTGGGGAGGGGATTGGTCGCGAGACCATCATCGATGAAGGTGATGTCACCGGCGACGGCCACCACGGAGAGACGGCCGGCGAGAGGGACGAAGGAGCGCGCGTGCGCAAGAGCCGCATCTCGCAATTGCGCCTCCAAGTGGCCGCTCAGGGCCGCCGCCGCCGCGAGTGCCACTTGAACGTTCCGATCATTATGAGACCCCACGAGACCGAGAGCGAGACGAAGCTCGCTGTCGCCCGTGTGTATCCACTGAACGTCGCCGCCGAGCTGATCCTCGCGTGCTCGTAGCGAGGCCTCGTCGCTGGCCACCGTGACGTGATCGCCGGCAGTAGTCGTCAGCGACAACTTGTCACGCTGATAGGTGTCGAGGTCACCATGCCAGTCCAAGTGATCGGAACCCAACGAGGTCACGACGACGACCGCGGGTGCGTCAGTGATGTCGACAGCTTGAAAACTCGATGTTTCCACGATGAGGAATCCGCCATCGTCGACCACTGAGTAGGGCGGGATGCCAATGTTGCCGGCCGACCGTGCGGGTAGACCGGTGGCATTCAGAATGAAGGTGATGAGCGAGGTCACGGTGGACTTGCCCTTGGTGCCCGTCACCATGGCGACGCGCGTCCGATCGGCGTCGGCCAACCACAACGACAGGGTGCTGGTGACGACGACGCCACGTGATTCGAGGTCTCTCACGTCGGCGCGACGGCGAGGAATGCCGGGACTCTTCATAACGACGTCGCACTGACGAAGAGCCTCCAGTCCGCCCTCCGTCGTCGTCAGCACGTGTTCATCACGCGAGTGGTCATCGACAATGACCAGGCGTTCCACTGAGTCGTGAAGGAGCGCTTCGGTGGCTCGACCTTCGACGCCGTAGCCCCAGATGCCGACGCAACGGCCCGCCAGATCAGCGATGCCACGTGGCCGGAACACGGTCAACTCCTTGGTCATTCATCAAGTCGTCAATGCTCACCGTGGCCGGTGCGCGGTCGGCCAGGACGCTGAGGTCTGACGCGTCACGCCAGTCGGACCGGGCCACGACACCCGCGAGCGCCGCACGACATTCGACGACATCACCAACACACTCGAAGGGCTTCGGACCGTCGATGAGTCCGAGCAAGGTCTCGAGGGAAGTCCGCAGGGGGGTGTGCGTGAGTGGTTCGGTGCCATCAAATACCTGTCGAAGTTCGTTACGAGGAACGAAGGGCGCCAACATGAGATTGACGAAGAGACACTTGTCGCACTCGCCACACCAGGTCACCGCACGTGACCCGACGTCTTGGCGAAAGGCCCGATTGCAGCTGCGCACGACGCGCAGCAGGTGGGGGTCACTCGCGATGTCTCGCGCGACCCACGGTTCGCTCTTCGCGCGCAGGAAACTCGCCACGGTCAGTGGCGCACGGACTCGCTCGCTGATCGCGTCGGCGAGCAACACTTCGGCCGCCGCCGATTTGCTCCACTGGTGATTAATGGCGCGTCCCTCCACCACGAGATTCGGTACTGATGCCGAATGTTCGTTGGACAAGATCACCGAGCCTCGACCGTCGGCGAGCGCCACGGCGGCGGCGGCCACGGTGATCATGGCGGTGACGGGGACGTGGCCGTTGAGCCAGTGCGGTTGCGGTGACGTGATCTGGGGGTCGAGAGTTCGCGTGAGGCGTCGAACGGGCATCCCCGTTTCGCTCATGGCGTTCTCGAGAGCGGCAAAGCGTCCGCTGGCGGGACTCACCACAAAAAAGCTCGCGTCGAGCTGTGGCGAGAGGTGGTGCCAGGTGGCCACGGAGTCAATACCACCGCCAAAGGGCACCAGCGCGCGCGTCGGATCGGCGGGCGCGGAACTCGCGGTGACCTCACGGCCACCGACGATTCGCACCTCGGCGAGATCAATGTCGTTTCGATAGGCGTATTCACCGAGTCCGTCGCGCACCGCGGCCTCCAGTAGGGCACGACCCGCGCGGCCGAGAGGGAGGTCGCCCACATCAATGAGAGGTGCGGCGCCGGCTTTGTAATACGACAATCCCGCGAGGAGGCCCCATAGCTCGATGAGGGGTCGAGCAGGTTCGAGAGTGAGGCCGTCATCGCTGACCAAGGTTTCAGTGAAGACGAGGTCGTCGAGCTGCACCGTGACCGAGGCACGCGGTCCGTCGACACTCACGTCGAGGTAGGAGAAGCGTGACGCCCAGGGTGAGCTCATGACAGGTCCATCGTAGAACGCCAGGCAGCCACCAGAGCGTGTCGTCCGCAGGGGCGTTGGCGGCGGTCAGAAAAGAGCAAGGTGTCGGTATCGGTGCGATTGGTCACGGTGATGATGTCGGTCGCGAGGTCGCTCAGTTGACACAGAGCCACCGTGGTGATGTCGAGGCGGAATCGGTCACCATCGGCGACGAGGGCACCGGGAACATGCGCGAAGTGCTCGGCCACCTCGGGACCCACTTGGTACCCGGCTTGACTGATGGCGGGACCCACCACGGCGAGACAGTCATCACCGAGCTGTTCGCGCGCGGCGCGCAGAGCGCCGACGGCCAAGCCCCGCCACCCCGCGTGTACTAAGGCCAGGCGACGACGACGTCGATCGATGAGTGCGGCGGTGAGGCAATCAGCCGACATGACCATGGCGGGGCCGTCACCGTCATCCAGCACGATGATGTCCGCCTCGCTCTCCGCGTCGATGGCGGCGTAGCGCACGACGTGACGGCCGTGCACTTGGGAGACGCTGCGCACGTCTCCACCCATCACGGTGGAGAGTCGTCGACGGTTGTCATCTACTGCGGCCGAATCGTCATGCACGTGGTAACCGAGGTTGGCAAATGCGTACGGACCCACAGAGACACCACCCTGGCGGGTGGTGTGCAGCAGCGTGAGCCCGTCGACGACGTCGAGGGGGTAGACCGTGAGATCACCCTCGAGTGTGGGGGTTAATTCGACGACGCGCATGGCGCGCACAACCCCGTGATCTCGATGATGTGCTGCGCCGCGGTGAAACCGTGGTCGGTGGCGACTGAATCCATGAGGGCTTCGACGTCGTGCACGTCCACTTCGACCGTATGGCCACATTCGCGACACGTCACGTGATGGTGGTGCCCTGAACCGCAGACGCGATAGAGGGCTTCACCATCACTCGCTCGGGTGTCGTCAATGAGCCCGTCATCGCTGAGGCGCTTCAATGCTCGATAAATCGTGGTGAGGCCAGGGCCATCGTGGCGACGCGAGATCTCCACGTGAACGTCGCGGGCCGAGGCGAAGCGGCCCAGTGTGACGAGGGCGGCGTAGACGGCATCATCGTTCTTACGCGCCATTGGCCACCACTAACCACATCACGACGACGCCCAGCACGGTCATCACCATGGTCCATCGCGAGGGGTGACGGGCGTGCGCCTCGGGCAAGATGTGCGAGGTGGCGATGTAGATCACGAAACCCGTAAAGAGTGAGAGGTAGGTGCTCTCCAGATGCGCGTTTATGAGGAAGTAGGAACCCACCGCCGCGCCACTGATGCGAAACAGTGCGTCCACCGCCACGAGAAGTCGGGCGCGGGTTGACCAGTGCCCATGGCGAATCAAAAAGCCGACCGTATTAAGACCATCGTTAAAGGCGTGCACCACGAGGGCCGCAAAGACGGCGATGCCGAGTGAGCTGCTCACGCGAAAGGCGGCGCCGAGCCCCACGCCGTCGAGAAACACGTGCCCGCCCATCGCGACCGCGGTGATGGTGCCCGTGAGGTGTCCGTGGTCGTGGCCGTGATTGTCGTGACCGTGGTCGTCATGCTCCCCGTGGGTGGCGAAGAAGCGCTCCGCAATGTGCAGCAGAAGAAATCCCGCCACGATAAGCACGGCCGGTAACGCGACGCCGCCAACGTGACGCTGATCAGCGAAATCGGTGGGGAGCAGATCGAAACCCACGAGTCCGAGGAGCAACCCTCCGGAGAGGCCCAAGATGAGGTGGAGGCGGTCCTTGACGCGCAGCGCCGCTACTCCGCCTGCTGCGGTTGCCAGTGCGGTGATGGCGGCGAAAATGAGGGCACGAGGCATGACGTCACCTTATGGGAATGAAAACCATTTTCACAAATCGAGTTCTAGGGTGGTGCCGTGAACGACCTGCTCGAACACTGCACGTTCCCGACTTCGGGCACCGCCGTCGACCTCGCCGTCTCGGGCGGATCTGATTCGGTGGGACTGCTCTTTCTCGCACGGATGGCCAATCTCGCCATCACGGTCCACCACGTCAACCACCACTTACGCGACGAGGCGAATGACGACGCGCAGTTCGTCGTCGATCTGGCAACCCGACTGGGCGTCCCCGTGGTTGTGCACGACGTCGAGGTGGACGCGTCGCACAACCTCGAAGCGCACGCCCGCGACGCCCGATATCGAGCTCTACCGCCACACTGTCTGACGGGGCACACGATGGATGACGTGGCCGAGACGGTGATGATGCGTCTCATGCGCGGAACGGGTATCGATGGCGTCGGCCCCTTGTTGTCACGTAGTGACCGCCCCCTCGTACATCTGCGACGTGACGACATTCGCGGTTTTCTGATATTCCTCGGCGAAACCTGGCGCGAGGATGCGAGTAATGACAATCGCGACTTCACCCGCAACGCCGTGCGTCATGACCTCTTGCCCCTGATGAACGAAATTGCGCGACGTGACGTGACGCCCCTCCTCGCGCGTTTCGCGCACACCGCCGCGGAGGAACGACTGTGGATGAATCAGGCAGCACGAGCCGATCACCACTATCGCCTCGAGGGCATCAGTTGCCATACTTTGCAGCGCTGGGCCGGACCTCGGCTCCAACGATGGCTACGCCGAGAGTTGGCCCGTGATGGGTACCCGCCCTCACGCGCTGAGGTTGAGCGGGCTATGTCCGTCATTCGCGGTGAGGTCACCGCGTGCGAATTATCCGGTGGGCGCCGTCTCTCGCGGCGTAAACAACACTTGGCCCTCACGACACCGAACAGCACTACGCTCCTGCCGTGAGTGAATCCACCGTCTCCACCTGGGCGGGACCCGTTCTCGGCGACATTGTCGTCAGCGAGGCCACCATCGCGCAACGCGTAGCGGAGATGGGCGCGGAGATTTCCGCCCACTACGCCGGCCGCACTCCGCTTCTCATTGGCGTTCTCAAGGGCGCCGTCGTTTTCATGAGCGATCTCGCACGGGCCATTCCTGGCCCCCTCGAGATGGACTTCATGGCGGTGTCCTCCTATGGACAGGCCACGTCGACCTCGGGAATCGTGCGCATTATTAAGGACCTCGACACCGACATTGCCGGTCGCGACGTGATCATCGTCGAAGACATCATCGACTCCGGCCTCACCCTTCGTTATCTCTATGACTACCTGTTGTCGCGTCACCCCGCGTCGTTAGAGATCTGCGCCATGGTTCACAAGATTGGTATTCAGCGGGCGGAGATTCCGGCACGCTGGATTGGCGTGTCGGTGGAGCCCGCCTTCCTCGTCGGCTACGGCCTCGACGTCGCGGGCCGCTTCCGCCAACTTCCCAATATCCACGTCGTGAACGAGGAGCACCTGTGATTGACCGCGACCGCATTGCCGCCGCGGTGAGCGAATTGCTCGCCGCGATTGGCGAAGACCCGCAGCGCGACGGCTTGCTGGATACGCCACGGCGTGTGGCTGACATGTACGTCGAACTTTTCGAAGGATTAGAGAGCGACCCAGGCGAGCACCTGCGCACCACTTTTGAAGCGGGACATGACGAAATGGTCATGGTGCGTGATATCCCCTTCACCACCTTGTGCGAACACCACCTTGTGCCCTTTCGCGGTGTGGCCCACGTGGCCTACCTGCCCGGCGTCGACGGACGCATCACCGGCCTGTCGAAACTCGCCCGCCTCGTCGAGGGGTTCGCCCGTCGTCTCCAGGTGCAAGAGCGTCTGACGACCCAGATTGTTGATGCGCTCGAACACGAGCTCGCTCCGCGCGGGTCCATCGTGGTGATTGAAGCCGAACACTTCTGCATGTCGATGCGGGGCGTGAAGAAGGAGGGCACCACCACGGTGACCTCCGCAGTGCGGGGCATCTTCCGCAGTGACGCGGCGAGTCGCGCCGAGGCCCTGGCCTTCATTCACGCGCGGCCGAGGTAGGCCATGGCGCTGGTCATGGGCATCATCAACGTGACGCCCGACTCCTTTTATGCCGATTCTCGTGCCGCTACCACCGCCGACGCGATCGCGCGCGGACGGGAATTCTTCGACATCGGTGCGGACATCGTGGACGTGGGTGGCGAGTCGTCTCGCCCCGGCGCCGTGCCCGTGTCTCTCGAGGAAGAGCTCATTCGCGTCATTGACGTGATCACGGAGCTCGCCCCGCATGGGCGCGTCTCCATCGACACCACCAAGCCCGAAGTAGCTCGTGCGGCCGTCGCGGCCGGGGCCACCGTGATCAATGACGTGGGTGGGCAACTCGCCGGGGTGGCCGCCGAATTAGGTGTGGGTTACGTCCTCATGCACCGCCAAGGCGACAGCGTCACCATGCAGGAAAATCCGCACTACGACGATGTCGTGGCGGAGGTGTTTGGCGAGCTCGTGCGCGGGGGTGTCGAGGCTCGAGCCCTCGGGGTAAAAGAATTGTGGTTGGACCCAGGAATCGGATTTGGCAAGTCGGTGGAGCACAATCTGGCCCTCCTGGCACATCTCGATGATCTCGTGAATCGAGCAACGGCCATTGATGCCCGCGTATTCATCGGTACCAGCCGAAAGCGTTTCATTGGTGAAATCACCCATTCGCCCGACCCGGCGGATCGATTGGAGGGCTCGCTCGCGACCGCGGCATTAGCCATTCAGGCGGGGGCGGAACTCGTTCGTGTGCATGACGTGCAAAGTGCCGTACAGTTGACCGAGTTGTTTACGCGACCAATCGAGGAGGTCACACTGTGAAGGGCAAATGGGCGGCTGGCATTGAGCCCCGCAACTTCACGTGGGTCTTCCGCGACAAGCTGGCCGTGTCAGAGCGTCCGGGCGGCTCGACGATGGTGCACCGAAAGGTTCGCCGCGACGAAGAGTTGCTGTGGCTGAAACACTCCGGCATCACTCGCATTGTCTCCGTGCTCCCGCCTGCGGCCGTCGAGACCTCCGACAGCGTCGGCATCAGTAACGCGAATTACCCCCTCACGATCGGCGGCGATATGCCCCTCGTCTTGGCACAGTGCTACCAGGACCTCGCCGACTCGCTCGAGCGTGGTGACGTCACGTTGCTGCACGGTGACGAAGTATCCGACCGTTTGCTCGGTGTCGTGATTGGTTACCTCATGTGGTCGGGTCGCGTGACATCACTACCCATGGCCATTAGTTCGGTGGAGCGCCTCTTTCGCCGTTCACTCGGCCCCGAGGGTCGCGTCATCGTTCAGGAGTTGCCCGTCCGTGGCGACCATTGAACTTCGCGAACTTCGCTTCCTCACCATCATCGGCCTGCTCGACTTTGAGCGAGTGACCCCACAGCGCGTGGCGCTGGACATTGATCTCGAGACCGATATTTACGACGCGGCAATTTCTGATGATGTGGCACACACCACCAACTACGCCGACGTCGTGACCGCCGCGCAGCGCGTCGTCGTCGATGGTCAGTTCAACTTGCTTGAATCAGCGGCGACGTCGGTGGCTGACGAATTGCTGGAACTCTTCCCGCGTCTGACGGCCGTAACTGTGTCAGTTCGCAAGCTCGATCCGCCGGTGGATGAAGATCTCGCCACCGTGGCGGTGAAGGTGCGCCAGGAGCGCGGGTGACCCTCGCGTATTTCTCCCTCGGGTCCAACCGGGGTGACCGGGCGGCCTACCTGCGCCGTGGGGTGCAGTTAATTGTCGGCGACGACGCCCACCGACTATCCGACGTGTACGAAACCGATCCCTGGGGACCGGTAGCGCAAGACGATTTCTTGAATCTCATTCTCGAAATGGAGACCTCGCAGTCCCCTCGTGAATTACTCGAGCTGATTCGCCTCGCGGAAGCAGACGCCCACCGTGAACGTCAGGTGCACTGGGGCCCGCGCACCTTGGACGTTGACCTCATCTACATGGATGGTGTCACCAGTGATGACCCCGACATCATCGTGCCGCATCCGCGCTGGCGAGAGCGGGCCTTCGTGCTCGTTCCCCTGCGAGAACTTCGCCCCGATCTGGTGCCCGACAACGATGTCGACCCGACTAGCGGCGAGGTTCGCCTAGTAGGTAGGCTCAGCGATATCGGCTAACGACGAACGGCACCCACCCTGGGGCTGGAACGAAACGGAGCATTATGAAAATTGCCATTGTGGGTCGGGGCCGTGCGGGCCACGCCTTTGCTCTTGCGCTTCGCGACGTGGGCCACGACGTTCTGCATGTCTCTCATGACGATCTCTCCGACGTCGCCGCGGCCTCCATCATTCTCCTGGCCGTTCCCGATGATGCCATTGAGGAAGTGTCCGATGCCCTCGTTATTCCCCCCTCCGTGGTGGTCGCCCACCTCGCGGGATCGCGCCCGACCTCCGTTCTCTCACGCCACGCCCGCCACGGCGTGTTGCACCCCCTCGTGCCCCTCACGGGACACGCCCTTGACGCGGCAGCTCGCCTGCATGGCGCCGTGTTTTCGGTGGCGGGTGACAGCGCTCTCGTCGAGATTGCGTCGTCTCTCGGTGGACGAGTGCTGGAGCTCAATGATGACCAGCGCGCCGCGTATCACGCCGCCGCGTGCGTGACGGCTAACCATCTCGTCGCTCTCATGGCCTCGGTGCAGGAGATCGCCGAAACCGCCGGCTTGTCATTGGCGGACTTCCTCCCGCTCGCGAATGTTGCTCTCGATGACGTGCGTCGCTTTGGTCCCGCCGGAGCGCTCACTGGACCGGCGGCTCGCGGCGATGAGGACACCATCACACGACACCTCGATGCCATCCCCGTGACTGAACGCGCCGCCTACCTCGCCCTCAGCGAACGTGCTCGGCGTCTCGCGATTACCAGCCACTAATGCGTGCCGTGACCTCGATCGCCGACTGGCGATCGGCCGCCGAGGGGTTTCGCGCCGCCGGACACTCCGTCGCTCTGGTGCCCACCATGGGTGCTCTGCACGCGGGGCACGCCTCGCTGATCGAGGCCGCGTGTCGCGATGGTCACCAGGTCATTGTCACCATCTTTGTGAACCAGCGTCAGTTCAATGACGCGTCTGACTTTGCCCGCTACCCCCGCACCACTGAGGCTGATCTCGAGGTGGCACGCGCGGCCGGTGCCACGCTGGTTGCACTACCCACCGCCGACGAGATGTGGCCGGTGGGCACCGCGACCACGGTGCATGTTGGCGCAGTGAGTGAGAACTGGGAAGGTGCCGATCGCCCGGGTCACTTTGACGGCATGGCCTCGGTGGTGACGAAGTTGCTGGCCATTACCGGGTCATGCACCGCGTATTTCGGTGAGAAGGATTTTCAGCAGCTCGCCATTATTCGTCGACTGGTGACTGACCTGGGCTTACCTGTCACCGTGGTGGGCGCCCCCATCATTCGCGACGACGACGGCCTCGCCCTTTCGAGTCGCAACGTGCGCCTCAGCGCTGACCATCGCGACGCGGCGTTAGCCATCCCGGCCGCGGTGGCTCGCGCCGCCCGCGGGGGGTCGGTGACGGACATCGAAGCCGACGCACGCGACTTGTTGGTCGCGGCGGGGCTCACCGTCAGCTACGCCGCCGTGGTGAATGCCGCGACCTTGGCCCCATTCACTGCGGGTGACACCGGCCCCGCTCGTTTTATCGTCGCCGCCATTGTTGGTGACGTTCGCCTTCTCGATAACGGACCCGCCCACATCACAGGAGACCACCATGCTGCTCGCCATTGACACCGGCAACACCGAAACTGTCATCGGCCTCTTCGGCAACGAACAGGTCGGCGACAAGGACGCCGCCGGCTTTGGCCGTGGCTCGGGGGAACATGGACTGCAATTTCATTGGCGACTCTCCACCGCTCCCGAGCGCACGCCGGATGAGTGGGCGGTGCAGCTCACCCAACTTCTGGGACTCGAAGGTCTCGACCTGCGTGACACCGTCACCGGCATTGCGGTGAGCTCGTCGGTACCCGTGGTCGTCACTCAACTTCGTCGGATGGCATCACGCTGGTTCACAGATGTGCCCCTCACCGTGCTGGGCCCCGGCGTGAAAACAGGGATGCCCATCATGTACGACAACCCGCGCGAAGTGGGTGCGGACCGAATCGCGAATGCCGTGGGGGCAGTGGACCTCTACCGCGGGCCGCTGATTGCGGTGGACCTCGGCACCGCCACCACCTTTGACGTCATCAGCGACAAAGGTGAATACCTCGGTGGCGCGATTTGTCCCGGCGTGGCCATCAGCCTTGAAGCCCTGTATTCGCACGCCGCGGCCCTTCGATCCGTGGAGCTCACCGCGCCGCGGTCCGTCATTGGTCGATCCACGGTGGAGTCCATTCAGTCGGGCGTGCTCTACGGCTTTGCGGCTCAGGTCGATGGGATGATTCGACGCATCGAGGCTGAAGTGGGACCGACCACGACGATCGCCACCGGTGGTCTCGCCGGTCTCATCGCGCCGCACACCCAGACGATTCATCACGTAGAACCGTGGCTCACCCTGCATGGCCTGCGTATCATTCACGAACGGAACATTCCCTAAGGAGCCTCGTGAGTCAGCCCTACCGTTTTGACCATACGCATTACTGCGCACCACTCATTGAGCAGTATGCGGGTTTGGCCGACGGTGAAGAATCCGGCGCCATCGTGACCGTGGCCGGTCGCGTGATGCTGCTGCGTACCCAGGGCAAGTTGGCCTTCGGCACCATGCGAGATTCCACTGGCGAGATTCAACTCTTCGCCTTGTCGGCGGTCACCGGAGAGTTCGATGAGTTCATCAAGCTGCACCTCGGCGACTGGGTAGGGGTGTCAGGAGAGGTCGTGCGCACCAAGCGTGGTGAGCTCTCCATCAAGGTCGCGAGCTGGCAATTGCTGGCGCACGCCCTGCAGAACTTTGGCGACAAGTGGGCGGGGATCAACGACCCCGACACTCGCTATCGCCACCGTGAAGCGGACCTCTGGGCGAACCCCGAATCTCGCACTGCTCTCCAACGTCGCAGTGAGACCTTGCGCTCCTTACGTAACCAACTCCATGATGCGGGCTGCGTCGAGGTGGAAACGCCGATTTTAAATGCGGTGCCCACGGGCGCGGCCGCGCGCCCCTTCCGGACACACCACAACGCACTCGATGCCGAGTTCGTGTTGCGTATTGCGCCGGAGCTCTGGCTCAAGCGTTTGGTGGTCGGTGGTTTTGAGCGCGTGTTTGAGCTCGGCCGCGTCTTTCGCAATGAGGGCATCAGTCCCCGTCACAACCCCGAGTTCACCGGCCTTGAGCTCTACATTGCGTACTTCGACTACGAGGACATGATGAACCTCACCGAGGAACTCATTCGTCAGGCCGCGCTCGACGTGCGCGGCACCACTGAACTCGAGTACCAGGGCCAGCCTCTCTCGCTTGCCGGCCCCTGGGCGCGGCGCAGCATGGCGGACCTGGCCAGCGAGGGCGTGGGCGAAGAGGTCTCCGTGCATACGCCCCGGGAGCACTTGGTATCGCTGCTGGCACGCCACGACGTCGTGGCGCACGCCTCGTGGGGTCCGGGTCGTTGTTTATCGGAATTGTTTGAAGCCACGGCGGAAGCCACCTTGTGGGCGCCGACGTTCGTCACCGAGCACCCGGTCGAGATTTCGCCGCTGGCGCGGCGTCACCGCCGCGACCCCGAACTCACTGAGCGCTTCGAATTGTTCTGCGTCGGTCGCGAATTAGCCAACGGTTTCTCCGAGCTCACCGACCCCGTCGATCAGCGCGAGCGTTTCGAGGATCAGGCGCGACTGGCCGCCGCGGGCGATGACGAAGCCATGGGGATTGACCTGGACTTCATCAAGGCACTGGAATGGGGGCTGCCCCCGACGGCCGGACTCGGCATTGGCGTGGACCGTTTGGTGATGTTGCTCGCCGATGTGCCGAACATCCGCGAGATCATCGCGTTTCCGACCTTAAAGCCGCGGTTCGACTAGCGGCAGATCTTCGAGCAGGGCGGTCATCAAACGCGACAAACCCTCGACGAGTTCGATATCACTGAGTTGAGCGAGCGCCTCGTTGGCCTTAGCGTAGAAGGCTTGGGCGGCAGTCATGGTGTAGGCGACGCCATCGGTGGCAACCACCGCCTGACGAGCGACCTCACGCTCGTCATCGGTGAGGGGGCGGCCCAGCAGCGCTCGAATCTGCTCGCCGACCACGGGGTCGGCCATGGCGCGAATCGCCGGGAGGGTGTAGATACCTTCGGCGAGGTCTTGGCCCGCCGGCTTGCCGAGTTGGCCGTCGATGGCCGTCATGTCCAAAATGTCGTCGCGTAGTTGGAAGATCATGCCGAAGCAACGGCCGTAGGTAGTCAGGGCGTCGACTTCAGTGGTGGGACGCTTCGCCACCATGGCTCCCACGCGCGCACTGCTCGCCATCAGCGATGCCGTCTTGCCTTCGATGGCTTCGTAGTAATCGGCTTCATTGCGCGAGGTCTGAAAAGCGGTGCGCACTTCAGACACTTGTCCACGCGTTAGCCAGGCCAAGGTGTGCGCGAGAAGTGAGGCAATCTCGACGCCGAGATCGGCCGCGATAGCCGCGGACCTCGCCATGAGATAGTCACCGGCGACGATGGCCACCATGTTGCCGAAGCGAGCGTTGACGGACGACACATTGCGACGAATATCGGCTTCGTCCATGACGTCGTCGTGATACAGCGACGCGAGGTGCATGAGTTCGAGCGCCACGCCACCGAGGAGTTCGTCCGTCGTCGCGGGACGCTGACCACCCGTGGCCGCCGCCGTCGACAGCACGGGGCGAATGCGCTTACCACCAGCATTGATGAGGTGGGTGGTGATCGAGTCGAGATACTCGTCGCCAATTTCCACGGACGAGAGCAAGACGGCTTCAAATCGCTCGAGGTCGTCAGCCAATTGGGGCAGGCGCAGTTCTCCGTGGATATTCACGTCTTTACCCTACGAGAAAGACGCGACTTTGACGACAGGGACCAAGGTGAGTATGTGTCACAACGGGTCGGTAGGGTGAACCTCCCACCGGACATTTACTAGGAAGAGGGCGCAGGAAAGACCCTCCGGTCGCACCGGTACACTGGATTTCCAAGGAGGCAAACGTGTTCGAACGCTTTACAGACAGGGCCCGACGAGTACTAGTCCTCGCCCAAGAAGAAGCCAAGGAGCTCAACCACAACTTCATCGGCACCGAGCACATCATGCTGGGACTGCTGAAGGAAGGCGAAGGCATCGCCGCCAAGGCTCTTGAATCGCTCGGCGCCTCCATCGACGCCGCCCGCGAGAAGCTCCGCGAAGCCGCCGGCCCGGTGTCCTCGTCGACCACCGTCTCGCCACCGTTCACTCCCAAGGCCAAGAAGGTCCTCGAGTCCTCGCTGCGCGAAGCGCTACGTCTCGGTCACAGCTACATCGGGACAGAGCACATGCTCCTGGGCCTGCTCCAGGAGGAAGAAGGCATCGCGATCTCCATCCTCGAAGACATTGGAGTGGACGTCTCGAAGATTCGCGACACGGTGCTCTCCATGATGGAGAACTCCGGCACGGGCAGCGCCTCCTCGCAGCCCAGTTCGTCGAACAAGGCCGAGGCATCAGATCCGGGTGGCTCCGCGGTTCTCGACCAGTTCGGCCGCAACCTCACGCAACTCGCCCGGGAAGGCAAATTGGACGTGCTGGTTGGTCGCGACACCGAAATCGAGCGGGTGATGCAGGTGCTCTCGCGCCGCACCAAGAACAACCCCGTCCTCGTCGGTGAGCCCGGTGTTGGTAAGACCGCCATCGTCGAAGGCCTCGCTCAGAAGATTGTGGCCAACAACGTGCCGGCGACACTCAAGGACAAGCAGTTGTATACCTTGGACCTCGGTGCCCTCGTTGCCGGGTCGCGCTATCGCGGTGACTTCGAAGAGCGACTCAAGAAGGTTCTCAAGGAGATCCGTACTCGCGGTGACATCATCTTGTTCATCGACGAGATTCACACCCTCGTCGGTGCGGGAGCGGCCGAAGGTGCCATCGACGCCGCATCCATCTTGAAGCCCATGCTGGCTCGCGGCGAACTACAAACCGTCGGCGCAACCACGCTCGATGAGTACCGAAAGCACATCGAAAAGGACCCCGCCCTGGAGCGTCGTTTCCAGCCAGTGAAGGTTGACCAGCCCTCGGTCGCGATGACCATTGACATCTTGAAGGGACTGCGCGAGGCCTACGAGAAGTTCCACGCGGTGACCATCACCGACCAGGCCCTGGTGGCCGCGGCCAACATGGCCGATCGCTACATCGCGGATCGTTTCTTGCCTGACAAGGCCATTGACCTCATCGACGAAGCGGGCTCGCGTCTGCGTATTCGTCGCATGGATGCCACGCCCGCGCAGAAGCGCGTCGAGGAGGAACTCACTCGCGTGCGTGCGGACCTTGCGGCCGCTCGCGAGCGCAACGTCACCGACCAGGTGGAGCGCTTCGCGCTGCAGGAGGCCGAGCTGGTCTCACGCAAGGATGAGATCGAAGCCGAGATTCGCTCGGCCGGTGGCGCCACTTTTGACGAGGTCAATGAAGAGACCATCGCCGAAGTACTCGCCGTGTGGACCGGAATCCCGGTGTACCGCCTCACGGAAGAAGAGACCAGCAAGTTGCTGCGCATGGAAGACGAACTGCACCGCCGCATCATCGGTCAGAACGAAGCGGTGTCGGCATTGTCGCGCGCGATTCGCCGCACCCGCTCGGGCCTCAAGGACCCGAAGCGTCCCGGTGGCTCCTTCATCTTCCTCGGCCCTACCGGCGTCGGCAAGACCGAACTCGCCAAGACCTTGGCCGAGTTCTTGTTTGATGACCGTGATGCGCTGATCCAACTCGACATGTCCGAGTACATGGAAAAGCACACCGTGAGTCGTCTCGTGGGTTCGCCCCCGGGCTACGTGGGCTTCGACGAGGGTGGTCAGCTGACCGAAGCGGTGCGCCGCAAGCCCTTCTCGGTGGTGCTCTTCGACGAAATCGAAAAGGCCCACCCGGACATCTTCAACACCTTGTTGCAGATCTTGGAAGACGGTCGTCTGACCGACGCGCAGGGTCGCTCGGTGGACTTCAAGAACACCATCTTGATCATGACGTCAAACCTCGGCACCGCCGACCTGCGCCGCGCGCAGCTCGGCTTTGCGAAGACCACCGACGAGGCCAACTTCGACAAGATGAAGGAAAAGGCGCTGGCGGCTCTCAAGGGCCACTTCCGTCCCGAGTTTCTCAACCGCGTGGACGACACCATCGTGTTTCACGAGCTCACGCCGGACGAGGTCATCGAGATTGCCGACATCTTCATTGAGCGCCTGCGCGATCAACTCAAGGTTCAGGGCATCAATTTGGAGCTCACCAAGGCCGCCAAGGGCCACCTGGCCGCCAAGGGCTACGACGCCGAACTCGGTGCTCGACCCTTGCGCCGCGTGATTCAGCAGCAGATCGAAGACATCCTGGCCGAGAAGATCCTCTACAAGGAATTCCACGCCGGACAGACCATCGTGGTGGACTTGACCGAGGGCGAGACCCCGTCACTGACCTTTGAGGCTATTGACACGCCCGACGCCCTGCCCGAGGTTCCCAGCGAGGCCTAAAGCCCATTTCGGGCCCCTCGGCCCGAAAATGTCCAAAATGCGCTAAAATTGCCACCTCTCGGCGGGCCACGTCTCGCGAGAGCCAAGGAGAGTCGTGACTGCTACGCGCAAGTACAAAAAGGGCGACCGTCTGGTCTACCCCCACCACGGAGCCTGCACCGTCGAGAAGGTGGAAAAGCGCGAGGCGTTCGGCGTCAAGCAGGACTACCTGAAGCTCAAGGTCGCCTACAGCGACCTAGTGCTCTTCGTGCCGGTGGTGAACGCGGAAAATGTGGGACTTCGAGACGTCATTAACGACGAGGAAGTCGAAGAAGTCTTTGCCGTGTTGCGCAAGAAGGAAGCGCGCATGCCGACCAACTGGTCGCGTCGCTTTAAGAACCACTCGGAAAAGCTGCGCTCCGGCGACATCTACCAAGTTGCCGAAGTGGTGCGCAACCTCTCGATTCGCGACAAGGACAAGGGACTGTCCGCTGGCGAAAAGCGCATGCTCACTCGTGCGCGTCAAATCTTGGTCTCCGAACTCACCTTCGCGCTCAACGTCGATGAAAAGACTGCGGAGGACAAGCTGCAGTCCGTGCTTCCCTAGTGGCGCACGTCGGCGTCATTGTGGTGGCCGCCGGCAGCGGCACCCGTTTTGGTCGACCCAAGCAATTCGAATCTCTCGGCCGTCGAAGTGTGGCCGGCCACTCGTTGCGCGTGGCGCGCGAATGTGGCGAATTCACCGTTCTCGTCGTTCCCGAGGGATATCACGGCGATGGTGAGGGCGCCGATGTCGTGGTCACCGGTGGCGCCACTCGTTCAGACTCGGTGCGCGCCGGTGTGGCCGCACTTCCTGAGCGCATTGACACCGTCGTGATCCACGATGCGGCTCGCCCTCTCGCCACTTTGCCCCTCTTTCGACAGGTACTCGACGCCCTTTCTGATGACGTGGCCGGCGCTATTCCGGCCATCGCCGTGACCGACACTCTCAAGAAAGTGGTGGATGGTGTCGTCACGGAAACCGTGGATCGCAGTTCGGTGATTGCGGTGCAGACCCCGCAAGCCTTTCGCCTCGACGCCCTTCGCGCCGCGCACGAGGGCCAGCCGTCGGACACCGATGACGCCGCCGCACTCGAGCGTCTTGGCTATCGCGTGGTCGTGGTCGAGGGTGAAACGACCAATCTCAAAATCACTCATCCCCATGACCTCACCATCGTGCGCGCCGTGTTAGGAGTGGAGTGATGCGAATCGGTCACGGCTACGACATTCACGCTTTCGCGATGGACGCGACGCGGCCCCTCTTGTTGGGTCTCACTCGAATTGAAGATGAATATGGTCTCGAGGGTCACAGTGACGCCGACGTGGTCGCGCACGCCCTGGCCGACGCCCTGCTGGGAGCGGCGGACCTGGGCGATCTCGGCACCTATTTTTCCGATCGCGATGAAAAGTGGCGTGGCGTGGCTTCCTCGGTAATTTTGACCGAGACGGTCCGTCTCGTCCATGAGGCGGGTTTTCGTTGTGTGAATGGTGACATCACCGTGATTGCCGAACGCCCCCGTGTGTCGCCCTGGCGCAACCAGATGCGCGCGGCCCTGTCCGCCGTGGTGGGTGCACCTATTTCCGTCAAGGCCACGACCCATGAGGGTCTGGGCGCCATTGGTCGTGCGGAGGGAATCGCCGCGCACGCCGTCGTCTTATTAGAGGAGAACGCATGACCCCCCGTCCCGCCCCGAAGCGCGGAGGCTCTGAGCCCCGCGGACGCTCCGACCGCCCCGCCGCGGGCCGCGGAGCCCCCGCCGGCCGCTCGGCTGGTCGTGCCGCACCCGCCGGTCGCGGCGCCGCGACGGGCCGCAGCTCGGGTCCCGCCTCAGTGCGCCCGACTCGTGGATCGTCAGGCCGTGGCAACCCGTCGAGCCAGCCGCGTCGCTCGAGTGATGATCTCGGTGGCGAGCAGGTCGAAGGTCGCCAGGCCGTTCTCGAGTTACTGCGCGCCAAGCGTCGTCCCGTGCGCAAGATATTCATGGCCGAAACTCTCGACCCGTCGCCGATTTTGGACCAGATTGAGGAATTGGCGAAGAGCCAGCGAGTGCCGGTGCAGTACGTATCGATGGCACGCCTTGACCGCGAGGCCCGTACCGAGACTCACCAGGGAATCTTCGCCGAAGCCGCGAAGATCAAGCCCGTCTCTCTCGAGGATCTGCTCGATGTTCCGAACCCGTTCTTACTCGTTGGCGATGGCGTTACTGACCCTCGCAACTTGGGTGCCATCTTGCGTTCCGCCGAAGGCGCGGGCGTGTCCGGAGTGGTGTTGCCGAGGCATCGCACCGCACGACTGTCACCGTCGGTGACCAAGACCGCCGCCGGTGCGATTGAGTATCTGTCCTTCGCTCAGGTGGGTGGCATTCCCACCGCTATTGATCAGCTGAACAAGCGTGGTGTCTTAACCGTGGGTCTCGCGGGCGAAGGCGACACTCACTTTTACGACATTGACTTTTCACTTCAGCCGGTGGCCTTAGTCATCGGGTCGGAAGAAAGTGGTCTCGCCCAGCTCACGCGCAAGCGCTGCCAATATGTGGCGCGCCTACCGCAGCTCGGTCGCATCTCCAGCCTGAATGCCTCGGTGGCCGCCTCCGTCGCCGCGTACGAAGTCGCGCGTCAGCGCGGCGCTCGGTAATCAGCTCGCGTCGGACCAGTTCTCACCGAGAACTTCGGTGCACTGCGCACAACGTCGCGCCGCCACTGGTATTTCGGTGAGGCAGGCCGGGCACGGGGCTTTGTGCGGCGGCTCCGCTGCTTCCATGCCGAGGGCTCGTCGAAGCGAGTTGAGTGGCTTGACCACGAGGAAGAAGATGGTGGCGGCAATGGCGATCAAGCTAATGAGCGAGTTGATGACTTCGCCGTAGGTGAACTGGCTGTTGTGAATGCGAAAGACCAGATTGACGAACTGCTTTTGACCGAAGACGGCGGCAATCAGTGGCGTGAAGAGTCCACTCACCAGCGACTGCACCAGTCCGTTGAATGCCGCACCAATGGTCACACCAATGGCGAGGTCGATGGCGTTGGCACGAAGGGCGAAGGAGCGAAATTCTTTGAGGACCGATCGAGTGCGAGTGAGGTTGGGCATATCCAATTGTGGCAGGCCACCGCAGGCAACACGGGGAAAGTCTCTCCGGGCCGACGAAGTGCCCTAGTGGAGGTGAACGCGAGCGCGAATGGCCTGCGCCATGACGACTGCCAAGTACTGCGAATAGCGATACGACACGTGCTGGCCGTTCCAGTAGGCGATGAAATTGCCGATCACAGGAGAGCAGGTCTGCTTCGCGCAGAGCCATGGTCGTGGGTCGATGTAGGGCACGTGGCTCTCGCGGGCGACGGCACGCTCAGCCCTGTCTATGCCTGCTGATTCATGTGCAAAACACATCGATACCTTCGTGTGGAATCGCGCGAGGCAGTCGGGGAGAGGCTGAGAAAATTCTTGGATGTCGCCAATCATCATGAGTGGCGATCCGGACGCCGCACCTCGTGAAAGGTGCGGCGAAGGGCGCTCCTCCACTGCGCGGGAGAGAAGCCGCCGTACGTGGTGCGGTTAGTGAGGATGACAACGTGAGCCCGGACGTGCTGAATGACGAGAAGTGCTTGGTGTCGAAAGCTCACGCAGGCGGGTGAGTAACTACTCGCTACGGTCAAGGAAACAAGAGGGCATCCGTTGTGGCCCAGAACAATCAATCGCAGATGTTCCTGTTGCGCGAGGGGATTGATGGCGCCTATCCGCATGCGCGCGTGCGAATCTCCGAAGAGGACGATGGCTCCCGGCCCTTGTCGATCGCCATAGACGCAGCTAGTGGCTGTCACACAACTATCAGGCATGCGAAGAACGGTGGCGGCATTGTCGCCAATAGCGTGAGGAATCTGTGCCCTGACGGTGGACGACAAGACGGTCAGTCGCAGTGAATCGGCGACGAGGCGACGGACTTCTTGTGGAGTTCCGGGCGCAATGTCGGGCAGGATTTTCTCTCGCGGGGCGCTGTGATCGAGACGTTCTCCCGCAGGGATGGGCAGAGTCATCGCCACGACGGCGAATACCAACGACGCCACCGTCGATGCGATGACCAGAGCGCGATATCGGGGGCCGGCTGGCGTCAACACTGAGCTCCTTCGTGGACGCGGGGCTGGTCCGCCGTTCGGAGGGTACCGTGGGACGGCCGCGATTTTCGTGACGTTTTTATGACGCCCACGCACTTTGCGAGTCGCAATGCCCACGCACTCTTTCGTCTCTCTCAGAGCCGGCGGTGGGGGTTGAACCCACGACCTACTGATTACAAATCAGTTGCGCTACCACTGCGCCACACCGGCAAGTCCCGACAGTCTAGAACCGGCGAATATCGCGAGTTTCATGCCACTTCGCCACTCGCCGGTAGCGGACCTAGGCTGAGGTGATGGCTCATTCTTCTGACTCGGGACGCCACAGCGCGACCTATCAGCCCTCACCGCTCAAGGTGGGTCTCATTCTGCTGGTCTTCGTGATCGGCGCGGTGGTGCTGCTGCGCTCGCAGCACAGCAACTCGACCCCGGTGGCGGGCGGAGGATCGAGCACGACCACGGTGGCGTCGAGCTCGTCAATCCCGACGAGCACCGTGCCGCCGTCACAAGTGCGCGTGCAAGTAGCCAACGGTACGTCGACGCCGCACCTCGCCGCCAACTACTCGCAGCAACTCACGACCCAAGGCTGGAACACGTTGCAGCCCGGCAACGCGACGCACACCGCCACGACCTTCGTGTACTTCCAGCCGGGGTATCAGTGGGCCGCCATCGAAATTGCTCGACAGATTGGTGCCCCCACGTCCTCCGTGACACCGCTGGGAAACCTGGCTCCCGTGGCCGGGGCGATGACCGACAACGTCATCGTGATTGTCGGCGCCGACCTCGCGGGCTAGATCGTTGAGGGCAGTTCCACGCCGAAACGCGTGAGCGCCGCTCGAAGTACGTCGACCGACATGGGCCGCAATTCTTCGAGTGGGCGATTGCGGTGACGACGAACACCTAGGTCCACTTGGGCCACGGCACTGACGCCGTAGATGCGGGCCACGTCAATCAGTAGTGCCATCTCGACGCCGTAGCTGTCGTCAAAACCCAGTTCGTTCAGCGTGCTGCGTCGACCAGCGGTTTCGCCCGCCAGCGGCTGACGGATCTCTCCGAGGCCGGGATACAGCAGGGACAAGATGGGTCGGGCGGCAAGTTCGGTGACACGACCACCTCCGGTGGGCATGTTGTGCAGCGGGCGCTCGTAGAAGGCCTTCACCAGTACGACGTGTGGCTGCTCGAGCAACGGGGCGACCAGCCGCGGAAGGAATTCCGCGGTGGTGTTGGTGACGTCGCCGTCAAGAAAGACCACAATGTCGCCACTCGCGGCGTTGAGCCCCAAACTCATCGCGGCACCCTTACCCGGTTGACCGGAGTTAACGATCACGGTGGCGCCGTGACGGCGAGCCACGGTGGCGGTGTCATCGCTGGAGTGGTCATCGACCACGATGGTTTCGCTGACGAAGTCCGGGAAGAGTTGGTTCGTGGCCGCGACCGCGTCGAGCACCGCACCAATGGTGGTCGCCTCATTCTTGGCGGGGACGACGACCGAAATAGTGGTGTCGCCCCGCTGGCGAGCGACCGAGGACAACACGAGGTCACCGGGGAAGTACGTGCGAGGGATATCGGTCATAGGTCGGACGCAAGGCTAGGACACCGCTGGGTACCCCACGCCCTCCCTCTGGCAGTCCCCCGGAACCACTGCTAGCACTCGCGGTATGTGACTGCTAAACTGTCCTCGCTGTGAGAACAGCCCTATCGCTAGTACTAAAAGGAGACAAAGATGGCCAAAATCATCATGTTTGACGAGGAAGCTCGTCGCGCCCTCGAGCGGGGAATGAACAAGCTTGCCGACGCCGTTCGAGTGACCCTCGGACCCAAGGGACGCAACGTCGTTCTCGACAAGAAGTGGGGCGCCCCCACCATCACCAACGACGGCGTCTCCATTGCCAAGGACATCGACCTCGAGGACCCCTTCGAGAAGATTGGTGCGGACTTGGTGAAGGAAGTCGCCAAGAAGACGGACGATGTGGCCGGCGACGGCACCACCACCGCGACGGTGCTGGCCTGGGCGCTCGTGCGCGAAGGTCTGAAGAACGTGGCCGCGGGGGCAAACCCCATGAGCCTCAAGAAGGGCATCGAGGCAGCCGTTGAGGCGGCCGTGACGTCACTTCACGATTTAGCCAAGGCCGCGACGACGAAGGAGCAGATTGCCCAGGTGGCATCGATCTCCGCCGCGGACACCGAGATTGGTCAGCTCATTGCTGAAGCCATCGAGAAGGTAGGCAAGGACGGTGTGATCACCGTCGAAGAGAGCCAGACCTTCGGTATGGACATGGATCTTGTCGAAGGCATGCGTTTTGACAAGGGCTACATTTCCCCCTACTTCTCCACCGACACCGAGCGCATGGAGGCCGTCCTCGAAGACGCCTACATCTTGCTCATGGGCGGAAAGATCACCTCGATCCGCGACGTGCTCCCGGTCCTCGAGAAGGTCATGCAGTCGGGCAAGCCGCTGATGATCATCGCCGAGGATGTCGAGGGCGAAGCCCTCGCGACTCTCGTCGTGAACAAGATTCGTGGCACCTTCAAGTCCGTGGCTGTTAAGGCGCCTGGTTTTGGTGACCGTCGCAAGGCCATGTTGCAGGACATCGCGATCTTGACCGGTGGCACTGTGATCAGCGAAGAAGTCGGCCTCAAGCTCGACACCGCCGGTCTCGAACTGCTCGGTCGGGCCCGCAAGATTGTCGTGACCAAGGACGAGACGACCATTGTCGAAGGCGCCGGCTCGGACGCCGACATCGCTGGCCGTGTCGCTCAGATCAAGGCCGAGATTGACAACACCGACTCGGACTACGACCGCGAGAAGCTGCAGGAGCGCCTCGCCAAGTTGTCCGGTGGTGTGGCCGTCATCAAGGTCGGCGCCGCCACGGAAGTCGAGCTCAAAGAGAAGAAGCACCGTATCGAAGACGCCGTCTCGACGACCAAGGCGGCTATCGAAGAGGGCGTTGTCCCTGGTGGTGGCGTGGCCTTGTTGCGCAGCCAGGCTGCCATCTTGAAGGTCGTGGACACCCTCGAGGGTGACGAGGCCACCGGTGCTCGTTTGGTCTCGCGCGCCGTTGAAGAGCCGCTGAAGCAGATTGCGATCAACGCCGGTCTCGAAGGTGGCGTCATCGTCGAGAAGGTGCGCAACCTCGAAGGCACGTTCGGTCTGAACGCGGCCACCGGTGAGTACGAGGACTTGGTCGCGGCCGGTGTCATCGACGCCACCAAGGTGACCCGTTCGGCACTCGTCAACGCGGCGTCCATTGCCGCCTTGTTCCTCACCACCGAGTGTGTGATTGTGGACAAGCCCGAGCCCGCCGCGCCGGCAATGCCCGGTGGCGGAATGGACGACTTCTAAACCGTCGTATTCATCTGAAAGGAAGCGGGGCCGCAAGGCCCCGCTTCTTTCCTTTATCTGAGAATTCTGGAACTTCTGGCCGGATGAACCGATGCCACGAGCGGCCCTCGGTGCCTAGGCTGGGGCTATGACTCAGCCCTCCCCTCTCGGCCCGTCTGCCGGCCTCAACGTGATTCACCTGTTTTGCCACACGGGTCTCGCGGTTGACCGCGCTGCCGTACACGCGGCCGTGAACCGAGCGCGCGACGCCGGCGTGCAAGTCGTGACGGTCTCGATCATGGGCGCGAAAGCGGATGTGTGTTTCCTCGCCCTGAGCAAGAACCTCTGGGACTTGCGCACGCTGCAGACCGGGCTTCAGGGTGCGGGCCTCATCGTGAGCGAGAGCTACGTGTCGGTGACCGAGGTCAGCGAATACGCCGCCGGTATGCCCGAGGCCATGCTGAATGCTCGCCTCTACCCCGAACTACCGCCGGTGGGCATGAACTCCTTCTGTTTCTATCCCATGAGCAAGCGCCGCGGTGAGGAGCACAACTGGTTCTCTCTGCCCTACGAGGAGCGTGAATCATTGATGCGCCAGCACGGGGCGTCGGGTCGCGAGTTCAAGGGTCGCATCTTGCAGTTAGTGACGGGATCGACCGGCCTCGATGACTGGGAGTGGGGTGTGACTTTGTTTGGCGTGCACGTGGACGACCTCAAGGACTGTGTCTACACCATGCGTTTTGACGAAGCATCCACTCTCTACGGTGAATTTGGCGCCTTCTACACCGGCATGGTTGGTTCGCTCGACGACGTCCTCGACGCGTCGGTCGCGTAGGGAGGACCGTGTCGGAGTCCGTATCGCCACTGGCCCTCTCTCGGTGGGCGGAAACCCTGTCGGCGATTGCCCGCACGGGTTTGGCATTCACGGAGAGCGTGTACGAGCGCGAGCGATTCGAAGAAGTGCTGAAGGTGGCGGGAGATATCCGCGCCGCCGCCGACCACGGTGAAGTGGGTCATCCCGAGGGGGTATCGCACGCGCAAGAGTGGCTCGACCGCGTCGACCGAGGGCTCGTCGGTTACGTCACCCCGAAGGTGGCCGTGGGTGCCGCAGTCTTTAACGAGAACGGTGAACTGCTACTTATTCAGCGTTCCGATTCTGGTCACTGGCTCTACCCGACGGGATACTGCGACGTGGGCTACTCCGCAGTGGAAGTCGTGGCCAAGGAAGTAGAAGAAGAAACGGGCATCATCGTCGAGGTGGAGCGAGTGCTCGGAATTTTGGACACCCTGCGACTCGGAAGTCGCATCCCTTTGTATTCCATTTTGTTCTTATGTCGAGCGGCCGGAGGGGAGATTGTGCCGCACCCCTTGGAAGTCACCGATGTGGGGTGGTTTACGCGTGACAACTTGCCGGCCCCACTCATTGGCGCCGACCGCTGGGTGGATCACGTGTTCGCCGCTGCCGCGGGAGAGCGCCGAGCTGTCTTTTATGACGACCTGCGCTCACCCATCTGGCGTTCAGGAAAAGAGGACTAGATGATTGAGATTGCTCGGGCCGCTAATCCAGAATTGCTGGAAGCCCTCAATCGTCTGATACCTCAGCTCTCGTCGTCGGCCGAAGCGCTGACCGCCGAAGCGCTGGAGGCCATCGTGGACTCTCCGTCCTGCACGCTGTTCATTGCTCGTCACGAGGGTCACATTGTGGGAACCCTCACCCTGGTCTGTTTCGCGATTCCAACGGGGACTCGTGCGTGGATTGAAGATGTCGTGGTTGATGACGCCGCGCGAGGTGCGGGTATTGGTGACGCCTTGGTAGCCACCGCCCTTGATCATGCTCGGCAGTCTGGCACCCGCAATGTCGACTTGACGAGTCGATCGTCGCGAGTCGCGGCCCATCGTTTGTATGAGCGCGCGGGATTTCAGATTCGCGAAACCAACGTGTACAGGTTCTCCTTCGAAAGTTGAGTAGTTCGCGACCGTTGGGAGGTCGTGAAGGTGAGGGAAGTCATTCGGATCATCGAGGAGGATGGCTGGTTCCTCTCACGTCAGCGGGGAAGTCATCGCCAGTTCCATCATGCAACAAAGAGCGGGTGTGTCACGGTTCCGGGACATCAGTCGGATGAGGTGCGTCCGGGAACCCTCGCTAGCATCATGAAACAAGCGAAAGTGCGGAGGTGAGACAAATGACTGAGTACACCATCGTGATTGAAGATGCCGGAAGCAACTTCTCCGCCTACGTGATTGGGCTTGATGGAGTAGTAACCACTGGTCACACCATCGAAGAAGTTGTCGAGAACATGCGCGAGGCGATCCCGTTTCACTTGGAGGGCATGAAGTTGCACGGCGACGCGATGCCCGAGGCGCTCCCTATCGTGACGACCGTACAAGTTTCTTCATAGCGCGTTCTCCAGACGAAGCCAAGAATGAGTAGGTGCCGAGGAATCGCCGAACTCGTTTTCAAGCTCCGACGGTAGACCAACGAGTACAGGTTTTCCTTACAAGACTTAAGGTCCCACGACCGTTGTGAAGTCGTGAAAGTTCGATCAATGATTCGTGAACTCGAGAAGGACGTTTGGGTGTTCAATCGCCAGAGGGGCAGTCATCGTCAGTTTCGCCATTCTGCGAAACCTGGAACTATCACGGTACCCGGCAAAATGTCCGATGACCTACCGCCAGGCCTTCTCGGTAGCATTGCGAAGCAAGCAGGACTTGAAAAGAGGAGTCGGTGATGGAATACGCAGTTGTCATCGAAAAGTCTGAGAACAACTTTGGCGCATGGGTGCCAGATTTGCCTGGTTGCGTGAGTACTGGACAGACACTTGATGAGGTGAAAGCCAACATCGCTGAAGCCATTGCCTTTCACCTCGAAAGCTTGATTGAGCACGGTGAGGCGGTGCCTCAGCCAGGCACAAGCGTTGCCACGGCGCGAATCCCCTCGTGATTGAGACCTGCCTATGTTCCGCTCTAGAACCCTCGAGAGAAATTTTCAACATCGACTGATAGAAGAACGCGCGTTGGCTCTCTCTCGATAGTTGAGCAATTCACGACCGTTACGTGGTCGTGAAGGCGAGAGAGATTCTTCAAGAGCGTGAAACTATGGGATGGGTCCAGATTCGACATACAGGTAGACATCGCCACACTGAAGCGAACCGACGGCGAAACCATTCTCATTCACGGCAGCGCTGCGTTGGCTCATCGTTTGTGGGGCGATGATTTCATCGACTGCTATTACCTACTGCTTATCGCGTTGTTGTTTGGTGAGGGGAAGGGCATTTTCGGTTGCGTTGATCGCGACCAGCGACTAATGAATTTTTCTCATCGGAGCGTTATCTTCACGAGGTCACCAAGTTCATTTTGGATGCCGCTCGCTCAACCCGAGCATGATGTTGAGACGACGATTGCGTCACATAGATAGGCGACGGAACCACAGCCACGTCGCACGGTCGGTAGAGTTTGGCGATGCCTGCTGACCCACGAATAATTGTCATCGCCGGCCTTCCGGGCGTGGGTAAGAGCACGATGAGTCGGCGCCTGGCGGAACATTTCCCCGCCGCGGCACATGTGGAGGCCGATCGACTTCAGGAACTCATCGTGTCGGGTGCCGCTCTTGGTGACGTCGACGGAATTGGCCCCGAGGCCGCTCGCCAGATCCGACTTCGCCTTCACCACGCCGCACTTCTCGCCCTCTCCTTTCGAGAGGCGGGCTTCACGGCGGTGATTGATGACATCATTACCGGAGCTCGATTTGATGAGTTGCGTGACGAGTTAGGCGAGACCCCCTTCTCCTTCATCATGTTGTTGCGTGACCTCGACGTCATGAAAGATTCGTGGCGAGCGATGAATAGTCCTTTTGTTGATGCATTCGATTGGATTGACGATGAGATCAGGTTCGCCACCCCGCGGCGTGGCCTCTGGCTCGATACCACTGGACGTAGCGAAGACGAGACTTTTGCCGAGTTAGTGGACCGCCTTGACGAGGCGAAGGTTGAACGGGTATGACCAGTCGGCCTCGAACCGCTCGGTGGAAATGGATCGCACTCACCCTCGTGGTCGAGGCAGTGCTGGCTGTCGGATTGATATGGCTGATTCGACCTCGTAGCGCCACCCCCGTCGTCCACACGTTTGCGGCAGTGCGTGACGAGAGCGGCGTCCTTCTGTCGACGCCTGCGGTGACCGCGACCTCTGGGCATCACAACAGCGCCGTGTTGTTGACCATCGTCAACAACACTTCTGAGGCCATCACCGTTACTTCGCTGTCGTCACCCCTGTCGACGCGAGGCATGCTGCACCTAGACCCCAATATGTGCGATCCCGCAAGTGTGATGACGCAGATTCCCTCGCTGCGGCTACCCGCTCGTCGCGGCGTGCACCTCGGACTTCGCGGCGCGGGCGCCATGTTGCTGTCCCTGCGGGCGCCAGTGGTGGTCGGAGAACGTGTGCCGCTGACGGTGACGTGGTGGGACGCACGAGGGGTAGTTCACGTCACGAGTATCACCGCACCGGTGATTCCGGCACCCGCGCACTTGCAATACACGACTATGACGATGTGAGGATGCTGTCCGCGAGACAGCGAGCGAGTTCGCGTGGTCGCGAGAACTGTGGCCAGTGGCCAGTGGGTAGTTCAATGACGGACACGTCCTCAATCACCTCATCGTCGTGTTCAGTCCACGCCCAGTAATTGTCGGCAGTAAAGGTGCACGCGATGATGGTGGCGGGAATTGATAAACGCCGAGGGTCTGACAGCGCGATGGGCTCAGTGGCGCAGCGAGCTGATTCCGGATTCACTGCCTTCATCACGGTGGTGGCGACGTCGCCAACCAATCCACGAGTTTCGTCGGCGGCGAAGAAGTCCACACCGGGAAAGTCGATTACGCCGTTGGTGGTAGGCAGGGAGTCATTCACTATGCCGCCGTGGCGTGGTGGCACGGTGTCGATGAGGATGAGGTGTTCAACGAGAAGGGGCCGCTGATCAGCCGCGCCATAGGCGATATTTCCTCCGGCGGAATGCCCCACCAAAATCGCTGGCTCAGGTGATTGGTCCAACCACGCCACCACCGAGGCAATTTGATCCATGATGCCGACAGACGCTCGATTCTCATGCTTCGGACCGCGGCCGGGTAGCTCGGCCACGTCGGGATGAATGCCGTGGTCCGCGAGGAACAGCGTTACCGCCGACCACGAGTCTCCCGATAGCCAAAACCCAGGAATGAGAAGGATGCGCACACCGAAACTGTAGAGCGCGAGAGAGGTGATTCTTACGGTGTTCTCATCTGAGTTGCAGAGTTGCTCTTACTCGGGCCTCGCAAGATGGTGATGGTTGAGTAGAGAACTCGACGCAACTACCAAGGAGTGCAGATGATCAATCCACTGAAGAAAGCAGCCATCGCGGCAGCCATCGCGGCCGTCGCCACCGGAGCCGGCGTCTCGGTGATGACCTCGGCGGGTGCGGCATCATCGGTTGCTCGCCATGGGTCAGCACCGCATCAGGGTGCTTCGCCTCACGGACCTCGTGACGGCGGCCAGCCGGGTCCCCGGGGTCCTCGCGAAACACCGCTCACGGGAACTGATCTCGCTACCGCCACCGCGGCGGTGCAGGCCACCGTGCCGACGGGGGCAACCATCGTGCGCATCGAGTCCAGCAACTCGGGGACCTATCCCTACGAGGCCCACGTCGACTTGGCTAATGGCACCCGAGAGATTGTGGAGCTGAACAGCTCGTTCCAAGTCATCACGACGATGACCGACCAGGGCCCCGGCCCTCGTGACGGCGGCCAGCCGGGTCCCCAGGGTCCTCGCAATGGTCCGGAGGGCTTCCCCGGCCACTAATTGTTGTACCTCGCGACAACCCCGTCTCTTTTCTGGCTCCTCCGTCAGAATGGAGACGGGGTCGTCTTCTAGTCTGCACCTATGACCAGCGATTACTGGGACGGTATCTATCGCACCAAGGACCGCACCGACGTGAGTTGGTACGAGTCCGAACCTCGACATTCGCAGTCACTGATTAGGCAATACGCCGTTTCGTCAATGTCGGTGGTCGATGTTGGTGGCGGGGCCTCGGATTTAGCCGTCGCGTTGCTCGCGGATGGTTTTGACGATGTCACGGTTGTCGATATCTCGCCATCGGCCATCGAATACTTCTCTGGATTACCCATAAAGACTGTCGTTGCCGATGTGCGAGAGTGGCTGCCGGGTCGCCACTTTGACCTGTGGCACGATCGAGCCGTCGGCCATTTCATGACGTCACCTGACGATCAATCTCGCTATGTGGGCACCTTACGGAGAGTCCTATCACCCGTAGGAGTTGCCATCATTGAAGGTTTCGCTGCCGATGGGCCCGAGAGTTGTTCGGGGCTCCCCGTACATCGGGGTTTTCCGACCTGGGTGAGCGAGGCCATCGGAGATGACTTTCGTATGGCCGCCGCCGGCACGTATGAACACCTGACTCCGTGGTCGAGCTCCCAGAACTTTGAGTGGGTCGTTCTCGTGCGTCAGGGTGCTGACGATACGATTCGCCCGTGACCTCTCTGCTCAATAACTGTCACCCGGCCCTTCGACGCGCGTGGCACTCTCTGTGTCGCGACACGGAAATTGGTCCTCAGCCTCGAGCTTTTCGGCTCCTAGGGGAGGACTGGGTGGTGTGGCGAGACGAACAGGGGATAGCTCACGTCTTTCGCGACGTGTGCCCTCACCGATTAGCGCCCCTGTCACTCGGCACGTGCATCGATGGCAATCTGCGCTGCCCCTATCACGGATGGACCTTTGATCGCGATGGCTCGTGCGTCGACATTCCCGCACTGGGTCGTGATGCCACCTATCCACCTCGGGCCAAGTTGACGGCGCCCGCCGGCGTGTATGAGTCGCACGGCATGATCTTCATCGCCCCCGAGGAACCACTCACGCCGAGGCCGGTGGTGACGGCGGCCAGCGATCCCGCGATGATGCGGGGCGACATTCCCGTCGACACCACGCGTGGCGGAGCGGGTCTCCTCGCAGACAATTTTCTCGACATGGCTCATTTTCCGTTTGTTCACGTCAATACTTTTGGTGCGGATGAAGTGCGAGAAGTTCCCCCCTACGCCGTGACGCGTGATGGCTATCGATTCGAAGCCGTCTACGAGCACGAGTTCGCTAACCGTGAAGACCCTCTTGTGGCCACGGGCGAACACCCCCTCATCCAGCGTCGTCGGTTGACGTATCGCTACACCGCTCCCTTTCATCTGGAGTTGGACATCCACTTTCTCGACACTGGTGGCACAAACGTCATTGGCTTCTTCCTGACCCCCGTGGACGATGAGCATGTTCGCGTCTACTCCTCACTGTGGCGTAACGATGTCGACGGAGATACGGAGCGCATGCGTGAAGCCGTGGATTTTGAAGTCGCCGTAATTGGCGAAGACATTGCTCTGCAATCTCGATTCGGTCAGTTGACCTTGCCCCTCGATCCGACTATCGAAGTTCACACCCGTGCCGACAAGACCACCATTGAGCTTCGTCGCATATTGGCCGATCTCTGCGCGGCCGCCACGGCATAACAAAAAACATTGAGATACGTCGCGACACTGGACATGAGTTTTCTCTTTCGTTAACCGAAGAAGTACTGATCCACTACTTCCAGCATGAGATTATTCCATGCCTCAGGATTTACCTCCGTACCAGGGATTTCAATGATGACGCGACCGGTGATCACGCTGAGGTACCACGGTCCAATGGCGGCCGGATCGACGCCCTGACGAATGAATCCCTTGTCCCGGATTTCGGTCCAGAGATTTTCGGTTTCGGCAAACATCGAATTTTGTTCGTCGCTAATGGCGCGCTGCAGTGCGGGTCGTGCGTAGGCCGACCCCAACACATTGACGCGTAACCATCGAGAGTCGGCACGTGATGAGGAGAAGACCTCCCTCAAAAATGCGTGGACGTAGACGCGTAACTCGTCGCGGCTTTGACACCTTCGTACGTCGGCCATGTGGCTCGCCATGAAATCGCGCGCGCTGCGGATGTATCGAGCTGCTTGGGCCGCGGCGATGAGGCCGTCGCGATCGCCGAAGTAGTGGTACACCGCCGTCACGGCGAGCCCGGCGTTTTGCGCTAACTCATTTACTCGCACGGCTGCTTCGCCACCGTTTTCGATCATCTCGATAGCCGCGTTCAGTATTTTGTCAGCACTTTCTTGGCTCATATGCGCTTACTATAGAGGGGTGAAGGGTAATGAGCCGCTAAACAGTGTTCGAGAAGTCCATTACCGAGCCCTTTTACCTGATGATTACCTAATTTTTGCCGCTCTGCGCCAAGCGGCACTCACGGGTGAGCCCGATGCGTTCGGCGCCACGTGGGCCCAGGAGTCGCAGCGCTCGCCGGAGGAGTGGCGTTCGTTCATTTCGAACCGGACGATTTTCGCGGCCTTCGACGGCGCCGAGGCGGTGGGCATCGCCGCAGGGGGTGACCGAGATGCGCGACCCAATGCTCGCGGGCTCTACTCCATGTGGGTGCACCCATCGATGCGCGGTACCGGGGTGAGCACTCATCTCATCATGTTGGTAGAGAACTGGGCGCGAGAGGGTGGCGCGACATTTCTCGCGCTCGATGTTGTCACCCATCTCGAATATCCACGTGCTCTCTATCGACGTTGTGGCTTTGTGGAAACGGGGCGATTTTCGGTGATGTCACGTGACCCCACGATCTCCCTCGTCGAAATGGACAAGGATCTAAGACGATGACCTTTCTCGTGCAACAGCACGCCGACGCTACCGACCTGCACGAACTACGTCGCCGCATCTTGCGAAATAACGACCCCGCGATATCGGTGCACGATTCGCGTGATCTCGACGATGATGCGATCCACCTCAGTATCGTTCGCGACGAACTCGTCGTGGTTTGTGGATCGCTGTATTCCTCTCACAGCCCGCTCGATGATGCGGTGGCCAGCTATCAACTCCGATACATGGCAGCCGATGAGTCTGTGCGCGGCAGCGGAGGTGGGCGTGCACTCCTTGAGCGCGCCGGAGACATTGTCCGTACTCGAGGTGTCGAGCACTTGTGGGCCAATGCCCGCGACAGCGCGTTGGGCTTCTATCTCGCGACGGGGTGGACCACGGTTTCCGGCAGCGAACACCTCAGCAAGGAAACGCAGTTGCCCCACACGGTGGTGGTGAAGAGTCTGCGCAAGAAGTAGAGGCGTGCGAGACTGACACGGTGAGTCGCATTGGAAATCTCTACGGACCGGACGCCACTTTTCTCGGCGTCCCCGCGGCCGATCCGGACGATCGCGCGAGTTGGGAACGGGCACAGGCGGTCATTGTCGGGGCGCCCTTTGATGGTGGCACGTCGTATCGCTCGGGCTGTCGCTTTGGCCCGCAGGCCATGCGCATCACTGACTACTTGCCTCACAACGGCTCGCGCCCCTCGCTCGCTCTCGGTGTTGACCCACTGAAGGAATTAGGCGTCGTGGATATCGGTGATGTCGAGATGCCGTCGGGTGACACGGAGTTGTCGCTCACGCGACTCGAAGCACAGATTGCGCAGCTCGCGGCCGCCAACATCATCCCCATCATCCTGGGTGGCGATCACAGCATCGCCTTGCCGGACGTTACCGGAATAGCGCACCACGTGGGATTTGGCAGAGTCTCTGTCATTCACTTTGACGCCCACGCTGACACCGCCGATATGCAGTTTGGATCTCTCTACGGCCACGGCACGCCCATGCGTCGCCTCATTGAATCCGGCGCGTGCCGCGGCGATCGCTTTTTACAGATTGGTCTTCGCGGCTACTGGCCCGAAGATGAAACACTGCAGTGGATGGCCGATCAGGGCATGCGCAGTTTTGAAATGAGCGAAATTGTGGCTCGCGGGCTCGACGCGGTGCTTGACGAGGCTTTCGACATTGCGACAGATGACTGTGATGCCGTGTTCTTGTCGGTCGACGTTGACGTGGTGGATCCGGGCAGCGCGCCCGGTACCGGCACGCCCGAACCCGGGGGGCTCACGAGTCGTCAACTCCTCGACGCCGTGCGCCGCATCGCGATGGAACTGCCGCTCGCGGGCATGGACGTGGTCGAAGTTGCTCCGCCCTACGACCACGCCGAGATCACGGCTTTCCTTGGCAATCGCGTGGTACTCGAAGCCCTCGGTGGCATCGCGTGGCGCCGCGCCAAAGCCGCGGGACGCGCGGTGCGAAACCCCGCCTCGCCCCTGCTGAATCGTTAACGCATCGACGCCAAGATCTCTTCGACTAGGTCATCACTGGTGTCGGGGTGCAAGAACGCCAATCGCGCAATCGTCTCGCCCTCCCACTTGGTCGGTGTCACGAAAGCCACTTGATCACGAAGAAGCTGGTGGCTCCACGTGGTGTAGTCCTCGTGGGTCCACCCCGGTCGGCGATACAGCACGATGGACAACGACGGGTCGCGCACCAGCTCGACGTGATCGAGTGACTCAATGCGCGCCGCGGCTCGATTCGCCAAGTTGATGGCCGCCTCCACTGACTTTTCGTATCTCTCGACGCCGTGCGTCATCAGTGAGAACCAGAAGGGCAAGCCGCGGGCGCGGCGTGAGAGGTGAATAGCAAAGTCTGACGGATTCCAGTCCACATCGCCGCTGGGTGACGAGTCGTGCAAGATATCGAGGTATCCCGCCTCTTGAGTGTGCACGGCGCGAGCGAGCGCGGGGTGTCGATAGATGAGTGCCGCGCAATCGAGCGGCGCGAACAGCCACTTGTGGGGGTCGACGATGAAGCTGTCCGCGTGGCGAAGTCCCTTCACCACCTCGCGATAACTCTCCGAGAAAATCGCCGCGCCGCCATACGCCCCATCAACGTGGAACCACCGGTCGTGGTCGCGACACCACGAGCCCAGTCCCTCGAGGTCATCGACAATTCCCGCATTGGTGGTGCCGCAGGTGGCGACTACGCCGATAACCGTCTCGGGGTGGGGGTCTGCCGCCAGAGCGGCAGTGAGGTTCTCGAGAGTGAAGCGGTGATCATCCGGTTCCACGAGGAGGGCACCGATGCCGAGCACGTGCAGTGCTCGTCCCACGCTGGAGTGAGCGTCCGCGCTGATGGCAAATCGAGCCCGGTGCCTGTCGAGTCCGGGCCGACGAGCCACACCGACATCGCGACCCACCGTGAGACCAGAGAGGTTGCCGATGGAACCACCACTGACAAAGGTGCCCCCCGAACCGTGGGGCATGCCGGCCCGCTCGGCAATGAATTCGAGAGCTTGATTTTCCGCGACGACGACACCGGCACTTTCCAGCCAACTGGTGCCGTTGAGTCCGGAGCAGGCCACCACCATGTCAAAGAGCAGTGAGTTTTTCGTCGGCGCATTCGGGATGAATGCCAGGAATCCGGGCGAATCAATGGAGATGACCGCGGGTGCCATGTGCTCGCGGAAGTGCTGGAGAATGACCTCGGGCGCGTGGCCCTGAGAGGTGATGGGAACGGTAGTGGTGTCATTCGCCATGGACCCGAGGTCCAGCGGCACCGGGTTCTCGCTGAGTCGCTCACGGCAGTAATCAAAAATCTGTTGCGCGAGGTCGGAATCGAGCTGGAACATGGGGTCGCCCATGGTTCTCCTTAGGTTGGCGCCGTCAGTCGAGGCGGACTATCGATGTTAGGGCCGCAGAGGGTTTATTAGTGAGCCTTGGGGCCGTTGGTCTGTTCGATGGTGCGGTCACCAATCCGGTGGAGCAGGGTGAGGCCAATCACCATCACGATGATGAGGCCGCCGTTGATGGCGAGTTCGACCATGGCCCGACGAAATTCGGTGTCCGAACCAGCGGCTTCGGAGCTGAGTGAGGCCGAGATGGTGAGGATGTGTCGCACGTTGGCAATGATGCCGATGACGAGGAAGGGCCCCACCTGGAAGCCACCATCTCCAAAGTGAGCCGTAATGGTTCGCAAGATTTCCAAGATGATGACCACGAACAACACATTGTTCAGCGAGGCGAGGAGTGCACTCGGGAACAAGGGGTGGATGGTGAAGATTTGGCGAATGGACTCGAAGAGCACGGCGCCGGCGATGCCGATCAGGGTCAGCGACACGACGAGCTGAATGACGTCCTCGCCCCCTTCCATCAAAAACTTCGGGAAAATTCGACTCATGGGCCGCGGCTCATGCGCGGGGCGCTGGGAAATATGGTGGTCGCTCATGTGACTTTTGTCTCTCCCCGGATGACTTGTCGCCCAATATTACCGACGATGACGTTCATCTATGAGGTGGGCGACGCTGACCTCGTTGCCGGAACGGACCACCATCTCCCGACTAGCCGCAAGGCAACCGAGAGAATCGGTCCAATGGTCACGGCAAAGACGATGGTTCCCACCCCAAAAGCGCCACCCATTGCGGTGCCCACTACTAATGCGCATAACTCGATTGCCGTGCGCAAACGCGCGATCGGGAGGTTAAATCGGCGACCCATGCCCACCATGAGACCGTCGCGTGGGCCGGTGCCCATAGCGCAGGAAAGATAGAGCGCTCCGCCACTGCCGATAGCGGTGAGGCCGCCCAGCAACATGATGATCTGCATCCACCCACTGTGGGCACTCGGAATAGCGCGGTATCCGAATTCCAAAAAAATGGGGATGACGGTGAGATTGGCGATGGTGCCGAATCCGGGTCGCTGTCGAAGGGGCCACCAGCCCGAAAAGACGCCGCAGGACACGACGAAGGTGGCCCATCCCAAGCTCAATCGAGTGGCGTGGGCGAGGCCGGTGGCAAAGACCGTCCAGGGGGCCGCACCCGCATTGCTGCGTACCATGAGCGCCTCGCCCATGCCAAAAATGGCGAGGCCCCCGATCAAAATGAACGCCGTGAGCGGCCGTGCTCGCCACGGCGAGGCGGCGCGAAACGAGACTTCTTCGACGCGCGGCGCGAAGTATCTCCAGAGGGGTGAGCCGCGAAGTTTCATCAGGTCACCGGGTTCTTTTGGCGGTACGCCGGATCGGCGTATTCGCGATGTCGCATGACCTCGACGAGGTGAGAGACCGCGACTTCGACATCCTGAAACGAGAGATAGAGCGGGGTGAATCCAAATCGCGCAATATTCGGAGCCCGAAAATCACCGACGACGCCGCGAGAGATCAGGGCCTGAACAATGCCGTAGGCCTCGTCGTGACGCCAACTCACCTGACTCGCTCGTCGATCGTGGTCTCGAGGGGTAACGAGTTCGAATAGTCCAGGCAATCGACCCTCCACCTCGGCGATAAAGAAGTCGGTGAGGTCCAAACTCTTGCGTCGGATGTCATCGAGTGACACATCATCGAACGCGTCCAATGCGCCCGCCAGGGCCGAGAGGCCCACGACGGAAGGAGACGACGTCACCAACGCACGAATACCGGAGGCTTTCTCGAAGGTGGAATCGAAGTCGAAAGGCCGAGCGTGTCCGAGCCATCCCGGCAGGAAATTGGTGAGCGACGCTAACCAGTGCGGCGCGACATACGCAAAGGCCGGTGCCCCTGGACCGCCGTTGAGGTACTTGTAGCCACACCCCGCGGCGAAGTCGGCCCCATCGTCGAGAACATTCAGCGGCACCGCGCCGGTGGAGTGGGCAAGGTCCCAGATCATGAGCGCACCGTGCTCGTGGACGCAACTCGATATTCCCCGCATGTCGAGGAGCTCACCGCTGCGATAGTCCACGTGTGTGAGTAAAACGACGGCGACATCATCATCGAGTGCCTCGGCAAGGGCTGCTCGCGTCGTTCGCCGCACCGTGATCTCTCGACGCGTGGCGGCGGCCACGCCGTCAGCGATATAGAAATCGGAATGGAAGTTGTCACCGTCCGTCACGATGACGTGGCGGTCGGGCCGAAGCGCGAGAGCGTTCGCGAGGAGCTTGGCAATGAGAATGGTCAAGGTGTCGGTCACGATGACCGTGTCGGCGGGCGCCCCAATGAGCGGTGCGAGACGATTGCCGAGCGAGAGAGGTAAGTCCATCCAGCCCGCTGCGTTCCAACTGCGAACGAGTCCCGTCGCCCACTCGTGAGTGACCGCTTGATGGATTCGGGAAATTGCCGTGTGCGACACGGGCCCGAGTGAATTGCCGTCGAGGTATATCAGGCCGTCGGGGATGATGAATTTGTCTCGACAGTTCGCGAGACTGTCAGCACGATCGCGCTCGCCCGCAGAAATCTGAGTCATGGCACCCCCATGTGAACGTCGCCGTCCGAACCGGTGACGGATAGAACGTGTGGAGAAAATTCCGTTGCCAAACTACGTCGCGTACTCACACGCCGACGCGCGAGTCTTCGCGAAAGCGCGTCGACTTCAGTGGTGGGGATGAGCTCGCAAAGAAAATTCCCCCTCGGCGCATCATGCTGAGGGGGAATTTTGTGGCGGAGGGAGTGGGATTTGAACCCACGGTGAGTTGCCCCACGACGGTTTTCAAGACCGTTGCATTCGTCCGCTCTGCCATCCCTCCGGACGTACACGCTACCAAGCGCCGGCACACCTCTCCGAGGGCTTAGCGACGTGTGGTGCGAAGGCGACGACGCATGGCCATCGGCAATGCTCGGTAGACCGAGGTGGCCATCGGTCGCAACGGAGTGAAAAGTCGACCGGCGCGTCGGGCTAGCTTGAATTGCCACGTTCGCCGGCCGAGTTGGTTTCGCCGCCGATGCCAGTTATCACTGAGAGTGACGTCAGCGACTGCACCCAACGTATCGACGGCGACATCGTGGTCTCGTCGTAATTGCTCGCGAATGGATGCGCCTTGCGCTCGAGCATCTGCGCGGGTCATCGCGAGAGCGTGGCGAAGTTGTTGGGCGGCCACCACCAGATCGGGATCACCCCACCAGGCATCATCGGGATAGGGGGTGTTGTCGTAACCCGAGTCGCCAACGCGCACCATGGTGACCGGCACCGGGAAAAAGGTGCCGTTGAAGTTGTCGTGCAGACCGGAGTAGTCGCTGTACACCACGGGCACGCCGTGAACGGCTGCTTCAAGAGGGGTGAGCCCCAAGCCCTCCGAGCGCGGGAGAGTGAGATAAGCCGCCGCGTTCGCGACGAGTTCGTGGTACTGCTCATCGTTGAGGTGGTCATCAATCAAGGTGGTGCGGGGACTGTGACGAATGAGGTCCATGAGCTCCGTGGTTCCCTCATCGGCGAGCGCCATCGTTTTCAAAATGAGGGAATGATGGGGGAATTCCTCGGCCACGGCTGCCCAGGTGCGCAGAACCGCTTCCGGATTCTTGCGACCCAAGCGACTGCGGGCATCGAGGATTGACAACACGTAGGGGCCGCGTGCGGAGCCAGTGGGCGCCAGATTGTCTGCAAGGTACTTCGGGTTTGTCAGGGCGAGAACTTCGACCTGACACGCCACTGCCGAACGAAAGGCGGTCGCGGACCACGGGGACAAGACGTAGACCGTGTCGATGGCGAAGTCCCGCGCGACCGAGACCGCGAGCGGGGGAATCTGTTCAAGCTCCCACGCCCACAGCACGCTCAGCCGACGAGGCGGATGGCGGAGAAGTGGCGAGAGAGCCCCCTGAGCGAAAAAGTTGACGACCGCAAAAGTGTCCGCGTCGACACTGGCCATCGGCCACGAGGCGGCGAGAAGTGGCGACAGATAGGCCGGTTTATTGGTGGGAACGTCGATGACGTCGATCGCGATTCGGCGTCTTCGCTGGGTCAGAAGATCGTATGACCATCTCGTCAGAAGGCCCATTGATGCTTCATATGCGTGATACCCCACCTGCCGGAAGGCAACGGCATCGCGAACGGCGTGTCGCACGCGATCGCGTAGTTCGAGCGACCACGGGGCGGGGTCCAGCAACGCACGCGAGTCACTCGAGAGCGCCCAGTCGGCCATGTCGGTCGCCGAGCGATCGAAAGTCGTCGGCGAGGTGCGGAAAAACGCGGCAACCCCGTTAGGTATGCCGCAGAGCGAGGGGTGTAGCGCCCAAGCACGCAACTTCCCATCCGGCTCGGTCTCTACCGAGGGATAGGTGGAGGTGAAGATCTCAGCGAGTGAAAGTCCCGCCCGCTGGTGAATGTCGATATCAACCGCCATCCAGTGACGCCAGGGCTCGGGCCACGTTGGGTGTGACCAGGCGTTTTGCGGGCTGTTGCCTCTCACGTCGTCGCCCATAGGTAAATCCTACCGACGACCTGGCGAGGGATTAGGCGTTGCGATTCTTTTCGCTCTTGATGAGACGAGCACGCGTGTTGGCGTCGAGGACGACCTTGCGCAAGCGAATGGTCTTGGGTGTCACTTCGACGGCTTCGTCGTCCGCAATGAACTCCAAGGCCTGCTCTAGCGACAGAACGGTCGGAGGTGACATGCGCTCCGTGTTGTCTGAACCCGAGGCTCGCATGTTCGTGAGCTTCTTTTCCTTGGTGGGGTTTACGTTCATTTCATCGGCACGCGAATTTTCGCCGATGATCATGCCTTCGTAGACGTCAATACCGGCGTCCACGAACAAGATGCCACGTGCTTCAAGGTCGATCAAGCAGTACGGGGTCGTCACGCCGGAACGGTCGGCGACCATGGTGCCCTTGAGGCGGTGACGAATTTCGCCCACCCAGGGGGAGTAGCCGTCAAAGACGCTGTTCAAGATGCCCGTGCCGCGCGTTTCGGTCATGAATTCGGTGCGCACTCCGACGAGACCACGAGCGGGAATGCGCCACTCGAGACGCACCCATCCGGTGCCGTGGTTCACCATGTCGAGCATGGAGCCACGACGTTGGCTGAGCAGGGCCGTCACGTTACCGACGAACTCTTCGGGAATGTCGACGGTCACGCGCTCAAATGGCTCGTTCAAGACGCCATCGATCTCCTTCGTCACCACCCGGGGCTTGCCGATGGTGAGTTCGAAGCCTTCACGACGCATGGTCTCAATCAAGATGGCAAGTTGCAGTTCGCCACGTCCCTGGACTTCCCAGGCGTCGGGACGGTCCGTGTTCAAGACGCGTAGCGACACGTTACCGATGAGTTCCTTGTCGAGGCGGTCCTTCACGACGCGAGCTGTCAGGAGCTTGCCTTCACGGCCGGCGAGGGGCGAGGTGTTAATGCCGATGGTCATGGACAAGCTGGGCTCATCCACGGTGATCAGTGGAAGCGGCTGGGGATTCTCGGGGTCAGCCAAGGTCTCACCAATGGTGATTTCCTCAAAACCCGCGACCGCGACAATGTCGCCGGGGCCGGCAGATTCGGCCGGCACGCGCTCGAGCGCCTCGGTGATGAACAATTCGGTGACCTTGGCGTGCTCGATGGTGCCATCACGACGGCACCACGCCACGCGCGCGCCACGCTGCAGCGTGCCGTTGACTACGCGGCACAGTGCCAAGCGGCCGAGGTAGGGCGACGCGTCGAGATTGCACACCAGAGCTTGCAAGCCGTGGCCCTCTTCGTATTCCGGCGCCGGAATGGCGTCGTGAATCAACTGGAACAGCGGCTCGAGCGTGCCTTCGCCGGCGTTCCAATCGCTCCCCGCCCAGCCCTGCTTGGCCGAGGCGTACATCACGGGGAAGCTGATCTGGTCCTCATCGGCATCCAGGTCCAAGAAAAGCTCTTCGACTTCGCTGACGACTTCCTCGACGCGAGCGTCGGGACGGTCGACCTTATTGATGAGCAAAATCACGGGCAGGCGACGGGCCAAGGTCTTGCGCAGCACGAATCGGGTCTGCGGCAACGGGCCTTCAGCCGCATCCACCAACAAAATCACGCCGTCCACCATCGCGAGGCCGCGCTCGACTTCGCCACCAAAGTCGGCGTGGCCGGGGGTGTCGATGATGTTGATGGTGGTGCCGTTCCAGTTCACCGCCGTGTTCTTGGCCAAGATGGTGATGCCCTTTTCCCGTTCGAGGTCGCCAGAGTCCATGACGCGGTCCACGGCGTCGCCGTGGGTCGCGAAGGAACCGGTTTGGCGAAGCATGGCGTCGACCAAGGTGGTCTTGCCGTGGTCAACGTGGGCGATAATGGCAATGTTTCGAAGAGAGTCGCGAAGTGTCATGAAGGTCTCAGGCTAGTTGGCGCTCGCGTGGCGACGGGGCGCTTGGGATGCCGGCGAGCACTTTCGAGGCGGCGGTGAGGTCTCGAATACCCACCGCGACGGTGATTTCATCACTATTGAGGGCGAGAGCCATGCCCGCTTGTGGCCAAATGCCCACGATTCGTGCGGGTCCCACCTCACCGCGTGCCGCCACCGTTGCCATGGCGAGGTCGGCGCGCAGTCCCGCTCCGGCCGTCGTGGACGGGGCTCCGCCACGCACTCGCACCATCACCGAACCGTCGTCGTTGAGTAAATCGCGCCGCGCGCGCCACGACGTGCGACAGGTGGGCAGGTCGATGTACAGGTCAGACGGCGCCGTAAAACGGGCGAGCGAACGCTCCGCGATGTCGCAGATATCCGACGCCCACGCCACCGCCTCGGCGGTGATGATTCCCTGGGCGACGGGTGACTGCTCGGCAATCCACCACGACAAGGTGCCACGATTCGCCCAGCCCCGAACGGCAAGATCGAGGTGATGGCCCATTTCGGCGCGCACGGCGGCCGCGACGGTGCGCTGCTGACCGCTGATCACGAGGCTGGCGGCCGCGTTGCCCAAGGTGCGTCGCGTCTTTCGCACTGACCAGACAAAGGGGGTGGGGGGAGCGCCGGCTTGTTCGATCGTCCATGCGTCGACGCGTCGTGGGGTGATGCCGTGACGACGGTGAGACTCAATGATGGTGGCAAAACGCGCGTCATCGATGACGACACCCTCGTGCGTGGGCTCACTGGTGGCGCTCATCAGGTCAGCCGTGTCCAGACGGTAGGAGATCAGGTTCATGAGGGGCTAACTCCTGGGAGTTCAGAAACGGCGATGTGAAGAGATTCGACGGTCACGGGGTAGATGGCACTGTCACCGGTCGCGGTGGACAGCCCCGCCACGCAGGTCGGTGCCACGCCACTGCGAAGCGTTTCCACCAGGGCGTGGTAGCGCATTCGCCGTTCGAGACGCTCGTCGAGCTCGGCCGTCGTGACATCCACCAGCGCGAGTCCACTGGTAATAGTGCCGACGACAAGGTCATTGACGTCGCGAAGAGTGAGGTAGCCCACGCGCGCGGCGGAACGCACCGCGGCGCGAGGTCGCCACCCGTCGGGAATGTGTCCCAGGCGTTCGGCGAGCACGTGAGAGTGCGAGGACAGATCGGCGTGCAGGCGCGCGCGTTCGTCCGCGCTGAGGTGGCGCAGAAACTCGACGAGGTCTCCCTCGCCGTCGTAGCTCTCGAGGGCATCGATGGCGTCACGCACCGCGTGGGTCGAGTGAAGCCCCACCGAGCGAAGACGAACGAGCTGCGTAATGAGCGCGCCGCGCAACATGGCGAGTGAGGGGCCGCTCGGGCCTTCGACACCGTCAATGTCACGCGGGTAAATCGTGCGGCACGGTCCGGGGAGGGCCTGGACGAGTTCACGAATCTGCTGGCTCTGCTCGGGCGAGATGGGAGCGTCGCCGCTTCGCGCGGCACGCAGGCGATCGGTCACGGTGGGGGAGGTCATCAGCAGCATGGTCACAGCCAACTTCGTGGCTGTGACACGCCCTAGGCTGGGATGATGTTCGCCGTCACCACCGCTTTCACCATTGTTTTCGGGGTTTTCTGCGTGGCGATGGTGACCTGGGCGGTGATGACCGTTCGGTGGGCGATTCGCCGTGATCGTGCTCGACGCGTGTCACAGCCTTCTGATGAACTGACCTGATGGTCATCGCTTCATCGACTCGGCATCGCGTGATCAGCCGCTGGCTGGACGTGCGTTTTCCCGATGGCCCGACCCTGCCGCAGCGAGAGGCCTGGCCCCTGTTTGAGACGCCGGGCGACATCTTGGTGGCCGCCCCGACGGGCAGTGGCAAGACCCTGACCGCGTTCGTGCCGCTTCTGGACCAACTGTGGCGGCGCGAGACGCTGTCACCCGGATATCGCGTGCTGTATCTCTCCCCCTTACGTGCCCTCGCCACCGACATTCGCGACAACTTGGTGCGCCCCCTCGACGAGATGACGCAACTCGCTATCGAGATGGGTGAGCCCGTGGTCGATATTCGTGTCGACGTGCGCACGGGTGACACCGACCGCGCCGACCGCGACCGTCAGCGCCGCAAGCCCGGACAGATTTTGGTGACAACGCCCGAGACTCTCGCCATCTTGATGAGCAGCGACTCGGGTCGCGAATCTTTGCGACACCTCGAGACCGTCGTCATCGACGAAATCCACGCACTGTGTCGCGACAAGCGCGGTAGTCACATGTCGCTCGCGCTCGAACGCCTCGATCGTTTTGTGAGCGATACCACTGGTCGTCCGCCGCGGCGAGTGGGGCTATCGGCGACGCAAAAGCCCCTATCGCTGGTCGCTGATTTCTTAAGTGGCCACCATGAAGGTCGACCGGCCACGCGCATCGTGGACGCGACGGCGCCGCGTCGCTTCGACCTTGACATCATGTTGCCCACTACCGACCTCGATTCGATCATGTCGCAAGAGCAGTTCGCTGACGTGTTGGCGTCGTTGATGCAGGTCATCATCGAGAACCGCACCACTTTGATCTTCGTGGGGTCGCGACGTTTCGCGGAACGCTTGGCCTATCGCCTGGCGGAGCAGTTGGAAAATGACGGCATCATGGCGGACGCGAGTTCCGTCGTGGCCGCACACCATGGTTCACTCGCTCACCCCAAGCGCAAAGAGTTGGAGCGTCGCCTCAAGGCGGGCGAGCTCAAGGCTCTCGTGGCGACGGCTTCACTGGAGCTCGGCATTGACGTGGGGCCGGTGGACATGGTCTGCCAGATCGGATCGTCTCGCTCTATCGCCACCTTCCTCCAGCGCATTGGTCGCGCGAATCACCGTGTGGGCGGCACGCCACGTGGACGCCTCTATCCGTTGACGAGGTCCGAACTGGTCGAAATGGTGGCCATGCTCGATTGTGTGCAACGTGGCGAACTCGACGCGGTAGAGATTTACCCCCATCCCCTCGACGTCATGATTCAGCATCTCGTCGGCGAAGTGGGCGCACGTGGTGAGGACACGCCGGAGGCTTTGCTCGCCATGGTGCGGGCGGCCCATCCCTATCACGAGCTCAGCGACAGCGACTTTACTCGCGCACTCGAGCTCACCGCGCACGGCATCACGCTGGGCCACGGGGTAAAGGGCGCTCACCTCTTTCATGACGACGTGAACCACAAGGTCCGACCCCGTCGCTCGGCGCGCATGACGGCATTGAATAATTCCGGCACAATTCCTGACACTGGGGACTACGCCGTCGTGGTGAGCGACACCGAACAAAAGGTCGGTGCGGTGAGCGAAGAGTTTGCCGTGGAGTCGAGCCCCGGCGACATCTTCGTGTTGGGCTCGCAGTCATGGCGTATCGAACGAGTGGAGACCGGCAAGGTGCGTGTCAGCGATGCGGGCACTGCCACGCCCACGGTGCCCATCTGGTTTGGCGAGTCACCCGCGCGCAGCGTGGAGCTGTCCCAATCCGTGGGGCGTCTCTACGAAGAGCTCAGCGAGCCCCTCGCCGCCCGAGACCTCGAGGCCGCGATGGAACACCTCGCACGAATTGGTGGGGTGAATCGAGAGGCGGCGCGACAAGTGGCCGCGTACGTCTCGCAGGCGCTGCAAGAACTCGGCTCCTTGCCGGCTCGCGACCAACTGGTGGTGGAGCGTTTCTTTGACGAGACGGGCTCCGCGCACCTGGTGGTGCACAGCCCTCGCGGCGCGCGAGTGAACCGGGCGCTCGGCTTGGCGATGCGCAAGAAATTCTGCGTCACCTTTGATTTCGAACTACAAGCCGCTGCTGATGATGACGCCTTCATGATTGCCCTCGGACCGCACCACTCCTTCACCCTGGACACGGTGATGCCCATGGTGCGCTCGTATCACGCACGCGATACCTTGGTGCAGGCGGTGCTCCTCCTACCGATGCTGCAAAGTCGCTGGCGCTGGAACTGTGGACGATCCTTCGTGATGCGCGTGCGCAGTAACGGGACAGCGGTCCCCATCAATATTCAGCGCATGGCGGCGGTGGATTTAATGGCCGCGGTATGGCCCTCGCTAGCCGCGTGCCAAGAAAACGCGCCGGCCGGACCCGTCCCCGTTCCCGACCATGTCTTGGTGCGCCAGACCGTCGACGACGTGCTGCACGAACCTCTCGACATCGATGGTCTGATGGCATTGCTCGCGGACATCGAGTCGGGGGCCGTCCGGGCGCATCTCGTCGATCGCCCCACCGCCTCGGTGCTCTCGCACGGCATCGTGAATGGGAAGTCCTTCACCTTCCTCGATGACACGGAAGCTGCGGAGCGTCGCAGTCGTGAGGTTTACGCCCCTCGCGGGGCGGCGGCTCTGGGTGCCGATGGTCTGCCGCTGGTGCAGGAGCGCTCCGCGCTGGAACCCGACGTCGTGACCGACGTGATGACCAACCTGACGCCTCTGGTTCGATCCAGTGACGAGTTGGCTGAATTGATTCGTGATGCCGGTGCCATCCGTGCCGTTGACGACTGGGACGTCTTTGCTCAGCAGCTCGTCGACTCCGATCGCCTCCTTATTCGTGATGGCCTGTGGATTGACGCTCGGCGACCCTCGATTATCGATGACCTCGCCATGGATGATGAGCTCGCCATCGCCATGATGCGTAGTCACTTGCAAGCGGCGGGGCCAGTCGATGTGGCCACCCTCATCGGCGAGTCCGCGTTCACCTTTTCGCCGCTGCGTGGTGCGCCGATGAGTTTGGCGCGAGCGAAGACGGCATTAGCAGCCCTGGAGGCGGACGGTTTTGCCATCATCGTGGGCGGTACGAAGTGGTGCGCACGCTTTACGTGGCTGCGCTGCAATGACGTGGCTCGCCGTCAGCGCCGGGCGAGCTATCCGGTCATCGATGCGACCACCTACCTGCGCTTCATGGCGCAGTGGCAGGGCGTGCACCAGGAGCACTCGCTGCGTGGTCGCGACCGCTTGGCCGAGGTGCTGCACCAGTTGGCGGGTTTTGAAGTTGCGGCCGGTGAGTGGGACCACATCTTGGCCTCACGTGTGGCGGAATATCGCCCCGAATGGCTCGATGAATTGTGCCTGTCGGGTGAATTCACCTGGGCTCGGCTCAGTGTGCGAGCCGGAGATGATGAGTCGACTCGCGGATCGGCGACGCCGTCAGCCGTCACGCCGGTCGCTTTCTTTCCCCGTCGTGATCGGCGCGAATTCCAGCGGGCCGTGCGCCTCGGACACGCGCCACGCGTTCCCGACGCCGGAGCATCGCGCGACGTCTACGACGCCCTGTCGCGAGGTGCGGCCTTTCGCTTTGACCTTCCGGACCTGGCTCGTCGACTACCCCCCGAGGTCGACGAAGGAGTGTGGGACCTGGTCGCTCGCGGCCTCGTGCACGCCGACGCTTTCGCGGCGGTGCGCTCCCTGCTGCGGGTGAGTTCGCGCGCCGCCACGCCCGCGGGTCGCCGCAAACTGCGCGATGTGCAGCGTGCCTCGGCAAATTCGGGTGTGGGCGAAGGTCGCTGGGATGTGGTCGCGAGCAGCGACGCACCCGTCGAACGTGCCGAACTCGAGGAACTAGCCGAGTTGGTGGCGGTGCAGTTGTTAGAGCGTTGGGGCATCGTGTGTTTCGACATCTACGAACTCGAAGCATTCAAGGTGCCGTGGCGAGAAGTGTTGCGCGCCCTTCGTCGTCTCGAAGTTCGCGGTGAAGTCGTCGGCGCGCGCGTCGTCACCGGCGTGGCGGGTGAGCAGTTCATTCACCCTCGCGCGTTGGCGATGCTGCGCGAGGAGAGGGTGAACATTGAGGCCGATCTGTCGACCTACGACCCACTTAATTTCTCCGGCCTCATCGTCGGTGACGAGCGACTCGCGAAACGCTCGAAGGCGCGCGTGCACTTCGCCAATGGCGAACTCACGCCCGTGGCTTAACGCGGGCAGTACACGCCACCATTGAGCTGCAAGGTGTTATAGAGCCCATTCCAGGGCGCGTTACTTAAGAAGTTTTCCTGAGACTGTGCGGGCCCACACCATGAGCCCAGCCCGAAGGCGATGTAGCCCAGAATGTTGGAACCCGTGGTGCTCGGCAACTTGTAGGGCGGGGTCAACACGTTGACCACCGTGCCGGTGGGATGGCTGATAGCGAGCGGAACCGTGAGCGGCACCGTGAGCGAGGTGCCGTTGTACGTGCTCGCAATGGTGGCGGTGGCACTTTGGGTACCGGCCGAGAAGTAGATGGTCTCATTGGCGTTCACCCCGAGGTTGCTCGAGACCTGAATGGTGCTGGCCCCCACCGGCGCTGACGCGGTGAGTGACACGGACGTCCACAGATACGCAATGGCCGGGAAAACGGGAATGGGTAAATTCGCCAGGTTGCCGTTCTTAAATTCGTATTGACTCGCGTAAATGGCGGGGTGCAACTTCGGGTCCACCGAGGCCAAGCCGTCTTCCCAGCCCGCCACGATCTGCGCCCAGTTCGCGGGGTTAGACGGTGGGCAGGCGCTGCTACCGCCTTGCCCATCGAGACAGGAGTGGTAGTCGGGGTAGCCCTCGGGGTCGAGTGCCACCCAGTCGGGTTGCAGGCCGAGACCGGCAGCACGGTATCGATCAATCGTGGTGGCCACCGCGGCGCCGGACGCGAACCCGTGGGTGTAAAAGGTCGCGGGAGTGGTGGGCTCACCGCGTAGTGGTCCACTCACGGTCCAAAAGCTGATCCAGGTGACGCGCTTATGGCTATTCGCGATGTCGCGACCCACGATGAAGTCAAAACTATTGCTGACCGCACTCGCCGGGGGAACCGCCACCCACGGTGAGCTCGTGGTGCCGAGGCCGCCGGTGTCAGAGATCACCGGCCACCCATCAGCAATGGCTTGGGGGTAGGTACTGAGGGGAATGGCATAGAGGCCGGTACCGGTGGGCGCGGGCTTGGCCACGCCCCCGGCGAGGAAGGTAGCCACCGCATTGAACGACACGCTCGCGGTGAAGCCGTTGATGCTCTGGGCACTACTGCCGCCGGTGGCCGACGCGTCGGTGGCTTTGAAGCTATTGGCTCGACCCGTACTACTCGAGAGCACGAAGAAGTCGCCCCAGTTGGCAGCGGCTGCTCCCACGGTCACGTTGGTGCCACTCGCCGACAACGTGGGTTGGCCCGTCAGTGCGGGAGCGGTGCTACCCACCGTGGCATCGAGTGCACTCCAGCTCGCGAGGGTCGGCAACGTGGACTTCAGAAGCACCGCGTGTCCGAGAGTCGTGATGGCGGCGAGGTACAGCGTGTTGCCACTCGTGGCAGTCGCCAGCGACGGCAAGGTGTTGCTCGCGGCGGTGGCCGCCGTGAGGTCGCGCGCGGTGCAGGCCACCGCGCACGAAATGAGATCAATGTGCGTGACGCCGTTCGTCATCACGCTCGTGGCGTAGGTGGAGCTCGCCGCATCAACCACTATCGGCGAGCCCGTGGCTACCGCTCCGACCGGTGCGAGGGGGAGAGCCACGAGAGGTGAGGGCACGAGCGAGGACGCCGGCATGCTCAGCGACCAGAGACCACCGGCACTGCTGGCCACCACGAGTTGTGGGGCGTCATTCACCATGATGACGGTGGGCTGGCCGACGAAGGTCGTGGCCGTCGGAGCCGCCACCGTACTGAGTTCCAGAGGCGACGGTGCTGCGGACGCTGATCCGTCGTGCCAGGTCGACAGCGCGGTATCGAATTGCGTACGCGCCACGATGAGTTGTCCGTTCGAGACGTAGGCCACCACGAGGCGACCCGCACTGTCCACCGCGATAGCGGGATCGCCCGTGGCTGTCGGTACGTGGTCACCGAGAGCGGCGAGCGTGCTCGGCGTACTGAACAAGGTGGGGTCAGCGATATCGATACCCCCGCTGGCAGTTCGTGTCGCGATGACCGTGGCGCCCGTTTGATCGAGAGTGGTCGCAATGGCACCCACGGCAGTCAGCCCCGACAAGGCGGCGGGCAGGGGGACCGCGTCGTAGGGCAGGGCCCCGTTATTCGTCACGGCGTAGGCGACCACCGGCGCGGCAACGAGTGAGCTGGCCCCACTCGTTCGTGGCGACACGCTGGCAAAGGCGATGCCCGAGGCCACGACGCCCGAGGTTACGGAGAGAGCAAGGACTCGACGGATCCGAACGTGGCGTCGACGCGGTGTCGTCATGGTCATTGCAGTGTACGAAGCCCGTTCACCTAGATGACGAGATGCGTCGATCCTGAATTGATGATGGGAATTGCCCCCGCCACCGAGAGGCTGTACGCCCCCGTCAGACCGACGAGGGGAGCCAATGGGCGCTGGATGGTGAGTGAGACCCCGCTCGCCACCACGAGCGATCCGGACTGAATGACCAACACGTCTGCGGCAGTGGTTCCAGGGACCAGTCCCACGAGACCGCTGCTGTAGTGGGTGGGGATGGCGGTCGTCAGGGTTGCGCGAAGTGATCCGGCGAGCGTCGTGAGGTCCACCGAGAACACGCTCACGCGCGAGCTCGTGGGCAGGGCCACGGTAAGAGTGTTTCCCATGGCGAGCACCGCCGCAGTACCCGTCGTGCTCGCGGGGGCGGCACCGATGACGACTTGACGCCAGTTTCCGGCGCTCCACACGTCCAGCACCGTCGCGGTCGCGGTGCGAGTCGCCACGATGACCCGCGACCCCACGGTGATCGCGGAGGGTGCGCCAGTGATGGCTGTGGCCTTGATACTGCTCGTGACGTCGCGCACCGTACCCACGAGACCACTGGCGGTGAGGGTCGCGGTCATGAGGTGATTCGCGGATGTTCGCCAGGTCACCAGCCACTGCCCGGTGGTCGGTAAGGGGCTGATGGTGGGCACGCCCATGAGATCCATGGGCTGCTTGGTGGTGGCGGTGATATTGATCACGCGAGGTGAGGTGGTGGCATTTATGTCCACCACCACGCTGCCACCGGCATTGATGGCCACCGAGCAGGTTGCCGCGCAACCGAGTGCGGGACTCACATTGCTCGTGGGCAGGTGCTGCGAACTCGTGAGATCAATGGTGACGCTGCCCGAGGCCGTCGACACGAAGACGTGACCTGCAGCTCCTCGACCCGCGATGTAGAGCGTGCCGTTGCTGCTCAGGGCATCAACGGCCGGAAGATATGACAAGAGTCGAGCGAGGCCCAACGACGCCGACATGGGAGTGGGGAAAGGCGAGGTCGCGGTCAGTGACGTGCTGCCGAGAGTCACACTTCCCAGCTGGATGCTGAGAGTAAAGCTGCCGGCCTGGGTGGGACTCACGGTAAAGGTCGTGGTGCCACTGCGTGTCACTGAGCTCACCGCCAGACCAGAAGCGGGCGAGCTGGTGAGTACCGGTGCCGTGGCGGTCACCACCGTGCCGTCGATGGTCCGTGGTGTGACCGTCACGGTGAGGGGGGCGCCATCTACCGACGTCACCGATGTCGACGCACTCACGCTGGAGGTGCTCGCGACGGCGATCGCCTCACCCACCGTGATGGTTGAGGTCGAGATCGTGCGACCGGCCACAACCACGCTGAGTTGATAGCTACCGACTTGGGTGCCGGAGAGTGCGAAGGTGCTGCTGCCCGCGCCCACCGCGGTGGCGCCACCGACGAGCAGTCCCGTGGCGGGCAACACCTCGACGGACGGCGTGACGTCGGTCATCAGCACGTTGGCAAAATTGCGCGCGGTCACGGTGAGTATTCCGGGAGCGCCATGCACGGTCACGCTGCGGGGAGCGCTCACTGTGGAGTTAGTGGCTGAGGCGACCAGCGGGCAGATGGCGTTATAGAAAGTGGCTGGATCAATCGTCCCGAGTCCCGACGCGGGGTCATAGCCCACGGTGGCGTCATATGCCCCGAGACCCAGTGTGTCGTTATTTCCACTAGTGATATCGATGAGTCCGCTGCCGGCCGTATTCATGGCATATAGCTGCGGGTTGAGGTTGCCGAAGCCGGTGCTCACACCGCAGTTTTGACTCGCGACTGCAACGATCGACGCCACGAGTGGCGATCCAATCGACGTGCCACCGATGCCACCCCACGATCCTTGGTAGCGAAAGAGGAAACCGCGGCTCGGGTCACCCACCACGGAGATATCGGGAACTGCTCGACAGGTCTGATTACCACCTGGTCCACAAGTCGTCGGACTGAGCGAGAGGGCGCCGGACGCCACGAGTGCAGTGCGTTGCCAAGAGGGAGTCGCGAATGTCTGAGAGAAGCCACCACCGCTACCCACGGAGGTGCCAATACCGTCATTCCACACCGACGCCGAGAAGGGCGAGAAGCTCGTCACACTGAGTCCCCCAATACCGGTCACGGTGGGCTGGCCGGCGGGGTCGTCGACCGCCAGCACCGAGGTGGCGAAAGAGTTCGAGGGGTCGTAGCAGTCCGCGGATCCCGAGTCACCAGAGGCCGCAATGAGCGACTGGCCCTGGGCCACCATCTGCTGGAAGATGGGCGCCTCGGCACTCTGATCGATTTGGCTCTCGCAAATGCCCCACGATGAACTGATGATGGACGCACTGTCGTCGGCCGCCATTTGAGCAAAAACGTCGGTGGGTCCCACATCGTTGTTTGGTCCGAGATACACGATGACGTGGGCGCCGGGACTCATGGCAATAATTTCCTGGAGGTCGAGGGTGGGCTCAGAACCGCTTGCGGGATCAAAAGGCCCGGCTCCGCCATCGACGGTGACAGTGGAGATGGTGGGCGTGATGCCAAAGCACGTGGCGTACGCGTTGATGTCGGAACTTCGATACGCCGCTAACTCGTAGAGGGCGATCGTTTGTCCGGCACCGGTATTACCCGCGGCCCACTGCGCCGTGAGGCCGTACCCCGCCGCTTCGGCTTGCGGTGACCAGGCGTTACCACCTTGGATAGTGGGTTGCGCGCCGCTGCACCCACTCGTCACGGTGGGCACCGCGTGCGCGACGAGTGAGTTGTGAACGCGCTCACCACTAATACCGGTGACGGCGGCGACGACTCGGCCGAGAGATTGCGGCACGCTGGCCGCCGTGCTCACCAGGGTTTGCCAGTGGGACCCCAGGTGGCGCATCACGAAGTGGGTGTCAAGAGCACGTGCCACGTCTCCGACTTGACCGCGCGCCGAGACGACGAGACCGCCGTCGCGAGGAGCCCCCACCGTCACGTGATAAGCCGCGAAGTAGTCCCGCACCGCGGCGAGAGCGCTCGCTGACGGAGCGAAGCGTTGCGCGAATTGACCGCGAGCCAAGAAGTGTCGGTAGTTTGCCGACGACGGATTGTTCACACCGTCAACCAGGGCCGTGAGTTCATCGGGGTGCGAGGGTCGCAGAACGACATTGATGGCGAGGTCACCGGTGGCCGGGCGAGACTGAGGATCGCTCACGAGGGGAGAGGCCACCACGACGCGTGGCTCACTGGCACCCGCTGACCAGCTGGGTACCACCATCGTGACGATGAGCCCGCAACTTGCAAGGAAGAGGCGGCTAGTTCTCATAACGCCACTCTACGAAGCCCTCTTGACCTCGCGGTAGTCGCCCTTAGGGCGTCGAGCGTAAACGACGCGAAATATCCGCGCAGTCGAGGCACACCGACTCGGGCACGAGACCCACCTTCATCAACTGGGCAAACATCCAGCACCCCAGGCAGAATCCCGCAAAGGCTTCGAGTGAGGCGGCGAAAATGAGCGCGAGGAGCACCCATCGGCCGGCACCCCAGCCCGCCGTCACGGTCACGATGCTGGCCGCCGCGGAGACGACGAGACCGACCGCTTGGGCGAAACGCTTGGGTGGACCGGCAACGAACGTGGCGTGTGCCTCCAGGCGCGGAGCCACGAGCCGCGTCGCAATCTGGCCCAAAGGAGAAAAGCGGGGACCGCTGGCCACGCGCGCGGCGAAACCCAGCGTGAGGGGAATGAGGATCCAGCTCCAATTGGTCACAAGAGCAATCACGCTCATGAGGACGACCCCCGTCGCGACGCTGCGGGCGGCGACTTCATTGACCGGATTGGGAAAGGTAAAGAACCGACGCATGGCCTAATCCTACCACTTCACTAGAAATAGTGGTAGTCGGCCTATGCGACGAGCAGGCGCACCACAGTGGCGAGGCCCGTCGCCACAATGAGACCCCGCACGACCTTCACCGAAAGGCGCTGAATCAACAGGGTCCCGAGAATGCCACCGATCAGAGTGCCGATGAGCAGGCAACCGACGGCCGAGCCCACGAGGTGGCCGCGGAGGGAGAAGATGATGGCGGCCGTGCCGTTCATGATGATCGAGATGGCCGATCGCAAGCCTTGATACGTCGCCATGTCAGCGTCCATCGTCAGTGCGAAAACGGCGAGGAGCAAGATGCCCACGCCGGCACCGAAATATCCGCCATAAATCGCGATGGCAAAGTTGCCGAGCTGTAGCGCCGCCTTGCGCTGACCGTGGGTGGTGCGGTGGGCCAATCGGCTGGTCAGCTGCGGGGCGAGCGCGAAGAGTACGGTCCCCGCCAAGATGAGCCAGGGCACGAGGGCGCGAAACGCAGCGGAACTGGAATGCAGCAAAATCTCAGTGCCGAGGGCGACGCCGAGGATGGAGCCCGGAATCAATTCGGCAATCGCCCGGCCCTGACTGACGAGTTGACGCCGAAATCCACCCAGGCCCCCGGTGTACGAGGCGACGACACCCACCGATGAGGTGACATTGGCTTGCAGAGCGGGGATGCCGGCCGCCAGCAGCGTGGGGAAAGTGATGAACGTTCCCCCGCCCGCGATGCCGTTACTGATGCCCGCCGCGACTCCTGCGACGAGGTACGCGATGATGCGGCCGGGTGAGTTCAGATTGACCGCGAGCATTTCATTACTCTACGGAGGTGCCCTTCACCCCCCGGCCAACTCTCGCCCATCCCTCAACGTGCTCTCGGTGCTTTGTACCGTGGGCGGCGTGACTCTCATGACTGGTGAACTTCTCGTTCCTGACGATGCCCCGACCGACCTCATTCGTGCGGCGGGTGGGGTGATTCTTCGTCGCAGCTCGAACGGGCTCGAAGTCGCGTGTATCTATCGCGAGTCACGCAAGGACTGGACGTTTCCGAAGGGCAAGCTCGACGAGGATGAAACCTTCGAGCAGGCCGCGCTTCGCGAAGTGTGGGAAGAGACCGGTCTCACCTGCGAGATTGTCCGTTTCATCGGCACCACGAATTACACCCACCGCAAGGGTCGTCCGAAAATCGTCGCGTACTACCTCATGACGCCACTACGTGGTGAGTTTGAGAAGAACGACGAAGTCGATGAACTGCGCTGGGTGGATGTCAACGATGTCGCGCCGCGTCTCACCTGGGATCGTGACCGAGAGCTCTTCGAGCTCCTGCTCGCGGGTCCCGACTTGTCGCTGATTTAGTTCACGCGCGACAAGAACGCCGCGGTGGCCGCTTCGCGCGGCTGATCAAAAATCTGCGATGGCGTGCCGCTTTCGACGATCTCACCATTGTGCAAAAAGACGACTCGGTCAGCCACATTGCGCGCGAAGTTCATTTCGTGCGTGGCGATGAGCATGGTGGTGCCACCACGTGCGAGATCGGTGAGCAAGTCGAGTACTTCGCCCACCAAGGTGGGGTCAAGAGCACTGGTGACTTCATCGAGCAAGAGCACGTCAGGCTTCATCGCCAACGAGCGCACTATGGCCACTCGCTGCTGCTGACCACCGGAGAGTCGGTCAGGAAATTCGAGAGCTCGCGGTGCGAGGCCGATGCGCTCGAGAAGCTCCATCGCCTCGACCTTGACCTCGTCACGTGAGCGACCGAGCGCGCGCACGGGGCCGAGCATCACGTTGTCGAGCACGGAGAGGTGAGGAAAGAGGTTGAAGGCTTGAAAGACGATCGAGATGTGTCGACGCACCAGGTTGGGGTCGATGCGCGCGTCGGTCAGGCTCTGACCGCGAAACACAATGTCACCCTCATCGATGGTCTCGAGAAGATTGAGGCAACGCAGCAGGGTGGACTTGCCCGACCCTGAGGCCCCGATAAGGCACACGACTTCGTGTTCCGCGAGGTCCAGACTGATGCCGCGTAGCACCTCGTGGTCGCCGAAGCGTTTGCGGACGTTCTGAGCGGAAATCACGGCACTCATACAGTGCCTCCGGCGAGCCGGCGACGTCGGTCCTTGGCGATGAGGTGGTCGGTGTAACGCGTCATCGGGATAGTGAGGGCGAGAAAGAGCAGAGCGGCCACGGTGTAGCCCGTGTAGTTGAACTCCATGGCGCCAAAGACGTGCGCCGCCTGGTTGGCTTCGACGATGCCCAAAGTGCCGACGAGGGCGGTGTCTTTTTGCAGACTGATGAAGTCGTTCAGCAGGGGCGGGACAACATTACGGACGGCCTGCGGCAAAATCACGCGCCGCATGGTCTGCACATCCGATAGTCCTAAAGACCTAGCCGCCATAACCTGCCCGTTCGGCACCGAGTTCATGCCGGCTCGGTATACCTCAGCGACATAAGCGCTGTAGGTGATGACCAAGGTGGCGCAGGCGTACGTGATGGGGGTGCGCTGAGATATCCACCCCGCCTGCATTCCGGGAACGCCGTAGCCCACGGCGAACAGCACGAGGATGATGGGGATGCCACGAAACACGTCGGTGTAGATAGCGGACGCGACGCGCAGGGGCGCGAGGATAGGCGTGCGACTTAGTCGCAACCATGCCAGACCCAAGCCGAAAATAAGAACCAGAGCTTCGCACAGCATGAACATCCACACGTTGGTCTCAAAGCAACGAAGGATGGAATACAAGCTGCGGCTGGGGTCACCAGTGAGGTTGATCCAAAAAGAGTGAGGGTCTAAGAAGAAATGGCGAACGTTGGCGCCGTTCGGGGCTCGCCAGAAAAACCAGATGATGAGGCCGACGATGATGGCCGACGACAAGGAGCTCGCCACCGCGGCGCGCCGACCCACAAAGAGTCGGCGACGCCGCGGAGCGAACAAAGATGGCAACGACGCCGGAGCGTCTGAAACCGTTGTATCCACTCGTTAGGGCTGGATAGGGGTCAGCTTCGGCACCTTGTTGTAGATGCCGAGGTACTGACTCTGCAGGGACTTGATGGTGCCCTTGGTGGTCAAGTCGGCAATTGCCGCGTTGACACAACCGACCAACGTGTTGCCCTTTTCAAAGAGCAAGCCGTAGTGCTCACCGGCCGTCGGGAACTGTCCGACTTGGGTGGCAATGGTCTTGTTCTTCGAGTTGACAATCTGCGCGGCTGCCATGTACTGGCCCGTGGGGGTGTCCACGACAATCGCGTCAACCTGTCCAGCGGTCAAAGCGGCAACGGCTTCGTCCAAGGTGTTGTACACGTGGACTTGCTTTGTCGGCTTGATGTGGTTGTTGATGTAGTCCAGTCCGGTCGTGCCGATCTGGTCTCCATAGGTGTAATTCTTGAGGTCAGTGGCGCTGTGGTGCTTGACGATGGCGTTCGTCTTCAAGGCCACAATCGACTGCTGAACGTTGTAGTAGCTGTTCGAGAAGTCAACCACCTGCGCACGGTCCGCTGTCACCGAGATTTCGTTGATGTCGAAATCGAAGTTCTTGGAACCGGGGGCAAAGCTGCTGTCAAAAGCTTCAGCTGTCCACTTGACATTCTTGGAAGTGATGCCGAGGTCCTTCGCGATGGCGTACGCGAGGGCTGACTCGTAACCCTTTCCGGTGCTCGGGTTGCCATTGGCACCAAACCAGGGCTGGTACAGCCCATTGTTAATGTCGGAAGCAACGGTCAACTTGCCCGCGGAAACGAGCGGAAGGTGACCGGACTTGAATGACGCCTGGCACTGCGCGATGGCCGTCGTCGCCGTGGCGGAACCGGTCGAAACGACCAATCCTGACAAGACGAGGGCGGATCCGGCAGCGAGGGTCGTCAGTGACTTAAGTCCACGCATGGATTCTCCTTATGGATGTGGTCGGCTTGTTCCTCCCACGAGCGGAATCCTATAGGGGGCAGGGGTGTGACGTTTCTGCGACGTGTTCGCATTACGAGCGGCTAGTCAATAGGCTGAATCTGTTGCCGTCAACGCTGACGGCTCGTTAAGGGGATGCAAATGAAAATGTCACTTCGACGCATCGTCATGGCTGGCGCCCTGCTCGGCACCGCCGCCATGTCGGTTACTTCGGCTGGTGCGGCGACGGCCCACAAAGCCAAGGCGCCTATGTACTACGTCGCGCTCGGCGACAGCTACGCCATGGGATACCAGCCGGGGTTCTCGGACACCTCCGAGACCGTTCACGGCTACGTCCAGCAGCTGCCGGCCCTCGTGAAAGCCAAGACCAAACTGATCGTGGAGAACTTCGGCTGCGGTGGCGCCACCTCCACATCGATTTTGCAGCAAGAGGGCTGCAATCCGCTCGCCACTCCGCTCGGCGGACCGACCTACCCGACCCAGACGCAGGAGCAGGCGGCCATTGCCTTCATCAACGCGCACCACGGTCAGATTGGTTTGATCACTATTTCCATCGGCGGTAACGACTTCGACGCCTGCGTGAACTCGAACGACGCCATCGGCTGCGTGAGCACCTCCATGCCGCAGATGAAGACCAACATCACGACCCTGGCCAGCGACGTGCGTGCCGCGGCCGGCCCGACGGTACCGATGATCGCGACCACTTACCCGGACGTCGTTCTCGGTATGTACGTCACGACGCCGCCGAACCCGGGCTTTGCCAACTTGTCGCTGATTGCGTTCAAGTCCATCATCAACCCCGACATGGTGCAGGCCTACGGTCCCTCCAATGTGGCCTTTATTGACATCACTACCGCGACGGGTGCGTACACACCGCTGAAGAAGTCCACCACTCTTGCGCCCTACGGCAAGATTCCGGTCGCCGTCGCCAACGTCTGCAAGCTCACGTGGTTCTGCGAGCGCAAGGACATCCACCCCAAGACCGTGGGTTACACCCTTATCGCCAAATTGGTGGCGAAGCAGTACTTGAAGATGGTGAAGTAACTCTCACCTCGCCATCGTGAAAAGAGAACCGCCGGGTGCCGTAGGGCACCCGGCGGTTCTCTTTGGTCACGACCTATAGGCGGTCAGCGAGCTTTTCGGGATAGCGGAACCACCCGTCGGGTGTCTCGTAGGTGCGCAGCACCTTGGCGGGAGCGCCGGCCACGATGGAGTTTGCGGGGATGTCCTTGTTGACGACGGCGCGAGCACCGACGACGACGTTGTCGCCAATGGTGACACCCGGCATGATCATGGCCCCGTTACCGATGAGGCAGTTGCGACCGATGACCACCGGCGCCGTGAAGGCCTCTTCGCCGGGCAAGGTCGGGTGATACATCGAGTCGTAGATGGTGACGTAGTCACTAATCAGGGTGTGGTCACCGATGGTGATGGAGTTCAGCGCCACGATTGACACCCCCTGGTTGATACCTATCCAGTTCCCCATAGTGAGGGTGGCGCCCTTGCGGGCGCCCAGGTTGATGGCCGTCAGAACGCCTTCGAAGGACAGTCGACCGAGTGTCACACGGCCGGCCAGCTCCAGTCGGGGAAATTTGGCGGAACACACCAAAAGGCCATTGACGGTGCAGTTGCGGTGAATCTTCACCCACGTCGTCAGCAGAGCAGTGAGAAATAAGGCACGACAGCGGCGGTAGAGGTTGGTCACAACGAAGATTCTCCCACTTCCGCAGAGCCAATGGTGTCCACCGCGTCCCCGTTGGTCGTTTTTGCGGCCAGGAACTCCCGCGCAGGGGAATAAGGTCCGCCCAGGTGTGATCCACTGATGGTGGAGAGCCGACAGGGCCAGCCCCAAGGTGAGCGAGCAGGGAAATCAATGTCGAAGCGAAGCCGCTACTGCCAGATGTGATCACGGGGGCGGTGGTGGCTGATGGTGAGCCCACTAGGAAGGTCTTAGCTCGTTTTAAAAATCGAGATCCCAACACCCCCCATCTCGGATCGCATCTCGCTCGCCAGATCGAACCCGAAGCCGCTGCAAGATTGCACGGATGAAGTCCTCAGCAACCTCCCGTTGAAATCCGCTAGCATCGCAATCGCTTCGTCGTCACGCGTTAGGCCGTAGTAACCGGCCGATGAATGGCCGACGAAGCACCAGGAGAGGTGCGAGAGCGGCCGAATCGGACTCACTGCTAATGAGTTGACTGGGGAAACTTGGTCCGAGGGTTCAAATCCCTCCCTCTCCGCCACTGTGGTAGGTATCGACCCACCACGTAAAGGAGCACAGTGCGTTACTGGATTGAGACGCTGGGCTGCCCGAAGAATCACGTGGACTCCGACAAGCTCGAAGGACTCCTCGGCAGCGACGGATACTCGCCCGCGGATAGTGCCGACGAGGCAGACCTCGTCGTCGTGAATACCTGCGCCTTCATTGAAGCCGCTCGGGCGGAATCCATCGAGACCATTTTAGATCTCGAAGAACGTCGTAAAAAGGGCGCTCGCCTCGTGGTCACCGGCTGCATGGCTGAGCGTTACGGCGATGAACTGGCCGCCGCCCTTCCGGAAGTGGACCAAGTGGCACGCTTCGACGAGAGTTTCGTGACGCCGACGCCCGTCGGCATTCCGTCACGTCGGACGAACGCCTTCGACCTCCTTAATCTTCCACGGCCGGCCGCTCGGGCGCCCTGGGCTTACCTCAAGATTGCCGAGGGCTGCGACCGTCGATGCGGTTTTTGCGCCATTCCCTCTTTCCGTGGTGACCAGCGTTCGCGTTCATTCGACGAGTTGGTGTCCGAGGCGGAGGGTCTCGTTGCCAGCGGCGTGAAAGAACTGGTTCTGATTGCTCAAGACCTCGCGAGTTACGGCCACGACCGACGTCGTCGCGGTGCGGGTGAGGCCATCGAAGTGCTCGACGACGGTGGTGATCAGCCCCTCATCGCCTTAGTGAAGCGTCTCACGCCCCTCGTGGAACGCGTTCGCTTGCTGTACCTCTACCCCTCGGGTCTTACGCCACAATTGATCGACACCATTCTCGCGACCAACGTGCCGTACTTTGACTTGTCGCTGCAACATGTGTCGCGACCTTTGCTGCGCAACATGAAGCGCTGGGGTGACGGCGAGCGTTTTCTCGAGCGCATTGCCGCGATTCGAACGGCACAGCCTCTAGCCGCGTTTCGTTCCTCCTTCATTGTGGGTTACCCCGGTGAGACCGAGGACGATCAGCGACAGCTCGTGGAATTTCTCGAAGCCGCCCAACTCGACTGGGCGGGGTTTTTCACCTATTCGCCCGAAGACGGCACGGTGGGTGCGACGCTTCCGAACGCCGTTGATCCGCAGCTCGCTATGGAGCGTCTGCGCGAACTCACCGAAGTGCAAGACCGGATCACTGCGGCGAAGCGCGATGCTCGTGTCGGCACCCGTCACGTGGTGTTGGCGGACACGGCGACCACGGGTCGTAGCACCGCGGAGGCCCCTGAGATCGATGGCGTCATCTACTTTGATACCCCGCAAGAGCCCGGCGCCCTGCTTATCTGTGAGATAACGGGTAGCCGCGGGGTGGACCTAGAAGCGACGGTGATTAAGTGAGCGACTCCACTCGCAAGTACGGCGAAAGCGCGCTCCTGACGCCGGCCAACATCCTCACGCTTTTTCGCTTCGCCGTCACCCCGCTCTTCGTGTGGTTGATCGTGACTCATGGTGCCTCGTGGTGGTCCACCATCGTCGGCGCCACCGCCGCGTTTACCGATTACTTCGATGGCATCGTGGCGCGTAAATACGGTACGACGACGTCGGGCGCCTTCCTTGACCCCCTCGCGGACAAGGTGGTCGTTCTCGGTTCGCTCTACACCCTCGTCTTTCGTCACTTCATGTGGTGGCTGCCGGTCGTCATCATCACGGTGCGTGAAGCGTGGATGAGTATCTACCGCTCGCGTAAGAGTCGCCAGGGCATCTCCATCCCCGCGAGCAAGTTGGCGAAGTACAAAACCTTGGTGCAGGACCTCGCCATTGCCTTCTGCGTGATTCCCGGCGTGACGCATCAACGGTGGTTACTGGTGAGCACCTTGTGGCTGGCCGTGGCACTCACGGTGTACACCGGCTGGCAGTACTTCCGCGACGGTCGTCAGGCAGGCGCGTCATGAACGTCGACATCGTGGCGGTCGGGACGGAACTCCTACTCGGCCAAATTCCGGACACCAACTCCCAGTGGTTGGGCCAAGAACTCGCTGCTCACGGACTCTCCTCGTATTTTCATCAACACGTCGGTGACAATGGCCCGCGTATCGTGACCGCCATTCGCACCGCCCTCGCGCGTGCGGACGCCGTCATCATCTGCGGTGGCCTCGGCCCGACACAAGACGACATCACCCGCGAAGCGGTGGCCGAAGTCATGAATGTGCCACTGGTACGCGATCCTCAGATCGTGGAGTTCATCACCTCCTTGTTCGCGGAACGTGGTCGGGTGATGTCAACGAACAACGCACGACAAGCCGACGTACCGCAAGGCGCCTCCATCATTGCGCAGCGACGCGGCACTGCCCCCGGCCTGATTTGTCCCGTGGGTCAGAAAGTTATCTATTGCGTACCGGGCGTCCCCTACGAAATGCAGGAAATGTTCGAGCGCGCCATCTTGCCGGACCTTGAAGCGCGCGCCGCGGCTCGTGGCGAGACGGCGGTTATTCGAAGTCGAGTGCTGCGCACGTGGGGTGCGGCCGAATCCACCCTGGCCGAAGTGCTCGACGCGCACGTCCACGAACTCGAAAGTTCCTCGAACGTCACCTTGGCCTACCTCGCCTCGGGTATCGAAGGCATCAAAGTACGCCTGACCGCTCGCGCCGCTGATGGAGACGCGGCTGCCGACGTTCTCGCTCGAGAGGAAGCGCGAGTGCGCGACATCTTGACCTCCCAGCTCGGCGACATCGTGTTTGGGGTTGACGATGAAACGATGGAGCACGCCGTCGCGCGCCAGCTCATTGATCGCGGACTCACGCTCGCGGTGGCCGAGTCGGTCACTGGCGGACTCATTGCCAGTCGCTTGGTCGCCGTCAACGGCGCCAGTCAGTGGTTCCGTGGGGGCATCGTGAGTTACGCCAGTGACGTGAAATTTGACCTCCTCCACGTCGATCGAGGACCGGTGGTGAGCGGTCGCGCGGCCGAGCAAATGGCCGTCGGCGTTCGCGAACGACTTGGGGCAGATGTGGGCCTGGGCATTACGGGGGTCGCAGGTCCCGATAGCCAAGACGGCGAAGCGCCCGGCACCGTGTTCGTCGGGTGGGCCGTCGGTGACGTCATCGAACACGTGCGGCTGCACCTGCCCGGAGATCGTCCGCGCGTACGGCAGTACTCCGCGATTTCGGCGCTCGACGCGCTACGTCGCCAACTCGACCAGATCTGACGTGGGTCGCCATCAGCCGGACCACGACTGGTATCGCGCGTTTCTGACTCCACCATTCACTCGTGAGGTCATGGCCGAAATATGTCGTGACACGCCGTGGCGTCACGACACCATCACTTTGTTTGGTCAGACGCACGACGTTCCGCGATTGACCGCACTCATGGGCGATGAGGGTGTCACCTATCGCTACTCACACCTCACGATGAATGCGATTGCCTGGAGCGCGCCGGTTGACGACCTGCGACATCGAGTGGAGGAGCAAAGTGGCACGTGCTTCAACTCGGTGCTTCTCAATTGGTATCGCGACGGGCGGGACTCCAATGGTTGGCACGCCGACGACGAGCCGGAACTCGGCGAGGAGCCAGTGATTGCGTCATTGTCGCTGGGCGTCACTCGAACAATGCGCTTTCGTCGTCGTGACGGCGAGGCGCGTTTTGCGGTCGATCTGGCTGATGGCGACCTACTCGTGATGCGTGGGGATTCTCAGCGCGAGTGGGTGCACACGATTGCGAAATCCGCCCGCGTGACGAGCGGTCGGCTCAATTTGACGTTCCGCCAGATGGGGCCGCGCTCGAGCGACGCAGCACCGACAGCACCTTCTCGTCATCGATGAACCAGGCGCTGAGGGCGCCCGCAAAGGCAAACAGACAGACCCATAAGAACGGCTGGTGATAGGCATCAGAGAAGCGTTGTGCAATGTGCGCGGGCGCAATCTGGTGGTGCGCCACTTGGCTCTTCACGCGATCAATCTGGGTCGTCAGAATAGAGATCAGTACGGCGATGCCGAGAGAGCTGGCAACCTGACGTTGGGTCGAAAACAGCGCGGAGGCGCGACCGGTGTCGGCGAAACCAATCTGCGAGAACGCTGCCGCTTGCAAGGGGATAAAGACGAAGGCCCAGCACAGTCCACGACCAAACAAGATCGCGCGGTATGTCCAGAGGCTGGTGTCGAGATGCGTGACGAGGAGCAGCATCATCACCGCACCGGCCACAGTGAGGCCCACCATCACCATGCGACGCGGTCCAATGATGGGGTAGAGCTTGCGCGCGACCTGACTCATGATCATGACACCCACCGCTTGGGGGAAGGTCGTCAGGCCCGAACTAGCGGGCGACAAACCTCGAACGCCTTGCAGCATCAGGGGCATGAGGAGAACGAGACCAAAGAAGCTGGCGGTGGCGAAGGCGCTGGTGATGTTGGTGGCGGTAAAGACTCGATCCCTAAAGAGGCGCAGGGCCAAAATCGGTTCGGGAATCTTGTTCTCCACGACGACGAGGCTCACGCCCGCGAGCACCCCGAGGGAAAGCCCCATAATGACTTTGGCGGATCCCCAGCCGGAGATTTCGACCTGGTTGAGTCCGTAGAGCAACCCACCGAGTGAAAGTGCGGACAAGAGAAAGCCCCAGGGGTCAAAACGATTCTCCGCATGGTGCTGGAACTCCTTGAGCTTCCACCACCCAAAAGCGAAAGTCAGTATGCCGAAGGGCAAGTTGACGTAAAAAATCCAGCGCCACCCCCAGCCATCGGTGATGTACCCACCGAGCACCGGGCCACTGGCCGGGGCGAGCAAGGTGGGAATCGCCAGGATGGCACCGGCCTTGGCGCGCAGGTGTGGCGGGTACGCGCGATACAGCATGGCGGTGCCCACCGGCGTCATCATGCCGCCACCGATGCCCTGCAGGAAGCGAAACGCGGTCAACTGGTCGATGCTGTGCGCAAAACCACACAGTGCGGAGCTGATGGTGAAAATGAACAGGGAAGCCAAGAACACTTTCTTGGTGCCAAAGCGGTCGCCGAGCCATCCGGAGGCCGGAATGAAAATGGCGAGCGACATCAAGTAGCCGAGCACGATCCACGCCAGGTCGCTGGGAGAACCGTGATGGAAGGCATTGCCGATGGCGGGGAGGGCGGTGTTGACGATGGTGCCATCCATGATGTCCATGAACATGGCCACCACGAAGACCGTGGCCACAATGTGCTGTTCACTCATGCGGCTAAAGAAGTTGCCGCGCGGCGGCGAGTGAGTAAGTGCCGTATCGCTCATGTCGGCCTCCTATCGAGGCCAGACTACGGGAGGCAGTCTCGGTATTCTGCCTCTCGAGGAGGACGCATGCACATCTCGCACGAACCTGAAGACTTGGGATTTTCCACCGAACGACTTGAACGTATTGACGAGTTTTTCGACACCTGGATTGCTGCGGGGAGGTACGCGGGTTGGCTCGTCACCGTGGCCCGCGGCGGAGAACTCGCCTACGTGTCGCACGGGGGGTACGCCAACAAGGAGGAGGGCGTCCCCGTTAGCCACGACACCCTGTGGCGCATTTTTTCAATGACCAAGCCCGTGACCGCCGTCGCCGCCATGATGCTGTACGAACGTGGTGCCTTTGATTTGTACGACCCCATCGACAAGTGGTTACCCGAGTTCGCGAATCCTCAGGTGTACGTGTCGGGCCCCGCGACCGACATGGTGACCGAGCCCGCTCGCGAACCCATTCGGGTGTGGCATCTCTTGACGCATACCGCCGGTTTGACCTACGGCTTTAACTATCTACATCCGGTCGATGAGGCGTATCGGCTCGCGGGCTACGAGTGGGCCGCGCCAAAGGGATCGACGAACGAGTCGGTGATGCGGGCGCTCGCGGAGATGCCGCTGCGTCACGAGCCCGGAGCCGCCTTTAACTATTCGGTAGCCACCGATGTCGTTGGCCGTTTGATCGAAGTGTGGTCGGGTCAATCGCTGGGTGACTTCTTCCGCGATCACATTTTGCTTCCGCTCAAAATGTACGACACGAACTTCGGTGTGTCCGATGAGAAGCTCGAGCGAGTCGCACAGGTCTACATTCCCGGACCCGAGGGCATCGTGGCGATGCCGCAACTGGGACGCGGGCTGAAGAGTCCCACCTACCAATCGGGTGGTGGTGGTCTCGTGTCGACCGCGCACGACTATCACCGTTTCACCACCATGTTGTTGCGCGGCGGCGAACTCGACGGCGTACGTCTGCTGTCACCGGCCACGGTGGCGCTGATGAGTGACAATCATTTGCCCGGCGGCGGGGACATCGAGAGCCTGGCCCTCGACAGCTTCAAAGAACCCGCGTCACGAGGTATGGGTCACGGTCTTGGACTCGCGGTGGTGTCATCTAGAGCGGGACAGAAGCTGCCCCTCTCCGAGGGCAGCCTGTTGTGGGGTGGGGCGGCATCGACGACCTTTTGGATTGATCCGGCGCAAGACCTGACTGCCAGCTTCTATACCCAACTCATTCCGAGCAGCACCTACCCGATTCGGCGAATGTTGGCGCCGCTGGTGTATCAAGCACTCCTCGATTAGGCCATATTTTCGGGCAACAGCCTGGAAAATCGATTTTCAACCGGAGAATCCTTGATACGAACATTTGTTCGTAGTACGGTTCGAGGAGCGCAACTGCGACCGATGTCACAGCGGGTACTTAGCGTGCCTACTCATGGCAAAGAACACGAAGGAGATCACGATGGCGACGGACGATCGAGCAAAGGCCCTTGACCTGGCCCTCGGGGCAATTGAAAAGCAATTCGGTAAGGGTGCGGTCATGCGCATGGGCGAGAACCTGCACATGAACATTGAAACCATCTCCACCGGTGCCCTCGCTCTCGACATGGCCCTCGGTGTGGGCGGTTTGCCCCGAGGTCGAATTGTCGAAGTCTTTGGACCGGAATCTTCGGGCAAGTCCACCTTGGCCATGCACGTCGTTGCCGAGGCGCAGCGCCGCGGTGGCATCTGCGCCTACATCGACGCGGAGCACGCCATGGACCCTATCTACGCGCGTGCCATTGGCGTGAACGTCGACAACCTCTACATCGCTCAGCCGGACACGGGTGAGCAGGCCCTCGAAATTGCGGACATGTTGATCCGTTCCGGAGCCCTCGATGTCCTCGTTATTGACTCTGTCGCGGCCTTGACGCCGCGTGCGGAAATTGAAGGAGAGATGGGTGACAGCCACGTCGGTCTCCAAGCTCGCCTCATGAGCCAGGCCCTGCGCAAGCTCACCGCAAACCTCAACAAGTCCAACACCATCGCCATCTTCATCAACCAGTTGCGCGAGAAGATCGGTGTGATGTACGGCAGCCCCGAAACCACCCCTGGTGGCAAGGCGCTGAAGTTCTATAGCTCCGTTCGTATCGACATTCGTCGAGTGGAGTCCATTAAGGACGGCACCGAGATCGTCGGTAACCGCACCCGGACCAAGGTGGTGAAGAACAAGGTGGCTGCGCCGTTTAAGCAGGCCGAGTTCGACATCATGTACGGCAAGGGCATCAGCCGCGAAGGCTCCATCTTGGATGTCGCCGTGGAACTGGGCTTCGTGAAGAAGGCCGGTGCCTGGTTCACCTACGAAGGCGAGCAGCTCGGCCAGGGTCGCGAGAATGTGAAGAACTTCCTGCGTGAAAACCCGCAGATGATGACGGAGATTGACGGTCGCGTGCGTGAGAAGCTCGCGGCGGACGCTCTGGCCCTCGCGGCTAAGCGTGCGGGCGAACTCTCGCCGGACGCGGAAACCGAAGACGTCGTTCTGGACTAGTGCGTTGCCGCGTGGTGGTGCAATGGCGCCACCACGTGGTCGACGGGCTTGTAGCTCGCGATCGCGCGGCGGTATTCAAAGGTAAAGCCAGGCCACGTAATGGTGTTGATGCCCTGGTCGTTGAGATACCAACTCTGACATCCCGCGCCCCACACGGTGCTGGGCAACTTGTCGCGCACACTCTGCGTCCATGCACGTGCGGACTCGATAGTGGGCTCCACCGCCGCTTTCTTGTCGAGGGCCACTTCAATCGACCGCGTGATGTAGGGGTACTGGCTCTCCATCATGAACACCATGGAGGAGTGACCGAGGGCCGTATTGGGTCCCGTCACGACGTACATGTTGGGGAAGCCCGGCACGCTGGTGCCGTAGAGATGATCAATCTCACCGCGATACGCCGCTGCCAACGTCACATCATCGCGGCCGTAGATGATTTCCGCCAAGGGGTTGTCGGCGACCATAAAGCCGGTGGCCATCACGATGACGTCGTAGTCGCGGGCGGTGCCGTCACGGCTCACGATGCCATTCTCGGTCACCCGAAAAATGGGCTCCGTGATCAGGTCTACGTGGGGATGCGTGAAGGTGCGCAGGTAGTCGTTCGAGATCATGACGCGCTTGCAGCCCATGCGATAGGTGGGTGTCAACTTTTCTCGAAGGGCGGGGTCGGCGATTTCCTTCGCAATGAATTCGCGCGATTGTCCTTCGCCACGCGTCATGCGCTCCGGCTGACGCACGAACGCCAAAACCAGAAGTTCGCGAGTGAGATACACCCAGCCGCGAACCAACTTGGCAGTGCCAGGGATCAACGTGAAGAGTCGACGCGTGATTGGGCGCGTGGGATGTCCGCTGTGGGGCAGAACCCACGCTGCCGTGCGCTGATACACATCGAGCGTGGCCGCATCGTCGGCAATTTGCGGAATGGCCTGCACCGCGCTGGCGCCGGTGCCGATAACGGCAACTCGTTTGCCCGTGAGGTCGAGGTCGTCGGGCCACGTGGCGGTATGGACTAATTGCCCCGCGAACGAGTCAATGCCGTCGATGTCGGGGCGTCGAGGTTCCATGAGAAATCCTCCGGCCATGATGAAACAGCGAGCCTCAACCGGGCCGTGATTGGTTTCCAGCACCCAGCGATCATCAACCCAGCGAGCATCCGTCACCGTGTGGTCGAAACGAATCTGGGGCAGAACATTGAAGTCACGCGCCACCGAGTCGAGGTAGTGCCAAATTTCGCCTCGGAAGCTGTACGTATTGGACCACTGAGGGTTGGGCGCAAAGGAGAATGAATACAGAGCACTCGGCACGTCACAGCGACAACCGGGGTAACGGTTCTCTCGCCACGTGCCACCGACCTGTGTGGCCTTCTCCAAGATGACGACGTCGGCAATGCCGGCGCGTCGCAAATTGATGGCGTGGCCGAGGCCACCAAATCCCGATCCGATGATCACTACGTCGTGCAGCATGGGAGCACCCTACGCCGACTGACTAGCGTGACGACGTGTCTTTGCCACCTCACCTGCGACCCTTTCTCGGTCGACTCATTCGACGTGTGCGCCGAAAACTCAATGACTGGGCAATCATTGGTTCCGATGACCGCGAAGCGACAACGTTCGCGCACTTCGGTTTCGGGGCGGCCATCTTGGCGCCGCAAGGGGTGATGTACAACGAGAAGGACATTTCCATCGGTGAGGGGACGATGATCGGCCCCCAGGTTACCTTGACCGCCGGCATGGGACCAGGTCAAGAAATGCTGTCGACGCCGGTGGTGACCATCGGCAAGAAGTGCATTATTGGTCGTGGTTCGCACATCATTGGCCACTGGAATATCACCTTGGGTGACGAAATTCAAACGGGCCCGTACGTGTACATCACCGACCAGAATCACGGCTACGAGGACCCGAATGCCGCCATCGGTTGGCAGGTAACCACGGAGAAGCCGGTAGTCATTGGGTCAGGTAGCTGGCTCGGCACGGGTGTCGTGATTTTGCCCGGGACTCAATTGGGGCGAAATACCGTGGTCGCGGCGGGTGCGGTCGTCAGTGGCACCTTCCCGGACCACGTGGTGCTCGGCGGGGTCCCCGCTCGCATCTTGCGTCACTACACCCCCGAGTCAGGCTGGCAGTCCGGGGCACCCGCCTCGTGAGTCGCTCCGCTCTCGATTTTCGCCCGCTACGTGAATCACCGTCGTATCGCCGTTTGTACGCCTCGGGCTTTGTCACCTCCATTGGATCGCAAGCCTCCGCCGTGGCCTTGGCGTGGCAGCTCAAGAACTTGACCCACTCCGCATTGGCGGTAGGAGCTCTTGGTCTCGTGGAAGTACTCCCGCTGATTTTGGCAGGACTCTACGGCGGCGTGGTCGCTGATCACTTCGATCGCAAGACCATCGTGGTCGCCACGGAAGTTCTCATGCTGCTCATCTCCGTGGGCCTCGCCATTAATGCCCTGATGGCTCGCCCCATGGCCTGGGTCATCTACGTGGGAGCGCCCCTCGCCATGGTGGGTGCCGCACTACAGAGTCCCAGCCTGGGTGCGCTCAGCCAGCAATATCTCATCCCCGAACTTCAGCGATCCGCGGCCAGCCTCCAGACCTTCATGCGAAGTGCAGTGTCGCTCATCGGCCCGGCCATTGGTGGCCTCCTTGTGGTCAGCACGAATGCCGCCACGGTCTACCTCATCGACGTGGTGACCTTTTTCTGCTCACTGGTCTTTCTGCTCCGCATCTCCTCGATGGGTCGCCAGCGCGACGAGGGTCGGCCCACGTGGGCGGACTTTCGCTTCGGGGCTAGTTATGCCTGGTCACGCCCTGACATCGTGGGTAGTTATGTCGTGGATACCGCCGCCATGGTCTTTGCGTATCCCGTATTGATGCTGCCCTTCGTAGCGGACACCTATCACTCACCGTCAGCATTGGCCCTGATGTATGCGGCGATGCCCGCGGGTGCTCTGCTGGCCAGCCTGACCTCGAACATCTTTCGCAATGTCACGCATTACGGCCGCGCCATCGTGGTGGCTGCCACCGCGTGGGGACTGGGTATTGCGCTCTTTGGTGCCGTGCACCAGTTGGCCATCGCCGTCGTGGGATTGGTGATCGCCGGCGGAGCCGATGGGTACAGCGGCATCTACCGCATGTCGCTGTGGAACGAAACCATTCCCAATGACGTCCGCGGGCGAATGGGCGGCATCGAGGTGTTGAGCTATTCCGTGGGTCCCACGATGGGTCAGTTCCGCGGTGGCTGGTCCATCTCACGCTGGGGTGTTCGTACCGCGATGGCCGGTGGCGGAGTGCTGTCGGCGCTGTTGACCGGAGCCACGCCACTCGCGTGTCGATCTCTGTGGACGTTCAAGTCGACAGTCACGAACTCCTAACCTGCATTCATGGCTGAGACCGCATTGCTGGTAACTGTGAGTGGACCGGACCGTCCCGGAATTGCCACGGCCGTGTTCGGCGCGCTGGCGGAATTCGAACCCAGCCTCGCCATTACCGATGTCGGCCAGGTGACGATTCACGGACATCTCGTGCTCTGCGTCGAGGTCACTATCGATAGTTCCACGGCACCGGAAGTGGTGCGCCGCCGCATTCTTGATCGTGGGGCTGGCGACGGGAACGTCTCGGTCACCGTGACGCACGTCTCGGGCGAAGACACCTTGGCGGATCGCACCAAGCGCCTCATGGTGACTCTCGTGGCTCCCGCCATCTCCAGTGATGCGCTCAGTGAAGTGTTTGCCGCCATGGCACGAAGCGGCGCCACGTGCGAGCGCATCGTTCACCTCGCGAGCTACCCCGTGGATTGCTACGAGCTCGTGGTGCGCACCATGCGCCGCCAAGAGCTGCGTGAAGAACTCACTCGCGTCGCCCTGGCTGCGGGCCTCGACGTGGCGGTGCAGCGTGCCGGTCTTCATCGTCGCGCCAAGCACCTCGTGGTGGTCGATGCCGACTCCACCTTGTTGCAAGAAGAAGTGATTGACCTCTTAGCCGCCAAGGCCGGCGTTGCCACGCAGGTGAGTGACATCACTCATCGTGCGATGATCGGTGAACTGGGATTTGGCGAGGCGCTGCGCGAACGTGTGGCGCTCCTCAAGGGGCTTCCCGAGAGCATCTTCGATGAGGTCCGCCGCGAGGTCACTCTGACCCCCGGTGCCCAAACCTTTCTTCGCACCCTGAAGCGCCTCGGCTACGTGACGGCGGTGGTGTCGGGTGGCTTTGAAGAGATCTTGGCGCCGCTCGTGGCTGAGCTCGGAGTTGATCATCTCGCTGCCAACAGCTTGGTGGTTCGCGATGGTTTTCTCACCGGCGAAGTGGCCTCGGCGGCGGTGGACCGTGAAGGCAAGGCGGCGGCTCTCGAGCGCCTGGCGCGCGAAGTGGGTGTCCCGCTGGAGCAGACGGTGGCCATCGGCGATGGCGCGAACGACATCGACATGTTGGCCTTGGCGGGCCTCGGCATTGCCTTTAACGCCAAGGCGGTGGTGCGCGAGCACGCGGACGCCACCTTGAACGTCCCGTATCTCGACGCGGCCCTTAATTTCATGGGAATTAGTCGCGACGAAATCGACGCGGGATAGGACTTTTGCCCCTCGAGCGCTCCCTCGACGTGAGACACTTTGGCTGTTAGTGTCTCATCAACGAACCAAGGGGGGTCCTCGTGAAGGTAACTATCGACGCCGCGCGATGCCAAGGTCAAGGTCGCTGCTTCGGCATCGCACCGGAAATTTTTGACTTTGATGATCTGGGAAATGGTGTCGTCATTGGTGACGGCATCGTTGACGACGAGGAATTGAAGTCCAAGGCGCGTCTCGCCCAAGCCAACTGCCCCGAGCACGCCATCAACATTGAGGGGAACTAATGACGATCAAGCCACCCGTTGGCGATTTCGCTACCGACTGGGACCACACGGATCCTCAGTGGGTCGCAAACCCCTATCCGATTTGGGAGGACCTTCGCGGTCGTTGCCCCGTCGCTCACACTGACCGCTACGGCGGCGGCTGGTTCCCCTCCACCTACGAAGGAGTCGCGGCCGTCGCTAACGACACTGAGAACTTCACCAGTCGTACCGTCGTGATTGGTAACGGCCGTCCGGGTGAAGATGCGCCGCCGGCACCCATTGGCGTGGCCCCGCCGATCAGCTCGGACCCGCCCTTTCACCAGATCGCTCGTCGTCTCATTCTGCCGGCCTTTGCGCCCGGGCCGGTGAACGCCCTCGAACCGCAGATCCGCGAACTGTGCAACCACCTCCTCGACGAGATGGGTGCGGGTCTCGACATCAATGCCGGCGACGACTTCGCGGCACACATTCCGGTCTGGGTTATTGCCAAGATGCTGGGCTTCCCCGATGAAGACCGCGACCTCTTCCGCGAATTCGTGCACATCGTCCTCGAAGGCGTCGACGAGCCGCAGGAGCAGCGCATTGTGTCTTTCCAGCCGGTGCTCGACTACATCGAACGCCAGATTGAAGACCACGTCGCGAACCCGCGTGATGACCTCACGAGTTACATGCTGAATGTGGAACTGCCGAACGGCGACAAGTTGCTACCCGAGCACATCTTCGGCACCATCATCTTGACGCTGATTGCGGGCATCGACACCACCTGGTCGGCGATCAGCTCGTCCATCTGGCACCTCGCCACGCACCCAGCTGACCTCGAGCGTCTCGTGAATGAGCCCGAGCTCATGCCGCTGGCCGTGGAGGAGTTTCTGCGTTTTTACGCGCCCGTCTCGATGGCTCGCTTGGTCAAGGAAGACATGGACTACCTCGGGTGTCCGATGAAGAAGGACGACTGGATTCTCCTGGGCTTCCCCGCCGCGAACCGCGACCCGGCCGTTTTTGAGAACGCCGACCAGTTCATTATCGACCGCGAGGTCAACCGCCACGTGACCTTTGGTCTCGGAATTCACCGTTGCGCCGGATCAAACTTGGCGCGCCTCGAATTGCGCGTGGCGCTGGAAGAGTTCATCAAGCGCTTCCCAAAGTTTGAGCTGTCTGACCCCGCCGCCGTGACCTTCTCGCAGGGTCAGGTGCGCGGAGCGCGCTTCTTGCCGCTGACCGTCCTGAACTAGTTCGACAACAGGCCCTGGGTGGCGTTGGCCGTGAGCCTTGCCATCCAGGCCTCAATGTCGGCCACCGTGCGGGGCAAGCCCGCTGACAGGTTGACCGGTCCATTGTCGGTGACCAAGATGTCGTCTTCGATGCGCACTCCGATGCCGCGTAGCTCCTCGGGCACGGTGAGGTCGTTGATCTGAAAGTAGAGCCCGGGCTCGACGGTGAGCACGTAGCCCGCCTTGAGTTCGCCCATGTACGTCTCGTTACGACTCTGTGCACAGTCGTGCACGTCAATGCCCAGCATGTGGCTGGTGCCGTGAAGGGTGTAGCGACGGTGTAGTTGACGGTCCGGGCGCAGGGCGGTGTCGGCGTCTTCACTAATGATGCCCAGTTCGTTGAGCCCACGAGCCAGCACCGCCATGGCGGCCTTGTGGGGATCGCCGAAGGACGCACCCACCACGCAGGCAGCAATGCCGGCCTCTTGGGCTTCAAGAACGAGCTCGTACAGACGGCGTTGGGTGGGGGTGTACTTCCCATTGATCGGCAAAGTGCGCGTGACGTCAGCGGTGTAGAGGGTGTGCCACTCGACGCCGGCATCGAGCAGCAGCATCTCGCCGTCTCTGATCTCGCCGTCATTGCGCGTCCAGTGAAGGACGGTGGCGTGCGAACCAGACGCGGCAATGGTGTTGTAGCCAATGTCGTTGCCCTCAACACGCGCCCGAAGGTTGAAGATTCCCTCAATCACGCGCTCGTTTCGGCCAATGGCGGTCGGCAGGGCGCGCACCACGTCTTCGAATCCACGCACGGTGGAATTGATGGCGGCCTGCAACTGAGTGACTTCGTAGTCACTCTTCACGAGGCGTTGCTCCGCCAAGAAGCTGTGCAGTGCCGAATCGTTCTCGTGGGTGGGAACGGTGGCATCCAAGTGGCCGTCGTATCCACGGACCAGGACAACCGAGGGCTGTGCGGCGAGATGGGCATCCAGTTCGTCAAGAGGAGCTGTCGTAATGGCGTAATAGGAAGCGGCCTCCACGGTGCCGCGACGGGCGCCCACCCATACTTCGCCGTGGGTGCCGTTGGTGAAGAACTCGTGCGTCGACGAGTCGCGGCGCTCGGGGATGAACAAGGTGGACTGCGATCCGTTGACCACGAGTACCGCATCCGGCTCGCTACAGCCGGTCAGGTAGAAGAATTCGGTACCCGGTCGGAAGTTGTATTCGGTGTCGTGAGTGCGACTCTTGAGGCCACCGGAGGGAATGACGAGGGTCTGGCCCGGGAACTGGGCACCGACCGCATCACGACGAGGGCCGCAGTGGGTGGCCATGTCGAGAACGTCGCCCTCAAATTCCACCGGTGCCCAATTGCTCGTCATTTGGTCAACGAGAACGCGTGGTACCGGCGGGCGGTGAGCCGAGACCCAGACCCAGTGGTCGCTAATGGGGTTCTCGGCGGAAACGTCGGGCTCAGGAAGTTGGTCGGATGCCATGAGAGACACGATAGTGACTCGCGAAACCGTCGCGAAGCCCGTTGCGCTCTAACCTTGACGCATGCTTGACGTCACACAACACGACCACGTCGCGGTGCTGCGCTGGTGCGATGGAGAAAACCGCATCAATCTCGATTCTCTCGCTGCCCTGAATGGCGCGTTGGATGATTTGGTGCAGACCGACGGACCACTTGCCGTCGTGCTCACGGGTGACGGAAAATTTTTCTCTAATGGCCTCGACCTGGCTAGATTCGCCACCGACGCCGATCAGTTTGCGGCCACCGTGGTTGAACTCGACCACCTCTTTGGTCGTTTGCTCGACTTCCCGGCGTACGTGGTGGGCGCACTGAACGGTCACTGCTTCGCGGGTGGCGCCATGATTTCGTCCACCGTCGACTATCGCATTATGCGAAGCGACCGGGGCTACTGGTGCATGAATGAGGCGGAATTGTCGCTGCCCTTGTCGCCCTCGATGATGGCGGTGCTCCTCGCCCGTCTGCCACAACCCACCGTGCTCGAAGCCATCAACACCGCGCATCGCTATTCGGCCGCCGAGGCACTCGCGGCGGGAATCGTGAATGACATTGCCCCCGATGACGAGGTGCTGACGCGATCGATTGCCAAGGCGGCGGAGGTGGCCACGAAGGATCGCCGTGTCATTGCGAATCACAAAAGGCAGGTATTCGGAGAACTGGCCACGCGACTTCGAGCGAGTTAGCCAGCGCTATGGGTCGTTCCCGTCACCACCATGGTGACCCGGCCGATGAGGTTGCCTTTCGAGCATTCGCCGGCACTATTGCACCCACTCTCGCGGGATATTTCCGACGTCGCCTCTACCCGTTGTCGGCGGCCGATGTGGACGAACTGGTCAATGACACCTTGCTGGTGATGTGGCGTCGGTGGTCCGACGTTCCCACGGGCGCCGAGATCCCGTGGTCGTTGGGAGTGGCGCGTCACGTGTTGAGTAACGCCCGGCGCGGTAATCGACGACGCGTTGCGATGGAGAGTCGCCTTGCGCCCGATCCCCACGGTCTGGCCGCCGAAGACATCGTGGTGGCCGACATCGCCTTATCGGAGGCCCTAGCCGCGTTGTCAGACGCCGACCGAGAGATCGTCGTTTTGTCGGCCTGGGATGGACTGTCGATAGCCGAATTGGCTCTGTTCTTCGATATTTCCGACAACGCCGCCACGGTTCGTCTCAGCCGAGCACATTCCCGCCTGAAAGAAATTCTCGACGGGGCTGAAAGAAGTGATGATGATCGGACAGGAGACCAGTAATGCACGACTCTTCGTTTGACGACCTTCGCGCCCGAGTGGCCGCAGCTGACCCGGCTCGCGGGAATAGCTATCGTCACGCCAATCTCACGGCCGCCCTGAACGCCATTGTGGCGGACCGCTCCACCCCCATTCGAGTGATGCGTTCATTCCAACTCAAGATGGCCTCGGCCGCAGCCGCGGCCGCACTCGTCACGACGAGTGCGATTGCAGCCCTCTCGGGAGCGGGCAACTCGTTGCCAATTCTCAACTTTGCGGCGGCGACGGTCACCACTCTGTCAGCTCCAGGGCTCAAGGTCGGTGCGATGGCCGTGAATCAAATGGCTCAGTCGAACTACACCTTCACCGCGGGGGCTTCGTTGTCGTCAGGCGTCCCGACGGCGTCGGTCTATACCGAGAGCGCCGTCGTGTCGGATGCGCACATTCGCGAGCTGGCCACCTACTTCGCGGGAATCGATCGCACCACTCTCACGAGTGAGAGCAGCAGTGATTCAACGACCACCGTGACTTACGCCAACGGCGATACTTTTACCTATAACGCCTATGACGGTTCGGTACCCACCTTTGCCTTCACGCAGGGTGGTTCGGGAGCCGGCGGGATTGCAATAGCCACACCCATGTCGAGCGACAGCACCCCTACGACTATTCCCATCCCCGTCACCACGCCGCCGGTGGACGTCTACGGAACCCCCTCGGATGCGCAGATGTCCTCCTTGTCACCGCTCGATTCTTTGGCTGCGTTGATTGGTACCGATTCCCTACGCTTCACGAAGGACACTGCGTCCGCGTCAGCCACGAGCTTGAGTGCGTGGACCCAAGAATCTCTCGATGGAATTCCCGTCTATGGGGCGCAGGTCAACGTTGAGCTCATGAATAATGTGATGACCCTGGTCCAGGGAACTGACGTGTCGGGTCTCGCCCCCCTGTCGTACCCGCTTCTCAGCGCCGCCGATGGTGTGGCCCAGGTGGGATCGTGGAGTCCTGCCTATTCGTTAGGAGCCGGCGGATTCTGCGAGGCCTGTATGGGAGGGATGGTGACCACCACTTCCACTGCACCCACGCCGGTGACCTTGGACGCCGCCACCTTGTGGCTCGTGCCCCGCACCGCAAACTCCGCATCGGGCGACGCCATCGCCACCTTGCTTCCCGCCTGGGAATACTCAGGCCACGTTGACACGTGGACGGGCAGCTTCTGGTCGATTGCGGTTGACCCCGCCTATCTGTCAGCTCATTAGGTTTCGCCCGACGCCCTAATCTCGTCGTCATGACTGTAGGCATCTCACGACACGACTCTGTTGCCGTTATCACCTGGCGAGACGGAGAGAATCGCATCAACCTCGACACGCTGGCGCAACTGCACGCGGCACTCGACGAGGTGCAGGCCATCGAGGGTCCCTTGTCGGTGGTCGTCACGGCGGAGGGCAAGTTCTTCTCCAACGGACTTGACCTCGAGACACTCGGCACGGAAGGCCCAGCGCTGGATGCCATGTTCGTTGAACTTGATCGCCTCTGTGGCCGTCTCTTGACCTTCCCCGCTTACACCATTGCGGCGATCAATGGACACGCCTTCGCCGGCGGCGCCATCTTGTCGATGACCTTCGATCACCGTGTGATGCGCACCGAGCGTGGCTTTTGGTGCTTGAACGAAGCTGAGATTGGATTCCCCCTCACTGACAACTTGTCGCGCGTGATCCTGGCGCGCTTGCCGCGACCCCTGGCGCTGCGCGCCATGTTGACGGCCGATCGCTGGAATGCGGAGGGTGCACTTGCCGTGGGACTCGTTGAGCAGATTGTGCCGGAGGAAGAGCTACTCTCGGCCGCCATTACGTGGGGCGCACACATGGCAACGCGTAGCCGTGCGGTGGTCGCGGAGCACAAGCGTCTCGTCTACGGCGAGCTCGCGGCTCACCTCGGCGCGTAACTGCTGAATAAAAAATCCCCGCCGGCCTGTCGGCCGGCGGGGATTTTCATTTACTTCGACTACTTGAACTCAGACGGCACCGCAGCGTTGGTCAGCTTGCTGGTGGTCAAAGCCTGGGTGGTCGGGTTGACGCTGTAGACGGTCGTATTGACTGCCTTGGTAGCACCCGTGGCCTGACCCGTGGCCGTGACGCTCACGAGGTAACCGCCGGTCAGACCCTGGTGGTTCGTGCTGCTGTAAGCCAGCGGCAAGATGGCCGGGGTGCTGAGGGAGTTGCTGGTGAGTGCGCTCACGAAGTTCGAGCGGGTGGGGGTGCCACCGTTCGCGGTCACCTTGTTGAGGGCCTCAATGAAGCCTGCCGCGATGGCGACACCGTAGAGCTGGTTGCCCGACAGGATCGACTTCGAGGTGAAGGTCGCCAGCTTGACGCCATTAACGGTCTTGCCGCTTTCCGCAGTCAGAACCTTCGACGCCCACGCGTTCCATGCGCTGGCCTTGTTGCTCGTCGCGTTGGTCGCGTTGAAGAACGTGAAGGTGATGGCACCCTTTTCGTTGGTGTCATTCACGGTCTGCGGGTCAGAACCCACACCCGAGATAATGAACTGGGGCTTGAAGCCCAAGGACTTCGCGGCGTCAAGGGCCAACTTGGTTCCTTGCGGAATGGTGTCGAGCACCACGACGGCAACCTTGTCGCTCTGGAGCTTGGCCATGGAGGTGCGGAAGGTGCCTTGGTTGAACACGACGTCAGTCGAGTTGTAGGTGAGCTGGTCCGCGGTCGCGGGAGTCACGCCACCGTTCTTGAGGCCCTGCAGCCCGTCCTGACCGAAGTCATCGTTCTGGCCGAGGAATCCAACCTTCTTGCCCTTGAACTTCGACGAAATGTAGTTTCCGAAGATCTTTCCCTCAGCGAGGTAGTTGGTCTGGAAACCGAAGAGGTTCGGGTTGCTCGACGGGTCGTTCCAGAAGTGCGCGCCCGAGGACACGAACAGCTGGGGGGTGTTGTTGGTCTTGAGGTAGCTGATTTCGCCCTGCTGCGTGGCAGTTCCGAGCGAACCCACGGTCGCGAAGACCGGCGTGTTCACCAGCGCCTGAGTCTGCGCATCGGTGTTCTTACCGGCTCCACATACACCGAGGTTGTAGCAGTCGTCGAGAACCTTGTAGTCGACGCTCCAGCCATTGACTTGGCCGTGGCCGTTGACATAGTCGAAGGTCGCGAGAGCAGCCTTCGCCACGTCCTGGAAACCCGCAGCAGCGAGGCCGCTCAGCGGGAAGGTTCCACCGATCGTGATTGTCTTGCTCGAAGTGTTGACGCCGTCCGAACCCGTGGCACCCGCGGACAACACCGAGGCACCCGAGGCGACGAGGCCCAAGGTCAAGGTGGTGGCCGAGAGGGCGGCGAGGCGGCGACGCATGTTCATGTGCTTCATTGCCCATTTTCCTTTCGTGTGGGGATTTCCCCAGTCCTCACACTAATGAGAGTTGGCGACGCAAAAGTAAGCGGCCACCCCGCGAGCCCATGGTCAGGAGTTACCGACGAGTAACTGAAATGAGTTTCTGGCGCAGACCACTGACGAGGCCCACGATGCCGCGCGGCGCGAAGATCATCGTGACAATAAGTAAGACACCGAAAAGAATGTTCTCCATATTGGGTGCGAGGTTGGGCAATTTGTTGCTGACCCACGAGGTGGGACCGAGGCCCGTGTGATTAGTAATCCACGTCGTGATCTGCATGGAGTACACACCGAGTAATGCGGCGATGATTGCTCCGCCCAACGAGCCGATACCACCCAGAACCATGAGGGTAAGTAGGGCGATGGAAAAGGTGAAACCAAATTCGTAGGTGCTCGGAGAGGCAGTGCCCGAGACCATGACCAATAGAGCGCCGGCCAGGCCGCTAAGGGCGGCGGAGACCACAAAGGCTTGGGCACGAGTGCGACCGAGGTGCAGGCCCACGAGCTCCGCGGCCACGTCGTTATCGCGCACGAGGCGCATCGCGCGGCCGAGCTTGCTGGCAAAGAGGTTGGACATCAGCCACAGCACGAGGGCGGCGATCAGTACTGACACCATGGCGGTAAAGCGGCTGTTAATGACCACGGGCAAAGTGGTCGAGGTGTCAAAGAGGTGGGAGAACCACTGTGGGGCACTGAGTGGCGTGATGGTCAGCCCCTGCGAGCCGCCCAGCGTGCTCACGGCAAACGATTGAGGGACGTACGGTAGGGCAACGGCAAAGGCCAAGGTCATGCCGGCGAGGTAGGGGCCCCGAAGGCGAGTCGCGGGCATGCCGAGAACGAGGCCGACGAATGCCGAGGCGACGATGGCCACCAGCAGGGAGATGACCACGGGTTCACCGGGGTGATGCAGAGTCCAAAATGCGGCGGCATAGCCACCGACGAGCATGAAGCCCGAATTTCCGATGGAGATTTGCCCGCTCCATCCGGTGAGAAAGGAGAGGCCCACCAAGGCGATGAAGTAGGCGCCCGCCTTAGTGAGGTTGGCGGCATCGGTGCCGGATTGAATGGACGCAATCGCCATCGCGATAACGAGGCCTCCGAGGACCCACGCCAGACGCTTGAACGTACCGCTCATCACACCCTCCGAGCCGAATTCTTCGTGAAAATGCCTTGGGGGCGCAGCATCAGCGCCACGACGAGCAAGACGACGGCCACCATGTCCGCGTAATTCGAATTCCAATAGTCATTGATGAGCTGCATGATGACGCCAATACCCACACCCGAAATCAGCGCTCCGAGAGGACTGTCAAGTCCGCCAATCGCGGCGGCGATAAATCCGAGAATAAACATGGCGTCGAGCATGTTCGGAGAGAGCCCTCCCGGATTGAGGGAAATGACCACGCCCGCGACCGCACCGACGGCTCCGGCGATTCCCCAGCCGAGAGTCAGCAGGCGGCTGACGCGCAGGCCGAGCAACTTCGACACTTCGGGTGCCAACGCGGAGGCGCGCAGCTTGAGTCCAAGCGAGGTGTAGTTGAAGAGCACGGCTACGAATGTCATGACGGCCAGCGCCGCCGCGATCTGAAACGTGCTGAGGGGGCTGAGTCCGGTGGGGTTCCCGCTCGATTGAAAGTTGATGCTGGAATACGGCGCGGTCGGGTAACGCGGGATATTCGTCCAAATGGCACTCGCAATTGCCTCCAGCAAGGTGAACATTCCCACCATGACGACGATGGGATTGATTTCCGCTTTGTGATACAGCGGCTTGACGATCACGATCTCGGTCAGTGCCGAGAACATGAAGCCGACCACCATGGAGATGACGGCCGCGAGCCAGAAGTTCACATGATGGTCCATCTGGGTCATGCCGATGTAGGTCACAAACATGGCCATCGGTCCCTGCGCAAAATTCAATACTCGTGTGGCACGCCACACCAAGACGAGACAGAGGGCCACGAGCCCGATGATCACCCCTTGAGAGGCACCCCCCGCGATGTCGTTGACGATGCGGTTGGTCAGGATGTTGGCAATCATTCGGCCATCCCCAAGTAGTACGAGCGCAGCGACTCATCGGCCGCCACCTCGGCGGCCGGTCGCACCGCAATGGATTTACCGACGTGCAAGACGGCGGCGAAGTCGGAAATCTTGAGCGCACTTTTCGCGTTCTGCTCCACCAGAATCACCGTGAGGCCAGAGTTCGCACACAGAGTCTTGATGGTGTTCATGATGTCCTGAGTCACCAACGGCGCGAGGCCGAGCGAGGGCTCGTCGAGCAGCAAGATTTGCGGGTTCGCGATCATGGCGCGACCCAGGGCCAGCATCTGACGCTCGCCACCGGACAGTTGCGCGGCGTATTGCTTGCGTCGCTCCTTGAGGACGGGAAACAATGCGTATTGCTCCTCGAGGCCCGAAGTCACGTTGGTCTTGGCGCCCAGAGCACCGAGACGAAGATTCTCTTCGACGGTGAATTCCGCGATAACGCCGCGCCCTTCCGGCACGTGCGCAATGCCCAGTCGGGCAATGGCATCCGGACGCTCACCGATGAGGGCGTGCCCATTCGCCGTGATGCTGCCGGAACGTGGCTTGACGAGGCCGCTGATGGTGCGCAACAACGTCGTCTTGCCCGCACCGTTGGCCCCGAGGACCGCCGTGATGGCGCCGGTCGGCGCCTGAATCGTGACGTCGTCGAGGGCCGTGATGGCGCCGTAGGCAACGGAGAGGTTGGAAATGGAGATCATTCGTCGACTCCTAAGTACGCCTCGATCACGGCGGGGTTGTGGCGAACCTCCGCGGGTGTTCCGGTGGCAATGACTTTGCCAAAACTGAGGACTACCAGACGGTCAACGAGCGGCATGACAAAGTCCATGTTGTGCTCGACGAGCAACACGCCCATCTCGTGACGTAAACCACGAATGAGTTCGGCGAACGCGTCGAGTTCCGCCTCGTCAAGACCAGATGCCGGCTCATCGAGAAGGAGTAATGACGGTCGAGCAATGAGCGCGCGCGCGACGGCCACTCGCTTCGCAATGCCGTAGGGGATGGCCGTCGGCATTTGGGCGGCGTAGTCCGCAACGCCCAAGCGGTCGAGAACAGACAGAGCTTCGGCCTTCAGTTCCTTTTGTCCGTGGGGCAGACCCAGCAGCGAGGTCCAAAAGCGACCCCCCGGGCGACTTTGGGCTCCGGCCATCACATTCTCGAGGACGGTGCAGTTTTCAAAAAGGCCCACACCCTGCAAGGTGCGGGCCACGCCCGCACGAGCGAGTTGGCTCGGCTGGGGGTTGGTCAATCCTGCGGTCGGGAGGCGGACGAGGCCGTCGGTGGGCTCGACGAAACCGCACGCAACATTGAATGCGGTGGTCTTGCCGGCACCGTTAGGGCCAATCAGACCGACAATCTCGCCGGGGTTGACCGAGAAACTGACATCAGTGAGCGCGGCGAGTCCGCCAAAACGAACAGAAATGGCATCGAGTTCCAGCAGTGTGCTCGATGTCGTGGCGACGGGGGTGGACGACATAACTTTTCCAAATTAGTCGGCGCGCACCCGCCCGTTTAACCCCGTCCCCTGATGATGCGTGTCGCAACCGTTACATTGGTCGCATGTTGGCCACCACCACCGCGTTTCCCTACGCGCTGGTCGTGGCCGTTTTTCTTGCCGCACTGGTCGAGATGGTGGAAGCGCTCACCATCGTGGTGGCGGTGGGCCACGCTCGCTCGTGGCGTTCGGCCCTCGAGGGAACGGGACTCGCTCTCGCCTGTCTCGCCGTCCTGGTGGCCATTGTGGGGCCGGCCATTAGCCATGTGCCGTTGACGCCGCTGCGTGTGGTCGTCGGTGCCGTCCTGCTCGTCTTTGGGTTGCAGTGGCTACGCAAGGCCATTCTTCGAGCGTCGGGGCATAAGGCTCTCCATGATGAAGATGAGATCTATCGCGCCACCGTGGCCGAATTGCGTGCGGCCGGTGAACCCGTCGGGCGCGATCGTCTCGCCGTAGTGACCAGTTTTAAGGGTGTCTTCCTCGAGGGGCTCGAGGTCGTCATTATGGTCGTCACGTTGGGTGCTCAGCGTCATCAAATTCTTATTGCCACCGCATCGGCCGCGACGGCCACCGTGCTCGTGGCGATCGTCGGTGCCATCGTGGCCAAGCAGCTCAACAACGTGCCGGAGAATTTCATGAAGGCGACCGTGGGTGTCCTTCTCGTGTCCTACGGGGTGTTTTGGTCGGGTGAAGGTGTGGGCGTGCAGTGGCCGCACGGTGATGTGATGTTGCTCGCCATTGCGGTACTAACGGCCGCCGGCGTCTGGGTCCAGATCCAGGTGGCGCGCCGATGAGAGTCTTTCGTGTCGTTGCGACTGCCGTGGGCGGTACGGGTCGTTTTCTGTGGGACTTCTTGGTCGGTGACACGCCGGAAATCTTCGTAGCGGTATGCGTGACCCTTGCGGGTGTCGCGCTGATCTCCCGTCACCATCACTCATCTCTCGGCGGCTGGGTGCTGTTAGTCGCCGCCTTCCTCATTTTGAGCGCCAGCGTGACGAAGGCCATCCGAACGTCGACGAGGAAGTAATGCGCGCTCGTCGAGCGCCATGGTGGTGGTACAGCCTTGGTATCACCCTGGGCGTCTTTGCCCTCTATCAGAGAGTCATTGGGCACCCCACGTCGACCGTGCTCGGCTGGGGGATTGATGACCCTATTCAGCAAACGTGGTTCGTGGCGTGGGCCGCGCACGCGGCCGCGCACGGTCTCAATCCATTCGTCAGTGTGGCCATGAATGTCCCACACGGCATCAACGTGATGACGAACACCTCGATGTTGGCGGTGGGCTATCTCGTTGCGCCACTGACGTGGTTGCTCGGACCGGTGTTCTCGCTGAACGTCATTTTCATCGGCGGTGTCGTGACGACTGCGCTGTCAGCTGCTCTGGTGATGCATCGTCAGGGGCTTGATCGCGGGCCCGCGATGCTGGGTGGAACTCTGGTGGCGTTCGGACCCGCTCTCCTCATCCATGGTCAGAATCACGCATTCATGGTGGCGAGTGCCGGTCTCTGCTGGTGGATTGACGCGATTGTGAATTCGCTTTCGGGGCGGTGGACTCGACGTCGCGCCGTCGTTTTGACGTCGGTATGGACCACGTGGTGTTTCTTCGTCTCGTTAGAAACCTTCTTTATCGTGGGTGTTTTCGTTGCAGGCTTCATCGTCGCGGTCGCTGCGGCGAAGATCATTCGTCGTGACGGTGTTCGAGACCTCACCCGTTACCTCATCGGTGTCGGCGTCAGTTGCACGCTCTTACTCGCGGTGCCTCTGCACGCTCTGATTGCGGGGCGTCAACACATCGAGGGTCCGCCCCATCGCTGGGTCACTCAGTTGACGACCACGTGGTCGCAGATGATCAGGCCGGGAAGCTGGACAGCTCTGGCACCCTTCGGCCACGACCCACGCCACCACGTCTTTCTCTCCGGGTCCTTTTTCAATGGTGGATACCTCGGTGTCTTCTTTCTCCTGGCGGTGTTGGTCGCGGTGGTCGTGACGTGGTCACAGCAATCCACTCGCCGCGCTCTGCTGCTCGCCATCATCGCGATAATCGCCTCCCTGGGTGCGCACCCGACAGTGCCGGCGGTGGGTGCGGTCTGGTCTCCGTATCAACTGGTCATCCATCTCCCCGGTTTTTCGTCGGTCATGCCGCGCAATTTTTCTTTGGTGGCGATGGCGGCACTGGCGTGGATCGTGGCCCGTGGAGTGCAAGAACTTCGTCAACGTCCGTGGCGCATGTCGCGGTGGGCAGCGATATCCCTTGCCACTCTCGCCATGGTGGGTTTTATTCCGAACCAGTGCTTCGCCGCTCGTTACGTGAAAATTGAACGTTGGTATTCCTCGCCCGCGGGAATTCGAGCGGTGCCCGATAACGCCGTGGTGCTCGCCTATCCCTACCCCGAAGGGGTACGAAACGTGTCGCTGCTGGACCAGGCGGATGCCGCTCTTCGATATCGACTCGTGGGCGGACAGGCCATCGTGGCGAGTGTCACCGGTTCGGCCCAGCAGGTGCCAGTTGGTCCGTTTCGTGTCTTTTACGACCTCTTCGTTCGTTCCTACGAGCGCCCGACTTTCGCCTTCGGTATTTATCCCGAGTCTGTCGGTTTCCTGCCGCCGGACACTGGCGCCACCTGGTCCACCATGCGCGAGGTGGCGCAGCGGACTCATGTGGATCGCATCGTGGTGACCCCTCGTGGCCACGACCCCGCACAAGTTCGCCGCTATCTCACTCACGCCTTTGGGCCAGGGCACCACGACCGCAGTGGCGTGTGGTGGTGGGATGTCGCGACGTCTCGCCACCACCGGCGCTAGTCCTTCGCGACAGCTAGAGAATCCCGAATCGAAATAATTCGTAGACCCATTCGGCGCCCAGGGCTACGAGAGGAATGACCAGCGGAATGGACCACTGGGTTCTTTTCGCCACCATGACGTAGGCAGCGACGAGGACGAGGATCACGCCCATGGGAGCTGCCGCGACGGCAGTCACGAGGCGACCCGTCATGAGGTTTCGCAGGGCGGTGGTCAGCCCGCACAAGGGACAGGGAATGCCCACTAACACGATGGAGGGGCAGGGCACTCCGATCGCGTGACCCACGGTGCCGAGGGCCACGCCGCTGACTAACAGCGCGAATGCCGGCAGTCGAATGCCGTGGGTATCAACTTCGTAATGACGGCCGAGACGGCCCTTCATTACTTGGGTTGAATCGAGAAGGGCTTCTTCGGAACGGTGATAACCACCGTGGTCATGATCTTGTCCGCCAGAGTTTGGCGCTTCTTGTCCCAGAGGGGGAAGAGGAAGCCGACGTAGCAGATGATGGCATCCACGATGTGGGCGAGTGCACGCACGACACCGAGGCCGCCACCGATGGGCTGTCCCGTGTTTTCATTCACGCACTTAAGCCCCATCACGCGCATGCCCGGAGATGCGCCGGTGGCGCCCACCTGAATGGCGAACCAGATGCTCAGACCGAAGCTGGCGAGAGAGAAGAGTATTGATAGTCCCTGCCCGGTCTGACCGAGAATGTTGCCCACGATGGACACGGCGATGATCATGAGACTGTCGATCAAATATCCGGCAAAGCGAGTGCCCCAGTCGGCGTACTGACCCACGTCCGCGGTCGGTGCCGCGGTGAAAGCGGGCGCCACGGGAATGGAGTTCGCACCATTCACGGGCGCGCCACACGCTGAACAAAAAGTGCTGTCTTGGTCGGCCGCGCCGCACTGGGGACAGAATGCCATGATGACTCCTTCACGTGTCGTCGTCGCGACAGTAGCAGTGGGTATCTCGTTAGATATGTCTTTCACTGCGTGACGAGCGATAGTCTCCACTAGCCCTTAAGCGTTCGTGAGGGGCGGGGAGAATTATGGAAGTCGTAACGGCAATTGTCGAAATTCCGCGTGGAAGTCAAAATAAGTACGAGTACGACCACGAGTCGCACACGATCAAGCTGGACCGCCACCTCGTGGTCTCGATGAACTACCCGGCCGAATATGGCTTCATCCCCGACACGCTGGGAGGTGATGGGGACCCCCTCGACATTCTGGTCCTCACGGCGTATCCCACCTTCCCCGGCTGCGCTATTGATGTGCGCGTGATCGGCATGTGCGTGATGTCAGACGAGAAGGGCGAAGACGCCAAGTTGATCGGGGTGCCGACCTACGATAAGCAGTACGCCCACATCACCGAAGTCGAACAACTGCCCGCCATCGAGCGCGACCGAATTCAGCACTTCTTCACCGTGTACAAAGACTTGGACGAAGGTAAGTGGGTCAAGGTGGATAAGTGGGAAGGTTCCGCCGCCGCGTATGGCGAATTAGAGGCTTCCCGCGCTCGCTTCACCAAGTAATTCGCCGGCCGCCGGGGGATAAATGCCCGCGGCGAGCCCGCATCGGCATTACCTCTCCGGCCTCGGTAGTCTCAGTGTGAGGGTGTTACCAGCAGGAGGGGACGCGATGCGTCAATCAACGATGCGCACGAGCCGCAGGGGGTCAATCACCGCTGTGATGGCACTCGTATTATCGGCGGGCTTCACCGCCCTGTCGCCGGCCGCGTTTGCCGACGCTTCTTACCCGGATAGCCCGACCTCTGTCTCTGTTGTTCCCGGCAACGCCACCTTGTCCGTGTCGTGGAGTGCTCCCGCGGACAATGGTTCGGCGATCACCGGGTATTCCGTCACGGCCGATGATGGCGTTGACACCCCGAGCACGTGCAATAGTGACGCCAGCACCACCACCTGTGTCGTGACCGGACTCACGAATGCCACGGCCTACGCCGTCACGGTCACCGCCACGAACGACATCGGAACCTCTGACCCGTCGAGCAGCGTGTCGGGAACACCCGCCGCACAGGCTCCGTCCACCGTCTCGGGCGTCCTCGTGACGTCGGGTGCTGAATCAGCCAGCGTAAGCTGGTCAGCGCCTTCCGATAATGGAGCGAGCATCACCGGCTTCTTCGTCACGGCGGATAACGGCACCGATACGCCCACTACATGTGACGTCAACGGCACAACGTTGTCATGCAATCTCACGGGTCTGACGAACGGCATTGAGTACTCGATCACGGTGACCGCGACAAATGGCGCGGGAACGTCGAGCGCGTCCATTCCGGTTTCCGTGACGCCGGCCGCCGCTCCTGATGCCCCTACGGCGGTTTCGGTAGTGGCTTCGGATGGTGCACTCAGCGTGTCGTGGTCAGCACCGTCGACAAATGGCGCCACCATTTCTGGCTACGCCGTCAACGTCGTTCACGGCAGCGACACTCCTTTTACGTGCTCGGCGGCCGGTACGGCGTCTAGTTGTGAGGTGTCTGGCTTGGTCAATGGCACGACGTACGCGATAACCGTCACCGCCACCAATAGCGCAGGTGTCAGTTCACCGTCCACCTCGATTGACGGCACACCCGCAACGACGCCCGGTGCGCCTACCGACATCATCGTGGCTGCGTCGAGTGGGTCCTTGTCGGTGAGTTGGTCCGCGCCGAGCGACGGAGGGTCATCGATCACGGGATACACCGTTACCGCCGCGCACGGCAGTGACACACCGGTGACGTGCACCACCGATGGCAGCTCGACCACCTGTGACCTCATTGGTTTGACGAATGGGACGGCGTATCTCGTCAGTGTCTCGGCAACAAACGCCATGGGTACGACGAACAGCGATGGCGCCGTGACCGGTACCCCGGCCGCCGCGCCGAGCGAACCGACTGACGTCTCCGTCGTGTCGCAGAACGGCTCCCTGCTTGTCTCATGGTCGAGTGCCGAGGGGAACGGCGCCACGGTCACCAGCTACACGATCACGTTGACTGATGGCATTGACAGCCCGATCGTGACGACCGTGAGTGGTTCGGCGACTTCGACCACCATCACGGGACTGACGAACGGGACCACGTATTCGGCCATCGTGACGGCCACCAACTCTCAAGGTGAAGGGTCAGGTTCTACGCCTCAAGATGCGACGCCGGCCACGACGCCGGGCGCACCGACGGATATCACCGTGACGCCCTCTGACCACAGCCTGTCTGTGAGCTGGAGCGCACCGTCAAACGGTGGCTCCGACATCACCGGGTACACGGTGACGGCTGACAATGGCGTCGACACCCCATCGACCTGTACGACCGATGGCACCACCACTACCTGCGACATCACGGAACTGACGAATGGATCTCCGTACAGCGTGTCCGTGTCCGCCACCAACGCGGTAGGTACTACGTCGTCGGCGGGATCGGTGACGGCGACGCCCGCGACGACGCCGGACGCCCCGACATCGCTCAGTGTCACCACCGGAAATGGATCACTGATCGTGACGTGGGACGCCCCTACCTTCGATGGTGGAGCCAGCATCCTGAGTTACGTCGTGAGTGCGGACAATGGGGTGGATGCGGCATCCACCTGCACGGTCACTGATGGATCAAACGCCTGCACCATCACGGGCCTGACGAACGGAACTGACTATTCAGTCACGGTGACGGCAACGAACGCTCAGGGCGGGGGCACCATCTCTGATGCCGTGACTGGCACGCCATCAACGGTGCCCGATGCCCCGACGGCCATTGAAGCCATCAGCGGCGACTCGCAGATAACGGTGAACTGGACGGCTCCGGACAACACCGGCGGCTCCGACATCACGATGTACACGGCCACGGCATATGCGCCGGGATACGGCTATAGCAGTTGCAACGACGTCACCGGATCGTTGACCTGTGACATTACGGAGCTCTACAACGGCGTGGATTACACGGTGACGGTGGTGGCCATCAATGCGCAAGGTGCGTCAGTCTCCTCCGGGTCCGATCACGCCACCCCCGCGGGTAGTCCGACGACGCCGAGCGACGTCACCGTGACGGCGGGTAATGGCCAGATCTCGGTGAGTTGGTCAGCGAGCGATGGCAACGGCTCGGCGATCACCGCCTATACCGCCTCAACGTCTGATGGCTCCAGCTGCGACACCACCAGCGCACTCTCCTGCGTGATTACCGGATTGACAAATGGAACCTCGTACTCCATCTCGGTCGTGGCCACGAATGGATTTGGTGACTCGTCGTCGTCGGCCACAGTGGAGGCCACTCCCGCCACGGTCCCGACGGCACCACGCTGGTTGCACGGTGTGGCGGGTAACAGCACGGCCACCCTGCTGTGGAATGCATCCACCTCAAATGGTGGCGCCCACATTGACGCCTACAACGTCTCTGACCTCCATGGCCACGGGTGCACGACCAGCGCATTGACCTGCACCGTTACCGGTCTCACGAATGGCACGACGTACACCTTCTACGTCACTGCTCACAACGTGATGGGTAACTCCGCGAAGTCGAACTCGAACATTGTCATTCCCTTGACCACGCCATCAGCGCCCGCAATCTCGACTTGGCGCCCCGGAAATCACCAGGTGATTCTCACCGTGACGCCGCCGACCAGTAATGGGGGGAAGCCCTATTACTACGAATACAGCGTGAATGGTGGCGTGGCGTGGGCGAGTGCTCAAAACATCACCACCGGTAACACCGTCACCATTGGCGTGTTGACAAATGGGACGGCGTATCGCGTCGCTGTGCGTGCGGTGAATCAAGCGGGTCACTCGACATCGAGCAACGTGGTGACGGCCACTCCGTCCACGGTGCCGCTGGCTCCGATTATCACCTCGGTGACGCTGAGCTCGAGCGCCACGGTCATTCACATTGGTGCGTTATCCACGGGCGGCTCAGGCATCACGGCGGTTCAGTACTCCCTCACGGGGGGTACGACCTGGACCAGCGTGGCAGCATCAGCGAGTACGCGCAGCATCACGATCGCCGCAGTGGCGCTGAAAAGGACTGTGAATATTGTTCTGCGGGCCGTCAACGCCAACGGGCCGTCGCCGTCCAGCGTGCCGTACGCCGCGCGACGACTGAAGTAGTTACGAGCGACGAAGGCGAGCGATGACGTCGTCGACGACGTCACTCGTGGACGACTCTCCGCCCAAGTCGAAGGTGCGCACGCCGGCGGCCGCGCCCTCCAATGTGGCTGAGCGCAGACGCTGCGCTGCGACCTTGTAACTCTCGTCGTTATAGAAAATGGCGGCTTGATCGAGCAGAGCCGCGTTCGCCAGCAACATCGCCATCGGGTTGGCGACGTTCTTGCCTTCCAACGTGGGGGCGGTGCCGTGGGGCGCTTCGGCCATGGCGACGCGAGGTCGCAAGTTCTCGTCTAGCGACATCAGTACCGATTCGGCACCCGCAATAGATCCGAACATGGCGAGCACCATGTCGCTGAGGCAGTCGCCATCGCGGTTCAGGGCGGGAATGACGAGGGGATACTCGCTGGACTCGGTCAGGAGGCCGGCATAGGTGGCGTCGATGAGAGTCGGTCGATACGGCACGTTCGGGTGACGGCTCGCGGCGGCGTCCATTTCCTCCTTGAGCATTCCTTCGTACACCGGCGAGACAGTCCACTTAGGTCCTCCGTAAACCGCACCACTCATTTGGGCGGCCATCTGGAAGGAGTATTCCGCCACATCGACGCAAATCGAACGTTCGATGCGCTCCGTGCGCCAGGCGGTCTCGTTCTTGCCCTCACCCTCACGACCTTCGAGGGCGCCGTAGGCATCGCCCACGGCCATACGAACCACCACAATGGGCTTCGCGACGCCCACGGAAGGAGTCACGCCCGGAATGCGCCGACCGGTGCGAACAATCACCGACCCGTTAATACCTTCACGCAGAAGTCGGTTCGGCGAGCCCACCCCGCCAATTTCGGGGGGCGTCACGGTGGCGGCCTTGAGGCCCAGCCCGGTGGCCGTCATCGCGTGAGCGGCTTCGCGGACAACGTCATTGTTAGTACGACGACGGTTCTCCAAGCTGAGATCAAAGTGCTGCAGAGTCAGAGAAACACCGAGAATCGCCGAATCGAAGACGCGGAGTGATTCGACGAGGAGCTCTTGGCCGGTTTGGTCGCCGTCGCAAACGATGATGGTGGGGGTAGTGGGGTTTGCCATGGTCACAGTTTCGCAGACTAACGATGTTGTCTCGAAATCATGGAAGTTTCACGTTTTGCGCTCTCGAGGCGCTACAGTTGGCTATGAGACTTGCCCACCGCGTGCCGCCTCGTCCGGCTCAATGGACAGCGGTGGGCGTCGTGGCGGTAGCCATATTCTTGTTATTCCCCGTCACGTCCCCCGCCATCTTGCGGTGGGCAGGTGGAACTTTTCAGCACCACACCTTCACTGCCATGTGGGCTGTTGACCCTAATAGGGCCATGGTGGGCTACAGCGCGGGTGATAGAGCGGTGGTCGCGGTGCAGAATCAAACGCGTCGAGTCCAGAATTATCACTGGCGTGCCACGTGCTCGCGGCGCAAGATTGCCAACGATTGGTTGCAAATCCCGAAAGGCGGCACGCGCTACATCACGCTGCGAACGAGGAACTGCCCGACGAATAAAATGACGGTCCGGATTCAAGGAACCAATGTGTGGGTGTCGATTAAATACATCACCGTGGCACGGTCGACCACGACGACGGCACCGGTCCCGACGAGTTTCCCTCTCTTGCAGTCTGAGACCACCACGACGGTGCCTGCAACGACAAGTACGGATCTCGTCACGACGACCACTCTTCCTGAGACCACCACCTCCAGTTCGACGACCACGACGGTGCCGTGATGTCAGACCACGGTTCATACGAATTCAGCGATGCTCTCGAGGCGGCCGAAGCGGCGGCCCTCGAACAGCAGATTGCCGAGTCCGAGGCTGAAGCCGCCGCGCTCGACCTAGAACTAACGGGCGACCCCTGGGAAAAGCGGCTCGGAGGGTGGATCTGGTTAGCCCTCGCGACCATTGCCGTTCTGATTCAGGGCAAACACACCTGGACACCGGTTCAGATTTTCGTGGGCGCGACCTTGGTGATGCTCCCCGGCGCGACCTTGATGGCCATGTTCCGCCTCCGCACGGGAAGTACGGCAACACGAATCGTCGTCGCGGGCGCGTCAGGAATTTTTGCGATCACGGTGGTGGACTTCATCGTCAGCATGCTGGGGCCACACGTGGGAATTCAGCGTCCGCTGGACCCGACACCGCAAAAGTGGATCTGGCTCGTCGTGATTGCGGTGGGCTTGACCTACAACTCCTTCAAAAAACGAGACCCCTTCTCGCTGGTATTTGACCAAGTCACTCCCGCCCATTTAGGCGTCGGATCGCTACTAGCGCTATCGCCGATTTTGGCGGCGCTCGGTGCTGGCCAGCTCAACATGGGCAACTCCAATGTCGTCGCGTCCATCAGCATGGCCCTTGCAGTCACCCTCATTACTTCCACGGTGTTCTTGGGTTGGCGCCACGACACGCGATTCCCCATGGCCACATCGATTTACATGGCATCGCTGGCGGTGGTGTTCGCGGAAACGCTGCGCGGCGATCATGTTCCCGGTTGGGACGTGCAGCAGGAATTCTCCACGATGACCAACACCATCGCGAAGGGTATATGGGCAATCCCCACTAACCACGACCCCTATTCGTCGATGCTCTCGCTCACGGCCATGCCTGCCAGTTTCCACTCCTTGGTCAATCTTGACCCCAACAACTACTGCCGCTTCGTCATCCCGATGTTGTTGGCGCTGGTACCCCTGGGCGTCTATGGCAAAGCCAAATCACTCCCTCGATTCATTTCGGCGCACAAGATTTCGGCCCGTCCCGGTATCGCCGCTCTCGTGGGAGCCGCCTTCGTTATCGGAGAAGCGTCATTCCCTGAGGAGATTCCGGCAGTGGGACGCCAAGCTCTCGCGAGCTTGATGTTGACGGCCGGTCTCGTGGTGTTGCTGGACCGCGCGACGGGACGTGGCGTGGCGAAGATTTATGCGACGGGTCTTTTCGCGTCTTTAGCCTGGGTGCACTACTCCTCGTCCTTCCTTATCTCGGGGTTCGTTTTTGGTGGTTGGTGTATCGCCGTTGCGTCGACGTGGTGGTTGAAGGGTCACCACATTTCTCCCAAAAAGATCCGTCGCCACCACGACGCCGAGCACATTTCTCGAAGCCGAATGCTCACGCTCCCCATGGTGGCAATCATCATTGGTTCTGCCGTCGTGTGGAACTTGGTCATCACGAAAAACAACGCGTTGCAGCGCCCGTCACAGGGCCTCGCTTCTGCGGGCCTCACCATCCAGGTCTCTATTCAAAAGGGCAGCGCCTCCGCGGCGTCGTACGAAAAGTACATCAACCAACAGATGAAGCAATTCAAGTGGTTCCACCCTTATCCGGGTGCGTCGACGTACCGCTTAGAAAATGCCAAGGCGCCCACCGTGAAGCCGATCATCGCTCTGAAACCGAGCCAATGGAATCTCCTCCTCGTCGGATCGCGTGATATTCAAAATGTCCTTGCCGCATTCGGTATTGCCTTCCTTGGCTGGGTCGGCATCGTGAAGCGGCGGTACTTTAATGCCGACTTGTTTGGCATCGGCGCTACTGCGCTCGTTATTGGCGCGGCGTTCAGATTCTCGGCCACCCTCGACGTCTTCTTCAGTCCGGCTCGTGCGGCGTACATGGTGTCGATCATTCTGGCCGTCTCCATCGCCGTCATGTTGGACGAGATTCCCGAGCGATTCATCAAGTATGCCGCGTCGATTTCTATTCCGCTCACTGTCATTTTGGTGATGTCCTCCACCTTGGTCATCATTCCGTTGATTGGCGGATCACCCACCTACACCATGTCCACCATCGGTGAAGATGCTCAGCGTTTCATTGTGTACAGCCCCGAAATAGCTGGCGCCACGTGGCTTCGTGAGCACACCACCGACAAGATGTTGGTGGAAGCGGACCGCTTTGGTTCGGTGGCGCTGCTGGCCGTGCCGCCACCGGCCAGCGTGATGAGTCAAATTGCCCCGCAAGGTATTGCCCGTTTCGCGTGGGTCTACACCACGCCGACGAACAATATTTTGGGAACCGCTCGAGGAGGCGCCTCAACTTTCGCGGTGGCCACCATCAAGTTTCCCGCGCCATTCTTCAACAACAATTTGTACTTGGTATATTCCAACGGCTCAACGCGGGTGTACCACTAAGCACGACGCCAGAGGGCTTCACGGAGAATGCCCGCGCCGTAGGCGAATTGGTAGGTCACCGTACGCCACCCATCGAGTTTTCTCGCTCGCCACCACATTGCCAGTGGTAGCAACCACGAAGGTGGGAACCAGAACGACGCGACGGCGATGGCGTACACCACACCATCTTTTTCATCCGCGATGAAGCGCCGCAGCGGCAGGTGATGATAGCGATACAGGCGAGTACGGCCCCGGCCATAGCGATGCGAACGCGACAGATTCTCGACGTAGCCACCCATCTCGTGAGTAATAGCGGCCGCGGGCTCGCACAAGATGGCGGTGCCGTGATCACGCACGCGCCAACTCATATCCGTGTCTTCGGCAAAGCCGATCTCCTCGTTAAATCCTCCGAGTTCGGCGAGCACGCTGCGACGTATGGCCACGTTTGCCGTGATGAAGTCCTTGCGCTCTTCGCGCTCGCTCGTCCCGTATGACCAATGTGCGGTGGAATCGGACATGCGGACGGGTCCGGTCACGACGTCGTAGCTGTGGTCACGCAAGGGTTGCGTCAGCGTGGCAAACCAACCTTCCACCGGGATGCAGTGGGCGTCGAGATAAATAATGAGGTCCGTGTTGGATTCTTTCCATCCGACATTTCGTTGGTGGGCGATGGTTCGCATCGCGGGATCACCGAGATAGTTAATCCAGGTCACCTGGGGGAACTGGAGCCGTATGTCGTCGAGTCGGCCGTGCGAGGCATCGACGACGAGCACTCGATCGACGGATGACAAATCTTGGGACTCGAGGGCTCGCAGGGTGGCGACGATCTCTCGATCATCTCGATTGACAATCACAATCGTGCTGGACAGATATTCCATGGTAGGAATCATCGTAGGGCGGAGATAGTTTTAGTGAATGCCCACGACGCCAGATATGACCGTGGTGGTGTGCAGCCACAATGGTGAACGCACCTTGGCCGCCTGCCTCGCAGCTCTGGCGCAGCTCGACGAGAGAGATCGATTCCAGATAGTGGTGGTGGACGATGGATCCACCGATGACACAGGCGCCATCGCTGACGCCAGTGGGTTTGAGGTGATTCATCTGTCGCCAAATGGGGGTTTGTCAGCCGCACGCAATGCGGGAATTCGAGCGGCGAGGGCACCGCTCATTGCGTTTACTGACGACGACTGCGTGCCACCCCCGAACTGGGCGATGCAGCATCGAGACGCCTGGCGCTCGTTACCGTCAGATGTGACGTGTCTCGGTGGTCAAGTGCGAGCCGCAGCGACTGATTCGCTAAATCGTCGCTACGTGGCGTGGCGAGAGCCCCTGCGACCCATTCCCATTGACATCAGCACGGGCGCATCCTTCGCCCAACGAATTGTTCGTTACGTTCGAGGACCGGAGAAATTTCAATCGAACGAGGGACCGCAACCAGTGGCCTCAGTCGTTGGCGCCAATATGTCGTATCGAGCCACCGCGTTGGCGCAGATAGGGGGCTTCAACCCGTCTCGCACTTTCTCGGGTGATGAAACCTGGGTGAGTCGTCAGCTTCGCGACGCCTTCGGTCCGCACACGGTGGTATGTCACCCGGACATTGACATGCGCCACGACTTCGACGTGAATTTTTCTGACACTCTGCGCCGATCGTTCCAATACGGAATTGGCTCAGGTCGAGACGCAGTGCTGCGTACCGAACCCCTTTCGCTTCAGCCGCTCGCGGGGGTCGTGGCATTGTCGTGGCTGCTGGCACCGTGGGTATGGCAGATACCCTTAGCAATAACTCTTTGTGTGCCGTGGCTCTTGTACCTAGATGCCCTCGCCGAATTGCGCCGAACCCGCAGTTCACTGATGTTCCCCTACATGGTGGTCGCCGAAGAGGCGTTCAATAACGTGGGATGGTTCGTCGGCGTCTGGCGAACGATGCGTCAGCGAGCACGTCGATAAGCGGTAGTCGTCGCAGCGCCCACCGCGTCCCACGACCATGCGTTGGCCCACTCTTGCGCCGCGGCGGCTCTCGCGTCTCGCCCCTGTGGCCAGGTCTCGAGAACATTCGCAATGGCATCACGCAGGCCCGTTGGTGACGAGGCGTCGTACCACACGGCAGCATCGCGAGGCGTGTCGGCGAGTGCGGGTAGGTCCGGAATGATCATGGTCTTGCCATAGGCGCAGGCCATGCGCATGGTTGCGGAGTTGGTGATGTATCGAAAGGCAATCACGATGATGTCCATGCCGATGAGAAAGTCGGTGAGTTCGTCATCGGTGAAACGTCGATTCTCCCAGCGAGCGTCGTGGCCATCTGCTGCCAATGTGGCCACAGTGCCAGACAGCGTGGCGGCGAGCTGCGGATCGCGAGCCTCGCCAAGAATGCGAAAATTGAAATGATGGGTCTTCGAGAGGTTGATGAGAGCGTGAGCGGTATCGTCAACCCCCTTGTAAGGGTCGATATGGCCGTACGCTCCGATGGCAATCTCATCACCGGATAGCCCCATGGCCGCACGAGCTGCCTCGCGTGACCGTTCTCGAACGACCACCGGGGCGCCCTCGGGAATGACGGAAATCAATTCGGGTGGCACGCCAAATTGCGACACAATTGCTGCCTTCGCGGCAGGCGTGATGGTGATAACTCCGTCAAGGAAGCGCACCATCTGCTGACGGCAAAGTTGGTCATCGTCAAAGACGGCGTTCAATGGCACGACATCGTGCCAGGTGTAGATCACGGAAAATCGCCAGAGTTTCGCCCACGCCAACCACGCGAGAAAGAGCCATCGTGACAGGTGTTTCACAATGGGGAGAGTGGTAGCCCAGGCCAAGTGAAACATGTAGACCCAATGGACATTGAGGGTGCGAGACCCGCGACATCGAGCCCACGCGAGACGCGGAAACGCGAGAGCGATATTCAACGATTGGCTTCCGGTAATGCGGAAATTGAAGAACCCGACGCTCTCCCCGTGGTGGCGCACGGCGTCGCTGAGAAGGGTGAGATAGGGATTCTCCGTATTTTGGGGAGCAATCAGAACCCGAGGAGTCATGAAATCTCTAAAGGCCCTGAGCATGCAGGGCAGAGGTGACAACTGGTGCGATGTAATTCATGTACGCAATGGAGATGTGATCTTGGTCGACGTAGACGAGGTAGCTCTTCACGATGCTGGGACAGTAATTCCGACCTGGTTGTCCATATTGGCAGAACCACTTGTAGGTGCTGATGAGCGTCGCTCTCGCGATGGGGGCGGCGGCGAGGTCACGATTGATGTACTGCTGATAGTTCCACTGATAGTTAGCTGACGGGAAGTAACTCGGCGAACAGGTCGTCACGACTTGCGTGGGGTGCACGCCAATGCACGTCGCCATGTTGGTCGAGCCATTCATGTTCGGTGTCGTCTGCATGATGTAACGCTTGATGGACTTGTTGTTGTTGCTCAATAAGTCGAAGGTGTACTTCCACCCGTTGCCATACGTCGTCCACGCCGCACTATTTGCGCCACCACCATCCATGCCGAGTTGTGCCGAAATCAACGCGAGAGGATGCACCGCGATGATGGCCGCCGAGAGCTTCGAGTGATAGGTCGTGCACGATGCTGACGGAGTGGGCGACGGGGTAGTTCCGGGCGCAGGAATTTGAGATGAACAACCCGGGTAAACGAAAGCCAACAACTTGTAGCCCAACTTCGTCATGGCGTAATTGATGGCGGGTAGCCAATTGCCCGCATTGGAATCACCAAACATCACGACCACTTTGGTGGACGTCGTCGCACCCAACACGCAGGGCGTCGGTTTCGCCACGTATGCGGGATTGCCCAGTGGATCGCACTTCGCACCGACCGCCGCGCCCTGCGCGTTGTACAAGCCAGCGGGACTTGAGAGTTGCTGGAGGGTTGGGGTGAGATTGCCGGGAACCTTGTTATTACTAGCTGCGGCCGTGATGGCGCTTTCAATTCCGGCCTGCGTGACGGGGGGAATGGTCGTCGTGGTGCTGGCCGCGCCGCTGACGGTCGAGCACGTAGCGAGTGAGAGCGAGGCGATGGCAAGGCTGGCGAAAATTTTGCGCATGGGTCAGTTCTAGTGGTTCGAGGGGGAAAAGTCCGGCCGACTCTCTGTAGTACGGGACTTTCCCTATTATAAGAAGGTTATGAATATGCGCAGAGGCTGAGTGAGCCGACTTCTTCGTTGCCTCGGCGCGACCGCCATTGTGGGCTGCGTCGCCGGCATGGGCTCTCTGCCCGCCTCCGCCTCTGATCTCCCTGGCTCCGCGTCGATAATTTTCGATCAAAACTTTTCATCGTCGACTCCACCGTCATCGCTCACGGCGCTCACCGTGGCGGGTACCCAAGCAAATGTTCCATGCCTCAGCGCCGCGACCAGTGGGTCTCGAAATTTTCAAACATGCGACGTGAATTTCTCACTTCCGTCGGGAGCGTCGGATGCACTTGTTCTCGATGATGGACTGAATGGGACCTCTGGTTCGGGAATAGTGAGCACCACGGTCTCGTCCACATCGAGCACCTTGTTCGCACAGACCTACGCCACACAGCGCGGAAATCGCGGTGCTCAAACGTTATGGCTCGTCGATGGTTCGACCAGTCCGACCACAATTCCCGGCACGACGCGCTCGGGTGGTTACGGCGACGCCAGCGGGGGCATCGCGAATGCGATCTTGGGCGTGACCTTTGACGCCGCCGGAACCGCCGCTCAAACCAACGCTGCGTCGTGTCCGTCCGTCGGCTGGTCGAGCGCATCGTCCACGGCCAACCAAGTAGTGGTGCGTGGCGGTAGTGACTCCACGGGTAAGGGTTTTTGTTTCATTGCCTCGACTAATCAACCTTTTAACTCGGTCGCGACGACCTCGCCGGTGGGTTCTTTGTTGTCGCCCTCATCCACCGATGGGTGGCAGCGCTATGTCGTGGCCGTCATTCCGCCGAGTGTGACCCACAGTTCTGCGGTGCTCGAAGTCTCGGTTGACGCGGGGTCGGGATCGCTGAAGACGGTGTTGGCGGTTCGCCTCCCGCAGTGGGCATGGTCGCCGGCCACTCTCTCCTCGACCGCACACTGGGGCTTCTCCGCGGTGGGTTCTGGAGCAATTCATGAACTGCACGAGTGGGCGACGGCGCAGGCGGCACCACCGACCGCCGCGCCCAGCTCTCCCCAAAATGTCGGCGTCCAATGGGCCACGCCGTCGAATGGGAAGGTGTCCGCCACGGTGAGTTTCACACCACCAGCCAGCGATGGGGGTTCACCGATTACTTCTTACGCCGTGTCGGCCGCGGGCCACACCTGTGTCGTCTCATCCGGCCTGTCGGGGGCAATGAGCTGCACCATTGATTCGCTCCCCGTCGCGCGCAACGTTGCGTTCTCGGTCGTGGCTTTCAACTCGTTAGGCGTGTCCATTCCTGCCATTACCCATTCTTCCTCCGCGACGATGGCGCAACAAGTGACCTTTACCTTGCCTGGGAAAGTCACCTATTCGCCCACCGGATTCGGATTAACCGGATCGTCGACGTCGTCGTTGCCAGTGACGTATTCGGCGACGGGTTCATGTGCGGTGACAGGTGCGACACTCACATTCTCGGCACTCGGCAAGTGCACCGTCACCGCCACGCAAACGGGAAGCTCGACCTATGCCGGTGCCACGCCCGTCTCCGCCTCGACGACGGTGCAAGCTGCAACGGCCATCATCTCGGCCCCGTCGCTCAGCACACCCGAGGACAACAACCCCCACCCTCTGCCGGCCACAGTTTCCCCCTCAGTCTCCGGTCTCGCGCTGCAATATTGCCAAGCCCAGTTGACGGGAGTGCCCCAATGCTCTTCGACGGCACCGACGGATCTTGGCGAATACGTGGTGAAAGCCACGCTGACCAACCCTTTCTATGTCGCTGCCGCCGTCACGAGCCACCTATCGCTCACTCCGGCAACCACGATTTTGTCGCCAGACCTCGGAGGTTCATCAATCCCCGTGACCTCGAATGGCGCAAGTTTGCAAGTTCAGGCTCAGACGGTCTCGTCGGGTATTGATGCCCAGGCCACATTGTCAGGATTCTCCGACACTGACTCGATTGTGCTGTCGGTTATCGGTGACGAGTCTCTGGGTGCCTTCACTGTCCCGAGCTCAGCGTCCGCTCTCGGGGGCCTTCTGCAGGGTTCGACATCTGCGACATCGGTGGGAACCCCCGTGGCGGTGAATGCCACTCAGTCGTCGGACCTCTCTTACGGCGGAACGGTCGCCTTCCCGAACGGGGATTTCCCTGGTAATGGTTCATACTTTGTCGTGCCCGTCACCACCACTGGCCTCGTGCCAGGAACGTTGGTGAATGCGGTTATCCACTCGTCTCCCACCGTCCTCGCGACCGCTCAGGTCTCGAACGCGGGGCAGGCCACGCTGTACATACCAATTCCCGCTACGTGGTCGGGCCAAAGCCACCAACTCTTCTTGAACGGCACCTACCAAGCGACAACGGTGTCGGCGGCCAGTGGGTCGACGTCCACCGTGCACATTCCCAGTTCATTGCTGGAACGTCTGTACCCGGGGTCGACGACGGTGATTTCCGGTGTCTCCGCCTCGAATCCCCAGCTGTATTCGACCAACTTCGTGTCGTTGCCCTCCAGTTCGACCACCACCACCTCGGCCCCGACTGTCGTTGCCGGCGGTGGCGAGCCACTGGTCACGTATTCACCAACGGCACACCCCGCGGAAACCCAAAAGCAAGTGACCCGGGTCGTCGCTGCCGTCGCCGTCGTCGCTGCCGCCGCGGGCGCAGCTGCCGCCGCGGGTAGCGCCGCCGGTGCCGGTGCCGGTGCTGGTGCTGGTGCGGGTTCATCATCTGGTGGTGGCAGTAGCCCCTCATCGACCGTGGGGGTCCAAGCCAACTTCGACTTGGCATCTGAAGAACGTGAGCACTGGGGCGATGGATCTCGTATTTGGCGACTCGTGGGGAACCGGGCAGTCGACCGATTCAGTCGCGAGTGGGCCCATCTGGTGGGACGCGTTTCACCCTTGTTGAGTTCCAGTTTGGCGGACGCGAATTATCTTCGCGCGATCTTCGGCGGCCTCTACGCCATCTTGCCGCTCACCGGCTTGAGTTTGGGCGCTATCGCCAGTGTCTCAATGCACGGATGGGCGTATCCGCCGAGTGTTGCCTTGTTCCTCGCCATCATGGTCGTCGGTTACCTCGACTCGTTCTCCGGATTCCTCGCCGCGGCTGTCTTTATTGGAACGGCGGCGGTGACGGGGCACATCACCAATCTCACCAGTCTGGTGTTGGCGGCCGTGATCGGTGGAATTTGGTTCGGCATGCCCTTGATGGTTAAGAGTATGCGCCCCTTTGTGCGCCCTCACCCTCACGGTTTTGACGAATGGTGGCGGCGCGGTTCTGATGCGATCATCCTGATCTTGTTCAGTGGCTTCTTGACGTACTCTCTCGTGGGGTCACTGTCGGCGGCGGCCCATGCGGAAGTAAAAGTGAGTGCGCACGCGGCACTAGTGGCCTTCGTGATTATGGGAATTTCGGCATTGCGTTTTTCCCTGGTCCTCGTTGTGTCCTTGATTTTTCCCAAGCGACTCGCGGTAGTCACCATGCCTGAGGTTGCGGACCAATTCCCGAAGGCGGCGTGGACGATGGCGGCTGGGCAGGCCGCATTTATTGGACTGCTGATGCAGGCCTTCGTCGGCACCTCCATCGTTCTAATTCCTCTCGTGGCACTACCGGTGCTGACTGGGCAGGTGCCGCGAGTCCTCGGCCCGCGCCTGCCCGAGCGCACATGGTTGCGCCGCCTCGTTCCTCGCTCTTCCCTCAATACCCTCTTTATGTCGCTCGTGGGCGTCGGCGTGAGCCACCTGCTCGCACACAACGTCTCCTCCTCGTTCTGGCTCGTGACCGGTCAGATTCTCATCATGCTGAGCGTGGTGTTCCTCTACACCATCGCCTATTGCATTCCTGGTGACGACTGGAAGCCGTCGTGGCCCCAGCGCTTTGCCGGCATGGCACTCCTCGCAGTGACCGCTCTGCAAGTCACAGGTCACTTGGTGAAGTGATGAAGCGTTGGCGTGCCTCTCTTGTCGCGATGGTGGTGGCCACCTCGGTCCTACCCCTCGCGGCAGCGAGTGCGTCTTCTCGCGGCACGAGTGGAGCAACGGCGAGTTCTCGTCATGCCGCGGCCCGACACGCCCACGCGACGCCGAGCACTCCTACGAACGTGGTGGTCACGGCGGGCGATGCGTCGGCCACGGTGAGTTGGGACTCGCCCGCGGGTGCTGATGGTTTCGTTGCGATGGCAGATCCTGGCGGCTTTTCGTGCCAGACCGCAAACTCGTCCTGTGTGATTTCAGGGTTGGCGAATGGCACGACCTATTCGGTAACCGTGACGGCCAGCGCTGCCGGGCTGGTGTCTGATGCCAGCGAACCCGTGAGCGTGACACCGCAGGCGGGCCCCCCGCTGGCCGCCCTCGGTGTGAGTGCATTCACGATTGGAACGACCGCCACGGTGAGTTGGCTCCCCGTCAACAGCTCTACTCCCATTACGGGCTACACCGTGACGTCGAGCCCGGGAGGCTTCACCTGTTCGGTGACGGCCGTGGAGGGCGTTGTCCCCACTATGTGCGTTGTCACCGGCCTGACGTCCGGACAGACCTACACCTTCTCCGTGGTGGCGACGAACTCCGTCGGCGATTCGACGCCCGCGACGGCGCCGACAGTGACGCCCGTCGACACTCCGAGCGCTCCCACCAATGTGTCGACAATCTCCACCAGCGCCACAATCACCGTGTCGTGGGCGCCCTCCGCGAGCGATGGCGGCTCTCCGATTCTTGGCTACACGGCGCTCGCGTTTGATCCGCTCACGAACTCCCTCGTGGCTACGTGTGGTGCGGGGGCGTCGGGTACGTCATGTGTAATGTCCGCATTGGCGCCCAACACCTCTTATTTCGTGCGCGTGATTGCCGCGACCGCGCAGGGTCCGTCGGATCCGTCGCTACCGACGGATCCCCAGAGCACGGCACCGACGACTCCCGGTTCACCTGTGCCGACCTCGTTAACCCCGGGCAATGGCACGGCCACCGTTTCGTGGACGGCACCGGCGAATGATGGCGGCGCGACGATAACGTCATATACCGCGTCTGCCGACGACGGCGATGGCGGCATCTTTACCTGTGAGGTGGACGCGGCCGCATCGTCATGCATGATCTCTGGTCTGACCAATGGCACCCATTACACGGTGATCATCGCCGCCCACAATGTGGCTGGCGGCTCCATCGCAGTGTCGGCCGGTGTCGTCACTCCAGCCTCGGTGCCCACTAGCCCCGCCTCAATCAACATTGCGCCGGCATCGGGCGCTATCACCGTTAGTTGGCTCGCCCCGACATTGAATGGTGGTAGCGCAATTTACCGTTACACCGCGACGGCCACCGATATCAATGGCAAGACGTTCACGTGCACCACGGCGGGTATGTCGTGCGTTATCACCTCGTTGATTAATGGCGTTAGCTACGACATCACGGTGGTCGCCACGAACGCGGTGGGGGACTCGCTCGCGGCTGACGGGGGATTCGCGACTCCGTCGGATCTGCCGGGGGCACCCATCCCGTCATCAGTGACCGTCGGTAACGGCACGCTCTCGGTGTCGTGGTCCGCACCGCTCGATAGTGGAGGCCTGCCGATCACCGGATACACGGCCAACGCCACTGATAGCGACGGCAACACCTTCTCGTGTACGACCGATGGCAGCAGCTGCGTCATCGACGGTCTGACGAATGGCGTGTCGTACGACGTGATGGTCATCGCGACGAATGTGGATGGTGACTCGTCAGCGGCCGGTTTTGGTTCGGCGTCACCGGCCACGACCCCGACGGCTCCGACAACTCCCCTCGTCGTCGGCAGTAGCCACGCCCTGTCAGTTGCGTGGTCGTCGTCCATCTCAAACGGTGGTCGCGAAATTATCGGGTACACCGCGACGGCGACCGATGGCGACGGCAAGGTCTTCACCTGCTCCGCTGCGGCCAGCGACCGGTCATGCGCGATCTACGGCCTAACGAACGGCACCAGTTACGACATCACCATCGTC
>CAIYAP010000006.1 GCA_903924205.1 uncultured Actinomycetes bacterium
CGCCAAGAAGGCTGTTGCTAAGAAGGCTCCCGCCAAGAAGGCTGTTGCTAAGAAGGCTCCCGCCAAGAAGGCTGTTGCTAAGAAGGCTCCCGCCAAGAAGGCTGTTGCTAAGAAGGCTCCCGCCAAGAAGGCTGCCAAGAAGTAGTTACTTCTGGCCAGTTCGTCTTCGGACGGACTACGGGTTTATGGAGGGAGCTTCGGCTCCCTCCATTTTCCTTTGGTGCCAGACGATGTAGTCCGCAAGATTATCGATATCAGTCGCAGCTGGCACCCCATCACGAACGACGTGGTCAATCTCGGCGTCGGTTAAATCCGCATCGTGGTGGGAGCTCGAGTGAGGGCCGTAACGAAATGTCCACTCGAGGCCGGCGGGCAATAAGAAAAGTGGAGTGCCATCACCGTGCTGGTCTCGCCACACAGTAGCGATGGCGTCCGTCTCGAGGTCGAGTACCAGCTCTGGATTCGCCAGGTCGCTGTGTGCGACAAGTACCCACGGACTGCGGCATTGCCGATACGCCTCGGCGAGGGAGTCGTTGAGCCCCGATGCTGCCACTATCCAACAGGTCTGCCCCAGAGGCTCAAGCCATGTCGCCGTGGCGTGATCATTCACCACGAGTATCGGATGGAGGCTCGCGAGATGGTGAACGGTATTGCTCACGAGAGTCCACGACGCGTCAGCACGCTCGACGGAAGAGAGTTTGAGACGCGACTTTCCCAACTGCGGTGATTTCACGGGAATGAGAACGGTGAGGTCGAGGTCGCGAAGTCTCGCCATGTGCGCCACTTTAGGTGCCGCGCTGATTACCCTCATGACGTGAGTACCGGTCCAACCTTTGACGTCGAATCAAAGTGGTGGGCGACCGGTGACGTGGTCGTGGGACTCGACGAAGTTGGGCGCGGCTCGCTCGCGGGACCCATTGTGGTAGGTGCCGTGGTGTGGCATCGTGATTCGTTGGTGCCCGAAGGCATCAGGGACTCCAAGAAAATGTCAGACGCACGTCGTCGCGACATCGCCCCGACCATCTGGGAGAGCGCCGCGGCCGCAGCGGTAGGCACCGCCTCGGCCGAGGAGATTGACCTCTGGGGAATTCGCACCGCGCAAGCCGTGGCGGCCGAGCGGGCCCTCGAAAGCCTGCGCCTGACCCCGACCGTCATGATAATTGACGGGCCGAGCAATTTCGTCAAGCCCCCGTCTCAGATGTCTCTCGCCGCATCAACCGCTCCGCTCGGGCAGTGGGGCGATGTGCCCTCCACCTGTGTGGTGAAGGGGGACGACGCGTCACTGTCAGTAGCGGCCGCCGCCATCATCGCCAAGGTGTGGCGTGACGACTACATGCATGACCTCGAGTCGTCATTGCCCGGATATGGGTTTGCGGAACATGTGGGGTACGGCACCGCGGCGCATCGGGCCGCCATCGCGGCTCTCGGCCCCTCTCTCGAACATCGACAGACCTGGCACCTCGTCGATTAACGACGCCACGACTCCGGCATGAAGGGCGAAAGCGGGTTGATGGGGCCGGTCGTCAGGCGACGGGCCTCATAGAGGGCGACAAGAGACGGTAACCATATTTCGACCGCTTCGTTTCGTGCGGTGGAGTCGTAGGCCGCCAATGTTCCCGTCGGCGTCAGGCTCGCTGTGATCGCCGTGTCGAGAGCGCTGTCGCTGAGATGACCGACATTGAATTGTGAACCCGTCGCGAGGTGATTCTCGCCCGAGGGGTACACATTGGGGTAATAGAGATAGCCATTCGCCCACAACGCAAAGTCCCACTGAGTGGGCGACGTCAGAACTGTGTGGACCAGTTGGTCGTGCGCGAGCGGGGTGACGATGAGGGCGACGCCCGCACGCGCCCACTGACTAGACAGCGAGCGAGCGAGGTTGGTGAGGGTGCTGTCGGAACTGTCAACGATGATCGAGAAACTCAGGGGAGTGCCGAGAGCGACGCCGCACAGTGCCGCATTCACGCAGGCTCCCGATGAAAAGCCGTGGGCCGCAAGTTGTTGGCGCGCCGCTCTCAGGGAAAGCGCCGCAGTGGGTGGCGCGATGCCGAACGGGTTGCCCAAGGTTCCCGGCACTGGCCCGGCCGTCGAGATGGCGGCGCCCTTGGCGCCGTCTTTGACGAGCAATGCCTGGCTGGTGATGGCGTTGAGGAAATGGCGAAACCACGTCTGACGCAGCAAGACGCCGGCTGACCCCGTGGCGCCACTGGTCGACGCGTTGTTGATCACGGCCGAGGGGTCCGCCCATGAGGCCGAGGCGGAGATGCGGTAACCCGCCCGCGCCCAAGCTGTTGGTTGGGCGAGGTTGAGGTGAGCAAGATCGACGGGGGACTTCACCGCGCTCGGCGAGACGGGAGCCCAATCCACCTTGCCAGCGGCGACGAGGCGGGCACAGTTGCTGAGCGACCCGCAGGCGGTGACGACGAGCGTGGATGCCGACACGGGCGTGAGCGAATAACGCGAATTCTGCACGTAGGCGAGTTCGCTGTCCGTGGCCTTGCTCAGGCGCCAGGGTCCATCCACGAGGGCGAAGAGGCGTCCCGCGAGCGCGGACGTTTGCGCCCATTGGCTACGCATGCGACCAAGCAAACTCATGACGTCGCGCACTTCAGTACACGTGCGGGCCATCAGGCGATTGCTGACGGTCGCCACTGATAAGACGCCGGTGACGTCGTGAGTACTGGCCACACCATTTCCGGGACCCATGTTTCCGTTGCCAATCCACGAATTGCTGTGACAACCACCACTCACGGTGCTCATGGTGGTGAGCGCGGCGACCGAGGTGGTGTAGACCGGTGCGGACGATGAAAAGGTCGTCGGCACCACATCCCACGCGGCGGGCAGGGGTGTGATGCTGGCGAGCTGATTAGCGGTAAACCACGTGGGATTGACCGCTCGAGACAGGTTCAGCGTCAGACTATTACCGCTCACGGTCACCGACGAGATGAGGTCTGGCAGTGACCGCGCGACACCCGCGACGGGTCGCAGATAATTCGCATCGGCAGACGGGTAGGCCGCAAGGAGGTTGAGCCAAAAGACGATGTCGGCCGGCGACACGGCGCTGCCATCGCTCCACACCGCTGTGGATTTCACGGTAATGGTCACGGCGGTGTCCGTGGAGTTGTACACCGGGTCAAGAGCGAGCGAATTCGCACTGTTGAGAGCCGGGGTTGTACCTGTCCCCATCCAATACAGCGGTCGATACATCAAGTGCTGAAACCACCGCGTGTTCGCCGTGGACGAGTCGCGTGCCGACATGAAGGGATAGATGTTCGTGGGCCACGCACTTGGTGGCAGGCCGACGGTCAGGGACCACGGGGTGGGGTTAATGACGGGTGGCTTCGTCGTTGTCGTCACACGAGTGGTCGTGGTGACGTGGGTCGTCGTCGTGCTCGCCCGAGTCGTGGTGGTCGTGGGATGTGACGTGGTGGTCGCACGCACGGTGGTTGACGTGACATGAGGCAAGAGCGCGGAACTAGCCGTGGACGGCAACAGCACGAGGCCTATCCCGAGGGCCCCGATGAGGGTGCGAAGTCTCGGCGCCGTCATGGCTGAGACCCTAGCCAGCCCCGACTAGTTCGTCGAGGTCAGAGCGCGGTCGAGGGCCTGACGAACGGTGGGATCGTCAAAGCTGAATCCTGACGTGACGAGCCGATCAGGAACGACGCGCTGGCTGATAAGGAGCAACTCGTCAGCCATCTCACGCCCGAGGACGAGTCGCAGCGCGGCAGATGGCGCAGCGGCAAGGGCCGGGCGGTGTACGGCGGCGCCGAGAGCTGCCGTGAACTCTCGGTTGGTGCACGGTTCCGGAATGACCAGGTTGACTGGTCCACTGACCCCCGCGTCGACGCAGTGGACGATGGCGCGGACGGTGTCGTGAAGCGAAATCGGGCTCATCCACTGGCGGCCAGAACCGAGGCGCCCTCCCAATCCTGCCTTAAAAAGAGGCAATTGCTTGCCGAGGGCTCCACCGGACTTGCTCAAGACGATGCCCGTGCGCAGGGTGGTGAGGGCGCAGGCATCGGCAGCCACTTCACGTCCGGCTGCTTCCCAGGCATCGCACACGTCGGCGAGGAAGCCCTCGCCACGGGTAGACACTTCGTTCACGACATCATCGCCTCGGGACCCATAAAAACCGATGGCCGATCCCGCCACGAGACGTGCGGGAGGGTTGTCGCCCCACAGGTGTCGCAATGCGCGAGTGCCGTCCACCCGCGACAAAAGAATCGCACGCCGGTAGGCCGCCGTCCATCGCTTATCGCCGATCCCCGCACCGGCCAAGTGAATGACGGCGTCGAGGTTGGCGACGCGCGCGCGATCGGCGGTCTCGCCCGTTTCCGTGTTCCACGTCAATTCACGCGAGTGGTGTGCCGCGCGACGGGTAAGGACGACGACCTCATCTCCGCGCGCCTCGAGGGTGGTGACGAGCGCTGAGCCGATCAGCCCCGTGCCTCCGGTGATTGCAATACGACTCATGGCTCCACCGTAGAGGTGATTAGGCGAGCCACGACATCAGGCTGCGCCAGATGGGCGCCGTGAGTGGCCCTTTCCAGACTCACCTCGCTGACTAACAGGCCTGTCGCGCGTAATCCACGGACGCAATCGGCGTAATACGCCTGATGCGGTCCGTCGCCGTAGCTCATGGTGATGGGCACCTTGATGGACGTCACGTCAAAACCGATCGGCTTTTGCAGTTCGCGCAGGTCCGCCTGAAGTGCGGGGCCGTCATTGAGGCGCTCGTGGCGAGCGTCGGGCGCCAGCCGCTCCCAAATGGCATCGCCAATCATGCGACGAAAAAATAATTCTGCCTCCCTCGCGGGGTCGTCCGACACACTGCGAACAGTTCCCTCAATGGTCGTAAACCAGGGAAGCGGCGGTTCGTACGCAATCACCTGGTCCACCACTACGCCGCGCGCCGCGCTCGCGAGGGCAATCAACCCGCCGAAGGAATGGCCAAAAAGGACAACGGGAACGGTTGGAGCGATCTCCTCGAGAAGGCGAAACACGTCGTCGACATGTTCCGAGACCGTGCCAGGGCCCAGTTCACGCGATCCGCCATAGCCACGTCGGTCAGGGGCGTAGAAGGAATAGGTCGAGAGGCGTCGAGCAACACGAGCGAACGAAGCCGCCCGATCGAGGCCGCCATGAAGGGCAATAACCACGCCGACCGGGTCGACGAGCTCGCTCGCCGAGACGGCGAATCCCCAAGAATCCCCGTAGTTGCTCGGTCGAAGCCCGAGGCGCGTTAGGCGCGAGTCGCTCACACCGCGACGCTACCGGTTGGCCTCACGGAATCGGCTCAACCTCTCCTAGGCTATGTGACCGTGAGCACCTCCCCCGACTCGATGAACTCTGGATCGCTCGGCCCCAACGCATGGCTGGTTGACGACCTCTACGAGAAGTTTTTGAACGACCCGACCAGCGTGTCCGCCACCTGGCAAGAATTCTTCGCCACCTATCAACGTTCCCCGTTGCCGAGCGTGGCCGCAGTGTCGGCTGCACCGACGACGGCAGCAGCAGCGGCACGACCGGCAGCCAGCGCCGTGGACGAATCCGCCACCCCCCTGCGTGGTGCGGCGGCCCGCATCGTGTCAAACATGAACGCGTCGCTGAGCGTCCCGACCGCCACCAGTTTCCGCGTCGTGTCGGCTCGATTGCTCGAAACGAACCGTGTGGCTCTCAATGAGTCCCTGTCGCGCACCACGGGTTCCAAGGTCTCCTTCACTCACTTCATCGCTTACGCCATCGTGAAGGGCCTCGAGCGCTTTCCCTCCATGAACGCATCGTTCGTCGAGGCGGTGGACGAAAAGGGCACACCGGGCGTGCATCGACACGCCCACGTGGGCCTCGGTCTCGCCGTGGACGTCGAGAAATCCGATGGCACTCGCAATCTGATGGTGCCGGTGATCAAGGATGCCGACACGCTGGACTTCCGAGGCTTCGTGAACGCCTACGAAGAGCGCGTGCGACGGGTTCACTCTGGCACCGCCGGTGCCGACGACTTCGCCGGCGCGACGTGCTCGCTGACCAACCCGGGCACTATCGGCACCGTTCAGTCGGTCCCGCGCCTCATGCCCGGACAGGGCGCAATTTTCGGTGTGGGCGCTTTGGCGTGGCCGGCTGGATTCGAGTCGGCCGACCCTCGCGCCTTGGCGGAGATGGGCGTCGGCAAGGTGATGACCATCACCAGCACCTATGACCACCGCATTATCCAAGGTGCTGAGTCCGGAATGTTTCTCAAGTACGTGGCCGAGTGCCTGACGGGTGGACACAACTTCTACGTTGACGTCTTTGCGTCTATGGGAGTTCCCTACGAGCCGGCTAAGTGGGCCAAGGACGTGAATAACCCTGACGAGTCGAGCCGCGACGCCATTTTGAAGCAGATTCGAGTCCAAGAACTCATCAATGCGTATCGCGTGCGCGGCCACCTTGTCGCTCACCTAGACCCGCTGCACGCCCACGCGCCGCACACGCACCCCGAGCTCGACCTCGCCACCTACGGCCTGTCGATCTGGGACCTTGGCCGCACCTTCGTGGTTGATGGCCTCGCGGGCAAGACTGAAGCCACGCTGGAGGACATCCTTCAGATTCTCCGTGACGCCTACAGCCGCACGATGGGCGTGGAATATATGCACATCATGGATCCCGTGCAAAAGAAGTGGTTCCAAGACCGCCTTGAAGGCGTGAAGGTCACGACGACGGCGCAAGTGCGTAACCGCATTTTGGAGAGGCTCACGTCAGCTGAGGTATTTGAACGCTTCTTGCACACTCGCTACGTCGGTCAGAAGCGCTTTGGTATCGAAGGTGGCGAGTCAACCATCGTGACCTTGGACGCGATTCTGTCCGGCGCGGCAGACCACGGCACCAATGACGCGATTATCGGGATGGCCCACCGAGGACGGCTCAACATTCTCGCCAACGTGGTGGGAAAGAGCTACTCGCACATCTTTAGCGAATTCGAAGGCAACCTCGACCCCGAGAGCGTGCAGGGCTCCGGCGACGTCAAGTACCACAAAGGTGCCACCGGCACTTTCACCTCGCCCGCGGGTGAGAGCTTGACGATTTCGATGGCCGCAAACCCCAGCCACCTCGAGACGGTTGACCCCGTCGTCGAGGGCATGGTGCGAGCGAAGCAGGATCGCGTGATTCGTCCCTCCGATGGGACGCGTCCGGTGGACCCGCCCGCGGCGTTCCCGGGCCTTGCCATCTTGATTCACGGGGACGCCGCATTCGCCGGCCAAGGCGTGGTCGTGGAAACCCTGAACATGTCCCAGCTGTCGGGATATCGCATTGGTGGCACCATTCACGTGGTCATCAACAACCAAGTGGGCTTCACCACCGCGCCGGAGTCCTCGCGCTCCTCGTTCTATCCCACGGATGTGGCCAAGGCGATTCAGTCGCCCATCATCCACGTCAACGGCGATGACCCCGAGGCCTGTTTCCGCGCCGGTGAACTCGCCGAGGCGTACCGCGCAGAATTCCACCGCGACGTTGTGATCAACTTGGTGTGTTACCGTCGCCACGGTCACAACGAGGGTGATGACCCGAGCTACACCCAGCCGCTCATGTACAAGGTGATTGACCAACTTCGTTCGGTCCGCTTCTTGTACACCGAAACGCTGATTCGTCGAGGCGACCTCACTCTCGAGGAGGCCGAAGCCGCTCTGGAGAGCTTCAATAGCCGCCTTCAGGGCGTGCTGGAAGAAGTTCGCACCATCCCCAAGCCTGTCTTGGATCACGTGCCGGTCAATGAGATTCCTCAGGATCTCCCCGCCCCGGCCACGGGGGTCGCCAAGGAACGACTGCGGCAGATCGCCGCGGCCACCGCGTCCGTACCCGAGGGCTTCACGCTTCACCCCAAGCTCGAGCGTCAGTTCGCACAGCGTGCCCAGATGCTCGAGGGTGGCGACGTGGACTGGGCCTTAGGCGAAGCCTTGGCCTTCGGATCGATGGTTCTCGAGGGCACCAATGTGCGCTTGATGGGTCAAGACAGCCGCCGTGGCACTTTTTCGCACCGACACGCCGCCTTCATCGACTACGAGGATGGCAAGCAGTTCGTGCCGCTGTCCAACCTGGACGGCGCGACTGGTTTCTTCACCGTGCGCGACTCCTTGCTCAGCGAGTACGCGGCTCTCGGCTTCGAATATGGCTATTCGGTGGAATCGCCCGAATCCTTCGTGGCCTGGGAAGCACAGTTCGGCGACTTCGTCAATGGTGCTGAAATTGTCATCGATAACTTCCTGGTTGCGGCGGAAGACAAGTGGGGCCAGCAGGCTCACCTCACCATGTTGCTACCACATGGATACGAAGGTCAGGGGCCCGAGCACTCCAGCGGCCGTATCGAGCGCTTCTTATCCCTGTGTGCGCGCAACAACATTCGCGTCGCTCAGCCGACGACCGCTGCCCAGTACTTCCACCTGCTGCGCAGCCAGGTTCGTCGCGAGCACCGCACGCCCCTGGTGATTTTCACCCCGAAGTCCATGCTGCGCGCCACGCAGGTTCGCTCGCGCATCGAAGAATTCGAAACGGGTTCGTTCCAGACCGTCCTCGATGACCCGAAGACTCCGCGCTCCGCGACACGCGTCATTCTCGCCACCGGCAAGATTGCGCACGAAGCCTTTGCTTATCGAGATGAGAGTGGAGCCGACAACGTCGCCATCATCCGCCTCGAGCAGATCTACCCATGGCCGCAGGAAGACTTGAGCAAGATTCTGTCCCAGTATCCGGCGGTCGACGAAGTGGTCTGGCTGCAAGAGGAGCCCGAGAACATGGGTGCGTGGCCGTTCGTGCACCACCAATTGCACCGTAATTTGCGAGACGGTGTGCGGGTCGCGCACGTCGCTCGTGCCGAATCGGCTAGCCCGGCCACTGGTAGTTCACTGGTTCACACCGCGGAGCAGGCCGACCTGCTGAAGCGGTCCATCGGGTGAGTGCGGCACGATCAGCCAAGCGCCGTCGCGTCATTGTCGACGGTTCCAACATGGCCACGGAGGGTCGTACCCTGCCGAGTCTGCACCAATTAGATGAAGCGGTTCGCGCCTTCATCGACGAGTATCCCGATGTCGATGTCCTCGTCGTGGCCGACGCATCCTTCGAGCATCGAATTGACAGCAGCGAACGTGCTCGCTTCAAGGAAGCCGAACTCGCGGGTGAAATTGTCACTCCGCCTGCCGGTGCCGTCGGGCGAGGCGACGCGTTCATCTTGAAAATCGCCGCACGGGTAAACGCTCAGGTGCTGTCGAATGACTCGTATCAAGAGTTCCAAGACGAGCATCCGTGGCTCTTTGATGCCGGACGACTGATTGGCGGAAAGCCGGTGCCGGCCGTGGGCTGGATCTTCACCGAGCGCCTGCCCGTGCGAGCATCCAAAACAACTCGCAGCTCGTCATCGCCGACGAAAGCGGCCCCCGTCGCCAAAAAAGCGTCCGCGGCCAAAAAACTCACGGTGGCGATGCCCGACGGCTCGACGCCCACTATCGGCTCGACGTTGACCCCGGTCGCGAAGAAGGTCCCGGTCGCGAAGAAGGCGTCGGCGGTCAAGAAGGCGAGCGAGAAGGTTCCGGCGGTGGCCACTGCATCCAAGGCCCCCGCGAAGAAAGCCGCCACGAAGAAGGCCCCCACCAAAAAGGCCGCAGCGGTGGAAAAGAAGCCACCTGCGGCCCAGCGTCGTGATCGTCAGCCGGTAAACCCCGATGAACTCTTCGGCGTTTTCATAAGCGAGCACCGGGTTCGCAGCCACCTCGAGGGTACGGTGAAAGCCTTTACCTCGCACGGTGCCGTTATTCAGGTCGCGGTGTCCGGGGGAGTCATTGAGTGCTACGCGCCCACGACACAACTGGGCAAGCCTGCGCCAGCGAGAGCGCGAGACGTCCTGAAGCGTGGTGACAAACGTTCGTTCAAGCTGACCTCCGTCGACAAGGAACGTCGCATTGCGGAGCTCGCACTGGTCTGATGGATCCGCGCGACCTCCTTCCTCACCGCGAACCGTTCCTGTTTGTGGACGACATCGTGGAGGTCGTGCCCGGTGAGTTTGCGGTGACTCGCTGGATGGCTCGTCCGCAGTGGCCGATGTTCGCCGGCCATTTCCCCGGGCATCCCGTGGTGCCGGGCGTCATTTTGGTTGAAGCTCTGGCGCAGTGTGGCGCGGTGGCGGTGTTGTCGCATGAAAAATATGCGGGCAAGCTCGCCCTCTTTGGCGGTATCGACGAGGCCCGCTTTCGCCGTCAGGTCCTCCCCGGCGACACGGTGGAATTTCGCTGTGAGATGACGCGCTTGAGCGCACGTGGCGGTCGTGGCCACGGAGTCGCTCGGGTGAATGGTGACGAGGTGGCCTCGGGCAGCTTGCTCTTCGTGGTGACGGACCCGTCATGAATATCGTCACGTGGAACGTGAATTCCTTGACGGCGCGCTGGGATCGAGTGTCTAATTTTCTGACTACTCGTGATGTGGACGTTCTTCTCCTGCAAGAAACGAAGCAGAATGACGCGAAGTTTCCGACCATCGGATTTGCTGACTTGGGTTATGAGACGTACCACGTGGGCCAGGGACAGTGGAATGGTGTTGCTATCGCCTCGCGGGTAGGGCTGGAGCGCATCAGTGGCGAGTTAGGGCTTCCCGATGAAGAAGCGCGCTACGTGGCGGCACGCTGCGGTGGCATCACCGTAATCAGTGTCTACGTGCCGAATGGTCGCTCGCTCGACAATCCCCACTACGCCTACAAGCTCGACTGGCTAGAGCACCTCGCACGAGACGCAGCGGATCGGGTCGCGGACGACGTCGTGATTGCGGGGGACTTCAACGTCGCCCCGGCTGATCTCGACGTCTATGACCCGGCGGATTTTGTCGACGCCACGCACGTGTCAGTGGCGGAGCGCCGCGCCGTCGCGGCCTTGGCAGATCTCGGGTATGTCGACGCGCAGCGCCACGTTGATGTGACGTCGCCAGCCTTTACGTGGTGGGATTATCGCCAAGGTGCGTATCGCCGTAACCGGGGTCTACGAATCGACTTGCTGTGGTGTTCGCCATCGCTCGCACCGCGAATCGACGCCGTGTGGGTGGATCGCGAGGAGCGTGAAGAAGAAAAGCCCAGCGACCACGCGCCGGTGGCCCTACGCCTTAACTGAGGCCCTTCGGCAACATTGCCTCGATAAAGGTGGGGCCACTGGTCTGGTAACTCTCGTGCAGCGCCGTGACGAGTTCGTCGGCGCTCTGCACGGTTCGAGCCGGCACGCCCATTCCGCGGGCCACCTCGGCTAACCGTAAGGCAGGATTGTCGAGGTCGAGCATCCGCTGGCTGGTGGAGCCACCGTCGACGGCGCCCACGCGCTGACGCTCCAGATTCAAGATGCCGTAGCTTCGATTCGACAGTCCGACCACCGTGACGTCGCAACCTTCGCGGGCCATCGACCACAGAGCTTGCGGGGTGTACATCATCGAGCCATCGCTTTCGAGCGACAGCACGCGGCGACCACCACCTCCAATGGCGGCACCCAAGGCCACGGGAAGGCCAAATCCAATGGAGCCCCCTGTGAGGGTGAGTAGGTCGTGTGGTGCGCTATGGGCAAGTTGACCGTAGAGATGGATACCACCGGTGTTGCTCTCGTCCGCGATGATCGCACCCTCTGGCAGGGTGCTCGCTACCGCCTGCGCCAACGTGAATGTCGTGAGATCGCCCGAGGGTCTGGCGGGCGATGTCGATTCCATTGGCCCGGCGGCAAAGCCGTCCGCAAGGTCGTGGAGAATGTCCACGGCATCGTGAGTGTCGTCGGCCAACGAGATGACATCGCAACCGGCGGGCAAGAGTTCCGAGGCGACATCGGGGTAGGCGAAGAAACCCACGGGGACTCGACCACCCACCACAATCATGGTGGTGACGTCGGCTAGCTGGGCTTGCGCGAATTCGCTGAGATAGATCAGGCGTTCGGGCGTGAAGTGCGTGGCGCCACCAGCCTGACGAGTGGGAAAGGTCTCGGATAGGACGCGAACACCGCCACGGGCGAGCCGGTGCGCTGCACTAAGCCCCGCTGCGGAGAGTGCTTCGCCACCCACGAAGACGCAGGTCCCGGGTTCACGCAGCACCCGACGGGCGTGCACCAGGCTCGCCTCATCAACGGGCGTCGCTCGTCGCGTTGGGGCCGGCGATGTGCGCAGGGCATCAATCTCTCCCCATGAGGCGTCGGCCGGCAAAATGATGGTGGCAATCGCCCCAGGTCGACCCGTGGCCGTGTCGATAGCGCGCTGTACCGCGTCGGCGATCTCCCCCGGAGAGCGCGGGTTTTCCACGAGTGCGGAGACGGTGTGGGCCAGAGCGACGACGTCACTTTGTAAGGGAGCGTCGAAGTGGGCGTGGTACGTGGCGTGGTCGCCCACCACATTGATGAGCGGCACGTGCGCCCGTCGGGCGTTGTGCAAGTTCGCCCAGCCGTTCCCCAAGCCCGGCCCCAGGTGCAGCAAGGTGGCCGCCGGACGTCCCGTCATGCGCGCGTAGCCGTCGGCGGCTCCGGTAGCCACGCCTTCAAAGAGACAGAGAATGCCGCGCACATCGCTGTAACGGTCGAGTCCGGCGACGAAATGCATTTCGCTGGTGCCCGGGTTCGCAAAAACGGTATCCACGCCACCGGCGCGAAGGGAAGAAATGAGTTGGTCGGCGCCGTTCATGAATAGTCCTTATCGAGATCGGGGTTCAAAATGTGATGTGGGTCAAAGAGGCTCTTGATCTGGCGCTGCAGGTCCAAGACGCGGGCGTCGACCAGTTCGTGCCAGTAACGGCGCTTGTCGCGGCCGAGACCGTGTTCGCCACTCACCTCACCACCGAGCTGAGCGCCCAGGGCAAAGATTCGACGAAGTAGGTTCGAGCGCCGCTCGTCATCGGGTTGGAAGATGGACAGGTGCACGTTGCCGTCGCCAATGTGGCCGCAACCCGCGATGAATGCCCCATCACCAAAGGAGGGTTCTTGGACGGTGTCCAAGAACTCGGTCACCGCCGCACGTGGCACCACCACGTCGATGATGTCGTTGGCCCCCGCCTCCTTCGCCACCCAAAACGCCTCTTCCCGCGCGGCGATGAGTCGATGTCCCGCGCCCGAAGCCAACACGTAGACGTCGAGGGCACCCGCGGCGAGTACGAGATTCGCAACGTGCGCGATGTCGAGGTCCATCTGCTCACGGGTGCGTGTTTCCAAAACGACGACCAAGTAGGCCTGCGTTGCCGCGGCGACGTCTGGCGCGACGCCAAATTCGACAGCGGCTCGTGCAGTAACTGACGCCATGGTGAGAACATCGAGGTATTCCAAAATGGCCGGTTGTAGGCCAGCCGTGATGAGTTCGGGGACGACGTGCGCGAGTTCGGGCAAGTTTCGAAAGGGGATCAACATGGTGTCGACGTGCTGAGGACGCGGTGAGACTTTCACCGTGACTTCGGTCACGAGGGCCAAGGTGCCCTCCGATCCAATGATGAGTTGCGTGAGGTCGTAGCCGCTCGAGCTCTTAACGACACCGCCACCCAATTCAAGCTGTTGGCCATCGGCGAGTACCACCGAGAGGCCGAGGACGTGGTGACGCGTCACGCCATATCGCACGGCACGCATGCCGCCGGCATTGGTATTCACGTTGCCGCCGAGAGATCCGGACAATTCGCCCGGATGAACGGGGTAATACAACCCACTGCCCTCGAGGGCCGCATTGAGTTCCCGCAAGGTCACGCCGGCCTCGACGCGGGCCGTGTGATTGGCCAGATCAAGGGAAATAATTCGATTGAGGCGATGAAAGGCAATCACGACGCTGTCCGCCCTGGCGGCGCTCGCTCCTGACATCCCCGTGCCAGAGCCACGGGCCACGAGGGGAATGCGATGGTGGTTCGCCCACCGAGCTACCTCGGCGACTTGCGAGGTCTCTCGCGGGACCACCACCGCGAGCGGCGTGTCATGGTGTGCGTGGAGCGACTCATCGTGCAGCCAGTCGGCGTTGATGGCGTCACCGGCAAACACAATGCCGGGGCCGACGATGGCCTCGAGTTCAGCTAAGGAGGAGATGCTCACTGAGAGTCAACGCTACCGCCGCTGGCCTTCTCGATGGCGGCCCGCGCTTCGGCAAGTCGAGCGCGACGGGCATCGCCGGTGAGCGGTGCTCGCTGAAGCTGGAATGTCGTAATCACGGCCTCGATGGGGGGCAAGTATCGCGAGGGGAGGCGATTGCCGTAGCGGGGGTCGTGGCGGCCTTGATTCCACGTGATGAGCAGGGACTCTTCGGCACGCGTCAATGCCACGTAGGCCAGACGCTGTTCTTCGGCAAGTTGCTCGGGGCTCTCGGCGCTGTAGTGGGGGAGCAGTCCTTCAGCCCAGCCCACGGCGGCGACGCATCTCCACTCCAGCCCCTTGGCTCGGTGAATGGTGGAGAGGGCGACCGCATCGTCGTTACTTACCCGTGCCGCGACGTCACCGCCCGCGAGGTCGGAGGCCGGGGAGTAGTCGCCCCCCTTTTTCTCAAAGGGAATGCCGGCCTCTTCGAGCGCGGCGATGAAGGGATCGAGCAGCGCGTTAGTGCGAGCGAGAATTGCCATGTGTCGCCACGAGGTTCCCGGCGTTCGCTGCGTCAGTAGCCATTGCACGACTCGTCGCGCCTCGTCTTCATCGGTCTCATATCCGCGAACGAGCGGTAGCGGCCCTTCCAGACGGGCGGGCGTGATCCCCGTCGTGCCCTCATCGAGGAGGGTGTTGGCCACCGCGACAATCGGTTCGGTGGACCGATGATTGCGGGTGAGGTCGAGCACGCTGATGTCCGGCCAGGTTCGCACGACTTCAGTGAGAAGTTGGGGGTCGGCACCGTTGAAGCCGTAGATGGATTGGTTGGGATCGCCCACGCAAAAAAGGTCGGGATCGTCTCCCGCCATGGTCTTGAGGAGTTGGAATTGCAGAGGGTTCATGTCTTGCGTCTCATCCACAAAGAAGGCCCTCGTGCGGTGACGAAAGCCGGCCAAGGTGGCGGGATTCTCACGAAGAATCTGAATCGCGTTCTGCAGCAAGAGGTCAAAGTCGACCACGCCGCGCGCCGCGCAGTAGCCGCCGTAGCGATCAATCACTTCAGCCATCTGGGCCGGGGCGAGTACGGTGCTGCGTCGATGGCGCTGTGCTCGACGCACGTAGGTGGTACCAGAGAAGCCCTGCGACAAGGCCCAGCTGAGTTCCTGCTCGATACGGGGGATTTGCCAATCCTCGATGGTCATGCCATCTTCGCGAAGGTGGGGAATGAGAAGGTGGAGAAGCCGACGACGGCTGGTTTCAATCGTGAGGGGGCGCAAATTGGCGTCGGCTCGATACTGCGTCACGATAGATAGCGCCGCCCGGTGAAAGGTGCCGGCACGAATGTCGCGAATACCTCGGCGAAAGAGCCGAGTACGTAATTCGTCTCCAGCTTTGCGGGTAAAGGTCATGACGAGAATGTGAGCGGGGTCCAGTTCACCGGATTCAATGCGTCGCTGAATGCGCAGAGTCAGAACGTGCGTTTTGCCGGAACCGGCGGTGGCGCGCACCAGCAATCGTCGATCGTGACTCATGACGGCCTCGTGCTGCTCGAAAGTCAAACCTTCCAGCAGATCGTGAGCATCAAACGAGTCGTTCGTCATACGCCCACGCTACCGAGTACCCGAGACGTGGTCACCTGAACCCAACGGTCGTCGGTAACCTCAGAGCGTGCTGCAAGTCTTTGGTGAAGGAGTCTTTGGCGATAGTTGGGGGACTTCCGGCCCCACGGTTCTCTACCTGCACGGTTGGCGGCGAGACCACCACGATGCCGCGTCGCTGGCCGAAGCTCTGGTCGCGTACGGCATTCGTACTGTCGCCCTCGACTTACCGGGATTCGGCGCCTCACCCGCACCGGCCGCGGCGGGCGGAGCGCGCCAGTACGCGCAGCTACTGGAGAAAGTGCGTAACGAGGTGGCACCGGACCTCATCGTGGGTCACAGTTTTGGCGGTCGGATTGCGGCCTGTTGGGCAACGGAAGTGGAAGTACCCATCATCCTCACCGGTGCGCCCTTGCTGCATCGACTCGGGCGCACCTCATCTCCTCTCGCCTACCGGCTTATCCGCCGAGCAGCGCGTGCTCGACTCATGTCGCCCACGCGACTCGAGGCGGCTCGGCGCAAATACGGCTCGGCCGATTACAACGCGGCCACGGGGATGATGCGCGACATTCTGGTCGCGACGATTGCGGAGTCCTACGAGCAGGAAATCGCTCGTTGGCGGGCACCCGTCACCTTGTGGTGGGGTGGGAACGACACCGATGTGCCTCTCGAGGTTGCGACACGCACTGCGGGCCTCGCACCCCGAGAGGTACGTATCGTGACCTGCGCGGAGGCGGGCCACTTAGCGCCGGTGACCCACGGGGGCGACCTCGCCGCACTCGTTCGAGAGGTGTTGGGATGACAGTGGTGATTCACCTCGCGGCCATCGTGATCTTGCTGCTGGGCGTGACCTGCCAACTCTTTCGGTGGTGGCGTGTGCTGCAGCGCGAGCACTACATCGCCTCGTCATTGATCGCGACGTGGTGGCGCTGGCTCGTACCGCCGGCCAGCATGGTGGTGGGCGACACATTGCGTCGGACGACGCGAGTACGCCTCGCTATTCCAGTGGGGGCTATGGGAATGTTGGTGTCAGTCGCGGTCAGCACGACATCGGCGCCCGCGGGCGGGGCGTTGGCGGGCCTCACCCTCATGATCTTCCCGTGGGGACTGTCCATTCGCGGACGCACGTCGCGCTTGGCGTTTACCCGACGCATGATGACGGTCGCCATCGCCAGCGTGCTGATCGTCGTGACGGGGCTCGCTATTTCGCTGCTCTGTCGTTCCGCGGTGTTGGCGGTTCTGCTGTCCTGTCTTGTTCCCCTCTGGGTGGCACTGGCGACCGTGGCACTGGCGCCCGTGGAAGAGCGTTCAGCCCAGCGCTTCGTCACGGCCGCCTCGACGAGACTGCGGCGCGTTCAGCCGCGCGTCATTGCCATAACGGGATCATTCGGAAAGACCTCCACGAAGAACCACCTCGCCACCTTGCTCGGTGGCGTGAGTGGCGTCGTGGCGACGCCGCGCAGTTTCAATAACCGCGCGGGCCTCTCGCGCTCCATTAACGAGAACTTGTCCGACGGCACTCGCATCTTCATCGCCGAAATGGGCACTTACGGCCCCGGCGAGATTGCCGCGCTGTGCGATTGGTGCCCACCGGAGATTTCGGTAGTGACCGCCATCGGCGAGGTGCACCTCGAACGGATGGGCACCCTCGATAACATTGAGCGAGCCAAACGCGAAATCACCACCACTGCCACCACGGTGGTTCTCAATGGCGATGATGCTCGTCTGATGGGTTGGGTGGACTCGCTGCGCGCCGAAGGAAAGACTGTCATCACGGCCGGCACAACCCCCTCGAGCGATCTCTCTCTGCTCGTCGATGGCGATCGGTGGGTCGTGACCTACGAGGGGGAATCGGTGGCAATCGTGCCTGCCATTCGCTCCATTCACCCGACCAACGTGGCCTGCGCTCTCGCGGCGGGCATCGCTGCGGGCGTGCCGATGACTGACCTGACGTCGCGAATTTCAGATATCTCGCCAGTCGCTAACCGTGCCGTGGTCGCGACCGCCGCGTCGGGTGTGATGGTGATTGACGACACGTTCAATGCCAATCCGGTCAGTGCCCGCGCGTCTCTCGACACCTTGGTGAGCCTGCCCATTTCGGGACGGCGTGTCGTCGTGACCCCGGGGTTGGTTGAGATGGGATCGCGTCGCGTTTCCGCGAACCAAGAATTCGCCCGTGCGGTCATCGACGAGGGGGCCGAGCTCATCGTGGTGGGTCGCACCAACGCTCGAGCTCTGGTGCGTGGCAGCCGATCTGCGTTACGAGCCCGACGTCGAGACGATGCGGTGACGTGGGTACGTGCGAATTTAGGGCAAGGCGATGGCGTCCTCTACCTCAACGACTTGCCCGACCACTACTCTTAACCTTCGTTAACGACGCGGAGGGCAGCATGTTCGGAGTGATTTTCGGAGGGCCGACCCCCGAGCACGACATCTCCATCCTGACCGGATTACAAGCCGTGCAGGAACTCTCGCGCGGTGGCCAGGACGTGGCCGCCCTCTATTGGACCAAGACCGGTGCGTGGTACCTGGTTCCCGCCGACACGGAAGCGGAGGCCTTTCTCGATGGCGTCCCAAGGGGTTCGGCCGCCGTGGAATTGCGCACCGGTGACGAGGGTGGTTTTGTCGAGGCCTCGGGACGTTTTGGTAAAGACAAGCGCTTGGACATTGACGCGGTGATCGTGGCGACACACGGTGGTCCCGGTGAAGATGGGAGCCTCCAGGCGGCCCTCGACCTCGCGCAGATTCCCTACAGCGGTCCGTCCGTCGCCGGTGCCGCCCTCGGCATGGACAAGTGGGCTTTTGGAGCGGTGGTCGCGGCACTGGGTTTGCCCACCTTGCCGCGAATTCTTCTTTCCTCGTCGACCACCACGGTGCCCTTCGACGGTCCCTACATCGTGAAGCCTCGATTTGGCGGTTCGTCTATTGGCATTGATGTCGTCGCTGACCTCGACACCGCCCGTGCTCGACTCACGTCAAACCCTCATCTGTCGCGCGGGGCCGTTCTCGAGCCATACCGCGCTGATCTGACGGACGTCCAGATCGCGGTTCGGACATTTCCCTCCGTGCACCTATCGTCCATTGAAAAGCCCATTCGCCGAACGTCAACAGCCGAAATCCTGGATTACCGAGACAAGTACGTCGGGGGCTCGGGGATGGTCGCGGCTCCCCGAGAACTTCCCGCACACTTGCCCGATGGTCAGGCGGAGACGGTCATTGCGTGCGCCCATGCGCTCGTCGATGGAGCGTCCGTGCGCGGCGTTGCGCGCATCGACTTCTTGGCGAATGATCACGAGCTGTACGTCAACGAAATCAATACCATCCCCGGATCGTTGTCTAAACACCTGTTTGTCGAACCCACGTTGCCCTTCGGTGAGTTGCTGGCCGACCTCTTACGCGAAGCCATTCAGCGCCCCGCTGCCCGATACAGCGCTGCCGGAGCCGATGGTCTGGTGCTGCGTTCGGCGGGGTCCATCGCCGCCAAACTCGCGTAAACGGGGAATTCGTGCTTGAGCCGCGATGAGATCGTCGCTGTAGGGGTCAAGCAGTCGTGCTTGGTCGAGTGCCCAATAGGCTCGCTCCACGTCGCCGTCCGCGACACAGCGGCTCGCGAGCGCCAAGCCCGCCCATTCACCGGCACGCGCCACTCGCGCCGCATGCCCTTCCGCGAGGAACCATTGATAGCTGGTGAGGCAGGCCGATAGTGGTTCGCCCGCCACCATGTCGAGGGCGCGCGTGAGGCGCACCACGGCAACCTCATCGTGTCGGCGTGCTTCGTCAACCAGTTGCAGGAACTCCTCCACGTCGCTGATGAGGCCGTGGCTGCGATACAGGCCGTCGTGAGTCACCGAGTGCAAGCGCGGGCCGTCGCCATCGTCGCCAAGGGCGCGGCGGAGTGTGCTGGCGAGATTCGCCAGCACACGCGGGGATCCCTCGCGCTCGTCGTTGCCGATGACCCGTGAACGCAGGCGTTCTCCCGTAACGGCATCGCGTCGATGCAGGGCGAGATAGGCCGCGAGTTCAGTTACCCGCCGACGCATGTCGCTGGGAACGGGACCGATGGATTGCACGAGGGGTTCGGCACGCAAGAGGACGACCCGTGCCATTGCGCGCGGGTGTGACGGTCGCGACACCGTAATGAGTCGGCGGCGAAGTTCATCGTCAAGTCCGTGGTCGTCGCCGTCGAGCAGAACGACGTCTCGCTCGCTGAGGCGAAGCGCGAGAGCGCGAATGGCGCTGTCGCTGTCGTGCGCGATAACGAGCCGGCCACCATCGTGTAACAAGGTGGCATCGCTGTACACGCTGGCGCCGTCGTCCATCTCGAGAGTGCCACCCGGCCGAGCGAAACTGACCGCGGCCCACGACGAACTGCGGTGGTGACTCACCACGACGGGATCGTCCACACGTGGCGCGAGTCTCGGTGCGGGCCACTGCAGCTCGCAGGTTCCCGATCCGAATGAGGGGAGGGCGGCGTAGATGAGCTGGGCCACGCGTTCATCGAAGAACTGCAAATCCTCGACATCGCTCAGCGGAGCGGGATCGAGCCGAGCGATGTCATCTCGCCGGCGTTTAGCGACGAGGGCGAGCGGAATGAGGGGGGCGGTGAGATCGATGACCAGGCTCGGGTGATCGCTCGCGAGGTGAGCACTGGCGGAAGTGGCCGCGCCCACCGACGTCGCGGGAAGCCACCAGCTCACGGCGGTGAGCACCATGGCGGCGACCCATCCCGAGGCGCCGCGGGCCACGTGACCGCGGCGTTGTCCCATGACTTGGCGACACACCAAAATCATGGCCAGGAGCCAACCAGCGGCTAACGCGGCAACCAGGAGATGGATGTACGGCGCGAGGGAGCCGTTGAACGTGTGCGTTCCGAAGCGCACGACCACCGCCGGGGTTAAGAGCAGAACGGCCGCCAGCGCGAGACCACTGGCGCGATTTCCTACTTCGTGGCGTCGGGGGTGAGCACCCATGTTCCTCCGTCGCTGGTGAGGTCGGTCAAGGTCAACGTGCAGTTGCCATCGCTGACGACGCGCGTCGTCACGACGGAGCTGCCACTGGCGCAGTGCAACTCGGCCGCCACGTTGGCGCTGGTACTCAACGTGAAGTTGCCGGGAGTCGTCAGGCTCAATGTGTCGACGTTGAACGTGGCGTCGAGACTCCCGCTGTGCGTCGTGGCGACCATGGCGCTTCTCAACGCGGGCGGCACGGCGTTCCCGCCGGTCGATGTCGCGGAGCGACTCGGTGGCGTGATGGTCCGGGTCACCGTCACGACGTGAATCACCGGAGGGAGTGCGTGAGAGGTCGTGTGATAATCGTGAATCACCTGAACCTTGGTAGTCGTCAGCCACTTGACGGGGCTCGGCCCCGAGAGGGGGACGACCAAGAGCAGCCCGAGGGCTACCGGTGCGGCCAGGGCGCTCAGGCGTGTCAATGCGGGGCTGCGCATAATTCGATGACGGTACTTGTCCATACGTGTTCATGTCAGGTCACCCCCTCACAAAATGTGCTGGGCAACGAACTCCTCCAGCTCCCGTCGCAACCGTCGCGGGTCGGCGCCGCGCTGTGCCGCGATTTCGCTAAGGCTGAGTCCGGCGATGACCCGGTCGTACACGGCGCGCGCCACGACGGCGTACTCGCTGTGGGCAAAGGCGGCCAACCGGCTCTCGAGGGTGTCGACGTCATCGGCGGGGTGCTGCGGATCGATCGCCACGCTGTCGCGAAGCGCTTTCTCCTTGATAATCCAGCGACGCAACCGACCACGAAGCGCGGACAAGATGTCCGGCGCGGCGTATCCGCGATGTTGGCCCGCCCATTCGGTGAGCAATTCGCTCAACGTGGTCACCGCTTCGGTCATGAATTCCCCGGGCTCGGTGACCACCCCGCGACCGAAGTGCAATGAGCGGCACACGGAGACGACGCCGGGCAGCAAGGTCTGTAACAACATGCGATGTATGTCGCGGTCAGCGGCATCGTGCAGCAGGGCCGAGACCACCTGAGCCCGTTCGATCACCCGTAAGCCTCCGCGAGGCTCAAGGGCCGCAATGAGCTCGGCGCCGCTAGAGATCTGCGACAGTGGCAGATCTCGATGGCGGTCGCGGAAGGCGATGAAAGCCACACGCGCTCGGGGCGTTTGGGCGTAGTAGCGCCACTCGTGACGCAGTTGGTGAAGGATGTCGGTGTTCGTCATACCCGCAGGCTCTCGTGGGCCAGTCACCGTGACGCGCACCGCGTGGTTCACCGCGGGCCTCACCGTTCCCTACACTTTGACCATGGCCTCAATCCCCCTCAATATTGAAACTTTCTACGACGCTGACGAGCGTCGCCGTGAATCGATGGAGTACGAGTTTGGATCGCAGTGGACCGACGCGTCCGGAAACGAGTACGAACTCTCGTGGATAGCGTCGACGGGCGAGCTCTACCTCATGGCGAGCCCCGAGGCCGACATGTCCACTGACCTCTTCGGTGACTTCTACGTGAGCGACGAAGCCGTCGAAGAGCTCAGCGTGATAGTGATTGCCACTGTCGCCACCCACGACGAGGTGGAGTCACGACTTGAGGGATGGGAAGACGTCATCGACAGCGATGACTCGTTGACCTGGTTGCTCGAGCGTTTCCCAGCGACTCAGTAGCCGTTGGCCGCTTGGCGGCACACGTTGGTGAGAGCGGCCGCCTCGTTTTTTATTGGCAGTCGGCTGACTTCTTCGATACCTATCTGAAGGGCGTTCCACGATCCGTCTTGGGTGGCAGCGAGGCCGGCCTGGCTTTGACCTTGCAAAATGGTGTTCACCGCCCGCTGATAATCACGCTGCGCCTGGGCACCTGTTTCGTGAAGGCTCTTGCTGTAGAGGGCGAGACCGGCCGTCACGTGACGACACGCATTTCGCGCGGACGAAACCGCCGCCGAGGTGCAGCTAGCCAGAAAGAGACCGGAAATGACGACCACGCTGACCGCCGCGGTACGTCTTAGTGCTGCCACGACTCGTGTGCGGTGAGGAGGAAGTCGGTAACCGCCTTGCAGCGATCGAAAAGGTCGCAGACCGTGTCATCACGCTTCATTACCTGCACCAGTGACACGCTATGGCGCGCGATGATCGTCACGTGACGCTCCGGCAAATCTGTGGCGCTGGCGAAAGTGTCAGATGCCGACACTTCGAGCGGCATGTCGAGCCCCACGACGGGGGCAAGATCAATCGTGAGGCGCAGCAAGTCAGGACCCGGGCTCATGGGCGGAATTTCCCACGTAATGACCAAGGGGAAGTGAAACTCATCCTCGGGCTCTTCGTCGTCGCCCAGCGTCAAGAACACATCTTCAAAGCGCAGCAGGGTTCGAGGGTCAACATCGAGTGAGAGGTGCAAGTCCACCGGTCCGCCACAGGCATTGTCGGGGTGAATGTCAATTTCCCAGGCTTGACGGAGCGAATACGTCTCGACAAAGTGGCGCTCGTCGTGCACGTGGAATCCGTGATCCGCAGCGTGGTCCTTGAGATCGGCAACAAAGCCGGCAACGTCGATAGCAGCCATCGCGCTTACCCTAGTGGGAGTGCGGATACCGTACCGTCGTGTCATATAGCCAATACCTCCCCGTTTTCAACCAGTGCGCCGATCTCATTGGTGAGTCGGTAGGCCTTCATCAAGGACGCGGTTTCTCCGGACAACGTGACACGCAGTACCACCTCGATCTCGCCGCCGACAAGGTCGGATTGGCGGTTCTGCAGGCGGCGGGACTGGCCATCATGAGTGAGGAGTCCGGCATCACCGGAGACGGGGACTTGGTGGTGGTGATCGACCCGATTGATGGATCGACCAATTGCGACCGTTCGCTGCCCATTTTCTCCACCAGCCTGGGATTGCTACACCACGGGGAACTGGTGATGGGTTACGTGCGTCACCACGGCACTGGCCAGACCTACTACGCCATTCGTGGCGAAGGGGCATACCGCGACGGCCAGCGCATTTCCACGTCCGGTGCGGGGACGATGAGCGACGCCATCGTGGCCTTCTCGGGGTGGCCCAATAAGCACATTGGGTGGAGTCAGCACCGCGCCTTAGGTTCGGCGGCCATTGAACTATGCCTCGTCGCCGATGGATCGCTCGACATGTTCGCCGTCACGTCGGAATCCAAACTTCACCCCTGGGACTATCTCGGTGGCATCCTGATTGCCCAAGAAGCCGGTGCCACCATCGCGGAATACGACGGCTTGGATCTCATCCTCGCGGAAGCGGTGCCGCGTCGTATCGTGGCCGCGGCAACTCCGCAACTCGCCGCCGAAGTTCTCGCACACGGCATCCTCTAGAATTATGCCCCGCGGGCACTTAGCTCAGTTGGTTAGAGCAACTGGTTTACACCCAGTAGGTCGGGGGTTCGAGTCCCTCAGTGCCCACCGCGCCGTTCCTGTCGTGCCATGGCCCCGCATTGCCGGTCGCTGGCACCCTGGGCACTTCCATCAACCGCCAGCACGTCGTGACGAGAAAGTGCCGTGCACACGACCTAGGTTGCGCAGATGACCCCGTTGATGACATTTCCTACTCTGCCCGCTCGTGACCTCGAAAAGAGAAAGGTGATGCTGCCGACGGCATTTGCGGGGGAGTGCAATGTGGTGCTTGTCGCATTTCAGCGCCAACACCAAGCCCTCGTTGATTCGTGGGTGCCGTGGCTCGAGCAGGCCGCCCTCGCAGACCCGCGAGTTCGCTTCTACGAAGTACCCACCATTGGGCGGCTCTGGGCACCCGTGCGGAACATGATTGACGGGGGGATGGCTTCGGCGATTGGCGACCCCGTCATTTTGCAGCGAACCTTCACTGTCTACGGCGACATTCGTCGACTCACCAAACCCCTGCACATCAGTGATCGAGACGACATCACCGTCCTGCTGGTCAACCGCAGAGGCGATGTCGAGTGGATGGAAGCCGGAGCTTTCAGCACCGCGTTGGCGGAAGATCTTGACCACGCGATAAGGGCGATGGCGTCGTCGTAGTGCGAGTCACTCCCGGTCGGTAGGGGGGCGACGCTGGAGGCCTAACTGGCTTTCGCTTAACTCAAAGCCCACCTGACGATACAAATCGATGGCGTAGTAATCGGGATCCGCCACGATGACCAAAATCTCCGTCGCGAAAGTGTCTGCCGCCCAGAGTCCCGCGGCCGTCACCGTGGCACGAGCGAGGCCGCGACGGCGAAACTCGGGCAAGGTACCCACCGTTTGGTATCGCGCGGTGGCGCCATCGGTACGAAAAATACCGGCGCACGACGCGAGCTGGCCGTCAACGAAGGTGCCCCACCACGCGCCGTGACCGTCCTCGCACAGGCGACGCTGCGTCGCTGTCTTGTCATTGAGAAAGCGCCGGTAGGGCACTTCCGCGAAGTCCGGAGCGCGGGTGGCGACGCCGACCTCGCGCACCGCACGCCAATCGTCGTCGCTGACCAGTTGACGAGTGACATAGGGAGAGTGGGACACGGCCGCCAGATGGTCGGGTCGACACGTGAGGACGGAACTATCGAAGACCTCGTAACCCGCCGCCGCAAAGGAGTCTGCGGCCTCGAGGGTCGCGGTGGGATCATCAACGCCGATGGCAACGTGGGAAGCGACAGGAAATTCCTCGCGGAATATGTCGCGCCAGGCATCCGGAGGGATGTCGCTTGATAATTGATCGAGAAGGAGAAAGTTGCCCCAATAAAAGGTGGGTATGTGGGGTGAGGAAATCTTCCAAAAACCCGATCGTCTGTCAACTCGACTTCCGCCGAGTTCCAAAATCGAAATGTCAGTGGTGAACCCCAAGGAACGGCACAGCATGACGACTCGCCTACTTGGCGGCGTTGGCCCTGGCCGCCGCCTTGATGAGGGCGGTGAAGGGGCGGCGGGGGAGTTGGTCACCTTCGGCGAGGTCTATGGCTCTGCGGACTTTCCCGTCGAGACTTGAGGTGAAAAGGCCATGGGGATCAGGTAGTGATGCCCCCTTGGCGAAGGTCAATTTCACGGCCTTCTTGTACACCTCACCCGTGCAGATAATCCCCGACTTTGACCAGACGGGAACATTCCATTTCCACTCCTCGTGAATCTCGGGATCCGCGGCCAGAATCAGCGCGCGCACGGTGGCTAGCGAATCTCCTCGCCAATCGGCAAATTCGGCGATGCGCTCCGAAATCAGTCGAGATACGTCGCTGGGTGCCGGGCGGGGGGTCATGGGTTCAGATTAGGTCCGACGCCCTCGCGATCGGGAAGGGGCCAAAGGACGCTTGGTCGGAGCTCGGAGATTTTCCAAAAAGGGGCGCCGCCGATAAGCGTCATTCGCCCCATCGAGACTATGGTTAGCGCTTGAAGGTGTTAGTGACGACGACGCAACGATTCCGGGGGCCCGCACTCGGTTTTCTCCTAGCCATCGTGCTGGGTCTCTTTTCCTATGTCCTGCATCCGGGTGCTTCCTACGCGGTTGGTGGTTACCCCGGTCCGAATGCGGGTCCGGCGGTGCCAACGTACAACAACCAATTTGGAACCGTGACGCCGGGTAACACCAGCCCGGCGTCGTACATGTGCGGATTCGATGTACCCAACAGCACCAATCACTCGCCGACTACGGCAACGGCCTACATCGCGGGTGTGGCCATCAAGCACCTCACTATTGACAGCAACGGTTGTGTACTCATCACGGTCACGGTTTTCCGTGATCCGAACGACTCGCAGGTGCTTCTCATTTCAATAAATGGATCGACGGTACGCGTTCCGGTGCCGTGCGGAAAAATTGACGTCGTCGTCAAAGGCGTGAAGTCCAAAAAGCATGTGAATCCGTCAAACGGCGCGATTACCTGGACCAAGGCCAACGTGGGCGGCACCTTCCCCTTCACGTCACCATGCCCACCACCACCGACGACATCGACGAGCACAACATCGACAACCTTGCCGAACTCGTCAACGACGATTCCCGACACGACAACGCCCACAACAACACCCCCTACCACGCTGCCGGGCCAGACAACCACGACTGCCTTGTCTGAGCCCTCCACCACTGTTCCCCCGAACACGGTTCCGGGCGTGACCACGACGGTCTACGTTGCGGCATCGACCTCGACCATTCCTCAAGCAATTGGTTCAACGGGTAGCCAAGTCGCTTCAGCGGCGAGCAACATTGCCGCCGTGGCGGCGGCGAGCATCGTCGTGGCGTCTGCCGCGACGGCAGCGGTATCAGCCGCAACTGCCGCTTCCGCGGCCGCGGCCACGTCGGCGACTGCTGCAATGAGTTCTGCTGCTGGCGCCGCATCTGGTGCCGCCGCCGCAGCTAGCGGTGCCGCAGCTAGCGGTGCCGCCACGGGTGCAGCGGGAGCTACCGGTGCGACGGGTGCCGCAGGAACGGGCACTGCGGGATCAACTCCCGCACCAACTAGCGGCGGCAGCTCATCCGGTAGCGGTACGTCATCGAGCGGCGGCAGCTCATCCGGTAGCGGTACGTCATCGAGCGGCGGCAGCTCATCCGGTAGCGGTACGTCATCGACCAGCAGCGCACCGACAGAAGAAGGAACCTCGACGACCGGCGGCTCGACGACCGGCGGCGGCAGCTCATCCGGCGGCGGCAGCTCATCCGGCGGCGGCAGCTCATCCGGCGGCGGCAGCTCATCCGGTGGCTCAGGCTCCTCTGGCGGTAGCTCGTCAGGTGGCTCAGGCTCCTCTGGCGGTAGCTCGTCAGGTGGCTCAGGCTCCTCTGGCGGTTCTTCTGATGGATCGGGCACGAACGAGGGCGACAACTCAAATCCGGGAGGTGAGGCATGACATCCGGACACGACGATCGAGTGATTGACGTAGAACCAAAGAACGTTCAGGAAGAAACATTCGAGCACTTATATGAAGATTTCACGCCGGGTGAGCGCCCGCCGCTCCTTCGTTATAAGTACTCAGAACCGTGGATGAAGCCGTGGGCGAAGCGCGCGATTCGCGTTAGCCCCCTTCTCGGAATCACCGTGAATGACGGCTTGTATCTGCGTTCATCTCTTGGTGACGGCTGGCTGGCCTTCCCTCTCGCCGGACTCGTCTTCTCAATTTTCGCGTTGATCAGCAATCACGCCGCGGCAACGCCACCGGCACTCTGGCTCGTTCTAACCCTGACAGCTATCGGTATCTTCGATGTCTCGGCTGGGGCGCTCTCCTGGGTCGTTTACGTTGCCGGATCGATATTGACGGGACATCTCTTTGTCTCGTCGTGGATCGGCACGACCGGCCACCCCGGCTTCCTTTACATCATCACGAGTTACTTCTATCTAGCGGTGCTCTGGTTTATTGGTCCAGCTCTGCCTCGAAAGCTTCGTCGGGCCCCCCTTCAGGACCCTGAAAAGTTCTTCGACAAGCTCTACATGTGGGGCGGCGACGTCTTCGTCAGTGGCCTCGCGATGCTCGTGGTCTTGGGCGCATTCCCCAGCCTCGCCCCCACGCTCACGGGTGCGGCGCGTTTTGGTCTCACGACGGTCACGTTGCAGAACCACGCGACCATCTTCAAAATCGTCATCGTTGCGGCGATCGTGGTTCGCGCGCTTTACGAGCGATTTGTTATCCAGGCATTTGAGCTGTTCCACCCGTGGGATGGCAAGCCTCGCGCCGCGTTTTTCGACACGGTGGGAGAAGTGCTGGTCGCTGCGATGGCGTATCTCTGTATTTGGGAAGTCATCGGAACGCAGTGGTTCACCTGGGCCGTCTGGATTGCCTATCTATTCACGGTCCACGGCATGGCGTCTTTCGAGCGCCACTTGCCACCGCAGACCGACGAACACAGTCGGCCGCGCAATCTCTTCAAGATTCTTTTCACCACGTTGTATGCCCAGGTTGCCGTCCGCTACTTGAACGGCAGTCTGGTCAGCGGGCCAAAAATCTTGGGTTGGTTGGCCATTGCTCAGGGCATCTTGGTAGTCGCTTACGCCTTTATTGAGGCAGTGCACACTCGCTACCTCAAAGAAACCAGTGCCAAGTGGCTGCAGCGCATCGGTGGGGTTGCCGTCACCGTTGCACTTTTCCTCGTTTCGCAGGGCTTTGTGGGCATCACCGCTCCCCAGTACTCGGGTCCGCGCGGTGTGGCGATCAGCAGTTCCGGAGTTCTCTACATCGCTGACTCGGGAAATAACCGAGTCATTCGGGTGACCCCCGCAGGGGTTCGCACCACCGTGGGTGGCAACTTTTCGACACCGGCGGCGGTCGCCATTGACCCATCGACAGCTCAGGAAATCATTTACGTCATTGACCGGGGCCACGACCGTATTGTTCGTATCGATGGCGGTCAGGCGTCCGCCCTGGGCCACATGTCACTGAAGGCATTGGCGGCCGGCCAAGGCCAAACCACCGTGGGACAAGGTATTTCGCATCCCTCGAGCATTTCTGTTGACTATCGAGGCGTTCTTTACGTCGCCGATATCACGCAGCACCGAATTGCGGCGATCTTGGCCAACGGAAGCACCATCACCGTTCGAAAGAACATCGATGCGGCCAGCGTCTTCGTGGACGCATCCAACAGCCTGTGGGCCGTTAATTCCGCCACCTCGAAGTTGATTCGTTTCACCGTGGCCTACGCCAAGAGCGGGGCTCCGTCGCTGAGCGCGGGCAAGTTCTACGGAGGATTTAGTGGTCCCACGTCAGTTGCCGTCGACGCAAATGGCAACATTTACGTGGCCGAGTCTGGTCTCGATCGGATCATCTTGGTGCAGCCTGACGGTATTCGTGAGAGCATTCCGTTCCACTTTGCCGACCCCGCCCAACTCAGCGTGGACGGTTCGGGACACGTGTATGTCGCGGACACCCACGGTAATGACATTCGTATTGTGACGCCGCTGTATTCGGGAGGCGCTTTCGGTCATGCTCCGTCGGGTATTGGCACCGCGATGGCCGTCACCGCGGACGGCAAGGTGTACGCCGTGTCGGCGTCAACCGGCACTTTGGAGCACATCGATGAGGGCGGGAATCAAGTAGTGGTCAAGGGTCTCGCTTATCCCTCCGGCGTGGCGGTTTCGGCGATCGGTCGCTGGTATGTCAGCGAGCCCATTGCCGGCAAGATTGTTCGCGTCGATATCACGACCGGTGTGGTGAGCTCCTTCGTGGCAAATCTCAAGGGTGTTACCGCTCTCGCCCCGGATTCTTTTGGCGGTCTGTTCGCCCTGAACCCCACGGCGGGAAACCTGTACACCATCTCTGCTCAAGGTGTCGTGCACCTCTTGGTGGGTGGACTTCACCACCCGAACGACCTCAGTCAAGATGCTTACGGGTATATCGACGTGGCCTACGGCACGCCCGGAAAGACAGATGGCGGAGTGATTCGCATCATTCCGGGAGCCAAGCCGCAAATTATTGCGCAGCACTTGCACGCCATCACGGGACTCACGACTGACAAGAACGGCAACGTTTTCTATATCGACAGTGGCAGCAACCAAGTTTTCGAATACATGGGTGCCCTCGGTACTCAGGTTGCCGTCACCCCGCAGACGGCTTCGGGATCACTTGTCTCGCTCGGTTCTAACCGACGCGGCGACGTGTACACCATGGCTGACCGCCCCAACTCGGTGATGCGTTACCGCCTCAGCCAGTTGGTCTCTAACTACTAGTTAACACCCAAAGGCAGCCCCCATGAACCGCATCGTCACTTTGGCGCAACGCCCCACGAGCCTCGTCGACCAGTCGACGACTGCCCTTATTGAGCGAGCTATTCCCGCGTGTGGGCCCGGTGAGGCCCTCATCAAGGTGGGGATGCTGTCCATTGACCCGACCATTCGTACGTGGATGAACGATGCGCCTGGTTACCTACCTCCCATTCAGCTGGGTGAGGTCATCCGTTCGAGTGGCGCCGGCGTCGTGGTGGAATCGTGCACCGACCGATATGCCGTGGGTGACATCGTCATTGGCATGACGGGCTGGCAGGACTACGTACTCGCCACGGAGGACAACAAGTTCTCGGTGGTTCCCGCGGGCATGGGTCTCGACCTCGCAACCGTGATGAACGTTCTCGGCGTCACCGGCCTCACGGCCTGGTTTGGAATGACCGATGTGGGCGCGATTGCGGGTGGCGACGTTGTTGTCGTGTCGGGTGCGGCAGGCGCGACGGGTTCAGCGGCCGGCCAGATCGCTCGTGCGCGTGGCGCATCTCTCGTTATCGGCATCGCGGGCGGTCCCGAGAAGTGCGCGCAAGTGGTCGCGGACTACGGCTTTGACTTCTGCCTCGACTATCGCGAGCCCGACCTCGCGAAGCGCATCCGTGAGGTCGCACCGAAGGGCGTGGACCTGTACTTCGACAATGTCGGGGGGCCGGTTCTTGACGCGGTGCTCTCCAATATCGCTATGCGTGGACGAATCGTCCTCTGCGGTGCGATCGCTCAATACAACGACCCATCAGCGGCCGCCATCTACAACCACGCCATGCTGATTATGCGCCGTGCCTCGATGACGGGATTTATCATCCTCGATTACTCGGCACGCTTCCTTGAAGCCCAAATGGAATTGGCGGGCCTTTTGCTCGGGGGACAGCTGGCGCACAACGAGCACATCGTTGATGGCCTAGAAAATGCGCCGACAGCTCTGAACTTGCTCTTCACGGGCGGGAACTCTGGAAAGACATTGGTCCGCGTCGACGGATCTGTTGCGCTGTCCTAAATGACCCGTTGGCGGTTGTCTCGTATCACCATCATTTTGGTGTTGCTATCGATGTCCGGTGGCTTCGGGCAGTTTGGTGCCGTGTCGGCGCTGGGTGACGTGGCATCTCACTTCGGGCAGCATTCTCGGGCGGTATCCCTGCAGGCGGTCGTCGGTTTGAGTGGCACCACCATTGGTCTCGGCCTGGCCATTTTGCGGCTGGCGTCGCTTGGTTCTTTGCCCCTGGTGGCGTATGCGGATCGTCGAGGTCGGGTCGGAACCCTGCGAGTGTCAATTGTCACTGGCCTCGTGGTGACCGCACTCGCCGCCATGAGTCCGTCGTACTGGTCCTTTGTGGCAATTTTCGCTATGGCTCGCCCTTTGCTCTCCGCCTCGAACATCTTGGTGCAGGTCGTTCAAGCCGAAGTATCGAGCGACGCCACCCGGGTGAGTCGACTGGCGTGGATTGCCGCGGGGGCCGGTGGGGGTATTGGGCTCTCGGCAATCGCGCACAGTGTGCTCGGCGGACCCCACGGCTTTCGTATTCAGTTTGGATTGGCCCTCATCCCCGCAGTGGGCGCCTGGTGGCTCCTGCATCAGGTGAGAGAGCCGCAATCCACGAGCTCCGCCGAGGACATGGTGAGCCGTCTCGGCCGAGTTCCCCCCACCTATCGAACGCGATTGCTTGCTTTGTGCGTGGTGGCGGGCATTGTCGGTGTCATCACCGGACCGGCGAACTCATTCGCCTTCGTCTACGGAGAAAATATTCTGCACATTCCCGCCCACACAGTGGCGGCAGTGGTCACTGCCTCGGGAATTTCCGGAATTGGGGGACTGCTGCTGTCACGTCGGCTAGTTCGTCGCTATGGACGTCGCGTCACGGTGGCGAGTGGGGTCACGGCCGCGGCGGTGACCAGCGCGATCGCCTACAGCGGCGGACAGCACGCCTTCATCATGGGCTATTTGATTGGGGTCGGAGCGGCCGGGCTGCTCGCGCCGGCATCGAGCGCGCTGATTGTCGAGTCATTCCCGCACGCCACGCGCGCGACAGCATCGGGGTGGACGGTGGTCGCCGGCATTCTCGGCGCCGTTCTCGGCCTCATCATCTTTGGTTTTGTCTCTGACCACGTGGTGGCCGCTCACGTGGGGCAGAGCTACCGGTGGCCGGCTCTGCTGACTTTTTTACCCCTATTACCGGCTATCGGTCTGCTACGTAAGGTCCCAGAACCGAAGTTCGAACGACTGGATTAACGAAAACTCATCTCGCACACCAAGGCGCGGTGGTCGCTCCCGGTGCGCTGCACGAGGGGAGTCTCGATGCGGAAGGGCCCACGATACAAGATGTGGTCAATCTGCGAGTGCGCCATCCACGCCGGCCACGTCTTGCCACGAACGGCATCGCGCCACGAACCGAGCGAGGTTCGCAGCGGCGGCCGCCAGGAGTTGAAATCGCCCGCCATGATCACGGGGCGACCTTTCGCGACCTCATCGGCGATGCGGCGAATCTCGCGGTATTGGATGAGCGAACCATGCGACAAGTGGGCTCCGTGGAGCGCCACGAGAATGACGTCCCGTCCGTCAATCTGAGTTGAAGCGGTGATGAGTCGTCGGTTCACCTTGTCTCGGGGACGATCGATGAGGTCGTGGCGACGAACATCATCCAAGCCACCGCGGGCAAAAAGGCCCACGCCCCATTCGCCCCATTGGGCACCGATCGACGCGTCACGTTGGCGAGCCCGCGACGCATCCAGAGGACGGCGTTGTGGAAAAAAGAGTCCGCGATCGCCGGTGAGCAGTCCATGGAGGGGCTCCCAGCCGGACCCCCCCGAATTGCCCGTGACACGCCAGCACTCAGCCAGCGGGACATAAGCGTGATCGCCGCCAACTGCCTGAGCAACCCGTGTGACGTCGTCCTCGTCTCCCCGCCATAATTCCTGCATGAAGAGGATGTCGGGCGCGTGGGCCAGCGTCTCTGACACGGCCGTTGTGCGTCGTCCCCACCCATCCACATCGGCGTGAACGTTGGAAGTTATGACGCGCATATGAGAAATCTTACGATTTCGGTGCTCATCTGTGGCAATCTCGTAGGTGTGAGTGATGTGTCGTCAACCTTTGGCCACCGTTTGTGGTGGGTGGACTCTTTTATCGGAGATGCGGCCCGCGGTAACCCGGCTGCCGTGGTATTGCTCGAGCGCCCCTTGCCCGACGCCGATTTACAGCACATCGCCTTTGAACTCGGTGTGGGTGAGACCGCCTTTCTTCGCCGCGTGAATGACCAGTGGTCGCTGCGCTGGTTCACCCCCACCGTCGAAGTGGATGTGTCGGGGCACGCCACGTTGGCGGCCCTGCACGTGGCGTTAACGGAACTTCTCGTGCCGCCATCCGAAGTCTTCTTCCAGACACGAGCAGGCAACTTGTCGGGTCGCCGCGTGGACCACAACATCTTGGGCATCGATTTACCCCGTCAGGCCATTGAAGAAGTGGAGCCATTGACACTGGAGTCGGTGTCGGTGTCGTTCACGCAATGCTTCCGCGCCGGTGCCAACAACATTTTGGCGGTGGTGCCCGACTACGACACTCTGTGCGGCCTTCAGCCGGATCCCATGAGTTTGCTCTTGGCCCCCGGATCCATGTTGATTGCGGTGTGCGAGGGCGCGCCGGGTGCCGATGTGGGTATGCGCGTTTTCGCGCCGCGCCTCGGTGTGCCGGAAGACGCGGCCACGGGGTCAGCCGCGGCGGCCGTCGCCCCGTGGTGGGTGGACCGCAGTGGGTCTCCCACTTTGTCCATTCGCCAAGCGTCACCTCGCGGAGGTCTGATGTTCGCGCGCACGTTTAAGCGCAACGTGGAAGTCGCGGGCGAAGCGCGCACCTTCCTTGACGGCTATCTGCGGATATGACCTCGCTCGGACCCGGGGATCACACCCGAGTTCGTCGTCTCCCCGAGAAGGCGACCTACGACGCGGACACGATTTTTGCCATCATCGATGCCGCGCCCTTCGTCCAGATATCGGCAGTGGTGGGCGACCTGGCCATGGCCTTGCCGACCTTGGCGGGCCGCGACGGCCACACCCTCTACGTGCACGGCTCGCCATCGAATGCCATTTTGCGGGCCGCGTTGGCCGCGGGCCGCGTGCATCTCACTGCTACCTGTTATGACGGCATTCGTCTGGCGCGAAGCGCCTTCGAGTCGTCGATCGCGTATCGCAGTGCCTCAGTGGTCGGGACAATTCGCGTGGTGGACGACGAGAATGAATGGACGCGAGCGTCCGATCTCATGACCGATGCCGCCCTGCCGGGGCGCTCGCGTGAGGTTCGGGCATCGTCGGACCGCGAGCGTCGCCTGACGTTGATTTGCGCTATCGACGTGACGGAGGCCAGCGCCAAGATTTCTGTGGGACCTACCGATGATGGGCCGGAGGACCTCGACAGTGCCGTATGGGCGGGAACCATTCCGGCTCGCGTGGTGTACGGTCAGCCGGAGCCGGCGACCAACGGCGCCATGGCCCGACGTGACATTCCCATACCCCCATCGGTGAAGGCCCTCTATGAGTCGTGATCTGCGGGTGACTCTGTTGGAGCAGGCCATATCGACGCTGGCTCCCATTGACGAGCGCGAAGCGACGTCGCTAGACGCGCTGCGCCGTGTGCTGGCAACTCGTGACGATGACATTTTTTCCGAATCCGGCAACGATCATCACGTGACGGCATCCGCCCTCGTCGTGAGCACGCGCGGAGTCATTTTGCACCTACATAAGCGCCTCGGCATCTGGGTCCAGCCCGGTGGTCACGTGGATGCGGGGGAGTGGCCGGACGTGGCGGCCATCCGCGAGACCAGCGAAGAGACGGGGTTGTTAGTGCGCCACCCCGGAGCACCTTGGCTGATTCACGTCGATGTCCACCCCGGCCCGCGCGGCCACACCCACTACGACCTGCGTTACCTGCTCGTGAGCGATGGCTCTGACCCGCTGCCGCCCGCCGACGAGAGCCCGGAGGTGCACTGGTTCAGCCTGGACGAGGCACCCGCACGTGCGGTCGACACCATGTCGGGCGCTCTCGCGCGACTTCGCGCGCCGGACGTGACCGCCTGCGTGGCAAAGTGGTGTCCATGAGCACCTTGTCCGAGCTGATTGATGCTGACCGATGGATTGATCGGTTGGCGCAGCAGCGCGGCCACTTGCCCGAGAGCGTCGAACTGGCGGCCGTGGAAGACGAGCTGCGTCGCCGAGTGGCCGAGCTCAAGGTCCGCGATAGTGCCCGAGCCAATGCCGCTGCGGCACTCGAACAGTCACAACAACACAGTGAGCCCCTTCGTCAGCGCTTGGCCACGTTGCGCGCGGCTGCCCGCAGTGCTACGGGCGGGTCACGTGACCTCGTGGCCCTCGAGAAAGAAATCACCCACATCGCGAGCGACGTTGCGAGATATGACGATCAAGAGCTAATCCTGATGGAAAGTCTTGAGCCCCTCGAGGCCGCGGTGCGTGATCTAAAGCACGAGACGCAGCCCCTCATCGCCACTCGCGCCACCCTCACGGCAACCATTGCGGAGCTGCAGGTATCTATCGACGATGAAGTGGCTGCCAAGAGGCGGGAGCGTGATGACATCTCGGCACAGCTGCCCGACGGGGTTCGTCGCGCCTATGACGAGGCGCTTCGGCGAGCGGGCGTGTCTGGTGGCGCCTACGTTGATGGCAATCGCTGCGATGGCTGTCGCATCGCCCTCTCACCCCTCGACCTCGATCGCTGGCGTCAGGGCAGTGCCGCCGTCTCGGCGTGCCCCGAGTGCGGACGCGTGTGGGTGCCGTGCTCGTCGTAGTTCGACATGGCCAGTCGCAGGCCAACGAATTGGGGTTGATCGCGGGTCACGTGGATCCACCACTGACCCCCCTCGGTGAGCGTCAAGCCATGGCCCTGCAGGACGAACTCTCCGGGGTCGAGCTCGTGGTGGCATCGCCGTTGTCGCGAGCCCGTCGCACCGGCGAATTGGCCGCGCCCGGACGAGAGATCATCGTGTCGGGTGACTTTATTGAACTGGATTACGGCAGTTTTGACGGCCGACGGCTCGACGAGCTCACTCGAGACGACTGGGAAGAGCTCGCGGGCCGTTACGACCACGAAGTGGGCGGTGGGGAATCGCTCGCGCAACTCGACCTGCGAGTACACGATGCGTTACATCGTTTAGCTCGTGAACACGCAGACCTCTTTGCCAGCCCCGATCGCCACCTGGCGATATTTACCCACGCGTCACCTGTTAAGTCGGCGGCAGCGTGGGCTCTGGGAGTGCACGGATCGGTCGCCTGGCGCATGCGTAGCGACAATTGCGCCATGACGACCATTACCTGGCGCGCCGGGTCGCCGTATCTCCTCAGTCATAACGTCACCGTTCATCCGCGATAGCCGTCAAAATGGTGGCGTGAGCACCACCCCCACACATCGACGCACCATCACTCTCGAATCTTTTGACGGCGAGGGTGAGGTCACTATTTGCGCGACCTTGACCGATGAACGACCGTGGGCTGACGGCGAGGAGTTGACGCAATCCGTCCATGACATGACGTTGACGGTGGTTGTCGACCGACGCCGCGGAATCATTGACCGGGCGACCGCGGACATGCGGCGCTTTCCTCACCTCGAATGCCCGTCCATTGAGCCGGCGGTTCGTTCTCTCGCGGGCATCTCCGTCAGTCGCGGATACAACAAGGCCGTCGCCGAGGTACTCGGACGTCAGCGAGGCTGCACTCACCTCGAGTTCTTAGCCCGCGCGGTTGGCCCCATGGTGATTCAGGCGATGGCGTCGACGGCCGCGCGCCAGGCCGGCCCCACGGGTATTGGCAACGTGGTTCGCGATGACATTGGCGGCTGGCTGACCAACACCTGCCACCTCTGGGCAGCCGGGGGAATCGGTGCGGCGAAACTCGCGGAGGGTTGGCGGCCGGGCAGTGATCCCTACCCCGCACCTCTCCTCGTTGATATCAGGCGCCGCGAACCCAGTTGATTAAGAGGGCCGCAATTTCCGCGCCACGGTCCTCTTGCAAGAAGTGTCCGCCGCCTTCAATGGTGGTGTGCGGCTGACCGGCGCAGCCGGGCACCTCGCGCAAGAACTTGGCGTCGGCACCCTTCGTGATGGGGTCGCCATCGCTAAAGCAGGTCAAGAAGGGTTTGGTAAAGGAACTCAAGGTCTTCCACGCTTCGACATTGGCGCCGTAGGCGGGGTCCTCCACGCTGGTCGGTACCAAGAGGGGCATCTGTCGGGCGCCCTCCTTGTACTCCTCGTTGGGGAAGGGCGCGTTGTACGCCTCTTCGACCTCGGGGTCAAGACCCTGAGCGACGGCCGCCTTAATGAGCCATCCGATGGGCATTTCCGGCACCGTTTGGGAAAAGTTCTGCCAGGCCAAGAACGCCTCGGAGATGGCCTCCGCGCCGGTGGGTAGGCCACCGTTACCGATAGCCACACGCGCAAACCTGTCGGGGTGCTCGCCGACAAGTCGAAGCCCGATGAGCGAGCCCCAGTCTTGGCCGAAGAAGGTGACATTGGTCAGGTCCAGCTGATCGAAGAGTGCGTCGCGAACCCAGGCCACCATTCGTTCAAAGGTGTATTCGCTACGCGGCGTGGGCTTATCAGAACGACCAAAGCCGATGAGGTCCGGCGCAACGACGCGGTATCCCGCCGCCACGAGTGGCGTGATCATCTTGCGATAGAGGAAAGACCACGTGGGCTCACCGTGTAACAGCAAAAAGGTTTCGGACGCATCACGGGGGCCTTCGTCGATATACGCCAGACGCAGTGGCTCTCCGCCGGTGGGGTCAGCTACCTCGAGGTAGTGGGGCTCGAAGGCAAAGCCCGGAAGCTGAGTGAATCGATCGTCAGGGGTGCGTAGTCGCTGCATAGCCATCGAGATTAGGGCGTTGAACGCATGGGCCCCCGCCGCCGAAGCGACGGGGGCAACACTGTGCGTTTTGGCCCCCCCAGCCAATAGCGACACGGTACCGTCACGCAACGGTCAAGGTCAAGACGGAAAGGAAGTTTGACCTATGTTTCCTTGTGAGTCTTTTCACGTAGGGGAATGAATATGAAAAATCGTTATCTCGGCGATGGCCTGAGGGTCAGCGAACAGGCGCTTGGCTGCATGGGCATGAGCGAGTTCTACGGAGCGGCCGACGACGCCGAGTCCATCGCGACGATTCACGCGGCCCTCGATGCCGGGGTGACCTTCCTCGACACCGCCGATATGTACGGACCCTTCACCAACGAGGAATTGGTGGGACGTGCGATTGCCGGCCGACGCGACGAGGTGATACTCGCGACCAAGTTCGGCAACGAGCGCCTGGCGGACGGCACGGTCGTCGGCGTCAATGGCACACCCGAGTACGTCCGCGCATGTATCGATAATTCGCTGCGACGTCTCCAGGTTGACTCAATCGATCTCTACTACCAGCATCGCGTGGATCGCAGTGTGCCTATCGAAGAGACTTGGGGCGCGATGAAGGAGCTGGTCGAGCGGGGCAAGGTCAAGCACCTCGGTATCTCTGAAGCCAGCGCCGCCACCCTTCGGCGAGCCCACGCAGTTCATCCCGTGGCCGCACTACAAAGCGAGTACTCGCTGTGGACCCGCGACCCCGAAGGTGAGATCTTGGACACCTGTCGCGATCTCGGCATCGGCTTCGTCGCCTACAGCCCTCTCGGTCGAGGCTTTCTGACCGGCGACCCCGCGGCGCGCGCGGGCGACGATCCTAAGGACTGGCGTCGCCACAATCCTCGCTGGAAGGGCGAGGCGGGCGAGGCCAACCTCAGTTTGGTGGAGCAGCTCCAAGTGCACGCCTCGTCATGGGGCGCCACGGCTGCGCAATTGTGCCTCGCGTGGGTGCTGGCGCAAGGTGATGACATCATCGCGCTGGCGGGAACTAAGCGCCGCCGCTGGCTGGCCGAGAACATCGCGGCGAGTGACATCGTGCTGAGTGCCGAGCAGATTGGCACCTTGTCACGCCTGTTCACTCCGGGTGCAGTGGTCGGTGATCGCTACCACGCGGTTGGCATGACCACCATCAACGGCTAGGCATCGTCCAGACCTCATCGGCCAGCGCCACGAGGCGAGGGTCATGGGTGGCAACGATCACGGTGCCGGAGTGGCGACGAAGGACTGAGATGACGAGCTCGGCGCTCTGCTCGTCCAGGGCGTGCGTGGGTTCGTCGCAGACGAGAATGGGCGGGTCTGGGAGAAGGGCTCGAGCCAGTGCGGCACGAGACTGTTCTCCACGCGACAAGCTCGACCACGACGTCCGTAGGTCGCTCGGCAATCCGAGCTGACGAAAAATCTCCGAGGCACGCGCGTCCTGCGCTGAATTCACCATGGCGACGTCACGAGCAAAACCATCGAGCCAAAAACTTTCCGTCGGTACCCACGTCACGTCGCCGCGTGCCGCCGCGCGCGCGACACGGCGAGCCAACTCCCCGCCGATGGAGCCGTCGATCGGAAAATCCGCAATGCCGCACAGCGCGGCGAGAAAAGTTGACTTCCCGGCGCCCGACGGGCCCGTCACGCACACCAGCGTCGAGGGGGGAGTGGGCGACGGACCAGTGAGGCGAGGCGGTGAGGACACCTCCTCGCCCAGGGTGTCGAGGCGGTCGGTAATCGCGGCGACCGCGATGGCGCCACGAAGTGCCCGAGTGGTGACTCCTACCCACTCGAGTTGGGCGAGGCTGACCACGAAAGTACCGACGAGTGCCACGATCGAGAGAGATGAGTACGTGCGAGAGATGCTCGTCCCCCACAAGGTGGCGGTGAAGGCGCTGCCGAGCACCCCCATGACACTGAGACCCACGGCGACCAGCCACTCGCCACGGCGCAACGCGTCCGCCGCAACCTCGCGTCGACGGCCCGCGGCGATGGCGTCGTGTCGCAACTCGCCGTCACGGGCGAGTAGAAGAAGGGAGGCGCCAACGGAACGTGCGGTCCCGAGAGCCTCGACGTAGTGGCGGTCAGACGATCGAAGAGCGACGCTCCGCTCCTCCAGCCAGTCAAGGCCACGGCGGGCGCCGACGAGAACTGCAGACGAGACGATGACTTCCCCGAGGCCCCACCACAGGGCCGCCAGAGCCGATGTTGCCCCTGACACGCCGAGGACTATGGCGAGTGTCCCTACCGCCCCGCAGAGGCCCATCCAGGCCCCACTGAGTGGAATTACCACCGTGAGCCACAGGCTCTGCAGGTTGTCGGTGTCGGTCGTCACTTGGCGTGCGGTGGCTGCGGCCTCGTGGGCGCTGACACGATCGATGCGTCGCGCGGCCAGCGACAAGGCGGCGCGACGCCGCCACGAGGCCACGGCCTCGTATCCGACGCGGTGCGCGGCACGTCGTTCGAAATAGCGCGACGGTGCACGGGTAAAGGCAATGAGCTCCACCACGATGAGGAGGCCGAAAATCGAGGTCAAGGTATTGCCCGCCGAGAGGCCCAGCAGGCTGACCGACAAGATGGTCAAGGTGAGCGATAGCAGTGTGCCGAGAGCGGCGGTAGCCACCGCCACCACGAGCGCGGCGCGCGGCGGCGTCGATAAGCGCAGCCAGTGCCGCAGCGCCGTCACGCGTTCACCTCGATGACGAGATCGGGCGAGGTCAGCCACTGGCCGTGTCCGGACTCGACAATGGTGGCCGCGGCGGCGTAGGTGGAGATGGCGCGGCGGCAGAGCTCTCGAGCGTCGGCATCCAGTAGGCCCACGATGTCATCAATGATCAGCGCGTCGGCCCGAAGCGCGAGAGCCCGGGCCAACACGACCCGCACGCGTTCCCCATCCGATAGCTGGCCGATAACCGCCGGATCATCCACGGGCAAATGATGAAGACCTAATGATGCCAGGAGGGTGGCCAACTCGAGTGGCGTTGGTGCGCCCAGGTTGTCGCTCACGCTCAGAGGCGGCAAGGGGACGTCGGGACTCACTAGCCCGACACGTTCGCCGAGTCGACCAGTGATTGTGCCGGACTGAGGTTCGTCAAATCGTACGAGGCAGTTAATGAAGGACGTTTTTCCCGATCCCGACGGTCCCGTGAGGTGCAGATGGCTTCCCGCGGCTACCGCGAACGACACGGGGGCTCGTCCCGCTCGCGTGACGACGTTGAGGGCCACGAGGGGCCCCGACGTCGACGACACGACGCCAGGCTGCTCGAGGAGGGCAAGGCTCGCGGCGATTTCCTCTCGCGCGTGAAAATCAGCCCCGCGCTGTCGCCAGACGGCGGTGATGTGAGCGGTGAGAAGGACCGCCAGCACGCTACGAAAGATGCCACTGTCCACGGGGTAGTGGTGATGACCTCGAAAGAGCGAGAACCCCAGCACCATGGCGACGAGGCCCACGGCCACGCCGGCCACGAACTCACTGATGGCCGAAGACCCGAGGGCTCGAGAGATAGCCCGTTGGGCGCTCTCGTGTTCGCGGGCGGTTGCTGCCTCGAGGTCGCGGACGCCCACGTCGACTCGATGAATGCCGCGCAAGGTGGGCAGGGCCACGAGGTAGCGGGTCCACCGCGTGAGTGTGTCCGCCTCGCGCTCGAGGTGCCGTGCTCGTTCACGTGCCGAGGCCCGCCCCGACCAGATGTAAAAGGGAACGGCCGCCGCCAAAAGGCCACCGATGATGGCTAACACCCATGGCGTGACGTTGAGGGCCACCATCAGAATCGCGACGGGCAGCGACAGCACGGCGCCGCTTCGGGCATCGATCGCGAGTTGCTGGCGACGAAAGTCCGCGACGGCACTGCCGCGTACCACGAGGTCTCCAATGGCGGACCGGCCAGAGAGCGCACGGTCGACGACAGCAGTGATGGTGGGCTCGGAAAGATGGCGACCCCGGTGGCGCAGCACCCACGCCACGACGAGCGGCCGACAAGTTGCCAGCAGGGCGGAGATGAGTGCGGGAGCGATTGCACGCGAGCGAAGGGTGGCGTCGTGATGCCACAGCTGGCTGATGGCGGCAGCCGACGTGACGCAGATGACGATATCCACGAGCGATGAGGCGATTCCCACCCAGGTCGCCACCGCATCAGGGCGTGGCCGCCCGCGACGCTCCACCTCGTACCTAGGCTCTCGTCCAGGGGCCGTCGGGGTCATCTCGGTGAGGTAATTGACGCGCCGCGCCGTTCAGCCAGTCACGCAAGGCGGCCGTGGCGGCACAGTCGTCCTCGTTGTAGTCCAAAATCCGTTGACGTGAAGAGACGTCGCCCGCCAAGGCTTCTTCGAACCAGGCCATCGAGTTCTCGCCACCCGGATCGTCGTCACGCCAATTGAAACCCGCGGCGGGGGCGACCACCTTGAGACCCAAGGGCCCATCGGTCTGAATCACTCGTTTCACGATCTCGTGCAAGTCCACCCAGTCGGGGGAGGCGATGAAACTCTCAACGTGGTCACGGCTGCTCGTGGCCCCGCGGTCGAGAGCTTGGCGCATGGCGCCATTTTCGGCGGACGCGAAGAAACAGTACGCACGAAATTGAAGTCCGCGAGTGGAGCACCATTCACGAATCTGTTCAAACCAAGACCAGAACTCGTCAAAGATGCTCCCTTCTTGCGGGGCGAGATTGGCGGTGAAGTGTCCGAACGAGACGTACCCCTCGCTCACGCCCTCGACCCCCGGCGCACGCACTCGAGCGCCCCAGAGATAGGTGACGTCGTCGTAGCTCTCCATGTCGACGTCGATCTCCACGTCGCCTGTCGGGCACGCGACGTGGGAGATGTCGACTTTTCGAAGGAAGGTGCCGGCGGTGAAAACACGGGCGCGATAGATGAGTTCGTCGAGTTGGTCCACGCCGCGACCGAGGACGACCGAGGGGTCAAGTGGGGCCGCGGGGTCCATGATGATCTGGCGACTGCGACGAGCGAGGTCAGGGTTCAATTGGGCCAAATCGTGGCGTGTCGCTATTCCGGCTTCACGTAAGAGCACCTGCTCATCGAAACTCGACGAGCGAACGAGCGAGACGTCATTTCGCTCCTCGAGAATCCCGCGACAACCCGCGGCGTAGGCGCACTCATCGCACTCTTTGTGCCAAAACGGAGTGGTGGGAAAGGGGCTGCCGTCCAGCTCCCACGCGTCGCGACGTTGCAGAACATCGCGACGTTGCGCAAAGCGCGCGTCGAAGTCGCGCCACGAGAGCGGGCCCTCCACGTGCGCGAGTTCGAACCACCACAGGTTTTGACTGCGGTCCACGATCCCCCCGAAGGCGGGGTGGCCCGCATGGCCGAGGTTTTTCAGGTGATGGGCAGCCTGATAGAGCGCGGCAAAGTCTTTTTTGATGGACGCGGTGGCGCGGCGAATACCCACACCTCCCACCCACGTGGCGTCGGCGGGTCGCGGTTTATCGAGAGAGCTCGACAAGATGCGACGAGTGCTCGCGGCCGTCGTCAATTCGTGGTTCTTGACGACCAGGGGGGCGTAGCGAAAAGTGCCCTCACGGCCCACACGAATGAGGGCGTCGAGCCGGGTCCGACGACCAGAGACGAGGTCATCGGGCAAGGTGGGTTGCCACACCAGTTCCGCGCCACGTTCCAGCGCAGCCATGGTGTCTGACGCACCGCGGGGAGCGACGAGGTCGAGGGAATTTTCCCAGAGAGCCCGAACGGAATCACGCTGCGCCACGGCTTCGCGCCGGCGGCGTTCGATGGACACGGTGGCCACGAAGGGGGCGGCGGTTTGCGGGCCACCGCGATCAAGAGCCACACGATGGGGACACGACATGATGTCGTTGGCATCCAGTAATGGCCCCTTGCTCACGCTGTGAGCCTATTCAGCCTCGTCGGACTCGCTACGCCAGCTTCGCCACAAGGCCGCGTATTCCCCCCCCAGGGCGAGAAGTTCGTCGTGGGTGCCCAGCTCCGCAATAGTGCCGTCAATCACGACACACACACGGTCTGCATCGTGAGCCGTGTGGAGGCGGTGCGCGATGGCAATCACCGTGCGGCCCTGCATCACGGCATTGAGTGAACGCTCGAGATGGCGTGCCGCACGTGGATCGAGAAGGGCGGTCGCTTCATCAAGCACCAGCGTGTGCGGGTCAGCCAATACCAAGCGAGCAAGGGCTAACTGTTGGGCCTGGCCCGCCGTCAGCGGATAGCCCGTCGAGCCCAAGATGGTGTCAAAACCCTCTGGCAGTGCCTCCACCCATTCAATGGCATCGACGGCGGCGAGTGCACGCTCCAACTCCTCGTTGGTGGCCGAGGTGTCCGCAAGGCGAAGGTTGTCGCGCAAACTGCCGATGAAGATGTGGTGCTCTTGCGTCACGAGTGCGACGTGCTGGCGAACATCGCTTAGCGGTAGATGCTCGAGCGACACGCCGCCAATGGTCAAGGTGCCGGTGCTGGGTCGGTCAATGCCGGCAATGAGGCGTCCCAGCGTGCTCTTGCCGGCGCCACTTGGTCCGACGATGGCGAGTCGCTCGCCGGGAGTAATCGTAAGCGAGACGCCTCGCAACACATCGTGTCCCGGCCGGTAGTGGTACCGCACGTCACTGAGTTCAATGATTTCGCTCAGGGGCTGGTCGCCGGTCGTGATGCGATCATCCTTCACGTCCGCCACGCCGATGAGTCGTGCGAGTGCGGTTTGACCGATTTGTAGTTCGTCCAGCCACGCAACGATGCGGTCCAGGGGGTCCACCAGCTGCACCACGTAGAGCGCGACCGCTGTCGCGGCACCAAGAGACACGTGGTGATGCAAGTAGAGGTAGCCACCCCACATCACCGTGGTGGCAATGGCGAGGGCGAAGTTGGTCTCCAAAGTGGGGAACCAGGCGAGTCGCAGCGACAAGGTGTAAATCTCAGAAAAGAAAATTTCGTTGAGATCGTTCTCCACCCGACGGCGTTGGCGGCGACCGAGTTGCAGGGCGTCCATCGTACGGCCGCCTTCGGCAGTCTCCGACACGGTGGCAAAAAGTGTCGCATAGCTAATGCGCTCTCGGATGTACCCGGGCGCGGCGTAACGCAGGTACCGCTTCGTCGAGAGATAGAGAAGGGGCAAGGCGATGAGCGCGCTGAGAGCGACCATGGGGGAAGTCAGCAGCATGGCGCCGAGAGTCAGAAGTGCCTGCATGATGGCGACCAACCATTCGGGCACCGCGAAACGCACTGTTCGAGATAATGCTTCAACGTCATTTGTCGTGCGACTGAGAAGATCGCCGGTGCCCGCTCGTTCGACTACCGACAACGGGAGCTCCAAGACGCGGGCCATGAAGTCTTCGCGCAGACGGGCGAAAACGCTTTCGCCCAATACGTAACTGCGTCGACGAGCCAAGAAAGTCGAGGCCGTGTTGATGAGCGATGCGGCGATAAGACCGAGGGCGAAGTAGGTAATGCCGCGTGAGGTCAGCGTGCCGGCGGTGACGTCATTCACAATGTGCCCGATGATGGTGGGCCCAATCAGCGACGCGATACCGGCGATGGCGTACATCCATAGGGCACGAAACATGGGGCGGCGAAAATCGCGCGCCAAGATCTTCGCGTAGGCGCGAACGCTCTTGTTCGTGGCGATAGGTAGCGAGGTCATCAGTCATCCGTCCGAAGAACGACGTTGCGGTAATCAGCGCGGTCACGAGCGAGTTCTCGGTGAGTTCCGGTGATGACCTCGCCCTCAGGGTTGACGAAAATCACGGCATCGCACTTTTCCAAAATGAGCGGACTGGTTGACGCCACCACCGTGGTGCGACCACGTCGGGCGTCGCCCAGTTGGGTGGCGATTCGCCCTTCGGTGTGGGTGTCGACGGCCGATGTGGGTTCGATGAGGATCAAAATGTCGGCCTGAGTGGCGAGAGCGCGAGCGAGGGCGAGCCGTTGACGCTGGCCACCAGAGAAATTGCGCCCGCGTTCTTCGACGGTCATGTCGTAGCCGTCATCGCTGGCCGAGATGATGTCAGCGGCGGAGGCCACGGCGAATGCGCCATCGAGCTCGTGATCTGACATCTCGCTGCCCAGTGAGACTTCGCTGCGTAGCGTGCCCGCAAAAATGCGCGGTTCAATCTCGCTGACGACGATGTGGTGTCGAAGGTCGGCGACCGTGAGGTCAGCTAATGGCACGTCATCGATACGGGCAGTCGACTCGGAGGTGAATCGACCGAGGGCGTTCGCAATGACTTGCGCCTGTGCGGGCGTCTCGGTGACCAGGCCGGTGAGTTGCCCGAGGGTCAACGTGACGCCACTCACGGGATCGATGAGGCGAGTGGCATTCGTCGGCCAAGGCTGGGGCACGTCGGGGTCGCTCACGTTCGGTGTGGTCGACAAAATGGCGATGACCTTTCGCGCGCCCACGATGGCTCGGGTGCTCGCGACGATGTATTCGATCACCGTGCGCAGCGGCAGAGTGAGAAAAGTGGCGTACCCAAAGAAGGCGACGAGCTGGCCGGCCTGGATGTCGTGGTGGATGACTTTCGTAGCCCCCGCCCACGTAATAATCACCGTGAGGACCGCCGGCAAAAACACTTGACCGGACTCGAGGAGGGCCTGCGGGCCCGCGACCTTGATACCGGCTTGCTTCACTTCGCTGCTGGTATCGACGTAGTTCTTGAAAAAGACATCTTCACCACCGACACCTCGCAAAATGCGCAGACCCGAGACGGTGTCGCTACCCATGGCGGTGAGGCGGCCGGTTGATTCGCGCTGGGCGGCCTGCGACTGGTGCAGGGGGCGCATGAGCGGCGTGGTGAGCGACGCAAGAAGGGGCACGCCGACCAGCACCACCACGCCGAGCACGCCCGACGAGGAAATCAAGATGATGGCTACCACAATCCACGCAACGATGGCACCGATGAATCGAGGAATGACGTCGTAGGCGCCCCCGATGCGCATGGCGTCGGCGGCGACCGTGGTGACGATGTCGCCGCTGGTTATCTCATCCGTCACGCCGGTGCCGGCGTTACTGAGGTGGCGACCGACGAGTTGGATGGTGCGAAAGGCCGCATTCATCCAGTTAGTGACGGCAATCTGGTGGCGTATGGCTCCCGCCACACCTTGAGTGGCACCGAGCGCCAAGATAATGAGACACCAGATCACGAGTTCGTGCTGATTGCGATGTACCAGACCGCGATCAATGGCGGTGCCGACGGCGGCCCACAACAGGGCCTGCGCCACCATCCAAATGACGCCGAAAATCGTGCCACCCGCAATGAGCCGCCACTGGCGGCGGGCCATCCAAAAAAGAAAGCGACCGGGGGAGCGAAGGTCGGGCTGACCGGGGTCGGAGACGGGAAGAACGCGAAAGGGAAGAAGAGGCACCGCGGTACAGGCTAGGAAATTTGCGGACCCCCGCGCACGCAGTCGGGGTAAAAGGACGGTGAGTCGACCTGTAGGCGGGGTTCTGTCCACTTTCCGAAGAAAGCTGTGCAGCCATCCATCTATGCGGTCCACCTGGGGAGTGCCGAGGTTTCCCTCAGCGGGCGAGCAACCCGTCTCCCTCGTTTGACCTTGCTCCAAATGGGGTTTACCAAGCCGTCGACCTCGCGGCCGGCGCTGGTGAGCTCTTACCTCACCGTTTCACCCTCACCTGTGCCTTGCGGCCATCGGCGGTCTGTTCTCTGTGGCACTGTCCTGCGCGTCGCCGCGACTTGCCTTTCGCAAGCATTTTGCTCTGTGGAGCCCCGACCTTCCTCACCTTTCGGCGCGACTGCCCGGTTGACTCACCGTCCGCCTCCATTGTGCCAGACGTACGCCGACTCGGCAACGGCGGGCGGTAGCCTCGGCGCTAATGAGCGATGCCGGTAGCAAAGACGCCCCGTATTCCGTCACGGGTTACCTCGACGTGGTCGCGGGTCGCCTCGAAGCAACTCTCGGTAAATCTCACCGCCAGTGGATTAAGGCGGAAGTCTCGAAGAAATACGAAAAAGATCACCTGTATCTCGATGTCGTGGACTCGGATCGTGGCGCCCAGCTGAAAGCAAAGTGCTGGAAGGGAACATGGCAGCCTCTGAAGGCTCGTCTCGAGAAGGCCGGAATTGCCGTCCGGGAAGGCTCGGTCATTACCTTCGAGGCCTACATTGACATTTACAAGGCGCGGGGCGAACTCGGGGTCGTCATTACCGATGTTGATGTGGCGAGCGCTCTCGGCGAGGCCGAACTACGCCGTCAAGAACTCATTGCCACGTTGACGGCCGAGGGCATCATTGTGCCGAAGGGGCAGGACCACGACCCCCACCGTTTCGTGCCCGACCTCCCGCTACGCGTCGGACTCGTCGCCAGCCCCGGCACCGAGGGGTACAACGACTTTCTCGGTCAACTCACCGACTCGCCCTATTGCTTCGACGTGCGGGTGGCACGCGCCACGGTGCAGGGCGACAATGCGCCCGTCGAGGTGGTCGCCGCCCTGAGAGCCCTCGCGGCGGGAGAGGGGGCATGGCGCCCCGACATCATCTGCGTGGTGCGCGGTGGTGGCTCGAAGCTTGACCTCTCCTGTTTTGATGATGAGCGCATCGCGCGCGCTATCGCGGCATCCCCGATTCCCGTCGCCACGGGCATCGGTCACACCGGCGACGTGTCGGTGGCCGACATGGCGACACTTCGTGCATTCATCACTCCCACCGCGACCGGACAGGCCCTCGTGCGGGCTGTTCGAGAATGGCGTGAGCGCCACGTCGTGCAACCCGCTCGCGATCTCGATCGCATTGGGCGTGCCGTTCTCGAAGAGTCGGGTCAATATCTCGCGCGCACACGTCGAGAGCTGGTGACCGGGGCGCTCACCACAATCAATAACGAAACGGCCTCGCTACGTCACGCGCGAGAGCGCCTGAGCAGTGCGAGCTATCGCCAGATGGGTGATGTCGAGACCTACTTGGCGAGCACTCGCCGGTTCCTGGGGGCACACGACCCTGCGCGGCGCTTGCAGCAGGGGTGGGCTCTGGTGCGTCGAGGAGATCAGGTCATCACGCGGGCGGGGCAATTGTCGCTGGATGATGCTGTAGCGGTGACTTTTGCGGACGGCATAGTGTCGGCCCGCGTGGAAGAGAGGGAATGACATGGCTGAGGTAGGACAGTGGAATGACGCCGTGGCGGAGCTGGACGCGATCGTGAGCTATCTCGATGGGCCCGACGTCAATGTGGACGAGCTCATCACCAAGCTCGCTCGCGGCACCGACATCATCGACGCTCTCGAAAATCGCTTATCGCAGACTCGCGCCCGCGTCGAAGAATTGGCGCCGCGCACCGCCAGCGACGAGTAATGAGCAACCGACTTTATTTCCGCCAGTGGCTGAGTGGCCGCGACTTTGCGGTGGGTGACCAGATGGCGCTGTCGATGCGCAACTTCGCGTACGCCATTGGAGATCGCGAGACCGGCGAGGCAGTGCTCGTTGACCCCGCTTATACGCCCAGTGGACTGGTAGATCTCTTGGCCGCCGATGGCATGAACCTGACCGGCGTCCTCGCCACGCACTATCACTTCGATCACGTCGGTGGGGAATTTGCCGGCCATCACGTCGCGGGAATTTCCGAACTCCTTGGCGTCACCGATATTCCCATCCACGTACAAAAAACTGAAGTCGAGTGGATTGAAAAGCGTACGGGAGTCGGCCGCGACAGCCTCGTGGCGCACGAGCCGTCCGACGTGGTTCGCGTCGGTGAGATTGCCATCGAGCTCCTGCACACCCCTGGCCACACGCCCGGTAGCCAGTGCTTTATTCTCGACGGCGCCCTCATCAGTGGCGACACCCTGTTTCTCGACGGCTGCGGGCGAACTGACCTACCGGGCTCGGATCCGACGGAGATGTACTACACCCTCCATAAACGCCTTGCCAAGGTTCCCGCCCATTCGCGGGTTTATCCCGGTCACCTCTATTCAGAACTGCCGTCGCAGATCATGGACGAGGTGCGGGCCAACAATTACGTGTTGGCCCCCACGACGGCGCAGCAGTGGCTCGCCATGTTCGGAGGGTAGGGATGCCGGACATCGTCATTGTGGGTGGTGGTCTCGCGGGATGGCGCACGGCGGAGAACTTGCGTCGTCACGACGTCACGGGGCGCATCACCATCGTGAGTAACGAGGAACCCGGACCCTATGACCGCCCGCCGCTCTCGAAACAGATTCTCTCTGGCAAGTTGACCCTCGACGACATCTCTCTCGCGAAGGGCGATGCCTTTGACGCCGCAGATGTCACCTGGGTGACGGACGTCGCCGTGTCGCTTGACCCTGAGGCGAAGCGGGTCACGCTCAAGTCAGGCGAGTCACTGGTAGGCGATGCCATCGTGATCGCCACCGGAACTAGAGCGCGACGATTGCCGTTCGCCGCGATGGATCACTGCCACGTGGTGCGAACCGCATCAGACGCTTCCACGCTGCGCGAACGGCTCATCTCGCTTGATGTGCCATCGCGAGTGGTGATCATTGGTGGAGGATTTATTGGTGCCGAAGTGGCGACCGCCGCTCGCCAACATGGTCACGACGTCATTGTGCTGGAGGGACAGGTCAGGCCACTAGAGGGGGTGCTCGGCACCACCGTGGCGACGTGGCTGCAGCCTCTGGCTGGCACCGCCGGAGTTGACCTTCGCGTCAATCAGCTCGTTCGAGACGTCACGCGGGGAGATGACGGCACGTTCGACGTCGCTACCGAGGCGGGCACCATGACGGCAGACGTGGTGGTGGTGGGCGCCGGTGCGCTCGTGAACACCGAGTGGCTGCACGCATCAGGTCTTGACGTCACCAACGGTGTCGCCGTCGATAAGCACCTACTCGCGGCCCCCGGTATTTACGCCGCCGGCGACGTGGCGCGTTTTTGGTATCACGGCGAACAGACGCGTATCGAGCACTGGCAGATTGCGAACGACCACGCGACATATATCGCTCAGCATCTCGCTGGTCGCACCACGGAAGAGTTCAGCACCCTCGCGTATTTTTGGTCCGACCAATACGGCGCCAAAATTCAAATGCTGGGCCACCCGCACCGCGATGACGAGGTCGAACTCGTGAACGGATCGCTCGAAGCAAACAAGTGGGTGGCGCACTACCGTCGCGACGGCGAACTCACCGGAGTGATTGCCCTGAACAATCCTCGCGAACTTATTTTGTCGCGAAATTTGTTCTCGGCCTAGAAGCTCACGGCGGACAAGTCGGGAATAGTTCGGCCGGCTCGTTCGAGGAAGCCTCGCCACTCCTCACGGCGAGCGGTCCGGGCGACGTCGTCAATGGTCGACGTACAGACCTGCGCGGGATTCCATAAAGAGGCCACGTCATCGAGCGACAGTGCACCCGTTCCGACGTGGGCGAGGAGGCCTGCGCCGCGCGTCGTCGCCTCGGCCTCTGCGGACACTTCAATTCGGCACCCGCTGGCATCGGCCAGGGTTTGGACCATGAACTCGTTGCGACTGATGCCGCCATCGACGCGCACCACCGCGGGGCGAACGCCCGTTTCCGCCTCGGCGGCGTCAATGAGATCGACCGCATTGTGGGCGATGCCCTCGAGGACTGCGCGGATTAAGTGAGCACGAGAGGAACCTCTCGTCAGGCCGAAGAAAGCCCCGCGGGCACCAAAGTCCCATTGGGGAGTGCCGAGGCCCATGAAGGCGGGCACGAAACTCACGCCCCCGTTGTCGGGAAGAGACTGGGCAATCGCGCTGGAATCGCGTGCGTCATCCAAGATGCGCAGGTCGTCGCGCAACCAGTCGATACAGGTTCCGGCGGAAAGACAGATTCCCTCGAGGCCCCACCAAATCTCGTTTTCGGTTGATCGCATGACGGTGGGAAAACAGCCGGAGTCAAAGCGATTCATCACGGCGGGGCCCGAGGTGGAGCGGACCTGGTCAAGCATGGAGCCGGTGCCAAAGGTGATCTTGGTGTCACCGGGACGTACCCCGTTTTGCCCAAAGAGCGAACTCGGCTGGTCGCCAATGAGTGCGACTAATTCGGGGGCACCGGTGAGCATTGTGGCGCGCCCGAATTGACCGGTGGTCGGCACGATCTGCGCGAGCTGGTCACGCCGGATGTTGAGCGCCTCAAGGACGCCATCGTCGTAGTCGAGAGCCGTGTCTACAAAGCCGGTCACGGCCACATTGCTGTGGTCGGTGACGAACGAGGCGCCAGCGGTCAAAACGTGGGAGAGATAGCCGTCGAGGGTGGCAAACAGCACATCTCGATCAGTGGCCAAGGCGTTTCGTAACCACTGCGCCTTGGTAGCGCTTTGGTTGGGCGCCAGGCGCAGCCCCGACCCTTGGAGGACGAGACAGTCAATAACTGTGCGCAAGTCTTGCCAGCCGAGAGCGGGGCCGATGGGCTCACCGGTAGCGCGGTCAATCATCACGGTGGTGGCACGCTGATTGGTGATGGCGACGTAGGGCACGATCTCGCCCGCGAGAGTGTCGTTGGCGCAGGCAATCGCGAGAGCCGCAATCTCGATGGGGTCAAGTTCTACTTCTCCCGGCTGTGGTGATGTGACCGTGAGCGGCCGCTGTACCAAGCGACTGACCTCGCCCGAGGTGCTCACCAATGAGGTGCGCAGCGACGTTGTCCCCACGTCAATAACGAGAACCTTTACCACGATGCTCCTCCTAGGCCCAACACTCCGGGATTAAAAATGTGGCGCGGATCGAGCTCGTCCTTGATAGCGGTGAGTAGGTCAAAGGCGGTGCCGAGAGCATCGGGCATGAAGCGCGCACGGTTTCGACCTACGCCGTGGTGGTGGCTGAGCGCACCACCGACCGTCAATGTGGCTCGCGAGGCGGCGTCCCAGACGGCGCGGTAATACGGCTCGGCTTCCTCAGGTCGGCCCGCGAAAGTGAAGTACAAGCATGCTCCATCGAGATAGGCGTGAGATTGGTGAACGGAGACGAGCAGAGTGCCCGCGACCGCCGCGACCGCCGTGCTTACCTCACGATGGAGGTCCGCCAATTGGCTCCACCGGCCCGCAATCTCGATGGTGTCCACCACGATCTGTCGCTCCCACAAAGGAGCGAGCGCAGAGACGTCATTGCGGTGGCCTAGCCATTTATCGACCAAAGCCGCATCGCGAGGAGTGGCGGCGGCGCATTCATCTTCCACAATCGCCATGTGTGCGGCCACCGTCAAGGGGTCACCCTCGTCGAGCACGATGAGAGCACAGTCGTCGAGGTCGAAATTTCGCTTTGATTCCACTTCGTCGTAGAGGCGAAGAACGGCGGGATGAGCCCCACGTTGCAAGATGCGTCGACAAACCTCATTACCTTCCGCGACAGTCGCGAAAGAGTAGGCCGCCTGTTGACGAGACTCGGCGACCGGCCACGTGGCGAGAGTGACCTCGGTGATGACACCCAACGTTCCTTCGGAACCCACGAAGAGGCCTATGAGGTCGGGCCCGACCGACGAGCGCGGCGCGCGGTCACCGAGATGCAGCACCCCGTGCGTCGCGGTCACCACGCGAAGACCGCGGATGATGTCTTCGATCTTCCCGTAGCGATTTGATAGTTGACCCGCACCGCGACATGCGACCCATCCACCCACGGTCGAAATTTCAAAGGATTGCGGAAAGTGGCCGACGGTGCGACCCGTGCGCGCCAAGTGTGCTTCGAGGTCGGGACCTGACAGTCCGGCACCCACGGTGATCCAGCCACTCTCGTCATCTTGCTCAACGATGTCCGTCAGGTCGGTGAGATCGAGAGCCACTCCTCCCGTGGGCGCGATAGCACCACCCACGACGCCCGAGCGACCCGCCTGTACCGTGAGTGGCGTCATGGTCTCGTGGCACATCGCGACAATTACCTCGACATCGCCCTGATGGCGGGGTCGAAGAACGATGCCGGGCAGCGTCGCGGGGGAGCCCTGCGCGGCCCATCCAATGGACAGGGGCCACCAGTCGCGACCCGCTTCACGTCGCGTGGGCTCATCGATAGCGGCCGGACAACCGATACCGCACAACTTCTCGATGACCGTGGCGTCGAGGGCAGGTCCCAGAAAGTGCGGATCGTTCGTACCGTGAATCTGATTCGGCATGATGGGTTTCATTCGGGGAGTCCTTCGATAGATAGTCCGGCGGTGGCGAGTTCGCGCCGAGCCATGGCGTAGAAGCTCGCGAGCATCGCAGTGACCTTTTCGGGTGACCAGCCGCATATCGGGGCGACTCGCTCCGCAATCGCTCGTGCCGCCAGCACGGTAGCCCGGGCATCGTGAAGGTAGGCGCGAGTGCGGCGAGTGAGGAGGTCGTCGACAGAGACCACCATCTCGTTGGCGCACATCCACTCAAACTCGGCCCAACTGTGGGGGAGTCCGGCGATGGGGGTCTCACCCGCATTGTTAGCGCGGGCGATGTGCTGCGCAATCTCCGATCCCCGGGTGCCGAAGCGGTGAAAGAGGTACGTCGCAAGAGTGTCAGACCCTGACGGTGCCGAACCGCTACCACTGAGAGCGAGGGAGGCAGTGGAGCAACGGCGACGGCGTCCGAGAAAGGAGGCGACTTCATCCACGGTGTCTTCTGCCATCTTGCGGTAAGTGGTCCATTTCCCGCCGGTGATGTGAATAAGACCGTCATTCGCCGACTCGACCTGGTGGCGACGGGACAGGTCCGCCGTCCGCTCGGAAATAGCCGTGCCGGCTCGGGGCCTCAACAAAGGTCGAAGTCCCGCCCACACACCGGTGACATCGTCACTGGTCAAGTTGCTACTCGTCGCGGCGTTGACCGCCCTCAGGAGATACGCGACGTCGTCCGCGGTGCAGAGGGGGGTGTCGATATCGCCGTCGTAGGGGGTGTCGGTCGTTCCGATGAACGTGTGCGCGGAATTGTCGAAGGGAAGGACAAAGATGCTGCGCCGCTCGCCCGGTACCGGGAAAACGGCAGCCACGTCACAGGGCAAACGATCAGCCGGGACGGTGATATGGACGCCCTTGGCGGGGGTGATTCGAGATGGCGCCGTCGCGTCTTCGAGGTGAAAGATGTCATCAGCCCACACGCCCGTGGCATTCACGACCGCTCGAGAAGAAATCTCAAAGTGAGAGTTGTCGCCGTGGTCAATACCGCTGACGCCAACGACGAGCCCCTCAATATTGCGTGTCAGCCCGGTGACCGAGGCGTAGTTCAGGCACACAGCGCCATGTTCGTGGGCGGTGCGAGCAAGGGTCAATGCCACTCGCGCATCGTCTCCACGAGCGTCGTAGTACAAGAACCCCGCCACCAATTTGTCCGCACGCAGCGTGGGGATATGACCGAGTGCCTCCTCGCGGGTGATCTGGCGATAGCGACGACCGATCCGCCACCCGCCCGTGAGGTCGTACAAGCGCAGCGCCGAGGCATATGCCTTGGTCACCGTTTTTGAGACCACGCCACCCGAGCCGAAGAGGGGGATGAGAAAGGGAAGGGGGGCGATGAGGTGGGGTGCATTTTTCAGTAAGCGTTGACGTTCGCGCAGGTTCTCGTACACCAAGCGAAATTCTTTTTGCTGGAGATAACGAAGACCGCCGTGAGCCATCTTGGAGCTCTTCGAACTCGTTCCCGAGCCAAAGTCGCCCTTGTCGAGCAGCACCACCGATAACCCACGGGCAGCAGCGTCTACCGCGACGCCGGCACCAGTCATGCCCGCCCCAATGACCACGAGGTCGACGGTGCCGATCTGGCTCAGACGTTGGCGCTGCACGCTGCGGATGAAGTCCGTCATACGGCCATGTTTCCACACGGTGAGCGTCGCGACCCTCTCCGGTAGCCTCGCGGGTATGGACTTTGCTCTTTCCGACGAGCTGGCGGCCCTCCAGCAGACCGTCCGCCGATTTGCTCAAGAAAAAGTGGCTCCGCGAGCCCGCGACATCGACCAGACCGGGGAGTACCCGCAGGATATTTTCGATGGCCTGCGTGATGCCGACCTGCTGGGTCTCTGCATCCCCGAGGAATATGGCGGTTCCGGTGCCGGCATCATGGGTTTGACCTTGGCTATCGAAGAAGTCACGAAGTACTCCAATGTCATTGGTTTGATGCTGCTGTTGACGCGTTTGCCGACCGGACCGATCATGATCGCTGGGTCCGAGGAGCAAAAACTGAAGTATCTGCCCGGCATCGCGTCAGGCGAGTCGCGCGCCGCCTTTTGCCTCTCGGAGCCAGGCGCGGGTTCCGACGTTGCCGGCATGCAGTCGCAAGCCATCGCCGACCCCGACGTGCCGGGGGGCTGGATTTTGTCGGGCACCAAGTGCTGGATCAGTGGTGTGTCGCAAGCGGATTGGTTTACCGTCTTCGCCAAGACGGGCGATCGCGCGTCACGTCACCACGATGCCATCACCGGTTTCATCGTTCCCGCTGATCGACTCGGTGTTTCACGTCCGCGCGTGGATCGCAAAATGGGCGTCAAGGGTATTGACACCGGTGAAGTGGTCTTTGACAACGTGAAGCTCGGACCTGAGGACGTCATTGGCGCGGTGGGTGGATTCCGGCTGGCCATGCTGGGCCTGAACGCCATGCGCCCCATCGTGGCCGCGCGCGGTATAGGTCTGGCCGAAGGTGCACTCATGTACGCCACTGAGTACGTCAAGAATCGTGCCGCCTTCGGCAGCACGATTGCTCACATGCAAGGCATCCAATGGGAAATTGCGAAGTGCGCCACGGAGATTGAAGCCGCTCGCTTGCTCACCTATCGCGCGGCGTGGCTGGCTGACCAGGGCAAGTTCACGAAGGAATACGTGCCCATGCTGTCGATGAGCAAGTACTACGCGGCCGAAGTAGCCGTCAAGGCCTCCGGGCTGGCGGTGCAACTTCTCGGCGCGGCGGGCTACATGGAAGAGCACCCCACCGAACAGTGGTATCGAGACGCGCGTCAGCTCACCATCGTGGAAGGCACCAGCCAGATTCAACTCGGGCTCATCGCGAAGGGCGTCTTAGGCCACGACATGTGGTGGGATTAAGTGTCCGAGTTTTTGAACTCGGCGCTTCTGCAGCGACTCGTGAATGGCGCCGAACTTGACCGTTCTGAAGCGCACGATGCCTTGGCTGACATCTTGGCGGGCTCGGTCGATCCTCTCCTTGTCGCGTCATTCGTCACCTCGCTGACGACGCGAAATGTCACGGCAGACGAGATGACCGGGTTCGTCGACGCCATGATGGCCGTGGGTACTCGAGTCGACGTCCCCGACGGCGCCATTGACATCGTGGGCACCGGCGGAGATCTCAGCCACAGTGTGAATGTCTCAACGATGGCCGCCCTGACGGTGGCGGGCGCTGGTGTACCCGTCGCCAAACATGGCAACCGTGCGGCGTCATCATCAGTCGGGACGGCGGATGTCCTCGAAGGGCTGGGAGTGGTCTTGGAGCAATCGCCCGAGACGGTGCGTCGCAGCATCGATGAGTGCAATTTCGGTTTTTGTTTTGCGCCCGTCTTCCATCCGGCTCTCCGTCACCTCGCCCCTATTCGTCGGACCTTGGGTTTTCGCACGGTGTTTAACTTCCTCGGCCCACTCGCGTCGCCGGCACAAGTTCGTCGGGGCCTCTTTGGCGTCTCCGACAAGACCGCGCTTGATCGCATGGCGCATGTACTTCGCTCACGTGGGGTCATTGACGCGCTCTGTGTGTATTCGGACGATGGCCTCGACGAAATCTCGATCGGCGCTCCCTCGACGTGGGTGCGCATCACTGATGGGGAGATTCGAACGGAGCGCTTCGATCCCGCGTCGGTGAATATGTCTCATTCGCTCTCGGAAATCCGTGGTGGCGATCTCGCTACCAACGTGCGTGCCGTGGAGGAATACCTCGCCGGCAAGGAGGGCGCCGTTGCGGACATCGTGTCCGTCAATGCCGCCGCCGCACTCATCGTGGCAGGTGTCACTCGTTCGATGGCCGATGGCATCGAGATCGCTCGTCATTCGGTTCGCTCGGGGCGGGCGGGCGACGTGCTGTCACACGCGGTCGCCGTCTCACGCACGACCCCGTAGGGCGCCTGCGGTAGCGTCTCGGCATGTCTGGTCCACTGTCAGGTATTCGCATTGTGGAGCTCGCCGGTATCGGCCCCTCGCCCTATGGAGCGATGTTGCTCGCCGACTTGGGTGCCACGGTGATTCGTCTCGAACGGGGGGTTGACGACGCACCGGCGACTCCTCACTTTGACGTTCTCAACCGCTCTCGCCCGTCGGTGGCGGTCGATCTCAAGTCGCCCGCCGGTGTCGACTTAGTTCGCGAGCTCATCGAGAGCGCTGATGCGCTCATCGAAGGTTTTCGCCCGGGTGTGGCGGAGCGCCTGGGGGTGGGCCCCGGGGACCTTCTCCCCATCAACCCTCGACTCGTCTACGGACGGATGACGGGATGGGGTCAAGATGGGCCCCTCGCTCAGCGTGCCGGCCATGACATCAACTACATCGCCCTCTCAGGAGCCCTGTGGTCCATCGGTCGCGAAGGTGAGCGACCCGTGCCGCCACTCAACTTGGTCGGCGACTTCGGCGGTGGTGGCTTAGTGCTCGCCTTTGGTCTCCTCGCTGCCATCTTGTCGGCACGCACCACTGGGCAGGGCCAAGTGGTGGACGCCGCCATGGTGGACGGCTCGGCATCTCTGATGGCCATGACGTATTCGTTCATGGGTGCAGGTTTTTGGCGTGAGGAACGCGGTACCAATATCCTCGACACGGGAGCGCCGTTTTACGACGTCTACGACACTGCCGATGGGCGCTACATCGCGGTAGGGGCCATCGAACCCCAGTTTTACCAGGAGCTACTAGACGGCCTCGAACTCGACCCGAGCTCGTTGCCCCCGCAGATGAGCCGTGATAGCTGGCCCGAGCTGCGCGAGATTTTCGCGGCGCGCTTCGCGACCAAGACGAGAGATGAATGGGAAGCAATATTCATTGATCGAGATGCCTGCGTGACACCGGTACTGTCGCCGAGCGAAGCGGTTGCGTACGGCCATAATCAGCAGCGAGAAACTTTCGTCACGCAGCCCGTGGCTCAACCCGCCCCCATTCCGCGCTTCTCGGCGACACCCGGTGCGATCTCGTCGCCGCCACTGGCGCCGGGGTCGCAGACCACTGCGGGATTGACCTCGTGGGGTTTGTCGCCAGAGGCGATCGCGAGGTTCCGCGAGCGTGGCGCCTTTGGATCTAGACCGTAACGACGGGGCAGGTCAAGGTGCGGGTGATTCCGCCGACTTGCTGCAGTGCCGCAATCACATTCTGTCCGAGAGCGTCAAGGCTCTCGGCTCCACAGCGCACGATGACGTCGTAGGGACCGGTGATTTCATTCGCTTCAGTGACGCCCGTCACGGTGCGTGCGGCCCGCACGACGTCGGCGGCCTTTCCTACTTCAGTCTGAATCAAGATGTAGGCGGTGACGGACATGTCGCTCCCTTACTGGCGTTCTTGCCATTGTGCCACCACTGGGGGCCACGCGCTAGGACAGGGACCAAAAGCTAGGTCCGCCACCGCGGCTGCCGCCGATGTGCCACTGGTGACACACGGGACAGCGATAAGTGTCGAGTTCGACTCGGTCTCGCGACCACGCGGCTTGGGCGGCCTGCTGAGCTTCACCTTGCGTTCGATATTGCTGTTTGGGGCTGCCATCAACTTTCACGTGGCTGTTCACCGAGGGCGGACGCGGGGTGTCGTTTCGAGGTCGTCGAGGTCGCCGCGCCATGTGCGTAGGTTACCGAGCAACCTTCTAGCCTTGCGTCAGTGACCATGATTCCTGACACCATCGAGCAGATTGTCACGACCCCACGGGTCGATGAGGGCGATCACGAGCGTTTCACACACATCGTTCTCGAGGGTTTTCACACCGGCGATGACGAAGACGACAGCGAATTCGTGTCCGTCGGTAACTCCGTTGTCGACGGGATGATTAACCAAACCCCCGTGAAAGCACTATGCGGCAAAATTTGGGTTCCGGGCCGTGACCCCGGAAAATATCCCGTGTGCCCAACTTGCAAAGAGATTGCGATATCGCTCGGCTGGAGCGTTCCTGGCGCTTAGGGGCGAAGTCGCTCTTCGAAGAAGGCCATGACCTGCTCGAGAGCTTTTTGGGTGGGCGACTCGGGATTCGTTCCGAGATCCTCGGTCAGAACTGAATGCGCATCACGCCGGTAGCCCCAGGGATTCGCCTCTGAGGAATCGATCTCAATTCCAATAAAGCCCTCACCAAGTTCCTGGCGAAGGCGAGCGAAGCGTTCGGCGGGCACGTAGGCGTCGCCGGTGAATCGAAGACCCAACACGCACGCGCCGTTAGCGACCCTCTCTTTGACCTCAGCCAGTTGCCGGTCGCTGATGCCGAGTGCTCGCTTTGAGCGCCGGCGGGGTCCGATTGGGAGCGAAGGCTGCGACAAAACGGGCGCGGCCACAATGGGGTCGGTCATCATGGCGAGGCCGAAGCCCCCCGTGAGACACATTCCGACAACTCCCACGGGAAGGTCGGGAGACACGTAGTGACAGAGGTCGGTAAGCCACGCGGTGATGCGACTTGGCTTCTTGGTAGCGAAGAGTGTGAACTCTCGTGAAATACAGGCGCGAAGGATTTGGTGATTCGCGTACCGAGACGTCGGTTCTCGCCCGTCATCGCCAAAGAGGTGAGGCATCACAACTCGAAAACCGCGGCTCGCGGTGTGGCGGGCGAAGTTGGCCACCAGTGGAGTGATGCCCGGGATCTCGGACAGCACGATGACAACCGGGCCATCACCAATCTCGAAAACCGTTCGCGTGTCACCGCGAAGAGTTATTGAGCTGGACGAAAAGTCGGACAAGGCGTCTTTCATGGCGGTTCCCCCTCGCCCCGTAGGCTAGACAGAGCCGACGACGAAAGGGGGGTTCATGAAAGTTTTGTGTATTCGCCATCACGATGAAGACGACGCAGGACTCATTGCCGACGCCCTTATCGAGCGTGGCGCTTCGGTCACCACCGTGCTTGTTTCTGATTCATCGCACCTTCCGTCGACGCAAGACTGGGACTTCGTGGTCATTTTGGGTTCCAAACATGCGACCTACGACCCTGACGTCGAAGAAAGGTTCTTCGCTGCCGAAATGCAATTCATTCGAGACATCGATGCCCGGGGCGTCGGGATTCTCGGAATCTGTTTTGGGGGCCAGGCCCTGTGTCGCGCCTTTGGCGGCAGTGTCCAAAAAGCTCCCGAGGGCGAAGTCGGTTGGTTCCTCGTTACCCCGACGGAGGACTCGCCTATTTCACCGGGTCCCTGGTTTGAGTTTCATTTCGACCGCTGTACCTTGCCGGATGGGGCTATCACGTGGGCTCACACGGATCGCGCAGTTCAAGCTTTTTCAATTGGCCGCCACGTGGGGACCCAATTTCATCCGGAGATCGATGCGCGCCAACTGCGCGTGTGGATGTCAACCGACGGTGACGATGTCCGAACGCTAGGACTCGACCCCGAATCTCTCATCAGCCAAACGCTGGCCGAGGAACCGAGTGCGCGCGAGCGTGCCCGTGATCTGGTCACCGTGGCCCTACAGCAAGCAGGTCTCGCATGAGCGAATCCGTCCACATCGATCGTGCCGCCGTGGGCGGAGCCGTTGGTCGCCTTGGCGACGGACGTGCCGTCTTCGTGCGTGGCGCACTCCCGGGGGAAGAGGTCGAGGTCGAGGTCACTGAAGACCACGCCACCTACGCGCGCGGCCGCGTGTCGAAAGTTCTGCAGGCCTCCGCTGAGCGCGTGGCCCCCTTCTGCCCCTACGCCCATCCCACGGGCTGCGGAGGTTGCGACTTGGCGCACGCTTCGCCTGCTGCCCAACGCGAATGGAAGGAATCAGTGGCGGCCGACCAGTTACGCCGCCTCGGCTCTATTGAGCAAACGGTGCAATTGCAGACCGTCGAACCTGCCCTCCACGGGCGAACTCGCATCCGCTGCCAAGTCGATGAGACGGGCCACTTGGCCTTTCGCCGTGCCGCGTCATCAGAGCTGATTTGCATTAATAGCTGTCCCGCGTCGGATGAACGTTTCAGCGAAGCCCTGACGGCTGACTGGATTGGCGCACAGGAAGTCGAGCTGCGTGCGCTGGGCGACGAAGAGCCGTATGCCGTGGTTACTTTGGCTGACGGTCAGGTCGTCACCAGTGACTTGGACGGACTCATCGATGAGGAAGCTCGTCGCAGTCACGTCGTCGTGGGGCGGCATCGTTTTCGCGTGTCGGCAGGTTCTTTCTGGCAGGCTCATCGAGAGGCACCTCACGTCCTCACTGACGCGGTGATGAAGGCGGCCAATGTCGGGCGGGGCGACAGCGTTGTTGACTTGTACAGCGGCGTTGGACTGTTCGCGGTGCCACTCGCCGTGGCGGTCGGTCCCACCGGAAAAGTCGTGACCATCGAAGCGGGCTCCTCGTCGGTGGGTGATGCGCGTCGAAATGCTGCGGATTACCCGCAGATCACCGTTCGCAAGGCACGCGTGAACGCCAATTCGGTTCGCGACGTGATTACGGCCGAGTCCGTCGTGGTCTTAGACCCGCCGCGAACGGGAGCGGACAAAGGTGCGATCAACGAGATCGTGAGGATTCAGCCCCGTCGCATTGTCTACGTCAGCTGCGATATTGCCACCTTGGCGCGAGACCTCAAAACTTTGACGGCGGCGGGCTATCGAATTTCCAGCTTTAGGACTTTCGACCTTTTTCCGCAAACAGAGCACGTCGAAGCCGTCGTCACGCTTGATAGGAACCCTCGTTAGGTAGAGAATGGAAGCAACCAAGGAGGCTTCCATGTCCGTCAAATTAGACAACCGCCAGCATCACACTCTCGAGCGAATCTTCGCTCACCCCATCGCTCATAATTTGTACTGGAACGAAGTCGAACACTTGCTCAGTGACGTGGGGGACGTGGGGCAAACGCACACCGGCCACTTCAGCATCACCATCAATGGTGTGGCCAAAGTGGTGACTGGCCGGCGTAATCGAGAACTGTCGGCTGACCAAGTGATGGAGCTTCGCCACATCCTCTCCGAGTTCCACATCACTCCCGAGGTGACCGGACGTGCGTAGCGACGCGTCGACGGTGATTGATGAACGCACGTGGCAGTTTCGCCCGGTGCTGTTCGCATCTTGTTTCGTGGGGATGATCACACTCTTATTTTTTTGCGCGTTGCTGACATGGTGGCGAACCACCGCAGTCGCGCTTGTCCCGTGGTGTGGCCTCATCGCTCTTGAAACGAGTGTTTTCATTGCCATGCGAAAGGTAGCCATCCGAGCTGACCGTCGTGCCACTGGTGTCGACCTCGAGATTGTCTACGGTTTGCGTGGGTGGCCTCGGCAGCATTTCGCTGCCGAGAAGATTCGTTCCGTCACCGTCGAGCCCGATATTCGACCGCAGCAATGGGGCGGTTGGGGATATCGAGGGTCCTTGACGTTGTTTCGTCGCGCGGGGCTCATTTCTCGACGGGGAGAAGGGATCGTGGTGCATCTGACCAATGGTGCTCGTTTGGCAATCACTGTTGATGAGGCCGCCGCCTTCGCCCGTCACTTCGGGTGAGGCTCCCTTTACACTTCGCGACATGAGCATCGCTGACTTTCTCGAACACAATGCCCAGTACGCAACTTCCTATCCCGGGCCATCGGCGCTTCGTCCGACACGTCACGTGGCCGTTGTTGCCTGCATGGACTCAAGAATTGACGTCTTTGCGGCCCTCGGTCTTGGCCATGGTGAAGCACACATCATTCGAAACGCCGGGGGAGTCATTACTGAAGATATGGAACGGTCACTGGCGATTAGTCAGCGCAAACTAGAGACTCGCGAAATTATCCTCATCCACCACACCAACTGCGGACTTCAGACATTCACTGACGTCGATTTCAAAGATGAGCTCGAGCGTGAGAGCGGCCGTCGACCCACATGGCCCGACGTCAACTTCACCGACGTTGAGGCGTCCGTGGCGGTGTCAATTCGCCAGCTTCGAGAAAGTCCGTTCCTCATGGACCGTGAGCACATCCGTGGCTTTGTCTTTGACGTCGACACGGGCAAATTGCACGAAGTCGAAGTCAGCTAAGGGTGGGTCGGGCGAGTTCCACGAACGCGCCCCGGATCCAGTCCGTGTAGAGATAGTTCATGTGGGCGTTGTCGTAATAGACCAGATGAGCCACGTTTTGGTAGTTCACGAAGAGTGCGCATTTTGCGGTGGTGCAGAACAGTGGCGAGATATTGATGAGCGCCGCCTTCTTGTTACTGACCATCCAGTTCTGCGCCGCCACCATGGTGGCATTAGCCAACGTGGAGTAGGGGTATTCGCAGCTGGTGATGTTGTTGCGACGCGACAAGCAGGTGTTCGGATCGGCCGAAACCACCCCGGGCAGGTATTGAGGAATCTGCGTCAACATCACAATGCGTGCCTTGACGGCAGTCGCCTCAGATACAAAAGCGCTCATTTCACCTTCGAGTTGCGCGACTGAGGGGTACTTTCCGCGGCCGTACGTACCGGCCTGACCGACGGGGATGATTACCTGAGGCTTTAGCTGGCTGATGATGGATGCCACCGAGGTGCGAAAGGCGCGACATTCGGTCGTCGGGTTTCCTTGGAAGTCCACCGCATTGGGGTCAATCCACGGTGCGCATCCCACGTGGGCGAACAGGACGACTTTCCAATTGAGAACGTGACCGAGCCAGTCGATCGCCTCGAGCCACATCGCCGACTGCGAATCTCCCGTGACGAGGATGGTGCGGGTAGCCGTCGGAGAACCCCATTGACATTTCGTTGTGGCATTCGCCATTGTGGGGGTGGCGCCATAGCAATTCCACGTGATGCCGTCACCATCGGTGTTGTAGTTGGACATTTGGAGAAGTGGCGGGACTGATTTGGTGTAGTCCGGTCCGGTGCTTTGGGTAACCGAACTGGCGATCGCGGTCTTTAGTTGCGCGAGTGTCGGGTGATTCGTAAACAAAGTGGTGGTGGTGGTAGGTGACGTTGTCGTTGAGGTCGCCGCGGCCGCCCATGATGACGCCGCCATCGTGAACGCCAACACGCTGGCAAGTGGAAGGAAATGGCGTCGCATAGTGATAATTCAAATTTACCATTGCCTTTCCGAAGAATGAGGTCGCGACATCGATTTGTAAGATGGAGGCATGTTGATGCAGTGCCGTCTGGCTCCCACCGCGCATCACGTTTGTCGGCATGGACGCTAGAGCTCGAAGCTCAGCGGGAGAACATCGCTCCATTACAGCGTCGCTCATGATGGGCGTCGGTGGCCTCATTGTCATCGCGATCATTGGCGCCATTGCGACCCACACCCTGGTGGTGCACTACGGCCCCGAGGACTACGGAATCTTGACCTTGGCGCTGTCGGCAGCGGGGACCATTCAAGGCCTCACTGAGTTTGGGCAGACTCAATTGTTGCAACGTGAAATAGCGCGGGCTCCACGTCATGAGTCTGAGCTTCTCAGTGATTCGCTGTCACTTCGGTTCACCACGACCGTCGGGTTGTCTCTCCTGTCTGGCGTTGCCCTCATTGCGATCTACGCGCGACATAGTTCGATCACCGCCATCGCGTTGATTTTGGCCCTCGCCACGGTCCCTCTGGCAGCGACGTCGCAGGCACTGGGCACCCACTTCTACCACCGACTACGAAATGCGCGATTGGTCTATTCGCAGATCGCGCAACAGTCGCTGTATTTCGTCGCAGTGCTTGTCGTCGTGTCAATGGGATTGAGTGTGAGTTGGGCAACGGCCACCACGTTGGCCGCGACGGTTCCCGTCTTTGTCGTCTTGGTGGCAATGGTGCATCGAGCGGCACCCCTTCGATTCACCATTCGCCTTGATCGATGGAAAAGGACATTGGTTGCCGCCGCGCCGTTGGGCGCATCGTCGTTACTGGGGGCTGTCTACCTCAAGGCCGATGTGTTGATCTTGGGCGTGGAGGGAAGCCACCGACAAATTGGCCAATATGGCGTGGCCATAGCGATTAATTCCTTCTTCTTTACCCTTCCCACGCAACTCACCCGTGTCTTCATGCCAGTCATCTCGCGCGCGGGCGACAAGTGGCTCCCCGCGGGTCAAGATCTAGTCCATTGGGCATGGATCGTGGGACTTGCAAGTTTCACCTCGCTGCTCGCCGGTGCACCGTACGTGGTGCACATTTTTGCGGGCGCGCACTATCAGGAGGCAATAACTCCTCTTCGTATTCTGGGCGCGTCCATCCCCGCCATTGCGGTGGGTTCGGCGCTCACCGCTTTGTGCGTAGCGCGGGGATTCGCCAAGATGCTGGGTGTTATCTCGGCATCGATGCTGGTGTTGAACGTGGTGTCCAACATCATCGTTATTCCTCACTTCGGCATTGTGGGTTCCGCATGGGCGACTACGGGATGCGAGTACGTCGGGGTCATTCTTGTTGCCATCCACTTTGCGCGACGAAGCCATACGCCTAGCTCACAGCTTCACCGGCCCCTCGGGCTCGTGGCCTCACTCGGCGTATCACTTGCTCTCGTGTACGTGATTCGCTCCTGGGCGCCCACCACCACTCATTTTGTCGTCGGCCAAGTGATGGTGATCGGCAGTTTGGTCACCGTGCTCGCGGTCACGGGATATTTGCCTCGTACCTTGATGACGTGGATTCTGGGCGGACGCCATCGCAAAGAGGCATGGTGGCATCGCTTTCTTGACCCGCGCGGCGTTCACCGACGTGAACATCGCCGTCGTGGGGCTTAAGCCCCCACTATCAACGAGAGCGCGACGATGGCCATAATGCCGGCCGTGACCGTATCAATGGCAGCCCAAGCGCGAGGTGATTGCACCATAGGGGATAGCCAACTCGCACCTCGGCCCAAGGTGAGAAACCACAGAACTGACGCACTGCCGGCGCCGACGGCGAAGAGCCATCGCTGATGACCCCAATGAGTGCTAATCGATCCGAGCAAAATGACGGTGTCGAGGTACACGTGCGGATTTAAGAAAGTCAGCGCTAGCGCGCGCGTGACAACCGAACTCGTAGTGTCCAACTGTCCGCTGGCTAGTGATTCGAGGTGGCGAGCGGCGCGCCAGCGAGCCCGTGCCATGACCAGCAGATAACCGGCCCCCACAAACCGGGCAATGGTGAGCATTGCCGAGAAGCGGGAAATGAGGGCACCGACGCCGAGCACGCCCGCGGTGAGCAGCAGGAGATCTCCCGCAATGCAGATCACCGCAACCAACAACCAGCGATGTCGGCGCAATCCGGTCGTCAGCACAAAGGCATTTTGCGGTCCGATGGCCACGATAAGAGATATCCCCATCACGAATCCGGCGAGTAGGGCGCTGCTCATGACATCGCTACTCGCATGACAAAACGCTAATGGGGCAACATCCCCCGTGGCGACATGATGAAACAGCAAGATGGGCGCATGGCAGGGACATCGGTAAGCGAATCTCTCCACATCGCGGCAACGCCCTCACGCATCTGGGAGGCCGTCTCAGATCTCCCGGGCATGGGTCGCTTTTCACTCGAAAACACGGGCGGTAGATGGTTGTCGTCTCATGATGGTGCATCAGTGGGGGCGCGATTTCGCGGTACCAATCGTCACGGTCCCGCCTCCTGGAGCACTACCGCCACGGTGACCCGCTGTGAGGAGCTGCGCCGTTTAGAGTTCCGAGTCACATATTTCGGAATTCCCATCTCGACGTGGTCATACGAGATAGCTCCCGATGACGATGGAGCCACGCTCACCGAGAGTTGGACGGATCAGCGTCCCGCATGGTTTGCCCTTATCTCATCGCCTATTCGGGCTGATCGCAGCGGCTTCACGAGAACGTCTATCCGCCATACTCTCGACTCCATCGCCGGATGGGCGACTGAGAAATAGTGAGTTCCTAGCGGTAACTGTAAAAGCCCTGCCCGGTCTTGCGCCCCAGCAAACCCGCCTGGCTCATTCGAGACAGCAGCGGAGGAGCGGTGAAGTTCTGCTCCTTGAACTCGCTGTAGAGCGAGTCGGCAATAGCCACGGTGGTGTCGACGCCGATGAGGTCAATCAATCGCAGAGGGCCCATGGGGTGGGCGCAGCCCAAAACCATGCCGGTGTCGATGTCCTCGGCCGAAGCGAAACCCGATTCGAGCATGCGAACGGCGGAGAGCAAGTACGGGATGAGCAGGGCGTTGACGACGAAACCTGCTCGGTCGGGTGACACAATCACGTGTTTCCCCAGTTGGTCCTGAGCGAATTGTCGAATGCGCGACGACGTATCGCTGGACGACAAGAGACTGGGAATCATTTCGACCAATTTCAAGACCGGTACGGGGTTAAAGAAGTGCATCCCAATGACTTGTTGGGGCCGCTGAGTGGCCATGGCCAATTTGATGATGGGAATCGATGAGGTGTTGGTCGTGAAGATGGCGTGGGGGTCGGTGACGATACGGTCGAGTTCGGCGAAAATCGCCGTCTTAATCTCCTCGTCTTCGGCGACCGCTTCGATCACGAGCTCTCGGTCGGCAAGAGCGTCCAGTGATGTCTCGAAAGCCAACGATTCCAGAGCGTCATCGGCAGCTGCGCGTTCAAGCTTGCCGTTGGTAACGGCGCGCTCGATTGAGTTAAAGATGCGCTTCTGCCCGGCTTCGAGAGCTTCGGGTGAACGCTCAACCACAATGATGTCCAGTCCCTGTCGTGCACACACTTCCGCAATCCCTGAGCCCATCAAGCCGCAACCAACAACGCCAACCTTGTGCATACCGTCTCCTTCAATTCTCGCTCTCAGGTTAGGCGTCGCCGCTTTCGGGTAGCGACTCGACACGAGCCGGTCATCTTTCGAGTTGGCTCGGATCGCGAGCGTGAAAGTGATAAGACTTTTTCATGCCAAGTCGAGAACATGATGATGTCGTAACGATGCTGCGCTCAGCATCCGGAAGCAGCTTTACCACCGCACCCAGCGTGGAGGAGGCGCGAGCGCAGTTGGACTTCACGGGCACCATGTTCGCGGTGCCGGAGGACGTCGCTGTTGAGGCCGGCGAGATTGCCGGTCGTCGCGTCGAGTGGTACACCCCGCCCACGCCCCTCGCGGACCGAACCCTGATCTACTTCCATGGTGGTGGCTATTTCGCGGGCTCTATTGACAGCCATCGCTCGCTCGTGGCCCGCATGGCGCGCGCCCTGAATATCCGTGCGGTATCGGTCGATTATCGCTTGGCTCCCGAATTCCCCTTTCCGGCGGGCCTCGATGACGCGGTAGCGGTGCTGGGCGAGTTAGTGGCGCACGGCGCATCTCCCGATGGCCTCATTGTGGGTGGTGATTCGGCGGGTGGCGGACTGGCGACGGCACTGCTGATGCGGCAACGAGATGACGAGGGGCACCGACCTGCCGGCGCCATCTTGATCTCCCCATGGTTGGATCTCACGGGCACCTCGGAGGCGATGCAAACCGTCGGGAAGAAGGACCCCATGCTCGATCCAGATGGGCTCCGAATGGCTGGTGCCGCGTATGCCGGCGACCACCTTCGCTCCCCATTGGCGTCGCCTCTGTTCGGTGACCCGCAGGATTTGCCACCGATTTTGGTTTTCGCGGGAACACTCGACATTTTGGTCGATGACACCCGGTCGTTCGTCACGGCGGCTCAGGGCGCGAATGTCGACATCGAATCGCATGTGGAAGACGGTCTGATGCACGTGTGGCCATTCGTTGATGGCTTGCCCGAGACAGCTGTCGCCCTCGAGCAAATGGCGAGCTGGTATGAACGCCATTTCTCCCACTGATAGACATTCATCGTGAAATCCGGCACGGGACTGTGAGCGCGTGAGCCACTAACGGAAAACTCCCCGGTCCCGATGCCGACGCAACGTGTCCGGGGGAGAGTTTCCTTGGTGGAGGTGGCGGGAATCGAACCCGCGTCCGTCAGCTTCTCTATAAGTCTTCTCCGAGCGCAGTCCACGAGGAATTGTCGGGGGTGGTCTGATCGTGGACTCTCTGACCAACCCGTATCCCACTTGAGTGTCCCGAGCGACCGGCGGGAGCAGTCATTCGGTAAGTCCTACTTATATGGCGTTCAGTATTAGTTCGTAGGGCTGGAACTAGGTGAACGTCGCTGCCTAGGCAGCGAGCGCAAGCTGAGGCTTGGCGTTTATTTTTTGTACCGACTCTTTTACGTGGATCCGGCGACCACGGCTCGCTTCTCTTACTTTGACGACCAACGTCGAAACCGATCACCCCCGTTGTAATGAATCCTCAGTGTATCCATCCGTGGTGACACGTTGCGGGTCGACCCCCATGTCGCATCGACCACTTGTAGAATTCTCACCGTGAAGCGGTTTGCGGCGGTTGTCGCCATCTGGAGTGCGGCGATGATGGGAGCCGCGTCGGCTTCCGTGGCAATTCCGAGCCATATTGCCGCGGCACGCACTCTGGTGGCCACGGCCGCCACCGCCACCAACACCAGCATTTCTCCCGCACTCGCGTCACAGGCCGCCCAGGGCATTTCTCTGATGTTTTGGGGGACCACCTGCCATCCCGCCAACCCGGGTAGTTCGACGACGGTCACGCCGTGCACCTATGGACAAGCGTCAGCGACCACCACGATTGACGTTTTCGGCGATTCCTTCGCCCAGATGTTGCTGCCGGCCCTGAATCAAATCGGAGTGATGTACCACGTGAAGTTTGTCGTGTTGTCACGGACGGGCTGCAGTGCTTTCGCCGCGCCGGTGGCGAACCAGAACGACGCGGGGTGCGACGCGTGGCGAGCGAACGCGATGGCCTACATCAAGTCCTCCGCACCATCAGCCCTCATTATTGACAGCATCATTCGTTGGCCGTTGATGCCAAACGGCACCGGGTATACCTGGCCTGCGTGGCGCAATTACGTGGCGGCCACCATGTCCGCCTTTCCTAAATCCACTCTTCCTATTTTGTTGACCGGAACTCCCGGTGCCACGCTCGACCCTTCCAGCTGCTTGCCGTTGCACGCCCACAAAGTTTCACTGTGTAACACGGCGGCCTCGGCGGCCTACACCCCCTTCATGGCACAAAGCATGAGCGCCGCGATCACCGCGGGTGCCGCGGTGGTCAACCTGCAGTCTTTGCTGTGTACGGCGACTACGTGTCCGGCCGTGATGAACGGCATCCTGGTCCACGCGGAAGCGCAGCACCTGTCGTCAACGATGTCGGCCGCGATGGGCCCCGCCATAGGAGATGCACTGGGCTGCGTCGGTCTGTTGGCGCCAACCGCGACGGGCGGAGCTGCCTCGCTACGTCAAGTGGCGTCTCAAATAGGCGTGACGGAAACGGTCGCTACGTGCCGCGCCACTGGGCTCGTTACCGTGCCAAGCAATATTCGTTAAGCGAACTTCTCACCGTCACGACGAGCACGAGCCATTTCCCGTTCGGCATCTCGCTTCTTGATGTCCTGGCGACGGTCGTGTGCTTTTCGGCCTCGAGCGACCGCGACTTCAATTTTGGCGCGCCCGTCTTTGAAATACATCTTCAGCGGGACGATGGTTAGCGGCTGCGTGGCGAGAAGGCCCGCGATTTCGTCAACTTCGTCGCGATGCGCGAGGAGCTTTCGCTTCCGATCGGGATCGTGGCTCCCAAAACCCACGGCAAAACGCCATGGTGGGATATGAGTTTGGAAAAGCCACAATTCGCCACCTTCGACTCGGCAGTAGCCGTCACCAATTTGGGCTTTACCTTCTCGGAGGCTCTTTACTTCGGAGCCACCGAGAACAAGGCCGCATTCGAGGGATCGAAGGATTTCGTAATCGTGGCGGGCTCGGCGATTGGTCGCCACGACACGGTCGCCGTTGCCGCCAGCTCGAGCAGCCGCTCTCTTCGCTTGTTCACGCTTTGCTCGAGCCATCTCTCTAGCGTACCGAGGGGGAGTGATGGCATCACCCGCGGGTGAACATCACACTTCTAGCATTGACACGTTTCTTGACTAGAGGAGGTCGCCATGGCGACTACGCACACTGTCCACACGATTACCTACACATCCACGATTTGGCAGTACGTCTTGCTGGCGATTCGCGTCTATTTGGGCTTGACCATTGCTGCACACGGTTACGGGAAGTTTTTTAAGGGCGGGAAGATTGCCGGTACGGCTGGCTGGATGGAATCCATCGGCATGCGTCCGGGAAAAATTAACGCTTTCATGGCTGCCACCACCGAAATCGGTGCGGGCGCCCTGCTGGTCCTCGGTCTGCTGACGCCACTGGCCTGCGCCGCGGTGATCTCACTGATGGTGGTGGCCATTGTCACCGTTCACGGCCGCAACGGATTTTTCATTTTCAACCAGGGCCAGGGCATCGAGTATTGCCTGACGTTGGCCATTTTTGCGCTCATTCCCAGTGCCTTCACGCGACTCGACAAGTATTCGCTGGACTTTCACATTTCGAAGCTGCACTGGTTTAACCGTCCGAGCCACGCCGTCGCGGCCACCTTGGTGGTTGGCCTGGGTGGCGCCTTGTTGCAACTCATCGCCTGTTTCCGTCCGAACCGCGCTGCGAAGTAGTGCCGACCTCGCGCGCCGACGGCCGTGCCGTCAACGAAACTCGCCCAATCAGTTTTCACCGCGACTTCACAGAATTTGCCGCGGGTTCGGTTCTGGTCTCTTTTGGCCGCACGCGAGTCCTGTGCACGGCATCGGTGGAGAGCGATGTTCCGCGTTGGCTCAAGGGCAGTGGCCGAGGCTGGGTGACGGCTGAATACTCTTTGTTGCCCGGTTCTACACCCGAACGTGCATCTCGCGAAGCCGCCAAGGGCAAGCAGTCTGGTCGCACGCAGGAAATCCAGCGCCTCATTGGTCGTAGCCTTCGCGCCGTGACGAACCTGGAATTGATGCCGGACATTTCCATCACGGTGGACTGCGACGTGATTCAAGCCGATGGTGGCACTCGCACCGCCGCGATTTGCGGGGGCTACGTAGCGCTTCACGACGCGTTGAGTCGATTGATCACTGATGGTCTCGTCGCCCAGCACCCCCTCACTACCGAGGTGGCGGCTATTTCTGTGGGGATTGTCAATGGCCTCTGTGTTGCCGACTTGCCGTACGTGGAGGACTCCGCCGCCGACGTGGATATGAACGTGGTGATGACGGGCGCCGGCGAACTGGTTGAAGTCCAGGGCACAGCCGAGCATCGCACCTTCAGCCGTGAGCAGTTGTCCACCTTGCTCGACCTCGCTGACGGTGCGGTCTCGCAAATTGTGGCGCTGCAGCGAGCGACACTCTCGACCCCTCCCGCGCCTCGCGTTCGATGACCGCCTACGTCCTCGCGACCGCTAACGCCCACAAAGTCGAGGAAATTTCGGCGATATTGGCGCCCTTGGGCGTGACCTTGATTCCGCGTCCACAGGACCTCGGCGACGTGATCGAAGATGGCGACACTCTGGAGGAGAACGCGCTCATTAAAGCTCGAGCTTTGGTGGCGCACACGGGCAAGGCAGCAATTGCCGATGACACGGGTTTGTTCGTTGATGCTCTGGAGGGACTTCCGGGTGTGAAATCGGCTCGCTACGCGGGCGAACACGCCACTGATCTTGACAATGTCGACAAACTTTTGGGTGCGCTGGAGTCGGTACCCGACCCACTGCGGACGGCCCGTTTCATCACCGTGGCGGCGGTGGCCTATCCGGACGGATCATGGTTCGTGGTGGAAGGCGAGATGCCGGGCCATATTGGTCACGGTCCGAAGGGTCTGAATGGATTTGGTTACGATCCCATCTTCGTTCCGACCGAGGTGGCGCCACGAACGTTGGCGGAGATTTCACCCGAGGAAAAGAACGAACTCTCGCACCGCGGACATGCTTTTCGAGCTCTCGCGGTAGCTCTGGCGACGCGCTAAGCGATTCGACGCGCCATGGGCGTTCCTATTCTGACTGCGTGAACTCTCTGCCCGTGCTGCCGATGATGCCATCGCCACAGGTGGTCTTTCCCTACCAAGTCACCGCCCTGCACGTCAGCGATACTCGAATGATGGCCCTCTTGGCCGAGGTTTCAGCGACGACCAAGCGCTTCGGGGTATGGAATCTCAACCAGCCACCGGGGGAGGGTCGCCTCCTCGGGACCATGGTGACGATTGAAAAAGAAATCTCGCTCAGCGGTGGGCATTCATTTGTGGTGGTGCGGGGAGAGCAACGACTTGAAATTGACGGGTGGCTAGCCAGCGATGACTATCCACGAGCTCGCGTTCGCTTGTTGCCCACTCGCGATTGCGTCGTCGACTCGCGGGTGCTGGATGCCGCCGAAAATGCTCTGCGGGCCGTACGCAATCTCGAAATCGAGATGGACCTCGCCCCACACGCCACCGGCATTGGTGTTCTCGATAGCGATGTGGGAGTGCGCACGTGGCAGATTTGCGCGATGACGTCGGCATCCAATACGGAACAGTTGTTCTTGCTTGGCCTGTCGCAGCCCGATGAGCGAATGCGCGAAGTGGCAGAGTGGTGCTGCGATCGATATGGCGAATTGCAGCGCACGCTAGTGGCCCAGGGGGATTTGCTCCCCCCGGACGACTAGCGCACGTTTAGAAGGTCAACAACGAAAATAAGCGTTTCGCCTGGCGCAATGACGCCACCGGCACCGCGATCGCCGTAACCAAGGTGCGCGGGGATAACGAGGCGACGGCGACCGCCCACCTTCATTCCCTGCACGCCTTGGTCCCAGCCGGCAATGACGTAGCCCGCGCCCAAGGGGAACGACAGCGGTTCACCGCGGTCCCAAGAGGCATCAAACTGCTCGCCACTGGAGGCGGACACACCGACGTAGTGCACATCAATCATGGTGCCAGCGACCGCTTCGGTGCCGTCACCCACGGTGATGTCCTCGATGATGAGGTCGGCGGGGGCCGCTCCCATGTGGGGCTCAACTAAGGGCTTTTCAGAACTCATGGCGATGATCGTAGTGCGCGGCCGAAACTGGCTTAGTACTTGCGACGGGGCTTGCGGTCACTGGCACCCGGACGGCGGGTGTCAGGACGACGACCGCCATCAGGACGACGACCGGCACCGGTGCTGCCGCTCTGGGGGCGAAAGCCACCCTGGACGCGCACGTTGTGCCCTTCGAGTCCCTTGGGACCTGACACGACATCGAGCGCCACGGTCTGGCCCTTTGACAGCACGCGGCCATCGTTGCCCATTACCTGAGAGAAGTGGATGAAGACTTCTTCTCCACTCTCGCGGGTGGCAAAGCCGTAGCCCTTGAGCTCGTTGAAAAAGGTCACCGTGGCGGTCGGGCGTGAGTCGCTTCGGTCATCGCGGAATCGCGGACGGTCATCGCGACGCTCACCCTCGCGCGGGGCGCGGCGCTCATCACGGAATGCCGGACGCTCTTCGCGAAACGACGGACGCTCATCACGGAATGCCGGACGATCGCCATCGCGAGCCGGGCGACGGTCATCACGGAATGCCGGGCGCTCTTCACGGAAACTCGGACGATCACCATCTCGAGCGGGGCGACGGTCATCGCGGAAAGCCGGACGATCGCCATCGCGAGCGGGGCGACGGTCGTCGCGGGGTCCACGTCGGTCGTCACGAGGTCCGCGACGCGAATCGCGCGGTGTCCAGTCATCACGACGCGGTGAACGCTCACGTCGGTCGCCTTCGCGACGAGCTCCCGCGGGGGGAGTGTCGTAGGAGAAGGGGCCTTCGAGTTCGCTCAGCGCGATGGGCTCCGGCTTGTGGGCCTTGCCGATGAGGGGGCGCGAGTCCTCCTGCTTCGGCTGCAGACGAAGGCCTTCGGCCTCGTCGCGGGTGCCAATGATGGGCGGGAGGCCCACTTCGCGCATGATCTTCTTCATTTTGCCGACAGTGTCCGCGGCCACGAGGGAGATAACCACGCCGGTCTCGCCGGCACGGCCGGTTCTACCTGAGCGGTGCACGTAGTCAGACGCCACCTGCGGCGGGTCGTAGTGGATCACGCAGGGGAGCTCTTCAATGTGAATGCCGCGGGCCGCCACGTCGGTGGCGACGAGAACATCGGCCTCGCCCTTAATGACTTGGCGAAGTGCCGCTTCGCGCTGCGCCTGTGAACGGTCACCGTGCAGCGGAACGGCACGGACACCCTTGCCGGACAGTTGGAAGGCCAAGCGGTCCACGCCGAACTTGGTGCGGCAGAAAATCACGGCACGACCGTGCTCCTTGACCACGTCAACGACGCTGGAAATGCGCTCTTCCTTGCCCACCTTCCAAAAGAAGTGATCCACATCGGTCGGCTCGGAGTCCGAAGCCACGTCGTGGCGGATGGGGTTCGCAGTGAATTGGCTCACTAACGAACGAACCTCGTTTTCGAAAGTCGCGGAGAACAACATCACCTGACGGTTTTCTTCGGTCAAGGCGATAATGCGCTGGACAGCAGGCAAGAAGCCCATGTCGGCCATGCGGTCAGCCTCGTCGACGACGACCGTCTTCACGTTGGAGAGGTCAATCTCATCCTGGCGCAAGATGTCTTCGAGGCGACCCGGGCAGGCAACGACGATGTCGACACCTTCGGCCAGGGACTTACGGGCCTTGGTGTACGAGGTGCCACCGTAGATGGTGATGATACGGCGACCGCGGTCCGCGGTCAGGGTTGCGAGCTCCTGTTGGACCTGAGCCGCGAGTTCGCGGGTCGGGACCAGAACCAAGCCTTGGGGCTGGTAGGGCTCTGAGCGTCCGGTGCGAGCCAGCAGCGCGAGACCGAAAGCGAGCGTCTTGCCCGATCCGGTCGGGGCGCGGCCGACGACGTCGCGTCCGGCGAGAGCATCAGGCAGCGTGGCTTCCTGAATGGGGAAGGGGGACTTGATGCCGCTGGCTTCAAGGCGTTCGACGAGAGGCGTGGGGACGCCCAAGTCACGAAATGACGTGGTCATGATTCTCCTGGTGGTCATGAGTTCAAACTCGACCAACCTGAGGACGAATCTAAACTCCAGTGCAATTTGCACCGATGTACAGCAAGGTTCAACTTTACACCAGCGCATGTGCAAAAAACAAGGGGTGAAGTGAAAACTCTCATCTTGGCATCGGCGAAAGTCCAATATTGCTGGTAATTCGCGTGCACAGGTGCGTAAATTTGCTCACGAATTACGTACGCAGCACTGTTGTATGAGTGCGGGCGAGAGGACTTGAACCTCCACTTCCTTTCGAAAACTGGGACCTAAACCCAGCGCGTCTGCCATTTCGCCACGCCCGCGGAAACTCCAAGGCTATCGCAGGAGAGCCACCGTTTCGCCGACGCGACACATTCGACCGGTAGATTGAGACGGTGATGAACAGTGACCCCCAGTTCGACTTTTCCGGCATGAACCTCAATCAGCGTCTGCTGCGGGAACGGATCGTATTTCTCGGTTCGCAGGTCGACCAGGACTCGTCGAATCGCATTTGCGCCGAGCTCTTGTTGCTGGAAGCTCAGGACCCGACCGCCGACATTGCCTTCTACATCAACTCGCCCGGCGGATCGGTCACTGACGGCATGGCTATTTACGACACCATGCAGTACGTGGCGTGCGACGTCAGCACCATTTGTCTGGGCATGGCTGCCTCGATGGGCCAGTTCCTGCTGACTGCGGGAGCCAAGGGGAAGCGTTTTGCCTTACCGAACAGCCGTATCTTGATGCACCAGCCCCTCATCAATGGGACCATTCAGGGCCAAGCTTCCGATATTGCCATTCAGGCTGAGCAGATTATTTTTATGCGCCGCAACTTGGCAGAAATTACCGCGACGCACACTGGCCAGCCCCTAGAGAAGATCTTGGCTGACTCGGATCGCGACCACTGGTTCACGTCGAACGAGGCTGTGGAATATGGCTTCATTGACAAGGTGATTTCCCGCTCGATTCACGCGGCGAGCATCGCTCACTAAGTGCCCGACCGCACCCCCGCTGTGCCGCCATCAGAGCGGCCCATTCGGGTCGTCTCGGCATCGCCGTCTTTGGGCCAACGGCTCCAACAGATCTGGGGTCATCGAGAGCTACTGTCCTACCTGATTCGTTCAGAAATCAAGGTGAAGTACAAGTCCTCGGTGCTGGGCATCGCTTGGTCCATGGTGAATCCCGCCATGGTTCTCGCCATCTATTTCTTGGTCTTTCAGGTCTTTATGAAAAACGGCGTACCGAACTATGTCTTCATGCTGGGCGCCGGATTAGTGGTGTGGAACTTCTTTGCGCTGACGGTGAACACCGCGACGAGCGTGATCGTGAACCAGGCCGGCATTGTCAAGAAGGTTGCCTTCCCGCGCGAAATTTTGGTGCTGGCCACCCTGGGGACTTCTCTGGTGTACCTCTTCATTCAACTTGGTGTTCTGGTGGCATTGATGACCATCTTGGGTCACGCACCGGCATGGGGAATGTTGTGGTTGCTTCCGGTGGCCGTTGTCGCCCTCGTGCTGCTGACGTCGGCCATCGGCATTTTCTTGTCGGCGGTCAACGTGTACATGCGCGACACCAAGCACTTTGTGGAGATCGGGATTCAACTGTGGTTCTGGTTGACGCCCATTGTGTACAGCTTCGAACAGAAGCTGTCACCGATGCTGCACCGCCACGGCATCACCTGGATCTTCTTTCTGAATCCCGTGACGCCCATTGTCATGGCCTTCCAGCGCGTGTTGTACGCCCAGCCCTACGTCACGTCGACGGTTGCACCTCACGGCACCTTCGCGGAATTACCCACCTGGTCATCGCTGACCTATCTGGGTCTCCTCGGCGGAGTCATCGCCCTATCGATCGCCGCGCTGCTCGGTGCTATCAGCGTGTTTGGTCGTCTCGAGGGCAACTTTGCGGAGGAACTATGACCTTCGTGGTGAGAGCAGAAAAGGTCTCAAAGAACTTCCGTCTTCATAGCGAACGGCATCGTTCGTTCAAGGACAAACTTCTGCGACCGGGCCAGGGTGTCGCCACCGACTTTACGGCGCTCACCGATGTCTCATTTGAGATTGCGAGTGGAGAGACCGTGGGCATCTTGGGCCGCAACGGTTCGGGAAAATCCACGCTGCTCAAGTGCATCTGTGGCGTTCTGCGACCGACCTCCGGTCAGGTCTTGGTGCGCGGGACTCTTGCCGGACTCCTCGAGTTGGGCGCAGGCTTCCAGCCCGAGCTTTCCGGTCGCGACAACGTGTACCTCTCAGCATCGATGCTCGGAATGTCGACAAAGTCGGTGGATGCCATTTTCGACGAGATCGTTGGTTTTGCCGAGCTGGAGCAATTCATTGATACCCCGGTGAAGTTCTATTCCTCGGGGATGTATGTCCGCCTCGGATTCTCCGTCGCGGTAAGCGTCGAACCCGAGATCTTGGTGGTGGACGAAGTGTTAGCGGTGGGCGACGAGCGATTCCAGGCGAAGTGCATGGATCGAATTCGTCAGTTCCAGCGCGATGGTCGGACGATCTTGCTCGTCTCGCACAATGCTGACCAGGTGCGAACGCTCTGTGATCGCACCCTGGTGTTAGATCGCTCTCAACTGGCTTTCGACGGCCCTGCTGCCGATGGCGTTCGTGTCTTTCGTGAGCGATTGATGGGCACGACGTCGGTGGTGGGCGATGACGGGCCACCGCGATCAGCGGGGACCATTGATGCGGTTTCCACCCCCTCGGGGCGATTCGTCGCCACCACGGGTGAAAAGTGGGAGATGTCGGTGGCGGTGACGGCACATCAGGCCATCGAAGGTCACTTTGTCATGGAACTGCACAATGATCGAGGCGAACTCATGGTTCGTTCGGACTGGGAAGTCGCTCCCGTGTCACTTTCTCCCGGAGCCCACGTCATCCACGTCGACGCACCATCCATGTCCCTTCTGGATGGTGCGTACCAAGTCAGCGTCGGCATCGTCAGTGATTTGGGCAGTCAAGCGGTGATATGGCGAGAGCAGGCGGCGGTGCTGGAAGTGACCTATCGCGGCCGTGGATCTGGACTCATCCAGCTCGCTCCACGCGTCCGCGTTAGCTAAATCGCGGGTAGGCCCGCAAGGCGCCGAATCTTCCCAGTTTGCCCACGTCATAGGGATGGTGGGCGCCCGCCAGCAATCGACGATCGCCGCGAGAGTTTCCGTACGCGAAAATCTCCGGCGGCTCGGCGAAGGCCTGCGTGTCTATCCACTCTTGCAAACGGCGCATCTTCTCGGCACCGCGACAATTGCGTCCAAGGTAGCCACCGGTGAGTTGACCGCGAGGGTCTACGGCGAGCCGTGTACCAATCGCGTGATGCGCGCCCAAAGACTGAGCGATCATCGTCACATAAATCTCTGGTGAGGCGGAGACGATAACGACATGGTGACCTTGCTCTACGTGCCAGGTCAGGCGACGCACCACGTGGGATCGAGCGTCTCGAGTGAGGTGATGGCGAGCAAAGTCGGCGGACGCCACGGTGACGCGTTCGAGTGATTGACCCTTGAGGGCGTCTCGGAAAAGTAATTCTTTGGCGTCATCAGCGGTGGTCCCGCTGCGCAGAGAGCCCCAGAGAAGTTGGGGCGCGTGGTGCATCATTGCGGGTGTCACCGAGCCTCGACGACCGACGTGCCTGAGCCACTTAACGACCGATCCCCCCTCGGTGAGAGTTCCATCAAGGTCAAAAGCGGCAACGACGGGACGCGGTTCAGGCATGCCAGTGAGTTTGCCAGAACAGGGCTCGTGGCTCGGTACTCTTGACGCGTGAGTCACCCCCTTTCTCCTCTGCCCACCGTCACGATGTGTTTCGACGACCGCTACCTGTGGCCGTGGGCCATGACCATTGCGACGGCCAAGAAGCACGCTGACCGTGACTTTCGCTGCTTCGTCGCCAACGCGAATGGTTTGTTGACCGAGGAGGGCAAGAGTGAGGCTCGACGCATTGCGGCGGCCCTCGAGGTGAATCTCGAAATTCAAGACTTCGAGGTCCCCGTCGGCGAGTATTCGCGAAACCAATGGAATGCCACCGTGTACGCGCGGTTGCGCATGATGGACGAACTGACCGAGGATTTTCTCTGGCTGGATTCGGATCTCATTATTCGCCCGGGCTGGTGTGAGCTTTTCGATCTCGGCGCCGCCGCGCTGATCGATGAGTCAAAAATTGCGGTCGCGGTGCGTGACCGCCAACAAATGATTGACATTTTGCGCGGACGTGGGAACAACGCCGCGTTTAGTGCCGCCGGTGACCAGTACTTCAACTCGGGAATCTTGTACGTGCGCCCTTCTCGATGGCAGGCGACGGACTATCCGACGCAGTGGCCTCAGCTCGTTCGCGACGAATCCAACTACGGCTTCACCATCGTTGACCAAGACGTGTTGAACTTTTTACTCGCCGGTCAGATGGCGTTCTTTCCTGGTGAGTTCAATCGCATCATTTCGGACCCCATGATCGGTAATGAGAAGGTGTGGCATTACGCCGGCGCCCCAAAGCCGTGGCGGATTGAAGGTGACATGCGTGGCTTCTACATGGCGGTCGAGACCATCAACTTGGATCGGCCGGCGCATCGCATTACCGATGGCGGCAGCGCCTATTCGATGTACCCGCGCTACTGGGAAGCTGAAGTTGACGTTCTGGCCACCATTGCGGCTCGCGATCGCGGGCTCGCTGACGACCTGTGGCGACGACGCCAGGGCCAGATGCTGACCTTGTCGCGTGCGCAAAAGGTTAAGTGGTCCATCATGCGGCTGGCGGCTCGTCAGTGGCGCTAAACCGTCGCGACGACCTCGTCGCGTAGTTGACGTTTGAGAACCTTGCCCTGAGGGTTGCGGGGGAGCGGTTCGCTGCGAACGTAGACGTGTGTCGGGACTGCAAAGTGCGCGAGACGAGCACGCGCGTGTTCGATGATGTCAGTCACGGTGGTCGCGCTGGGGTGGCGTAACACCACGACGACGCCCACTTCCTCGCCGAGGACGGGGTGCGGCACCCCAATGACGGCGCAGTCGGCCACGTTGGGGTGCTCGAAAATCGCGGCTTCAACCTCTACGCAGTACACGTTCTCGCCACCGCGAATAATCATGTCCTTGGCCCGGTCAACGATATGAACGAATCCGTCCTCGTCAATTCGCGCGACATCGCCCGTGCGGATCCAGCCCTTGGTAAAGGTGGCCGCCGTGGCCTCGGGCTTGTTCCAATAGCCCCGCACCACGGTGGGTCCCTTCACCCACAGTTCGCCCACGACGTCGGGGCCGGAGGGCAGCTCGCTCGATGGCTCGTCACCCGCAAAGTCTTCCGGGACGATGGCCATATCAGAGACGGGCATGGGTTGACCGCAACTGGTCGGCTTGGCGATGTAGTCGGGGCCGCTGTTGAGGGCCACGGCTGCCGATGTTTCGGTCATGCCATATCCGTTACCGGGCTGAGCCAGCGGAAAGGCTTCTCGAATTCGACGCACGAGGTCCGGTGGTGACGGCGCGCCGCCGTAGGACACGGAGCGAACCGAGCTGGTATCAAAGCTCGCAAAATCCGGGTGATCAATCACTTGCATGGCGATGGTGGGAACGCCGCCGAAGGTCGTGATCTTCTCGCTCTCAATGAGCCCGAGCGCCGCCCGAGCGTCGAAGTGGTGCATCATGACCAACTTGCCGCCCGAGGCAGCATTCACGATCAAAATGGCCAAACAGCCAGTGGCGTGAAAGAGCGGAACGTTGAGTAGGTAAGAGTTTTGAATGGATTGCCCATCAGCATCAATATTGCCGCCACCAAAGCGCATGGTGGCACGTTGTCCGACGAAGAACAGGTTCATCAAATTACTGATGGCGTTTCGGTGCGACCCGACGGCACCCTTGGGACGGCCCGTTGTGCCCGAGGTGTAGAAAATGGTGGCGTCGTCATCAGGCGCGATGGTGGCGTCGGGAAAAGTGACGTCATCGGCCACGTGACCCAAAACCTCGTGGAAACTGCGAATGCGTACCCGGGGGTGAGGTTCGCCCAGGTCGGGGGCCACGGACCGGTCTTCGTTCACGACAATGACATCCGTCAAGAACTCCAGTCGATCGAGATGGGGGCGAAGCCGTTCAAGGCGCGCACTGTCAACAATCACCATTCGTGCACCCGAGTCGCTTAATCCGTACTCGAGTTCATCGCCCGTCCACCACGCGTTCAGCGGCACCGAGATGGCGCCGAGCCCCACCGTGGCGAAGAAGGCCATCGGCCATTCGGGCAGATTTCTCGACACGATGGCGATGCGGTCACCTGTTTCGACACCCATCTCGCGCAGGCGGTGAGCGAACGTCGCGGCGTAGCGGAAATGACGCTCAAAGGTGTATCGCTCGTCTTCGTAGACAATGAAGTCTTTGGTGGCGTGATTGAGGGAGAGATCAAGAACACTGCGCAGCGTTGCCGGTGCATGCTTCCACACGCGGGTCGCGACACCGCGAATGTCCACGGTGTCCATTTCGAATATTTGACCAGCCGCGGTCATCGCCGCGGTGGCTTCGTTAATGCTGAGGGCAGTGCTCATGGCGCTCCTAGAGGGTGACGTCGTTGTCGCGAAACAGGTGAGAACGGTAGAAGGCCAGTTCGGCAATGGATTCGCGAATGTCATCGAGGGCACGATGGGTGGTGGCCTTGTCGGGGCGCTGAGATATCGCGACGGGGAACCAGCGTTGGCCTAACTCCTTGATGGTCGACACGTCCACATTTCGATAGTGAAAGAAGGCCTCGAGCTCGGGCATGTATTGCTGCAAGAAGCGGCGATCAGTCCCGATGGAATTTCCCGCTAAGGGAATTTTTCCCGCGGGGACGTGCTCGCGGAGAAACGCGAGGGTGGCGAGTTCGGCGTCACGCACCGAGATACTCGAGGTGGTGATTTCCGGCAGCAAGCCCGACGAAGTGTGCATCTGAGTAACGAAGTCACCCATCTCCGAGAGTTCGTCGGCAGTGGCGTGAATCACGAGGTCCGGTCCGCTCGCGACGACCTCCAGGTCGTCGGTGGTCACCAGAGTCGCGATTTCCACGATCACATGGCGCTCTGGCTCAAGGCCCGTCATTTCTAAATCCATCCACACCAGCACGACGCGAGACTACTGAGGCCATGGCGTATGGAGGTTCATAGCACTAGCCTTCAGGCGATGAACCTTGAGGTCACCCGACTGCACCCATTGGCCGTGATGCCCGCCTACGCGCACGCCAATGACGCGGGGGCCGACCTGGTATCCGTGGAAGATGTCACCATCCGCCACGGCGGTGGCCGCGTCCTCATCCATACGGGATGGGCTTTCGCAATCCCCGATGGGTTCGCCGGCCTTGTGTTGCCCCGTAGCGGCAATGCGCTTCGACATGGCGTCACGGTGATCAATGCGCCGGGTCTGATTGATGCGGGGTATCGCGGCGAAATCATGGTGGCACTCATAAATACAGATCCGCACGACGATTTTCACGTGTCGGTGGGAGATCGCGTTGCTCAGCTAGTGATCACCTCCACCCCGCAATGGACTTTTCACGAACACGCAGAATTGGCGAGCTCCACCCGCGGAGAACAGGGCTTTGGGAGTACGGGTCGATGAGATCTCACCCCATTTCGCCGCTCGACAGTGCTTTTCTGACTCTGGAGGTTCCTTCCACGCCTCTGCAAATTGGTGCCGTTGTCGAGCTCGCGTTACCCGAGAATGCCACTTCGGCCCATGAGCGTTTTAACCGAGTTCGCCAAGTGATTGCGGAACGAATTCACGAAATTCCCGTGTTGGGGGAGCGAGTGCTTCGCCCGCCGTTTGACCTGGGCTGGCCCATCCGCGTCGCTGACCCGGACTTTCACGTTGACCACCACGTGAAGTTTCATGGATTGCCGGACCACGCCACCGAGTCGGACCTTCTGGACTTTGTCGCCAGTCTCATGGCGGCCCCGCTACCGGCGGATCAGCCCTTGTGGGACCTGTGGTACATCGACCACCAGAGCGCCTCGCGGGCCACGGTCCTCATGCGAGTCCATCACGCACTGGCCGACGGCGTGTCGGGCGCGGCGACCTTCGCGGGACTCTTTGACATCACACCCGAAGTTCGTGCGGCAACGCCGGGTGAGCACGAAGCGCCGGGCCCCCTCCCGACGCCCGAGTCACTTATTCCTCAGGCCATCTCAGATCTCATGCATCGTCCGGCGGCCATTGTGGAAACGCTCACTGCGGGATTAAGTCGATTGGCCGATGCCGTGGAGTCCCTCGCATCGTCGCCTCACGACACCACCGACGCCCCCTCTCTTCTCAGCGCACCACGGACATCGCTAAACGGGACGCCGTCAAGTTCACGAATTCTGCGCCGCGAGGTGCTGTCGCTGTCGGAGGTAAAGAGGGCGGCCAAGCAACGTGGGGGGTCGGTCACCGCATGGGTAATGGCCGTCACCGGCGGCGCCCTTCGTCGATACTGCCTCGAGCGCGGCGACGAGCTTGAGCGCGATCTGGTGGCCTACGTACCCATCAATGTCCGAGATAGTGGCGCCGAAGCACATCTCGGAAATCAGATTTCTGCGATGCTGCTCTACCTCGGCGCTACTGAATCTGACCCCAATGCACGTTTATCGCTGATAACCGACGCGGTCACTCATCAAGCTCAGGCATCTCGCGAAAAAAGTGGGCGACTCCTTATGAACCTGGCGTCGGCCGTAGGTCCGACCCTGACCTCATTGGTCGGCAAAGTGGCTCACGAGGTCTCGCTATTTGACCACGTGCCCACCTTGGCCAATGTGACGCTGTCGTCAGTCCCGGGGCCGCCCATTCCTTTGTGGCTGGCCGGTCATGAGGTGCTGCGAGTTACCCCCGTAGGCCCACTCCTCGCCAGTCTCGCGCTGAACGTGACGGTGATTAGTTACTGCGACAACTTGGAATTTGGCGTGCTCGGTTGCGGAGAACGCTTCGCCGATTTGGACCACTTCATGGGCTTACTGCGCGATGAAGTTGCCCTGCTCCTCTCCGACCCGTCAGGGGCACCTGGCGCGTCGGCTAATATGTAACCCACTGCGGTAGTAGCTCAGTTGGTAGAGCGCAACCTTGCCAAGGTTGAGGTCGCCGGTTCGAGACCGGTCTACCGCTCCACCGGTGTCGGGTCAGAAATGGCCTGGTTTCCGATGCAGCCGTAAATGCGGGACCTTCGGGTCCCGCATTTATGTTTTTATTTCGCGGCAAAGACGGCAGCAATTTTCCGGTCGCACCACGTGGCGATCGCATTTCCACATTCAACTTCTTGATCGGGGCTGAGGCGTGTATTCGCCACGCGATAGAGCGACCGCGGGTGGCGGTCATGCCAGAACTGTCCGGATGCGGGTTCGCCGTCGGCTTGCCCCGCCAGCCATACCAGGGTGTCCGCACCTTGGTCGGGGCTACGCAGCAGTGGGCCCATGACTTTTGAAAAGAGGGGGAGACCGTCATCGACACCCGGGGTGTCGACCCAGCCAGGGTGAACCACGTGAAATCCACGACCCGTAGAGCCGTAGCGGCGTGTCCAGTATTGGGAGAGCAGTGTTTGTGCTCGCTTGGCGCGTGCGTACGCCACCGAACCTGAGTACCCGGTAGCGGTCATTTCGAGAGCATCGACATTGGCCCGCTGGGTGTACATCCCGCCAGAGGACATCGTGATCACCCGTCCGGTGGACGCCAATGTCCCCGACGCCAGTAGAGCCTCGGTTAACAGGTAGGGATTGAGCAAGTGTGTGGCAACGGTGGTCTCGACACCCTCACTCGTGAGGGTGAAATCGCTCAGCAGGGCCCCCGCGTTATGCACCAGCACATCGATACGAAAATCACTCAATCTGAGCTCGGCAGCGAGCGCGCGGGTGTCGTGACAGCGCGAGAAATCGCAGAGATGAGAATGTACGTCACCTTCAGAGACGGCAGCTACTTGGTGTTCGGCGTTTCTGAGTTTTTGGGGGTTACGTCCGACGAGGTGCACGTGAGCACCGAGGCGGGCCATGCGCAGCGCGGCGGCGAGGCCAATTCCCGATGTGGCACCCGTGATAACCACGCGTCGTCCCACGAGGTGCTCGGGATCAGCCCACTCCTCGCCCTGCGCCCGCAGGGAGCTACCAATTTTCGTGAAGCTCCCGACGACCGATGCCTCTAAAGCGCGATCAACGAGTGTGGACCAGCGACGGCTCACGGCTGCAGGGCCGCGCGCAGGTGCGGTGCAGCTTGCCGGCCGAAGTGATTGATGGAGAGATGGAAGAAGGGATCGAGCGCCCTCGCCAGTCCGCGCCCCGTCAACGTCGCTTCGTAGGCCACCTCAACTCCCGACGGCCCCTCGGAAATTCGAACGATGTCTTGCGAAACGAACAGGGGACTGTCAGCTCGCAGGGTGACCGAACGTCCGGGTGTCAATTCCGTGACGTGGTAGGTGAGATCGAGTTCACGACCCGAGAAGCTCAGGATGACGCGAAACGAACTTCCCACGCGAATATCGCCATCATCGAGTCGTGTCACCGATGAAATGGAGGGATCCCACGTCTTCGCGTTACGCATATCGGCCAGATAGGACAGTGCGTCGGTGCTGGTAAGAGTGGTGGGAGCGGTAAAAGAAAAGCGGGCCATGAAAGTCCTCCTGCATAAATGACGATTCACTCGCCTCGCCCAGAGTAGGCACCCGCGCTGCGCTGAGGTGCGTCAGGTCTCTCTCCGTGGGGAACTAGTTGCGTAGGCTCCTGTCATGAGCCAACTTCACCCCGACTTTCAGGCGGTTGTCGACTTCTTGGCCGGCAGCCCCGCTCCGCACCCTCGCGAAACCTCCATCGAGGAACGACGCGCCGCTCACCTCGCCGCGTCCGCATTGACCGAGACGGCGCCGGTCGAGATGGCCGAGGTACGAGACATCGTGCTCACGGGAGGTCTCGCGGCCCGCCTATACACGCCATTTAATGATGCAGGCCAAGGCCTGACGGTCTATTTCCATGGTGGGGGATTCGTACTGGGAACCCTCGACAGCTACGACGGTCTCGCTCGCCATCTCGCCGATGCTTTCGCCACTCCGGTGATGTCGGTCGAGTATCGACTCGCTCCCGAACACGTTTTTCCCGCCGCGGTCGATGACGTCATCGCGGCCACTCGCAGCATCGCCCAGGATCGAGAATTGTGGGGTCTGGCGGGGCGCCGACTAGTCGTCGCGGGGGATTCGGCGGGCGGCATGTTGGCTGCGGTGGCCGCCCAAGAACTTCGTGGGTCCGGCGTCGTTGATATTCAAGTGCTTCTGTATCCCACCCTCGGACCCGAATTGGTCACCGATTCAGCTCACCGTTTTGCCACGGGGTACATCCTGGAAATGGACCACTTGCACTTTCACTATCGCGAATATCTCGGCACGTGGACTGACCACACCGATTCGCGCATTACGCCACTTTTGGCTGACCACCTCGAAAATATGCCGACCACCATCATCGTCGTTGCCGAGTGTGACCCTCTTCGTGATGAAGCGGTGACTTATGCCGGTCTGCTGGAGCATTACGGCACCCATGTTGATCTTCTTGAAGCTAAGGGCATGGTGCACTCATTCTTCAAGATGGGTGGAATTTGCGCCGACGTGGCGGACGAATTCCGAATTCTCGGTGAACACGTCCGATCGGCCATCCTCCGATGAATGTCCTCTTCTTCACTCTCGATCAATTCCGCGCCGATGCTTATCGCGCGGCAGGAAATCGCTTCATCGAGACGCCCACTCTCGACCGTTGGGCTCGCCAAGGAATTCGACTGACGCAGCATTACTCGCAGGCGGCCCCATGCTCACCGGGACGCGCAGCCCTGTACACCGGCACCTACCAGATGAACAATCGTGTGGTAGCTAACGGCACGCCCGCTCCGCGCGGCTTGGCCAATATCGCCACCGTTCTTCGCGATGCCGGCTACGACCCCACTCTCTTTGGCTACACCGATCAGGGCGTCAATCCCGATCGGGCGGTAGGAAACGATGATCCGCGCTTGGACAACTACGACGGCGTTCTCGAGGGCATGTCAGTGGGCCTCTACATGTCAGAAGATCAGGGCCCCTGGGTGCGCGAACTTCGTGCGCGCGGTCACGTGATTCCCGCGAACGCCACGTGGCACGATGTTCTCGACACTGAATCTCAGCGTCCGGCGGCAGACTCGCTCACGGCCTTCGTTACCGATCGATTCTTGCAATGGTTAGACCGGCAGTCATCGGGCTGGGCCGCGCACGTCAGTTATTTGCGGCCACACCCGCCCTATGCCGCAGCGGGGGAGTATTCGCGAATGGTCGACCCCGCCAGCGTCGAACTCCCCATTTCGCCCATTCCTCTAGAAAACCGAGACCCACTCTTTCAAGTGGTGTCGCACATGGATGCGACGGCCGCGCCGAGTAGCGAAGAGGGGCTACGCCACATGATGGCGCAGTACTACGGCATGATCGCCGAGTTAGACGCTCAGCTGGCTCGTATTTCCGACGCCCTCATTCAGCGCCACGAAGATGACGACACGCTCATCGTGGTGGTCGCTGACCACGGTGAGCAACTGGGTGATCACGGCCTGAAGGAGAAGCTGGCCTACTTCCCGCAGAGCTATCACATCGTGGGCATCTGGCGAGACCCTCGGCGCGAGCCGGGCGTCGTTGACGCCTTCACGGAAAATGTTGACATTCTTCCGACGCTGGCGCAGGCCGTGGGCGTGGATATCCCCCGCAGCTGTGATGGCGAATCCCTCTATCGTCTCTTCGAGAATCCCGACGCGCCGTGGCGGCGCTACGCGCACTACGAATGGGATTGGCGATACGTCTTCATCGGTGAACGCACGCCGCGGTGGCCGAACGACCGCCGGCTGTCAGAAGCCAATCTCGCCGTATCCGTGGGTCGCGATGCCGCTTTTGTCCAGTTTGGTGACGGAACCTCTCTGGCCTTCGACGTGGCCGCCGACCCCACATGGCGAACACCGCTCACCGATCCCGTGCGCATTCTGGAAATCGCTGGCGATTTACTGCAATGGCGCCAAGTTCATCTCAATAGAGACTTCACCGACATGCTGCTAACACCACAGCGATCGGGTCACTGGCCCTCATTGGTCAAATGAGAAATTTCTCATTAATTTGAGTAGCATCCTCAATGATTTCGTGCTAAAACTTACACACCGCTGATAAGGGCGGCACCAAACACAGGGGAGACGCGAATGAACCGTAAGGGTCTAATTCGTACCGGAGCGATGTTTAGCTCCATCATGCTGGCGACCACCGTAGCCGTGACGGCAGGGGCGTCGACGCACGCACATTCCACACCAGTTGCGACGAAGAATGCCGCTGCTGCCGCACTTGTTCCCTCGTCGTACAAGGGTAAGACCCTGATCGCGGCGACCGACGCGTCGTATCCGCCGGACGAGTTCATCTCGACTGATGGTTCCACCATCGTGGGTTTTGACATTGACCTTATTAAGGCCATTGGCACCACCTTGGGTGTTCCGGTGCAGAGCCAGAACATCAGCTTCGACACCATCTTGGGTGGCATCCAGTCTGGTCAGTACGACATCGGAAACTCGTCGTTCACGGACACGAAGACTCGTGAGGCCAGTGTCAACTTTGTGGACTACTTCACTGCCGGTGAGGCTTTCTACGTAAAGTCCGCGACCAAAACGTCCTTCACCACCCTGGCGTCGTTGTGCGGCTACAAGGTGTCGGTGGAAGCCGGAACCACTGAAGAGGCCGATGCGCAGGCCCAGGCTCCCAAGTGCCCGAGCAACAAGCACCTGACGATTCACTCCTACCAAGACCAGAACTCCGCTAACACGGCAATCTTGTCGGGCCAAGACAACGTTGGTTTTGTCGACTCACAGGTGGCGGGCTACATCGTCGCGCAGTCGAACAAGCAGTTCAAGCTGTCGGGCAAGCCGTTCGCGATCGCCCCGTACGGCATCACCACGGCGAAGACCACCGCGGGACTCGGGTTCGCCAAGGCGATCCAGGCTGCCGTCAAGGTCCTCATTGGTAACGGTGTGTACAAGGCGATTTTGACCAAGTGGGGCGTAGCCGCTGGTTCGGTGACTGCCGCGAAGGTCACTCTCAACGGAGCCAAGAGCTAAGACGCTCACGGCGTAACATCACTAACCATGACGACGAACGGGGACGCACCACTACAGGTCGTCCCCGTTCGTCATTATGGGCGTTGGCTGACCATGGCCCTGGTGGCCGTCGCGGCCGCCATGTTGATCAACACCTTGCTCTCGAAGGTGCCCACGGGACTCGAAGAATGCCATCAGGCAATTGTCAATGGGCACGCACATCAAGTGTGTGCGAGCACCATGCGCTGGCGTTTTTTCTGGGACGTGGTGGGCAATTACATCTTTGATGCCAGTCTTTTCCGTGGATTGTGGCTGACCCTGGAGCTCACCGTCTGTGCCATGGCCATCGGCATCACTCTCGGTGTCATCACGGCGGTCATGCGCATGTCGCCAAATCGAATTGTGAGCTCCTCGGCGTGGCTCTTCACCTGGTTTTTCCGCGGTACGCCGGTTTATGTGCAAATTCTCTTCTGGTTCAACATTGCCTTCCTATATCCGACGATCCAATTCGGCATTCCCTTCGGACCACATTTCTTCACGGTCAACGTGCTTACCTTGTTCACCGGCTTTGTGGCCGCCCTGACCGCGCTGGGGCTAAACGAGGGCGCCTATATGAGCGAAATTGTTCGTGCGGGATTCAAGGCGGTCGATGAGGGGCAAATCGAGGCGGCCCAGGCATTGGGTATGACGCGACTTCAGACCATGTGGCGCATCACGTTGCCTCAAGCCATGCGCGTCATTATTCCGCCGACGGGCAACGAATTGATTTCGATGTTAAAGACGTCGTCTCTGGCGAGTGCCATCGCGGTAACGGAACTTCTCAAGAGCACGAGCAATATCGCGAGCCGCACCTTCCAAACGATGCAGTTGTTAATCGTGGCCTCGCTCTGGTATCTCACGGTGACCACCGTCTTATCTATTGGCCAGTTCTATGTCGAACGCCACTTCGCGAAGGGCTCGAGCCGCTCGACGCCGCCGACGCCATTACAACGGATCAAGCAAGACCTTCGTCGATTGGGATGGGGAAATCGAGAGGTGCGGTCATGACGACGCCCATGGTCGATGCGCGCGGCATATCGAAAAGTTTCGGATCGCTGCACGTTCTCTCGGGAGTCGATCTCACGGTGGAACGCGGCCAGGTGGCCTGCCTTATCGGCCCGTCGGGCAGTGGCAAGAGCACCTTTCTGCGCTGCATTAACCACTTGGAAAAGCACGATGCCGGGGAACTGCGGGTAGATGGTGCCTTGGTGGGCTATCGCCAGTCCGGCAACAAACTCTTTGAACTGAACGACCGTCAGATTTGCGCCGAACGCTCCCAGATCGGCATGGTCTTCCAGCGCTTCAATTTGTTTCCTCACCTCACGGCATTGGAGAACATCACCATTGCGCCGCAGCGTGTACTTGGGAAGAAGGGGCCCGAGACCGTTCGCCGAGCGCATGAACTGCTCGAGCGCGTGGGACTGTCCGATAAGGCATCGAGTTACCCCAGCCAATTGTCGGGTGGCCAGCAGCAGCGCGTGGCCATTGCGCGAGCTCTGGCCATGGACCCCAAGCTGATGCTTTTCGATGAGCCAACGTCAGCGCTCGACCCCGAGTTAGTGGGTGAGGTACTCGATGTCATGCGAGACCTCGCCGAGTCGGGAATGACAATGGTGGTGGTGACTCACGAAATGGGCTTCGCGCGCGAGGTTGCCGATGTGGCGTATTTCCTAGACGAGGGCGTGGTACAAGAGTGGGGCAACCCTCGTGAGATGCTCGTCTCGCCGCGCACGCAACGCCTGGCCGGCTTCTTGTCCAAGGTGCTGTAGTGCTCTGGGAGATCGACGGCGAATGTGCTGACGAGTCTCTGCCTCTCTACGGTCTTCGGGTTCTTGATTTCTCCCGGGTGTTAGCGGGGCCCCTCTGCGCCATGATTGCCGGAGACCTCGGTGCCGACGTCATCAAGGTGGAATCACCGGAGGGCGATCCCGTGCGCCACCTTGCCCCGCCGCGCTTCGGCGACGACGCGACGTACTATCTCGCGGTCAATCGCCACCGCCGAAATGTCATTGCCGACCTCACGAATCAACATGATCGCGCCATCATCGAGACACTCCTCTCGGAGGCTGATGCGGTCGTCGAGAATTTTCTTCCGCACCAGGCGGCGGCTCTCGGTGTCACGTCATGGCGCGAGCAATTTCCCGATGTGGTGTGGGTGACGGTGTCGCCTGCCTCGAGTGGTGGTCCGTTGTCGGCGACTCCCGCCTTCGATTTACTCGCTCAAGCCCAATCGGGACTCATGGGCGTGACTGGTGAGGCGGGCGGGGAACCCACCAAAGTGGGGGCGCCCGTCGCGGATGTCATTACGGGGCTCTACGCCGCCGTGGGATTGCTGACGGGACTGTTGTCTCGTGCCCGCGGGGGAGCAACCCGCCATATCGAGGCGCCTTTGCTCGAAAGCACGATGACGGCTCTCGTGAACCAAGCGCAGGGTTACCTGGCCACCGGTGTGGAACCATTGCGTACGGGAAACGATCACCCGTCTATCGCTCCCTATGGCCCGGTACGCACCGCCGACGGTTTCATCCTTCTGGCGGTCGGGACTGATGCTCAATTCGCCAAGCTGGTGGAGCTTCTCGATAGGGATGTCTTGCGTGATCAGCGCTGGTCGTCAAACGCCGGCCGCGTGGGTGCCCGCGCGGAACTGCGAACCATTTTGGACGAGGTTTTCGCCAGCGATGTCACCGCATCCTGGGCTCGCCGTCTGAGTGACGCACGCGTACCCGCATCGCCGATCGAAACGGTGTCCAGCGCATTTGCTCAACAGCAAATTGCCGACGGGGACTTCGTGGTTACGACCGAGTCGCCCGCGGGTGCGTTACGAATGATGGCCTCGCCGCTCACGCTGGATGGGCGACGGCCCCTCGTTCGTCGCGGCCCCCGACGTTTCGGTCAGGACTCGGGGCTATTCGGGTTGTCGACGGCAGGTCCCGAGAACGAGTCGTAAGTCGCGAACGACGCGACGTCTTGACGGGTGAGTTTGGACAGTGCCTTTGTGGGCTCGCCCAAGGCCACCACGGCAGCGACGCCAAAACCCTCGGGGACATCGAAGAGGTCAAAGACGCGTTGCTCGTATCGCACCGCCATCGTCGTCATCACACCACCGAGCCCGCGGTCTCGAGCCGCCAGAATGATGTTCCAAACGAAGGGGTAAATCGATCCGCCGCCTGCAAACTGGTATCGCTCCAAGTCTCGGTCAAGGGCGGCGAGCAACGAGAGGTCGGCGAGCACCAACAGCAATGCGGGAGCCTCGTGCAGGGTTTCGGCAAAGCCGTCGGGCTTGGAAATGGCGATGGCATCATCACGCTTTGCGGCGGCCACGGCGCGATCGGCATCTGACGCCAAGGGCGAAAAGGGGATGAGTCCACCCAAGACGTGGGCGATGTAGTCGTGCCAGGTGTCGAGATAGATGTCGCGCAACGCGAGGCGCTTCGCCGGGTCCTCCACCACGATGACGCGCCACGCTTGTCGGTTGCCGCCACTGGGTGCGAATCGAGCATCATCGAGAATGCTCGCAATGCTGTCGCGGCTGATGACTCGGTCGGTAAACGTTCGAGTCGCGCCGGTGGTGCGAAGGGCGTGTCGTAATTCCATAGGCGCACGGTAGTGCGACCAGGAGTTAGACGTCTCGACGATTGGTTAAGAGGTAGCCCACGAGGAGAAAGCCGACGGCGTACGCTCCCAGGAGGAGCGCCGCTGGCCCCGCCGAGAAACTATTCGCCGGCTGACTGATGGCAATCATGGATTGACCCAAGTTGCTCGGCAGGACCTTGTCGAGGCCCTGCTGCCACCCGGTAGGGAGGGCCAGCGAGATGAGGGGCACGATGAATATCAATCCCACAAAGATGCTGATAGTGCCGGCCGTGTGGCGGACAATCAGGCCGAGACCGACGCCAAGAAGTGTGAGAAGGGTCACGTAGAGGCCAGACATCAAAACGGCACGCAGGACGCCGTGGCCGGACAACGATGCGATGGGCAAGGTCGCACCAAAGGCTGACCGCGGCTGGATGGCCGTGCCCGCGAAGAAGGCCACGAATGCGGCAATTTCACTGGCGAGGCCGACAACGACGGTTACCACAATCGCTTTAGCGAGCACGAAGAGTCCGCGTCGTGGGACCGCCGCCAAGGTGGTGCGGATAGACCCGGTGGCGAATTCACTGGTGACGAACAGGGCGCCGATGACGCCTCCCGCGAATTGGGCGAAAAAGTATCCAATGAGCGCAAAGGCAGTGGAATCGAATTCGCTCGCGGTAAACCCACCGTGGTGGTCGCTTACGCGAACGTTCTGAAGGCCGGAAATCAAGATGCCCATGCCGATGAAGAGCACTACGAGAACAATGAGTCCGATGACGTAGGAGCGGGCTGTTCGAAACTTTGCGAATTCGGCGCGCGTCACGGTGGCGAGAGTTGTTCGAGACATGACTAAGCCTCCTGAACCTTTCCGGTGTATTGGGCCTCACCCGCAGTGAGTTCCATGAACGCTTCCTCGAGGGAGGCGTTGAGAGGACTGAGCTCGTAGACGGCGATCTGATGATCGAAAGCCAAGGCACCAATATCGCGGGCGGAGCCGCCCGTGACGTGGAGGCCGTCACCTTCATGCTCGATGGCCCAACCGCGTTGCGTCATGAGCGAGGCAAGCGAGTTGTTGTCGCCCGTAACTACTCGGACTGTCGACTTCACATGAACTGACAACTCATCTTGAGTGCCTTGCGTGATAAGTCGACCACGGCCGATGATGATGAAACGATCGGCAGTGAGCTGCATTTCGCTCATCAGGTGAGACGACACCAATACGGTGCGCCCCTCAGAGGCGAGAAAGCGGAAGAATTCGCGAACCCAACGAATGCCTTCGGGGTCCAAGCCATTGACGGGCTCATCGAACATCAAGATGCCGGGGTCGCCCAAGATCGCGGCAGCGATGCCGAGCCGTTGACTCATGCCAAGAGAAAAGTCGCCCGCTCGCTTATCGGCCACCGAGCTCAGGCCAACGATGTTGAGTACTTCGTCAACTCGAGAGGTCGAGATGCCATTCGAGAGAGCCAGAGCTCGCAGGTGATGGCGAGCAGTGCGGCCAGGATGTAGCGCCTTGGCATCCAGCAGCGCACCGACCTCGGTCAAGGGGGCGGCAAGTTCGCGGTAGTTCTTGCCGTTAACGGTCGCCGAGCCGGACGTTGGACGGTTAAGGCCCAAAATCATTCGCATCGTCGTGGTCTTGCCCGATCCGTTCGGTCCCAGAAATCCCGTGACTTCGCCGGGTTGAACCGAAAAAGTGAGATCGTGCACCGCGGCGACGTCCCCGAACTTCTTCGTCAGATGAGAAATTTCAATCACGGCGTGACGCTAGCCGACGTGCTTAAGGCGAACCTAAGAACTCAATCACTAGTTACTTGGGAGGAATGGTCGACATTGCACATCCGCTCACGCGTGCCGATGGGTCAGAATGACATGGTGCCCTTCCCTGACTATCTCGGTGCGCCGGTGACACTGCCGGGACGTAGAGAATCCGCGCGGCCCTCGTTTATCCGCGATTGGCCGCATGCGGAGTGGCTCGCGGTGGCCGCGGTGTGTCTCGGAGCGCTCACGAGCCAACTCGACAGCGGCATCATCACTGTCGCATATCCCACTTTGGTGAAGGCGCTGGGCAGGCCGCTGTCAGAAGTCATGTGGCTAGGACTCGCACCCTTTATCACCGTGGTGTCAACGCTCCTGCTGTTTGGGAAGCGAGCCGATACCTACGGTCGTAAGCGGATCTATACCGATGGCTTTGCTCTCTTCATTCTGGGAGCCGTGGGGTGCGTCGCGACGACCAACTTCACCTTTCTTCTCCTGTCGCGAATCGTGCAGGCTGTGGGCGTCGCGATGGTGCAGGCCAATTCCGTTGCCCTCGTCACAGCGTCAGTTCGCGTAAACCATCGGTCAACCGCGCTCAGCATCCAGGCGGCGGCACAAGCGGCCGGCCTGGCGCTAGGACCGGTGGTGGGGGGATTGGTGTTGGGTCATATTCCGTGGCGCTGGCTCTTTATCCTGTCCACGCCGGTGGCCCTTGTCGCATTTGTCGCGTCGCATCTTTTCTTGCCGCGAAGTCGCACGTCACTACCATCGAGCTCTCTCGACTTCAAGGGCGCAGTCGTTCTCGCCATCAGTGCGGGCGGAGTCCTCGGCGGGTTTTCCTACGCGGCACGCGCCGGCTGGGGCGGCTCGACGTTGGGCATCGTGGCCATAGGCGTGGTTGCGAGTATTGCTCTCGTCTCGGTTGAGAAGCACGCCGCGTCGCCACTGTTCGACGCGCAAATCATGTATTCGGTGGCCCTACGAATTTCTCTCATTTCGTTAGCGGCCACCTACGTCGTCTTTTATGGAACCTTGGTGGCCATTCCATTCATCGTGCGTGATGAATTTCATCGCTCCACCACTATCGCCGGTCTGGTGACTATGGCTGTTCCCGTGGGGCTGATAGCCATTGCAACGGTGGCCGGGGCGATTCGTCGACGTGTATCGTCGCGTCGCATCACTCAGGTAGCCGGGACTGTTCATGTCATTGCTACTGCGGGGGTCGCGCTCGCGCGCACCACTCCGCAGCTGGTGGTGTCGCTCGCCGTTCTGGGTACCGCCATTGGCATGATGAATACGACGAGCAACCAAGTGATCATGGAATCCGTTACTCCCGATCGCCGCGGGGTGGCGTCGGGGACGGTGAATTTGGTTCGTAATGTGGGCTCGGCGTCAGGGATGGCGCTCGTGGCGACCTTGCTGGCCGGCTCACACCGCGTCGGTCATGAGGCGCCGCGTTGGCTCTTACTGCCGGTGGTGTCAGTGGCCATCGTGCCGTGGCTGCTGTCGTGGTGGCCGACCAATAATTGGCACTCTGAACAAACGCCCGATACCGCGAGGTGATGGGCGTCAACGACAAAGCCAGCGGTGCGACGAGCTTCGGCAATCAATTCTTCGAATGCATTAGGACCGATGTCAACGGAGCGATCGCAAATCGTGCAGACCAGGTGACCGTGCGGGCGGCCCACGAGGTGAAAGACCGCGGCGCTGCGGCCCAGATGGGTGTGCTGGGCGAGACCGATGGATACCAGCTCGTCCAAGATGCGGTAGGTCGTTGATTGGCTGACTTCGGGCGCTAACTGTCGTACTCGTTGGCCAATGTCATCGGCCGTCCGATGATCTGAGGACTCGAAAAGAACCATCAACACGGCACGCTTGGCCGACGTCACTCGTCCACCTTCGAGGCGAATGACACGGATCAGACTGTCGAGGTCATGGTTTTCCATGTGTGCAGGTTACGAGACGAGTCCTTCTAGTCTGAAATCATGCAGACCAAGACCATTCTCCCCACCATTGAGGGCGCGCTGGCGGGCCGCTCCGAGCCTCTCGTGGTAGATCGCGACCATCTCGCCCTTGCCGTCGGGCTCATGGACCCGCGACCCGAGCACTTCGAAACCGCTTTTGTGGGCTTGGGCTGCTTCTGGGGTGCGGAGAAGGCCTTTTGGATGATTCCGGGTGTGTGGCGTACTCGCGTGGGTTATCAAGGTGGCTTCACGCCAAACCCGACATATCGCGAAGTGTGCTCCGGAGACACCGGGCACACCGAGGTGGTCGAAATCGACTTCGACCCGACCATCGTGACTTACGCGCAGTTGATGTCAACGTTCTTCGAGTCTCACGACCCGACTCAGGGCATGCGGCAGGGCGGCGATGTGGGCACGCAGTACCGCAGCGCGATCTACACCACGAGTGACGAACAGTCACGGGTTGCCCACGAACTTCGCGAGCAGTACGCCGCACGTCTGCACGAGGCGGGGTTCGGTCCGGTGACTACCGAGATTGCTCCCGCGGCGGCGTTTTATCTCGCCGAGGAATATCACCAGCAATACTTGATTGCCAATCCTCAGGGTTACTGCGGACTCGGCGGCACCGGCGTGAGCTGCCCGGTGGGCCTCCTCTAGAGGACGCCGGTCGCGAGTCGCGCGAGTATGTCGCGCGCCTCGTTCACCATCGATGCCACTATCTGAGACGCGGGGACAATGGCGGAAATTGCGCCAGCGATTTGCCCCATGGGGTAGCCCTCGCGCGCGGGGTCAACGCCCTGCGCATCGGGACCGCCACCGAGGTGGAAGCGACCCACGTTGAACGATTCGATGAGTTGCGCGGGGAACGGCTGAATGTCAGCTCGGTGAGCATCGAAGTAATCCGTGACCTCATTGCGTGCGACGCGCATGGGTTTACCCGAGAATGCCTTCGAGATGACCGTCTGGTCCTCACGGATATTGAGAATGGTCTCGCGAAAGCCGGGCAGAGCGCGCGCCTCGGGCGTCGCGATGAATCGAGTTCCTACCCAGACGCCATCCGCGCCGAGAGCCAGCGCGGCCGCTAGACCCCGACCATCGGCGATGCCACCCGCCGCGACCACGGGAACTGAACCGCCCACCGCGTCCACCACGAGAGGGATAAGGGGAAAGGTCGCCACGGTGCCGGTGTGTCCGCCCGCTTCAGTGCCCTGGGCGATCACGACATCACAACCGGCATCGACGGCCCGGCGGGCGTGCTCGACTTTGCCGCACATGGACATCACCATGATGCCGTGGCGGTGACAGGTGTCGATGACCCTCGTCGGAATACCGAGTCCGGCGACCAGCGCCGTGGCGCCACCTTCGATGATGAGGTCAATGTTTCGGTCGAGGGAATCAGGAAAAGCCGTCAACAGGTCGACACCGAACGGTCGATCAGTGAGCTCTCGAGTTCGAGCAATTTCGTGGGCGAGCTCGTCGCTCGACATGGTGGATGCCCCGAGGCAGCCATAGGCACCCGCATTTGACACGGCAGCGGCGAGTTCGCTGTAGGAAACACCTCCCATGCCTGCCAGCATCACTGGAACGTCAATATTCAAAATCGTCGTGAGTCGCGTGGCCATGAAATCTCCTTACCGATTGAGGCGACGAAGTAGGACGACCCCCGTCGCACCACTCAGTACCGTAACGCCCAACAAGGTGGCGGTGGTGACGGCGTAGGTGGAGGAATCGCCATACACCTGGTGCGCAAAGATCAGGGGAACGGTGACCCCCATGGCGCAGACGAGCCCGACCGGCAACAACTGAGCGAGCGACGGGCGAGACACGCCGGTGACTCGCGATGCCACGATGGCACCTGCGGCGATGCCGATGACCTTGCCCGCGATGCGCGCGATTGCCAGACCCATGGCGACAGCGACTCCCTGTGGAGATCTCGACAGACTGGTCCATATGACACCGGTAGCCACGAGTGCGAAAAGTGGTAGCACCACGAGATTGACGCCCGCCGTGAGTATTCGAAATGCTCTCGCCGCGCTCACCCGCTGTGCCGCCGGAATGCACATGCCGACCAATACTGCGCTCAAGGGTGCGTCGATACCCGCTCGAAAGAAACACACCCATAACGCCACCAGCACCGCCACCCACGCGACGAGGGGAACGTGACGGCGAACGAGCACGACCGTCATGCCGCCACCGATGGCGGCGGCGACCCACCACCCGCGAAGCAGATGGTGGCCTGAAAAGGCAAGAACCAACACGCTGCCGATGTCGTCGGCCACGGCCAAAACCAAGACGAAATGGCGCAAGTTACGCCCAATCGCTCCCGAGAGCGATAACGCCGCGAGGGCAAAAGCAATATCGGTCGCCATGGGTACGCCCCAGCCTCGCTCCAATGCCGGGAGTTCACCCAGATGGCCGATGAGCAGAGCACATCCCGCGGTCGCGAACATGCCGCCGACCGCCGCCGACAAAGCAGGAAGAGACTGCCGCGCGTCGCGAAGAAAACCGTCGCTCAGTTCGTGTCCGAGATCGAGCCCAATGACTAAGAAAAAGAAAGTCATCAATCCCGTGAGTATGAAAGGTGAAGTCGATGCGACGACGCTTCGATAGGTGACAGGAGAAAGTCCCGACCACCACAAAGCCGCCACCGTCGCGATACTCAGGGTGATGCCGGCCGTCGTGGCAGAGGCGGCTCGACGAAGATCGAGTGAAAAAAAGTTTGTGGCCGCCACGCTGTCACGCTACTGAATGCCCATAGGCTGACGGCTTCGTCAGTGGAGAGTGTGATGACAACGGTTCCAAAGAGGCAGCTGTACGCGATTTTGTCGGCCCTCATGTTGGGAATGTTCTTGTCAGCCCTTGACCAGACGGTGGTCTCGACGGCCTTGCCGACGATCGTGGGGGAATTGCACGGGGCGAGCCACCTGTCGTGGGTAGTGGTGTCGTACCTATTGGCCTCGACGGTGTCGACTCCTTTGTGGGGAAAGCTCGGCGACATGTACGGGCGCAAGGGTTTTTTCCAGACCGCGATTGGCGTTTTCCTCCTGGGGTCTGTTCTCTGCGGAATTGCCCACACCATGCTTCAGCTGATTCTCTTTCGTGCCATTCAGGGTCTCGGCGCGGGGGGCCTAATGATTGGGGCTCAAGCCATCATTGGCGACATTGTGCCCCCGCGCGAGCGAGGGCGTTACTCGGGATTTTTTGGTGCGACCTTTGGGGCGGCGACCGTGTTGGGCCCCCTCATCGGTGGTTTCATCGTTGATCACTGGTCCTGGCGCTGGGTGTTTGGCATCAACGTGCCGGTCGGCATCGTGGCGTTCCTGGTGACGACCATCGTTCTGCATGATGATGCCGCTCATGTCGCCCACAAGATTGACTACCTCGGCGCGGCCCTCTTGACCGCATCAGCATCGTGTTTCATTTTGTTCACCTCTCTCGGCGGCAATAGCTTCGCGTGGGGGAGCATGAAGTCGATTGCCCTCATCACCACCTCGGTGGTGCTGGTGGTGGTTTTCCTGCAGGTGGAAAACCGTGCGGCCGAACCCATCTTGGCTCCTCGCATGATGCGGAATCGAGTGGTGGCCTCCGGTTCCGCCATCGGTTTCGTCACGGGCTTCGCGATGTTCGGGGCAATGACTTTCCTGCCCGTGTTCTTTCAAAGCGTGAAGGGCATTTCTCCCACCGCGTCGGGTCTTCGACTCATCCCCATGATGGCCGGACTCTTTGCCATGTCGATCACCGCGGGCCAACTACTTGCCAAGGGGTGGCGTTACCGAGCTTTTCCGATTGCCGGCACGGGCATCATGACTATCGGTCTGGCCCTGTTAGGCACGACGCATGAAAACACGTCGGGGGGCGTTTTCGCGCTGTACATGTTCATTCTTGGTGTGGGCATCGGGTTGGTCATGCAAGTACTTGTCGTTGCCGTGCAAAATGCCGTGGCGTTCTCTGACCTCGGAGCGGCGACCGCGGCCGCCAACTTCTTTCGATCCTTGGGCGGATCGGTGGGGACGGCGGTTTTCGGTGCGGTGTACACAAATATCCTTCCGCACAAGCTCGCGGCCAATGCGGTCGCGCTGCACGCCAATTTGAGTGGCATCTCGACGTCCACGTTGACGCCGAGCGGGCTCGCCGCACTCGCACGGACGAACCCCGTCGCAGTCACCGTGATCAAGATGTCTCTCGCTCAGTCCATTGAAATGATTTTCAAGTGGGCCATTCCGGTGGGCGCGGTGGCGTTCCTTCTCAGTTTGACTCTGCCCCAAGTTGCTCTGCGCGGACACGCTCCCGCAGAATCGGAATCAACTCTCGACAGCCACGCTCTATAAGCCGGAGACAGGCATCGAATTCGGCATCATCGCCGTAATAGGGGTCCGGTACATCGAGGTCGGCGCCCAGGAGCGATCGCAGCAAAATGATGTCCACCTTCGCGTGGCGCTCTCGAATGTCGTGCGCGTGTTCGCGAGTCATCACGAGGACGAGTTCGTGCGAGTCCAGAAATGAGGAGTCAGCAAAGATTCCCACGCTTCCTTCATCGGCATACCCGGCTCGCTGAAGGGCTCGCTGTGAGCGCTGGTCCATCGGAGAGCCCACGTGCCACCGAGCGGTGCCGGCACTCGTGACCTCGACCTTCCCGTGCAGCACGGGATCGTCGGCCACCAGGGCGCGGATAATGACTTCAGCAATAGGGGAGCGGCAAATATTGCCAGTGCAGATGGCGGAAACTCTCACCGCATTGGTTTAGTCGCTGGCCGACGTCACCGCGTGACGCAAAGTGGGTACGATTTGCGCGGGAGGTCGAATGCCGTTATCCGAAAATGAACAGCGAATTATTGCGGAGATGGAGCGTTCGCTCACGAGCACTGATCCGAACTTCGCCAAGACGGTTAAGACCACCCACGTGTACCACCACAGTGGCGTTCGATTGCGCTGGGCGGTCATTGGTTTTCTCGTTGGCCTCGTGGTCCTAGTTGCGTCGTTCTCGATGTCGACCGTGGGCGGCTTCGTGGGTGTTGCCATCATGTTCGCCTCGGCCGTCATTGCCGAACGGCACTTGCGCACCTTGGGTCGCGCGTCTCTTCGCGGTGTCGCCCAGCAGGTCCGCGACCGTGTCGGTGACTTTGACGGCAGCCGTTTTCGCCGCCACGATGACCTCTAACAGCCGCCTCGTACCCCCGCACGTGTGGTCAGCGATTCTTCGCAACCCGCGAGGGGGTCTACATCTCGTCGCGGCGGCATGGCGACTTCGCCGTCGACGCTGGTGGCGACACTGGCCTCCGCTTCCGGTCCCCGGTGAGGCGTATTTCGACTTTCGTCGCGTGACAGCGGTGGCGGAGGGAGACCTGTCGGCCGACGACCTCCTCGCCGCGGCGATATGGTCGTCTCGCGCGCTGCGCAACCGATAGTTTTTGAGACATGAGGCGCGTCCTCGTCCTCAATGCCACTTTCGAGCCCCTGCAGCTCGTCTCGTCACGACGAGCCGTGCTGCTGTTGCTCGACGGTCGCGCCGAAACCGTCGCGGTCGGTGACGATCCGGAAGTACTGCACTCGCCGTCGGTGAATGTTGAGGTGCCGTCCATCGTGCGACTCTTTCACGTCGCGCGACTGGGCCACCGGCGCCGCACGCCACCAGTGACTCGGCGCGCGGTGTTGCTGCGTGATGGTTCACGTTGCGCCTATTGCGGTGAGCACGCCGACACCATTGACCACATCATTCCTCGAAGTCGAGGCGGCGCCCATGAGTGGACCAATGTGGTGGCTGCCTGCCGGCGACACAACATGGAAAAAGGCGATCGATACCTGCACGAAATTGGCTGGCGACTTCGCACGGTCCCGACGGCTCCCGAGGGCTCGTGGTGGCGTTGGCGACACGTTGATTCGCCCGATCCCGCTTGGGAGCCCTACTTGCCGCGCGCATCATGAGCGATATCGAGGAGCTCTACGACTACAACGTCGTTCGCCAATTGACCGAGGCGACGGCATTGGTCGTCCATGTCAGTGACACCTTTCACATCCTCGGTAGCACCCAGCGGGCGTCCGCTCTGAGCGGCCCGGTCGAGAATCTTCGGCAACGCCGGGGTGGGGGTGGTGTGGTGCGCATTGAACCGGATGATGTCTGGCTCGACCTGTGGATACCCCGTGACGATCCTCGCTTCATCGAGGACGTGACGGAGATGGCGGTGCAAGTGGGGCAGTGGTGGGCTGGCGCGCTGGACTACTACCTCGATAACCCGGTTGAGGTTGCGACCGCGATGGACGTGGTGCGCGGTGACTACAGCGCGGCATGTTTCGCCGGTCGCGGGCCGGGCGAAGTTTTTCACGGTTCACGCAAGCTCGTGGGTGTTACACAATGGCGCGTTCGTGAAGGGGTTTTCGTTGCGACGTTGCTCCCTCGAGGCACTCAAGGGAATCTCGCCCACCTGGTGGGTAGCCCTGAGGGCCTCGAAGCCCACTTGGAAGGCGCGGGTGGGGCGTCCACCCTTTTTGACGCGGCCGTTCTCGACTTCATTGCGCGTGAGGTGATTGATCAGGCGGGCGGAATGACTCGTCGAGAATTGCATCTTGTGCCGTAATTTCAGCGTTTTCACGATCTACCGGGGCTGCGGCCCCGGTTTTTTGTTGTCCACGAGGTGGGGACGGAGGGAAAAAAGTGGTGTAAAAGGGTGATAAGTGGTGTAAATGCCCACAAAGTGGTATGGTCTCCTCTGAGGAGGGGTCCATGACATTGATGCGCGGTCGCTACGAGCAGAAGATTGACGCGAAGGGTCGCGTCGTCATTCCCTCGAAATACCGCGACGTCTTTGGCGGCCTCGCCAACATCACGATCTACGACCAGGGCTGTTTGTGGGTGGGGCCAAACAGCGCTTTCGAGAAGCAGTGGGAAGACGACATCAACGTCAAGGGCCCATTGTCGGAAGCTGAAAACAACCGTCGGCGACTCCTATTTTCGAACTCCACCGAAGTGCCAGTGGACGCCCAAGGTCGCATGCTCCTCAACGAACGCCAGCGTCAGCACGCGGGCATCGATCTCGACCAGCCCGTCGTCATCATCGGCGTGGGCGGCAACTTGGAAATTTGGAACCCTGAGCGACTTGACCGCGTCACCGCGAAACCGGCAGCCGAACTCAAGAGTTCTGAGGCCGACCAATGAAAGGGGATGCCCACTCCCGTGTAAGGCGCTGGCCCTGGACCATGCGCAGCCTTCCGACCAACCCCAACGGTGATTTCTCCTCCGCCCTGCCGTTGGGTGTCGCACCGAGCCCCCACTCGGTGACGTTGGTCGAAGGGCTGCAGATGACCCAGGACTTCGTGCACGAACCCGTTCTCGCTACCGAAGTGGTGAACGCGATGGCCGTCGAGGACGGCATCATTGTCGACGCCACTTTGGGGGGTGCGGGGCATAGCGCCCTCCTTCTTGAGCGTTACCCCCACGTGCGGATCATCGGCATCGACCGCGACCCCATTGCTCGCGATGCGGCGCGCCGACGGCTTGCTCCGTATGGCGATCGAGCGACGGTCGTGGCAGGAGATTTCGCCTCCATGGGCGTATTGGTGCGTCCCTTAACTCACGACATGCCGATTCGCGGGGTCCTGATGGACCTCGGCGTCTCGTCACCTCAGCTCGATGACGGTGATCGTGGATTCTCGTTTCGCTTTGACGCCCCCCTCGACATGCGCATGGATACGACACAAGGCAAGACTGCCGCCGAATACATAGCCACGGCCGATGTCGGCGAGCTGGCGGGCCTTTTTCGAGAGCACGGCGAAACTCGATTCGCGGGTGCCATTGCCCGCTCGGTTATCGGAGCAATGCCGACGACGACCTCGGAGTTGGTCTCGGCAGTGGAGCGTGCGGTACCGGCTGCGGCTCGCCGTCGCGGCCACGTCGCCACTCGCGTCTTTCAGGCTCTTCGAGTTGTCGTAAATGATGAAGAGGCGCAGTTGCGTGAGGGCCTGATGGCTGCGATTTCTCTGTTGGCCCCTGGCGGCGTTCTCGTCGTGATGAGCTATCACTCGGGCGAGGACAAGGTTGTCAAGAAGTTCATGCTCGAGGGCGAGTCGGGTGGCTGTACCTGCCCACCTCAGTTGCCCTGCGTGTGTGGCGCTGTCTCCACCTTGGACGTCGCGCGACACGGCGCCATCCTGGCGTCCTCCGATGAGGTCGACCGCAACCCGCGTGCTCGGTCCGCGCGTTTGCGCATCGCCCGCGTGAAGGAGCTCGCGTGAGCGTTATTTCCTTCCCCTTCCGCGATCATGGCGAGCACGGTGTTTTTCGTCCTCGCATTGCGACGGCACCTCGTCGTGCGACGGCGTCTCATCGGGGGACTGCCCGCTTTCGCCTGTGGGCTCGCTTATCGTGGACAGGACAATTAGTGGTCATTACCGCAGTGGGAGCCGTGTCGGCGATGTTCGTTGTCCAGTCCATCGATACACGGCAGGTTGCGCTGGCGCATGTGCAGGACCAGCTGCTGGCGGCACAGTCGCAGTACGCCGCGGCGGTCTCTCAGATCACCAAGAATGCAAGCCCTGAGTACTTGGCATCCAAGGTCGGCGGCTCGAATTTGGTGGTGCCGACGTCAGTTTCTCAAATTCTCCGCGTGCCTCTTGATGTGCCGTTGGCTGTCCCTCACGTTCGCGGTGGCTATGCGATCTCACGCGCCCTTGTGGACAATCGCGTACCTGGCTCTACCTCGTCATCGGTGACATCGACCTCCCACTCGTCCGCCACGGTGGTCGCGGCCACGGTGTCTCACACGCAGAAATGAGCCGAAGCGTCCGACGTTCCGCGAAGAATCGCGATTTCGTTCGCGAAAACTCGACGCATTTCGAACACCGCGTGACCCTGATGCGCAATGCGGCATTGATTTTTGGCATCGTTGTGGTGCTGAATCTGGCCTGGATACAGCTCTACCGCCACTCGAGTTACGCCACGCTGAGTTACCGGCAATTCCACAGCAAATTTGCGATCCCCGCCGATCGCGGAACTCTGTATGACCGCAATGCCGTACCTCTCGCGCTCTCCGCGCCCACCGACGAAGTCTGGGCGGACGACCTTCAAATTGCGCGTAAGACGACGCCATTGGCCGAGGCTCAGGCACTGTCACCCCTCGTGCACGTGCCGGTAGGCAAACTCGTGCCTCTGCTCACTATTCACTATGGGTCTGGCCATACTTTGATTACCAACAGCCTGTCCTTGGAGGACGGCGACAAGTTGACGAATCGAAATTTGCCCGGCATATTGGTGCAGAGAGGCTCGGCCCGCGTATATCCGAATGGTGAGCTTGCACACAGCTTGCTCGGTGGGGTGCACTCGGTCGGTTTGACGGGAATCTCGTCGGTCAGCAATTTGACCAACCAAGAGGGCTACGCAGGACTCGAATACAAGTTCCAATCGCTGCTCGGTGGGCAGACCGGGATCGGAATTGCCCTGCGCCACGACCATGTCAATTTGCCAGGTTCGAAGGTGCAGACTGTCCAACGTGCCGTACCGGGGTCATCGGTGGAGCTAACGATCGACACTCCGCTGCAGTACATCACCGAGCAGGCGCTTGCCAGTCAACTCCTGGCAATGCGAGCACTCGATGGTGTCGCCATTGTCATGGATGTTCACACGGGTCAAATTCTGGCCGATGCGTCTCTCGTCAACACTCGTGTGAAGGACTCGCGACTCCCATCTCCCACCACGTGGGGTGTGAATGTCGGCGTTCCTGGTATTCAGCAGTCGATCAATAACCTGCCCTTCACCATGACCTACGAGCCGGGTTCGGTGTTCAAAATCGTGCCATTCTCGGCCGCCATCTCCCTCGGCACGGCCACGCCGACCACTGCGTACACCGTGCCGTATTCGGTGGTCGTCGGCACTCGCGTGTTTCACGATGCCGAACGCCACGGAACACTTCACCTGAATGCCACTCAAATTCTTGCGGCCTCATCCAATATTGGCACCTACCTCATCTCGAAGCAGGTGGGGGAAAACAATTTGCTGAATCAGGTGAATCGTTTGGGCTTTGGAGCAACGACGAGTGTGAACTTTCCAGGTGAAAGCGCCGGCCTCTTGGTTGGTCAGTCCAGCTGGCACAACTCCGACTTGGCATCTCTTCCGATCGGGCAGGTTGACGCAGTGACACCCATTCAGGTGCTCGACGCGTACAACTGCATCGCGAATGGTGGCGTCTTCATCGAACCCACTCTGGTTCGTGCGACTATCAGTTCCACCGGCGTGCCGACGGCGGCGCCCAAGTCGTTGTCGTATCGAGTGTTCACTCCTTCAGTGGCGCAGACGTTAAACAACATGCTCCAAGACGTGGTGCGAGTCGGGACCGGGCTCAAGGCGATTATTGAGGGATATGCCGTGGCGGGCAAGACGGGCACGGCCGCCATGCCGCGACCGGGTGTAGCGGCGTACGTCAACGGTGCCTACAACGCGTCGTTCGTCGGCTTTGCGCCAGCCGACCACCCGACCTTGTCGATGATCGTGTTACTGCAGCGCCCCACCACCAGCATCTTCGGTGGTGATGCCGCCGCCCCGGTCTTTCAGCGAGTCATGAGTTACGCGCTTCGTCACTACGGGGTCCCTCTGTCAGGCACCTTCCGCAGTGGCGTCAAGGTGGCTGCGGGCGTGTCATCGGACGTGACGCGATGAAGGCCCGCGATCTCGACCCTCGACTGTCAAGTCTCGGCGACCTCGACATCACTCGCATTGACAACTTGTCGGGGGAGTGTCAGCCGGGTTCGCTCTTCGTGGCCGTACCCGGCACTCAGTCAGACGGCACCCAGTACATCCCCGACGCCATTGCCCGTGGGGCGGTGGCGGTCGTGTCGACGGCACCCAGCACTCTCGCTCCGACGGCGGTTCTCAGCGCGACGGACATTCGAGACTTTCTGTCTCTCGCGTCGGCTCGTATCGTCGGCAACCCCGAGGAGCATCTGCGCATTATTTCGGTGACGGGGACGAATGGCAAGACGTCGGTGACACACTTCGTGCGTGACATCGCCCTAGCGCTCGGCGAATCGGCCACGGCGATGGGCACCTTGTCACACGTTCGAACAACCCCAGCACCGCCCGCACTTTTTCGCAGCCTTCGCGACATTCTTGACCGCGAGGGAGCCGGAACGGTGGTGGCGATGGAAGTGTCGAGCCACGCTCTCGACCAAGGTCGTACCGATGGTGTCATCGCCGATGTCGCGGTCTTCACCAACCTGTCTCACGATCACCTCGATTATCACGTGACCATGGATGACTACTTCGCGGCCAAGGCACTGCTGTTTACTCCGGAGCACAGTCGTCGCGGCGTCGTGGTCGAGTCCACGTGGGGGCAACGTTTGCTCGAGAAAGCGACCGTCCCGACGATATCGGTGTCGCGCGCGGATTTCACGTCGCTACACGTGGGATGGAACGAAATCACTGCCGTATGGCGCGGGCATGATCTCACCGCTCCGGTGGGCGGAGCAGTCAATGTGCTGAATCTCGCGGCCGCGATGGCGGCCGTGTCGGAGTTGACCAATATGCCCGATCGCGACATCGCCGATGCCGTTTCAAAACTGCACGTGGTTCCCGGTCGCTACCAGGTGGTCCAGCGACACCCCGACATCGTGATTGACTACGCGCACACTCCCGATGGGCTGCAGCAGATTTTGAGCGATGCTCGCACGATGACCACGGGGCGAATTGTGGTGGTCTTTGGCTGTGGTGGTGACCGCGACCGAGAGAAGCGACCCATTATGGGCGACATCGCCTACCGTTCGGCTGATGTGCGCATCATCACGACGGATAACTCGCGAAGTGAAGACCCCGCCGAGATTGCCCGTGAGATCGTCGGATCTCATTCCGGTGACCACTTTCATGTCGAGCTGAATCGTCGTCGGGCCATCGAGTACGCGATGTCGGTGGCCACGGCAGATGATGTCATCATCATCGCCGGTAAAGGCCACGAGAGAACGCAAACTATTGGTGCGACCGTCAGCGACTTTTCTGATGTCGATACCGTTCGAGAATTATTGGAGTCACCATGTTGAGTTTGATGGAAGCTGGCGGCGTCTCGTTCTTGCTGACGATTTTTCTTACCCCGATGCTGATTCGATATTTGCGTGACCGGTCCATGGGGCAGAGCATTCGTGAAGACGGACCCCAGCACCAGCACAAGGCGGGAACGCCCACCATGGGCGGTGTGGTCATTGTGTTCGCGTCAGTCGTCGGGTATCTGATGGGGCACGTGGGAACCGCCATCACCTTCACCCGCGCGGGTGTACTCGCCATTCTCACCATCACCGCGGCGGGCTTGCTGGGTTTTGCCGACGATGCCATCAGTGTGCGTCATTCACGAAATCTTGGTCTCAATAAGCGCGGGAAGCTCCTCGGACAATTGGCGATCGCGGCGGCCTTCGCGACCTTGGCAGTTACCTGGGTGCACACCAGTACGACACTCTCATTCACGCGCTGGTCCCTACCCGGTTGGCACCTGGGTCCGGTCAGCTGGGCGCTGCTGTGCGTCTTCGCTCTCGTTGCCACCAGCAACGCGGTGAATTTCACTGACGGGCTCGATGGACTCGTTGCCGGTTCGTCGACTTTCTCCTTCGCCGTCATCGCCATTATCGGATATTGGGAATTCCGCCACTTTTCGATCTACCAACTCTCTCCATCCTTGGACCTGGGACTCATCGCGGTGGCGTTCGTGGGCGCCTGCCTTGGGTTTCTGTGGTGGAACGCCGCCCCGGCGAAAATCTTCATGGGGGACACCGGCTCCTTGGCCATTGGAACGTCGTTGGCCTCCGTCTGCTTCTTGATGAATCTGGACTTACTGCTGATCATCATTGGCGGACTCTTCGTAGTCGAGGCAGCCTCGGTGGTTTTGCAGATTTTTAGCTATCGCGTTTTTGGTCGGCGTATTTTTCGCATGACGCCCATTCATCATCACTTCGAATTGAAAGGGTGGCCAGAGACGACGGTGACCATTCGATTCTGGATTCTTGCGATTTTGCTCGCGGCGCTGGGCCTCGGCATCTTCTACGGAGACTTTTTGAAGATCGCGAAGGTGGTGTGATGTTTCGCCGCTCGCCCAAGCGTGGAAAGCGCTCGTCATCATTCTGGGACAAGATTCCCATGACTCGCGGTGAGGTGTTCCTCGCGACGCCCACCATCGCCCTGCTGATTGCGGGAGTCGTCATGGTGGGCTCGGCATCCGCACGAACCGCCGGTGGCTCAGGTGGCTTGATGAAGTCGACGACGCTGCGTGAAGCCGGTCTTGCCGCGTTCGGAGCATCTATGTATTTTCTGATTCGCAAGGTGCCGGTTGCCAGCATGCTGCGATGGTCGAAAGTTTTTCTGTTCATCTGCTTTCTTGGCTTGCTCGCAGTGCCCTTGATTGGTCACGCCGTCGACGGTGGAAAGCGTTGGATTGGCGTTGGTACATTCACCGTCCAGCCGTCGGAGTTCACCAAACTCGCCTTCGTCTTGGCCGCGGCGGCGTGGATTGCGCATGCGGAACGAGAAAGTTCCGACTGGCTCCGGTCTGCCTACCTCCTCGCGCCGCTATTCGTCGCGACTCTGCTCATTGTGAAAACGGAGCGCGATGCGGGCACGGCGGCGGTGATTTTCTTTTCCACCTTCGCGATCTATTTCGCGGCTGGTATCAAACGGCGGACTTTCTACCAAGTCCTGACCTTGGCAGTGGTGGGTCTCGGCTTCTCACTCGTGATCAACAAGTACCAGCGCGATCGTGTCAAGGGACTCTTTTTTCAGAATGAAGGTTGGCAAACGTTCAATCAGCAAGCCCACCAGGCCCGTATCGGTTTTGGCGCCGGAGGCTTCGGCGGCCTCGGTTACGGCAACGGACGAGAAAAGTGGGGGCTGGTCGCTAACCCACACTCGGACTTCATCTTCTCCACCATCGGCGAAGAATTGGGCTTCGTTGGCGCCGTGGCGACGCTGGTGCTCCTCGGATGGTTGCTCTTGGGGGCCTGGCGAATTGCCATGACCGCACGTCGACGCGAGTCTCAATTGTTGGCGGTGGGTATTGCATCGTGGTTCACCATTCAGATTGGAATGAATATCGGTTCAGTCACTGGCTTGTTCCCAGTGACGGGAGTGCCGTTGCCCCTCGTCTCATATGGCGGAACGTCATTAGTGGTGGACCTTGCCGCCTTGGCGGTGTTAGGGGCGGTGGCGAGAGAAACGGAGAATTCGCTGAGGACTATTTCTCCTGAGCACGCGGGGGCGAGGAGTCGCTAATGGCAGGGGCGATCGTCTTGACCGGAGGCGGCACGGGAGGTCACATCTTTCCCATGCTGGCGGTGAGCGATGCCTTGCAGACAGGGGGCGTACTCCCCGCAAGTCTTGAATTGGTGGGTTCGCGTCGAGGACAAGAACGTCGCTTGTGGGCGGGACGACCCGAGGTTCGGCGCTTCTTGCTAGGTCGCGGCATCGTCCGATCACTGCACCCTCGCAACATCCTCAGTGCGGTGCAGCTGAAGCTATCGACCTTGTACTGCGTGGGTCGCTGCCTCTTTCGCCGACCGGCCGTCGTGGTGTCCTTCGGTGGCTACGCAGCTTTTCCGATGGCGATGGCGGCGGGCATCACACGTACGCCGCTGGTACTGGTGGAGCTTGATGCGGTCGCGAGTGCGACCAATCGTGTCGCCGCACGCTGGGCCACACGGCGCTGCCTCGCTGTCGGCGAGGAAACTGAGCGTGACGCGGTAACAGGTGCGCCGGTTCGCGCAGATATCGAGACCCTTGATCGATCGGACGAGGCTCGCGAGCGAGCTCGTCGAGCGCTCAACATCGACACCTCCACCGTGGTCGTCGTGATGACGGGATCTCTGGGTGCTCGTTCCGTGAACATGGCGGTTGCGAAGTGGGTGGCTGCCGGTCTCCCTGACGATGTCACGGTGCTACACGTGACCGGTCGTCGAGATGCCGCGGACGTGGCGCAGGCGACAATGGCGGCGGGCGATAATTACCGCCGCATTGATTTTGCTGACAATATGCCGGCGCTCTGGCAAGCCGCCGACGTCGCTATCTGTCGATCGGGCGCCACCACGGTGGCCGAACTTGTTGCCATCGCGCTGCCGTCAGTGCTCGTCCCGTTACCCGGGGCGCCGGGCGATCATCAAACTCATAATGCGAGTGCTCTCGCCGCGGTGGGCGGTGCCGTCGTTATTGCGGACCGCGATGTGAGCGCGAGCAGCCTAAGCTCGGCGCTGTCACCCTGGCTTGCCGAATCGCGGTCGCGGTTGCTGGCGGAAGCCGGCTTGCGTCAGCTGCGTCACCCTGGTGCTGCGACTGCCATTGCCCGCGTGATTCGCGAGGTCGCCCATGTCTAGATCGATTCACATTGTGGGCATCGGGGGTGCGGGGATGAGTGGCCTTGCGCGTTTGGCCCACGATTCGTCGTGGCGCGTCACCGGTAGCGACGATGTTGACAGTGCGGTGATCGCCGAACTTCGCACACTCGGTATTGCAATCAGCATTGGTCCGGCGCCGGACGAGTGGCTGGAGTCCGACCTCGTGACCGCCTCGCCGGCGATCTCGCCCGCACATCTCGATCTCGCCCGCGCGTCGGCTCGTGGCAACCTGGTGGTGCGTGGGCAGGCCCTCGACGCCGTGAGCCAGGCGTGGCAACTCGTGTCAATCGCGGGAACGCACGGAAAGACCACGGCCACGTCCATGGCGGCGTTCGTCGCGCGCAGTGATGGGCGAGATGCATCATGGCTCGTGGGAGCGCCCATCGTGGGGCTCGGACCTAATGCCCACGGCGGCCTTGGCCCCTTGGTCTTGGAAACCGACGAGAGCTTCGGCACCTTTACGCATCTCACGCCTCATGATCTCATCCTGCTGAATGTGGATGCCGACCACCTCGATCACTACGGCTCAGAAATCGCATTGCATGCGGCGTTCGGAGATCTGGTGGAGCGCACGGCGGGAATCGTCGTGGTAGTTGAACGCGGCTCGACCGCTGGTCGCCTGGCATCAGCACGACGTCCGGTGACGTCGGTGGGTCGTGGATCTGATGACTACATCATCCATCACGAATACTTTTCGGGTACGAGCTCCTCGTGTCGGGTGTCGGGTGATCGCGGCGAGGTGAATATCACCCTGAAGGTTCCCGGCCGTCACAATATGGATAACGCTGCCGCGGTGGCGGTGTGGGCCCTCGAAAGCGGCTATTCGCCAGAGCACATTGCGACCGGGCTGGCGAGTTTTCGCGGCGCCCCACGGCGATTCACCGTGGTGGGTTCTCGCGGCCGGACCCAGCTCATTGACGACTACGCCCACTTGCCTCGCGAAGTATCCGCCACCATTGCCGCGGCGCGCGCGGGCGGGTTCGCTCGCATTGGCGTCATCTTTCAGCCGCATCGAGTCACACGAACTCGTCTACTTGCCCCCACTTTCGCGGGCGCCTTCACCGGGGTGGAAAAGCTCATCGTGACGGACGTCTACCGCTCGGGAGAGCCCGCCGAGGCGGGCGTTGATGGCAACTTGATTGTCAATGCCGTTCGCGGCGACGTGCCACACGTGTCATATGTGCCGGCGCTCAGTGACGCGCAGACGCTCGCGGAAGAATGGTTTGACGACCTCGACGCCATCATCCTGATGGGCGCGGGCGACATCGCCGATATCGCTGCTCACTGGAGCGTCGCATGAAAATTCTCGAAAACGTTGACCTGGGCGCACGAACGACGTACCGAGTTGGCGGCCGCGCGCGTTTCGCATTGACCATCGAGAGCGAGGCTGATGCCCCCAAGGTGGCGCAGTGGCTAAGGGGACACGAGTTGCCTCCGGTTGTCATGGGCCGAGGGTCAAATACCCTGGTCGCCGATGGCAACCACGACCTCGTCATGATTGACATTGACGTGGAGCCTCACCTTGAGGTTGAGCGTGACGCGGGGGGGTGGAGAGTCGTGGCGGGAGCGTCTTGGGCTTTGCCGCAACTAGCCCGTCAACTCGCCGACCACGCGGTGGGCGGCTTTGCCTGGGCGGTCGGCGTCCCGGGTTCTCTCGGTGGTGCCGTGGTGATGAACGCCGGCGGCCATGGGGGAGAGATGAGCCACTGCGTCACAGCGGTGCAACTTCTTGATCTGGCGAGGGGGTCAGTGCGCTGGGTGCCCGCCGCGGACATGCACTTCTCGTACCGCCACAGCGCCGTGAGGTCGACAGATGTGGTCCTGGCGGCGACCATGTCGCTGCCTCACGGGTCACCCGACGAACTGCGTGCGCAGATGTCGGAGATTGTCGCGTGGCGTCGCGAGCACCAGCCGGGTGGTCGAAACGCCGGCAGCGTCTTTCGAAACCCTCCGGGCGATCACGCGGCTGGCTTGATTGAGGCCGCGGGCCTGAAAGGGTTGCGCGTCGGAGGAGCCGAAGTCTCGACGAAGCACGCCAATTTCATTCAGGCACTTGACGGCGCCACCGCGAGTGATGTGCATGAACTCATTCGTCGGGTTCGCGATGAGGTGGCGACGACCTCGGGCATACTTTTGCAGACGGAGATCAAGTTCGTAGGATTTCCTGAGGTGTCATCATGAGTCGCCGACGTCGTGTCACACCAGCGCGTGAACCACGTCCTAAATGGTGGTGGCGATCGATTCTCCTCGGGGCCATCATCACGACCATGGTGCTCGGCGGGCAGTGGATTCTGCACCGCTCGTTCTTCGCGGTGCAGTCCATTGTCGTGACAGGGAATCTGCACGAGACGCGCGAACAAGTGGTGGCTCAGGCGGGCCTGACGACTCAGGTGGCGATGATTGATCTCAACGAGGCCAACATCTCTCGGCGACTCTCACTCATGCCCTGGGTGGCGCGCGCGGTGGTCTCACGGCAGTGGCCCCACTCGGTATTAATGGTCATCACTGAGCGTCGACCCGTGGCGATCGCGGCGCGAGGGGCGACATACGACTTGGTCGCCGAAGATGGCGTCGATTTGGGGCCAGCGCCTCGCGGTACCAATCTCCCCGTGCTCGTCTCATCCTCCGGCCAGTGGCCCTACCAGGGCTCCGCACGAGACCTCGTCACCATTGCCGCCACCCTTCCTCGGGCATTTTGGGCCCAAGTAGCAACGATTTCGCAGCGACCGGCCTCGGGAATTCGCCTCACCATGACGACACCTGTCACCTTCATTTTGGGCCCCGCCACCGATCTGCCCGCCAAGTATGAAGATGTGGCTTCGGTTTTGGCCCACGAGAAGCTCGTCGCGGGCGACGTGGTGGACGTCACGGTCCCGTCGGCCGTGGCAATTAGTGGCCCTTAGATGATTGACCCCTATTAAATAGGGGACTAGCCTCTCGCGGAGGCGCAGTAGCGCAAGTCGGTCTCTGGCCGGTGGAAATGAGGATTACATGAACGGGACTACGGGCAACTACTTGGCCGTCATCAAGGTCTTTGGTGTCGGCGGTGGTGGTGTCAACGCCGTCAACCGCATGATTGCCGGTGGACTTCGCAACGTGGAATTCATCGCGGCGAATACCGACGCTCAGGCCCTCCTGCTCAGCGATGCCGATCTCAAGATTGATATTGGTCGCGAATTAACTCGTGGTCTCGGTGCGGGCAGCGATCCGGAAATCGGTCGTCAGGCCGCCGAAGAGCACAAGGCGGAGATTGAAGAAGCGCTCAAGGGGGCGGACATGGTCTTCATCACCGCGGGTGAAGGCGGCGGTACCGGTACCGGCGCTGCTCCCGTGGTCGCCGAAGTGGCGCGCAGTCTGGGTGCACTGACTATTGGCGTGGTGACCAAGCCGTTCAGTTTCGAAGGCAAGCGTCGCCAGAGCCAGGCGGAGAAGGGCATCACGTCGCTACGCGAGAAGGTTGACGCTCTCATCGTGATTCCAAATGACCGCCTGACGTCAGTGGTGACGGCGGCCACCACGATGCAGGAAGCGTTCAAACTCGCTGACGATGTCTTGCTGCAGGGTGTTCGTGGCATTACCGATCTCATTGGCAACGCCGGCGAGATCAACACCGACTTCGCGGACGTCAAGATGATTTTGTCGAATGCCGGCACTGCTCTCATGGGCATCGGTACGTCAACGGGTGAGGGGCGCGCGGTCAATGCGGCTCGTGCCGCCATCAGCTCGCCGCTGCTGGAAGCGTCTATCGACGGTGCTCGTGGCGTGTTGATGAACATTGTGGGTGGCCCGAACATCACCCTGTTCGAGGTGCAAGAAGCGGCCGACATCGTTCGCTCCGTTGCGCACCCTGACGCGAACATCATCTTCGGTCAGGTCATTGACGAGGCCATCGGTGATGCCGTGCGCGTCACGGTTATCGCGGCTGGCTTTGAGCGCTGGGAAGGTGGACGCGCACCGAGCAAGTCGGCCACGGGTTCCACTCCCACCACGTCTCGCTCGGCATCGGTGTCCGACATCTTCGGCGCTCCCGCCGACGACTTGGGAATCGACGCGAATGGTGATGACGACCTCCCCGAATTCCTTCGCTGATAACGAGGTAGCTAACGAGGAGGACGTGGCGCTGGTCGCCCACCGTCTCGACGACATTCGACGCCGACTAGGCACGAGCACCGCAGCAGTTCTCGCCGTGACCAAGACGTATGGTGATCGGGCTATCTCCGCCGCCCTCTCGGCGGGTGTGTCGGGCCTGGGGGAGAACTACGCCACCGAGCTAGCGGCGAAGGCCGACCGGTGGCCACACGCCCCGTGGCACTTCATCGGCAACCTGCAGTCACGTCAAATAGCGGTGGTTGCGTCGTCAGCCCAAGTGATTTCCGGTGTGGCACGTCTGAAGGAGATTGATCGCCTCGCCGTTCTGGGCTATCGCGGACTCATCGACCTGCAAGTGGATGTCACCGGCCAACCTCAACGCCATGGTGCCCCGGTAGAGGACATTCCCGGATTGCTTGAGGCGGCGATCGAGCGGGGTCTGCAGGTGCGAGGACTCATGACGGTGGCTGACCCCGTGGACCCGGAGCGCGCATTTCGGGCCACCCGAGTCCTCGCTAATTCTCTCGGCCTCGAGGGCTGCTCCATGGGAATGAGCGATGATTTCGAAGTCGCGGCGGCCTGCGGGTCGACTGAAATTCGGGTGGGATCTTTACTTTTTGGTCGCCGAAATCCCCGTCACGCGGGTGACCTAACATAGGACTCCAGCACCTGACCTAAAGGGGGCGACGTGCCAACCATTCTGAACCGCTTCCTCATGTTCCTCGGACTCGTGGAAGAACCCATGGGCCGCGAACCGAGTTTCGGCAAGCCCGTGTACGAGGACGATGAGTATGAAGATGAGACGCCACGGCGACGCGCTCGCTCCATCGACGGTGACATTCGTCGCCCCGCCGCGCCGCGACCATCGCGTCCCGTGAATTCACTCTCTGAGCCCGTGGCGTCCACCCGGCCGACCATTCGTCCGGTGTCACAGGCAACGGTGCGACAAGTGAATTCCCAAGCTCGGTCGGCCGACATTGACGTCGTTGCACCCGCCAGCTACAAGGACATCAAGCCCATGGGCGATTCCATCAAGTCTCGCCGCGTGGTCATCGTGAACCTGCGCTACGCCTATGACGCCGATGAGTCTCGTCGTATCAAGGACTTCATGGCCGGTGCCACCTTCGTGGCGGGCGCCAAGCTCCGCGCATTGACGGCCGACAAGTTGGTCTACCTGGTGTCACCCACGGGAGTGGACGTACTGGATCAAGTGCTCGAGCCCTTTCGCGCTCGCGATTTTGCCCCGGTGAACTAGTGCCGCTTCTACGCATTCTCATCCAGCTGTACATCTACGTCTTAGTCGCGACGGCAATTTTGAGCTGGTTCCCCGATAACGGGCCGGGCACGCTGAGAAATATTCGCTACGCCTTGCGCAGCATCACCGAACCCGTTCTAGTGCCGCTGCGACGGGCCATCCCCGTGCTGCGAGTGGGGGGAACGGGGATTGATTTGTCGGTTTTCATTCTCGTGTTTGTCTTGCAAATCGTTCAAAGAGTTGTGTAAATAGCGCTTGAAGGGGGTATCGTGGCTCGCATGACCACGCCCGACCTGCCCCACAACTCCCTTTCGCAACTGCGTGAAGTTCGCTTTAGATTCGGTCTCCGCGGTTATGACGTTGATGAAGTCGACGCGTTCCTCGAAGCATGTGCCGACGAATCGGATGCCATGGTGGAAAAGCTGCGCCAGCAGTCATTGCAACTTCGTCAGGCCTATGAGCGAGTCAGTCAATTAGAAGGCAAGCTGCGAGACGGAGGATCCGCGCCGCTGGCCCCGACTCCGGCTGCCGCATCGGTGGGCAACAACGTCTCCGTGGCTGGTGCGGATAGTTCCAACATCATGTCCCTGCTCGAGATGGCGCAATCTTTCGTGGCCGAGGCGAAGCGCAAGGCGGAAGCCGAGGCTCGTCACATCGAAGTCACGGCGACGGATCGCGCACGCACCATCATCGCGGAAGCTCAGAGCCGCGCTCAGGATGAAATTGAGCGACTCAATGCGGTTAAGCAGCGGCTGGTGGAGGAAGTTGACACCCTCACGTCGCACGTCGACGCGCAACGCGCGCGTTTTCTCGCCGGTTTGAACGAATTGCAGTCCATGGTGCAGCGCCACCTCACTCCGGTCAATCCCAATAGTGAAATCTCGGTGGCAACCACACCTGCGGCGCCCACCATTGAGACGGCGCCAGAGCGAACGGTGAATGAACGTATCGTTCCCGTCGTGGCGGCGACCTCCGGCGACGCCACCGCCCCCACCCCTCAGATAACGAACGCCCCGACGTTGGGAGATGTACTCAACCTCGATCAGCGTCGTGACGACTGACACCCCTGACGAGTAGCCTTCGCCCCCGTTAGGGCCGTAACCCCCCCCAAGGAGATCCATGTCGACGTCAAACGTCAAGAAGTCCGCGCCCGCCAAGAAGGCGCCTGCCAAGAAGGCGCCTGCGAAGAAGTCGGCGCCCGCAAAGAAGCTCGCGCCCGCCAAGAAGGCGCCCGCAAAGAAGCTCGCGCCCGCCAAGAAGGCGCCCGCAAAGAAGCTCGCGCCGATCAACGCCGCCCAGAAGGCGGCGGCGGCAAAGAAAGCTACCGCGGACAAAGTGAAGTTGGCAGCTGCCCAGAAGGCTGCTGCCGACAAGGCCAAGCAGGCGGCGGCAAAGGCACGTGCCGCCGAGGCGAAGCAGAAGGCGGCCGACAAGGCGAAGCAGATTGCCGACAAGGCTCGTGACGCGGCGGCGAAGAAGAAGGCTGCGGAGAAAGCAGCCCTCGAACGCAAGAAGGCGGCCGAAGCCAAGAAGAGGGCCGCCGAGAAGGCGAAGGCCGATGCTCGACGTGCCCGTGAAGCGGCAGCGAAGAAGCGTGCGGCTGATAAAGCAGCAGAAATTAAGCGCAAGGCCGCCGAGAAGGCGGAAGCGGAAAAGCGAAAGCTGCGTGAAATTGAGGCTAAAAAGAAGGAGCAAGAACGTCTTCGTCTCGAGCGCCAAGCCGAGATTGAGCGCCTCGAGCGCCAGGAGCGTGAAGCTCAAGCCAAACGTGAGGCTGACGAGCGGCGTCGGCAGGAGGCTCTCGATAAGAAGCGAAATGCCAAGCCTTACGAGAACGAGCCCGGCTTCTTAGCGGAGATGCGTGAGCTTCTCATTGCGAAGCGTGCCGAATTGACCGGTCAGATTTCGGATTTCGATGACCAAGCTGATGAGATGCTCGTTGACCGTGAGCGCCTTGAATACGACGAAGAAGATGGTTCCAGCCTTGGCTCGGATATTCAGCGTGCGCAGATCAAGGAAATGGCGAACCGTTGGCGTCTCGAAGTGGACGAGATTGACATTGCGCTCGCGCGAGTTGACGAGGGCTCCTACGGACGCTGCGACGAGTGCTACGAGCGCATCATCAAGGATCGCTTGCGCTATCAGGTGCCAGTGTTTACGTGCACCGATTGTCGCGCCACGGTATAAGCCGACTGCGGCGGCCCTGGGGGGTTGCCCTGTCGGTCATCCTGGTCAGCGTGGTTGCGAACCGGTGGGCGAAAACTCTCCCTCCCGGCCACATCCACGGGTGGGCGTCAATCGTCCACCGTTGTAACAGTGGTGTTAGCTGGTCATGGGGCGCGGGGCATGGCAAGTGGGCGCTCATGACTGCAAGTGCGCTCGCCATGGCCGTGACGCTCGCCGCTGCACGAACTCGCCCAGGGATGGCGGCGTGGGGATCAGGCCTTATCGTAGGGGGAGCGGTCGGGAATGTCCTGAGTCGCCTGACCTCGACGCAGCGATGCGTCACTGATTACCTCGCCGTTGGTCGATTCTTCGTCGCCAATATTCAAGATGTCGCCATCACGATGGGTGTGCTGTTGTGGGCTGCGACATTCCTACAGAAAGATGGGCCGCGTGGACGAGAACACATTTGACGATGAGAGTTTGGACTTTTCCGTCCCGAGTTCTTTAGATGGCGTGCGCCTTGACCGCGCGATTGCCCTTCTAACCGGCCTCTCGCGCTCTGTCGTCGGCAGCATTATTGACAGTGGCTCAGTCATGCTGAACGGTGCCATCGCGACCAAGGCGTCGCTGGTGCTGTCTGAGGGCCAACAGGTAGCCGTCGTGTTGCCGGAGCCCGTTGATGACCGCGTGACGCCCGATGCATCGGTGGACATTGACGTGGTGGCGGAGTTTCCCGATTTTCTGGTGATCAACAAGTTCGCCGACCAGGTTGTTCATCCCGGTGCCGGTCAGCGTGAGGGAACTTTGATTGCCGGAATTCTCGCAAGGTATCCCGAAATTGGGCTCCTGCCCGAGCAGGGCTGTGGCGACGCGGTTCGCCCCGGGGTGGTTCACCGTCTCGATAAGGGCACCAGCGGCCTCATGACCGTGGCGCGCACTGTCGAAGGATTCAACGCCTTGAGCGAGCAACTTGCAGACCGCACGATGGGTCGCACGTATCTGGGTCTTGCCGATGGCTGGGTCACGGAAGAGAGGGGAGTGGTGGACGCGCCCATCGGACGATCCAATCGCAACCCAACACTGATGTCCGTTCGTCGAGATGGTCGGGTGGCACGCACGGGGTACACGGTCCTGGCTCGATACGAGCAGCCCGTACCGGTCACCTTGCTGCGACTGCGCCTGGATACCGGCCGCACTCACCAAATTCGTGTCCACTTGTCCGCTATCGGCCATCCGGTCGTGAATGACTCCAAATACGGCCACCGACGAGACCGTCGTTTGCCTGAAGAGCGATTCTTCCTGCACAGTTGGCGTTTGGAATTTGACCATCCGATAACAGAAGAGCGCCTCAAATTTGAGGCGCTCCTTCCGTCTGATCTTCGTTCGTTGCTCCCGGAGGAGCCACCGCTCGACTAGAGCGTCTCGTGGATGGACTGCACGGTGGAGTCCGAGCGCAAGATTTCCAGCGCCTCTTCCTCCGCGCGACGCACGCGGCGAACGCCCACGTCCAGTCGGTCAGCCGTCGCCTGCAGCGACAGCGGCGTTTCTCCGGTGAAGCCGTAGCGCAACTCGATCACGCGACGCTGTAACTCATTGAGCTGCGCGAGTGATGAGGACATCTGGTCATTCATCATCGTGCGCTCGATATCGCCAATGAAGTCGTGACCGTCAGCGCCAACGAGGTCGCCCAAGGTGGTGGCGGAGTCACTCGCGGCCGGCTGGTCCAAGCTCGCCGTGACGGCAGCGAGGCCCTGCAGGTGCTCGCGCTCTTGGCGGTTGATGCCCGTGGCTTCGAAGATTTCGTCGTCGGTGGGGCGTCGGCCGAACAGGCTCGTCAACTCCGTAATGGTGGCTTCGAGGCGCTGTACTTGCTCACCGACTTCGAGGGGAATGCGAATGGTGCGACCGTGCTGCTGCACGGCACGTTGCAGGCTCTGGCGGATCCACCAGGTGGCGTAGGTGGAGAACTTGAAGCCACGTTCCCAGTCGAACTTCTCGACGGCACGCATGAGTCCGAAGGTGCCCTCTTGAACGAGGTCAATCATGTCGACGCCACGGTCCTGGTAGCGACGAGCCCAGTGGATGACGAGACGGAGGTTCGCCGAAACCATCTGCTTTTTAGCTTCGACGTCGCCGGCGACCACGCGCTTGGCGAGTTCAACTTGCTCTTCGTAGTTCGGCAGCGGATAGCGGTCGAGGTCTCGAAGAAGCAGTCCCAACATGTCATTGGTGTTGGTGGAGGGGCGCTTGGGAGTGGTCATCGTAATCGTTACCTTTCGGGAAAATTTCTTGTCTGGCTACTTATTACTAACTGCGTAGTTGAAAGTTACCACTCAGTAATTACCTTGTCTAGCACTCTCAACCGGAGACTGACAACTGACGGAATTCTGGCACACTGTGGGAGTGATGAGTGATGTTTCCAGCAACTCCAGTGTGTCTCCGGACGATATTTTGCCCCCCGGCGCCGAGAATTCCGAGGTCGTGATGAGCGGCGAGCTGGTTGATCCGTCCGAGGTGATTGCGCAACCGACGAAGGTCATGCGCATCGCGACCATGGTGAAGACCTTGCTCGAAGAAGCACGGTCGGCTCACCTTGATGACGGGGGACGGATTCGGCTTCGCGAGATCTATGACACCAGTGTTCGCGAACTCTCAACGGCACTCTCGCCGGATCTCGCCGATGAATTGGCGCGCATGAGTCCGCCCTTTTCGGGCGACATCCCGAGTGAGTCGGAACTTCGTATCGCTCAGGCGCAGTTGGTGGGTTGGCTCGAGGGCCTGTTTCATGGCATTCAGGCATCCCTGTTTGCCCAGCAAGCGGCTGCCCAGATGCAGCAGCAGCGTCAGTTACCCGAAACGGCTGTCGGCGATGGGCCACGCGCGGGAACGTACTTGTAGAAAATGACATGTCGCGGCGAGGCGGTACGCTCGCAAGACCCTGGCGTTCGTCCGCGGTGGTAGCCAGAAGGAGGTGATGATGAGCGATTCTTTTGTTCACTTGCACAATCACACTGAGTTCTCCATGCTCGACGGCGCGGCGCGAATTGAGGACATGGTTCTCACCGCGCAAGCCGATGGTCAAACGGCCATCGCCATTACCGACCACGGGAACCTCTACGGCATTTTGGACTTCTACAAGACCTGCCGTAAGTACGGTATGAAGCCCATCATCGGACTTGAGGCTTACATGGCAGCGGAGTCTCGGTTCGAGCGCCCCGCCCTACGTGGCCGTGTGAGCGATGACATGGGTGGCGACGCCGAGAACGGTGAAAAGCAGTACTACCACCTCTCGGTGTACGCCGAAAACAATGTGGGCTATCGCAACCTCATTCAGCTGAGCTCCTTAGCCTTCCTCGAGGGCTATTACCGCAAGCCGCGAATTGACTGGGATCTGCTGAGCCGGTACCACGAGGGCCTGATTGCCACCACCGGATGTTTGGGTGGTGTGGTGCTGCAGGCATTGATGCGTGATGACTACGAGCGCGCCGTGAGCTTGGCCGCTCGCTTGCAGGACATCTTCGGTAAAGACTCGCTCTTCGTGGAGGTGCAGGACCATGGCATGCCGGAGCAGCGTCGCACGAACCCCGAGTTAGTGCGTCTCGCTAAGCAAATCGGCGCACCGCTGCTCGCCACCAACGACATCCACTACGTGCGTCGCGAAGACGCCACCATGCACGATGCGTTGCTGTGCGTCGGTACCAACTCTCTCATCAGCGACGAGAAGCGATTTCGTTTTTCGTCAATGGACCACTATCTGCGCAGCGCTCAGGAGATGCGGCACCTCTTTGCCGAATTGCCCGAGGCCTGCGACAACACCTTGTGGATTGCCGAGCGAGCGAATGTCGATATCTCGTTTGACAACGAAGCATTGCCGCAATTTCCCATTCCGGAAGAATTTGGCGGCGACACGCACGGCGAGCGTGCCAATGCGTACTTGCGCCATCTGACCTATGAAGGTGCCCGCGAGCGCTACGGCCAGGATTTGCCGGGGCACGTAGTCGAACGTCTCGAATACGAACTCGGCGTCATTATTGAGATGGGTTTTCCGGATTACTTCCTGGTGGTGTGGGACCTGATTCGTTACGCCCGCGACGCCAAGATTCGTGTCGGTCCCGGACGTGGCTCGGCCGCGGGTTGCTGCGTGGCGTACTGCCTGCGCATTGTGGACGTGGACCCCATCCACTACGGCTTGATCTTTGAACGATTCCTGAACCCAGGCCGTAAGTCGATGCCCGACATCGACATGGACTTTGACGACCGCTATCGCGGACAGATGATCAAATACGCTGCCGAGAAGTACGGCTCTGACCACGTGGCCCAAATCGTTACTTTCTCCACGATTAAGGCGCGAGCCGCCGTGCGTGACGCAGCGCGGGTGCTCGGACTTCCGCCCATGTTGGGCGACCAAGTAGCCAAGGCCATGCCGCCACTTCTGATGGGCAAAGACGTCCCGCTGGCGGCATGTTTGACCCCGACATCGGGTTACGAAAATCGCTATGCCGAGGCGCAGGGGCTGCGCGACATGTATGAAAGCGACCCGCAGGTTCGCCAAGTCGTCGACGTGGCGAAGGGGCTCGAGGGCAAGCGCCGTCAAGATGGCATTCACGCGGCAGCGGTCGTGATCACCCGTGAACCGGTGACGGAATACGTACCCATTCAGCGGAAGCCGGGCGTGGGGGAGGACCCCACTGACGCGCCCATCGTCACCCAGTTTGAAATGCACGGCGTCGAAGAACTCGGGCTCCTCAAGATGGACTTCCTTGGTCTGCGCAACCTCTCGATTATGGAGCGGTGCTTAGACCTCATCGAGCGCCGCACCGGCGAACGCATCGATATTGACAACGTGCCCATCGATGATGAGGACGTGCTCGCCATGCTTCGTCGCGGCGAGTCGATTGGCCTGTTCCAGCTCGAGTCTCCCAACATGCGTGCCCTGATGCGTCGTTTGGCGCCCACCAGCTTTGACGACGTAGCCGCCCTCGTGGCGCTGTATCGCCCGGGCCCCATGGGTGAAAACGTGCACAACGACTATGCGGACCGAAAGAACGGTCGCCAACAAGTCTCCTATGAGCACCCTGACCTCGAGGCGGTATTGGGTACCACCTACGGCTTGATGATTTATCAGGAAGACATCATGCGCGTGGCGCAAAAGATTGCCGGTTACTCGATGACCGAGGCCGACAACTTGCGTAAGGCCTGCGGCAAGAAGATTCGCGAAATGATTGCCGCCGAACGCGAGAACTTTGTGGCTGGCGCGGCCCGAACTGGCTATGGCGAAGAACTGGGGACTTTGCTCTTCAACAAGATCGAACCCTTTGCTGATTACGCCTTCAACAAATCCCACGCTTTCGGTTATGCACTCATCGCGTACCAAAACGCGTGGCTCAAGGCGCACTATCCCGTGGAGTTCATGTCCGCGTTACTGACCAGCTTTCGTGACGATAAGGACAAGACCGCTCAGTATCTGTCAGAGTGCCGTGCCATGGGCATCACGGTCACCGTGCCGAACGTGAATGACTCCTTCGCTGACTTCGCCCCCAGTCGTTCACTCGACAACACCATCAGCTTCGGAATGGCGGCGGTGCGTAATGTTGGCGAGAGTCTGGTCGACAAGATCGTGGTGGAGCGCGAAGAAAATGGGCTCTTCGAGTCCATCTACGACTTCGTGCGCCGCGTTGACCCGATTGTGCTGAATAAGCGCTCGATGGAGTCGCTGATCAAGTCGGGCGCTTTCGACGTCTTTGGACTGTCACGCCAAGGCCTACTTCTCATCCACGAAGAATTGGTGTCGTCGACCTTGGATCGTCGTCGCGACATTCAGCAGGGTATTTCCAGCCTCTTTTCCATGCTCGATGACAGTGCGGGGGACTGGACCGGCACCGAGATTGCGGTGCCGACGGCGGAATTTGACCGCACGGCGCGCATGGGCTTTGAGCGCGAAATGTTGGGACTCTTTATTAGCGATCACCCCTTGGCGGGCCACGAAGCCACTTTGGCGTCGATGATCGACTGTTCGATCGCCGACTTGCGTGCCGAGTTCGACGACAACAACAATGGCGGCGCCATTATTCGCGAAATTGGCGGCCTGGTCGTCGACCTCAGCGTGAAGACGGCTCAAAGTGGCAAGCAGTTTGCCAAAGTGGTCCTGGAAGACCTCTCGGGTGTCATTGAATTCATGGTCTTTGGCAAGACCTTCACTGAGTATGGCCACCTCCTCGGCAAGGACGCCACGGTCGTGATCAAGGTGCGCTGCGACGAACGAAATGACGAAATGCGCGTGACGGCCCTTGACGTCAAGGCGGCGAATTTGTCGGGAGCCCCCGTATCGACGCTGAGGCTCAAGATGGTGGGCCGACTGGCGCAGCCGTCGGGCATCAGCGAATTGAAGGCACTGCTGGGGCAATATCCGGGAGAGACACCGGTGATGTTGATTGTCGAGACCACGCGTAAGAGCTTCCAGTTGGGTCCCGAATTTGCCGTTGATTTACCCAAGGTGGTCGGGCCGTTACGGTCTGCCTTTGGCTCAAACTGCATCGCCTAAGGGTTGTGACGAGGGGGTATCGCCGCTCGCCTAGAATGGTCTCCTATGGCGATGACCGTCATCACGAAAGACACCACCGCCCTCTCCGACATTGAATTGTCAGAGATGGCCGACCTCTGTGCGAACGGCACGGTTGGTTTTGACGTCGACTATCTCTCTGAGCAGCGCGAACAGTGGGTTCTCATTTCCCTCGCCCGCGAAGGCGCCAAGTTGCGTGGCTACTCATTTATTACGCTCGAGCGCATCGGGGGAACGCCCGCCATGCTCATTGGTCCCGCTCTCATCGATCGCAATTCCAAGTCGGACCAGACTCTGAAGGCGCTCCTCACGGACCAGTTCCGGCGTGCCTTGCTGGCTTTCCCCGACGAGGATGTCCTCCTGGGTGCCCGCCTCACCACGGCTGATGGTTTCCGCGCCTTTTTGGGCTGCTCGGACATCGTTCCGCGCTCCGGTTACAAGCCCACCGGCGAGGACCGCGCGTGGGGTCGTCGCCTGGCGAAGCGCTACGGATCAGAAAAGGCGATTGATGACAAGACGTTCATCATGTCGGTGGCCGCGCCGGTGGTCGGTGGACTGGACTACGTCTCGTCGAAGGGTGTTTTGCCCGACGGGGCCGCGGATGCCTTTAAGGGCGTGAAGTCTGCCAAGGGCGAGCGCCTCGTAGTTTTCGGGTGGGCGATGGCGGAGCACCTCGCCGCCGGCAAAATTCCGAAGTAGATCAGCCGCGCGGCAAGAGGCCTGTGCACAGTTTGTAGCAATGGCCGTCCATCGGTCGACTCAAGGTGGCCAGCACGTAACTCGGGCGATAACCCAAGGCCGTCGCTAATTCCTTACCGCTGAGGACGCTCTCGCGAGTGGCGTCCAGGGCACGAATGGCGTGCGGGTCTTCACACAGCAACCAGACGTCGTCTCGTTCCCATCCAAAGCGCACCCACGTCGTGCCGTCATCTCGACGACGTAGCAACTGTGGTCCACGATCAGCAACGATGACGGCGGTGCTGGGCCGCTCACCACGAAACTCCCAGTAGGGGTGCGACGGGCCACGAAAACCGAAGAGAGGACCATCGGCCGGAGCCGTGATTGCCTCAAGCCAGTGTCGAATCTGGCGCCCCTTGAAGGTGCCGAGGTGTCGGGGCAGGGTCGCCAAAGTGATGGCTTCGGGTTGCGCGAGGTCATCATTTTCGGGGTCGTCCGCAATCACTGCTTCGGTCACGCCAAACAAGGTGAGGTCGCTCTCGACGCCGGTGGGCCACGGTACTCGCCATCGCACGACGGCGCCCGAGGCGATATCGATGACCGTCGTGTCCTCGGTCGTCGATCCGAGGACGAGTCCGTACATCGTCGCGCCGGGCGACAGGTCGGGGTGCTCGCGAGGGGTGATGCTCTTGACGAGACGCCGGGTCTCAGCGAGAGCGCTGTCTCGGCGCAGTCTTACCACGAGACCATTCTCTCTCGAACGGACGCCACCTGAGCGCGAAGCTCGTCGCCCGTCACCGCGGGCATGAGGCAGGTGGACCCTTCGCAGAGGTAGGCCTCACCCGCACGACGATCGGTGAGCCATGGTGACGGCCCGTCGCCTCGAACCCGAATGACCTGGGGCAGCCACACGTCGTCGGCGATCGCCGCGATGTCGGCCGATCCCGGCGTCACGATGACGAGTGGCTGATCCAAGGTCTGAACGGCCAGGGCTAAATCCGGCACCGTCACCGGATGCTCGATGAGCAATGGTTCGGCTAGGAAGCGCAGGTGACGCGCCACCGCGAGAACATGTGGGTTCTCCGCCAAGTGGGCGTAGCGAGCCAACGCTTCGGTAGCCATGGCGTGACTCGACGGCGTTGCCCCATCGAAGATTTCCTTGGCACGGATAGGAAGGTCGGTGTTTCGAATGTCGCTATGGCAAATGCCGTGTCCGCGGTGCGCGATAGTGGCATTTGGCAGATCACCCTCCCAAAAGTGCGTGAGTAGGTAGGTGATGACATGCTCTGCCCGTCCGAGTTGCGACGTGTCACCGGTGACCTCGAAGGCCACGCAGTAGGCGAGCGCAAGCCACGCGATGTCGGCGGCGGTGGCGAAATGCTGACGAGCATCAGTGCGCCACCACGTGACGCCATCAAAATGGCTTACCGGGAGTTGCGCGAGGACCTCGAGAGCAGTGTGGACGTGCCGAGGAGTGGGGCTTCGCAAAATGGCCACAATGGCCATTGCGTTCCACTCCAAAATGATCTTGTCATCGATGGTGGGCTGAGGGCGGGTGTCGCGCATCTCTCGTACTCTCGCCACGGCGGAGGCGAGCTCCGCGGGTACGGCAAAGGTTTCGCCGCCCGCCAGCCGTGGCACCGATCGACCGTGATCGTCGCCCTCGCCGCCGGGGGCAATCTGATAGCGGGCACAGAACATTGCCGCCTCATTTTCCGGCAAGATGTCAGCGATCTCTTCCGCGGTCCACGTGACGTGACGGCCCTCGCCGTCGGCGGTGTCGGCATCGAATGACGCCACGAACCCGCGGGGGGTCAAGAATTGAGTCAGCATGGTCTCGGTGAGTTCGTCGGCGACGAGCGCCCACTCGCGATGAGTCGCTACCGCAGCCGCCTCGCGGTAGCACTGGGCCAGCAGTGCTTGGTCGCTCAGCATCTTCTCGTAATGGGGGACACGCCATTCCGCATCGACGCAATAACGAGCCACTCCACCTGCCAGGTGGTCGTAGAGGCCGCGGCGCGACATGACGTTCAAGGTGTCGGTAATGACGTCGGCGACTTCCGGGCGATCCCACGAGGGCAGCAGGGCGCGAATATACGACGGGCGGGGAAATTTCGGGGCGCCGGAAAATCCACCATCGGCATCTGCGCGTTCGAGTAATTGGCGTGTCAACGTCGCGCGAATGTCACTCACCGACGCACCGGGGGAACCCACCTCCAGCCGGTCGATGTAACGGGTCTCGCGCTCGACCGCTGTCACCACCGAGGCTGCTTGCTCTTCGACGGTGTCTCGTTGGTATTCCCATGCTTCATGCATGGCGGTGAGCAGTCTCGGCATTCCGGGCTGACCAGGTCGGTCGTCGGGCGGGTAGTAGGTGCCGGCCATGAAAGGTCGCGCGTCAGGAGTGAGGAACACCGTCATGGGCCAGCCCCCGTGGCCACCGATGGCCTGGGTCGCGGCCATGTAAATCGCGTCAATGTCGGGGCGCTCTTCGCGATCGACTTTCACGGCAATGAAGTGCTCGTTGATCATCGCGGCAATCTCGGGGGATTCGAAGGATTCGTGGGCCATGACGTGACACCAATGGCAGGCCGCGTATCCCACCGACAAAAAGATGGGACGATCGAGCTCGACCGCCTTCGCGAAAGCCTCCGCACCCCACTCGTACCAGTCAACGGGATTCTCGCCGTGCTGACGAAGATAGGGACTTGATGAGTTCGCGAGGCGATTCGTCATGCGGAGGTTCCTTTGTACGTTCCGAAGGCCCAGAGATTTCCTTCGATATCGGCCACGGTGGCTTGACGCTGTCCCGGGGGAGATTCATGGACCGGGTCGACAAGCCGTGCGCCCTCTCCTAGTGCCCTCTCGACGAGGGAATCCACATCGTCCACCACGACGTAGATGCCGGCAGATCCTGGTGTGAGCGCCCACGTGGAATCCTCGCGATGATCGCCGAGCATGAGTCCCGACCCACCGGGTGTCGACATTTCAGCGTGCGCAATAAGGTCGCCGTCGCGAACCAACATGGTCGTGGTGAATCCGAAGGCCCGCTCGTAAAAATCCATGAGCGCGGCGCACTTTCGAGACCGCAAAGTGGGCCACACGGTGGGGAGCGACATGTCGTCAGTGTAGGGGTGTGCCTCTTCTACCCTTGGGCTATGGACATACGCCTCGATAACCGTGTCATCATCGTGACGGGAGCCTCGCGAGGTATCGGATTGGCCACCGCGCAGTTGGCGGTGCAGTCGGGTGCGCGAGTGGTGCTCACGTCGCGAAAGCAATCCAACTTGGACGAGGCTGTCGCCAGTTTCGGAGACGCTCAATCGCAGGTGTTGGCCGTCGAGGCGCACGCGGGCCGATCGGCTGATGCCGATCGCGTCATGGCGACCACGCTGGAGCACTTTGGGCGAATTGATGGTCTCGTCAACAATGCTGCCACCAACCCCTATTACGGCCCACTCGTTGATATCGATGACGCCCGCATGGCTAAGACGGTGGAGACTAATCAGTCATCCATCGTGTATCACTCACGTGCCGCCTGGCACGCGGCCTTCGCCGAGCATGGTGGCGTCATCGTGAATGTGGCCTCGGTCGGTGGGCTCGGCCCGGAACCAGGCATTGGGTGGTACAACGTGACGAAGGCAGCGGTGATTCACCTCACGCGCCAACTGTCGTGGGAACTCGCGCCTCGCGTGCGCGTGAATGCCGTCGCGCCCGGCCTCGTTCGGACGGAATTGGCTCGAGGCCTATGGGAAGAGCGCGGTGAGGAGATTGCGTCTCAGATTCCTCTTCGGCGACTGGGTGACGTGAGCGATATCGCCGAGTCCATCGTGTTTCTCCTGTCGGACGCCGCGTCGTGGATAACGGGTCAGACCCTCGTCGTTGACGGGGGAACGACTACTCAACCGTCAGGCGGAGTGGGCTGATCGCCACGGCGTCGCGCAGGGCGTCATATCTCACTTTTCCGTTTGCCGTTCTCGGTATTGAGTCGAGAACGACCAGTGCCTTCGGTTTAGCGGCCACGCCAAACCGCTGCTGCAAGACCGATCGAGCCTGCGCCAACAATGCCTGATGGTCCCCGCCGCCCGTGGTCACCACCACGAGACGCTGGCCCCACTGAGGGTCAGATTCACCGATGGCGACCCACTCACGATCGCTGTCGAGGTGGTGAAGAACTGACTCGAGGGCAACCGGCCACAGCTTTTCGCCGCCGCTGTTGATCACGGTGCTGAGCCGTCCGGAGACCCGTAGCCGCCCGTCGGTGAGGGACGCGCCATCACCGGTGGCTAACCAGTCCATGCGCCCATCGGGCCCCATGGTCAGATCTAAGGGTCCGTGGCGATACGCGCGCGCCAGCGTGGGGGCACGCACCAGCAGTTGTTCGCCGTCAAGGGCGAGGTCGACGCCCGCCAGCGCAAGTCCGTCGTAGACGACACCTGAGCCAGTCTCCGTCATGCCCCAGGACGTCACCACATTCGCTTCGCGAACGTCCGGCGCTGGTCCGGCGCCGACCAGCACGCGCTCGTATGCGCTCAAATCGTGACGGGCGAGCAAGGTCGTCACCACGGCGCAGTGTGTGGCCCCTCTTGCGGGCCCCCTCGCGACATCGTCCGTCGATCCGATGATCAATTTGTCGCCCCCGAGAAGGGATCGCAAAATCACCGCAAGGCCACCGACGTGAAAAGCAGGCAAACAGGCGTACCACGTCGCGTCACCACCCGTCGTGAGTGCTCGACTGGTCATCGACGCCGACGCCGCCAGGGCGTCAAGAGTGAAGATGGCGGCTTTGGGCGTCCCCGTCGATCCCGAGGTGACCACCACGGCGGCATCACCAGCTTCCAATTGCCGTCCCGCAGGGTAAGAGTGGCGCCCCTCGTCAGTGACAATGGAGGTGGGCGCGATGGCATCGAGAAGGATGCGGCGCCGCTCGGGCGAATCACGCGGATCGAGGACCGTGAAGGCCTGCCCTGCATCCAGGCAGCGCTCAATTTCCTTTACGAGCGTGATGCTCAGTGGCACATCAAGGGCAACGAGCTCAGTCATCATCGTCACACTATGGGGGCCTCAGTAGTGTCGGAGACGCAAAGGAGAACCGGTGGCGACAATCAGATACGAAGAGCGGATCCAGGCACCGGCGGATGCCGTATGGGCGATTGTGTCCAAGGCAGATTCCATCCACGAATGGTTCCCGGGTATCACCTCGTGCACCGTCGAAGGAAACCACCGCACGATTCATGTCGCTACGGGAATTTCGATGCCGGAACGCATCATCGCGAATGACCGCCTGCAGCGCCGCTTTGCGTACCAAATTGAAAGCCCCCTCTTTCAGATGCACCTCGGCACTATCGATGTCATCGAGCTGTCACCGACCGAATGCCTGTGCGTCTATTCGACCACTGCCGTTCCCGACGTCTTCGCTCTCACTATTGCGGGAGGCTCTCGTGGCGCTCTCACTGAAATTCGCCGATTGGCAGAAGGGAACTGAGCATGGGCCGCAAGATCTTGTTCATTACGACTGACCAGCAGCGTTTCGATACCTTGACCTGCAATGGTTCACTGATTTCTCGCACGCCGCACATCGACGCGTTGGCTCGAGACGGCGTGCGATACACCCGTGCCGCTCCAAGTTCGGTGGTGTGCATGCCGTCGCGTGCTTCGATGTTGACGGGACAGTTTCCAACGACGCACGGCGCGTGGATGAACGGCGTGGCTCTGGCGGTAACTGCTCCCTCCGTGGCGGAAACGCTGCATGATGCGGGCTACGAAACGGCGCTGATCGGTAAAGCGCACTTTGAGCCGTACTTCGATATCTTCGGTCGCTTCGCGGAGAACAGCTTGGCTCAGTTGGGTATTCCCACGGTAGAGCAGCCGTGGTACGACGGCCGTCGCGGACCGCACCGTGGCTTTGATCACATGGAGCTCGCCACTCACGGAGCAGTGGGAACCACCCACTACGCCCGATTCATGATGACGGAACATTTCGATCAGGTTGGCCACTTTTACAACGTTCTTGATGCAGACTTCCAGGTCAACGCGGCGGGAGGCGGTGATACGGGGGCACCACAAGTGAAGGTGAACCCGGTGCCGCGTGAGCTGTATCACACTGATTGGGTCGCGGATCGCACAGTGAGCTGGTTATCGCAGCGCGCTGATGACAGCGAATGGTTTTGCTGGATGAGCTTTCCCGATCCACACCATCCATGGGACCCGCCGGAATCAGAAATGCACCGCGTTGACTGGCGCGACGTCGATCTACCCGCCGGCTACATCGCCGATCCGGAGGAGCGCGAGCGCGTTCTCGCGCAAAAGGCTCCCCACTGGGGCGCCTGGTACCGCGGAGAACTGGTTTCCAACTACGAAGCACCGGCCAAGTTCGTGCCCGCCCATCTCACGGCCGACCAGATTCGCGAAGTGAACGCCCGCAATGCGGTCGAAGTGGAGCTCATCGATGACGCCGTTGGACGCGTGATGGCGTATCTGGCATCTCGAGGTTGGGCCGATGACGTCGACGTGGTTTTTACGACCGACCACGGCGAGTTACAGGGGGACTTCGGTCTTCTCTTTAAGGGCCCCTATCACGTGGATGGGTTGATGCGCCTGCCCCTGATTTGGCGTCCGGCTCCCCGCGAGCAGGTGACTCCCGCCGTTGTCACGACGCCGGTGAGCCTGACTCAACTGGCCGCGACGTTTACGCATATCGCCGGCTTGCCGCAGCCGGCCTACGCCGAAGCCCCGTCGCTGCCACGCGATGATGCCGCTGCGACGAGCGACCAAACGATTACCGAATGGGATTCGGCACTTTTTGGCATCGATGTCCACCTCCGGACGGTGGTGACGGATCGTTATCACCTGACTCGCTACCAGCCGGGAGCCGTTCACGACGGCAGCGAAGGCGAGCTCTACGACGTGCACAACGACCCCTTGCAGCGTGAAAATCGATACGCGGATCCCGCGCTGAGAGCCATTCGCGACGAATTGGAAGACCGCCTGATTGCCCACGAAACGCGAGATGTGGAACGTGCGACCCCCGGTCCCTTGGTTGCTCCGGTCTAAACGCCGGTAGCCTCTCGGGTCATGACCGACACCGTTATTTCCGGCGCACCCATCGACCCAGTGGACCAGTTCCGCTCCGCCCCGCTTCCGGCCTGGGAGCGTCTCGGAGAGTACGAAGATATCCACTACGACGTCGCCGAGGGCATTGCCAAAATTACGATCAACCGTCCCGAGCGTCGCAATGCCTTTCGCCCCCAAACCCTGTTTGAGCTCTCCGACGCGTTTGAGCGCGCACGCGATGACATTTCCGTAGGAGCCATCATTTTGACCGGCGAGGGTCCCGATGCCTTCTGTTCCGGTGGCGACCAGAAGATTCGAGGCAATGATGGTTACATCGGCGATGACGACGTCGCTCGCCATGGCGTGGGTCGACTCAACGTCCTTGACCTCCAGATCCAAATTCGTCGTTTGCCGAAGCCGGTGATCGCCTCCATCGCGGGATACGCCATTGGTGGCGGCCACATCTTGCATCTGGTGTGCGATCTATCGATTGCCGCCGACAATGCCCGTTTCGGGCAGACCGGCCCCAAGGTGGGTTCCTTTGACGGCGGCTACGGCAGTTCGCTACTGGCGCGCTCCATCGGCCTAAAGCGCGCCAAGGAAGTGTGGTTCTTGTGTCGTCAATACGACGCACAGACCGCGTTGGATTGGGGCCTCGTCAATACGGTCGTGCCCCTGGCTGACCTCGAACGTGAAACGGTGGCGTGGTGTCGTCAGATGTTGACTCTGTCGCCGCTCGCACTGCGCATGCTCAAGGCCGGCTTTAACGCGGCCGAAGATGGCCTCGCCGGCGTACAGCAGCTCGCCGGTGACGCCACCATGCTCTTTTACATGTCGGAAGAAGGACAAGAGGGTCGCAACGCCTTCGTGGAGCACCGCGCTCCGGACTTCTCGAAGTTCCCCAAGCGCCCGTGAGCCACGTTCCTGGTCCCGTTCGCCGCTGGGTGCTCGCCGCTCGTCTGCGCACACTGCCTGCGGCCTTGGTGCCCGTCGTTGCGGGTACGTCCACGGTCATTCATAACGGTCGCCACACGGAGATGAAGCCTCTGAACACCCTGCTCGCTGCGTTTATCTCGCTCGCGCTACAGGTCGGAACGAATTATGCCAATGACTACAGCGACGGCATCAAGGGCACTGACGACAAGCGTGTCGGACCTTTTCGTCTGACGGCGTCGGGCCTGGTGCCCGCGGCCCGAGTGAAGTACGCCGCATTTGCGTGCTTTGGCGTCGCGGCGATTGCGGGGCTAATCCTCGCATCACGTGTGACGTGGTGGTTGGTGCCCATTGGCGCTACGGCCATCGTGGCGGGCTGGTTTTACACTGGCGGCCCGAAGCCTTATGGCTATTACGGTTTCGGCGAATTCTTCGTCTTCATCTATTTCGGCCTTGTGGCGACCTTGGGCACCGCTGATGTTCAGTGCGGACCGTTATCGCATTGGGCATGGTTTGAAGCGGTGGCCGTCGGCTTGGCGGCGGTGTGCTTGCTCCAAGCCAACAACATTCGTGACATTGATGGTGACCGAGAGTCGGGCAAGAAGACGATTGCGGCGCGAATTGGTCGCGTTCGCTCGGGCCACCTGTATGTCGCAACCGTCGGCGGAGTTGTGGTTTTTCTCTTCCTGTCGGGACTCGAGGGTGATCCGCTGATTTCGGCGCTGGCCGCCGTCTTTGTGGCGGTCGGTTATCGCCCCGCTATCAAGTTGGCACTCTCGCAAAGTCACGGACGTGACTTGCTGCCGATGTTGGCCGAGAGCGCTCGAGCTCAGTTGCTCCTGGGTTTAGCGTTATTGGTCGTCAACGTCGCTCGTTAAGCGAGTGCTCGCTTAACGAGGGCGGCACACAGTGACGGCTGGTCCACGTGGGCCGCGTGACCAGCACCCGCCACGGTTGCCCAGCGACCAGCGGCCGCGGCCGCCAGATCTCGTGCGTGTCGACTAAATCGCAGATCCATGGCACCCGCCACGAAGGTGCAGGGCATGGTCAGCCCCGTCAAGCGCGGTGCGAGCCATTCCTGAGTTCCCGTGCCCGCCAGAACGAGGGACGACGCCAGACCATCGGCGGTATTCACGGAGCGTGACGCCACTTCGGCCGGGGAGAGGCGGGTGTGAGCAAAAAGAGGCTGGCGAGTCCATTCCTCGAGAAACTGTTCGACGCCCACAGAAACAATGTGCGTCGCCAGTGCCTCGTCGCGCTGTTGTCGCGCCACGCGTGCCTCGAGGGTGGCGAGGCCAGCCACGGCCCCAATGGTGACGAGGCGCGTGACGAGTTCGGGGTGACGAAGCGCGAGGTGCAGGGCAATTCGCCCGCCGAGGGAATAGCCAACCACCGCGACCGGCTCCGAGAGCGAGGCAGCGAGAAGGTCAGCCGTATCGGGCAAGTTGGACCGAACGGTAGCGTGGTCTCCGTGACCGGGCAGGTCGACGGTGATGATGTCACCCGCAGGTGCCAAGAGTTGTCGAAAGTCGTTCGCCGACGTTCGGGACTGGGTGAAACCATGCAGGAACAGAATCGGCGTGCCCGATCCCGAATGATGCAGGTCGAGGAGTGACATACAGATGAGCGTACCGAGCCTCCCCGAGGTCCAGGCGACCTTCGCGGCCACTCTCTGTGACGAGTGGTTTCGTCAGGGATTGCGTGACGTCGTCATCTGCCCAGGGTCCCGTTCGACACCTTTGGCACTCGCGGCCGTTCGTCATGGCGGCCTGACGATTCACGTTCGACTCGATGAGCGCTCCGCCTCGTTCTTCGCCGTGGGGCGCGCTCTCGCATCGCACACTCCCGTGGCCATCATTGTGACCAGTGGCACCGCCGCGGCTGAATTGCACGCCGCGGTGTGTGAAGCCGATTTGGCCCGCGTTCCGCTCGTGGTGGTCACTGCCGATCGTCCACCGTGGCTCCACGGTGTCGGTGCACCGCAAACCATGAACCAGCAGAACCTCTATGGCTCTGCGGTGCGACTCTTTCTCGATACGGGTGTCGCCGACGACGCCCACCGTGAGAGGTGGCGTGACATGGCCGCCGACAGTTACATTGCCGCGGCGACGCGACGCGGTCCGGTGCACGTCAATGTGCCACTCGTGGAACCTTTGATGGCGGAGGCCCAGACCCTCCCGGGGTTGCGCACGGCAGTGGATGACGAGATCGGTCGACCCGAGATAACTATCGACGTCGCCGGTCAACGTACGTTGGCCATTGCGGGCACCGGAACGCCGGCCGCACTCGTGAACTTTCTCACGTCACGAGGGGTAGTGGTCGTGGGTGATGCCACCACGCCGCACACGATGCCCTACTTCGACACTTTGTTGCGTTCGGACTCCTTCGCAGGTGCGGCGCGTCCCGATGTCGTCATCCGAATCGGGGGTCTACCCGCATCAAAAGTGCTCGGTCAGCGCCTTCAGCAGTGGCAGGTCCCCGTGGTCGCTCTCGAGATCGACGGTCCGGTCGCCGACCCGGATCGAGTCGTCACGCAAACCCTGACTGGGCAATGGCAGGAGCCAAGCGGACCCGACGCGCAGTCGTGGACGGCTGATCCGGCTTACCTCGAGTGGTGGCTAGCCATCGTGGCACGGTACAAGCAGCAAGTGGTGGGTCTCGACTTTGCGGCTGGTGCGCTGACGGAAACGTCCGCCGCCCGCGCCGTCGTCCGCCACGTGAATGCCGGTGAGCGGCCCTTATTCGTAGGGTCGTCAATGCCCATCCGTGAAATCGAATGGTTCACGCCCTCGCGCACCCAGAGAGTCTTTTCAAATCGCGGGGTCAACGGAATTGACGGCGTGGTCTCGAGCGCGTTTGGTGCGAACGATGGGAGCGGCGTGGTGGCCATGGTGGGTGATCTGACTTTTGCGCATGATCTCTCGGCGTGGGTAGACGCTCCGAAGACCGGCCCGGTGTCCGTCGTGGTTTTCGATAATGGTGGGGGACATATTTTTGATTTCCTCCCTCAAAAATCTCTCCTGGACGAGGACACCTTCGCCACGTTGTTTACGACACCGCGTCCACTCAATCTCGAGGCATTCTCCGCAGCGGTAGGTGCCACATATCACGAGGCCACCACGGTCGGCGAGCTGGACGCGGCACTGGCCGACGACGTGGCGTCGGCATCAGTCAGCATCATTCGGGCGCGCGTGAACACCACGGTGTCATCCACGGACTTTCATGCGTGGCTTCACCGATCGTCGGCGCGCATCGTGGCAGAGTTTCTTCCGTGAGCGCGACATTGCCGGCATCATTGATCGCGGGCATCCCCATCGCTTTCGTGGCGGGCGTCGTGTCCTTTTTGTCACCCTGCGTATTGCCACTGGTGCCCGGCTATCTCGGCTTCCTGGGTGGCGCGGCGGGAGGACGTGCGCGCACCATCGTGGGGTCCCTGGCCTTCGTGGGTGGCTTTTCGGTTGTCTTCGTGTCATCGGGTGCCCTGTTTAGTTCGGTCGGTCACGCGTTTCATACCCACGAACGAGGGATTTCGATTGCGTGCGGCTTCCTCACGATTGCCTTGGGTTTGACCTTTGCGGGATGGCTCACTTTGCCGTTCTTGCAGCGAGAGCGTCGATCGCATGCGTTACCGTCCGCCACGGTCGGGGGCGCGAGCGTCTTGGGTTTTCTCTTTGGCTTGGGTTGGACGCCATGTATCGGGCCCACCTTGGCGTCGATTTTGGCCCTGTCCGCCAGCTCGGGTGCGACGGCGTGGCGCGGCAGCATCCTGGCCGTCGTCTATTGCCTAGGTCTTGGTGTTCCCTTTGTAGTGGCCGCCGCTGCGAGCGAATGGGCGCTGCGAGCGGTGAGTGTGCTTCGTCGTCATACGCGGCTCATTACAACCATCGGGGGCATCATTCTGGTGGCGGTAGGGGTGGCTGAAATAACGGGCTGGTGGGCGACCCTCATCCATCATCTGCAAAGCTGGATCCCGACCTACACCCCGTCGGTTTAGGGAGAACTCCTACACTCAGAGGAATGAAACTCCGCGACGACTTCGAATTTCGCGGTCTGGTCCATCAGACGACCAACCCGGAACTTCTCGACCGCTTGGGTCGTGGTGGCATCACCGCCTACGTGGGATTTGATCCCACGGCCTCTTCCCTCCATCTTGGCCACCTGCTTCAGTTGTGCAATTTGCGACGGCTTCAACTCGCGGGCAACCGTCCCATCGCCCTGGCCGGTGGCGGTACGGCGCTGATTGGCGATCCAAGTTTCAAGGCCACCGAACGACCGTTGCAAACGGTGGAACAGATCGGAGAGAACCTCGAGTCCATCAAGGAACAGCTGAGCCGTTTTCTCGACTTTTCGGCCTCGGCCGGCGCGAGCCGAGCCATCCTTCTGAATAACGCCGATTGGCTGACAACTTTTCCCTTGACTGATTTCCTGCGTGACGTGGGAAAGCACTTCACGATCAACCAGCTCATTGCCCGTGACAGCGTGAAGAGTCGACTGGACCGACCCGATGTGGGCTTGTCGTTTACCGAATTCAGCTACTCGCTACTGCAGGGCTACGACTTTCTTCGACTTCACCTCGATCAGGGGTGCACGGTGCAGTTGGGTGGCTCGGACCAATGGGGCAACATCATCAGTGGTGTCGACCTGGTGCGTAAGAGTTGCGGCGGGGACGTCGATGGCTTGACGTCGCCACTGCTTCTTCGTCCCGATGGTCAGAAGTTTGGCAAAACTGAAGGCGGCAATCAAAGCGTTTGGTTAAGTGCGGAACTGACGCGCCCGTACACCTTGTTCCAGTACTTGCTGAATCAAGACGACGCCATGGTGGAAAAGTTGCTCAAATTCTTCACCTTCCTGGACCACGACACGATTGCTGAATTGATGGAAGCGACGATTCGCACACCGCGAGAGCGTCGTGCTCAACGCGCCCTCGCCACCGACATCGTGACCTTGGTGCACGGGCCAGAGGCCGCCGCCGCGGCGGAACGCGCGGGACGGGCGCTATTCAGCGAAGAAATTGCCGCGCTGGACGAACGCACTCTCCTCGACGTCATGGCCGACGCCCCCAGTGTGGAAATTCCTCGGTCGGAGTTCCTCGAGGGCGTGGACCTCATCGATCTCGTGGTGCGAGCGGGCCTCGCAGCGTCCAAGGGCGAGGCACGACGGTTGAATGACCAAGGTGGTTTTGCCATTAACAACGTGAAGAGCGACGGCGGATTGGTGAGCGTGACTCACCTCCTTCACGATCGATACGTTGTTCTTCGACGTGGCGCACGCACGATCGCGCTCGTTGTGGCGAGCTAGTGCGACGAGTCGCCCTGTTGCTCGTAGGCGGCCTGTTGCTAGGTGCCTGCGGCTCCTCACTGTCATCAGGTCAAGCGGTAACTAACTGGGCTCACAATTCGGGTTTTCGTAGCAACCTGCCGACGTTGGTGAGCGACGCACGCATTCTCAAGAAAATCGTGAACGATCCACGTTCCAGCGAGAGCGATCTGCGCACTTTTGGCACCGTGATGTTCGAGGATGTCAGTGCGGCGAATGCGTCGTTACCGACGCCCGATACGCAACTCACCTCACTCTTGTCTGAGGCCTATACCAATCTCGGCAGTGCGGCTCAAACGTCATACAACGCGGCGGGTAGCGCCCGATTACGTGCGGAGGTCATGCGCTATCTCGACACGGGAGCGAGAAATCTCCAGCTGGCGACGCTTCGACTCGCGTCCGCCGAACAAGGCTAAGCCTGCGGGCGAAGATCAATTTCGAGACGCAAAATACCGTCGACGAGGGTGGCGGTGGCGTCTCCCAGCATCGCGAAGTCCTGAAAGTCGACCTTTGATGCCTCGATGAAACGGGTTCGGTCGGGGCCTTCGACCGGAGGGATGCCCCGCTTTCGCACGGCTTCCGCACGAGCGCGAAAGCGCAGAACCATTTCTTGAGGGTCGAAATCTGCCATGACCTCATGTTATGGACGCATCGAGAGGCTCGTCGCATTGGTAGACTTGCCCTCCGTCGCGGTACGCCGCTGACGCGTCTGGCCTCGTAGCCAGATAGTGAGGAGTCGTCGTGAAAAAAGGTCGCCACCGCCGGTTTGTCGAAGCGCGTGAACTCAAGCGTTCCACCGGGCCACGGGCCACGACCTGCGACGAGTGCGGGGCCGAGCCAGAAGATGTCCACGCCGAGTGGTGTTTGGCCGAGGAAGACCGATACGAAGAAATCCTGGGCCAGCTACCGCGCACGGTGAGTCTCGAAGACGATCCGTTGGCGGATGACCCGTCTGACGAGGCTTAACGTCTGACCGTCGGGTGAGCGATCGCGACCGATGCCGGTCGCGCCGCGCGCTGAGCCAGGTGCTCGCCCAGAGCGTGATAGGCCCAGTCGCCTACCAACTCCGTCAATTCCTCGCGCATCGAGTGGTAGACGCTGGTCGCGCCCGTGAAGGCTTCAGTGGCTTCGGTGCACCACCAATGAAAGTCTTCGCCACCTTTGCCCCAGTGGCGCCGGTCCCATTGAGTAATCGTGGTAGTCACCCAACCAGCCGTGTCCGTGGCTTCTTCGCGTCGAAGGGGGAGTTGCCAACACACCTCAGGTTTGAGGGGCACGAATGACACACCTTCGTCCATGGCGTAGACGTGGATGGCGCAGCCCGCGCCGCGCTCAAAGTCGGGGCGATTGAGAAAAATGCAGGCGTCCTTAACGAGGCGGGTAGTGATTTCCACCTCACCGTCTTTGTCGGTGCGACGCTTCAGCACGCCCTTCTCGCCCTGCTTCTTGAATTGCCACTGCGAGGCGGATAGCTTGACCGCCACTTTTTCCACCTTCTTGGCGTCCTTCTCGTCCATTAGGTGAGCGCCGTAACTGCAGCATCCCTGTACGAGTTCGTCGGCGGGTCCGGTGAGGACCCCCTGGCAACCCTGACCGAAAATGCAGTGGTAGCTACTTTCGAGAAAAGTTACGTCGAAGACAAAGATGCGCTTCTCGGTGGGGTGCTCAAAGCTGATCCACTCATGAGAGTTTTCGAGGTCGGTCACGACACGACAGACTAGAGCGCGGGCACCCGTCACTTCCGACCTTTACACTGAGGACATGTCGAATGAGCCCCTTGTCACCCTGACGCCATCCGCGATGGACGTCGTTGTCTCCACTCTCGCCGCGGAGGAAAACTCCAGCGGTTTGGGACTGTGGATTGAAGTGGCAGGCGTCGGTCCGCGCGGCTACCAATACGATTTGTTCTTCCAGGACGTCGAGGGCCACGACGAAGATGTCGTCACCTACGAGATTGATGGCCTCACCATCATCATCCCGACGGGGTCAGTGGAGCGTCTCACGGGCGCGCGACTTGATTTCTCCGAGGACGGCACGGGCGGTCTGGTGTTGGTCAACCCTAATCAGCCGACCGCCGAAGAGATGAACCCCGGCGTACCCGCCGAGGTATTCGCTCGCGGAATCGAGAGCGCCCTCGCGAAACGCGCGCTCACCGTTCTCGAAGCCTCCATCAACCCGTCGATCTCGTCGCACGGCGGCCGGGCAGACTTGGTCGCCCTCGACGATGAAAAGGGTGTGGCCTACGTTCGTCTTTCCGGCGGCTGCCAAGGCTGCGCCATGAGCCGCATGACTTTGTCGCAAGGCATTGAAAAGACCTTGAAGGAAGAGATTCCGGAGCTCGTGGGCGTGGTTGACGTCACCGATCACGCCTCGGGCCAAAACCCCTTCTACGACCAATAGTCCACTGAGACCTCGGTAGGCTTCGGTCATGTTGCGCTACCTCACCGCGGGCGAGAGCCACGGGCCGTCGTTAACGGTCATTGTCGAAGGCTTGCCCGCGGGACTCGCCATCTCGGCCGAAGATTTCACCACGGAACTCGCTCGCCGCCGCCTGGGCTATGGCCGCGGGCCGCGCATGCGTTTTGAGAAGGACGAGATCGCGATTACGGCGGGCGTGCGTCATGGTCGCACTCTGGGTTCGCCGCTGTGCGTCGTCATCGCCAATACCGAATGGCCAAAGTGGGAAAAGGAAATGTCCGCGGCCCCCGGGCAGCCCGAGAAGAAGCTGACCGCCCCACGACCCGGACACGCTGACTTGGTCGGAATGCAAAAGTATGAATTTGACGATGCTCGAGATGTGTTGGAACGTGCGAGTGCGCGCGAAACGGCGGCTCGAGTGGTGGCTGGAACGTGCGCTCGACTCTTGTTGGCTGAAATCGGCGTCAGCGTGTTGAGCCACGTCGTTCGCTTGGGTGTGGTGGCGTCGTCATCGCGTCGTCCGGGCGCGGGTGATCGAGAGGTGGTCGACGCGAGCGACGTTCGTTGCATCGATGAATCGGCTGCCGAATTGATGCGCGCGGAGATTGCCGCCGCGGCGAAAGAAGGAGACTCGCTCGGTGGGGTGGCGGAGGTGCTGGCATTTGGTGTGCCGGTCGGCCTCGGCAGCCACGTGCACTGGGATAGAAAAATCGATGGACTCCTGGCGCAAGCCTTGATGAGTATCCCCGCGGTCAAGGCGATCGAAATTGGCGATGGATGGACGCAGGCCACCCAGCGTGGATCTCAGGCCCACGACGCGATTGCGCGCGATGACAGCGCTACGGACACTGGAGGCTTTATCCGGCGAAGCGATCACGCCGGCGGCATTGAGGGCGGCATGACCTCGGGGTCGGTGTTGTCACTACGCGTCGCGATGAAGCCGTTGGCGACACTCAACCGTCCAGTACTAGAGACGGTCGACCTCGCAACTGGCGATAGCGCAGTGTCCTTCCGGGAACGGACCGACGTCACGGCGGTGCCCGCGATGGCGGTCATTACCGAGTCCATGGTGGCTCTCGTGCTCGCCGCAGAAGCGCAACGAAAGTTTGGCGGAGACTCCGTGGCGGAGTTCGTCCGCAATGCCCGAAACGCTCAAGAGCACTTGGGTGACACCTCGAGCGCAGCTCGACCGGAATAGCAATGGCTCACGCCATCCTGGTGGGACTTCCGGGCGTAGGTAAAAGTACCGTGGGTCACGCCCTGGCAAGTGTTCTGAACCTCACGTTTCTCGATCTGGATGTCGTCATTGCCCAGCAGGCGGGTGAAGAGACGGCGGCGAGTGTGATTGAGGTGCGTGGCCTCGAGGCATTCCGCGACCTTGAGGCACGTTGTCTCCTCGACGTCCTCACCGAGTCAGCAATTGTGGCGACGGGCGGTGGTGTCGTGGAGCGCGTCGACAACCAGCAGGCCCTGCGTCAGCATGGGAAAGTTCTGTGGCTGGATTGTGCCGATGACATCATCATTCCGCGGGTGACGGGGTCTCATCGTCCCCTCCTCGCGTCCGATCCACGTGCATCGCTGGCAATGTTGCGCCACTCTCGCGAGGTGCTCTACAAAGAAATTTCGACGGCTCGTCTTGATGCGGCCGGAAACCTTGCGGACGTAGTTGATTCAGCGGTCGCGGCCATGTCAGGCTGGTCCTTGTGAAAATTCCCGTTGCCGTGCCGACGCAGCCCTACGACGTCGTGGTGGGGCGCGGGGTTCGCCGTGAGATTCCGGCGCTGATTGCCGAACGAGCCCCACGAGCGCGACAGGTGGTGGTTCTCGTCGACGAGGCAATTGCGTCTCAGCCGTGGTGCGATATTGAGGGGCTTGTGATACCGATTGCGGGTGGCGAGTCCAGCAAGTCGCTCGCACATGTTGAGCAGGTGGCGAACGATTTGTCACGGCGAGGCGTGACACGCCAAGACGTTCTCATCGCCGTGGGCGGGGGGGCGACCACTGACTTCGTCGGAGTGGTGGCGGCCCTGTATCAACGGGGAATGCCCGTCATCAATGTTCCGACCACGGTGGCGGGCATGTCTGATGCCGCCATTGGTGGAAAGACCGGCGTGAACATCGCGGCGGGGAAAAATTTGCTCGGGACATTCACTCAACCCGCCGGTGTCCTGTGCGACCTCGACACATTGAGCACCTTGCCGGCCCGCGATGCGCTGGCCGGTGAGGCCGAAATGGTGAAGTGCTGGCTCATCTCACAGCGACCCACCGCGGGTTATCTCGCCGCCGCGTTTGAAGAACGGCTCGAACACGCCATCGCGCTGAAGGCGCAGATTGTGGCGGCCGACGAACGCGAAGGGTCAACGCGCGCGCTCCTCAACTACGGCCACACTTTGGCGCACGCCATCGAAGCGCAGTTCTTTGAGGGCGTCGACGCGCCGCGCCACGGGGAGGCAGTATCGATGGGCTTGGTCTTTGCCGACATGTTGGCGGCCAGACTCGGCCGTTGCGACAGTTCCCGAGTGGAGGAAACTCGAGAATTCCTTCGCCACCTCAATCTCCCCGTCACGGTGCCCCGTCACCTCGATTTGAACGAGACGATGAGCTTTATGTATCGAGACAAAAAGGCCCATGGGGGACTGACGTTTGTCTTAACCGGCTCGAATGGATGTGAGGTGGTTGCGGATATCAATGAGACGCTCGTGCGAGGATGTCTGGAGACCCTGATGGAGGAGTCGCGATGAAGATCATGATTATTTCGGGACCCAATTTGTCGATGTTGGGGGAGCGTCAACCCGAGATTTACGGCTTCGCTAACCTCGACGACTGTGTCAATGAAGTGCGTTCAGTTCTGCCGTCCGCGGACATCCTCCACGTGAGATCGAATAGCGAGAGCGAGCTCATTGATGCGATCTTGTCTCATCGCTTCGTCGATGGCACCATCATCAACGCCGGGGCTCTGACGCACTATTCGTGGTCTCTTCGTGACGCCCTCGCGCAGATGACGGGTCCGAAAGTCGAAGTTCACGTCTCGAATCCCCTCGCTCGGGAGACCTTTCGACACACGTCAACGCTCGCGGCCGTCGTGAATGGCACCATTGCGGGATTTGGAACCGGCTCGTATCGGCTCGCGGCGACGTGGTTGAAAGATCGAATCACCATCACCGAGTAGTTCAGCCGGTAGAATTGACCCGCTCGGCCGTCAAGCCAAGGAGACCCCCGTGCCCGCCATTTCTAGTAACGACATAAAGAACGGCATCACCATTGCCACCGAAGGTGGTCTATTTACCATCGTGGAGTTCCAACACGTGAAGCCCGGTAAAGGTGGCGCGTTCGTGCGCACCAAGCTTCGCAATGCTCGAACCGGCGCCGTTATCGAGCGCACCTACCGTGCCGACGAGCGCCTCGAGCAGGCCATCATTGATAAGCGCGACATGCAGTACCTCTACCGCGACGGATCTGACTACATCTTCATGGACCAAGACACCTACGACCAGGTACCCGTCACGCCCGCCCAGCTGGGCAACGCCGCCAATTTCTTGAAGGAAACCGGTACGGCCATGCTGATCACTCACAATGATGAAATCATTGGTGTGGAACTGCCGGCCTCCGTGGAGCTCGTCATCAGCGACACCGAGCCCGGTATCCAAGGCGACCGCGTATCGGGTGCTCGTAAGCCCGCGACGTTGGAAACTGGTTTCGTGGTGCAGGTTCCCCTCTTCGTCGGCCCCGGTGAGGCCATCAAGGTGGATACCCGTTCCGGTGAATACATGACCCGCGCGTGAGCAGCGACTGGATTGAAGTCCCGCGTTCTCAGTCTCGAGAGCGGGCACTAGAGCTCCTCTACGAAGCGGACCGCAAAGAACGTTCGGTTGATGTCGTGGTGACCGACCAAGCAATCCCCATTGATGAATACACGCAAGTATTGCTCGATGCCGTGACGACATTCACCGCCCACAGCGAGGAACTCATCGACAAACATTCCACGGCGTGGCCCATCGATCGCCTCGCCGTTCTTGATCGACTCATCTTGGTTCTGGCGCTGTCAGAACTGCAAATGGATGAGCATCCACCAAAAGCTGTTGTCATGAACGAGGCGGTGGAGTTGGCCAAAACCTTCTGCTCCGATGAGAGCCCGAGCTTTATCAACGGCGTTCTGTCCGCCTGCGTGAAGGAACTCGAAGGCTAGGATTTGCCTCATGGGTGGAATGGGCGGTTCGGCGGCAAACGGTAGTCCGTTCGTCGTGAGCCAATTCCACCATTACCTCGCGGTGGGTCTGTTGTGGGTGCTGATAGTGGCGGTCGTGGCGACTTTCGCCACGTCATGGTGGCGCCAACGTCGCCCCTTTCCCATTGCCGAGATGTCTGGTCGCACCTGGCTGCGATTTTCTTTTGGTGCGCTGTGGATTTTCGATGGCATTTTGCAGTTGCAGGCGGGAATGCCGCTGGGCTTGGCCAACCAAGTTTTTGCCCCCGCCGCCGATGGCAACCCGTCGGTCGTGAAGTCGATTATCGCGACCGCGGTTCGACTCTGGAATGAACATCCGCTGGCATTTGCTCCCGCCACCGTGTGGATGCAGATAGGTATCGGACTCTTGCTGTGGTCGTCGCGCGGAACAGCCTCGCGCGTCGGTGGCGCCCTCAGTGTGTTCTGGGGATCTCTGGTGTGGGCGGGCGGCAACGGGTTTGGCGGGATGCTCGGCGCTCACTCGTCGTTCCTCTTTGGCTGGCCCGGCGCCGTGTTCTTTTACATGGTGGCGGGCTTTTTTCTTGCGCGTCCCCCCGAGCGATGTGCTCGGCACCTGTCGTTGTGGTCCACTCGCGTCGGCGCCGTCACCTTGGCCGTAGGTTCGCTGTGGCAAATTCTCCCGCAGAATGACTTTTGGGCCTCCGGTTCGTCGAATGCGCTGTGGGCCATGAGCAATGACATGACGGGTGCCGCTCAGCCGGGATTCCTGCGATCGCTGGTGCGGGCCGTTGGACGAATGGGCTACCACGGTGGTGCGATCGTCAACGCCGTCATCGTGCTGTGGATGCTTGCCACCGCCATCGGCTTGTGGCGATACCGCAAGTCAACAGCGCGTTGGCCGTTTATCAGCGCCAGTATCGGAGCAGTGACGATTTGGATCACTATCCAAGACCTCGGGATTTTCGGGGGAGTGGGCACCGACCCGAATTCCATGTTGCCTTTCGCGGCTCTCATTCTCGCGGGAGCATCATGGAAGCCACTCGAGCGACTCTCGTTGTCCGCACGCTGGAGTCACGTCGGGGCGTCGGTGGCGGCCTTTGGCGTGGCGATGACATTGGTGGGTGGAGTTCCGGTGGCCTCAGCCAGCCTCTTCTCACCGGTTGAAACAACGCAGTACGAGGCGTTGAACGCCAGCGTGTCCATTCTGAGCCCCCGGATTGCTGCACCCGAGTTACCGGTCGCTCTGGTGAATCAATTTGGTCAGACTCGTGCCATCGTCCGGCACGGTCACGTGACGGTGGTGACCTTTCTCGATCCCCGGTGCTGGACGGATTGTGCGGCCCTCGGCCGCCAGCTGGTGTCGCTCGACAAGCGTTTGGGGAGTCCGACGTCGGTTACATATGTCGCGATTGCTGCCAACCGCTTCCACCATTCGATTGCCGACGACCGAGCATTCATACATCGCTACGGGTTGACGGAACTGGGCAGTCGGTTCCAGTTCCTCACGGGAACGCGAGCACAACTCGAAACAGCGTGGTCGGCGTACGGGATTGAAGTGGACATGAAGCCCACCGATAAAATGAGCGTTCACACCGATCAGGTTGACGTTATTGATGCCCAAGGGCGCGTCGCGGTGATCGTGCCGGATGATCCTCCCAGTGGGTGGTCTGGTCAAGAATCCGCGGTCACGGTGTTGGCGGGAGCGGTTCGGCTCGCGCAGCGATGACGCCACTTTTCATCGTCGGGGCGGTCTTCGCGGTCACGGTGTTGGCGGGAGCGCTGCGTCGACGTCGCGAGGGAACGTGGCGCCCCCACCACCGACTACCCGTACTCGTCGCGGTAGTGGCTTCGCTCGTCTTGGCCGCGACCTCCAGCGCACCCGTTGACGTACGCGCGATGTCATCTCTCCCCATACACATGGTCGCCCACGTGGTCGTGATGTTTCTCGTCCCCATGGCCTTTGTGTGGTCAGGTGTTGGCTGTCAACTGGAAATGGTGATGCCGGAGGTGATTCGTCGGCCGCTTCGTCGCGCGTGGAGTCGCTGGGCATGGCGTGGGGATAGGTCGCTCCTGGCCTCAACGGTCATACTGAACGCGGTCATGGTGGCAAGTCACCTCCCTGCCGTCTTTAACGACGCCATGAGCCACCCGGCGGTCATGAACTGGATAGTGGAGCCCACCTTCTTGCTCTCGGGTTGGTGGTTCTTTGGTGGCCTGATCTCCGCTCCGGGTTACCCGGTGCCCACTCGTCTGAGCCGCCAACTTCTGGCCGTGGTCTTCACCATGGGCGAGATGCTCATCCTGGCGATGTCCATGTCGATTTTCACGAAAACGGCCTGGTATCAGATGAGCGATGCCATGGGGCCGATGAGGATGTCGTTTTCCAGCCAGCAATTGGCCGCCGCGATTTTGTGGATTTGCGGCGACTTCTGGGGCGTGCCCCTCGTGGTCGTGATTTTCCGACGTCTCATTGATCGCGACGGTTCGTTACTCGTGGCCCTCGATCGGCGAGTTCGGAACGTCTAGCGGCTCTCGGCCGTGAACCTTGGCGAGATAGGCGTTCCATTCGTCTAGTTCCCGTTGTGTCTTGTCGTCGAGGACGTTGGTGGAGGTGGTCAACTCATTGTCACCTCTTAGGAGTTTGCGCCACATATAGACGGCGTAGCCCTGTAATGCCGGCCACTCGAAGACGTAGGCCCATGACAACGAATTGCCGCCGAGAGCTCGCCATAATTCAAAGAAGAATGCGGGCATGCAAATCGCTGTTGCGAGGAGTAAGCCGAGGTGGATGCGGAGGCGCTCAGCTCGAGGGAGGCTCATGCGAGGCAGGTTAGCCAGAGATACTGGGGAGTAACCATCCTAAAAAAAGTTAAGTAGAGACTTTTAGTGCGAAATTTCAATTTTCACGAACGAATGAGGAGTACGGTGGGATTACGCACCACAGGCGGTGCGCCCACAGGGGGATTTGAATGAAATACGGACGCGCACTGTTGACGTCACTTCTCGCAACGATTCTGGGTGCGGGAGTGATTGGCGGCGTCGCCGTGGCATTGGCCCACCTGCAGCCTCACCAAAATGCATACTCGGGAACGGTTACGTCCGTTCCCGAAATGGTGAACGGCACGCAGGTTGAGGTCAAGCACGTGGCGTTGTCGTTATCGACGTACCCTGACTCTCTCTTTACCGGTCAACCCCACGGGGCAAATGGTGGTGCACACCCCGACTGGGTGAGCTACAACCATGACAACCTGGTTGTTCCCGCAAATTCCGTGGTGACCATCACCGTTGATCAATACGACTCGGGCGGCTCCTTGAACAATTCGTTCTTTGGTCAAGTCCGCGGTACTCTGAGTGGCAAGGCGACATTTACGACCTGGGGTTACCCCGGTTGCGACCTCACGACATTCTCGTGCAGCAGCACTGCGAAGCAAAGCCTGGCCGACAATGGCGTGAAGACCACGCTGACGTCAGACCAGTGGCCCTACAACTCCGTGGGTCACACCTTCACTCTGCGCTCGACGGGTAACGCACCGGGGCTATTGGTGTCGGTGCCGCTTCCGGCGGTGTTCGGAGACAAGGACGGCGCCTTCTACGGCCCGCAGACGACTCCCAATTCCATCGGCGGGACATATCCGATCCAGCACACCACCGTCACGTTCTCCTTCAAGGTGAAGGGACCTGGGGTCTATCAGTGGAATTGCGAGTACCCCTGTGGTGTAAAGACGGGAAACTTCGGTGAAGCCATGAGTACGTTCGGATACATGTCCGGAACCTTGACGGTGAAGTAGGCGATGAATATGACCAAGAACAATTCGAACAAATTTTCCCTCAAGCCATTTTTGGTGATCTGGGCGGTCCTGACGGCAATCGGCATCTGGATTTCCATCAAGGGAACTCCGTGGTTGATGGAGAAGTCGGCGAGCCACCAAATGCACATGGCCATATTGACCGTGATCGTTTTCTCGGTCGCCGCTGCCCCCGTCGCCGCCGGAATTTACGCAGTTCAGATTTACGCTCTCGCGAAGTGGCGCTACAAGGGCGAGGGTGTTCCTCCCGATGCCGAGCCGTTGCGCAATAACGTCAAAGCTGTCTCCGCGTGGATCGGCGTGAGTGCGCTACTGACAACCTTCTTGCTCATCTGGGGCTTGGCGGCACTCGCGAGTGACGACAATGTCTCTGGCCCGAACCCCATGACCGTGAATGTCACGGGGCAGCAGTGGATGTGGAGCTTTCAGTACCCCATCGCTGAGACCCTGCTTCACCACAATGTGGAGAGCAACATCCTCGTGATTCCCGTGAACAATCAAGCAAATTTCAACGTCACTTCAGTTGACGTGACCCACGGATTTTGGGTGCCGTCTCTCGGTGTCAAGGTCGATGCCAACCCCGGCACGGTGACCACCTTGTCGGTTGTTCCGAACAAGCCCGGTTGGTATGACATTCGCTGTGTCGAACTGTGTGGCTTGAACCACTCAGCCATGATCACGAAGGCCCACGTCGTCTCTGACAAAGAGTTCCTCACGTGGCTCAAGGAACAACCGGCGTCGCCGGCCGCGATTACTACGTCAGTGAAGAACTAAGGGGGAGCGATGACTGCAACTATCGATCTACAAAAATCCCATTCTCCGGCCACGAACGGTGGAGGTTTCCTGCGCCGTTTGAATTTTGGAACCGGCATCATTTTCGGAATCATCGGTGCGCTGCTGGGCTACTTCTTGCCCCATCACTTCTTCGATAATCAAGGTTCCGCCTTCGCCGACCAGTGCACCGTGATTTCCGCCGTGGGTTGGGTTATCGGATTCTGGTTCGGAATTGGCGCTCTGGCCGGTCCGTTCAAGTGGTTCTTGGGCTGGGATCAAACCCATGCGGACGAGATGTACCTGGCGGGCAAGGATCAAGGTAAGAAGCGTTACTGGAAGTACTGCACGGATCACAAGGTGGTGGGTGTTCAGTACCTTGTCTTGGCGATGGTTCTCCTCGGCGCCGGTGGCATTTTGGCCATGCTGATTCGAACCGATCTCATTTCTCCGGGATCCCACTTCGTGAATCAGCAGGTGTACAACTCGTTCCTGTCCCTGCACGGCATGCTGATGATCATTTCTTTGATCATCGCCGTTGCCGGCCCGTGGGGCAACTTCGTCATGCCCATCCAGTGTGGAGCTCGCGACATGGCCTTTCCGCGCCTTAATGCTTTGTCGCTGTGGACCGTCGTGGCGGCGGCGGTGCCGCTTCTTACCACGTTGTTTATCGGTGGCATTCAGGACGGGTGGACGACTTACGCACCCATTTCCATCCAAACGGGCATTGGCATGAATACTTTTGCCATTGCCATCATCACCTTCGTCATTTCGACCACCGTGGCGGGCGTTAACACCGTGTGCACCATCATGACGATGCGCACCACCGGCATGTCGCTCGACCGCCTCCCGATATTCACGTGGGCGTCGTTGATTGGTGGCGCTCTGGGTCTCTATGCGATGCCCTTCTTCGCCACCGCGATGACGATGACCATCCTGGACCGTTCGGCGGGAACCTCATTCTTTAGCGCCGACAGCGGCGGTACGGGATGGCTGTGGGAGAACATGTTCTGGCTCATGGGCCACCCCGAGGTGTACGTGATCTTGATTCCGGCGGTAGGAGCCTTGCTCGAAATTGCCACGGTGTTCTCGCGCAAGCCTCTGTTCAGCTACAAAACGGCCATCGGCGGAATGGCGGGAATCGCTGGCCTGTCCATCTTGGTGTGGGCTCACCACATGTTCACGACGGGTTGGGCGCCCCAGCTCGGTGGCCCGTTCATGTTGACGACAGAACTCATTTCGATTCCTACCGGCATCATTTTCTTGGTAGCGGTGGGAACGATCTGGCGGGGAAATCTGTGGATGAAGACCCCGATGATTTGGTTGATGGGATTCATCGCGAACTTCATCATCGGTGGAGTAACCGGGATTTACCTGTCGGATATTCCGGTGGATAACACCATGCACGGAACCATGTTCGTGGTGGCGCACTTCCACTACGTCTTTGTGGGTTCGGTGCTCTTCGGAGCCATTGGGGCCGTGTACTTCTGGTTCCCCAAGATTTCAGGTCGCTTTCTCGATGAAAAGATGGGTCGCATTAGCTTCTGGCTCGCCTTCATCGGTGTTCAGGTGACCTTCTTGGCCATGTTTGTGTCCGGCCTTCGTGGTATGCCTCGTCGTTACGCTTCATATCAAGCCATCTTTGAGCACACGAACGTGATTTCCACTATCGGCGCCTACACGATCATGGCGGGAATGCTGGTGTCCCTGGCGAACATCATCCTGTCGTGGCGCAGCGGGGAACCGTCGGGCCCGAACCCTTGGCATTCCAAGACGTTGGAGTGGCTGGTGCCGACACCAGTGCCATTGGAGAATTTCGAAGTACTTCCCGTTATTGAATCTGACCCGTACACCTACGGCGAGAAGGAGGGGGCACGCGCATGAGCTCCGACACCATTGAGCATGAGGCCAGCCATGGCCACCACGAGGCACCTGAGGTAGTCGAGGGCCGTCAGCGCCTGGGGATCTGGCTCTTCATTGTGGGTGACGTCATCATGCTGGCGTCGTTTATCTTCACCTACCTCTACCTGCGAGGCACCAATACGGGTAACGGTTGGATGACTTACCTGCAGGGCGACACCAACGCCGCGAATTATGGTCAGCCGGTCCACGAAAAGGTTCTCTCGGCGGGCTTCAACTGGACCATCACCGCCGTCATCGTGGCGAGTGCGGCGGTGGTCTGGTTCGGTGAGAAGCACCTACGCGCACAGCAGAAAGGTGCCGGCAGTTTCAGTTTGATTGCCGCGGTAGCCGGTCTCTTGGCCATCGTCGCGTCGGCGCTGACCGTGATTCAGTTGCGTTCCATTGACGAACACATGCCGTATCACCTCTTGAGTCAAAACGTTCACGAATTTACGTACACCGCGTACGGTTCGGCGGAAATTCTCCTCAACGGATCCAGCTTGCTCCACCTCATCGTCTTGGCCTTCCTGGGTTTCGGTTTGGCTATTCGCGCGTCTAAGGGACTGGTGAGCAGTGAAGGGCTGAAGTGGTCGCAGGCGCGTTTTGTTCGTTTCTTCTGGGTGTGGGTCGCCCTGGGATCGGTCATCACGGCTGCTGTCACGTCGCTAATCAACAAGTAACCAACGTCTGCCTACAACCCCGTCGCCTTGGCCATTCGCCGAGGCGACGGGGTTGTAGTCTTTTGGCAGTCGTGAAGCGAATCCTGTGAGGTTCGAACGGCTGGAGGGGAAACATGGCTGAGCGCGAACGGCGACACGTGCGCCCGCGGGGGACTGTCTTTGTCCCACGAACTCAACTCTTGTCCGCGGATGATGTCCAGCGGGCCGTGCGGCGTATGGCCCACGAAATTATCGAACGACACGAATCCGTCGACGACCTCGTGCTGGTGGGCTTGCAAACCGGGGGAGTGCCCTTTTGCGAGTTATTGCACCGTGAGTTGAGTGCCATTGCCGCGAGCGACGTGTTGCATGGATATCTTGACGTGGCCTTCTATCGCGACGATGTCGGCCTTCACCCCGTTGTTGAACCGGCTTCGACCACGATTGCCGTTGATCTCACGGATCGGGTGGTCATCATCGTCGACGACGTGCTCTACACCGGCCGAACCGTTCGGGCGGCGCTCAATGCGCTCTCTGACTGGGGACGGGCTCGGGCCATTGAATTGGCCGTCATGATCGACCGTGGACACCGAGAGTTGCCCATTCGCCCCGACTACGTCGGAAAGAATCTTCCCACCGCACGCCATGAGGCGGTTGATGCCCACATCGAGGGAGTGTGGATCGGGGAGTTGGTGGCGAAATGAGAACGTCAATTCGCGGGGGAGATCTCATCAGCTTGGCCGACGTGTCTCGAGAGGCCATCGTCGAAGTTCTTGATGTTGCCGAATCATTCGTAGAAGTGAATCAGCGAAGTATTAAAAAGGTGCCGACGCTAAAGGGTCGAGTGGTGGCGTCACTTTTTTATGAGGAGTCCACCCGCACCCGGTTGAGTTTCGAAACGGCGGCGAAACGACTCTCGGCTGACGTGTTGTCGCTCGCGGTGGCGTCGTCGTCGGTCAAGAAGGGTGAAAGCCTTCGTGACACCATCTCGACGATTACCGCCCTCGGTATCGATGCCGTGGTCATGCGGCATATGGCATCTGGTGCACCGTGGCAAGTGAGCCGCGTCGTGCCCACTGTCCGTGTGATTAATGCCGGTGACGGCCAGCACCAGCACCCGACGCAAGGTCTTCTCGACGCCTTCACCATTCGCCAGGTTCTGGCTGAACGAGCGGGATCTCGAGGAAGTGAAACGGGATCAGAGATATTTCACGGACTGCGCATTCTCATCGTTGGCGACATTCGACACAGCCGAGTTGCCAGAAGTGACATTTCCGCATATCAGGCTCTGGGCGCCACCGTCACCGTGTGCGCGCCACCCACGCTCTTGCCCACCGACGTGGCGTCGTGGGGAGTGGATGTCGCCACCGACTTTGACGACGCACTCGCGAAAGCGGACGTTGTCGGCCTCCTGCGCTTGCAGGTGGAGCGTGGCAGCGGGGCATTTGTTCCCTCGCTTCGGGAGTTCACGTCGCTGTATGGCTTAACAGCCGAACGCGAACGGCTGTTACCGCCACATGCGTTGGTGATGCACCCCGGCCCCATGAATCGTGGGGTCGAAGTGGATAGCAGCGTGGCTGATGGCTCGCACGCGGTCATCGAGCGCCAAGTCGCCAATGGCGTCCCCGTACGCATGGCGGTGTTGTATCTCACGGTGGCCGGCGGAGAGGGAGACCTGTGATGAGCACTTTTATTATTCGCGGCGGCACAGTGGTGCATTCGACGTCCAGTGAGCGCGCCGATGTCCTCGTACGTGATGGACGAATCATCGAGGTGGGCACGAACATCGAAGGCGCATCAGCGACTGAAATCGATGCGTTGGGATGTGTGGTGGGACCCGCCTTCGTCGATCTGCACGCCCATTTACGCGAGCCCGGCAACGAGGCCGCCGAGACGATTGAATCCGGAGCACGAGCGGGTGCGGTGGGTGGCTACGGCGCGGTAGTGGCCATGCCCAACACGACCCCCACCATCGATTCGGCCGCGGTAGTCGGGTACGTCTACGAACGCGCGCGTCACGCGGTGATCGACGTGGCCGTCGCCGGTGCCATCACCATGGGGCGCGAGGGCAAGAACTTGGCCCCCATGGCCGAGATGGCGGCGCTCGGCGTTCGACTGTTCACCGACGATGGAAATGGCGTTCAGCATGGGGGTGTCATGCGTCGCGCGCTGCGCTATTCGTCGGCCCTCGGCGTTCGACTCGCTCAACATTGCGAGATGGATGACCTCGCCGGTTCGGGTGTCATGAACGACGGCCCACTGGCCGCGCGACTCGGACTCGCGGGACGCTCGGCGCTCGCAGAGGAAATCATGGTGATGCGCGACATCGAGCTCGTGCGGGCTTCCGGAGGACGCCTGCACTTCTTGCACCTGTCGACTCGTCGTTCGGTGGAATTGGTGATCGCCGCTAAGGCGGAAGGCCTCGACGTCACCTGCGAGGTGGCACCCCATCACTTCACCTTGAGCGAAGATCAGTGTGCGAGCTTTGACCCGGTTTTTAAGGTCCATCCGCCCCTACGATCCACCGCGGACGTCCAGGGTCTACGGGCGGCAGTGGCGCGCGGAGACATCGATGCGGTGGCTACCGATCACGCTCCCCATACACCGGAGTCCAAGGATGGAACTTTTGATGACGCACCCCCCGGAATGCTGGGACTGGAAACCGCAGCCGCTCTGACCTGGGAAGCCGTCAATGGTGACCCGCAGATGTTCTTCAATGTTCTCAGCCGCGGACCGGCGCGAGTCGCGCAGTTGCGAGCCGGAGAGCTCGGCGTTCGACGTGTCGCCCACGGGGGAGAGGTTGCCGCCGGCGAAGACGCCTCGTTAGTGATTTTTGACCCCACGACCTCGTGGACCGTGGATAGACGAACTCTGCAAAGTCGCGCACTCAACACGCCTTTTCACGACAGGGTGCTCACGGGCTACGTCCGAGGAACCATCGTGGGTGAGCCGGTATGGCTAAATGGAGAATTTCGATGACCACTGATGGCGCAATTGTCTTGGCCGATGGCACCGTGTTTGAGGGCGTGGTGCGAGGCTTCATTCCTGCGAGCGGCATCGTGACTGGTGAGTTTGTGTTCAACACCGCGATGTCGGGTTATCAGGAAGTAATCACTGACCCCAGCTACGCGGGGCAGATCATCACGTTCACTTATCCGCACCTCGGCAATTACGGCGTAACACCACTGGACGACGAGTCCACCCAGCCGTGGTGTGCGGGAGTAATTGCGCGTGACTTTGTGGACGTGCCATCTAACTGGCGCTCAGTGGGCCCGCTGGAAGGCTTCTTGCGCCAACATCGTGTGATGGCGATGTCGGGCGTCGATACCAGACGACTCACCCGCCACCTGCGCGCTCACGGCGCACTTCCCGGAGCGTTCGGGGCAGCGTCACCCGCGGAGTTATCGGCCGCCGCCGCATCGGCGTCGGGCACGGACAATCACAACTTTGTGGACCTCGTCACCTGTCGTGCTGCGTACGAACGTGGCAGCGGGTCGCGGCACGTCGTCGCCTTTGATTATGGCATTAAGACCACCATGGTCGCCCAACTCGGTTCTCGATTTCGCGTCACCGTCGTACCTGCCCAGACCTCCGCGGCGGCCGTGCGAGAGCTGCGGCCCGACGGTGTCTTTTTGTCAAACGGCCCCGGCGACCCCGCGGCACTGCCACAACTGGCGGCAGTGGTGTCGGACCTCCTCGGCACGGTGCCCATTTTTGGCATCTGCCTCGGCCATCAGTTGCTGGCAATGGCGCTCGGTGGGGCGACCGAAAAGTTGCGATTCGGCCACCACGGCTCCAATCACCCCGTGCGTGATGCGCGAACGGGCGCGATTGAGATTACGGCGCAAAATCACAACTACGCGGTGCGTGCCGACTCCATTCCCGCCGAATGGGTGACGCACGTGAACCTCAATGACAACGTGATTGAGGGGATTGCGGTTCCCGAGAAGCTCTGCTTCTCGGTTCAATATCACCCCGAGGCGGGCCCTGGTCCCCACGATGCGCGCTACCTCTTCGATCGCTTCGAAGCGTTGATGAATGGAAAAGTGGTCTGATGCCTCGTCGAAGCGATTTGCACACCATCATGGTGATTGGTTCAGGACCCATTGTCATTGGCCAGGCCTGCGAGTTCGACTATTCGGGCACTCAGGCCTGTCATGTCCTTCGCGAAGAGGGCTATCGAGTGATTCTGGTGAACTCCAACCCCGCCACGATTATGACGGACCCGTCCACCGCCGATGTGACCTACATCGAACCGCTGCACCCCGATGTCGTGGCTGACATCATTCGAAAAGAGCGCCCCGATGCCCTGCTGCCCACCTTGGGCGGTCAAACGGCCCTCAACGTCACCATGGAATTGGTGAAGCGTGGTGTCATCGCTGAATGTGGCGTCGAGGTCATTGGCGCCTCGGCCGAGGCGATTGAAACCGCCGAGGATCGCGAGAAATTCAAGGCGGCCATGGCAGACATTGGCCTCGCAGTTCCGGCGTCGGGTTTCGCGCACGACGTGCCGGAGGCTCTCGTCATTGCTCGAGAGATTGGCTATCCCATCATCGTTCGTCCGAGCTACATCCTCGGTGGCGCGGGTACGGGTATCGCCGCCGACGAAGCCGCACTCGTGATCTTGGCTGCCGAAGGTATCGAAGCGTCCCCCGTGCGCGAAATTCTCGTGGAACGATCCATCGCCGGTTGGAAGGAATACGAGCTCGAAGTCATGCGCGACCGTGCAGATAATTGCGTGATCGTGTGCTCCATTGAGAATCTGGATGCGATGGGCGTGCATACGGGTGACTCCATCACGGTGGCGCCCGCACAGACCTTGTCGGATGTCGAATATCAAGAGATGCGAGATGACGCCTTTGCCGTTCTTCGCCGAGTGGGCGTCGAAACCGGCGGGTCGAATGTCCAGTTCGCCGTTCACCCTGAGACGGGTGAACGACTCGTCATTGAGATGAATCCTCGCGTGTCACGAAGTTCGGCATTGGCGTCCAAGGCCACGGGTTTTCCTATCGCGAAGATTGCCGCACGCCTGGCCGTCGGGTACACCTTGGATGAAATCTCAAACGACATCACGGGGGCGACGCCAGCCAGTTTCGAGCCGGTCATCGACTACGTCGTCACCAAGATTCCACGATGGGCGTTTGAGAAGCTCCCCGGCTCCACCGGGATTCTGGGTACTCGCATGCAGTCGGTCGGTGAAGTGATGGCTATCGGCCGAAACTTCTCTGAAAGCTTGCAAAAGGCGCTTCGCAGTTTGGAGCAAGGTCGAAGTGGGTTCTCGGGGCCACACGAGTACGAAGGTGTGGCCGATGACCCCGCGGGAAAGAGCTATCTACTCGCACAGATTGCGTCGGGCCGCCCCGAGCGCCTCTTCCAAATCCACGAACTCCTGCGGGCGGGGATCTCGGCCGAGGAGATCACCGCGGTCACGGGCATCGACCCCTGGTTCACTCGCCAAATGGCCAACCTGGTCCGAGTGGGCGAGAGCCTGCGCGGGCAGGACGCCACGTCGTTAACCCCCGGGCAATGGCGAGAAGTGGCACGAGCCGGCTTCACCGACGACCAGGTAGCTCATCTGACGGGTGAGGACGCGTCGCGGATCACTTCTCTTCGCAACGACGCGGGAGTACGTGTCGTCTACAAAACTGTGGACACCTGCGCGGCGGAATTCGATGCCGCGACCCCGTATCACTACTCCACCATCGATGATGACTCAGAAGTTCGACCCGGAAGTAAGCCTCGCGTGATCATTTTGGGCTCGGGCCCGAATCGCATTGGCCAGGGCATTGAGTTTGACTACTGCTGCGTACACGCCTCGCTCGCCTTGCGAGCGCGGGGCTACGAAACGGTCATGGTGAACTGCAATCCCGAAACGGTGTCGACGGACTATACGACCAGCGACCGTCTGTACTTCGAACCACTGACACCTCGCGACGTCGCGAATATCGTGGCCACGGAGCAAGCGGGGGGTGCCGGGGGAGTTGCCGGCGTCATCGTGTCTCTCGGCGGTCAGACGCCCCTCAAATTGGCACACTCCCTTGATGCCTCGCTGATTTTGGGCACTCCGGTGTCGTCCATCGACGCCGCCGAAGACCGCCGGGAGTGGTCTCTTATCTGCACGGAACTCGGCCTGCGCCAACCTCCTGGCGCTGCGGTGTCAACGATCGACGACGCGGTGGCGACGGCTCACGACATTGGTTACCCCGTGTTGGTTCGTCCGAGTTACGTCCTCGGCGGTCGTGCGATGGAGATCGTGTATGACGACGACGCCTTGCGCGACGCCATGAGTCGTCTCGCGGTCTCATTGGAGCGTGATGGCGGGCTGTCCGACGAACGACCGGTGCTGATTGATCGATTCCTCGAAGATGCCATTGAAGTAGATGTCGACGCAGTGCGCGATCATCGCGGTGACCTTTACATCGCGGGAGTGATGGAACACGTCGAAGAGGCCGGTGTGCACTCGGGCGACTCGGCGTGTGCCTTGCCCCCTGTCACGTTGTCATCGTCGGTGGTTGACGAGATCAAAGTGGCCGTCGGCGCGATAGCGCATCGCCTGCAGGTCGTGGGCCTCATCAACGTTCAAGTGGCGGTGCGCGGAGCGGAGTTTTTCATTCTCGAGGCCAATCCTCGTGCGAGTCGCACCGTCCCCTTCGTCGCGAAGGCCACGGGCGTGCCCGTGGCGGCTATCGCTGCGCGAGTAATGGTGGGTGAGACCTTGGCGTCTATGCGCAACGAGGGCTTACTCGGTATTGAGACGCCGGTGCCGACCTACGTGTCCGTCAAAGAGGCGGTTTTGCCGTTTAGCCGGTTTGCTGACGTGGACCCGGTGCTGGGACCTGAAATGCGTTCGACGGGCGAAGTGATGGGAATCGGCGAGAACTTCGGTATCGCCTTTGCCAAGGCGCAACTCGCCGCGGGGTCGCGCCTGCCCGACTCCGGCTGCGTGTTCTTTTCGTTGCGCGATCGCGATAAAGAGGCGGGCATCGAGGTGGCGCGCGATTTTGTGGAACTGGGATTCACTTTGGCGGCAACGGCGGGAACGTCCGTTGCCCTGCGCGGCGCCGGGATTCCCGTGGACGTCGAAGTAGGAAAGGTCGCTGACGGCGCCATTTCCGCCGTCGATTTGTTGGCCTCGGGAGCGGTTCACCTGGTGGTCAATAGCCCGTCGGGCTCGGGGGCCCGAGCGGACGGTATGGCCATTAGGGCGGCAAGTTCTCGACACACGGTGCCCTGTCTCACCACCTTGGCGGCTGCCCGCGCCGCGATAGCGGGCATTCGGGAAACGCGCGCACACGGATGGCGAGTGACGTCGCTGCAGGAACTGCACGGATGAGCAGCGCGCGACTGGCCACCCATATCGGCGACGTGCATCTGCGGTCACCGATAATGACGGCTGCCGGCACCGCCGGTTACGGCACGGAACTGGCCGATTACGGCGACCTCTCGGCCTTGGGCGCGGTAGTGACCAAATCGTTGGCGGCATTTTCGTGGGCCGGCAACCTCGCACCTCGGGTCGCTCCCGCGCGAGACGCGATGCTCAACTCTGTCGGACTCGCGGGTCCCGGAGTGGCCGCGTGGCGAGACAGCGAATGGCCCAGTCTGCGCGACAGTGGAGCATCCGTGGTGGCCAGCGTGTGGGGTCGCAGTGCCGCCGAATTCGGCCACGCCGTCGATGGGCTTGCGGGACTCGGGCTCACCGCGATTGAAGTCAATGCCTCGTGTCCCAATCTCGAGGGCCGCCGAGGCATGTTTGCTCACTCAGTGCCGCTCCTGAGGGAGGTTCTCGAGGCGACGTCATCGGCGTCGGTGCCGCGCTGGATCAAGCTCAGTCCGAATACGCCCGATCTCGTGGAGATCGCGACCGCGGCGGTTGATGGCGGCGCTTCGGCGCTGGTGATCGCCAACACGCTGCTGGGCATGGACGTCAACATTGCAACTGGCCGACCCACCTTGGGTAACGGCGGCGGCGGCGTCAGTGGCTTTCCGATTTTCCCCGTGGCGCTGCGCTGCGTCTACGACGTGCGCGCGGCCCTGCCGGACGTGCCCATTGTGGGGGTCGGGGGAGTGTCGTCGGTACGCGACGTGGTGGCCATGTTGATGGCCGGCGCATCGGCCGTGCAGGTGGGCACCGCGGGATTCGCCGACCCCCGCATCTATTGGCGACTCACTCGAGGGCTGCAGCGATGGATGAGGCGTCAGGGTTACGACTCGGTGTCGAGCATTGTCAATCTGGCGCATCGAGGGGGCCGCTGATGAGCAACTTTGGCGAACGTCTGCGCCAGCAGGTTCTTGACCGTAGTCCGCTGTGCGTGGGGATTGACCCGTCGACGGCCACCCTTGCCCGCTGGGAGCGCCCCGACAATGTTGATGGTGTGCTGTATGTCGCGTTGACGCTGGTGGAAGTGGCATCCGCTGTTACGGGTGTGGTGAAACCACAAGTTGCTTTTTTTGAACGCTTTGGATCGGCCGGACTGGCCGCCTTGGAGCGGGTGATTGCGGAAGCGTCGAACGCGGGCTTGATCGTGATTGCCGATGCCAAACGCGGCGATATCGGGTCAACGAATGATGGGTACGCGCAGGCCTGGCTTTCGCCGCGCTCGCCCCTATCGAGTGATGCCTTAACGGTGTCGCCGTACCTGGGGGTCGCCGCAATGGAATCTCTTCGTCACGCCTGCGAATCATTTGACCGTGGACTTTTCGTGGTCGTCGCGAGTTCTAACCCTGAAGGTCAGGCGATCCAAGCTGCTCGTGACGTCGATGGTCAGCGCGTCGATAGTGCGTTGCTGGAGCAGCTGGCTAGCCTGAATGACGCCACGCCGAGCGTCTTTGGTGCCGTCATTGGTGCCACGCGTCACGCGCCGCAATTCCCCCTGTCACGCCTCGGAGCCCCGTTTCTCGTCCCGGGGGTCGGTGCACAAGGTGGCACCTCGGACGATGTCGCACACCTCTTTACGGGCGTGCCGACCGGGTCAGTCGTGGTCAACGTGGGCCGGGCCATCAGCGATGCCGGTCCTGAACGTCGGGCGGTAACAGATGCGGCCCGACGATGGCGCGACGACTTGGTGGCCGCCCTGCTGTAAACGGTGTCGGTGAGAGTGGCTAACCTCTGGCGCGTGACTCCGACTCCTCCGCAGTTGTCATCCGAGCAGCGTCAAGCTGCGTCCCAGCTGGCCGTCGCTAATCGACGCCGCCGCGCCGACATCAAGCGCGCCTTGAAGTCGGGCGACCTGACCTTGGCGGAAGTGTTCGTCATCGCCGATACGGAGGATTGCGTGGCCCAAATGCGCGCCTCGGACCTCATTGCCGCCGTCCCCGCCATCGGGGAAGTGAAGGCCTCACGAATCATGCGCCAGGCGCAGATTGCGGCGACGCGTCGAATCCGCGGGCTGGGCGCACGTCAGCGCAGCGAGCTCCTCAAGGCCCTTGCCCGCTGACGCCTTGACCTTCGTCTTGATCGGCCCCGGTGGAGTCGGCAAGGGGACAGTGGCGAAGCAGCTCGTTGAGCGCGATTCGTCGCTGTGGCTGTCGCGTTCGTGGACCACTCGAGCCCCTCGCTCCATCGAAACGGGCAAGGAATATCACTTCGTGTCGCGAGAGGAATTCGAAGACGCGATTGCGCGAGAAGTCTTCTTGGAGTGGGCGGAGTTTCACGGGAACTTGTACGGAACTCCGAAGCCAGTTGCCCCCGACGGCTGCGACGTTCTCCTCGAAATCGAGGTCCAGGGTGCCCAGCAGGTTCGTGAGGGTGACCCCGACGCCATCATTTTCTTACTCGCGCCACCGTCGATCGAGGAGCTGGAAAGTCGCCTTCGAGGTCGAGGGGATGACGACGATCACGTCCATCGTCGGTTGACCAGTTCATCGCACGAATTAGCGGTTGGCCGTGAAATTGCCACCGTGGAACTGGTTAATGACGACCTTGAGGACGTGATCACGCAAATCACGGCTATTATTGAAGAACTCCGACTGGAAAGGTCTCCCCGTGAGCACTGACCGCCCCACTCTTGTTGACCCGCCGATTGAGCCGCTACTCGTCGCGGCGGGTGACTCTAAGTTCACCCTCGTCGCGGCCGCCTCGAAGCGCGCCCGCGAAATCAACGATTACTGGAATGGCCTCGGCAAGGGCAGCGGTCGTATCGTGCCTCCCCAAGTCGTGTCGCGTTCGAACAAGTCCCTCACCATGGCCCTCGAGGAAATGGCTGAGGATAAGTTGGCTATTCGTCGTCCGACGGCTGAAGAGCTGGAAGAAGAGCGTGCCGAGCAGGAGCGTCTCGCCGCGGAACTGGCGACGGATGAGTTTGGCCTCTTGAGCGATGTGCGCCCGAGCGACTCGTTCAATGAGCCCGAAACGCTCTAACGAACAGCCCTTCGTCGTACTGGGCGTTGCCGGTGGCATTGCCGCCTACAAGTCCGTCGAACTTCTTCGTCTCCTTCGTCAGGCGGGCGCACATGTTGCCCCCGTACTGACGCCAGACGCCACCCGATTTGTCGGGGCACTCACTTTTTCGGCATTGGCCTCGGAGCCCGCTCGCACCACGATCTTCAATGATCTAACGACGCCTATCCCGCACACCTACCTCGGCCAGAACGCCGATGTCATCGTGATTGCGCCGGCCACCGCTCACGTCATTGCGAGATTGGCTGCCGGCTTGGGGGACGATTTGCTAACGGCCACCGTATGGGCATCTCGCGCACCCGTCATTCTCTGTCCCGCCATGCACACGGAGATGTGGGAACAGCCATCGGTTCAAGAAAACTTGTCGCGGCTGCGGGCGCGTGGCTACCTGATTTTGCCACCCGATGACGGTGCGCTGGCGGGCGGCGACAGCGGACCGGGACGTTTACCCGACCCCGAGTCGATTGCCAAGTTGGTCATGGCCGTTGCTATTGGTTCACCGGCAGGTCCATTATCGGGTCACCGCGTGGTCATCACCGCTGGAGGAACTCGAGAAAACATTGATGCGGTGCGGGTGATCACCAACCTCTCGTCGGGTCGACAAGGACACGCGCTGGCACAGGTGGCGGCTCGCTGGGGTGCCGAGGTGGACCTCATCACCACGTCATCAGCACCGATTGCTCTTGACGTTGCCCGGGTGGTCAATGTCATTCGCGTCAGCAGCGCGGCCGACATGCATGAGGCCGTCATGGGACGCCGTGAGGGCGCGTCCGCGGTGATTATGGCGGCCGCGGTGGCTGACTTCACGGTGACATCCGTCACGCACAAGATGAAGAAGGCGGAGGGAATTCCCGCCATTGAACTGATTCCCACGGTGGATATCTTGGCGAAGCTCGGTCAGGGTGACCGCGGACGGCAAGTTCTCGTGGGCTTCGCCGCGGAAACGACCAACCTCGTGCCGGCGGCCATCGAGAAGTGTCAACGAAAGAACTGCGACTTCGTTGTTGCGAACAATGTGGCCGATCCCCACGTGGGCTTCGAGCACCCGACTAACGAAGTAACCATCGTTGATGCGGTGGGCGTGGTGGAGGTGGTGGGCCTGCGCGATAAAGAACAGGTGGCAGTGGCCATTTTGGATAAGGTGGCGAGCAAACTCAGCGGAAGGGCTTAAGTGAGCAACCGAATTCTCTTCACGTCGGAATCGGTAACGGAAGGTCATCCGGACAAGATTGCCGACCAGGTATCCGACGCGATTTTGGATGCGCTGTTGGCGCAAGACCCGATGTCGCGCGTGGCCTGCGAAACCCTCTTGACGACAGGCCTCTGCGTTATCGCCGGTGAGATCACTACCTCCGCGGTCGTCGACTTCGCGGCGATTGCCCGCAAAACCATTGTGGACATTGGCTACGACGACGGGGCCAAGGGCTACGACGGCAACAATGCCGGCATCTTGGTGTCCCTCGACAAGCAGAGCCCCGACATTGCGGGCGGTGTTGACTCCGCCCTCGAGCAGCGCGACGGTTCCGGTGGCGAAGACGCCCTGAACTCGCAAGGTGCGGGGGACCAAGGAATGATGTTCGGCTACGCCACCAACGACAATGACGACTTCATGCCGGTACCTGTGTGGCTAGCGCACCGTTTGTCCATGCGTCTCGCACAAGTTCGCCGCAGCGGACTCGTGCCATACCTGCGTCCTGACGGTAAGACTCAGGTCACGATCGTCTACGAGGACGGCAAGCCAGTCGCCATTGACACCGTCCTTATTTCGACGCAACACGCGGACGGCTACGACAACGACACGACTATTCGTCGCGACCTCATCGAACACGTCATTCAGCCCATGTTGCCGGACTTCCTTGACGCGTCCAATATCAAGATATTTACTAACCCCTCGGGCAAGTTCGTGCTCGGCGGACCGCACGCCGACACGGGATTGACGGGGCGAAAGATCATCGTCGACACTTACGGCGGCATGGCTCGTCACGGCGGTGGCGCATTCTCGGGCAAGGACCCCTCGAAAGTCGACCGCTCCGCCGCCTACGCCGCTCGTTGGGTGGCTAAGAACGTGGTGGCCGCTGGCGCGGCTGATCGCTGCGAGGTTCAGGTGGCGTACGCCATTGGCGTGGCGCGCCCCGTGTCGGTTCTCGTGGAGACCTTTGGCACCGAGCACGTCGACCGCAACAAGATTGCCGCGGCCGTGAATGAAATCTTTGACCTCCGTCCGGCCGCCATTACGCGCGACCTGGACTTGCGTCGTCCGATTTACCAGAAGACCGCCGCGTATGGCCACTTCGGCCGTTCGGACCAAGGTTTCACCTGGGAGCAGACCAACCGCGTTGACGAGCTGCGTCGCGCTCTCAACCTCGGCTAGATGAGCGACGCACCGCGTGCGGTGCGAGTCGTCACGGAAGTGGCGGCGGTTGACCGGGAATTTGACTATCTCGTCACCGACGCAACTGCCGGACTGGCGGTCGGCGACCGCGTACGCGTCAATTTGCACGGTCGCTCTGTTCGCGGATGGGTGGTCGATGATGCACCCGTGGAGCGTGAGCTCAAACCGGTGGTCAAGTTGCTGGGCAAGGGGCCGTCGCCGGCCGTCGTCGATCTCGCTCGCTGGGCCGCCGATATCTGGATGGCGCCACTGGCCAAGTTCTTAACGACGGCGACACCGCCGCGAATCTATCGCTCGCTACCCGCCGTTCCCCCACGGCCGAGGGTGACGATGGTGGCCCCTCGCGAGCCAGGCACGTACCCCTGGGGTGCGGCACATGACCCTCTCGACATCATCGAGTCAGCCTTGATGTTCGCGGGCGACCGTGACGGATCGGTTCTCCTCTTGGTGCCCACCGATGGATGGGCACAGCGCTTGGTGGAGCGTTGTCGACGCCGAGACTGGCCCGTGGCGGGCCCCGAGGAGTGGGACAAGCAACGGGCGGGTTGGCCCATCATCGTGGGAACAAGAGGTGACGCGTTCTCGCCAACGCCGCGCCTCGCGGCGGCCGTCATCATTGATGCCGATGATGATGCCTACATCTCCCAGTCGGCCCCGACGTGGAACGCCATCTCCGTCGTGGCGGAACGTTGTCGACGTGATGATGCAGCATTCTTCCTGTTGTCTCCGGTGCCCTCGCCGCACAGCTCCGAGGCGTGTCCGCCCCTTCATCAGGCCGACGATCCGTCGTGGTGGCCGGTGGTGGACATTGTCGACCGCCGAATGAGCGACCCTCGCGACGGCGTCCTGTCGTCGGAAATCGTGTCGGCGGCCCATCGCTGTTTCGCAGAAGGCAAAACCGTGGTCGTTGTCTCTCAACGTCTCGGTGCGGGTCGCATCAACGCCTGCAAGGCGTGCGGCGAGCTGGCCACGTGCGAGACCTGCGGACGCCTTGAAGATGAAGTGAGCGAGGGCCTGAGATGTAGTGCGTGTGAGGTCACTCGGGAATCATTTTGTCGTGCGTGCGGACGGACAGCTTTTCGTCGGGTGCAGCAAGGTGTGTCGACATTGGCTCGCGACGTGGGGCTCCTTCTCGGTCGCGAGGCTCTCGAGGTGACGGCGGCAACAAGCAACATTGCCGACGGCACCTTGCTCGTCGTTGGCACCGAAGCGGTGTTTCCTCGCCTTCGTCGCGCCGGGCTCGTGGTGATGGCCGACTTCGACCAGTACTTACTGGCCCCGCGAGAGCGGGCTCGTCGAGACGCGTTGATGGTGATTGCCAAAGCTGGCCGATTGGTAGGGCCGCGTCGTGACGCTCATGGCCGCGTCATGGTGCAGACGCGTCGAAATGATGATGACGTCCTGCGGGCATTACGCACCATGGATGTCCGCGACATCATGGTGGGCGATGCTGACATCGCAGAGATCCTGCAGCTGCCGCCATTCGCGACGATGATCGAAATATCAGGCGACGGTCGCGCCGAGGTCGCAGATGCCCTTCGAGCGGCGGGATTCTCCGTCAGCGATTCGGCGGACGTCTCCACGGCGCGCGGTGTCGGGCACGAACTTCGCAAGGCGATTCGCACCCTTGGCCGCGTCGAAAATGTTCGTCTCGCGGTCTCAGACGGCAGATAGCCTGAACGCATGAGTACTTTGCCCATTCGCCTCTTTGGTGACCCCGTTCTCAATGAGATGACAACGGATTACGACAACATCGATGGTGCCGTGGCAGCTTTGGCCGACACCATGATCGAAACGATGTATGCGGCTCCGGGTGTGGGCTTGGCCGCCAACCAAATCGGTGTGCAGAAGCGTCTCTTCGTCTACGACCAAGGTGAGGGCGACGGACCGCAGGTCATCGTCAACGCGCGCATCGTTGAATCCGATGGTGAGTGGACCTACGAAGAAGGGTGCCTCTCTGTTCCCGGCCTGAGCTGGGAAATCACTCGGCCCAATCAGATCCACTTGGTCGGTCTAGATCTCCATGGCAACGAGATTTCAATCGAAGCCGATGAATTTGAGGGCCGCATCTTCCAACACGAGATGGACCACCTCGATGGCATCTTGTTGGTGGAACGACTCAACGAGGATCAGCGCAAGAAGGCTAAGAAGTTGCTGCGTGCTCGCGCGGCATCGCTGCCCGCAGCTGACCCTGACGGTTTCGCCCGCCTGCTCGGGAACTAATGCGCCTCGCCTTCCTCGGCACCCCCGAACCGGCGGTGGCGTCGCTACGCGCGCTGGTCGAGGCGGGCCATGAGGTAGTCCTCGTCATTACGCGACCCGACAAGCGCCGGGGCCGCGGTAGCGATCTGTCGCCATCTCCCGTGAAAGCTGCCGCGCACGCGCTGGGTCTGAGGGTCGAACACAAGTTGGCCGCCCTCGGTGAGGTGGATGTCGATTTGGCGGTCGTCGTTGCCTATGGGCGAATCATTCCGGTGGACCTCTTGGCGCGCTGCCCGATGGTCAATGTTCACTTTTCCTTGTTGCCGCGCTGGCGAGGCGCCGCACCGGTCGAGCGCGCGGTACTGGCGGGCGATGAGGAGACGGGCGTATGCATTATGGCCCTTGAGGAAGAGCTCGACACGGGGGCGATTTACCGGCAGGCCACCACGTCCATCAGCGAAAAGAGGACGGACGAATTGCTCGTTGAGCTGGCCGAGATGGGATCGCGACTGCTCGTGGAGCTTCTCGATGGCGGGCTTCCTTTACCGGCACCCACATCGCAAGTGGGCGAGGCCACGTATGCCGCCAAGATGGAGAAGACAGATTTCTTCCTCAATCCCCAGGAGACCGTGGCCTACTTTGCGCGCCAAGTACGCACCGGGCGGGCCGTCGCCGTCGTGAATTCAAAGAGGTGCAAGGTGCACGCGACGGGCGCGACGCGTTCTCGGCACGGTGATCCAGGGTCGGTGCACGTGACGGACGGTCGCCTGTGGTGGTCGGCTGTGAATGGCGATATTGAAGTCACCCAGCTCCACCCTGAAGGAGCAAAGTCCATGAGCGCCTCGGCTTTCATCAGCGGTCTGCGGGGGAGCGAGTCGCCGAGGTGGGACCGGCCCTCGGCGGCGTCCTAGGCTGTCGGCATGACTCGCGTGTCGGCCGGTGAAACAGGGGCGTTTCGTCTCGCACCGTCGATGTTGTCCGCCGACTTCAGCTCGCTAGCCGAATCGGTGGCGGCGGTTGACGCCGAGACGGATTGGTTGCACGTCGACGTGATGGATGGGCACTTTGTGCCCAACGTCACCATCGGGCCGCCCGTGGTGAAAGCCCTGCGCCCGCATTCCACCAAGTTCTTCGATTGCCACCTCATGATGACCGAGCCGGAGCGCTACTTGGAGGCCTTCGCGACAGCCGGCGCGGATGGCTGCACCGTCCATGTGGAGATCGGTCGGACATCACAAATCTTGCAGGTGGCTCGCGATCTCGGGCTTCGGGTGGGGCTAGCCGCCAACCCTGATACCGACTTCTCCACCGTCGCCCCTTTCCTGGGCGACATCGACCTGTTGTTACTGATGACCGTGTTTCCCGGATTTGGGGGGCAAAAGTTCATTGGCGACGTGATGACGAAGGTCACCGCCGCACGCCGCGAGATTGACGCCCAACAACTTCCCGTGGATATAGAGGTTGATGGTGGTATTGACGAGAACACGATTGGCATTGCCCGTGCCGCGGGCGCCAACGTTTTTGTTGCCGGGAACGCCATCTTTTCTGCGATTGACCCGCTGGCGGCCGCATCTCGTTTGAGGTCAGCGGGCTCGTGACCAGTGCGCCCATGGCGCGGGCCATCGCCGTGGCGCGCGTCGCGCGCCGAGTATCTCCGCCCAATCCCTGGGTGGGTGCGGTCATCGTTGACCAGTCGGGTCAGATAGTCGCCACGGGGTCGACGCAAGAACCGGGCAAGGCGCATGCCGAAATTGTGGCGCTCGGCGAAGCGGGGGAGCGAGCGCGAGGTGCCACGCTCTACGTGACGCTTGAACCCTGTTGCCATCAAGGACGCACGGGCCCGTGCACCGATGCCATCATCAACGCGGGCATCTCTCGGGTGGTTGTTGCCGTTCTCGATCCCGACCCGCTCGTCGCGGAGAAGGGCGTTGCCGCATTGACCGAGGCGGGCATCGCCGTGGAGATCGGCGACGGTGAGAACGACGTGCGTGAGCAACTCGCCCCGTATTTCTGGCATCGCCAGACGGGTCGGCCCTACGTCATTCTTAAAATGGGCGCCACCCTCGATGGCCGCACCGCCATGGCTGATGGCACGAGCCAATGGATTACGTCGGCCGAAGCGCGTCGAGACGCGCACGAGCTTCGTGCCGATAGTGACGCCATTGTGGTGGGTGCCGGAACGGTGCGGGCTGACGATCCGGAACTCACCGCGCGCGACGCCTCGCCTCGGCGCGATCCCCGCCGCGTGGTGTTGGGGCATGCTCCCGCATCGGCACGTATCCAACCCTGTCTCGAGTTCTCCGGTTCGCTCGACCACCTTCTCGATCAACTGGGCGCCGATGGCGTCGTGCAAATCTTGGTGGAAGGCGGCGCGCAGGTAGCCGGATCTTTTCTCCACGCGGGCTTAGTGAATCGGGTGGTGGCATATCTCGCGCCTGCGGTGGCGGGAAGTGATGGAGGTCGAGGGATGTTTGACCAGCTGCGCACCCCTACGATGGAGGCCTTAAGACGTGGTCGCTTCACCGAGGTTCGCCTCGTGGGTAGCGATATACGGGTAGACGTGGAGCTATAGATGGAACTATCAACGATTGACGAGGCCATTGCGCAGATTCGTGCCGGTGGCATGGTCGTGGTGGTTGATGACGAGGACCGTGAAAATGAGGGCGACCTCATCATGGCAGCTGAAGACGTCACTCCCGAAGCCATCGGATTCTTTTTGGCGCACACGTCGGGCGTCATTTGCGCCCCCGTGGAAGCCGAGCGCGCCGACGAGCTGGACCTGCCGCTCATGGTGGTGGCAAATACCGAAGCTCTGCGCACTGCGTTCACGGTGACCGTCGACTACCGACACGGCACCACCACGGGTATTTCCGCGGCAGACCGTGCCGCAACCATCAAAGCACTGGTAGATCCCGCCACTCGACCCACCGACTTGAACCGACCCGGTCACATTTTCCCGTTGCGCTATCGCCCCGGTGGCGTGCTCAAACGCGCGGGTCACACCGAAGCGGCGGTGGACCTCGCCCGACTGGCCGGGAAGTACCCGTCCGGCGTGCTCTGCGAAATCGTGATGCCGGACAAGCAGGAAATGGCTCGTTTGCCGTATCTCGTCGGGTTCGCGAAGGAACACCACCTCCCTCTGATCTCCATCGCGGATCTCATTCGCTACCGTCGCCAACACGAAAAGTTGGTCAAGGCAGTGTCGGAAGCCTCCCTGCCCACTGATTACGGCACTTTCAATGCCCGCGTCTACGAGGGAGTCCTCGATGGCGAAGAGCACGTCGCGTTGGTCTACGGCGACATCTCAGCCGAAGACTCCGTGCTCGTTCGCGTGCACAGTGAATGCCTGACGGGTGACGTCTTCGGCAGTCTTCGCTGCGACTGCGGGCCTCAGTTGCACGCCGCGCTGCAAACCATTGCTGCCGAAGGAGCGGGCGTCGTGGTCTACCTGCGCGGCCAAGAAGGCCGTGGCATTGGTCTCGGTCACAAGATCCGCGCCTACGCGTTACAGGAAGAGGGCCTTGACACCGTCGATGCCAATGTCGAGTTGGGACTACCCGTTGATTCGCGCGAATACGGGATTGGAGCGCAGATCCTCGTGGACCTCGGCATTACCCGAATGCGTTTGATGACCAACAATCCCGCGAAGTACGGGGGCCTCGAAGGTTTCGGACTCGACATTACCGAGCGAGTGGCGCTGGAATCGGTGCCGACCGAGCACAACTTGAAGTATCTGCGCACGAAGCGCGAAAAGATGGGACACCTGCTGGAGGGCCTCGATGACGTCAAGCTCTAAGACCGAATTTGATCCTCAGGTAGCCGCGGGCCTGCACGCGAAGGCGGGACACCTCTTTGAGGGTTCGCACGACGGTAGCGATGTTTCCATTGTCTTTGTCTGTGGTCGGTTCAACGGTGGCATCACCAGTCGCCTTCTCGAGGGCGCTCTCGCGGCGGCCGAGGAGAGCGGAATTGGCCGTGCCAGTATCGCGATCGCGTGGGCGCCCGGTGCCTACGAACTTCCATTTATCGCTCACCAATTTGCCGCCAGCACGCCGGTGGACGCGGTGATTGCCCTCGGCGCAGTTATTCGTGGCGATACGGGCCACTACGACGTAGTCGCGGGCGAGTGTGCGCGAGGACTCCAAGATGTTCAGTTATCGACAGGCATCCCCGTGATTTTTGGGGTGTTGACGACGAACACTATCGAGCAGGCTCTGGAGCGGTCTTTGCCGGATGAGACCAATAAGGGCCGCGAATCACTGCTCACTGCCCTCGAAATGGTCTCCCTCAGCCGTCAAGTTGCCGGTACGGTCGTCGAGGACTAACTCGAGCTCGCAGCTCGGACGTACGCCGCTTGAATCTCCGTGATGGCTTGACGCAATAACAGCGCCGGCTCACCCAGACGGTCGCCGACCGAGGCCAACATGGCCGCCGCGGCGTCGATGATGAGCGACGCGGCCTCCAAATCGGGATCGTCGGCCGCCAAGTGAATGGTGGCGAGTTGCAATAGGTGGTATAGATGGTTGCCCACGACAATGTCCACGGGGGCGTCGCGCAGGGCGGCGAAATCGTCCTCGCTGAGGTCGTCGGTGTCGTCGAAGTTCATTTGGTCGCTCATGTCTGCTACATTTAACCAGCCAGTTCATAGCAAGCGGGACACTTTGATCCCCACCTGGGCACTGGTCGTGCTCCGGGTCGATACGACGTAAGTCGCCTCGCTTGCCGTGGCGGTCGCCTATGGGCGACCGTAAACAGCAAGGAGAGAATTATCGCCGCTGCAACACCCGACCACCGCGTGAATGAACGTATTCGCGTGGAACAAGTGCGTCTGATCGACCACGAAGGTAACCAGATGGGCATCGTGCCAACGCGCGAAGCACTGAACCAGGCTCGAAACCTGGACTTGGACCTCGTCGAGATCGCGCCGACGGCTACCCCACCGGTGTGCCGAATCATGGACTACGGAAAGTTCAAGTTCGACGAAGCACAAAAGGCGAAGGAGTCGCGCCGCAAGGTGCAAAACGTCGGCATCAAGGAAATGAAGTACCGTCCGCGAATTGGCGACGAGGACTTCAACACCAAGACGCGCCAGGTCGAAAAGTTCCTCGGTGAAGGACACAAAGTCAAAGTCACCATCATGTTCCGTGGACGCGAAACCGCCCACCCCGAACTCGGCAAGAAGATTCTCGACCGTTTGGTGGAGAGGCTCGAGGGCGTGGCCAAGGTGGAATCAGCCGCGAAGCTCGATGGCCGCAACATGATCATGGTTTTGGGTCCGGACAAGAAGAAATCGACGATTAAGCCGGCGGCTAGTTCCGCGCCGGTCCCCAGTGAAGGAGAAGAGGTACACAATGCCGAAGATGAAAAGCCATAGTGGCGCTAAGAAGCGCGTCAAGGTGACCGGAACCGGCCGCCTTCGTCGCGGACACTCGTTCCGTAGTCACCTTCTCGAAGGTAAGTCATCGGAGCGCAAGCGTCGTTTGGGTCGTGAAGCTGACATTCACGAAACTCAGGCGAAGCGCATCAAGAAGCTCATGGGAATGTAAGGAGACGGACTAATGGCACGAGTTAAGCGTGGCGTTAACGCCAAGAAGCACCACAAGGCAATTCTGGAATCCGCGAAGGGTTACTACGGTGATCGTTCGCGTACGTTCCGTGCGGCCAACCAGGCCGTCCAGCACGCGGGCGTGTACGCATTCCGCGACCGCCGAGCGAAGAAGGGCGACTTCCGCAAGCTCTGGATTCAGCGCATCAATGCGGCTTCGCGTGAGCACGGGCTCAGCTACAGCCGTTTGATCGCCGGTTTGAACGCCGCAGGCATCGAAGTGGACCGTCGCGTTCTGGCCGACATGGCCGTGAACGACAACGCGACCTTCGCGGCTCTGGTGGCTCAGGCCACTGCGGCGCTGCAGAAGTAGTACGTGTGAGCGATTCGCTCACCGCTAGCCAGTCTCAACTGCGTCGCGTACGCCGACTCGCTTCCCAACGCTCAGAGCGATGGGGCGAGTCGGCGTTCGTGATGGAGGGCCCCGATCTCATTGAGGCCGCTCTCGACGCGGGCAGTGAGATCGACGAGATTTTCGTGGAGGGATCGGCCCTCAATGGACGCCTTCTGTCGCTGGTGGAACGAGCCCGACAGCGGGGACTTCCCATCTTTAACGTGACCGGAACTCAATTGGCCCAGATGGCCGATGCCGGAACTCCGCAACCCATTCTCGCGACAGCACCTTTGACCCCGACCGGCACTCATCTCATCCCCGACAACGGAGTCGTCGTGGTGGCCCATGACGTGCGCGATCCGGGAAACCTTGGCACCATCATTCGCTCGGCCGATGCCGCGGGTGCCGCGGCGGTCATCGTCTCGGGCACCAGCGTCGATCTCTTCAACCCCAAGGTGGTACGGGCCACGGCCGGATCTCTCTTTCACGTACCGGTGTGCGTCGTGAGCACATTCGATGACGTTGCTCGAGAGGTCCACCGTCGCGGGGGCAGCTTGATTGCCAGCGTGGTGAGAGGGGGGGAGCCCTATCGCCAGGCCACCTACGAGGGACTCGCCGCCGTCGTTCTGGGAAATGAGGCTCACGGACTCGCAGATGCCGAGGTGTCACGCTGCGACCGACAGGTCAGCATCACAATGGGGGGACGCGCTGAGTCTCTCAACGTCGGAATTGCGGGCGCTCTCTTACTCTTCGCGGCCTGCGAATCTCGTCGTGGCGCGGACAACGCGTCGGCATCTCTTAGCATCAAGGCTCATGAGCGCAACATTTGACGACCTCGAGAGTTTGACGGCTCAGTTCGTCGAGCGTGCGACCGCCGCCACCAGCTCGGCCGAGGTGGTGGTCATAGAAAATGAACTTCGATCAAAATCTGGCCCTTTCGCCGCGTTGCAGCGCAGTGTCGGCCAACTAGATCCACAGGAACGTGGACCTGCGGGCGCCGCGTTGCAAGCGGCTCGAGCCTCGGTCGAGGCGGCAATTTCTGTATCTCGCGAGCGCATTGCGGTGATTGAACGAGCGCAGCAACTTGAATCAGATCGTCTGGTCCTCGGAGATGTGCCGATGAGCGGAACTTTCCCCGCGACCGTGGGGCACGTGAGCGCGGTAGCGAGAACCCAAGACGAACTGGAAGACGTGTTCGTCGCGATGGGTTTCTCCGTCGCCGACGGTCCCGAAATCGAAACGGATTGGTACAACTTCGAGGCCCTCAATATTCCGCCGGCGCACCCCGCGCGCGGAATGTGGGACACCTTGTATCTCGACGTCGGTGAGCCGGAAACGGTGCTGCTGCGCACCCACACCTCGCCCGTGCAAGTTCGCCTCATGCAAGAAGCCGTGGCGTCGGGTGCCCTGCCCATTCACGCAGTCATGCCCGGCCGGTGCTTCCGGCGAGACACTCCCGATGCCCGTCACCTCATGGCGTTTCACCAAATTGAAGGCCTGGTTATTGACCGGGGAATCACCTTCGCCGACCTGGCCGGAGTGATCGAAACATTCACCAAGGCTTATTTCGGCGCCGATATGTCGAGCCGACTTCGCCCCGCCTTCTTCCCCTTTACCGAGCCGTCGGCAGAGTTCGAAATTACGTGCACCATCTGTCGTGGCGAGGGCTGCCGCACCTGTTCACAGACCGGCTGGATTGAGCTCGGTGGCTGCGGCATGGTCGATCCGGCAGTGCTGAGCGCCGTCGGAATTGACCCTGAGGAATACAGCGGCTTCGCGTTCGGCTTCGGCATCGACCGCTGTGCGCAAATGCGCCATCAGATTCCGGACATGCGTGCGCTCATGGATAACGACTACCGATTCTTAAGGCAGTTCTCATGAAGATTTCCCTTAATTGGCTCCGAGAGTTCGTTGACCTCTCGGAGTCGCTCGACGAACTCGTGAGCACGCTCGATGACCTCGGACTGGTGGTCGAAGGCCGACAGATTGTCGGTGAAGGGTTGGATTCAGTCGTCGTTGCCCGAGTCTGCGAAATTCACGCGATTGAGGGTGCTGACAAAGTCCGTCGCGTCATGGTCGATGCTGGTCGCAGCGAACTCGTGCAAATTGTGTGCGGAGCGATGAATTTCGTCGAAGGGGACCACGTCCCTCTCGCGCCCGTGGGCGCCGTGCTCCCGGGCAACTTTGAAATTGCTGCTCGCAAAATGCGTGGCGTACTGTCGGACGGCATGTTGTGCTCTGGACGTGAGCTCAACATTGGCGATGACCATGGTGGCCTGCTGATTCTCGACCCGAGCACGACGCCCGGCCAACCGCTCATGGACGCTCTGTCCATGAGCGCCGACGTGATTATTGATATTTCTCCCGAAGGTAATCGTCCGGACGCCTGGAGCGTGGAAGGGGTGGCGCGAGACATCGCGGCTCGCACCGGCCGGACGCTTCGCGATGTTGCCCTTGCCCACCCCTCGATCGACACGGATGCCGGTGCCATGGTGAGCGGGCGCGTCGATGATGCCGACCTCTGCCCGCGCCTGACGGTCGGCTTCTTGGACCACGTGAGCGTTCGCCCTTCGCCACCGCTAGTCCAGCAACGTCTCACGGCGGCGGGAATGCGACCCATTAATAACGTGGTGGACGCGTCGAATTACGTGATGCTCGAACTCGGCCAACCCACTCACGCCTATGACGGTGATCGCGTGGCGGGCCGGACCCTGGCGGTTCGGCGAGCGGTAGCGGGCGAAACCCTGGTCACACTCGATGGCGTCACGCGTGAATTGGGACACGCCGGGCGTGGTCTGGGTGACACCGGCGTCGATATCGTCATCGTGGATGGCGATGATCGGGTCATCGGGCTCGCCGGCATCATGGGTGGAGCCGATACTGAGATTCATGACGGTTCCACGTCACTGGTGTTTGAGGCCGCCACGTTTGCGCCAATGGCCATTGCACGCTCCAGCAAGCGCCACGGACTTCGTTCCGAAGCGTCGTCGCGGTTTGAACGAGGTGTCGACGTGAATGTGGCCCTTCGCGCGGCGGCCCGCGTCGCTGAAGTGTTGTCATGGTCGTGTCCCGAGCTTCGCTGGTACGCGAACAGCGTGGATGCCAGAAGCACCGTGAGCGCACCGCCGGAGATCTCTCTCAGCGTTGATGATGTCACTTCGCTGCTCGGAACGGAGATTGACTCCGCGACGGTGGTGTCCATTTTGACCTCGCTCGATTTCACGGTGAAGCCAGATGGATCTCGATGGTTGGTAACACCGCCCACTCGGCGCATGGACATTCGTTCGGGGCTCTCTGGTCGTGCCGACGTCATCGAAGAAATCGCCCGTCTATACGGCTATCGAGCGTTGAATCGACGCTCTCCCCGTTGGAGCGCTCGAGGCGCCCTCTCGCCGCGACGTCGCCTCGAACGGCGGCTTCGTGAAGTGCTGTCGGGCCTGGGCCTCAGCGAAGCGTGGACCGCGACCTTAATTAGTGACGTGGACGCGAAACGCTGGGCGACACCCGGCACGCACGAGATTCGCGTCACGAACCCTCTGTCGAGTGAGGAATCCATTTATCGCGGGACGCTCGTCGGCGGCCTGGTTGACGCGGTAGCGCGTAATGCTGAACGCTCCACTCCCGTTGCTTTTTTCGAGATCGGCGTGACGGCCGAGCATCCCGCAGATGTCGCGGTGCCTCGCTGCGAGCGAGGAGGCGAGGGGGGCACGGTCACCGTTGAGGTGCCCACGGAAACGAACCGATTGGCGCTGGCGATGGCCCGCGAGGGGGATGACGTTACGACGGCCGTGCGGGTTTTACACGTTCTCGCCGAGAGATTTTCTCTGGCCGGCATCGAATTACGACAGGGTGAGATTCCTGCCGGGTGGCATCCCACCCGCACCGCGGAAGTGATTGACCGCGTGACCCAGAGACGTCTCGGCTTCGTCGGGGAATGTGACCCTGAACTTCGCGCCACGGTGGCGCCGCACCTACCGGAAACCCAGCGCGTTGCCGTGGTGGAAATATCCCTCAACGACTGGGCTCTCGCCGCTATTCGCTCGGCGCACGTGTCAGTCCCGAGCCGATACCCATCGGCGCGCTTCGACTTGGCTTTGGTGTCACCTGACGTCGTGTCGCGTTACGACCTCGACGCGGCGCTTCGTTCTGCGCACGAACATGTCGTGGAGGTGACTTTCTTTGATGCTTATCGCGCACCGGGAATCGTGGTGGGCGACGGCGAGCGTTCGCTGGCCTTCCATATCGAGCTGTCGGCGCTAGATCGCACCTTGAGCGATGGTGACATCGCGCAGGCCCGTGAGGCGCTGTTAGCCGCCGCCGGACGGCTCAACTGCCATCTTCGCTGACGAACTGGTGGCCAGGACGCTGCCCAGCACGATGAGCGGCAGCCCGAGGATGATGCCCGTCGTTAAGTTTTCGTGAGCTGCGAGGACCCCAATGAGAACGGCGACGGCGGGATTAATGAAGGTCACGACCACTGACCGACTGGGTCCCACTTCGTGAACGAGGGCAAAAAAGGCCACGAAGGCCACTGCGGTGCAGATGGTGGACAGTCCCACTACCGACCACCATTGTTCACCCGTCACGTGATGGGGCATGTGGGTTAACGCCCAGGGCGACCACGCGACTCCCATCGCCAATGTGGAAATTCCCACGACCGCGGTGCCGTTGGCCCCTTCGAGCCGATATCGAAGAATCATGGGGCCGACGCTGTATCCGAGTACGACGACCAGCATCATGGCGATGTATTTCCATGATCCGTTACTGACGTTGAAACCGACGAGTCCCGCGACGCCGGCGGTACCCAGGCCCACGCCAACTAAGCGAATGGGGGAAAGTCCATGTTCGCGACCAGTGATCGCGTTCATTCCCAGCGTGGCGAGGGGCACGGCACTTGCGAGCAAGCTCGTCAGGCTGGAGCTCAGGTGTTTTTCGGCCGTACCCATGAAAAACCAAGGAATCCCAAATTCCGCCACGGCAAACAGCACCACCCAGTGCAGTCGACCTCGGAGACTCCCGAAGCCCTTGTTCAAAAAGGCAATAGGAAGCAGGACGAGCGCCGCGGGAATGGTGCGAAATACGAGAAGAGTGCCCGGATCGATGCTGCGCACGGCGACGCGGATGAGTAGGTAGGGAATGCCCCAAATCAGGCTCATGAGGAGAAAAAGGCCCCAACCGCGTCGTGACATGGGGTCACCCTAGCATTTGCATTTTTACGCTCCAGTATGAGTAAAATCGCAATATGAAGATTGCCGTTGTCGGAGGATCGGGGTACGCGGGCGCGGAAGTGTTGCGCCTTCTGGCCTCGGTGCGCGATGCCCAGGTGGTGTGCGTCACCGGGGATTCTTCTGCCGGTAGAGCTCTTGGCGAACTGCACCCGTCACTCAGCGCCCTCTATGGCGACACGACAATCGTGCCCACGGCGGCGGTGCTCGATAGCACTGCCGATGTGGTGTTCGTGGCGTTGCCCCACGGGGAGAGCCAAAAGTGGGTTCCCCAACTGCGCACCGCCACAATTATCGACTTGGGCGCGGACTACCGCCTTTCGGTCGAGGCCTACGAACAGTGGTACGGCCACGCGCACCGAGATCGGTTGGGGGTTGCCGATGCTCGTTACGGACTCGTTGAGCGTTATCGAGACCGGCTTCGCGGAGCGCAACTAATTGCGGCTCCCGGTTGCTATCCCACTGCGACCTCGCTCGCCGTGGCCCCCTTCAGCGATGCGGGAATCATCACGGGTGTGGTGACGGTCAACGCTCTGTCGGGGGTATCAGGCGCGGGCCGAGCGCCCTCGGACCGCTACCACTTTCCTCGTCTCGCTGGCGGGGCGGAGGCCTACGGGATGACGGGACATCGTCACACGCCCGAGATGGAGCGCGAAATTGGGTCTCTGGTGCAATTCACGCCACATCTGATTCCGATAAGCCGTGGCATGTTGGTCACCGCCACCGCGACGCTGGCTCGAGACATGGCCAGCGATGAGGTGTACGAATATCTCCTCGCGACCTACCAGCACGATCCCTGCGTCATTGTTCGCCGCGATCCACCATCAGCAAAGGACGCACTGGGATCGAATGCCATACACGTGGCGGCAGTGGTGTCACGGCGAACGAACCAGCTCGTGATGATGAGTGCGATGGATAACTTAGGCAAGGGTGCGGCGGGCCAAGCAGTGCAGGCATGGAACGTGGCTCGCGGTGCCAATGAATTGACCGGCCTCTCCCTGGCGGGAGTGGCGCCATGACGTATGTGGTGAAGGTGGGCGGAAACGCTCTTGATCACGCCGACCGCTCGCAGGATGCGTGGGTGCAATTTGTGGCCGATGTCGCGAGCATTTTGGCAGACGGTGACGACGTGGTGATCGTTCACGGGGCCGGACCGCGCATCAATCAGGTGGCAGTGGCATTCGGAGTGACGGGTACTTTCGTTGATGGTTTGCGGGTGACGACGGCCGACATGATGGACGTGGTGGCACGAGCCGTTGGCCACGTCACTGCGGACGTCACCAGCGCACTGAACGCCGACAAGTCGATATCGGCCCTTGGCCTCACCGGGGCGTCGGTGGTGACGGGGGAGTGCGTCGGTGCGCCATGGGGGCAAGTTGCTGCCGACCTGACCGTCGACGGCTCGGCGCTGCGAGCCTTGCTGGAGGCGGGTTTCACGCCGGTCGTGAGTTGCGTCGTGAGCGACGGCACCGGTGGCTTGCTCAATGCGAATGCCGATCACGTCGCGGGTGCCATCGCGGCGACCTTGCGGGCCGACGTTCTGATTCAAATGACCGACGTGGCGCAGTTACGAGCTAATCCCGATGATCCAGACTCGGCGATATCCACGGTGTCAATCGCGGCCGTCGACGACATGATTGCTCGTGGGGATATTCGAGAAGGAATGATTCCCAAGATGCAGGCGGCAGCAGTGGCAGTGAGAAACGGTGCGCAGTGCGTCGTGATGGCGAGCGGCGTCGAGGCAGGAGCTCTCGGGCGTGCTCGACATCGACAGGGGCTCTATACCGAGGTGGTGGCATGACAACCAACGTGACGTCGATTCTGGAATTGACGGATGCTGAATTTGACCGATGGCTAGAACTGTCACAAGCCGCTCCAGAAAAAATTCTCGATGGACGTGGAGTCGCGCTCATCTTCGAGCGGCCCAGTTTGCGCACTCGTTCCGCGTGCGAAGTAGCCATTGCTGATCTGGGCGGATACGCCGTGACGTTTCAGGGCTCTGAAGTGGGATTGGGCGAGCGAGAAAGCGCCGCCGATGTGGCTCGCACCTTGGCGCAAAACTTCACGTTGACGGCGTGGCGAGTTCGCCAGCATGACGTCTTTGCGCAGGCGGCAGCAACGACGGGGTCGCGGCTCGGTTACATCAACCTGCTCTCCAATCGCTCTCACCCCACCCAAGCCATCGCTGATGTGCTGACCTTGGCCGAACATGCGGGCGGTTTGGCCCACATCGCGGGGACTACCGTCACCTACATCGGTGACGCCGCGAATGTCTCTCGTTCACTGGCCGCGGCGTTAATTCGACTCGGCGTGCACGTACGACTCTCGTCGCCCGAGGGGTATGACCTCGATGCAGCTACGGCCGAGAAGATCGCGGCGGCCTCACGGGCCGGCGGCAGTCTCACCCTGATCGCCGATCCCTATGACGCAGTGGCGGAATGTAGCGCGGTCTATTGCGACGCCTTCATCTCCATGGGAGACGAAGCGCAGCGTGACCGGCGTCTCGCAGATCTCGCCCCCTGGCGACTCGACGGCTCTCTTTTTGCGGCCGCGCCGCCGGACGCGGTCGTGATGCACTGTTTGCCCGCTCATCGCGGTGAGGAAATCACTGATGATGTTCTCGACAGCCCCCGTTCGCTCATTTGGCGCCAGGTGGCGTATCGCCGCCACGCCATTCGAGGAGCACTACGCCTAATTGAGGAGGGTCGCTCATGACCAAAGTTCAACGTCAACACCGGATAAGTGAAATCTTGGAGCGTGACGTGATTTCGACGGCCGCTCAGGTGGTCGAGAAGCTGCAGGCCGAAGGCGTGCACGCGACGCAGGCGACGGTGGCCCGCGATTTACAAGATCTCGGCGCCGTCAAGATTCGCGACCGCAACGGAAGTCGTCGCCTCTCGATTCCCGAGTCCAACGCCGTGGCGCCCGCCCCCACTGATCACCTCCGTCGAATGATGGGGGAGTGGGCCATCTCGATTGAGCATTCGGGCAATTTGATCGTGATTCGCACTCCGCCGGGCTGCGCCCACGTGGTCGCATCCGCCCTCGATCGCTCGGCCTTGCCGGGAGTTCTCGGCACCGTGGCCGGTGACGACACGATTTTGATTATTGCTACCGAAGACATCGGTGGCACGCAATTGTCAGCAGAACTCCGGTCGGTCGCAGACCTGCCGGCGAGATAGGAGGCCATCATGGCGAAGAAAGTGGTTTTGGCATATTCGGGTGGTCTCGACACCTCGGTCGCGGTGCATTGGATGCGCGAGCAGTGGGGGGTAGAGGTGATTTGCGTCGCGCTGAACGTGGGGCAGAGCGACATGCTCGAGCCCGACGTCTTGCGCGCTCGCGCCGCGGCTGCCGGCGCGATCGACTGTGTCATCATCGACGCTCGTGACGAAATGGCTGAGGAGTTTTGCAACTACGCCATTTGGGCGAACGCGAAGTACGAAGGTAAATATCCCTTGGTCTCGGCCCTGTCGCGCCCCGTCATCGTTCGCCATCTCGTGGCGCAGGCTCGAGCCTTTGGGGCTGATGCCGTGGCACACGGTTGCACCGGCAAGGGCAATGACCAAGTTCGATTTGAAGTGGGCACTCACGCGTTAGCGCCGGACCTTGAGGTGCTGGCGCCCGTTCGCGTCTGGGGCATGACTCGAGAGGACTCGGTGGAGTACGCCGCACAGCACGGCATCCCCATCGCCGCGAGCAAGACGAAGATCTATTCCATCGACGAAAACCTGTGGGGCCGCGCCATTGAGTGCGGCGACATTGAAGACCCGTGGGCCGCACCACCGGAAGAGCCCTATACCTTGACCAAGGTGTCGGCGACTGAGGCCGTGGAGTTGACCATCAGCTTCGAGCAGGGTTTGCCCGTGGCGGTGGACGGACAGCGCCTCAGCCTCGCCGCGCTCATCGCGGAACTAAATAATCGCATTGGACCCACCGGTTTCGGTCGGCTGGACATGGTCGAAAACCGACGCGTCGGCATCAAGAGCCGTGAGGTGTATGAGTGCCCAGGGGCACTCGCCATCATCAATGCCCACAGCGACCTCGAAGATTTGTGCCTCGAGCGCGACGTGCACCATGAGAAAGCGCGCCTCGAGACTCGTTGGGCGGAGCTGATTTACGACGGCATGTGGTTCTCGCCACTCAAGGAAGCCCTCGACGCCTTCTTCATCGAGACACAGCGCCATGTCACCGGTGACGTGCGCGTACGTGCCGAGGCACCGGGAGTGCTGCGCGTCGTCGGTCGGCGCAGTGCGACGGCCCTGTACGACTATGGCCTCGCCACCTACGATGCCGCCGACACCTTCCGACACCAAGACTCTGAAGGCTTCGTTCGCATCTGGGGTCTGGGAATTTCCACCTGGGCCCACCGTCAAGGCGCGAAGAACGGCACGGCACGCTCGTGACCTTGTGGAGTGGACGTTTCTCCACCGCAATGGATGCCACGCTGTGGAACTTGTCGGAGAGTTTCAGCTTCGATGCCGTGCTGTGGCGGCACGACATCATTGGCTCCATCGGGCACGTCACCGGACTCGCCGCCGCGGGTCTGGTCACGGCCGAGGAAGCCGATGCTCTCATTCAGACTCTGGAACACGTTGCGGACGAGTTTGCAGCGGACGCTTTCGTTCGCGCGCCACATGATGAAGACGTCCACATGGCAATCGAACGCCGCGTCACCGAACTTCTCGGTCCGGTCGGAGCGCGCCTGCATACGGGACGAAGTCGCAATGACCAAGTGGCCACCACGCTGCGACTTTTTACTCGCGACGCACTCGAGGAGGTCGCCATTCGGGTGGCAGATTTGATCGCGTCCCTGCAGAGAGTCGCAATTCGATACGACGACGCGGTGTTGCCGGGATATACCCACTTGCAGCGCGCTCAGGCGGTGCCATTGTCGCATCACGTGAATGCTCACGCCGTTGCCTTGACGCGCGACTTGTCACGACTTGCCGATGCATCGAATCGTCTCAATGTGTCACCGCTCGGTGCCGGTGCGCTCGCCGGTTCAACCCTGCCTCTTCGTCCCGACGTGACGAGTGAGGCTTTGGGCTTTGCGGAACCTTTCGTTAATTCACTCGACGCGGTGAGCGACCGCGACTTTGTCGCGGAGACATTGTTCGTACTGTCGCTTATCGCGGTTCATTGTTCTCGCATGGGAGAAGAGCTCGTGTTGTGGACGAGCGCCGAATTTAATTTCGCGCACTTGGGCGATGACTTCACCACGGGATCCTCGATGTTGCCGCAAAAGAAGAATGCCGATGTGGCCGAACTGGCACGTGGCAAGAGTGGCCGAGTCGTGGGGAATCTGGTCGCGGTTCTCACGATGCTCAAGGGTTTGCCCTTGTCGTACAACCGTGATCTCCAAGAAGACAAAGAGCCCCTCTTTGACTCTCTCACCACGATCACATTGGTACTGCGGGCTCTCAGCGGCAGCTACGACTCCCTGACGTGGCACGACGACGTCACGCGACACGCCGCGAGTGACGAGATGATGCTGGCCATCGATCTCGCCGACTGGTTGGTGCAGCGAGGTACACCCTTTCGTGAGGCGCACGAACACGTCGGGCGACTCGTCGCGACAGCCGTGGCGCAACGAATCACGTTGAGCGAAGCTGCCGCCGGATCAGAATTTTGGTCAGGGTCCGAAGAGATTTTCGTTCCGCTCAGTTCTCTTCGACGTCGTGTGAGCGCAGGGGGAGCGAGCTTCGAGTCCCAAGCGAACACGTCAAAGTGGCTGGAAAATCAGGTGGCGTCACATTTGTCACGTTTGCGTGCACGAGGTGTCACTCGACCTGCTACTATGTAAATCCGCTCGACAAGAGCTTGCGAACTGTGATTTGACATGGTGAGCAAGAGCGCGTAGAGTTGGAAACCCTGCCCCCGGGGAAACTCGGGAAGTAGGAACCGGATCGGCTTGCCGAGACCGGGACAGCGAACCGCTGCCCTTCGGGGGAAGTTCGCAGTCGCTCCTTGAAAACGGAAGATCGAGAGCCAAAAGCCAGTACGGACGCGGACCCTCCTACTCGAATGGGAGACCGCGGTCGTCAAAAATTGCAGTACCCGGTTACTTCACCCTCGTGAGGTACCGGTGTCGACTGGACAACGAGTCAACCAGTCGGCTCTTCTGATTACGACCGCTTCGGCGGAAAGAATCTTGATGGAGAGTTTGATCCTGGCTCAGAACGAACGCTGGCGGCGTGCTTAACACATGCAAGTCGAACGGAATCCATGCTGTAGCAATACAGCGGAAGATTTAGTGGCGAACGGGTGAGTAACACGTGAGCAACCTGCCCCAAAGACTGGGATAACACCGGGAAACCGGTGCTAATACCGGATACCCTCAATTGACCGCATGGTCGAATGAGGAAATGTATTTCGCTTTGGGAGGGGCTCGCGGCCTATCAGCTAGTTGGCGGGGTAATGGCCCACCAAGGCAACGACGGGTAGCTGGTCTGAGAGGACGATCAGCCACACTGGGACTGAGACACGGCCCAGACTCCTACGGGAGGCAGCAGTGGGGAATCTTGCGCAATGGGCGAAAGCCTGACGCAGCAACGCCGCGTGAGGGACGAAGGCTTTCTGAGTTGTAAACCTCTTTCGGTAGGAACGATTATGACGGTACCTACAGAAGA
>CAIYAP010000007.1 GCA_903924205.1 uncultured Actinomycetes bacterium
AACGACTTTCCTACTGTCTCAACCACAGACCCGGCGAAATTGAAGTACGAGTAAAGATGCTCGTTAGCTGCATCAGGACGGAAAGACCCCGTGCACCTTTACTACAACTTGATGTTGGGCTTTGGTTCAGTTTGTGTAGGATAGGTGGGAGCCTTGGAAGCATTGGCGCCAGCCAGTGTGGAGGCAACGTTGAAATACCACCCTTTCTGTATTGAATCCCTAACTTCGGACCCTTATCGGGTTCAGGAACAGCGTCAGGCGGGTAGTTTGACTGGGGCGGTCGCCTCCTAAAACGTAACGGAGGCGCCCAAAGGTTCCCTCAGGCTGGTTGGCAATCAGCTGTTGAGTGCAATGACACAAGGGAGCTTGACTGTGAGACCTACAAGTCAAACAGGGACGAAAGTCGGACATAGTGATCCAGCGGTAGCTTATGGAAGCGCCGTTGCTCAACGGATAAAAGGTACGCCGGGGATAACAGGCTCATCTTCCCCAAGAGTCCATATCGACGGGAAGGTTTGGCACCTCGATGTCGGCTCGTCGCATCCTGGGGCTGAAGCCGGTCCCAAGGGTTGGGCTGTTCGCCCATTAAAGCGGTACGCGAGCTGGGTTCAGAACGTCGTGAGACAGTTCGGTCTCTATCCGATGCAGCCGTAAGTGATTTGAGGAAGGCTATCCCTAGTACGAGAGGACCGGGATGGACGCAGCTCTCGTGTGTCAGTTGTCCTGCCAAGGGCATGGCTGATTTGCGACCTGCGGGTGGGATAAGCGCTGAAAGCATCTAAGTGCGAAGCCTGTTCCAAGATAAGATCACTCACTGGATAACCAGGTAAGGCCCGTGGCTAGACGACCACGTTGATAGGCCGGAGGTGTAAGTGGGGTAACCCATTCAGCCGACCGGTACTAATCGGCCGAGGGCTTGGAGGTTAGATGTTCGTGCTCGCTCTAAAACGCTCAGGGAGCCACGTCAGTGGTTTCCGGTCACGAATATCGTGACCGAGCGCAGGTTTCCGGTGGTCATGGCGGTGGGGAAATACCCGTTCCCATTCCGAACACGGCAGTCAAGCCCACCCGCGCCGATGGTACTTGGAGGTTTCCTCCTGGGAGAGTAGGTCGCCGCCGGGATTTCTTGAAAACCCCCACCGCAAGGTGGGGGTTTTCGCTTTTTCATCACGACTTGCCCATCTCGTCCTTGAGAGACGGAACTGACGGGTTTGCAGTGGGCTCAACTTGTCGAAACACGCGATCAACGCGGTGGCCATGCTGATGAGATTCGGCAGTGGTCATGCTCTGATTGAAGGTGGGTGGGGATGGCGCTCGATGTTGCCGGTGGCGAGTAGAGTCGCCCGGTGAAGAAAATTACATTACTAATTGCGCCCCTCGTTCTCGCGGTGGCATTCCCGCTAGCCACTGAAAGTGTGGCGAGTGCCGATCCTTACCCATCAATTTCAGACTGTTCGTTTAGCCCGACGTCGAACACCATGAGCCCCGGTGACACGGTGAACGTGACCTTCTCGTGGAGTGACATCAACGGTGGCACCGCTCCGGGTAGTGACGCAGTGTACGTCGAATTCTCCAAGGATGGCACGGTCCAGAATGGAGGCGCGGGGCCGATTAACCCTTCCGGCCAGTCGAATCCCGTCACCGTTCCCTACACTTTTGAACAGTTGTCGCAGTCTTTGAACGGAGCGGCCGGAACAATCAGATACGGGCTTTTCGCTACCGACGGCACCGCCAAGGTGGGCTCGGAACTGTGCTCGATCTCCTTCAGCGTCGCGGCGGCTCCGTCGTCGACCACGACGACCACCACCACCACCACCACAGTGCCCGTCACCTTGCCGCACACCGGTTCGAACAGCTCGGGTTACGTTGTCGCCGGTGGCGCCGCCATCGTTTTGGGCGGGCTCTTCTTGGCCACGTCGGCTCGTCGTCGTCGCGCCTAAGTTTGACCCTCGTTCACAGCGCGTACCCGCGCCATCGCGACATCCATTGTCGTGGTGGCGCGGGTACAGTTGTTTATTCCCACTTGCGCTGACGGTGGGAGCGAGCCGCCACACGAGGAGCAGACACACAATGGGTAGCGGACGTCTCAAATTCGCAGCCGTCGTGCTGGGCGCGATGGTGTTGTCGGGTACCGCAGCCTCGGCGGCGGTGGCACCCACTTTCACGTATCCCCAGGTCGTCGCGGCAGTCAATGCGTCATCCACGGTTGCTACCGCTCCCGACCTCACGAAAACGTCACCTACGTTGGCCAATGCGGCCGTTCCGGGTGGTCCGATTTTTCATATTTATCCGAATTGCTATCCCACCGGTGCTATTGGCACCATGCCCGCCTACCCCGCAACGCAATGCGTCGGGGGAGCGGCGACCTCAAAGTACGTGATTGTCATGCTGGGCGACTCCCAAGCGGGAATGTGGTTCACCACCTTCGATCAAATTGGCAAGGATCTCAATTACAAGGTGGTCCTCATCGCCAAGCAGGGCTGTTCGCCGTATTTGCAGCCATCGACATCGTCAGCCCAGTTGTATGGGGGATTCTCGTTGGCGCAGTGCTATCAGCGAGACCTTGGGGCCATCGCCGCGACCATCAAAATCAAGCCAAATCTCATTGTGATCGATGGAGACTCAACTTTCCTGCCCTCCAGTGTGGGTAGTCCGAGTGGATCGATTGATAATTCGGCTGCGGTGCTCGCGCCACAGATCGCCGCCACGATCTCGGCACTGTCCCCCGCGAAAGCCCCCATTGTGATTCCCGCACCTATCCCGCAGTATCTCGGTCGTTTCGGACTGGGAACCCCGGCATCGTGCCTCTCGACGCACGCCACCGCCGTGACGAGCTGCCTCTTGTCGGCGACGGGTTCGAATGGGCCGAGCTCGCAGACCATCGCCACGGCTCTCGCCACGGAAACCAAGGCCAAGGTCGTGAACGTGTTGGCGACGGGATCTTTGTTCTGCGCGTCCTCGGGCCAGCACCTCTGTCCGTTGTGGGTGACGTTGGGCTCCACGTCCTACCTTGTGCATAGTGACCCGTGGCACATGACGAACGCCTACGCGACGGTGATTGCGCGCGCCGTGGAAACCATTGCCGCGACTTACCTCCCGCACCATTAGGCCCAGCGACTAGAATTGTCCCCTATGCCTAACGCCTCTGACCGTCCTCGTCGTCCCTCTGGTTCGTCCGGCGCTCGACGTCCTGGTGCAGCGGCAGGTAGTTCTTCTCGCGGGGGGACGGGCCGTCCCGCGCGCTCGTCCGACGGCCGTCCGAGTCGTGACGGCGATCCGCGTCGCTCGGGCACGGGCCGTCCCGCTCGTGACGGTGATGCTCGGGGACCTCGCTCTAGCGATGGCCGTCCTAGCCGCGCACCGTCAGCTCGCGGGGGAGCAACAGGCTCTCGCGGCACGGGCAGCCCCGCCTCTCGACGCCGCGATAGCTTCGACGATGAGCGTGGTCCCGGTACGCGTGCGGGGGCACCGCGTCGTGGACCTGGACCGCGTCGTGGTGAACGAGACGTGCCACCCGCGCAGTTACAACGCGAGCGAGACGACGAATTCGCCAAGGATCGCGGTTGGGGCAACGTGGCGCGTCGCGGTGCGGTGCACCTCTCCAGCGAGGGTGGCACCATGGAAACTCGCTCGCAGCAGGAGCTGCCGGACGACCAGCGCACCTCATTTGTTCGAACCGACGCGCCAACGACTGCGCGACGTAGCTCGTCGGCCGCGCCCAAGAAGCCGTACAGCCTGCCCACCGAAATTGCGGCAGAAATTCGCCGAAACTTTGACGGCACGGCTTACCAGCGTGAACGTATGGTCATGATGATGACGAAGGGTGCGGAGGCGTATGACCGCCACCGCTATGAAGAGGCCCTTCGCCACGCCAAGATTGTTGCTGAGCACGTGCCCAGCGTTCCCGCCGTTCGCGAATTGGCTGGTCTCGCGGCATACCGCGCGGAGCGCTTCCCGATGGCCCGTGCGCATCTGCGGGCTTACACGGACTTAACCAGCGATCCGGAGCACTTGCCATTGGTGATGGACTGTTTGCGCGCGATCCACAAGTACAAGCTGGTGGAAACGACCTACGAAGAGTTTTGCGCCATGGAGCCCACGACCGACGTGGCGACTGAAGGCCGCATTGTGATGGCGAGTTCGCTCGCCGACCAGAAGAAGTACAAGGAATCCATTGACTTGCTGATTCGTGCTGGTGCGGGCAAAATTCTTCGCAATCCTTCCTATCGTCACGTCCGCCTCTGGTACACCTTGGGCGACGTGCTCGACCGCGCCGGCGATATTCCGGGTGCTCGGGAAATGTTCGCCCGCGTGGTGGTCGCTGAACCGGAGGCGTACGACGCCATGAGCCGCCTGGAGGACTTAGGTGGTTTGCCGCGGGTTCAGAAGAACCGCAAGAAGCGCACGGCGCCGGTGTCAAAGAAGAAAAACGTCAACTAACTGGTCATTCCACCGAGACCCACGAGGGCTCGGGCGTGCTCAATCTCACCCATGTGGCGCAGGCCATGCTGGTAGATCCAGCATTCGAGAGCGTCACTGCGAGTGATTCCATTAGCGCCACCCACGCGGGCGCTGAAGGTGGACGCAATGTTGTCGGGGTACGGGTAGCCAATCACGATGTCGTCCAGAGTGCTCGGGTTCAGGTGCGCGAGGTGCTCTTCGGTCTTCGCGAATACTTGCGACTGGTAGTCGAGGTATCCCGCGTAATTCCCGATGCGCTGCGCCATCATGTCGTCCACGCTGCGATGCTTGCCATCGTCAGGCACCGCTAGCCCCATGCGCTCGGCCCATTGGGGGCTGTACAGGGGCGCGGGTCCTCCGGCGAAGGCGAGGGACGTGTCTTCGATCATGAGAAAGTGAACCAACGAAAAAGCGATGGGCAGGACGCCGGGCGCGCTGACGGCGTTGACGTGGCTGTCGTCCATGGTGGCGGTGGCGTCTTCGTAGAGCGAGTGAAGTGCCCGCATGCGGCGGCGAAGTGACGACAAATAGGTGATATCCATATCCCATTCTCTACTCTGAGCGCTCACCTATGGTTCATGCCCCCGTGAGGCGGTAGAGATAGCCTGAGGAGTATGGACTATGCAGAACTACTCGGCGACGAGGTCACCAGCCTCCTCACGCACCAAGCCACCGCTTTCCCGAAGGAATTATTGACCGTCCCCGGTCCAGATTTCATCGACCAAGTGTTTGCCTACTCGGACCGCTCGCCGCAGGTGTTGCGCTCTCTCGGCGACCTGTACGGCCACGGTCGCCTCGGTGGCACCGGATACCTCTCCATCTTGCCGGTCGACCAAGGCATTGAGCACTCGGCGGGTGCGAGCTTTGCGAAGAATCCGGCCTATTTCGATCCGGCCAATATTTGCGAGCTGGCGATTGCCGCCGATTGCTCCGCCGTCGCGACCACGTTGGGCGTCCTCGGGGCCGTGTCGCGCAAGTACGTGCACAAGATTCCTTTCATCGTGAAGATCAATCACAACGACTTCCTCCACTATCCGAACACGTACGACCAGATCATGTTCTCGTCGGTCCGCCAAGCGGCCGATCTCGGCGCAGCCGGTATTGGCGCCACTATTTACTTCGGTTCACCCGAATCGGACCGCCAGCTGCAAGAGATCGGCGCCGCCTTCGCGGAGGCTCACCGACTCGGCATGTTCACGGTGCTGTGGACGTACCTGCGCAACCCGGGTTTCAAAGTGGAGGGCGTGGACTATCACACCTCGGCTGACCTGACGGGCCAGGCGAACCACCTGGGTGTCACTATTGAAGCGGACATCATCAAGCAGAAGCAGGCCGAAAACAATGGCGGATACAACGCCGTAAACTTCGGCAAGACCGACAAACTGGTGTACGACAGCCTCACGACGCCGCACCCCATTGACCTCACTCGTTGGCAAGTGGCCAACTGCTACAGCGGCAAGATTGGCCTCATCAACTCTGGTGGCGAGTCCAAGGGTGCGGGTGACCTGGCGCAGGCCGTTCGTACCGCGGTGATAAATAAGCGTGCGGGCGGACAGGGTCTCATCGTGGGTCGCAAGGCCTTCCAGCGCCCTCGCGACGAAGGTGTGCAGCTGATTCACGCCATTCAGGACGTTTTCCTCGACGCCAGCGTTACCGTCGCCTAGGACCTCTGGCCCTAGAGGCAATCCGAGCGAATTTCGCTCACGCTTCCTAGACTTCGATAGAGAAATCGAGGTCCCATGACTCAGTCCCCATCGCCGCTGTCCAGTGTTGTCTTGCGCTTCGCGGGGGACTCCGGTGACGGCATGCAACTCACGGGTGAGCGCTTCACGACGGAGTCGGCCGTGTTCGGCAATGACCTCGCCACCTTGCCCGACTTCCCTGCTGAAATACGTGCTCCGGCCGGCACCCTCGGAGGAGTGTCCGCCTTTCAGGTTCAGATCTCCGACCACGACATCACGTCAGCGGGCGACACCCCTGATGTCCTCATCGCCATGAACCCCGCGGGACTTCGTGCCAATGTCGCCCAACTCGATCGCGGCGCCACGATTATCGTGAACGTCGACGCGTTTGATGAGCGCGCACTCACTAAGGCGGGCTACAGCGAGAACCCATTGGCCGATGGCAGCCTGTCCGCTTTCAACGTGTTCGAAGTACCCATGACCTCATTGACGACGGCCGCCTCGGCAGAGGTGGGCGTGAAGCCTCGCGATGCGGAACGTTCAAAGAACTTCTTCGCCTTGGGCTTGGTGTGCTGGCTCTATTCGCGACCCATTGAGAACATCACGGCGTGGATCGACAAGCGCTTCGCCAAGAACGACCTGGTGCGTCAGGCCAACTACCGCGCATTTCGAGCCGGCTACGACTTTGGCGAAACGTCCGAAGCGTTTGCCGTTCGCTATGAAATTGCTCCCGCGCCTTTCGCGCCGGGGGAGTACGCCAACATCACGGGCAATACCGCATTGGCGTGGGGCCTCGTGGCCATTGCCCAGCGGTCGAACTTGCCGCTCTTCCTGGGTTCATATCCGATAACCCCCGCCTCAGACATCTTGCACGAACTGTCCAAACACAAGCGCTTTGGTGTTCGCACGTTCCAGGCGGAAGATGAGATCGCTGCTGCCGCCTCCGCTATTGGTGCGGCCTACGCCGGTTCACTAGCGGTCACCACCACCTCGGGGCCAGGTCTAGACCTCAAGAGTGAGGCGATTGGCTTGGCGGTGGCGCTGGAGCTGCCGATGATCATCGTGGATGTTCAGCGTGGCGGGCCATCCACCGGTTTGCCTACCAAGGTGGAGCAGACCGACCTGCTGCACGCCCTCTATGGACGCCACGGGGAGTCTCCAGTGCCGGTGCTCGCGCCCTCGACACCGGGGGATTGCTTCGAGACCGCTATTGAAGCGGCACGAATCGCCGTGAAATATCGCACTCCGGTCATCATTTTGAGCGACGCGTATCTCGCCAATGGCACCGAACCGTGGCCGATCCCCGACCCGAGCACGATCTCCCCCATTGATCCCGACTTCGCGAGTGGCCCGAATGCCACCGACGCGGAAGGTAATCCCACCTTCTGGCCCTACCTTCGCAACCCCGAGACTCTCGCTCGACCCTGGGCCGTGCCGGGAGTTGCCGGGCTCGAGCACCGTATCGGTGGACTCGAAAAGGCGGACAAGACCGGGGCTGTCGCCTACGACGGCAAGAACCACGAGATTATGACTCACCTTCGTGCCGACAAGGTGGCGGGAGTGGTGGCCGACATTCCCGACCTCATCGTTGACGAACCGTCGAGCGCGGCGACGTTGCTGGTGGTTACCTGGGGCGGCACGTACGGGCCGGTGGCGGCGGGGGTGCGTCGTGCCCGTGCCCGCGGTGTCCCTGTGGCACACATGCATGTACGCCACCTCAATCCTTTGCCCGCCAACATGGGCGACATCTTGTCGTCATACACGACAGTGATCTGCCCGGAACTCAACCTTGGTCAGTTGGCCTCGGTGTTACGGGCGCGCTATCTCGTGGATGTGAAGACCTTGTCCAAAGTCCAAGGCGCTCCATTTCGAGCTGCCGATATTGATGCCGCCATTGAGGAGTACCGATGAGCACGCCCGTTCAACTCACCACTCGCAAAGACTGGTCGAGCGACCAGGAGGTTCGCTGGTGTCCCGGCTGCGGGGACTACTCCATCTTGGCCGCGGTGCAGATGCTGATGCCGGAGCTCAATGTGAATCGTGAGGACACCGTCTTCGTGAGTGGCATCGGCTGCGCGGCTCGTTTTCCTTATTACATGAACACGTACGGCGTGCACACGATTCACGGGCGTGCTCCCGCTATCGCAACGGGTCTAGCAGTCAGTCGCCCCGACCTTCACGTGGTCGTTATTTCCGGTGACGGTGACGCGTTGTCGATCGGTGGAAATCACCTCATTCACGCCCTCCGCCGAAACGTGAACATCACTATCTTGCTCTTCAACAACCGTATCTACGGTCTGACCAAGGGCCAGTATTCACCAACGAGTGAGCGTGGCAAGGTAACTAAGTCCACGCCGGTGGGATCACTCGAGGCGCCGTTTGACCCGGTCTCGGTGGCTCTCGGCGCAGAAGCCACTTTCGTGGCCCGCACGCACGACATGGATCGCGCACACATGCAAGAGACGATTCGCCGCGCGTGGGCGCACGAAGGTGCCTCGCTGGTGGAGATTTACCAGAACTGCAACGTGTTTAATGACGGCGCTTTTACCGATATCACGAGCCGAACCAGTCGTGATGACATGTTGATCGACCTGCATCATGGCGAGCCGATTCGATTCGGTGCTCAGAAGCAGTTCGGCGTATTTCGCCACCTCGATGGCAGCGTCTATACCGACACCATCACCGTGGACAACGAATCGCAGATCGTCGTGCACAACGAATCCGCACCGGACCCGTCGGGCGCGTTCGCGCTCTCGCGACTCACGCGTTCGGACCACGAGCCGACGCCAGTGGGCGTTTTTCGCAGCGTTCAGCGACCGGAGTATGGCGACGTTCTTAATGAGCAAATTGTTGACATACAAGAGAGAGATGGCCTCGGTGATCTCGCCTCTTTGTTCCGTGGAAACGGATCGTGGACCGTCAGCGAGTAGGGGACGACGCCGGATGGCTCACGGTGCCCAATGCGGTCACCGTGGTTCGATTGGTGTGTCTTCCAGTGTTTGTGTGGCTCGCCGTGACGACCGCCCACCACGCGCTCGCCGCATGGTTTCTCGGGGCGATCGGTGCGACGGACTGGGTTGATGGCTACCTCGCGCGCCGATTTTCACAGGTTTCCAACGTAGGAAAAATTATCGACCCCGTGGCGGATCGACTACTCGTCATCACCTCGATATTTACGGTCGCCGGCCTAGGGGCGACGCCGTGGTGGTTCGCCGGAGCGACACTGGTTCGAGAGGCACTGGTGTCGGGGATGACTCTCGCATTGGCCGCCGCGGGCGCCAGCCGAATCGACGTGCTGTGGTGGGGCAAAGTCTCCACCTTTGCCTTGATGACCGCCTATCCGTGGTTCCTGCTCACCTACATACCGCAGGGGCACGCCGCCACGTGGTTGGTGGTCGCTCGCTCTATCACATGGGCGGTGGGCATGTTCGGGCTGGGGCTCGCGTGGCTTGTTTTAGGGGCGTACGTACCACCGGCGCTATCGGCCCTGCGTCGGGGGCGAGAGGGTCGACGGGCGAGTAAAATTCTCGACCATGGAGATTCCCGCAGACCTTAAGTTTTCTCGAGACCACGAGTGGGCACGTCTCACCGGGTCGACCGTTCGAATTGGAATTACCGATTACGCGCAGGACGCATTGGGCGACGTCGTGTATGTCGACTTGCCCAGCGTCGGCAGCACCATCGAAGCGGGTGCGCCCCTGGGCGAGGTGGAGTCAACGAAGTCGGTATCGGAGATTTATGCCCCGGTGAGCGGCACCGTCGTCGCCGTCAATTCCGAACTATCGGGATCGCCCGAATCCATCAACTCCGACCCCTACGGCGGCGGCTGGATTTGCGAAATCGAAGTGACTTCGGCCGCGGCAGTGGACGACCTGCTCAGCGCTGACGCCTACCGCGACTTGACAGCGCACTAAGCACCGTGAATGCGGGCTGCCGTCGCTGCGGTGAGATTCTCAACGCCAACGCCAACTTTTGTTGGTTCTGCGGTGCCGCCCAGCATGACGACGGTGGTGCCGAGACGGCGTCTATCCCGGTCATCATGGCGGATGACAACCTCGTGAGCTCCTCGAGTCCTGACAGCGAGGGCGAATACTTACACCTGGCGACGGGTCCTGGCGGCGGGGATTACTATCCACTGACGGGTGACATCGTCACCGTCGGCCGCCACGAGAACTCGCTGGTCGTGCTCGACGATGTTTCCGTATCTCGTCATCATGCCGTCTTCACCCGCACCGCCAGCGGGCGCTGGACCGTGCGGGACCTCAACTCTCTGAACGGCACCTACGTCAACGGAGAACGGGTGGACGAAGTGGTGTTACGCTCCGGCGACGAAATTCAAGTGGGAAAGTTCAAGATTGTGTTGTGGGGAGTAGCGGAGTGAGCGCGTCAGGAGTTTTCATCGGGCGCGTGCACAGCATTTTGCGTGAAGAATTTGCGGATGTCGAGTTGTCGACAATCCGTTACTACGAAGAGCGCGGACTCGTTCTGCCTCGACGTACCTCTAAGGGTTATCGCGTGTATTACCCCGAGCACATCGAATGCCTTCGCGTGGCCCTTCGCATGGCGCAGTCCGGTACTCCACTTGCCTCCATCCAGCAGCACCTCGTAGACCGCGGCTTGATCGCGGGCGACGTGGTCGCGGTGCCGAAGGCCGCCGCAGCCCGCGAAGGACTCTCGGCCATCGTGACGGCATACGTGAACCCCACCGCTACCCCCGCCCCCGCGGCGGAGCCCGCCTTGCACGTTGTTCCGGCGCCGGTGGCATCAGCGGTGTCGGTGGGCGACGCGGTAGCGCTTGACACCGTGTTAGCTGACGAAAATATTTCTCGTAGTGCCGTTGATGCCCTTCGTGACTTCAACATGCTCACCACCTTCACTGTGGGTTCGATGGAAATGCTGTCGTCGGCTGACGCTGAAGTCCTGCGCACCGTCGCACCCTTGGTTGCCCGCGGACTCGATGTGCGCTTCCTTGCCGGATTGCGCCGGACGGTTGACCGCGAACTCGACCTCATTCGCCAGGCGATTGAGCCTTCACTCGCCGCCGCTCGTGGTGATGCCCGAGCAAAGGCGCTTCTCAATGCTCAGCACGTGGCCGAGGAAATGGACGCCCTGCGCCAAGCCCTCGTCACCCGCGAGCTCGACCGCTTCTTCGCCGGGGGCTGACTCTCGCTCGCGAGAGCGTAAGGTACTGCCATGGTTGAAGTTATGCTCCGTGCGGTGCGTGTGGATGTCGAATCGGCGACGCCACTGCTGTTGCTCGAAGAGGTCCATGGCTCACGCGTGTTGCCGATTTTCATCGGCGCCCCAGAAGCCGCCGCAATCGCTTACGCCCTGCACGATGTCCCGACGACTCGGCCGATGACTCACGATTTGTTGAACCAAACAATCGCGGCTCTCGGTGGTCGTTTGTTCAATGTGGAAATCACTAATCTCGTGGGATCGACGTATCACGCGGCGCTACGCATCACGACGACCGCGGGCGAGATCGTCGTGTCAGCTCGACCCAGCGACGCGGTGGCTCTCGCGCTACGCAGCGGTGCGCCCATCATGGTGAATGATGAACTCATGGCGAACGAAGCGGCGGAGTTAGATGACGCCGATTCCGAGGGTGATCCCGAAGATTTACTCGCAGAGATGCGAGCATTCTTGGACGAAGTGCGACCGGAGGATTTCGAATGATGCGCCGCCTAATTTTCTCGCGAGTACTTGTCATCGGCCTTTTACTGACGGTGGTCTTCGGTGGCGGTGCCTACGTCGCTCACAAGTACTGGAACCAAATCATGCCCTCGAACACGACAACGACGACGGTAGCGGCCATTCCTTGTTCGTCGGCGAATACGACAGTGTCGTGGGTACCAGGCAGCGGGTCGGCGGGAACCGCGTACGCGTGGATAACGGCCCAATACAAGGGAACGGGCCACTGCACGATGACCGCCGACTGGGCGCTCACGTTTACCGGTGCCGATGTTGATCCGAGCTTGATTGCGACAGAGAGTTCGAGTCAGCAGTGGTCGAACCCCCCAGAAGGCAATGGTTCCTCGTCAGTTCTCGAAGCCGGACCGGGCGTCACGGTGACTTCTCAGCAGGTCATCTGGAAGGAATTTGCCTTCTACACCACGGCGGCGTGTCCGAGTGTGGACACCGTCACCATCGCGTGGCCCGACGGGTCAACTAACAACGTGCAACCGACATACTTGACCGCACCGTGCTCGGCAAGTTTTCCGGTGACGGTGTCGCCGACGTACGTCAGCTAGGGCTGTACCACCACGCGGCCACGAACCGTGCCGCGAGCAAGCTCGTCCAGCGCCGCGGCGACCCCGTCGAGGGACACGGTGTGGTGGGTTAATTGTTCGAAGTCCAAGGTGCGGCTGACGTCACGTAAAAGTTCCCACACGGCTTGTCGTTGCGCTGCGGGGGCGAGAACGGCATCGATGCCGACCAAGCTGACGGCACGAGTGATGAACGGGTACACGGTAGTTGAGAGATCGGCGCCCGCCACAAGCCCGCTGGCCGCCACCACGCCGCCATAGCGAAGCGAGCGAAGAATCTGGTGCAAGGTCTGGCCACCCACGCAATCGATCGCTCCCGCCCAGCGTTCCGTGGCCAGTACTCGGTCAGGGTTGTCGGAAATGTCGTCTCGCCCAATGATCTCGTGGGCGCCGAGTTCGTGGAGCCAGTCATGGTCCTCGGTGGAGCCGGTCGAGGCAACGACTCGATAACCCGCGTGGGCGAGCAAGGCAATGGCAAAGGAGCCCACGCCTCCCGTGGCGCCCGTGACGAGGATGTCACCATCGTCCGGGCGACAACCGTGTTGCTGCAGAGCGAGTAGCGAGGCCATCGCCGTCCAGCCCGCGGTGCCACAGATGGCCGCCTGACGTGCCGTGAGACCATCGGGGGCGATGGTGAGCGTGACGGGGTCGGCCAGGAGCTCGGTGGCAAATCCGCCATCTCGGGCGGTGCCGATGTCGCCGCCCGACGCAATGACAAGCATCCCCGGCGTGAATCGACCGGTGGGGTCGACGCGAACGATACCAACGGCGTCCACGCCGCCGACGAGGGGAGTGCGGCGCCGAACACGACTGCCCGGTCGTACGCACATCGCATCTTTGAAGTTAAGGGAGCTGTAGGCGACGTCGATGAGCACGCCGTCTCCCTGCGGAGAGGGCAGGGTGACGACAGTGAGCGACGCAACGCCGTCGCTCTCAGTGATCTGAACTGCACGCATGGCGTCACCCTAGAGGCGACGTGATGTCCACTAAGTTCACGCCGTGTCGAGTCCCATCAGCCGAGGCCAAGTGGGGGACTGGGGCGGTCGGCTGACGTGGGTGCAATCGAGCGCCGCCCACGGGGCGAACCGTTTGTGGACCCTGATCGACGGTGTGGACGTTCCGGTGACGCCCGACGGCGTCTCCCTATCGTGTTCCCTCTACGGATATGGCGGCACCACTTGGTGCGCCATTGATGCAACGCGAGTTTTCACTCTCCATGAACGAGAAGGGATGGCGCGAATCATCTCGCTCACCGGGGGTGTCGAGCAGTCATGGCCATTACCCGATGGATCGGTGGGCTGCCCGGTTGCCCACGGCGAGGATGTCTTGTTTGTTCTGGATGGGCCGGCGAGAGGGGAGCGGCGACTTTGCCGGCTGCACCTGGCCACCGGCCACGTGAGCGTCGAGTACCGCTCGTCGAGTTTCCTCAGTCGGCCGGCCGTCGTGGACGATCGAGTGGCGTGGACGGAATGGTCGTCGCGCTCCGTCCCGTGGGAGGAATCCTCACTGGTCCTCGCCCGTGGGTCCGGACCTCTCACCGTGGAGAGACGCTTGTCCGGGTCCGACGTGAGCTGGGGCCCACCGGTGGCTCATGGTGACTCATTCGCGACGACCTGCGAACACGGGGAATGGAGTGACGTGGTTCTCGATGTTGACCAACCCGACGCTCGGATGGCCGTGGGACCCGGCGGCGCCGCTCTCTCCTTAGTGTCGTGGTTTGGGACATCGCGGTTGCTGGCGAGCAATGGCGCGACGCTGGCGGTCGTGACCGCAAAAGATTCCGTTCGCGCCGTGTCGGTCATATCCAGTGCTGGTGTGATCGAACTCGACGGGGCCATGAGTTCAATCGAAGATGTGGCCCTGGTCGGCTCCGCGGTGGCCGTGGCGGGTCGTCGTCCGCAGCACAGCGACCGTCTGGAAGTTTTCGAGCAGGGTTGGCGGGCCCTCGCCAGCAACGAAGAAGTGCGTGACGACACGCTCACGGCATCGTGGCAACGAGGCGCATCATCGGTGCCTTACGTATGGTGGGGGGCTGATAATCCCTCCACCATCGTGGTTGATATTCATGGGGGGCCCACGGGAGAAGCGGGCCTGCGCTGGAGCGCGTCCATTGCTCGGTGGCGGGCGAAAGGCTTTGCCGTGGCCTCCGTTGACTACCGTGGTTCAACGAGTTACGGGCGTTCGTACCGCCAGGCGCTGAATGGTGGCTGGGCGTTGCGAGACGTGGCCGATGTCGCTCTCGTGATTTCAGAGTTGACGGCTCAATTCCCCACGGCTCGAATTGTGGTGGCGGGAAATAGTGCGGGGGGACTGACGGCACTGCGAGTGGCCTCACAGCCGGGCGTCTGGGGAGCCATGGTGCACTATCCGGTCACCGACGCAGCCACCATCATCGCCATGTCGCACGAATTCGAGGCGGGCTACAACGAAATTCTTTTCGGAACGACAAACGCCAGCCAACTGCAAGATCGTCGGATCGATGTGGCGCATCTCCGGCGAGTACTGGTCACTCACGGTGTCGACGACCCCGTGGTACCCATCGCGGGAACTCGCGCCTTTGTCCGTGAAGCGCGCGAACGGGGCGTGGACGTTCTGTATTGCGAGATTCCCGCTGAAGGTCACGGTTACCGTCTCGCCGAGTCGCTCGCGATCGTGTCCGAGGCGGAACGGCGCTTCCTCTTAGATCAATGAGTTGTTCTGATAAATGCGAATGCGATAACTGGTGCTGCGGCCGGTTGATTCAATGGTGACGCCATAGACCCAGTAAAACGAGTCAGACCCCGCAATTTGAAACAAGACCTGTTGGCCGTGATGGCCGCCGGACGAGTGGCCGGAGGAGAAGAGCTTCCATCCCAAAGCAGCGATGTGGTCCTTGTAAAAGGCAATGACATCAGGACCAGAGCTGCTCGTTCGATAATCGAGGTAGCAGTCGTAATCACCGGCACCTTGGTTCACGATCTTGTGTGCCGTGAGTCGCGCCGTGACGGGAACGATGAGGGCGTGTCGAATGTCCGACGGAGGCGACCCTGCCGACGAGCAGCCATCGGTGAGTGTGAGATCGGTGGACGTGTTGAGGCCACCCACAACGGCCACCGTGGTCGTCGTCACTGTCGAGGTGCTCGTAACCGCATTGATGACCAGGAAGATTGCCAAGGTGGAGACCGCGACGATGAGGACAGTCGCGGCGGGCCAAATACTGGTGCGGTGCGACGGGGCGCTCATGAGTTCCACCCTAAGTGGTCGATAGGACCGTGGCCGTGGCCAAGGTACCAGTCGGCGCCACCGCGCAGTGCTCGCAGGACAAAGTCCTTGGCGGTGGTCACTGCCGACGGCACGTCATGGCCCAACGCGAGGTTGGCCGCAATGGCGGCTGCGAGCGAGCAACCCGTTCCGTGGTCGTTGGTGCTGACAACGCGTGGAGCGTCGAAAATTTCGTAGCCGTCAGGCCCGACGAGCACATCGGGAGCACGCAAACTGGTGGCACCGGCGTCAAGGTAATGGCCCCCTTTGATGAGAACCCACTGGCAGCCCATGCTCCGGATGGAATGACCTGCCGACACCATGTCGTCGATGGTGCTGATGGCGCTGACGTCGACTCCGATGAGCACGGCACTTTCCCGCAGATTGGGGGTGGCAATGAGGGCGTGGGGGAGTAGTTCGCGTCGGTACGCCTCGGGACCACCCTCTTCCATCAAGGCGTGACCGGTTGATGACACGAGAACGGGATCAACGACCAAAAGGGGGAGCCGACCGTCACGGGCAAGTTCGGCGACCGTCGAGATGGTGTGCGGTCGGGCCAACATGCCCGTCTTCACCGCGCGAATGGTGAGGTCGTCGGTGACCATGCGAATCTGCTCACGCACCATTTCGGCCTCGAGGGCGCACACCGCCGACACGCCCAGGGTGTTTTGCGCAGTGACGGCAGTGACCGCCGAGGCACCGTGAACACGGAAAGCGGCAAATGTCCGTAGATCGGCGTGGATTCCCGCTCCGCCGCTGGAATCAGTACCGGCAATGGTCATCACGCAGGTGGGTTCCACGCGCCCACCCTACCCACGTCTCGGTAGGGTGGGCACGTGAGTGGATTGGTTGTGGGATCGGTGGCATCATCGTCACGATTGGTCATGGGCACCGGTGCCATGCGATCCATGGACCTGCTTCGAGATGCACTCGTGGCGTCGAACTCAACCGTCGCGACCGTCGCTGTTCGACGCGTGGACAAAGACGTGTCTGGCTCTATGTATGACCTGTTGGTCGAATTGGGTTTTGACCTGTTGCCCAACACAGCGGGATGCTTCAGCACGGACGAGGCGATCAAGATTGCGCAAATGTCGAGAGAAGCATTTGGAACGAACGCCATCAAACTTGAAGTGATTGGAGACGAGGACACCCTGCTGCCAGATCCCGTCGCCACGGTGGAGGCAGCTCGGCACCTCGCCGAAGACGGCTTCGAGGTGTGGGCTTACACCACCGATGACCTGTCAACGGCTCTGCGTCTCGAGGATGTCGGTTGTGCGGCGGTCATGCCCCTCGGTTCACCCATTGGTTCAGGTCTGGGGATTTCGAACCCTCACGCGATTGCCTTAATCTGCGAACGACTGCACGTCCCGGTGTTACTCGATGCGGGTATCGGTACGGCGTCAGACGCCGCCCTCGCGATGGAACTGGGCTGCGATGGGGTGCTAGCGGCATCGGCGATAAACCGAGCGATTCGGCCTGTTGACATGGCATTGGCCATCGCGGGTGCGGTAGAGGCGGGTTTCCTCGCGAGACACGCGGGTCGGATCCCCTCTCGACTCACTGCCGAAGCGTCGTCACCCACCCTTGGCATGCCCCAAATTTGACCCCTTGTCAAATCTCACGGGTGTAACTACACTTATGTCTCCCGTCCGAGACCTCTCGGATCGCCTATGTCGGAGGCAAGGAAATGAAAATGGACTTTTCAGAAGGTTTTAGCGGCGCCACCGTGTGTCGCCTCACCGGGGTGACGTATCGCCAACTCGATTACTGGGCGCGCACTGACCTCGTGACACCCTCGGTTGCCTCAGCCACGGGCTCTGGCTCCAAGCGTCGCTATTCCTACCGTGACATCCTCGAAGTCAAAGTGGTGAAGTCTCTGCTGGACGCGGGCGTGGCCCTGGCTCGAGCCCGACAGGCCGTTGACTGCCTGCGAGATGGCCTCGGCGTTGATCTCGCGACTGCCAGTTTGGTGCTCACCTCTAGCCAGTCCGTCTTGGCCGCGTCCAATGGGGAGCTGGTTGACCTCCTTCGCGGCGGTCAGGGCGTTTTCAATATCGTGCCGATGTCGAGCGTGGTCGCTGACATTGATGGCCAGCTGCTCCCCGATGGCGACCTTACCGACGAGGTTCGCAGCGCCTAAAAGGTTCGATGGGGAGGTCGACGCATCGCCCCAATGAGGGCTCGTCGCCCATAAGGTTTACTCCCGTGAGCGACGACCGCAAGCCTTTCCTGTACGACCTGCACGTTGAATTGGGGGCCAAGATTGTTCCCTTCGGTGGCTGGGCGATGCCCCTCCAGTATGAAGGTGGCACGGTGGCCGAGCATCTGGCGTGTCGTCAAGATGCCGTGGTGTTTGATGTGTCACATCTCGGTACCGTGCGCCTCTCGGGACCCGAGGCGTTTGACCAGCTTCAGAGCGCATTGACGAATGACCTTCGCAAGATCGGGCCAGGCCGCGCGCAATACACCCACCTCTGCAATGAGCGCGGGGGAGTGATTGACGACATCATCGTGTGGTGGGTCACCGAGAACGAATTTGATGTCATGCCGAATGCGTCGAACACCTCGGGGGTGCTGTCGGCCATACCGGGTATTGACATCACCGATACTCGCTGCGTTTTGGCGATCCAAGGACCCGCCGCTCGGGCGAAAATTGCGGCAGTCAACAGTGAGTTTGCCGCGGTGCCTCGCTTCAGCGTTCGTCATGTTCGTTGGCGTGGGCACGAACTGCGTATTGCCGGAACGGGATACACCGGTGAGGACGGTATCGAAATCTCAGTGCCGAATGACGCTGCCGAAGAGTTGCTTCGTGACATCGTCGCGGCGGGCATTGCACCGGCGGGCCTCGGGGCTCGCGATACCTTGCGCCTCGAAGCAGCATTGCCATTGCACGGCCACGAGTTATCTACGCAGATCACTACGCTCGAGGCTCGCCTCGGGTGGGTGGTCGGGTGGAAGAAGGACGATTTCCGCGGCAAGGCGGCCTTGGAAGCCGAAAGGGTCGCGGGAAGTTCGCGTCTGCTGTTTGGCGTGGCGACGGAGACGCGTCAGCCCCTGCGTGACGGCGCCACTGTCCACCGCGACGGGCGACAGATCGGCGTCTTGACGTCCGGAAATTTCTCGCCCGTGCTGGGTCACGGCATTGGCCTCGGCCTCGGCGACCCGTCGTTATCCCCGGGGAATGAGGTCGCGATCACGCTTCGTGGTCGCGAGGTATCGGCGCGCATCGTTTCCCTACCCTTCGTGAGAAAGGCGTCATAGTGGCGAATTATCTGCCCCACACCGAATCTGAAGTCCAAGAGATGTTGGCCTTCCTCGGAATGAACTCCATGGACGACCTGTTCGCCCATATTCCGGAGTCATTGCGCATCGCCGGCGGACTGAATCTCGCGCCGGGACGCAGCGAACCGGACGTGGCGGACCAGATTGCGCACTACACGTCGCGAAACAAGTCGACCAATGATTTGGTCTGCTTCGCGGGCGGGGGAGCATACGACCACGAGGTCCCCTCGGTAGTTCGCGCCCTGGCGTCACGTAGCGAATTCGTGACCGCGTACACGCCATATCAGCCGGAAGTGGCGCAGGGCGTCCTGCAGGCAATATTCGAATATCAAACGATGATCGCGCGTCTGAGTGGGCTTCCCATCGCTAATGCCTCGTTGTATGACGCGGCCACCGCATTGGTCGAGGCCGTGAACATGGCGGCCGGCGCGACGAAGCGCGCGAAGCTCGTTATCTCGGCTGGCGTACACCCGCACTGGCGTCAAGTTGTTCGCACCTTTGCTCGCGGTACCGGACACGAGTTAGTCGTTGCACCACTGCGCGACGGAGTGACCGACTGGTCAGCGGTGAACTGCGATGGCGCCGCCGCGGTGGTGGCGTCGTATCCGAACTATCTCGGAGTCGTTGAGGACATGGCGGCCGCTCGTCACGTGGCGACCGCATCCGGGGCTCTGTTCGTCGTGGGCACCGATCCCGTTCTTGCGAGCATTCTGAAGACGCCCGGGACCTGGGGCGCCGACATTGTGGTGGGTGAAGGGCAACCGTTCGGAACTCCTCTGTCATACGGCGGTCCCTATCTCGGATTGTTCGCCTGCACGGAGGAGCAGATCCGCCGCCTTCCTGGTCGACTCGTGGGAGAAACTGTCGACGTCGATGGTCGTCGTGCTTTCGTCACCACGTTGCGCGCTCGCGAGCAGGACATTCGCCGAGAGAAGGCGACCAGCAATGTCTGCACGAACCAAACTCTGATGGCGGTTGGTGCCGCGATTCAGCTCGGCTATCTCGGCACTGAAGGGCTGCGCGATGTCGCCGAACGCTGTGTCGCGGGCGCTCACTACGCCGCCGACGCGTTGACCTCGTTACCGGGTGTTGAGCTCGCCGTGACGGCACCGTTTGGGCGAGAATTTGCGCTCCGGCTCCCCATCGATGCCAGCATCGCCATTGCGGCCCTCGCTGACGACGGTATTTTGGCTGGCCTCAGTGTGGCCGCTCTCGCGGGTGACGAAGATGCGGGAGTCAACGATCCGCAGAATGTTCTTTTGGTCTCGGTAACTGAAAAGCGAACGCGTCGCGAGATTGATGCTTTCGTGGTTGCACTTGGAAAGTTGGTGAAGTAACCATGACCTACGCCGCTCCTGGAAGTCGCGCCAAGTCAGCGCCCTTGATGGGCCGTGATACCGAGCCCACCCTCTTTGAAATGTCCGTCGAGGGTCGCCGTGCATATCAGTTGCGCACTACCGATATCGACGTGAAGCCCATGGGTGCCTACCTGCCAGTGGAGCACCTCGCGACACAGCCGGTGAAGCTGGCTGCCGTGTCGGAGCGCGACTTGGTAGCGCACTTCACTCGACTCAGTCACCGGCAATTCGCCGTGGACCTCGGCATGTACCCCTTGGGCAGTTGCACCATGAAGTACAACCCAAAGTTTTGTGACACCGTTGCTAATGAGCCAGGTCTTGCGAAGGTTCACCCTGGCACGCCCGCGCACCTGACGCAGGGGTGGCTCGAAATTTTGGTGGACCTCGAAGATCGCTTGTGTGAGATCACCGGGATGGCCGCTGCCACTTTGCAGCCTGCGGCCGGCGCCGCTGGGGAGTTGACGGGGCTCTTACTCATGCGCGCGTATCACGAGGCTCGTGGCGACGCTCGCCGACGCGTGATTATTCCCGACTCCGCTCACGGTACCAACCCCGCGTCTGTGACCCTGGGTGGATATGAGGTCACGACGATTCCGTCAGACGAACGTGGACTGGTGGACGTCGAAGCGCTCAAGGGCGCCCTCGGTCCTGACGTCGCGGGCATCATGTTGACCAATCCCAACACCGTGGGCCTCTTTGAAGAAGAGATCATCGAAATCGCGGGTTTGGTTCACGACGTGGGCGGCTTGCTCTACTACGACGGTGCCAACCTGAACGCCATCTTGGGTGTGGTGCGCCCCGGCGACATGGGCTTTGACATCGTGCACATGAACCTGCATAAGACCTTCGCAACCCCACACGGTGGCGGCGGTCCCGGTGCGGGGCCGGTGGCAGTGGCGGCGCACCTTGCGGAATACCTGCCTGGCCCGCGTGCTCAGCGAGCGGATAAGGGTGGATTCGAGTGGACCACTCCGGCATCGTCAATTGGCCGCGTGCACGGATGGCACGGAAACGCGCTGGTCTTGGCTCGCGCCCTGGCCTACATTGAGGTCCATGGCGCGGAAGGCCTCACGGCAGTCGCTCATCACGCGGTTCTCAACGCCAATTGGCTGAAGCAACGAGTCGCGGCCATCTTGCCCGCCGCCTATGACCGACCATGCATGCACGAAGCGGTGTTGACGGCGACGCCGTGGAAGAAGGCGAATGACGTTCGTGCCCTTGATGTGGCCAAGCGTCTGATGGAAGAAGGTTTCCACGCGCCGACGGTGTATTTCCCACTCATCGTCGACGAGGCGCTGATGTTTGAGCCCACGGAGACGGAAAGCCTTCAGTCTCTTGAGGCGTTGGCGTTGGCGTTGGAGCTGATCCACGCCGAATCGCTGACCAACCCCGAGTTCTTGCATGACGCACCGCGTACGACACCCGTCCGTCGCGTGGACGAAGCACGCGCGGCTCGACAGCTCATGGCGACCGAGGATGCCGCAGGACGCTCGTAGTTGGTGCAGCCCTACGACGGCTGCTTCATCACGGCAGTTGCCTGATTTAGGGAGAGATCGGCTCCCGCGGCAAAGACTTCTTCGTATCGCTGAGGACCAAGGTGCACTCGGCCTTCGTCGTTGACGAATCGAACGAACTCTCGCTCTTCGGGAGCCCATTGGCCCGCGAACATGTCGTCATTGTCCGGCAGGTGGTGCAACATCCACCCCGTGAGCGTGGCCGCGCGCTCAAAATTCCCACGTTCAGCGCTCACTCGTGCCATGAGGAGAGCGAGCCAACCGAAGTAGGCCGTGCCTCGTCCCAGGCGTATGCAGGAGCTCAGGGCGAGTCGATTAAGTCGTTCGGCCTCGTCGTAGTCACCATTGACCAAATGCCACATGGCTAGATAGGTCACGCACTCATTGATGCGAGACAAGTCACCGATTTTTTCCGCCTCGGAAAGGGTCGCGTTCAGCAACATGAGTCTGCGTTCACGGCTGTCCGGCTCGCTACCTTTGATTTCGTAGGCAATGAAAAAGAGGCAGGCAGCGATGTCGACACACGACTGCGCTTTTCGAAATTCCACGAGCGCGAGCTCGAGATGCTCCTTCTTCTCGTCTGCGGGTTGAGCGACTCTTCCTAAGCGCTGGTGGCATCGGGCAATGAGGAGAGGGTCGCTCAACCCGATGGCGAGGGCCAGAGCGTCTGCGGCCAGCGCCCTGCCCCCATCTCCACCGTCATACGCCAGACCTTGCTGGGCACTGTACGAGCGTTGGAGGAGAACGGAAACCTCGAGAGCGACATCTCCATGCTTCTTGGCGATGTCGGCCGCGTAGTTGAGTTCCACCGCGCAGTCGATGGCGGGAAGGTTTTCGGAAAAACGCATCCACGCCTCATAAGACAGGTGATCGAGTAGCGCCCACGCTCGGTGCGGAGTTCTCTCGCCCTCCGTCACGTCGATGGCCCAGGCCAATTGTTCGAAGTTTTCTCTCCACACTCGCGTTTCCGCGAAAGTCTTGACGGCGTGGCAGGCTTTAAGAATCGCCTGTGCACCGTCAGGGGTCTGACGACTGTGCTGGAAGGCCGCTTCAATATTCCCTCGGTCAAAGTCGAGGCGAGCAAATGCCTCGACTTGGCGAGAACTATGGAGATCTTCAGACAGTTGCTCGCAGGAATCCAAGAAGTAGGTGGCGTGCTGATGGCGAAGGGTGAGCATGGCTCCTTCACCATCAATCTGGAGAAGTTGGTCAGCGCCATATTGGCGAATTGTTTCCAAGAGGCGATAACGAAGAAAGTTGCCCGTTCGGTCGGCGATGACCAGAGATTTATTGACGAGCGAACCCAAAATGTCGGCGATGTCCCACTCGTCGATATCTCCACCGCTCGCGATGGCCTCTCCTGCCGAGAGGTCAAAACTGCCCACAAAAACGGTGAGGCGACGCAAAACTCTTTTTTCGTTCTCATTCAGCAAGTCGTACGACCAGGCGACCATCGCACCGAGGGTCTGCTGACGGGGGAGTGCGTTTCGGCTTCCACCGGTGAGGAGCCGGAAACGTTGATCCAGACGCTTACTGAGATCCTCCAACGACATCGAGGAGAGTCGAGCGACAGCGAGTTCAATGGCCAGAGGAATGCCATCAAGACGGTGGCAAATCGAGGCGACGAGTGCCGCATTGTCGTCGGTTATCTCGAAAGTTTGATCGAAGGCATTGGCACGGGCGACAAAGAGCTGAACTGAATCGGAGCCCTCCAGTTCGGTTGCCGTGGTGGCGTCGAGCGTAGGCAACGACAGAGAGCGAACTCGGTACACCATCTCGCCCGAGACGCCCAAGGGTTCGCGAGAAGTAGCAATCACTCGGATCTTCGGACAGTTCCGTAGGAGGTCCTCGAGAAGTTGGGCCACGGCGTCGACAACGTGCTCACAGTTATCAATCACCAAAATGACGGCTTGATCCCTCAAGGCGTGTCGCAGCGCGTCAGCGGGGGAGATGGCTCCGTCATACGACATGTCCATGGCATTGATGACGGCGGTGGCGACATGCGAGCCGTCAGAGATGGGAGCCAGCTCAACGAACCACACGCCGTCTCCACTGTGATCGAGCATCTCCGCGGCGGCTTGCAACGACAAACGAGTCTTACCGGAACCCCCCGAACCCGTCAAAGTGACAATCCGTGACTCGCTGGCGAGGCGACGCACATCGGCGAGCTCTTCGTCACGGCCAATGAACTGATTCAAGGAGGTGGGTAGATTGTTTGGAAGTTCGGGGTTGTCGAGGGAGCGAAGAGGCGGGAACTTCTCGTCGAGTTCAGCGATACTCAACTGGTAAACGACCTCAGGGCGTCCGAGGTCTTTCAATCGGTGAGAGCCGAGATCGCGGATAGATGTGCCTTCGGGCAGGGCTTCAGAGACCAGCGCAACGGTGGCCGCCGATAACAACACCTGACCACCGTGTCCAATGGCCGAGATACGAGCGGCTCGGTGTACCTCATACCCGACAAAACCAGTGGCGTTTCGACTCACCTCACCCGTGTGCACACCCATCCGTACTCGAATCTGGGCGTCGGACGGCCAGGGGTAGGCCGAAAGGCGGCGCTGCATGTCAGCGGCGGCGGCCAGACACTCCCGAGGGGAGCTGAAAACGGCAAAGAAGGAGTCTCCCGCCGTTGCATCCTCCGTGCCATTGTGGAGTTCTAATGCCGTTCGAATAATTCGGTGATGCTCTGCGAGTAATTCGCCATAGCGAGCATCGCCGACGCTGCGCAGGAGGAGGGTTGACCCTTCGATGTCAGTGTTTAAGAACGTCAGGGTTTCCACGGCGAGAGTGTAAACCAGCCCTTTGAGGCACCACAGCAATTGGACCCTCGGGAGATTGCGGGGTCATCACCTTGGCTCAGCAGTTCATGAACAGCCGGTGCGGTGATGCTTACGACGTGAGCGCGAAGGCGATGATGGCAAGAGCGGCGGTCACGATGACACCAGCGGTGGCGCGTCGTGGGTGTCCGTGTCGGAAATCGAGATAGGGAAGAGCTGCGGCACCGGAAAAAGTGGTGTAACCCCCCAGAAAGCCCACCGACACTAAAGGTACGTGGGACCCGAACCACTTCGTACCGTGTGCCGCAAGGAGCCCGGCAGCGGCGCAGCCCGTCACGTTGACGACCGAGATGGCGACGCGACGTGCGTGCGGCCACCTGGCGCACATGAGCTCCTCGGCACCGTAACGAAGAGTTGCTCCTGCGCCGCCGCTGAGGGCGAGAAATATCAGGTGCAGCGACGGCATCAGCGGGCCGATCCTCTCATCGCGAGTGCTCGTCCCGAGATGGCCGCCACGATGGCGGATGCCACGGCGACTCCGACCACCACTAGATACGCTCCCAGACTCTGTCGGTAGACCGACGCACCGTCAGCGACGAGGGAGCTGTAGGACGTCAGTCCACCCAGGAGGCCCGTCACGACGAAGAGGCGGGCGTGTTGGCGAGTGGGTGCGGCGAATGGCCCCACGAGGAGCCATGTCGCCGCAAAAACCCCCAAGGTGTTGATAGTTATCAGCGAGAGCGGCAATGTCGACAGGGAGAAATGTCCACTCACGTGCAGATCGCTCACATTCAAAATGGCTGCCCGGACAAGAGTTCCGATGGTTCCGCCGGCAAATACGTTCAAGAGACGAGTGGTGCGCGGCATGGAGCCAAATCTAGGACGATGCGTGATTTCATTATTACTTTACATAACGAACATTATCGGCGGAATATGCATGGCCCCCAGAACGACTCAACCGTAGCCTCGCACCGTGTCTGCGCCCATTCTCTTTGATCTTGACGGAACCATTATTGATTCGGGACCGGGGATCATCCACTCTCTGCTCACCGCGTTAGATGTCATGGGGCTCGATCGCCCCGCCGAGTCGGAATGGTCGTCCATGGTTGGTCCACCTCTATGGGAGATGTTCTCGCGATTTGGTCTTGACGGTGACGACATCGAACGAGCCATCGTGGCCTATCGCAGCGAATATCGCGCCGTGGGCATGTACGACTTCACGGTCTATGACGGGATGGCAGACGCTCTTCGTGAGTTGTCACTCCGTGGCGAGCGTCTCGCTGTCGCTACCGCCAAGCTCGATCAGTTCGCAATCGCCATGCTTGCTCACGCGGGCCTCGAGGGTTGTTTCGAGGTCATTGCCGGTGTTGACCCTGAGGGAACGCGGCGAACCAAGGTGGCCGTCATGCGTCATTGTTTCAAAGAACTGGACTGGAACGACCATCAAGATGCCGTGATGATTGGCGACCGTTCACATGATGGGGAGGGCGCCGCAGAGTTGGGGACTCCTTTCATTGGTGTGTCCTGGGGTTACGGTGGGCGAGAGGAGCTGCGGTCAGCGGGTGCGTCGGTCATTGTCGACTCCCCTGTCCAGCTGTTGGAGCACCTTCTCCCCCGTGCCTGAGATTCCACAGTGGCGAGTGGTGTGGGCAGGAAACCTCTATCACGGCGTGGAGCACGTCATCGTGTCGGCCTGGGATAGCGATGAGGCACTGTCCATTGCGGCGGAGATGTTTCCCGACCGTTGGCGGCCTCGTCTCGCGTTTCCTGTTGGCGCGAAGCTTCCCACCGATGCCTTCCATCGAGACCTACACTCCCCCACATGAATCCTCTCTTTGACGTCAGCGGAAAAGTTGTCGTGGTGACCGGTGGGTCACGAGGTATCGGCGAAATGATCGCTCGAGGCTTCGTTGACGCGGGCGCAAAGGTCTACATCTCGTCGCGTAAAGCAGATGTGTGTGAGCAACTCGCTGCTGAGCTGTCTCAGTTCGGCGAGTGCATCGCCATCGCGGCAAACCTGTCGCTGGAGTCAGAGTGTCAGCGCCTCGCATCGGAGATCGCGGCTCGAGAAGACCACCTCGACGTATTGGTGAACAATGCGGGCGCTACCTGGGGTGCACCGATGGCGGAGTACGACGAGGCCGCGTTCGAGCGTGTGCTGGCGCTGAACGTCAAGGCAGTGTTTCACCTCACCAAGTTCTTGCGACCACTTCTCGATGCCGCAGGAACGCCCGACAGCCCCGCTCGCGTCATCAATATTGGATCTATCGACGGCATCCACGTGCCCATCATGGAGAGTTACGCCTATTCCGCATCGAAGGCGGCAGTGCATCAATTGACGAGGCACCTCGCACGGTTTCTCGCGCCCGCGGTGACGGTGAACGCCATTGCGCCCGGACCCTTTGAGTCAAAGATGATGGCGGCGACCTTGGACGCCTTCGGCGAGGCAATCGCGGCGGGTGCGCCCATGAAACGCATCGGCCGACCATCGGACATGGCGGGAACGGCTATCTTCCTCGCATCCCCGGCGGCCAGTTACATCACGGGGGCGATTATCCCTGTTGATGGCGGCATCGCCACCATTGGCTAACTAGCCAATACCCAGCGTGGCGGTCACCGTCAGGTGAGTCGAACCTCTCACGAGGCCCACTCGCACTTTGTTACCGGGACGGTGGCTCTGCATAAAGGCCGTGACCTGGTCGGCGTTGGTAATGCTGCGTCCGTTCATGGCGATGATGACATCACCGCTGTGAATGCCCGCCTTGTCTGCTGATCCGCCCATCACGACCTGGAGGACGAGGGCGCCACTTGTGACGGTGAGATTGTCCGACTGCGCCACGCTCGGGTCGACGGTCATGATTTCGACACCTAGGCGTGCCTTGTGGGACGTGATGATGCCACCCTTCGTCAGAAGGGGGATTTCGATTTCGAGGCGGCTCGCCGGAATGGCGAATCCAATGTTTTGCGCCGAAGATCCATCAGGCAAGGTGCCGGCCACCGCGGTGTTCATTCCGATCACGTGACCCAGCGCGTCGAGAAGGGGCCCACCGGAGTTGCCGGGGTTGATGGCCGCATCAGTTTGAATCATGTTGCTGAGAGTTTCGCTGGACGTGGCAGACGAATCAGACGCCGTCACGGTGCGACCGAGCGCGGAGACGATTCCCTGCGTCACGGTGGGTGTGCCCGCGGCGAGCCCCAGAGCATTGCCAATGGCCACCACGGCGTCGCCGACGACGAGGGTCGTCGAGTTACCGAACGTCACACTGGGTAGGCCGGAAATGTTGTCGATCTTGATGAGAGCTATGTCATTCGCGGGGTCCGTGCCAATCAGCGTGGCGGAGAGGGGCGTGAGCCCCCCCGTGCGCGTCACGGTGATGTCACCACCGGTGATGGCAGCGGAAATCACGTGATTGTTAGTGAGAACTAATCCGTCGGCGGAAATAATCATGCCGGTGCCCTGGTCTTCGCTGCCACCGGCCTTCACGTCAATGGACACGACCGATGGGCTTACCTTGGTCACCAACTGCGGGATGGTGGCGCCGGAGGGCAACAGCGCCCCCGAGTGACCCGCATTGGAAGTCTGAATCGATACCGAGTTCGACGTTCTCCCCTGGTGGCCCGCGACGTAACCCGCGGTTGCGCCGAAGATGGCGGCGACGAGCACCGTGACCACGAGCGGGACGCCTTTGCGCGTGGGTGTCGAGGTGGGCGCGATCCAATCGTCGAGAACTGGAGGAGCAACACTCGTTACCGGCTCAACAGGTGGCACAGGCTGCGGGATATCCGACGTAGGAATCTGATCACTCATGGCTCTCAGACTAAACACCGAACCATAAGGAGACCATGAGAATTGATGAAATTTCATGAAGGCGAGGTTCCGCTAGATTACGAGGGCTATGTCGCGACGAATCGATATCGAAATCACTTCCCTCTCTGGATCAACCGCCACCTGGCGTGCCGCAGGGGCCAAGCTGCCGAAGGGAGCGCTGGACGCCTCGGCCTTGGGTGTTGATGTCACCGTGGGTCAGGTATACCGCGCCGAAATCGAGCAAACAATGGACAGCTCCGAGGTGGTCTCGCTGGCCGCTCCGAAGACGGCATCGCCGCTGGACCCACGTAATGAGCGACTGACTCTCATCGCCAAGGAAGACAAGGGTCCGGATGTCACGGTGACCTATGCGCCCAAGGGCAAGGGTCGTCCGCGTGGCGATCGCGATGACCGTCCGCGTGGCGATCGTCCTGACCGACCCCGCACTCCTCGTCCCGAGGGTGCCAGCGACCGTCCCCGCGCACCGCGTGGCGACGGCGCCGAGAAGAAGGGCCCGCGCCGCGAAGGTCGTCCGGAGCGTGGAAAGCGCCCCGAGGGTCTTCCCCAGATCACCACGCACCGCAATGCCCTTCTCGCTACTTTGTCGGCGGAAAACATCGTGATTGCCGAGCAACTTCTCCGAGGCGGCCTGCCCGCCGTGCGAACTGCCGTCGAAGAGCAGAACAAGAACGCGGTCGCTCAGGGTCGCCCAACCATCAACGCCGAGTCCATTTTGGCGGCCGCAGAGGCCATTTTGGGTTCCGTGAACTTGGCCGCTTGGAAGGACCGCGCCGCTGGCGCGATTTCCCTGGGCCGCGAGGTTCGTTTGCGTGACTTGCGCCAAGTGGTGACGTCGAGTCGTACCGTCATCTTGGACGACGAAGGCAAAGCCCAGGTGAAAGAGCTGAAAGACGTTCTCACCGCCCGCATCGAGCACCTGGTGACCAACTGGCGCAGCGCGCTGGAGAAGGCCATTGAGTCGAAGAACGCTGACGAGGCATTGCGACTCACCGCCACGGCACCGGATTCGTCGGCCAAGCTGTCGAGCGAACTCGCCGCACAAATCTCTGAATTGGCATCCCAGGCACTTTCCGTCGAGGCGACACCAGCGGCGTGGATCGCCACTTTGGAGCTTGCTGTTGACTCACCGGTGCGTCGTTCTATCAAGCCCGCGGGTATCCCTGACAACGAGGCGGCAAAGACTGCTGCCGTGAAGAACGCCGGTGCCATTCCGGCGATTGCCACGTTGCTCGGTATGAAGGTACCGCCGCCGCCGCCGGCACGTCCGGCCGCTCGTCGTCGTCCGACTACTTCTCGCCCATCGCGATAAAGCGGGCGGTCAGACCGGCCGACTCGCCCAGCGACTTAATGGATCGCTCCCCCGGAAGAGCTAAGAGCAGTGCGTCTGGATAGTCCTCATTGACGTGGCGCCACAGCTGTGTTCCACGACCGAGTCGACGCTGCGCTTCTACGACGTAAATCACCGCAAATTGCGGACTTTCGCCGACCACGACGGCGAACGAATCATCATCGCCATACCAGCGCGCCTCTGGGGCGTCCAGGAAATCAATCGACGTCGCACCGGCTTGGGCCGCCACGAACTCGCACAGCTCCACTCCCCCGCGTAAATCACGGACGGCGGCAACAGCCTCCAGCCACCGAGCGTGCTGGCTCACGCGTCACCGAGAGCGTCAAGGATTGAACGCCGCCCGCGTGTGGCGCGCTCGTACACCAGCACTGCTTGTCGCAGGCTGTCGTCAGAACCCTCTAGGACGCTCAGAATCTCGGTTCCGGACAGAGCGTCGTAGTCGGGCCACGGTGGGGTGAGACTCTCGGTCGGCAACACTGGTTCGTGCGTCGGCTCACCAGCGGGTGCATCCGCCACCTTCTCGGTGGACTCCCAGAAGGCCCGCAGTTTTTGAGAACCCACGAGGAGGGTGAGCTGACCAATCGCCTTCGCTTGGCGTAGTTCCTTCGCCATCTTGTCATTATGGGGAACATGCTGCTCCGCCAACTTCTCTAATGCTCGGGCAATCCGCCCGACACTGTGAAGTGCGGAGCCGACGGGGTCGTTAGACACAGTCTCGGCACAGGCTCTTGGGTCGATCAGCCAACTGGCTGGTCTTCTTGAGCAAGCGACAACTCGAACAACGGAATTCGTCATCTTGCTTCGGGAGAACAGAGTCGGTGACTTCGCCCTTCTCCTCTGGCTCGGCGGGAACATCCTCGTCGTCATCGGAGTCAGACTGCAACAGCATCGTCTTCGCCATGACCTCGTCGAGAGCTAGCTCGACGTCTTGGTCGATCGTGAGGTCGTCTTCGTCGTCGATCGCGACAGGCGCGACCTCGGAGGTGTCGTCAGTTTCGTCGCCGTCGCCCTCAGGAGCCGCCTCTTCGTCGGCAGCCTCGTCGAGGTCGTCACTCTCCTCTTCTATCTCGTCTGTAGCCTCAAAGCCGTCAGCGAGATCTTCCTCATCAAAGACATCGTCGGAATCAGTATTTTTTGTCATGGCATATCCTCAATTGCGAGGGCACTATACCCCCACACCGTTGGTGGTGGTGCGTCAGCCCACTTCGTTGGCTAATTGCGAGCGTCGCTGGCGTGCGTTTTCGGCTGCCCGTTCGGCGGCCAGGCGCTCAAGATCGACGTCGCTGGTGTCCACATGCGTCATCGATCCCGCGATTCGCTCGTGTCCCGCGACGTCGCGGATTTGGCGATGGAGTTCGTGGGCAATGCGACGGTAGCTCGGGTGACCCTGGGGCCCCGAACGTAGTTCGATGAGATGCATCGCCTCACGTGCGTTCATGTGGAGCACGTAACGAATTCGGAAGGCCAAACTGACGGCATATTGAGCCTGCAGCGGGAATTCGTCGTAGAGCAGCTCATACAGGGCGGCAGAGCGGTCGAGGCACTCCTGGAATCGATCGGCGAGCCCCGCGTCGATAATCGGATCGGGGATGTCCGCACCCAGATTCGTCGTCAAGGGCTGCCATTCGACGGTCAACATGCGGTGTCGCTGAAGGTCTCGGAAGGCGCCGTAATCACTCGTGATCTCGAAGCGGTAGGAAGTGGACTCAAAGGCGCGGCCCGGCTTGTATCGACGGTTACGCCGCTCCCCCACGTACGAGGCCATGATGGCGGTTTTATCGGCCTCTGACAGGCTAGATATCCCTCGACGAGCCTCCTCGTGACTGAGGTGCGATTGCGAGAACGTAATCGCCTCCAGGACTCGCTCCTCACCGGCAGGATCGAATTCGATGAGCGAGACGCGATCGCGGTCGTCGGCGACATTTACCGAGCCAAAGAGATCACGAAGCATGGTCTGGGTGGCTCCGCGTGAGTCCTCGAGGTATGCCGACCACTCGCCGCCACGCTCGGGAAGATCGACGCGACGAAGGAATGACGGAATCACTTTTCGCAGCTCCGTCAGCATCAATTCGGAATATTCTCGGACTTCGGGGAGTGGATGCGCACGCATACGCAGCAGAAGCTGCTCGTAGCCCTGCCCCGAGCCGTAGATGCCCATGTTGCTCATCGACGAGGCTGGCAATAATCCCCGGACGGAGTCCAGCGCTTTCGCGCGAACGGCCTGGCGCCACGCAAAGTCGGAATCTTCGGCCGTCTTCGGGAACTTCTTCGCGAAATAATCGATCATGAGGAGCAGCATTTCGCCGTAGGTGTCGAAAATGCGGTCCATGTCGCCGATGTAACGAGCACCGTAGGAACTCTCGAGAATTTCGGGAGCGCGGTAGTAGCGGTATAGCCCATTTCCGAGGCGCTTGTCGTAGGCGAGGTACCGAGTGGATTGCTCGAGGTAGCTCATCAAGCGTCCCCATTCGAGAACCTTGGTCAAAACATTGGAAGCCTGTTCACACGCGAGGTGCACTCCGCCGAGTTGGGCCACCGAGTCGTCGCCATACTCAAAGAAGACCTTCTGGTACAGCTCGTCAGCACGATCGAGGCCGACGGTGGCATCAACGGTAAGGTCCCCTTCGAGGTCGAGGTCACCGACAAATTCGTCAAGAAAAAGTCGACGCAGACTCTTGGCCGAACGTGAATATCGAGCGAATAGCGCCCCCTTGACGACTTCCGGCAGGTTGACGAGAGCGAAAACCGGTTCGTCGAGGTTCGTGAAGTACCGGCGCAATATCTCGCGCTCAGGGGCGGTGAATTCCTCGACGACGTAGGGGTGCATGGCGTAGTGAGGTTAGAGCGCAGGTCAGCCGCGGTGGTGTATCCCCGATGGACCAGCCACGACCGAGCGAACAACCCCCTCAAGCATGACCTGGACCGTTTCGAAGGTCTCGTTGTCACCGGCACGTTGGGAGAGGATCCCAATCTGCTCGCCTAAATCGGCCACTTGCTTGGCATGGCGCACGAAGTCTCCCGGCGACAAGGTCCCTACCTCGGCGTCGGCGATATCGAGCACCGTTCCGAGAGGAGCGCCACGAGTCCATGCCGCCATTGCGGCACCCAAGGTGCCATCGGGGGTGCGAGCATGACGCACGTGGTGCTGCGCTTCGATGTCGATGACCTGCAGGGCGATAATGCGAGCGTCGCTGGTTCGCTCCGCGATTGATGCGCGACGAACGGGGCCAAGGCGATCGCCGGCCTTCTTCTTTCGATCCGTGGCTTTCGGTGCGGGCGTAGTTCGCGACCGCTTGCCTTCATAAATGAAGCTGGAGATGATGGCAGCCAACGTCGCAGGTTCACAATCAGAGAAGAGACCTTGACGCCAGCATTCGGTGATGAGTAAGTCACTCTCGTGGTAAACCGCGCGTAGAGACTCACCCGCCTCTGTCAATCCCCAGCCATCGGCGTAGCCCAAATCAGTAAGAACGGCCACGCGGGCGAGGAGGTGCTCCGTGAGGGAGCGACGCGACATGTGGTGACGGCGGTCGACCTCGAACTGCGCATACGAACGCTGGAGAATTTCGATGGACGTTTCTTTATCGAAATGGTGAAGCAAGTTCGTGGTGAGGTTATAGGTCGGTCGGAACGACGAATGGAGGTCCGGTGGAGGCGCGACCGCGACTCGCGCGATCTCCATGAGAGTGGTGTCAGAGTTGAAAACGATGATGGCGTGTCCCTCATCGTCGAGACCACGTCGACCCGCGCGACCGGTGAGTTGCGCAAACTCTCCGGAATTGAGATGGGCCCGCCCGGCGTCCGAGTATTTCGTAAATCTCTCGATGACCACCGAACGCGCCGGCATATTGATTCCGAGGGCCAGTGTTTCCGTCGCAAACACGGCAAAGAGGAGACCTTCGGAGAAGCATTGTTCGACAATTTCTCGAAAAGTCGGAATCATTCCGGCATGGTGCGCGGCAACTCCGGCACCGAGGCAGCCGACAAAGGAGTCAAAGCCCAGGGCGGTGAGGTCTTCATCGCGAAAGTTCTGCACTTTCTCAAAGGCAATCTCATTGATTCGTGCACGTTGATCTGAGTTGGTGAATCGAAGGCCGTCGCGCAAGCATTGTCGCACCGCGTCGTCACACGCAGCTCGAGAGAAGATGAAGGTGATGGCGGGAAGGAGGTTTTCGTTCTCCAGGACTCGCAGAATCTCAGATCGCCGTGGTGTGCTGTAGGGCGCGGGCGGCTGGGACGACTTAGGGCCATGCCATTGGCTTCGATTGCGAAACTTCTTGGTCGCCAGCATGGAATTGTCAATCTTCTTTGCAGGTTCCGACAGCCGGGTTCCGTTCAACAGATTGACCAATTCGGGGCGATCTTGTCCTCGTCGCTGAGCGATGACGTGATGATGAATCTCGATGGGGCGATGCTCTTCGACGATGACTTGGGTCGGTCCGCGAACTTCTTCTAACCACTCACCCAGTACGCGAGCATTATTTATGGTGGCCGACAGCGCCACGAAACGTACGTGCCGCGGCGTCAAAATAAGGACTTCTTCCCACACCCCGCCGCGAAAGGGGTCTTGTAGGTAGTGAACCTCGTCCATGATGACCAGAGTGACGTTGGGTATGTAGTGGCTATCGGCCAAGAGCATGTTGCGGAGAACTTCGGTCGTCATGACGATGACATCACCGTTGCGATTGATGGATGTATCTCCGGTGAGTAGTCCCACTCGACCCTCGCCGTACCGGTCGACGAGCTCTCGATACTTCTGGTTGCTCAATGCTTTCAGGGGCGTGGTGTAGAACGCTCGACCTCCCTGGGCAAGAGCGTCTTCGATGGCATAGGTCGCAACCAAAGTCTTGCCGGAGCCGGTGGGTGCGCTGACTAGGACGTTATTTCCTTGGTCCCATGCCTCAAAGGCTTCAATCTGGAAATCATCGACTCCGAATCCGAGCGACGCCACGAAGGCGTCGCGTTCGACGAGGTTCACTTCCCCGCCAGCTTGCCAATGCCGATGGAGCCAAAGTAGAAGAAGATGAGGGGAATCATCATCACGAACATGCTCACCGGGTCACCACTAGGCGTTAACACCGCCGCACCAACCGTGATACCGATAATGGCCGGACGCCAGTGGCGCAACAAGGTCTGAGGCGACACGACGCCCGCAAACTCCAGTGCGACCAAGATGACGGGAAATTCGAACGTTGCCCCAAAGGCCACCATCATCAAGATCACGAGACTGAGATATTGATTCGGGTTGTAATACGGAGTGAGCGAGTGCCCCCCGATGGCCACGAGGAACTTGAGCGCGTGAGCGAACGAGAAGTAGGCCACCAGGCAACCGGCGAGGAAGAAAACAATCGAAGCCGATACGAAGGGCACGGCGTAGCGACGTTCCTTTTGGCGTAACCCCGGTGTCACGAAGCGCCACAACTGCCAAAAGATCACGGGAGTTGCTGCCAGGCCACCGCCGAAGAACGCGATCTTGATGCGAAGCGATAATCCATCCAAGGGACCGGTAGCGATGAAGTGGCAGGTGTGCTGGGGACTGATATCGCAGTAGGGCTTCGACAGCCAATCAAGGATGCTCGTGTAGCCGATGAAGCAGATGGTTCCCAAGACCAAAATTGCCACGGTGCAAATTAAAAGTCGACGTCTAGCTTCCGCGAGATGCTGCCCAATCGACATGCCTGATTGGGCTCGTGTGAACGATTTGCCTGCCATTAGTTGAGGCTCGGGTCGCTCGGTGGAATGGGTTCGATGTAGTCGCGACGGGGACGTGTTGGCGACTCTGTCGGTTCGGAAACCTCGGTATGGGAAACGGCCGTTGCGTCGCTCGCTTCATCGTCGAGAGGAAGTGGGGACGGCTGTTCAGTGGACTCGCTGTCATCGACGCGATCCGCCAGAGAATTCAGAAGATTGACCGGGTTGCGTGCAATTCGCACAATGTCGCCTGTTGACGGCAAGTCGGGAATCGCCTCTCGAACTTCAGTCTCAATCTTCTCTTGAAGGGACTTCAGGCTTCGCCAGGCGGAACCGAGTTGTCGGGCAGCCTGCGGCAGGCGATCGGGTCCGAGGACCACCAACGCCACGGCGATGACGATGAAAAGTTTGATGGGGGTAAGCCCAAACATGATGTCAGTGTACGACCCGGTCGCTCTAAAAGAGCGTGACGTGGCTGAGGGGCCAGATGCGCATAATCACGCGGCCGACGACGTAACTGCGTTTGATGGGTCCCCAACTTCGAGAGTCACAGGAATTGGGATGGTTATCGCCCATCATGAAGTAGCTATTCGCGGGGACCACCACATTTCCGATGTCTCCACCCAGGGGCTCGTTGTGCGGCCATTTTTCGGCGAGGGCGTGTCCGTTGACGTAAATAGTGTTGCCCCTGCTCGACAGGTGATCACCGGGCAACCCAATCACTCGCTTCACGAGGTCGTTAACTGGCGCGCCACCACAGTTTTCGTTGGGTGGTCGGCGGAATACCAGGATGTCACCTCGGTGGATGTCTCCGAAATCGAGAGACAATTTGCTCACCACGATGCGGTCACCAACCAGCAATGTTGGCTCCATCGATCCGCTCGGAATGTAAAAAGTTTGAACGACGAAGCTACGAATCAGGAACGCTGACGTGATGGCGATGAGAATGATGATGAGCCATTCGATCAAAACTCGCGGAACACGTCGCTGCTGACGCGCGCTGTCTCCGGTCTCGCTGTCGTCGGGAGTCTCGTGGACCGAGGAGGTGTCGGTAGAGGATTCCAACGGGTTGCCGAGGAGTTCGTCGGCGTTGGAAGTCTCATCAGTCATGGGACTACCTTAGCCAAGGGTCTACAAGGTCTCGTAGAGGCGATCAAAGCGTTCGTCATGACTCTTGAAGGGGTCCTTCAAAATCAGCGTTCTCTGCACGTGGTCATTTAGCTTCAAGTGCACCCAGTCCACCGAAAAGTCGCGTCGCTGCTCTTTGGCGCGGCGGACGAACTCGCCACGAAGCCTCGCACGCGTCGTTTGTGGAGGTGTCGTGACCGCACGGGCCACCGCGTCGTCAGCGACGAGCCGCACGGTGTGTCCCTTGTGGCGAAGCCGGTTGTAGAGGCCTCGAGTGGGATGCGTGTCGTGGTACAGAAGGTCAACGAGAGCAACCTTTGGGTGTGATAGCCCAATGCCTTCGCTGTTGCAGAGCTGAGTGATCAGCTGCATCTTTGTGATCCAATCAATGCGGTCGGCGAGCACGAGGGGATCGACGGCCATTTGCTCCAAAGTGGCACGCCATGCCGAGACCACAAAACGCTGATCGTCAGAGAGGTCTCGTCCTTGGACGTAGTGCTCGACTCTTTCGCAAATCTCCGATTGCACCTGCCAAGCGGTCAACTCGCGACCGTTGGTCAAGCGAACAGTGACGTGACGATCGCCGAGAGGGTCAGTCGCGACATCGCGTAAAGCCTTCATGGGGTTATCGAGCGTAAGGTCGCGCAATACCGTGTTCTTGTCCTCCACCATGGACAACACCAGCGACGTTGCTCCGACCTTGAGGATGGTGGCGAAATCACTCATGTTGGAGTCGCCGAGGATCACGTGCAGGCGTCGGAACCGTTCGGGATCGGCATGCGGCTCGTCACGAGTATTGATAATGGGGCGACTTCGGGTGGTGGCCGACGAAATGGTCTCCCAAATGTGCTCGGCGCGTTGCGACAGGCTGAAATACGTTCCTCGGCTCGGCGTCGTGATAACGCGCCCCGCGCCGGCAAAGAGCTGGCGGGTAATCAGGAAGGGGATGAGGAACTGCTCATGGCGGCTGAGATCTTCATCGCGTTCAGTGCAGTAATTCTCGTGACAACCGTAGCTATTGCCCGCGGAGTCGACATTGTTCTTGAAGAGATGGATCTGTCCGCTGGTGCCTTCTGGGCTGATGTGCTGCTGTGCGGAATCCACGAGTTCGTTCATCAACACGTCACCGGCGCGATCTTGGGCGAGCAAATCGAACAGGTTGTCGCATTCCGCGGTGGCGTATTCCGGGTGACTGCCGACATCTAGATAGAGGCGAGACCCATTTTCGAGGAAGACATTGGAACTACGTCCACTCGCCACGATGCGCCGAAAAATGATGCGGGACACATCGTCGGGATTTATTCGACGTTGGCCGTGGAGGGAGAACGTGACGCCATACTCCGTCTCTAGGCCAAAGATGCGTCGATCCACAGGCTGACGCTAATAGACGATGGCTTTATCGCCCGAGCAGGCGGTCAGTCTCTCCGTCGGTAATGCGTCGGAAAGTGCGACGAGTTCCCGAGTCCTGCAGGATGCCAATTTCTAGGTCCGTCGAGCGAATCTGTCGATCGGGACCCGACAGGGCCACCACGGCGCGCTGTAAGGTTCCCGCCATGTCGCCCGCGCCCGAGGTGCCCGCGCGATAACGCTCTCGAATCGCGTCGGCATCGCCACCCAGGACGGCAAACTCAAGTTCGTCGGTGATTGTTCCTTCGTAGGCAATGTGATACAGCTTGGTGGGCGTCTGACGAATCCCAAGCTGCGCTACCAATATCTCCACCTCATAGGGTTTTTGCCCTTCAGCAAAGATGTCGCCGAGGTGCTGGGCGTAGTAGTTCGCGAGCGCGCGGGCTTCGACATCTTCACGGCTGTAGGAAAAGCCGGTTGAGTCGGCCCAGCGGATTCCTGCCTCGCGGAGGCGGTCGTACTCGTTGTATTTGCCTACTCCCGCGAAAGCCATACGGTCGTAGATTTCCGAAATCTTGTTCAGGCTGGTGGACGGATTCTCCGCCACAATCAGCACGCCGTCAGAAAACACGGCCCCGATGAGCGAACGTCCACGGGCAATACCCTTCTGAGCGAATTCGGCGCGATCCTTGACCTGCTGTTCAGGCGACACATAAAAGGGCATACTCATCGAAGATCTCCTCCGGCACGACCTTGCGTAGTGACTCGACGGTCTCTAATCTCCGAAAAGCGTGCCGCCGATTCGTCAGTGGACAATTCGCGAAATCCCTGCTCATCGACCACCACGATGATCGGGAAAATTCCCCGAACGAAGTCTGGGCCTCCGGTGGACGGGTCATTGTCCCCCGCCTCATAGACGGCCAAGCACGCTAGGGAGATCGCTTCGTCGCTCGACATTGCGTCTTTAAACCCCAGCCGCAAGGTGGTGTCCGCGAAGTCGGTCCCAGACCCAATCACCGTATAGTCGCTTCTCTCGTAGCAGCCACCCGCGGCGTCGTATTCGAAGACACGACCAATCTGGTGATTGTTGTCGAAGCCCGCGAGCATCGGCACCACCGTGAAAGGGGTCGTGAGATTGTTTTGGCGCACGAGTGTGGAGAGGTAATTGGCTTTGCCCTCGAGAGACAACGTGACATCCATCAGTTTTTCGTAGTGCTCGAAAGCGAGTTGCGCCACGCGAATGAAATTGAGGCCAGCAGCCGCAGATCCGGAGATGGCGACAGCGGAAAAACGGTCGGCGGATTCAATCTTGCGGGTGTCGCGCGACGCGATTTTGTAGCTAGTGGCCTGGCGGTCTGCAACCAGAACAACTCCCCCGGCGTAGCGAACTGCGACCACGGTGGTGGCGTGCGCGGAGGGTTGAGCGGAGGCATCAACCGGGGCGAAAAGGTCTATCCCCTGGCTTGCCATCAGGGCCTGGAATGAGGCTCCTGGGTCATTATTGACGTCGAAGAGTGGCAGGCCCACTATTGACCACCTTTTTGAACGTAATTTCGGACAAATTCTTCCGCGTTGTCTTCCAGAACTTCGTCGATTTCATCCAGCAGCTCGTCGAGGTCATTCTTCAGTTGGTCGTGACGCGATGCATCAACGCGAACCGCTTCTTGCGCGTCAACTGTCTCTTGTTGCCGGGTCTTGTGAATTCGTTCCTGTTCGGCCATATCGCTACCTATACACCTAGTTCTCGCAGAAGATCTTCTGGGGTCGCACATCGGTCGATCAGATTTGAGGTTAAATCCGACGTTCCTCTGAGCGGCTCCATCATAGGAACCCGACGTAACACGCCATCGTGCAGGTCGAAAACGACCGAGTCCCAGTTTGCCGCCGCGATGGAATCTCCGAATTTCCGAATGACTTCCCCGCGAAAAAAGGCGCGAGTGTCGCGGGGCGCCTGAACAACCGCAGTGTCGATGTCAGCGCGCGACCACAGCTCTCTCATCCCGACACGATTTTGGAGGCACCTATCGGGCCGCAAATCATGCCATTGCAGGGAGATTGCCGCCAGACGTGGATCGGTCGCTGGGAGGTCGTGGCGATCTCGATAGGCCTCCAGGAGCTGGAGTTTCGCTAGCCATTCGACGCGAGTCGCCGCGGCAGCACGGTCGCTGGCGAGGTCGTCGAGAACGGCCGTCCACTCCGCGATGATGAGGTGCGCCTCTTCGTCTCCTCCGACGAGGTCTCCCCCACAAGAATCGATGTAGCGCTTGCCCACGCCGAGCAATTCACGTTGAAGATCCAAGGCCGTCATAATCCGATCGTCAGTCAGGCGAAAGTTCGATGCGAGAGTCGAGTCGAGTCCGACAGTGCGCATGGCGGCAACAGGGTTGTCGGGCGATGCGGGGAAGGCGCGGGGGCCAAACTCTTCGAGTGCGGCGAGCAAGATGGCCGTCGTCCCCACCTTGAGGAAGATTCCTACCTGCGACAATTGCGCATCACCCGTGATGACATGGAAGCGCCGGTAGCTATCACCGTCCGAATGCGGCTCGTCGCGAGTGTTGATGATGGGCCTCTTCAGGGTCGTCTCTAGACCCACCACTTCTTCGAAGAACTCCGCACGTTGCGACACGTGAAACCATTCTTCACGTCGCTGCCCCGACTCCGTCTCTGCTCCAACTTTCCCGGTTCCGACAAATATCGAGCGTGAGACGAAATGCGGCACCATCGCGGAGATGAGATCGTCGAATGGGACGTCGCGTGAGACGAGGTAATTCTCATGCGACCCATAGGAATTACCTTTGCCATCCGAGTTGTTCTTGTGAATGATGAGCGGCTCTTGACTACCGAAACCGTTGGCCACCGAGGTCACCGCACGTCGCAGCACCTCGTCACCCGCAAGGTCAAAGAGCACGGCGTCTGAGGCGCGTCGCACTTCTGGTCCGGAGTATTCCGGGTGGGCGTGGTCGACATAAAAGCGAGCACCATTAGTTAATACGGTGTTGGCGATGTGCGTTTCAATGAGGGGTGCGACGGAGGTAAAGCGTCGCGCATCGCGGGCATCGGCACCGGGATGCTCGTCGTCGAAGTTCCAGTTGATGTAGGAACCAAGGTGCCCGTACGCCGTCACCAGTTGCGAGGACGACATGATGGGATCGCCCGTTCCTCCTGACACTCCGTACTCAGTCTCGAGGCCAATGACTTTTGCGACGCCCATTAGAGATATTGGCCGGTGGCGACCTGTTCGATAGATCGCCCGCCGGTAGGTTCGGGCGCCTCCTGATTCACCAGAGTGCGAATGAAGATGATTCGCTCACCCTTCTTGCCAGAGATGCGAGCCCAGTCATCGGGGTTGGTCGTGTTGGGAAGGTCCTCGTTCTCTCGATACTCCTCACGAATGGACAAGAGAAGGTCATTTACGGTGATACCGGAGCCCGCCTGGGCAATCTCACGTTTCACCGCATGTTTCTTGGCCCGCCGAACGATGTTTTCAATCATCGCGCCGGACGCGAAATCCTTATAGAAGAGGATTTCCTTATCGCCACCTTGATAGGTGACTTCGAGGAAACGATTATCCGGGTCGACGCGGTACATCTCGGCAACCGTTTCTTCGATCATGGCGGCAATGGCCTTGTTGCGGTCGCCACCACCCGCGTCACGTACGTAGTGTTCGTCGAGAGGCAGCCCTTCGTGGAGGTAACGCTCAAAAATGTGCGCCGCCGCGAGGGCATCAGGGCGCTCAATCTTGATCTTCACATCGAGACGGCCCGGGCGAAGGATCGCGGGGTCAATTAGATCCTCTCGGTTGGTCGCACCGATCACGATCACGTCGCGCAGAGACTCCACGCCATCGATTTCCGCTAACAATTGCGGAACAATTGTTGACTCCATGTCGGAACTGATTCCGGTGCCACGAGTTCGAAAGAGCGAATCCATTTCGTCAAAGAAGATGATGACCGGTACACCTTCAGCGGCCTTCTCACGAGCACGCTGGAAAACGAGTCGAATTTGACGTTCGGTTTCCCCGACGTATTTGTTCAGAAGCTCCGGACCCTTGATGTTCAAGAAGTAACTCGTGACTTTTCCGCCACCGTTCATCTCGGCGACTTTGCGAGCTAACGAGTTAGCGACTGCCTTGGCAATGAGGGTCTTTCCACATCCCGGAGGCCCATAGAGCAAGATGCCCTTTGGCGCCGGTAGCTCGTAGTGGCCGAACAAAGCCCGATGGATATACGGCAATTCGACGGCATCCGTGATGGCTTCGATTTGTGCATCGAGTCCACCGACGTCGCCGTAGGAGACGTCCGGCACTTCTTCGAGAACGAGATCATCAGCTTCTTGTCGTGCGAGTTTTTCAATGAGGAAGCCCGATCGCGAATCGTAGAGAACGGCGTCGCCGGCTCGGAGAGTTTCATTTTCAAGGGCCGTTGAAAGTTCTGCGACGCGTTCGTCATCGCCTCGTCCATAGATGAGTGCTCGGCGCCGGTCGAGTACCTCCTTTACTGACACCACGTCGCCCATGCCATCCCCGTCGCGGACCTCAATGATCGCGTACGACTCATTGAGTGCCACCTCGTCGCCGCGCTTGAGTTGGTGGGGATCCAGGCTGGGCGATAAAGCGACGCGCATCTTGCGCCCGGACACCACGACGTCGACCGTACCGTCGGGGTTCACTCCGTGAAAAAATCCGTAGACATTGGGTGGCTGGCTCAGACGTTCAACTTCTTCACGCAAGGTAGCCAGTTGGTCACGGGTTTGTTGAATGGTGAAAGTCAACTTCTCGTTGTTCGCTCGAGATTGCGTCAGTTGACCTTTAGCTTCCATCAACTGCTCTTCAAGGAGGTGCACCTGATTCGGGTTCTCCTCGCTCGTCACGAGCAGGAGGGCGCGGCGTAACTGCTCAATCTCCGCCAGAAGTACGTCGCGGGGGGCATCGGGGGCTATGTCGTCGTGCGCCATATGCGTACCCTACTCATGGCCGTGCGATGAGAGTTCGGCGCAATTGGGACTTGTTCACCTATAGAGTGGGCGCCGAATCGAGGAGTCATTATGAAGGTTTGGATTGATCAAGACTTGTGCACGGGCGATGGTCTCTGCGAGGAAATTTGTCCGGATGTCTTCACCCTGCTCGATGATGGACTCGCCTATGTCAAAGATGCCGGCGACGTGAAGAACCCCGGCGGCGCGTCAAACACGGCCAACGTGCCGTCAAAGTTGGAAGACGCCGTTGTCGAGGCCTCTGAAGAGTGCCCCGGTGAGTGCATCTTCATCGAACGCGACTAATCGTCTCCGTCGTCGCTGACGACCGATGCGAATTCGCTAGATCGGTGAGTAATGCGACGCGCTGACGTGAGAAAGCCTGTGTGTCCCACCATTCGGTGATCGGGGCGAACGCTGCGACCATCAATGTGCCAGGTGCGGCGCAAAATTTCGACCGTTTCGGATAGGCCAAAAGCGTGGTCATCAAGGGCTTGGCGCAATTGCTGGGTCTGGTTGATGGTCGGCAAATACGCCAAGAATGTTCCACCCGGGACGAGAGCTTTGGCGGCGTGTTCGACAACCCGCCATGGTTCGGGCATGTCCAAGATGATGCGGTCGAACTCCCCGTCTATACCTTCCGTAACGTCTCGAATGAGGACCTCATACGGTTGGTTGGGCCCCATCATCGCGGTGACGTTGTTTTTCGCTCGTCCCGCAAAGTCTTCGCGGATCTCGTATCCGGTGATCTGCGCACCGGCGCGCAGGAGGGTCATTGACAGGGCCCCGCTACCCACTCCCGCCTCCAAAACCCGCAGACCTGGTCGGATATCCGCCTGAATCAAGATGGCGCCGAGGTCCTTCGGATAAATAACTTGCGCCCCCCGCGGCATTTTTAGAACCACGTCTGAGAGGGTGGGTCGAACAACGAGGTAGGTCTTTCCGACGGAATTTTCTATGACATCACCCTCATGGCGCCCGGCCAGGTCGTTGTGGTCAATGGTGCCCGAATGAGTGTGAAACTGCTGGTTCACCTGAAGGAGAACTAGGTAACGGCGATCTTTGGCGTCAATAAGCAAGACGCGTTCGCCAAATTGCAGTGCGCTCATTGCGAACTCCGTTCTTTCGGGAAAAGCATTCGTGAGACCAGAGCCCACAGAGCCAAGGCAACCCACCACCACGGGTTAAAGCCGCGTCGAATTTGTCGCCACAGCAACCCGGTGGCGAGCGGACCAAACTTCATGCGCGACGTCGGCGACGCTGGCGGCGACGAGCGGAACGACGGCCCTGAAACCGACCGACTAGATAGGCGGACAAAATTCCGACCACCGCCATGGCGCGTTCGCGACCCTGGGGATCCGGCTCCCCTGGTGTTAAGGAGTCACCCACAAAATCACGAACTGCAGCTTCCAGCTCTTGTCGGCTATCCGGACGCTTCACTACTTCCTCCGACGAATGACATCACTGCTCGTCATGACTCGCTTAGCGGTCAGGGCAATGACCACCACCATTGAGAGGGCGGTGAGCCCATAAGGAACCCACGACAAATGCCCGTGGCACCACGACAGGGTTTGAAGGTAGCGAAGCAGTCCCAGAAGACAGAGCAACTCCCCTAACGCAACGAAGAAGGATCCCAGAAATCCCCACACGGTGAATCGGGCGACACGCTTGAGGGGAACCACGGTTTCATCCGTGATGTACGTGACGAAGAGTTTTTTGATTCGGTCCAATTGACCTTGAACGGTGGCGCCACGAACACGTTCAGTCAAGCGGTCGACGAGAGAACTCATAGTCACAGCCTAATGATTTCGTTCTCTCACGACATATGAACTACTGGCACGGGCGACCTCGCGCCCGGCGTCGTCCACTATGGAGGCGGTGACGAAAATCACGCTACGCCCCGCGGAGAGCACGGTCGCAGTGCAGGTGAGACGGCTGCCCGTGGTGACGGGTCGCAGAAAAGTCATCTTCATTTCGGCGTTACTGACTGACGCGCGACGTCCCTCCAGTGACGTGACGGCGGAAGCGCCCATGGCAGAGTCAGCGCAGGCCGACAGAAATCCTCCCTGCATGATGCCCGCGGGATTGGAGAAGCGTTCGTCGGCCGTCATCCTCCATACGGTTCGACCGGGAGTTGTCTTGTCCGTGCACACCAATCCCAGTGTGAGATCGCACGCAGGAGGGACTTGAAGGGCCACGTCGCCACCTTAGTGATACGAGATTTGAAGGTGTGGTTCTACTACCCTCAACAACGATGACGAACGAGCTCTACCCCGGTGCAACTCCTCTCGAGTTGCGCGCGATTCATGAAATAGTTGCGCTGGCGATGGACGCACCTATTGCCGCCAAGTCAGGCCACACGGGCACGGCGATGGCACTGGCGCCGCTCGGTGTCGCCCTCTTTTCCCGCGTTCTGCGTCATGACCCGTCAGACCCCAAGTGGGCGGACCGCGACCGATTCATTCTGTCGTGTGGTCACGCGTCTCTCCTTCAGTATGGACTGGCACACGCCTTCGGGTACGACGTCTCGCAGGAAGATTTGCGAGCATTTCGCCAGCCTCACAGCCGCACCCCGGGGCACCCTGAGGTGGGCGTGACGGAGACCGTCGAGGTGACGACAGGTCCGCTCGGTCAAGGTTTCGCAAACGGTGTGGGTATGGCGATGGCCGAACGTCTGCTCCGTACCACCTTCGGAGAAGATCTGGTCAATCACCACACCTGGGTGATCGCAGGCGACGGCTGCTTGCAAGAGGGCATCAGCCACGAAGCTGCCGCGCTGGCTGGACATTTGGGCCTCGATCGTTTAACGGTTGTCTATGACGACAACCACATCACGATTGATGGCACCACGGAGATTTCGGGTCATGGTGACGTCGCGCAACGCTTCGCGAGTTACGGATGGAACGTGATTGAGGCAGGTGAAAGCGCGCACGACGTCGATGCTATGGAAAGGGCACTTCGTCAATCAACGACTTCTTCGGCACCCACGTTGATAGTCATCCGTTCACACATCGGGTATCCCTCCACCCTCATGATGGACACACGAGAGGCGCATGGGTCCCCCTTCTCTGCAGATGCCGTGAAGGAAGTTAAGGCGTTATTAGGCCGTGATCCCGACGCGAGTTTGGTCTTTGACAACGCATTGCCGGACGATGCTCGCGAGCACCTGCACGCCCGTGGTTCAGATCTGCACTCATGGAATGCCCGCGTCCAAGCGGCGGGAGAACGAGGCCGGGATTTCCTGGAGCAACTCAACACCGGCGGTGTCCGCGTCAGTGAGTTGGCCAACTACTACGACGAGGGCGCATCCGTGGCGACGCGTAAAGCCTTGCAGAGGGTGATGGACGACGCAGTTTCGCAAAGCCCCGGTTTGGTAGCTGGTTCCGCAGATTTGACCGAAAATACGGGAGTCCTCTTGAAGGGGGCTGCAGCGATGGGCGCCATGCACCCGGACGGCCGACAGGTCTTCTACGGCATCCGCGAGTTTGCCATGGGGGCCGCTCTGGTTGGAATGACTCTGCATGGTGGCGTCCGTGCCGTCGGAAGCACCTTCTTCGTTTTCAGTGATTACGTGCGCCCGGCAATTCGTCTGGCGGCTTTGAGTGAGGCACCCGCTGTCTTCGTTTTTACTCACGATTCCATCGGAGTCGGCGAAGACGGCCCGACCCACCAGCCGATTGAGCACCTCATGAGTTTGCGTGCGATGCCCGGCCTGCACGTTGTTCGCCCCAGCGACGCGAATGAAGCTATTGACTGCGCTCGCCAGGCGTTGACGGGTGACAACGCCTATCCCATTGCCTTGATCCTGTCCCGCCAAGATCTGCCGGTGCTGTCTGGTGACGCCGCGGCGGCATCCCGCGCTGGATATCAGAGGGGTGGATACGTCGTGCGCGACGCAGTGAACGCCGTCGCGTCCATTGCTGCCACCGGTAGCGAGGTGTCGGTGGCGCTAGACGCCGCTGAGCTCTTAGCTCAGCGTGGGCTCGAGGTTCGCGTTATCGCCTTGCCGTGCTGGGCGTGTTTCGATGAGCAGCCTCGGGACTACCGCGAGTCGGTTCTGCGTCGTGATTTACCGTCTCTCTCGATTGAAGCGGGTTCGACCTTGGGTTGGTACAAGTACGTTGACTCCCCCATGGGTATCGACACTTTCGGCATGAGCGCGCCCGCCTCTTTCATTTTCGACTACTTCAACATCACCCCTCACGCGGTGGCAGACGCCGTCGCAAATCTGGAAGGCCTGCGATGAGCCACTTGCATCGATATTGGGACGACGCTGAGCAGAGCATCTGGCTCGACAACATTCGTCGCGATTGGCTCGATGACGGCACCTTGGCCCAATACGTGGCCGATGGGGTTCGAGGAGTAACGAGCAACCCTGCGATTTTCGCCAAAGCGCTCACCGCGAGCGATGTCTACAACGAGGCCATCTCCCATCTCGCGACGAGCGACGCCGAGGAAGCGTTTGAAATTTTGGCGGTGGCGGACGTTCAACGAGCGTGTGATGTGTTGCGACCGGTCTTTGACAGCAGCCGAGAAGAGTTCGCCCGAGGTGAACGCCCCTATAGCGATGGGTATGTGTCGCTCGAGGTGTCGCCTCGGCTCGCTCATGACTCTCAGGGCACGATTGACGCGGCCGTTCGTCTCTGGAAGAGCGTCGCGCGCCCGAACCTGATGATCAAAATTCCCGCCACCACTGCGGGGTTGCCAGCCATCACGGCCGTCCTCGCCGAGGGCATCAACGTCAATGTGACCCTGATTTTCTCTCTCGATCGGTATCGGGAGGTCCTCGAGGCCTACACGGCGGGGGTCTCCGCTGCGATCGCACAGGGGAACCGCGTGGGAGATATCGCATCGGTAGCGTCATTTTTCGTGTCGCGAGTCGATGCGGCGATTGATGCGCGTCTCGGTGCGGGCCACCCGTTATTTGGCAAGAGCGCCATCGCCCAAGTGGCAGCGGCATATCAGTTGTTTAGCGAATGGTCGCAACGCAGCGACGTCGCGGAGTTCCTGGCTCAAGGCGCCCAAGTGCAGCGACCCCTGTGGGCCTCCACGTCTACCAAGAACCCCGATTTCCCTCCCCTGCTCTACGTTGACTCCATCGCGATTTCGTCCACCGTTAATACCGTTCCCGATGCCACTTTGGACATTGCCCGAGAGAAGGGCGATCCCAGCCACAGCGTGTTGGTGCCAGGGCGCATTGAGGCCCTGGTTGACGTACTTGCCGAGTTGTCCGCCGCGGGGATCAATCTTTCGGAAATTACTGACACTCTCGAGTATGAAGGGGTCAACGCCTTCGTGACCTCGTACGAGGAATTGTTGGCAACCGTCGCGTCACATCTCACATAGCCTTGTCACCTATGGATGCTTCACTCGCCGCCGAGCGTGTCGCCACCGGTGACTGGTCAGTTATTGCCGGTGATCCGTTTTCTCGAGTCGGTTGGTTCGACGACCCGTGGGCCCTCGAGTCCGTGATTGAGGACGCCGTTACCATTCGCAAATCATTGCGACACCCGCTGGTGCTCGTGGGTATGGGAGGGTCTAGTTCGACAGGAGCGATGGTCTCCCATCTGGCGGGCGTCGGCTTGACCGTCCTTGACAGTTCGCATCCCGACACCATCGACAGCGTCGACCCGACCACTTCCACATTTATCGTGTCGTCAAAATCGGGAAGCACCATTGAGACAATCTGCACCTTGGCCGATGCGTTGGCTCGAGGACTAGACCCAGCGAACGTCGTCGTGATCACCGACCCTGGCACCGGCCTGGAACAATTCGCACGGAGTATTGGTGCCCACGTCTTTCTCGGAAATCCCCGAACAGGTGGCCGTTTTAGCGCCACCTCGGCATTCGGAGTGGTTCCCGCCATTTTGGCCGGTGCGGATCCCTCTCTCTTCGACATTCCCCGACCCGCGACTTCCGACCTCGCGTCTGACTTCCTCCGGGGCGTGAATGATGCATCGACGACAACGTACGCGTTACCCGGAGATCCTTTGCGGGATTTCGTCGCCTTGTGGGAGGAGCAGCTGGTTGCCGAATCCACTGGCAAGGAGGGCAAGGGCCTTCTCCCCGTGGTGGGCTCCTCAGTAGGAGTCTCGAGCCTGAGAGACATTGTGTCGACCCACATGCGCGTGGTCGGTCAATGCTGGGCTCTCGGGGTGGATCCTTTCAACCAGCCCAACGTCGAGGGTGCCAAAGCGAATACTTTGACCTTCCTCTCAGGAAAGGCAACCCGGCCAGAACCTGGATCCGTCAAGGACTTTTTGGGAGCCATCACCTCTGCGCGCGCCGTCGCCATTGAGGTCTTCGGGCCAAACTCGTGTGCGTCGGAAGTAGTCGAGCTGCGTACCGCTATCGAGCAGCTGACATCCTCCCCCGTCATCGCGGGAATCGGCCCGCGTTTCTTGCACTCAACGGGCCAATTATTGAAGGGCGGCCCACAGCCCATCGTCCATCTGCAGATCCGTGTGACACCTCGCGGTGAGGTTCGTCGCATCTCGGGACGCAGCTACAGCTTCCACGAGTTGATTGCCGCTCAGGCTGACGGGGACTTGATGGCACTTCGCTCTCAAGGTTCGTCGGCGACATCTCTTGAGGTGTCCCGCGTGAGCGACGTGTTGTCGCTTCTCGCGTGAGCCGTACGATGACATGGTGACGCTTCTTTCGCTCGACTCGATGCTTCGGGCCTCATCAGGCGACTTAGCGAACGATGCGTACGCGATTGCTCGCGATCAATTCGGTTCAGTGGTCACCTACTCGCCCAAGGTTTTCATTCCCGTGACCAAGTTGTGTCGGGACCGTTGTGGTTACTGCACCTTTGCGCAGGCTCCCGCACATCTCCCCTCCCCGTACATGGAAATCGATGACGTTCTCGAGATTGCTCGCCAGGGAGCCGAGGCAGGCGTCACTGAAGCGTTGTTGACCTTGGGTGAGCGGCCCGAACTTCGTTATGACGAGGCGGCAAAGTGGCTCGCGGCACGTGGCTATCGCAGCACGGTGGACTATGTCGCGGAGGTAGGCCGAGCAATCGTGAACGCCACTGGCCTCTTGCCACACGCAAATGCCGGCGCCCTCTTCCCCTATGAACTAGAGCAACTCCGAGAGGTGTCAGCATCTCAAGGAATGATGGTTGAGTCAACGGCCAACCTCGAGGCTCACCGTCTCGCGCCCGACAAAGCTCCGGCTCGTCGCTTGGAAACGTTGCGAGCCGCCGGAGAAGCGAATATCGCCTTCACGACGGGGCTCCTGGTTGGTATCGGCGAATCGCGGCAAGATCGCCTCGACACCTTGGAAGCGATCGCCGAGATGCATCGCCGATATGGGCACATCCAAGAAGTCATCATCCAGAATTTCCTGCCCAAGCCCCGTACATTGATGGCGAGTTATCCCGCTGCTGACGACGAAGAGTTCCGATGGACCATTGCGGCGGCGCGACTCATGCTGCCGCTGGACATTCACCTTCAGGCCCCGCCCAACCTCTCAGATGCGCCGGGTGAACTGCTGGCATTCGGTATCGATGACTTCGGCGGGATATCGCCAGTAACCGTTGACCACGTGAATCCTGAACGGGCGTGGCCCGCCATTGACACTTTGAGTCTCGCGGTTCATGAGGCCGGTCTCAATTTGGCGCCTCGCCTGACGATTTACCCCGAGTTCGCCCGCGATCTGTCCCATTGGGTTCATCCGGACCTTCATCGTGCCGTTCGGGAGCTCGCGAATGCGGAAATGCGGGGTCGTGAGGACAATTGGGCATCCGGCGGTGACATCGCCCCACCGATATGGAATCTGCCGAGTCCGCAGACCCCCTCCGCCATCTCGCGTCTCCTTGACGAGTGGACAGTGACGCCAGACTGGACGGAGTCTGAGATCACAACGCTGTTCGGTGCGCGTGGTGCCGATCTCGCACTGATTACTGAATTTGCCGACGATGTTCGTCGTCAGCGATCCGGTGACGACATCACCTTCGTCGTCAATCGGAATATCAACTACACCAACGTGTGCACCTTCAAATGCCGTTTTTGCGCTTTCTCCAAGGGTCCGCTCTCCCTCAACCTGCGAGGTGACCCCTACTTGTTGACCTTGGAACAAGTGGCCGAGCGAGTCGTTGAGGCTGCGGCGGCCGGCGCCACAGAGGTGTGTCTGCAGGGTGGAATCCATCCCAAATTTGATGGTGACTACTACATCGATGTGGTGAAAACGGTCCACGACGCGGTGCCCGAGATGCATATCCATGCCTTTAGCGCACTTGAAGTATTTGAGGGCGCCCGGCGCTCTGACATGGACCTCGAGTCTTACTTGTTGACGCTGAAAGCGGCCGGGCTGAGAACTTTGCCGGGAACTGCTGCGGAGATTTTGGACGACGAGGTTCGAAAGATCATCTGTCCCGACAAGTTGTCGACGAGTGAGTGGCTTGACGTGCACCGAGCGGCGCACTCGGTCGGACTCAATTCCAACGTCACCATCATGTTTGGTTCCGTCGAGGGACCGCACATGTGGGCCCGTCACCTTATTCGCACCCGTGAACTGCAATTAGAAACAGGCGGTTTCACCGAGTTCGTTCCGCTCCCCTACGTGCACATGGCGACGCCCATGTTCGTGAGAGGTTTATCTAGGCGTGGCCCTACTTTCCGCGAAACAGTGCTCATGCACTCCATCGGAAGACTGTTTTACGCGGGCGCCATTGACAATATTCAGGTGAGCTGGGTCAAAATCGGTCAGGAGGGCTCACGTCGGGTGTTGCAATCGGGGGCTAATGACATTGGCGGAACCTTGATGGAGGAGAATATTTCTCGTGCCGCCGGCGCCATCCACGGGCAAGAAATGGATGTGGAGGCGCTGAAGGAAATGGTGGCGCCTCTTGGACGCCCCCTCGTTCAACGGACAACTCTCTACGGCCGGAAGTGATGACGAATCCGCAGATCGACAACATCATCACGTCGATCAATGAGGTCCGGCCACTCTCTCGTCAACGAGAAGAACTCCTTCGTCGACTTCTCGAGCACGCGGTGGAGTTGGCTGAGGACGATCCTCATATTTTGGACCTCAAGATCGCGGAAGCATCATTGGCCGAGCTGGTGGCCGCATTCGACGCCTTTGCGCCGTATCGCAACATTCCAAAACTCACCGTCTTTGGTTCTGCGCGCACCCCCGCTGATCATCCCCTCTTTGCCCTCGCCCATGACGTCGGTCGGGCTATGGCGGACCTGGGGTGGATGATCGTGACTGGCGCGGGACCAGGAATCATGGAGGCGGCGATGGCGGGCGCCGGTCGAGAACGCTCGTTCGGAGTAAATATCCGTCTCCCCCACGAGCAAGGGGCCAACCGTATTATTGCCGGGGACGTCAAACTGGTGGAGATGCGCTACTTCTTCACGCGCAAGGTCATGCTCACGAAAGAATCGGGGGCATTCGTGGTTTTCCCGGGTGGGTGGGGAACACAAGACGAGTTGTTTGAGCTCCTCACTCTCTTGCAAAACGGCAAAGCGGAACCAGCGCCCGTCATTTTGGTTGATACGCCTGATGGTGACTACTGGTCGTCGTGGCAGCAATTCACGACGCACAGTTTGGTGGAGAGCCATTACGTGTCGCCCGGCGCAGACCGTTTCTTTACTATTGCAACGTCAACCGACGACGTAGTGCGCGACATCGCCACGTTTTATCGAAATTTTCACTCAATTCGCTACGTCGGCGATCAGCTGGTCATTCGGCACCGGCACGCGCTATCTCACGAAGAGATCGTAGGAATACAAGCGCGTTTCGCCGGGATGTGCGCTACGGGGACCTTTGAGGTCCGCGGCCCACTGGGTCCCGAGATCGCTGATGACGATTGCCTCGAACTTCCGCGGCTGGTGTGCACCTTCAACCGACTCGACTACAGCGCTCTACGCGCTCTCATTGACGCGATTAATGAGAGCGCGGTTGACTAGAGGCTCCGCAGGGCCTCGGTTGCTTTGACGACCGCCCGACGAGCGCTCATCAACCTTTTCTCGCGGTTCTTCGCGTCATCGAGACCGATCATTTGGTCCCTCACCGCGGTGTATGCCAAGTCAGCGATTTCCTCCCCGGCAATTTCCAGCGTCGAGATCAATCGATCAATAGCCTCGCTGGACATTGTTAGAGAGTCTCGACCGTGAGTGCGCCCTCACCGTACTGAGCGCGTAGAACCTTTTTGTCGAACTTGCCCACTGACGTCTTAGGGACTGAATCAATGAAAGTCCACCGCTCCGGCAGCCACCACTTCACCACTCGCTCGGCGAGAAAGTCGCGAAGCTCGGTTGCCGAGGCGGTCATGTCGGGTCGCAGCACAATGCAACATAATGGTCGCTCCTCCCAGCGAGGATCAGGAACCGCCACGACCGCCGCCTCAAAGACTGCGGGGTGAGCCATGACAGCGTTTTCGAGCTCAACCGAACTGATCCATTCACCACCGGACTTGATGACGTCCTTTGTTCGATCGGAGATAGTCATGAAACCTTGGGGGTCAAGAGTTCCGACGTCCCCCGTACGCAGCCAACCGTCTCGAAACTTGGTCGGGTCATCGTCCCCGAAGTATGCGGCGGTAATCCACGGTCCGGCAATTTCAAACTCACCCACCGCCACGCCGTCTTTGGGAAGCTCGTGACCGTCGGCATCCATGATTCGCATTTGAACGCCAGCGACCATGCGCCCGGACTTCACGCGGTAGTCAATTTCACGATCACGCGGAGTTCCCACGGGAGGCACCGATACCGCTGCCAAGGGGCTGGTTTCGGTCATGCCCCACCCTTGAATCACGTCAACACCATGGCGGTCCCGGAAGGCTTCAATCATGGTCCGCGGGACGGCAGAGCCACCGGCGAGGATTCCTCGTAGCGAACTGAAATCTGCCTGCGGGTCAATTGCTGCCGCGCGCAACACATCGTTCCAAATCGTGGGCACACCGAGAGAAATCGTGGGTCGAAGTGAACGAATCATCTCCACGAGGGGTTCGCCCTGGAGGAGCATCTGGGGCATGATCAATTCGCAGCCAGCGAAGAATGCCGTGTATCCCATCCCCCAGGCATTCACGTGAAACATGGGCACGATGAGAAGCACGCGGTCGCGCTCCCCTAGGCCGATGGTGTTCACGGTGGTGGAGGCCATAGAGTGAAGCCACGTCGAGCGGTGCGAGTACACGACGCCCTTGGGGTTGCCGGTGGTACCACTGGTGTAACACATGGCGGCAGCGGAGGTCTCGTCAACCAGCGGCCAGTCGAATCCGGTGGGTTCAGCTGCAATCAATGCTTCGTACGACAACACCTCGCCCAGAGCGCTCGTATCGCCATCTCCCGCGACAATGATGTGTTCGACGTGAGGGATTTCGTGGCGAACCTTCGCCAGCAATGGAGCGAGCGTGGCATCAACAATGATGACGCGGTCACTGGCGTGGTTGATGATGTACGACAGTTGTTCCGGAAAAAGACGGATGTTTAAGGTGTGAATCACGCATCCCATGGAGGGGATGGCGAGATACGCCTCTAGGTGTCGCTGGTTGTTCCACATGAAAGTGGCAACGCGGTCACCCGGCTTCATCCCCAAACGTTGTAGGGCATGGGCCAATTGCTCGGCACGGGCTGCCACTTGGCCGAAAGTTGACTCGGTGGTTCCCTCTGGACCAACGGTAAAAACTTTCTTATCGGCGTACAGCCATTGGCCGTGTCGCAACATGTTGCTAATCAGCAACGGCCCATCTTGCATCGTGCTCTGCATGACTACCCCTTTGTGTCATCGCAAGTGTAACTATGCCTACGGGCTTCTAACCTGATGGCGTGACGAGTTCTCAGAAGCGAGTGATGGTTGTCGGGGCGGGAATTACCGGCCTGTCCGCAGCCGCTGCGGCCCGTGATCTGGGGCTGTCGGTGACGGTGATCGATGACGCGCGGCCCACCGGTGCCACCAATGCCGCAGCGGGCATGTTGGCGCCCTTCAGCGAGGCAATTTTGGGTGATGCGGAATTGGGATCGCAGATGCTTGAAGCATTCTCGATGTGGGACTCATGGCGTCGAGGTGTCAACGTCGCCGACGACCTCTTTGAACTCGTACCGACATATTTCGCCCCCGGTACTTTTGGCGACCGCCAAGAAATTTTGCGTTGGTCTCGTGACGCGGGAGTTCCCCTAGAGCCACACGGCGAGCTACTGCGTGGTCCTCTCGAGGCAGTGACAAGTCCGCGTGAATTGCTGCGACATCTTCAGGACCAGTTGGCTCAGTCCGGCGTTGTCTTTGAACACGGGGAGGTGGCCGGCGTTACTGAGAAGGATTCATCGGTGATCGTGACGTTCAACGACGACGCCACCCTGCGGGGCGACGCCGCAATTATCGCAACGGGGGCATCATCGGTGCTCGCGTCCGACGCCCTGGCAATTCGCCCGGTTCGAGGGTCACTGGTCATCCTCTCGGGGCCTACCCGAGAGCATTCTCACGTCACTCGAGTGTTGCGGCACGGTCGATCCCTCTACATCATTCGGCGGCGATCGGGTGAAGTGGTGATTGGCGCCACCTCCGTTGAGACCTCCGTCAACATTGCGGAAGCGGGTGAGCTGCAGTTGCTACTCAGTGACGCCATCGACGCATGCCCCGAGCTTCGTGAGATGGCCTTCCGTGAAGTGCGCACCGGACTTCGTCCGACGGCGACCTCAAACACCCTCGACTGCCGGGTGAGCCCTCAGGGGCTCTTCTTGCAGTTAGCTGGTCATTACCGTCATGGCGTTCTCATGGCCCCATTGTCCTATCGAACTGCTCAGGAGTTTTTGTCATGAATATTCTGCTCAACGGGAACCCTTTCACCACGTCGGCTAGGACGCTGGGCGAACTTGCTGACGAGCGTTCAGCTCGGCGGCCCGGAGTTGCGATGGCCGTGAACGGAATGGTGATCCGGTCGTCGACCTGGGATGAACAGATTCTTGAGAACGGCGATGCGGTTGAAATCGTCACTGCAGCGGCGGGTGGCTAGGATAGGTATCCACACGGGCTATGGCGCAGCTTGGTTAGCGCGCTTGACTGGGGGTCAAGAGGTCGTGGGTTCAAATCCCGCTAGCCCGACCATGTGAGGACATGCGATTACCTGCGTAAAGCGGGTAATCGCATGTTTCGTTTGGGGGGTTCCCACTCGGTAGTGTGGAAGGCAAGTCAACAACGAAGGTGGGTGAGGGCTCAGCGCCGTCATAATGGATTCTCGAGATCCCTTCGTATTGCGACATCTTGCCGAAGCGCTTCCGGAGACGTGGTGGATCGACTCCGATCCCCTCGAGCCTGACCCGCATCCTGCGCTCATCGGAGACGATGGAGCCGATCTCTGCATTGTGGGTGCGGGATTTACGGGTCTGTGGACCGCCTTGTTAGCAAAAGAGTTGGACCCCGAACGAGACGTCGTCATCCTGGAGCAGCACGAGACGGGGTATGGCGCGTCGGGACGCAACGGGGGATTCTGCTCGGCCAGCCTGACGCACGGGTACATGAATGGTCTGCGTCGTTATCCCGATGAGATTTCCACCATCTTGCGTTTGGGTGTCGAAAACCTCGATGCCATCGAAGCGGCGATATCGAGGTACGGAATCGAGTGCGGGTGGGAGCGAACTGGTGAATTGTCGGTGGCTACCGAGCCCTGGCAACTTGCCGAGTTGATTGAGGCAGCTCGTCTTCGAAATGCCGCCGGCGATCCCGTGGAGATTCTTGATGAGCAAGAGACTCGCGCGCGTGTCAACTCGCCGACCTATCTCGGCGCGCTCTACGACCATGACGGAACGGCCCTAGTGGATCCCGCGCGATTGGTGTGGGGACTGGAACGAGCATGTCTTAGCCTTGGTGTTCGCATCTTTGAGCACTCCCCTGTTGAATACCTCGAAGACGTTGAGGATTCAGTTCGAGTCCACACGCCATACGGTGCCGTCACGGCGCCCCGAGTTGCTTTGGCCACGAATGTGTATCCATCCCTCATTCGTCGCGCCCGCAAGTATGTCGTGCCGGTCTATGACTACGTATTGGCAACCGAGCCTTTGTCGCCGGAACAATTGGAGGCCATTGGTTGGGGTGGTCGTGAAGGATTATCTGATGCCGGAAACCAGTTTCACTACTACCGGTTGACGGCGGATAACTCCATTCTCTGGGGCGGCTACGACGCGGTCTACCGTTTTCGAGGGAAAGTTCGCGAAGAATACGAACGGCGACCCGAAACGTCAGCTCGACTCGCGGCTCAGTTTCTCGACACCTTCCCTCAACTTCGCGGTATCCGTTTCACCCACGCCTGGGCCGGTGCGATCGATACCTGCAGCCGTTTTGCTCCATTTTGGGGGACGTCGCATCGCGGGAAGGTGGCCTACGTAATGGGCTACACGGGCCTCGGTGTGGCCTCGACTCGTTTCGGCGCACAAGTGATGCTTGATCTCTTAGCGGGTGACGATACCGAGAGGACGAGGCTCAAGATGGTTCGTCGTCGTCCTCTTCCCTTTCCGCCGGAACCGTTTCGTTGGCTCTTCATCCGCTTCACGCAGTTATCGATCGCGCGAGCTGATCGCCGGCAAGGACGACGCAATTTCTGGTTACGGCTACTTGACGCTCTCGGGCTTGGTTTTGACTCTTAGTCGAGGCGACGTAGTTCTGTCGCGTAGCGCTTTCCATTAGCGACGTAGAGAGCCGCGCCTGCCGCAATGGAGGCGGCATCGGAAGCGTCGGCCTTGATGACGGCGGGAACGCCCACTGCGAGCGCACCTTCAGGAACCACCATTCGATTCCTGACGACCGCCCCCGCGGCGACCGTGGCACCACTGTGGACTTCGGCGTGGTGGAGGACTATTGAACCACTGCCGACCAGAGCGCCGTCGGAAATGATGCATCCTTCGAGGTGGGCCAAATGGCCAACGACGACGTCGCTGCCCACCACTGTGGGAAAGGCGGACACGGCATGCACCACGGTGCCATCTTGGATGGATGTGCGCTCCCCCACGATGACGGTTCCGTAGTCACCGCGTAAAACTGCCGATGGCCACACGGTGGATCCGGCTCCGATTCGCACGTCGCCGATGACGGTCGCATCCGGGTGGATGTATGCGTCTGGGTGGATAGTAGGGACTCGGTCCCCTAGTGCGTAGATAGCCATGTCAGTCCCCTATCGAAGTAGCCACGAGATGAGTTGATACACACGCCAGATGACGTAGATGATGGTCGTAACGATCATGAACTTCCAGGTCCACGGCAAACTCGCTTGCTCGTTGGGGGCAAGTGTTTGTCCGCACACTTCACACGAGTCAGATTCCTCTGACCGTTCACAGTGCTCGCACCACTGGGTCATCAATCGACTCGTACTCGAATTCGCAGTGGCGTCGATCCCAGGTCGAAAGCTTCGCGTAACGAGCGCTCGACGTAGCGCAAGTATGTCTGTGGCAACTTGCCCGAACAAAAAAGGGTGAACGTTGGGGGTTCGGTGGCGCCCTGCACGGCGTAACGAATTCGGCCGGTCGGCGACGGGTGACGCATTTGGAGGTCACGGATAGCGCGGTTTAGGCGTCCGGTGGAGATCCGCTTGGTGTAGTCATCGGCGGAGTCAATGATGGCGGGCAGGAGGCGGTGCACGCCCTTTCCGGTGAGGGCAGATGTTTTAAGGACCGGTGCGTCACCGAGAAATGACAGGCGGTCACCGACGGTTGCTAGCGACCGTTCACGCGTTTCGGCGTCGAGCAGCTCCCATTTGTTGAGCACCACGACCGATGGGCAACCGGCTGCTGTGATCCGCTCCGCCAAGCGTTGGTCCTGGCCGCTGGCACCTTCGGTCGCATCAATGACGAGAACGGCAATGTCGGCACGATCGAGAGCGTCGAGGGCTCGCAACACCGAATACGTTTCGAGGCCACGTTCGGTGCGTGCTTTCTTCCTCATTCCTGCTGTGTCGATGAATCGAATGGGTCCATGTTCGGTTTCAATCACGGTATCGATCGCGTCTCGTGTCGTGCCAGGCATGTCGTGAACGACTGAACGTTCTTCGCCGATCAAGCGGTTGAACAACGTGGATTTGCCCACGTTCGGGCGGCCAATAAGGGCGACACGCAACACACCATCATCGTCATCTTCGAGAATGTCATCGCCGGCGTCGTCCTTCGGGGTGACGTGGTGTGAATCGAGGAAGTCGACGATTTTGTCGAGGAGGTCACCGGCGCCACGACCATGGAGCGCACTCACGGCGAAAGGCTCGCCGAGGCCCAAATTGATGAATTCCCAAATATTCGCCTCGTGAGCCACATCATCGACCTTGTTGGCAATGAGCATGATGGGTCGGCCAGATTTGAGGGCCCAGCGAGCTGCGGCCACATCTTCATCGGTCGCTCCCGTGGCGGTATCGACGACCAGCAGGATCAGCGTGGCTTCCGCCAGGGCAGCGTCGGCTTGCTTGGACACCTTGTCTTCGAGTTCGGAGCCAGCCTGCAGCCATCCACCGGTGTCGACGACGTCAAAACTGCGACCGCGCCATTCAACTTCAACACTTTTCCGGTCGCGAGTAACACCTCGCAGTTCCTCAACGACGGCAATTCGTCGACCAGCCAGCCGATTGACGAGTGAACTTTTGCCGACATTGGGCCGGCCGACGATAACTACTTGGGGCTTCACGAGGCGTTCGCTTTCTGGGGCACGGAATCCACGAACTGACGCAGGGCAATGCCGGTTGTTTCCACGACGCCACATGGCGCGGGAAGGTCATCCAATGTTAGTCCGTCGAGAAAACGATTTTCAGAGAGACACACATCCGGAATCACGAAATATCGGTCAACGCCGAGTTCCGTCATTGTTCGGGCAATGTCGGCACCTGTCAGCAGGCCCGCCACCTTGATATTTCCACCAAAAAAACGATTTTCGACCGCAATCACGTCAAGATCGCTTCGACCGATGGCGGCAAGGAGGTGGCGCAAACGAGACGCGGCGTACTCCCCCGTCAAGATGGTCACCGATTCGTCGGCACGAGTCAACTGATCATGGCTAAACCGAGGGGCACGGTATCCCCAGGCAGGTGCACCATCAACTGACTGGAAAAAGCCTGTTCCGAGAGTATCCATTGCCGTGCCGTGAAGGAAACTTTCGGTGAACGCGGAGATGAGCCCGACACCATTTTCGGCCAGGTCCACCGACTGGTGAGTGTCGTAAGGAGGCTCAACCTCGGCGATGAGATACATCTCGTCGGAAGCGAAAAACACGGATCGACCGAGCATCTCGGTGGCCATGCGATCAAACGCGGCAATATCTGCCAATGTTTCTCGTGCTTCGTCTCGCGAATAGGGGCGCATCTCGGTCTCGGTAGAGAAAGTGGAGACGCCGAAGGGCACGACGGCAACTGATTCGACCGAGGAGTACATAGTCAACATGTCGAACATCGTCCGGCGTAGTTCGTCACCAATGTTGAAGCCGGGACAGGCAACGATTTGGGCGTGGACCGTGATGCCCGCGTCGAGAAGCGCCTGCAACCACCTCAAGCTGGTGGCTCCTCGAGGGTTTCGGAGCATGGTCGCGCGCAGCTCGGGGTTCGTGGTGTGGACCGAGACGTAGAGGGGGCTTAGTTGCTCCGAGATGACGCGTTCGAGGTCGAACTCAGTGAAGCGGGTCAAGGTGGTGTAGTTACCGTAAAGGAAGGACAAGCGATAGTCATCGTCTTTGACGTAGAGGCTTCGTCGCATTCCCTTCGGCAATTGGTAGATGAAACAAAAGTTGCAGTGATTGTCGCACGTTCGAATGCGGTCAAAAATGGCCGATTCGATGGAAATTCCGAGCGGCTCACCCTCCAACTTCTTGATAATGAATTTGCGCCCAATGTCGCTGTCGCGTGTTGCGACCACCTCGACGACCGCCCCATCAATCAATTGCTGGTACTCGATAATGTCAGTCGGGGCGACACCGTTGATTGAGACGATGGCGTCGCCTTCACGTATGCCGGCGAGAAAGGCCGGCGAGCCCTCACTGACCGCAGATACTTTGGCGCCTGACACACCGACAGCCTAGGACCCTTGGGGAACGGGGCGTCGGTAGGCTGGTTCCATGGATGTCAGTCGAGTGTTGCTTGCCTCACCCCGTGGTTTTTGCGCGGGAGTCGAGAAGGCCATCAAGGCTCTTGATTGGATGACGAAAGTCTTCGAGCCTCCGGTGTACTGCTACCACGAAATTGTGCACAATCAGGTGGTGGTGGAGCATTTCAAGTCCCGCGGCGTTCGTTTCATCGACGACGTGAGCGATGCTCCCCTGGGGAGCCCGATCATGTTGAGCGCTCACGGTTCGCCTCCCGCAGTCGTCGAAGCGGCTCGCCACTCAGGCGGTGTGGTGGTTGATGCGGTGTGCCCGCTGGTCACCAAAGTGCACCACGAGCTAAAGGTCAGGTCCAAGAAGGGCTACACGATCCTCTACGTGGGGCACGAAGGGCACGAGGAGGCAGTGGGAACCATGGCGGTGGCCCCCGAGTCGGTCCACCTCATCCAGAGCACGTCAGATATTGACGCACTGTCTCATTTGGATGGTCCCTTCGCCTTGCTGTCGCAAACCACATTGAGCCTCGATGAGTGGCAGGAACTTCGAGAACATGCTGTGGCGACGTTTCCGGACCTGTGGATGCCTAATAGATCTGACCTCTGCTTTGCGACGACTAACCGTCAAGCGGCCCTACGAGCCATTGCATCTCGAGCCGACACAGTGGTGGTCATCGGTTCCGCCAATAGCTCCAACACCGTGGCACTAGCCACCGTGGCCGCCTCGCACTGTGGTCGAGTTCTACGAATCAACAGTGCCGACGAATTGCCCGATGACGTCTCTGGCGTCGTCGCGGTGACCGCGGGCGCCTCGGCTCCGGAACGCCTGGTCGAAGAGGTCGTTCGGCGACTCAGCCCACGCGAGGGTGTCGACGTGGTCGCGGACACCATCGAAGACGAATATTTTCCCCCGCCGCCAGAATTGCGAGAATTTCTCAAGTCACTGGCCAAAGTGGTCGATGCCAGCTTTTCGCCCTTAGCGGATGACAGCGACCCTGTGGCCACTGACCGCGAGCGATCGGCAGCGACCGTTCTCGTCGCCACGCCCTAATACATCTTTCACTCTTTCAGGCGTGGCAGAATGTTTTAATGGCCGAAAGTTTCACCCGCATGGACGAATCCACGTCCGAACAGTGGATGAACATCGCGACCGTGACGATGGAGGCACAGCCTCGGGTGGCCGACCAGATTCTGAAGATGCTGAACGGTCTTTCGGACATCACCGACGGATTCTCGGTGCATCAGCTCGAACATGCCGTCCAGACGGCGACTAGGGCCGAAGATGATGGAGCCGACGAGCAGGTAATTGTGGCGTCCCTGCTGCACGATGTGGGCAAGCTGATCTCTGTCATCAATCACCCTCGTATCGCCGCGGAGATTCTTCGGCCCTATGTTCGCGATGAGGTGTTTTGGATGATCGCGGCGCACCAGGATTTCCAAGGCCGCCACTATTACTCATTCTTGGGGATGGACCCGTCGTTACGCGAACAACACCGCGGCCAACCGTGGTTTGAACTCGCCGAGAAGTTCGCTGACGACTGGGATCAGACCAGTTTTGATCCAAATTTTTCAAGCCGATCGCTGGAACACTTCGAGCCGATGGTTCGACGGGTTTTTGCTACCCCACTCTCACTGTAAGGAATCAATATGGGCATCGATCTAGAAGCGCGACGTTACGGCAACCTCGAGTCATTTGCGATCTCTCAGGCGATGAAGCGCTTCGACACGGACTACCCCTCCATCGAGGCCCGAGAAGTCGTGGCTCTCATTACCGCCTACGAAGAAGAGGAAAACATCGGCGCGGTCCTGGAGAAGCTTCCCGAACTGGTTCATGGTCAGCCGTACCACTGCCTCGTGGTTGTCGACGGAGGCGCCGATAAGACTGCCGAGATTGCTCGCGCATTCTCGAATGTCCTGGTCATCGACCTTCCCGTCAATTTGGGTCAAGGTTCAGCGCTCAAAGTGGGTTACCGCTTTGCGATCGACTACGACGCGAAGTACGTCATTACTCTTGACGCTGACGGTCAAAATGACCCGCGCGAAATGGACGGAATTGTCCTTCCCATTATCGAAGATGCCAGCGACTTCGTGGTGGCGAGCCGCCGCCTCGGCCGTGACCATACGTCTGACGGCTTCCGACGATTGGGCGTCAAAGTCTTTTCCTTCATTATGAACCGAATGACTGGAAAGCACCTCACGGACACTTCCAATGGCTACCGCGCACTGCGTGTCACCATGCTGGCGGATGTCGTGGACCGGCTTCAGCAGGTCCAGTACCAGACTGCCGAGCTACTCATCACGTGCTTGAAGCGCGGTTGGCGTGTATCGGAAGTCCCTACGGAGTGGTTACCGCGTGCGTCGGGTACCACCAAGAAGGGTGGTAACTGGACCTTCGGATTCCGTTACGCGCGCGTGGTCTTCGGCACTTGGTGGCGCGAGCGCTAAGCCAGAATCTGGTTGGCGCGATCTTGCGCTGATTGCAATGCGGCTCGAAGCTGATCGGTCGTGGCCTGAATGTCCGATCTCGGAATACGTCCTTCCACCTCCGAAACGGGAATGGGCGGTCCCACCACGATACTGATCCGGTGAGGACGTGGAAATCTGGCGCCTTTCGGCATCACGGCTTCAGTCCCCGCAATACCAACGGGAACGATTTGGGCTCCGGTGTGAAGCGCCACAAAGGCGGCTCCCATGTGCAGTTCGGCTATCTGAGTTCCGCTCTGGCGGGTTCCCTCAGGAAAAAGCACCAGGGGTTGTCCATCTCGAAGGACCGAGCGCGCCTTTTCGAGAGAATCGCGATCGGCGGTGCCTCGCTTCACAGGGAAAGCTCCCATGGTTGAAATGAGCCACCTCAGAATGGGGACTTTCCACAGGCTGTCCTTAGCCATGAAGAAGGTTTTACGAGGCGTGACAAATATCGCGACTGCGAAATCAACATTTGAACGATGCACGGGAGCAATCACGATGGGACCGGTGGCGGGGATGTTGTGCTCACCCTCAATAATGGGGCGGAACATTGCACTCCAGAGGACCCAGACGATGGATCGGACCACGTGGTAGCCCACAGTCTTTTTTGGGGAGAGATTCACTTCCGTAGGCATGCGACCACCTCATCAACCACCTGGTCGAGTGGCATGTTTGTCGTGTCCAAGATGGTAACTCCTTCGCCGACACTAAGCGGGCTATCGACACGTGACGCGTCGGCCTCGTCTCGCGCCGCCACGGATGCTGCAGATTCGTCCCCTCGTCGCTTGGCTCGCTCCTCCAGTGACGCGGTGAGAAACACCTTCACCTCAGCGTCGGGGAAAACGACCGTCGTGATGTCACGGCCCTCTACCACCGTCCCGTGAGCCTGTTCGCTCGCGAAAATACGCTGCTGCTCGACGAGCGCCCGACGGATGGCCGAACAGGCTGCCACGCTCGACACCTTCGAATTCACCTCCGGTGTCCGAATCTCCGCAGTGACATCTCGTCCATTGATCACCACTCGCTCTGTGATGGAGATAGAGAGGCCGACGGCTACTTTTTCCAACGACTCATCGTCGGATAGATCGATCCCATGATCGAGGGCGAAGAAGGTGACGGCGCGATACATGGCGCCGGTGTCAAGGAAGGACCAGCCCAAGCGTTCGGCAACCGCTCGCGCAACGCTGCTTTTACCGGCCCCCGCAGGTCCGTCGATGGCTATCACTCGACCGTTCATCGCAGTGAATCTAGGGCGTCGTAGAAAGTGGGAAAACTCGAGTTGACCGCTTCAGGGTGCTCAAGGTGGCATCCGGCACCGAGAGAGGCGGTGATGGCCGACGCCATGACCATCCGGTGATCGTGGCGCCACCCGATTGATGGTTGCTGAGATGGGGGCCCGCCGATGCCCACGATCTGGAGGTTGTCACCGTCAATACTTGCGGTGGCGCCGAACAGCGTGGCCATCTCAGCGCACGCCGCGAGCCGGTCAACCTCTTTGTGGCGCAGCTCCCCCACGTTGATAAAGGTGGATGTGCCATTCGCCATGATTGCCCACACCGTCAGAATGGGAACTTCATCGAGGCCGACAATCTCGGCGCCATCCGTGGTGAACGGCAGGACAGTTCCATGGGATACTTCGATAACCCTCCCATCATCGGAACGCACGACCCGAGCACCACTACGTTCTATGACGTCAAGGAAGCCCCAACGGGCAGGGTCGCGAACCAAATTTTCAATACGAATACATCCTGACGGAGACAAAGCGCCCGCTACCAAAAAGAATGCCGCTTGAGATGGGTCTCGACTGACTGACCACTCGCGTGCCTGTGGCACCCCGGGCTCGAGGGTCAACACGCGAGCGCCCGACGAATCACGCGTCTCGGTGATGGCAACTCCTGCGTTTCCCAGCAACTCTTCGGTGGCTTGACGAGTGTCGACCTTCTCTCTCACTGTCGTGACGGACGTTGCCCCAAGGCCTGCGAAGAGAATTGCACCCTTGACTTGCGCCGAGGGCACCGGAACGTCATAAGAAATACCAGTGAGTTCAGTCGGCGCAGTCACCACGAGTGGGAGACCCTGCCGCTCGCCGCTCCCCCGGAAATGTGCACCCATCTGCGACAGCGGCGAAGTGATTCGATCCATGGGCCGAAGCGTCAAACTCTCGTCGCCAGTGAAGGTCACGCTGCCTGGTCCTCGTCCCGCGACGGCCCCAACCATCAAACGCAATCCCGTGCCACTGTTACCAAGATCCAAAGTGACGCCGCCGTGCGGCAAGTGAAGGCCTCCCGACACCGTCACGCCAGAAGTGTCGGTTGAAGTGCTGACGCCGAGTGCCTCAACACCTGCGAGAGTTCTCGCGACGTCCTCACCATTCGAGAGATCCGAGATCCGAGAGATGCCGTCACTCAGTGCGCTGATCAGAATTACGCGGTGAGATTCGCTCTTGTCTCCAGGAACGTCAACCTGGCCGATGAATTGATGATCGCCGCTGATGCGCATGATTATCGGCGTGACGTGGAAGGTTCAACCGCTGCCATCAGTTTTCGAACTTCCGATACCGAGAGTTGTCGGCTCACACCAGGTGACAGGGTCGGATCGGTCAATGGACCTATTCGAGTGCGTACGAGTCGAGTGACTTCATGGCCGATCGCAGAACACATGCGACGTACTTGGCGGTTACGGCCCTCATGAATGACGATTCGCAGCACACCATCCGACACGCGAACCACCTGCGCGGGAGCGGTCATGCCGTCGTCGAGTTGAATGCCCTCGCGCAACCGCCGAAGCGAACCCGGCGACGGGTCCCCGTCAACTCGCACCAAATACTCCTTTTGAACACCAGAACTGGGATGGGTGAGAAGATGAGTCAATCGTCCGTCGTTCGTCAAAATGAGCAATCCTTCGCTGTTCATATCGAGACGTCCGACCGGAAAGATCCTCACGGGTGCCGACACAAGATCGAGGACAGTGGGGCGCCCTTGGGGGTCGTCTGCCGTGGTCACCACGCCAGCGGGCTTATTCAGGATGAAGTACACCAAATTGGCAGCAGTGGGCACGAGCTTTCCGTCCACGCGAATCTCCGCGACCTCGGAGTGGACACGATTGCCTAGCTCAGCGACGCGTCCGTCAATGGTGACGCGTCCTTCGGTGATCAGAACTTCGCAGGCTCGTCGGCTTCCAAAACCCGCTCGCGCGAGGGACTTCTGCAGTCTCTCGCCCTCGGCCTCGAAGAGCTCGTCGCTCACTCGCCACCATCGTCTTCGGCCTCGTCAGAAGTCGTGTTGTCAGGTTCCGACGCTTCTTCAACATCCAATTCGGTAGATGGTGTGAAGCTGTCGGCAATGGTCCGGGCTGCATCCAAGTTCGGAAGAAAACTCTCGATGGGGGGAAGCTCGCTCACACTGGCGAGACCCAACCGATCGAGGAAAAGTTCCGTGGTTCCATACAAGATGGGTTGTCCTGGTCCTTCGGCTCGGCCCCGCTCTTCGATATAGCCACGCTGCTCCAAGAGCCGCACCACACCGTCCACGTTCACACCGCGCAGAGCGGAGACCTGTGAACGAGAGACAGGCTGGCGATACGCGACGATTGCGAGAGTTTCGAGGGCTGCCGCGCTGAGGCGGTGCGACACATCGCGGTTGGCGAAACGAGTGACATCTTCGGCAACATCGGGGGAACTTTGCATTACCCAACCACTCGCGAGCTCGGTAAAGGTAAATCCCCGACGCTCGGCTGCTGCTTGCTCTCGAAGTGCTCGAAGAGTCGACCGTACCGTGTCAGTGTCGGTGTCGGAGAGGTCGGCCAACTCTTCCGCGGTCACTGGCTCAATTGCAATGGTCAACATCGCTTCTAGACGCTGCTCGAGTGATCGTTCATCCCTCATACATATCCACCATTCCAATTTCAAGAGCGGTCGTGGGACCAACCCATTCAATGTCGACATCACCGAAAGTGGCCGCTTGGCCAAGCTGTACTCGTCCGAGTTTGCACAACTCCAAAATGGCCAAGAAATGGACAATGATCTCAATTCGGGTTTCGAGGCCCGACACCATGTCCTTGAATGAAAGGCGACCACGCGACGGAAGGCTCTGAGCCAACTTGACCACTGTCTCGGCGACCGTGACCGCGTCAACCGTGACATGGTGAAGGCGCACGACGGGCACTGGCTTTTCTTCAATGCCACGTAGGTACGCCGTGGCAATCTGCGAGGGCGTCACACCCTTGAGAAGGTCGGGGGGCGTGACGATGAATCCATCGTCAATGCCAGCGACTCGGGTGTATCGGCGATTCGCAATTTCGAAAAGGGAGACGAAGGCGTCGGCCAAGGAGGCGTAGGTTCGCAACTCCAGCAGTCGGGCCAACAGAACGTCTCGTTCTTCCCAGCCGATAAATTCCTCGTCCATTTCGGACTCGTTCTTACCGGGCAGCAATCGGATGCTCTTTAACTCCAGCAAAATCGCTGCAATCAAGATGAACTCCGACAGCTCCTCCATGTCGAGTTCACCCTCGCGCTCACGTAACGCGACAATGAAGGCATCAACGACGGCGGCGAGGGGAACATCAAGGATGTCGACGTCATGAGCAGAGATCACCTGCAAGAGGGTCTCGATAGGCCCGCTAAACGCCGGCGTCGTCACGACGAAGGTCATGCGCAGAGACTACTCAAACTTTCCCAGACTCGCCTCCTAGACTGATCGCATGCGTGTTCTGTCCGGCATCCAGCCCTCCGGTGCTGTCCATTTAGGGAATTATCTCGGCGCCCTGCGTCAATGGGCTCAACAACAAAGCAATAACTCGTATTACTGCGTGGTAGATCTTCACGCTCTGACCTTGCCCATCTCCCCCGCCGACTTGCAGCGTCACACTCTCGAGTTGTCGGCCACGTTGTTCGCAGTGGGTCTCGATCCCAATGTGGCGACTGTTTTTGTTCAAAGTCAGGTGCCCCATCACACTCGCTTGAGTTGGATTCTGGAATGCGTCGCGAGCTATGGCGAATTGTCGCGAATGACGCAATTCAAGGAGAAGGCAGACCGCCAGGACGGATTCTCGGCCGGCCTTTTCACCTATCCCGTCCTGATGGCTGCGGATATCTTGCTCTACGACGCTCAACGAGTTCCCGTGGGTGATGACCAGCGACAGCACCTCGAGTTGGCTCGAAACCTAGCGGAACGCTTCAATAACCGCTATGGAGAAACCTTCGTGGTTCCAGAGGGCTTTTTCCCTCCCGTTGCGGCACGCGTCATGGATCTGCAAGAGCCGACTCGAAAGATGAGTAAATCAGTTTCTAGCCCTCTTGGCGCTATGGGAATCTTCGATTCCGAGGCAGACATTCGCAAGAAGATCATGAAGGCCATGACGGACACCGATGGTGAGGTTCGCTTTGACTGGGACGCCAAGCCAGGCTTGGCGAACCTCCTAGAAATCTTTAGCGCTTTCAGTGGCGAGACTCCCGACACCGTCGCTTCACGATACGAACGTTACGGGGATCTGAAGAAGGATTTGGCCGATCTCGTGGTCGCCCACCTGGCCCCCATTACGCAGCGTCGGGACGACCTCCTTGCTGACAAGGGCGAGTTGAACCGTCTTTTGTCGATTGGCGCGGCACGAGCTGAGGTAATCGCTGAGGCCACCTATCGCCGTGCAGCGTCTGCCGTTGGCGTCAACTAGACGCCCGACACCAACCGCGCCACGGCGTCTTGCACGTTTTGCATGACTCCCATTCCGATGTGGAGATATAGGGAGTTCAAGATCAAGAACACCATGGCGTACGGCAGCGCTTGGGCTCGGAAGCGGTAATAGCCCGAGAGCTGGCGAATTGGAATGAATCTTTCAATGAGCGCCGATCCGTCAAGAGGCGGAATGGGCAAAAGATTGAATAGTCCTAGCGTGACATTCACCAAACCGAAGTAGAGGGCCCACACGGCAATCCAATTTCTCACTGACAGGTCGGCACCGAGGTAAGCACTCCAGTCGCAAATCGGAAGGTGACCCACTGCGATCGCAATGAGCAGAAGAACGAAGTTGGTCCCTGGTCCCGCGAGACTGACCCAAAAGCTCTGTTCGCGGGGCTTGCGCAACCGAGAAACATTGACAGGAACCGGCTTGGCGTACCCAAAGGCAACTCCCATCGTGAGATACAAGATGGCGGGGAGGATGAGGGTGCCCATGAGGTCAACGTGCTTCAGAGGATTGAGAGATAACCGGCCGGCATTCTTGGCGGTGGGGTCTCCAAAGGCATTAGCTACGAATCCGTGCGCCACCTCGTGAAACACAATTGCCGGAATGACCGCTAGGGCAACCACGACGAATTTGATAACCGACTGCACGTCCATCAAACTACCGCTCGAGGATGGGCACTTTCGTATGCTGCTCTGAGGGTTCCCATGGTTACTCGGGTATACACCTGCGTGGTGGCAATGGATGAGTGCCCCAGCAACTCTTGTACCACTCGAATATCCGCCCCGTGTTCCAGCATGTGTGTGGCGCAACTATGCCGAAGACAGTGTGCGTGAAGGAACTCGCCGGGAATTCCGGCTGCGAGCCCACGCTTGCGAATGATGAGATCTACACCTTGTCGACTGAGCGGGCCGCCCCGTTGGTTGACGAATACGCGAGTGGGGTGCTGGCTGGCGCCCAACTTTCCTCGGCTCGCGTCGAGGTATCCAGTCAGCGCGGTGGTCACCCAGCGACCCAGAGGGGCAACTCTCTGCTTGTCGCCCTTACCCAGGAGGCGCACTGTCCCCTCGTCGAAGTCAATGTCAATCAAATTGAGAGAGCACGCCTCACTTACTCGTGCGCCAGTGCCGTAGAGGAATTCAATCAACGCAAGGTCTCTGACATCTGACGGTGAGTCTCCGGCGCATGCTGCCAATAGTTTGGTCACTGCCTCTTCGGACATGGGGTGTGGTAGCGACATTGACCTCTTCGCCGCGCCCAGTAATGCCGTGGGGTCGGTAGGGCGTTCAACCTCAATAACCAAATACTTCTGCCAGCCTCGTATTGATGCTCGGTGGCGATTGACGGTGGCTGATGCTTTACCCTCCGAAGTGAGTTTGAGGAGAAATCGCTCAATGTCGTCGGTGGTGGAGGTCACCACCGAGGCTCGCTGGGACTCGAGGAAGTCGCAATACGACTCGAGGTCCCGCTCGTACGATTCAATGGTGGTTCGGGCACGACCCTTCTCGACAGCCAAGTACGTGAGGTAGTCACGCAACAGTGCCAGATCACTCACCAAATTCCCCCGACATCGCGAGGAGAAGCGCGGCGGCGCTCACGGCATCTAGTCCTCCACCGAGAATAAGCTCGCGAACCTCGTGAGGCGTCAGCCAACCGACCGTGGAATAGGTTTCCTCGGGACCGGAGACCTCACGAGAATCGATTTGCAGTTCCGTCGCCACGAAGACTCGATTCACCTGATTTGTCCAGCCCGGGGAGGTGTAGAGCCAGGTGAGCTCTGCCCACTCCCCCGCAGTAGCTCCCAACTCTTCGCGCAACTCACGCCGCGCGGTCTCAATTTCCGGTTCACCGTCAATATCTCTCGTGCCGGCCGCAAGCTCCCATTGCCATCCATCGCGTGCGGTGCGCCACTGACGAATCATCCCAAAGTGTCCGTCATTATTCACGGCAACAACGAAAACGGCGCCCGGATGCTCTGCCACCGCGCGATGAAAAGTTCCCTCGGGGCCATGAACCTCATAATCGGCGACGCCAAACACATGTGCGCGAAGTAATTCCGTTCGCCCAGCGATCTTGAAATCGCCATCACTCATCAGTGAGATGAACTGCGTCCGGCGACCCGCTGTATCGCCGCATCGACGAGCCCCACGAATAACGGATGCGGCCGGTTGGGTCGGCTCTTGAACTCGGGGTGTGCCTGTGTGCCGACCATGTAGGGGTGGCCCTCGAGTTCAACAAACTCAACCAGCTGACCGTCCGGTGAGACACCCGAAATCCTGAGGCCCGACACTTCAAATTGCTCTGCCCAGCGCGCATGCATCTCGAAGCGGTGACGGTGGCGCTCATTCACTACTTCCTCGCCATAAAGTCGCCGGACGACACTGCCCTCCCGCAAATGAGCGGGATACGAACCCAGGCGCATAGTGCCACCCTTATTGGTGACCTCATGCTGATCGGCCATGAGGTCGATGACGGGATGCTCGGTAGCGGGCGAGAACTCAGTGGAGTTTGCGTCGAGGAAGCCAAGTTGGTGTCGTGCGAATTCGATGACCTGAATCTGCATGCCCAGACAGATTCCCAGATAAGGAATGAAACCTTCGCGCGCGATGCGTGCGGTTTCGATCATGCCTTCAATGCCACGTTCGCCAAAACCACCTGGCACAATGATGCCGTCATACTGCGATAGGTCAGGAATAGTCGACTGACCGTGCAGGTCCTCGGCCTCCACCCACTCGATGCTGGTGCGCACGCCCGCTCCGAATCCGGCGTGGCGAACAGATTCTTCAACGCTGAGATAAGCATCAGCCATTGACACGTACTTGCCGACGATGGCGATGCGAACCGTGGTCGTCGCCTCGTGATAACGACGAACGGCAGCCTCCCAATCGCTCAGGTCAATGGGCAAGCTGTTGATGTCAAAACCCAATACGTCAAGAACAATGCGGTCCAATCCCTCGTGGAAGAGCGCCAGAGGGATGTCGTAAATGGACGGAGCATCAATCGCCGACACGACTGCTTCAGGTGTCACGTCACAAAAGAGGCTGATCTTCGATTTGAGGGAGTCCGAAATTGGTTGGTCAGAGCGACACACGATGACATTGGGCTGAATGCCACTCGATCGCAACATGGTGACGGAATGCTGAGTGGGCTTGGTCTTTTGTTCACCATTGGCCGCGAGATACGGCACCAGAGTTAAATGGATGTAGCAAACGTTCTCGCGTCCCACGTCACGTCGGAACTGGCGTATCGCCTCGATGAAAGGCACAATTTCCATATCGCCCACGGTGCCACCTACTTCCACGATCACGATGTCCGTGTCATCAGTGGCCAGTCGGGCTACGTGGGCCTTTATTTCATTCGTGATGTGCGGGATCACTTGGACTGTTTTGCCTAGGTAATCTCCGCGGCGCTCTTTTTCGATGACGGAGCTGTAGATGGCTCCCGTCGTGGTGTTCGATCGTTGAGTGAGAGGTTCGTCAATGAAACGTTCGTAGTGACCAAGGTCAAGATCAGTCTCGCCTCCATCGTCGGTGACGAAGACCTCGCCGTGCTCACCAGGGTTCATCGTTCCTGGGTCAACGTTGAGGTAGGGGTCAAGTTTGCACATCGTGACCCGAAGGCCTCGCGACTTCAACAAGCGGCCTAATGACGATGCGGTCAGACCCTTTCCGAGAGAGCTACTGACGCCCCCTGTAACGAAGATAAATTTCGCAGGACCGTTCGCATATGCCACGGAACATAAGTGTAGCGAGACAGCGCAGCGGGAAAGTTGGTTACGCGAGAAGCTGGCGTGCGAGGGCCAAACTTTCAGCTGAGTCAGGGTCACCACTCAACATGCGCGCGATTTCGCGCTCCCGTTCGATTCCCACCACGCAGCGAACCGAGGCCGATGTGCCGTCCGGAGATTTCTCGACCACCCAATGGGATGTCGCTTTGGCTGCGATCGAGGCAGTGTGCGTCACTGCGATGACCTGCTGGTGGCGGGCCAACGCGGAGAGGCAGTCCCCTATCGACTGAGCGGTCGACCCCCCAATGCCTGCATCTACTTCGTCAAAAATAGCCACAGCTGACTCCGTCAACGAGACCAAGGTGAGAGCGAGCATCACCCTTGACAGCTCACCGCCACTGGCCATCTCGGTTAACGGACCTGCGGGGGCATCACGATGTGGTTGATACGCAAATTCGATCTCAGCGCCGTCATTTCCGGACACACCCACGACGATACGTGCGTGGGGCAAAGCCACTCGGGGAAGAACATCAGTGACTGATGCGGCAAATTGCTGCGCCGCACGTTGTCGATCACTGCGAACTTTTGCCTCGGCTTCCTCCAGCAATGGCCGGATTTCCACTAGCTGCTGTCTCGTTCGTGCCACCTGCTCCTCGGACGAGTTGAGTTCCTCTACCCGCTGGCGTGCGATGTTTATGGCACGAATGGCACTTTCCAAAGTGCCGCCGTATTTGCGTGCGAAGCGTGTCAATTCATCGACGCGCGCTTCTAATCGAGCGAGCCGCTCGTCGATGCTGGCGTCGTCATCCACCATTTCTCGAAGCGCGGAACCCGCATCACGTAGCAGCTCAACCGCACTGCTGATGGAAAGTCGAACGTCTCCCAAACCGTCACTCGTCGGCAAGGCGGACAGGACGGCGGCAATTCGCTGGACGGGGCCGTCATCAAGAGTGAGCAACTCTGATGCTCCCGCGATAGCACCAGCGGCGTCACGCAGAGCCGAAAGTTCCTGCAATTCCTCCACCGCAGCGATGAGTTCAGATTCTGACTGAACCCTTAATGCGTCATATTCCTGGATCTGAAAGTCCAGGACCTCGAGCTCGCGCTCTCGCCGCGTGGGATCGTCAGCCGAGTCTCCAAGGGCCACGAGAAGGTCATGACGTTGTTGGCGCAGTGCGACCATTGCCGTCGTGTCCACCGCGCCAAAGTTGTCGACGATATCGCGTTGCCATTGTCGGCTTGCCGCTCGGGTGGCCATGCGCTGTCCGTGGATAGTGAACAGGCTCTCGGCGGTACGAGCAATAGCCTCTGCCGACGCCACCTGTCCGTCAATGGTAGCCCTTAACCGCTTGGAGTCCGACAATTCTCGGCCCAGCGAAACCTCATGACCGCCGTCTGAGAAGAGGGCGGTCACGGAAAATGTCGACATCAGTGACGAATCGAGCCGCATGTCAGAGCCACGCGCAAGCTCGAGTGCATCGACAATCAACGTCTTGCCAGCCCCGGTTTCCCCCGTAACCACCGTGAGCCCGTCGCTGAGATCAATGGTGACATCATGCAGAACTCCGAGGTTTCGAACTTGCAGCGCGAGAAGGCGAACTGCCCTAGGCATGGCCTTCTCGCAGGTGATGACGAAGGCGAGCACCTAGGTCGCGAGGAGAGCCATCAGCAACCATGACGGCATCAGGGTCTCGATGAATGGTGATTCGCTGGCCCGTGTTGAGGTCGCCAGCGACGGAGCCATCAGCGACGATCATGGCTTGGCCACCGAGGACCTCAATATCTACCCGAGTGTGCGCGCCCACTACCGCTGATCTATCCATGGTGAAATGCGGAGCGAGAGGGGTCACAATCACCGCCTCCACATCAGTCGCAACAATGGGACCGCCAGCCGAGAAGTTATACGCCGTGGACCCGGTAGGCGTGGCGACAAGAACGCCATCAGCGTGATACGTCATGAACTCTTCGCCATCGAGATAAACGCGTAAATGGACCATTCGTCCCGTTTGAGCCCGCTCGACAACAAACTCATTGAGGGCGACTCTTTCATTGTCGAGCCAGGCACCGCGAAGCGCGAGCCGCTCCGAGGCTCGGCGAGGTCCGCCGGCGACGTCTCGAACAGTCTCCAAGACATCGTCGGGCGCTACTCGCAGGAGAAATCCCACGCGTCCGAGATCTACCCCGAGAACTTCGCCGGAATTCTCGTGCGCACACAGAGCCGCTCGCAAGAATGTTCCGTCACCGCCGAGTGAGACATAGGTATCAGCTCGCGGTGCCTGCTCAGGGGAATCCGCCAACCAGATCGAGCACTCGACACCCTCGGTCCGAAGAACGCGAACGCAATCGTTCGCGAGGGCGACCGCATCAGGTCGGCTGCTGTAGGCAACAAAGGCAATCGATCGCATAGCTATACGCCAGACAGTAGTAGTCAGACGCTCGTAAAAAGACCAACGGCCCCCAAAAGGGGGCCGTTGACTTGGTGTCGAAGGCGGGACTTGAACCCGCACGCCCTTGCGAGCACCAGCCCCTCAAGCTGGCGTGTCTGCCATTTCACCACTTCGACGTGGGATCGTCATGTTATCGCATTACGAGGAGAGCGATGCTGGCGTCAGATTGAGGAACTCGTCGAGTAATCCCACCACGTTGGATGCCGTTTGTAGCGGCAACCGTGATGACCAATATTCAATGTTGGGAAGGGAATACAGAGGCCTATCCCAGACATTGCGCTGAATCGCGTCATCAATTGCCTTCCAGGAGGCCGTCGCCGTCACGGAATTCAAGGTACCCAAGCCAGCTTGGTAATCCGCTACCAGTGCCGAGGGATCCCAGCCCGTCCAGAGGCTCCCACCCTGCGCACCAACCGCCCACCGTGATGCCAATTCTGAAGGTAGCGGCTGCGGCAAGTGGTACACACCAGCGTCAAAATGCCCAGATCGCAGGGCTCCAAGGACGGCAACTTCCGTGCTGAAATACTGCATGGACACCCCGGCGTGCAGATGTTGCCACGAGGTGGCAATGGCCGCCGCTGACATGCGATCTTCCGTTGTCGGACCAACCGCAAGGTGGAGAATCAAGGGACCGGTGGGTCCAGTCCAGCCACTAGCCGTCGGGGTAAAACCCGCGGCCCGCAGAAAGTCGGGGGCGCAGCTCCCGCAGTCGTTCAACTGGCCGGTGGACGGTTGAAAGATTGTCGGAATCGCCGACGTGGTGGTGGTGACACCGACGGGTGTGCCGATCGGACCGGGGTAAGAAGGTGACGATTGGGGAAATAGTGACGACGCCGCCGGAGCAATTCCGGGGTTAAAGAGGCCTACATTTTTCCAGACCAAGCTGGCGCGATCGATGGCGCTAGCCAAGGCGCTGCGAACGTTGACGGACGCTTCCTGGGGACGGGTGGCCGAGAAGGTCAACCTCTCAGTTGTAGATGAGGCCACTGAGAAAGAAGACGTCGTGGGTGGACTCGAAATGAATTGAAGTTGACTTTGCGAGTAGCGATGTGACATCACGGCAAAGGTTCCGCCCGTGATGAGCGCATTTCCGCCCGCCGAAATCTCAATTCGTTGAGCAATGGGAGTGTTTCCCGTTACTTTCGCGAACTGAGGGTTCGCCACCAGAACCGCGTGATCATTGGTCAAGGTCACTAACTGATACGGGCCCAATTGCGGCTCTCGCAGCACCTCGGCAAGCGAACATCCAGTTGATCGCGGAGCTATTTGCATATCACGAAAGAGCGACGACCATCCGCTGTTGGGAAGGCTAAACGTCGCTGTCACCGCTAGGCCGTCAGTAGAAACCACTAGCGAGCTGATGGAGCGGTAGTTGACAGCAGCAGAACCCACTTGTCGGCGGGAAAACTCCCACCATTGAACCATCTGCTCGCCCGTGAAAGGCTGACCCGTTGTCCAAGTGAAATGTGGGTTTATGCGGTACTGAACCACCTGAGGGCTCACCGAGATGAGTTCACTTTGAGTAATTGGACCGTTCGCACCCAACGGACGGCCAAACCTGTTGACGACGAATGCGGAGGGAGTTGTCAGGTCAAGTACTCCCTGCATGCTGTCGCTAAGGGCACCATCGAAAATGGAGCATCCCGAAAGGGCGTCAGGAACCGACATCTGAAGATTCGCGACTGAGACCTTGGGTGGCGACACTGTCGTGGTCGAAGTGCTGGCGGAAGCGGGAAATCCGCTGAACCCCGTCACGAGGAGTAAGACGAAAGCGGCGGCAGTACTGCTGGCGCGACGAGCGCCCACGATCACGCGATACGTAGGTCGAGAGTGATCGTCGTGAACGCCAACACGAGCGCCACCGCGACGGTGATGCGGTCCAAGTTGCGCTCTGCCACCGTTGACCCCTGGGCAACGGAGCCGAGAGAACCGCCCAGCATCGACGACAATCCACCGCCACGTCCCGAATGCATGAGGACGAGGAAAATCAGGGCGACAGCCGCAATAATCTCAACAACGACGAAAATAGTGGTCAGCATCAGACTCTCCTTGGAGCCCTTAACGGTAGCATTTCGCAGCCGCAGCCGCTATTTCGACGAACTGCTCGCCGCTCAAGCTGGCGCCCCCCACCAGGAAGCCATCGACGCCAGGAGTGGACGCTAATTCCGTTGCATTTTCAGGTTTCACCGAACCGCCGTACAGAACGGTGATGTCTCCACCATCTTCTGGCCAAGCAGAGCGGATGACGGCCATCATCTCGGCCACCTGTTCTGATGAGGCCACTTTGCCAGTTCCAATCGCCCAAATGGGCTCGTATGCCACTACGACGTCTCGGCGCTGAGATGCGGTCAAGCCACCGACGGCAGCAAGAATTTGCGAGCTCACGAACTCGACGTGCCCCTCGTTGTCTCGGATCTCTTCTGACTCGCCCACGCAGATAATGGGCGTTAGGTCATGACGTAGCGCTGACGCGGTGGTCTTGGCGACTGCGTCATCGGTCATCCCGAAGTGTTCTCGCCGTTCGCTGTGACCCACGATGATGAAGGTGCACCCCAGACGCTTCACCATCGGAATGGAGGTTTCCCCGGTAAAGGCTCCCCCATCCTCCCAGTAGGCGTGTTGTGCCCCCAGCTTGATTGCTAAACGGTCAGCCTCTATCACCGACGACACCGACCGAAGGTCACAGGTCGGAGGCGTCACCACCAGCGATACTCCCGCGACATCTGCTTGACGGGCAAGAATGCCGATTTGCTGCGTCAAGTGGATCGCGGCAACGAAGTCGTTATTCATCTTCCAGTTGCCCACAATGAGGTTTGAGACCATCTCTACAACACCTTTCTATTGCGCAAAACGCGCAGGCTGGGGAAATCGCCAAACTCTAGGAGTTCCAGCGACGCGCCCCCGCCAGTTGATATGAAGTCCATTTGGTCTGCAACGCCATATTGCGCGACTGCTGCCGCGCTATCGCCACCACCGATGACCGAATACATGGACCCTGTGGCGAGCGTGGTCGCAATCGCCTGAGTGCCCAGTGTGAGTCGAGGGTCCTCAAAGACGCCCATTGGACCGTTCCACAGCACAGTCGCTGCGGATGCCAACTCGCGTGAGAAAAGACGCTCACTTTCGGGGCCAATGTCTAGGCCGATATGCCCGTCAGGCACATCGCTGTCATGGACGCTGGGAACAACCGTTCCTCCAGTGCCGAAAGATTCGCCAACCGGCAAGCAACGGACATCTACGGGAATCAGAATTTTGCCGGTAGCGAGAAGTTCTCGGCACTCATCGAGTCGCGACTCATCTACTAAAGATTTTCCGATGTGGTGGCCTAAGGCCTTCCAGAACGTAAACATCATTCCGCCACCAATGATCACTCGATCAGCTTTGGCGGCAAGCACATGGACGATACCCAGTTTGTCGGCCACCTTCGCACCGCCCACAACCGCCACGAAGGGTCGCGCAGGCTCCGTCAGAAGGCCACTCAAAGTCTCCACCTCACGAATCAAGTTCGGTCCTGCCGCGGATGGCAAATGTTGAGGTGGGTACATAATCGACGCATGTTCCCGATGTGACGCTCCAAAAGCCTCGTTTACATACGCGTCAATTCCGTCGATCAGTTGAGCCCCAAAGCCAGGATCGTTACCTTCCTCACCCGCAGAGAATCGAAGATTTTCCATCAATTCCACTGTCGGCGCGAGAACCTTCAGTGCATCGCGAATAGGGGCTACGGAATACTTCTCAACCACCTCACCTTTCGGGCGCCCGACGTGGGTGCACGCCACGACCGTTGCTCCTCGAGCCTCAAGATCCGCGAAAAGGGGCAGAGCCGCTCGAATGCGGAAGTCGTCCGCAATGACACGCCTCCCTTCGACCTCTCTAAACGGCACATTGAAGTCGACGCGAACAAGTACCCTTTTGCCCCTCAGGTCTCCAAGATCGTCAATGGTGGGCAGTTGCATTAATCGTGAATGCCAATAACCGTGGCGAGGTCAACCAGGCGGTTGGAGTAGCCCCACTCGTTGTCGTACCAGCCAAAGATCTTGACCAGTGACTGTTCGTCATTGATGTCCTGAACCATGGTCATGGCCGAATCGAACGTACATGACGCCGAGGTTCCCACAATGTCGCTCGAGACGATTGGTTCATCGGTGTAGGTCAGAATCTTGCCGAGTCGTCCTGCGGCAGCCGACTTGAAAGCTTCGTTGACTTCCTCCACGGTGGTCTTCCGGGTTATGGCAGTGAAGTCCGTGATGGAACCGTCGGGAATCGGCACTCGGAGCGACGTGCCGTCGAGTCGCCCCTTCATCGCCTGGAGCACGAGACCGGTGGCTCGAGCCGCTCCAGTGGACGACGGAACAATGTTGACAGCGGCCGCACGTGCGCGACGCAAATCATTGTGTGGCAGGTCGAGCAAGTTCTGGTCATTCGTATACGCGTGAATCGTGGTCATGAGACCCGTCACCACGCCAAAACTGTCGTCGAGAACTTTGACCATCGGGACAAAGCAATTCGTTGTACATGACGCATTGGAAACGATGTGATGCTGAGCGGCGTCGTACGTATCATCGTTGACGCCCACGACGAAGGTGGCGTCGACGCCATTGGCCGGAGCTGAGATGATGACTTTTCGAGCCCCCGCTGCGAGGTGTTGGGCAGCCCTGTCTCGCTCAGTGAATACACCCGTCGATTCGATGACGACGTCGACTCCCAGCTTCGCCCACGGGAGATTCTGAGGGTCCCGCTCCGCCGTAACGGCGATCTCCCGCCCATTGATGGAGATGGAGGACTCAGACCACGACACGTCGCCGGGGAAGCGGCCCTGGGTGGAGTCGTACTTCAACAAGTGTCCGTTGGTGGCAGTGCTACCCAGATCGTTAATCGCCACAACCTCGATATCGCTACCCATCGATGCGCGGAGAAATCCGCGTCCAATTCGGCCAAAGCCATTGATTCCTACACGTATAGACATTTCGTCTCTCCTTTGAGCCTCTAAATCATGGCACGAGAGTGGCCAGCACTTGCGCCAATAACTCTGAATCGTGCGTTTTGCCTGACGGAGCGCACAGTCTCGCTCGCACCACCTCTATGCCTAGGCCGTCGAGGGACGCCGTTTCGGTCGTTTCGTCCACGATCACCCCATCCAGTGGCACATTGTGGGCAGCGAATGCCTCTACGTACTGCGCGGTCGAAAACCCCTCCGCCTCCGGAAATTGGGGGTAGAGATTGACGACCAAATAGCGGGGAGCCGACGTGTCGGCCAACGCTTCGGAAATGCCGGGAACGACACAGGCGGCGAGAACGCTGGAAAAGATGGAACCCGGCCCGTACACGACAATGTTCGCATTGGAAATTGCCTCCACCGCTGCCCGAGGGGCACGAGCTGAAGCTGGTCGCACCGCGACGCGGCGAATCGCACTAGACGACGACACTGAGGTCTGACCTTCGGCCACGCCGCTATCGGTAACCGCCAGTAGCTCAACCCCCTCACGAGAAGCCGGGATGACGCGCCCTCGCAGATTCAAACTGTCGGCGACGATGTCGATCGCCTCTTCGAGCGAAGCAGCCGTTTCGACCAGCCCAGCGAGAACGAGATTTCCTACTGCGTGTCCACGTAGCTCGCCTCGCATGAATCGATGTTCGAAGTTTTGCGCTAAACGATTGCCGTCATCCGCCAGTGCCACGAGGCACTTTCGGATGTCCCCGACCGCCGCCACGTCCAGAATCTCGCGAAGCCGACCGGTGCTCCCACCGTTGTCGGCAACTGAAACGATACCCGTGACCGAAAAACCCGCCGATAGCGCGGCGCGCAGCGTCACTGCCGACCCGTGGCCACCTCCGAGCGCGACGAATTGAGTCATCGATCGATATCGCGGTGAAAGACGTTCACCGCGACGGGTAGCGCTCTGGCGATCGCCTCCGCCATGGCGACGGAGCGGTGCCGTCCCCCGGTGCAACCGATGGCAATGGAGAGATATGACTTCCCTTCTTTCGCGAATGCAGGGATCTGCCACGCCAACATGGCCGTGACATCTGCAAGAAATCGCTGAGCCTCATCCTGACTCACGACAAAATCCGCAACTTTTGAATCGAGCCCGGAAAGTGGCCTCAACGTTTCATCCCAAAACGGGTTAGGAATAAAACGGCAGTCAAAAACTAAGTCCACATCTCGCGGTAGGCCATTCGAATAACCAAAAGACATAATCGAGGTGCGCATTGAGCCACCGGCGCTTCGATCTTCAAAAGTGCTCACAATGCGTTGACGAAGTTGGTTGGTGTTTAACGCTCCAGTATCGATAATCACGTCGGCGAGGTCTCTCGCACCCGAAAAGGCGGCTCGTTCTCCCGCAATCGCGTTCGATACAGAACCTGATAGGGGGTGTCGACGGCGAGTGCCCTCGTAACGACGAATGAGGACGTCATCTGGGGCATCGAGGAATATGACCTTCACGTCAAATTGTTGTTGTCGTAGGTCCGTGACCGCGGTAACAAACTGGTCTCCGTCAAAATTGCCGCTACGGCCGACGACGAACACCAAACCAGGGCCCTCAACTGCACCGTGAAAGGCGAGCTCTGCGACCCGAGCAATGAACTCCAGCGGCATGTTGTCGATGACCGTCCAGCCCAAGTCTTCGAGTTGAGCCGATACAGTCGAACGGCCCGCTCCGGACATTCCTGTCACCAACAGAATTCGGTTCATTAGTCGTCGGTGCCTTCCACTGGAATATCTGCTCGCAAGCGATCGTAGATGGCGCGAGCAACGCCCGTAGGAACTCCCGCGGCAGCAATCTCTTCAATCGTTGAGGACCGGAGGTCATCCAGTGCCCCAAAGGCATTCATGAGGGTCGCGAGCCGCTGCGGGCCAAGCCCATCTATTCCGTCTAGAACCGATTTCACCATTGATTTTCCACGAGTCGATCGGTGGAACGTAATAGCAAAGCGGTGGGCCTCATCGCGTAGGCGTTGAACCAGGTACAGGGCCTCGCTCGACCGAGGTAACGCAATGGCCGCCGACGAACCAGGTCGATATATCAATTCCTCACGTTTTGCCAATGAGGCGAGCTGAACCTTTCCCTCGAGGCCCATGTCACGCACCACCGAGGCGGCGGCGCCCAACTGCGGAAGGCCACCGTCCACAATGATGAGGTCGGGATTGGGAAAACCATCGCGACCACCAGTATCGGAGTAATAGGCCAAACGACGCCGAAGAACTTCTGACATGGCGCCGACATCGTTGTTTCCTTCAACTTCCTTTACGTGGAAGCGCCGATACGACGCCTTCGCTGGAAGTCCATCTTCAATGACCACCATCGAACCGACGTAGTTAGTTCCCTGAAGATGGCTCATATCGAAGCATTCGACTCGCCACGGGGGGCGTGGGAGTTGAAGCGCGGCAGCCAGGTCGGTCAGGGCTTGCGATCGAACGTTGTGATCATGTTGCCGGCGGAGGGAATCACGTTCGAGCGTTTGCTCAGAATTCTCTATCGCCATGTCGACCAATTCCGAGACTCGCGATGGCACTCGTTGGTAGGGCGTACTGCCATTCGTTGATATCTTCGCAGCGAACTCAATAGTGGTTGCGGTGACATCGGCAACACTGGACGCCCAGCGGCGGCCCTCGAATTCGGATTTCGCGGCCGCGTCGGACATCGCTCTCGCGAGGACGTCATCTTCGCTGTCTCCGGCGTCGACGTAATACAGGGAGCTACTACGCCCCACCAATCGACCGCCCAAGATTCGCAAGTGAGTCACCACACATCGAGACGAATCGCGAACACTCCCCCAAACGTCAATGTCACTCGATTCATCGACTACGACAGATTGGTAGGTGCTCGCAAGTGATAAAGCGTGGAGCGAGTCACGCGCTCGTGCCGCCACTTCGTATCGCTGCTCCGCCGCCGCCGCCGACATTCTCTCTTCTAGTTCACGTCGCAGGGGCTCGACACGACCTCTAAAGAATGACACGAGGCCGTCCAACTCGTCTTGGTATTCATCGCGTGTCACCCGATTCACGCATGGTGCACTGCACTTCTCTAGGTCCGCCAGCAAGCAGGGGCGTCCTTGTCGTTGGTGAATGATGAACTTTGAATCTCGGCAGGTCCGAACCGGGAAAATGCGGACAATTTCATCGAGGGTCCGCCGGGCATCCTTGGCATGTCCGAAAGGACCGAAATATGCCGTACCTCGTCGGTGGGGCTCGCGCGTCAAATACACCGCGGGCCACTGGTGACCCATGGAGATTGCCATGTACGGGTAGGACTTGTCATCCTTGAGCCGAATATTGAATCTCGGCTGGAACCGCTTTATGAGCTCGTTCTCGAGAAGGAGTGCGTCTACCTCGGTGGGCGTCACGGTCCACTCGACGTGATGGGCTTCTGACACGATTCCGATGGACTTGGGATCCGTCGTGTCTTTAGCGAAATAGTTAGACAAGCGATTAGACAGATCGGCGGCCTTTCCGACGTAAATCACCGTGCCGTCGGAACGTGAGAACACGTAGCAGCCGGGTCGATGTGGAATTCCGACCGGCTTGTCCATTTTCCTACTTCTTGGTGCGTCGCGAACGACTCTTGGCGGTCACTAGATCGCGTAGCACTAACCCAGTTGGTGAATCCAAAGATGCGATGTGTTCTGGTGTTCCCTCACCCACCACCTTGCCACCACGACGTCCACCTTCTGGTCCCATGTCAACAATCCAGTCAGCCGTCTTGACGACGTCAAGGTTGTGCTCGATGGTGATGACGGTGTTGCCTTGGTCGACCAGTCGATGCAACACCGTCAAAAGTCGCGCGACGTCATCAAAGTGCAATCCCGTTGTTGGCTCATCGAGCACGTACAACGTGTGACCCGTAGGACGACGAGCCAACTCGGCGGCCAACTTCACTCGCTGAGCCTCACCGCCCGACAGCGTGGGCGCCGACTGTCCAAGGCGAACATAACCAAGGCCAACATCAACCAGAGTCTGAATATGGCGCTGAATCGACGGCTGTCGCTCGAAGAACTCGTTGGCCTCGGCAATAGGCATATTCAGTACGTCGGCTATCGACTTACCGCGATACAGAATTTCCAACGTCTCGCGGTTGTAGCGACGGCCGTTGCAGTCCTCGCAATTCACGTACACGTCAGGCAAGAAGTGCATTTCAATCTTGATGGTGCCGTCTCCCGCGCACGCTTCGCAGCGACCACCCTTTACGTTGAAGGAGAAGCGCCCCTGCTGGTAGCCACGAACTTTGGCTTCGGTGGTTTCGGCGAAGAGTTTCCGAATCTTGTCGAAAACTCCCGTGTACGTGGCGGGGTTTGATCGAGGCGTGCGTCCGATGGGCTGCTGGTCCACCGCCACCACTTTGTCGATGAACTCAATCCCTTCAATAGATTTGTGTTTCGCGACCTCGACCTTGGCGTGATGAAGCTGGCGCAAGAGTGAATTCAAGAGAATTTGGTTAACGAGTGTCGATTTACCTGACCCACTGACACCGGTGATGGCCGTGAAAGTTCCGAGCGGAAAACTCACGCTGACGTTGTCGAGGTTGTTGGCCGCGGCCCCCACGACTCGCAAGACATCGCCCGATGCCTCGCGACGGTTCGAAGGAACCTCGATCCCTGCTCGCCGTGACAGGTAAGCCCCGGTTCGGCTGAGTTCACATGCTTCAATGCCCGCCACCGGGCCCGCGTACACCACTTCGCCGCCAAATTCACCGGCACCGGGACCGATGTCAACGATGAAGTCACTGGCACGAATTGTCTCTTCATCGTGTTCGACGACGATGACACTGTTACCGAGGTCGCGCAACCGTAGGAGAGTCGAGATGAGACGCTGGTTGTCTCGTTGGTGCAACCCAATCGATGGCTCGTCCAGAACGTAGAGGACCCCGACCAGATGGCTACCAATTTGACTCGCCAAGCGAATGCGTTGAGCCTCGCCACCGGACAGCGTCGCCGCCGCACGGGCCAGCGTGAGATAGTCCAAGCCGACGTCCAGAAGAAACCGCAGACGCTCGACGATTTCACGAATCACTAACTCAGCAATTTTGCGGTCACGCTTATTCAGCGGCACCTTCTCAAACCATTCAAAGGACTCGTCAATCGTCATCGAGGAAATCTCGGCAATCGACCTTCCTGCAATCTTGACTCCGAGCACTTCCGGCCGCAAGCGCTGACCGTGACAGGAGTGGCATTCCACCTCGCGCATGTATTGCTCTGCCTGCTCTCGAGTCCAGTCCCCCTCGGCTTCATTGCGTTGGCGCTCTAGCCATGCCGATAATCCTCGATACGCCGTGTCAAAAGTCTTGACCTTGCCGTAACGATTTCGGTATTTGAACGCGACCGTGGCATCATCAACGCCGTACAGGACGAGTTGGCGATCTTTGGCCTTCAGCTTCTTCCAGGGAGTATCTAGTGAAAAATCCCCCAAGTCGGCGACGCCTCTCAGCAAGTGATCGAAATACTTGAAACGGTTTCCGGACCACGGAGCCAGGGCTCCCTCTCGAATCGACAGTGAAGTATCGGGCACCACCATGTCAACATCGATTTCGAATTTGGTGCCCAAGCCAGAGCACTCGCTGCACGCTCCGTAGGGTGAATTGAACGAGAAGTCTCGGGGGGCCAATTCCGAGAAGCTGATGCCACAGGCGGCGCACGCCAACTTTTCTGAGAATTTGACAATTTCGTCTGTGTCCGTGAAGAGAATCGTCACCGTCCCCTTGGTCAACGCCGTGGCGGCTTCAACCGACTCAGTCAGTCGCTGACGGCTGGCGGGACGAACACTGAGACGGTCCACCACGACATCGATGTGATGGACCTCGTAGCGTGCCAACTCGATTGTCGAACGGTCGTCAAGCTCGTGCACAACACCGTCGACGCGGACGCGAGAAAAACCTTGCGACGCGAGGTCGTCCAACAAGGTGGAGTACTCGCCCTTTCGGCCGTCCACCACCGTTGCCAGCACGAGGAATTTGGCGCCCGGCTCGCTCGACAGGATGTGATCAACGATTTGCTGCGACGTCTGTCGACTTACCGGTTCACCACAGTTCGGGCAATGGGGTACCCCTATGCGCGCGAACATAAGGCGCAAGTAGTCGTGGATTTCGGTAATGGTGCCCACTGTCGAACGAGGGTTTCTCGAGGCCGTCTTCTGGTCGATGGAGATAGCGGGGCTCAAACCCTCAATGAAATCGACATCCGGCTTGTCCATCTGGCCCAAGAATTGGCGGGCGTATGCGGACAGGCTCTCGACGTAGCGACGTTGGCCTTCGGCGTAAATGGTGTCAAAAGCGAGCGACGACTTTCCCGACCCCGACAAACCGGTGAAGACGACGAGTTTGTCCCGTGGAATCTCTAGCGAGACATTTTTTAAATTGTGGGCGCGAGCACCTTGGACGCGAATGACACCAGACACGAACGCAAACTACCCGTCGTTCTCGCTGTCATCGTTCGCTAATCGAATCTGATTGAGAACATCGCGGAGCATTGCCGCCTCCTCAAAGCGCAAATCGGCAGCCGCGGCCAACATCTCACGCTCGACTCTCTCTGCCTCGTCTGCATTGGCGACGAGCGGTGTCGCTGCTTTCACCGGTGCTTCTTCCTTACGAAGACGACTGAGAATGTCCACCACGTTCTTTGAGACCGTCGTGGGGCTGATCCCATTCTCCGTGTTGTAGGCAATTTGAACCTCGCGTCGACGGGCCGTGGTGTCGAGCGCGACCTGCATGGCGGGAGTCACCCGGTCGGCGTAGAGGATCGCGCGGCCATGGGAGTTGCGAGCGGCGCGGCCAATGGTTTGGATGAGAGCGCTCTCAGAGCGCAGGAAGCCCTCTTTGTCGGCATCAAGGATGGCGACAAGGGAAACTTCGGGAAGGTCCAAACCTTCGCGAAGCAAGTTGATACCCACCAATACATCGAACTCCCCCAATCGCAAGCCTCGGAGAATTTCGACTCGTTCGATCGTGTCAATATCGCTATGCAGATAACGGACCTTAATTCCGTGCTTCACCAAGAACGTCGTTAGGTCTTCCGCCATTCGCTTGGTTAACGTCGTGACGATGACGCGTTCTCCCGCTGCCACCACTTGATTGATTTCGTCTCGTAGATGGTCAATCTGATTCCTGGTAGGGACGATATCGACGACAGGGTCCAGCAAGCCCGTTGGCCGAATCAGCTGTTGCACCATTGCGTCCGACACCTCGCGTTCGAAAGGCCCTGGAGTTGCCGACACGAAGATCATCTGGGGCACCACGTCCATAAATTCGTCAAAGTTCAGAGGGCGATTGTCCATCGCGCTTGGCAAACGAAAGCCATGATCAACCAAGGTCGATTTACGTGATCGGTCACCGGCGAATTGCGCTCGAATCTGCGGGACGGCAACGTGCGACTCATCAATCACGACCAGGAGATCCTCGGGAAAGTAATCAAGCAGGGTGTAGGGGCGCTCGCCGCTGCTGCGGCCGTCCAAGTGTGCCGAATAGTTCTCGACTCCTGGGCAGGTCCCCGTCTCTTGAAGCATTTCTAGGTCATGTTCAGTGCGCATCTTTAGTCGCTGCGCCTCCAATAGTTTGCCCCCCGCCTCAAATGTCCGCAGTTGGCGCCCGAGTTCCTCCTCGATGCTTCTCACGGCACGGTGCAGCGTCTCGTCACCGGTGCTGTAGTGACTTGCCGCGAATACCGTGACGCTGTCTACCCGGCCGTTCACCTCCTGCGTCAACGGGTTAAAAAACACAATTGATTCGATTTCGTCATCAAAGAAACTGATGCGCAGCGCCTCACGGTCGTAGGCGGGCTGAAGTTCCAACGTGTCGCCGCGAACGCGGAATGTTCCGCGCTCGACCACCAAGTCGTTTCTCGAGTACTGCATATCGACCAAACGGCGAAGCAGTTCACGCTGCTCGAACTTGTCCCCCACCGACATGGCCAGCATTCCCCGCCGATATTCAATGGGTGAACCCAAACCGTAGATACAGGAAACGGAGGCCACCACCACGGTGTCACGTCGCGTCAGGAGTGACGACGTCGCTGCGTGGCGCAGTCGGTCGATTTCCTCGTTAATTGAGCTGTCTTTTTCGATATAGGTATCGCTGGAAGGCAGGTACGCCTCCGGCTGGTAGTAGTCGTAATAGGAAACGAAGAACTCCACGCGATTGGACGGAAGCATTTCTCGAAGCTCGGCAGCGAGTTGCGCAGCCAACGACTTATTTGGCTCCAAGATCAACGTGGGTCGTTGCAATTTCTCGATAGTCCATGCAATCGTCGCGGTCTTGCCACTGCCGGTGATTCCCTCGAGCGTCTGGTATCTCAATCCGTTGCGGGCTCCTTCCGTCAAAGCCGCAATCGCGGTCGGCTGATCTCCGCAGGGCAGAAATGGTGACTCAACTAGGAAGTTCGTCATGACAACTCCACCAGTAACCGGTCAATATTTCCGTAGGTAGTGAGAAGGTCATTTGAATTATCAATGATCGCGTCAAACGCTTCATTAGGTAGCGCCAGCGCCTCCTGTGCCGCAATTCGTCTTTCGGCGTCACCGACATCCATTTTTCGGCTCGTCGTTAAGCGCTGCAAAACAACATCCTCCCGCGCGCGAACCAGCCACACCGCTGTCAACGAAAACAACGAGCGATGTTCTGGTCGATAGAGGGGCAAAGCAACGGCGACGACAGAGCTGGAGCTCTCTTCGCAACGGCGAAGAATTTCCACACCGATCGCCAAGTGCGTGATGCGATTGAGCCGACGGAGAGCGGCGGGGTCACGGAACACCACATCCGCTAGTACCGCTCGATTCAGCGTCGAATCCGTCGCCACGATGCCCCGTCCAAAGGCATCGATTAGTTGGCGGTACGCCGGCTGTCCCGGGGAGACCACGTCTCGCGCCACAATGTCGGCATCGACAATCACAATGCCCCTCTTGGCGAGGTAATCGGTGACGGCCGTCTTACCAGAACCAATTCCTCCGGCAATTGCAATACGTTGCATGCTCAGAGGGTAGCCACCACCTTGGACCTCACCGCTACTCGGTAGATTCTCAGTGTGCCATTAGCCCGTTCTCGCCCGAAATTTCGCTGGGACACATGGATAATTGCACTTCTGGCTTATGCCCCCTTCCTGTATTCGGAACCCGGACGGATAAGTGCGGACACGAAGGCGTACCTTTATTTGGACCCCGCCCACTTGCTGTCCACTGCGGCGTCGATGTGGAACTCGGACCAAGGGTTTGGAATGGTTACCCACCAGAACATTGGGTACCTGTTCCCCATGGGCCCGTATTACCTCTTGTTTCACTACCTAGGCGTCTCCGCGTGGATCGCACAGCGCTTCTGGATGGGAAGTCTTCTATTCCTCGCCGCTCTCGGGGTGAGGCGTTTTCTAGAGGAGATGGGGATCGGTCGACAGGCTGCATGGGCCGCGGCGATTCCTTACATGCTGTCGCCGTACATATTGGTGAACATAGACCGCACCACGGCGATCTTGATGCCATGGGCCGGGCTTGGCTGGATGATGTTGTACGCCGTCCGTGCTGCTCGTCAGGGAGGGTGGCGCTACGCCGCGCGCTTCGCCATCGTCCTCGCTCTCGTGGGTGGCGTCAATGCCACCAGTGTCCTCCTGGTCGGTCTCGCCCCGGCCACATGGCTCGTCTACGCCGCCTTGACCGGCGACATCTCGTGGAAGCGAGCGACGTCGGTCGCGGCCAAGATTTCCGGACTTGGACTACTGGTCAGCCTCTGGTGGATTGGTGGGCTGTGGGCTGAGGGTGCTTTCGGCGTCAATATTCTCAATTACACCGAGTCAATTACCACCGTGGCATCCACGTCAACGACGAGCGAAGTGCTCCGGGGCCTTGGTTATTGGTATTTCTACGGTTCGGATCACATCCAGCCGTGGACAATGGCCTCGGGCCCGTATGAGACCAATGCCCTGGTCGTGGCCGCGAGTTTCTTTCTTCCCGCCGCGGGCATCGTCAGCAGCCTTTTCGTGCGTTGGCGTTATCGGGGCTACTTCGTGGCGATAGGTCTGATGGGAATCCTCCTCGCGGTTGGCGCATACCCCATTTCATCACCGGCGCCGGTGGGAGCGGTGATGAAATGGCTGGGGCTTCACACCACGGTGGGTCTCGCCATGAGGTCAACCAATCGAGTCATGCCCCTCGTGCTCTTATCTTTTGGCACCTTGTTGGCGGCGGCCATTCATGCGCGTTCGGAGCGCAAACATTCATCTCCACGTCGGATGCTTCGCATCACGGCACTTGCCAGCATTCTTGCTATTCAGCCCCTCTTTGCGGGTACCGCGCTCGCGCGTAACTTGAGTTCTCCGAGCACCTTGCCCACCTACGTGACGGCGGCGGCGAAGGACCTCAACACCGGTCCTGCCACGTCGACTGTTCTCGGACTACCGGGGGTTGACTTCGGTAACTACCGCTACGGCGCCTATGTGGATTCGGTTTGGCCTGGATTGCTGAATCGCCCGTTCGAAACGAACCAAGTGACACCACAGGGCGAGAATGCGAGCGTCGATCTGATTCGAGCTCTCGATGGACGATTCCAGGATGGCTACGCCCAACCTCAAGCCATTGCGCCCATAGCTCGACTCTTCTCGGCGGGAGACATCTTGCTGCAGATGGATATTCAGTACGAGCGTTTCAACTCACCCACTCCGGCGTACATGTGGAGCCTCTTCTCGCCAACTCCTGCTGGCCTCAAACTGGTGAAGACTTACGGACCAGTTTTGAAGGACCAGGTCAGCGATGGTCGATACATCAATGAACAGATGCTGAATCTGCCCTCTCACTTCAAGTGGCCCGCATCACTGGCAGTATTCAAGGTCACCGGCGCGCGAACCTTGACGCGCAGCGAGACGTTGTCGGGGTCCTACCTCGTCGCGGGGTCGGGTATGGGACTCGTCAATCTCGCCACGATGGGACTTTTAAACGACAATCATTCCCTCTGGTACGAGGGTGCCATCGGGCCGAAAGTGGTCGCAGACCTGATTAAGGCCAATGCCTCTCTCGTTCTCACCGACACCAATGCCAAGGTGCACTCCACCTTTGGCACGCTCAGTTCGTCTGCGGGCTACATCGAGGCGCTCAATGAGCTTCCAACAAATACGTCAGAGGAAGAACACGCACTGTACGCCTTTGAGCCGGGATCCGGCAATCAGACGGTGGCTGTTCTCCATGGCATTTCGGCCGTCGGTGCTTCCAGTTACGGCAACCCCATCGCTAACGTGCCCGAACACATGCCCTTTTATGCCGTCGACGGTAATCCGAATACGTCGTGGCAGACTGCCGCGTTCCACAAGGCCGTTGGGGAATATCTCACTATCCACGCGACCTCTCCGCACATCGTCTCTCGAATTCACTTCATCCAGTCCCAGAACCCCACCGAGAACCGATGGATCACCAAGGTGTCCATCAAGGTCGGCAGTCGCACCTACCATCGTGTCCTCACTGAGCAATCGTGGGGCGTCACCGGCCAATGGATAGATATTCCACCAACTCGCGGTACGACAATGACCATCACCATTGATGACACGACGCCTATTTATGTGCCGCTCAAACAGCAGTCGGCCGTTGGCTTTTCGGAAGTATTCGCCCCAGGATTCGGGAACGCCACGCGTTCGCTTCTCCTGCCGACATCTTTGCTCAATCGAGTCGGATCCGCCGCGCGGACATCACCTTTAATTATCGACATGTCGAGGATTCGCGTCGCAGCAACCCCTCCTCGAACGGACCCCGAGTTGACCTTGAATCGAGCCTTCACACTCCCGTACTCTCGAACCTTTTCGTTCAGGGGAACGGCACAGCTCTACGCGCAGAACTCCGATGAAGGTATCAACTCCATTTTGGGTCTGCGGCCACGTACTGTCGGCATCCCCATTGTCTCTACCGCGGCATCAACCAGGATGGTCGGTGCGCCATTGTCGGCATCGCGAGCCGCCTTCGACGGACTCGTGAGCACTGCGTGGCAGAACGCATTTCAAACCGGTGTCGGCCAAACCATCAGCGAGCACATTGCGTCCCCACTCACAGTGTCGCAAGCAACCTTCGCCGTTCTCAATGACGGACGTCACGCAGTTCCGACCTCGATCAGAATCTCTTCCGGCGACTCCTCACGGGTGGTCAGTCTGCCCTTCACGCTCAACCCGAAAGCCACCGAGGGTGCTACCAACAGCGTCACCGTTCACTTCGCGCCTTTGACTGGCAGCACGTTCAGCTACACCATTGAAACGATCATGGGCAACCCCATCGTTGACCGCATCACTGGAGGCGTCAATCACACGCCCCTGGGTATCGCAGAAATCTCCGTGCCGGGAATCGCCACAATCTCCACGCCCACCACCATCAATACCGGCTGCCTATCGAATGTTCTTCGCATCGACGGCCATGATGTTCCCGTCACGATATCTGGCACGCTGGACGAGGTTCAGCGGGGCCTCCCTCTTAGCGTCTCGAGCTGTGCTTCATCCGTCACTTTGTCGGCAGGAATGCATGATGTTGAATCCTCCCTGGGGGCGATGAGTGGCTTTCAGCTAGACGACCTGGTCATGACGTCGCGCGTCGCCCCCCAGCCCTCGGTGACGGCGATCAGCGATCTTGCGGGTAGGTGGCAAAGCCGGTCTCAGGTAACGGCGAACGTGGAACCACGCGACGGCGGCCGAGTACTCGTTCTCGGACAAAGCATGTCCCCTGGCTGGCGAGCCACGTTGAATGGGAAAGACCTCGGGGCACCGCTACTCGTCGATGGAGCGTCGACAGGATGGATTCTCCCGTCGCACATCAGCCCACACAGCACTGTCGTGATGTCATGGTCCCCGCAAGACCGAGTCAATCTTCTCTTGTGGAGCTCTGCCGGCGGTCTCGTTCTCGTCGTTCTCATGGCCGTGGGACGTCGACGCTCCCGTCTAGAACCCATGGATGGCCCCGTGTGGCGCTCTGATCGCATTCGAAATGGCCGCCCCCACCCCATGGCCATTGTGCTCGCTGTCGCGTCGGGCGTCCTGGTGGCGTGGTGGGCACCCCTCGCGGTTTGCGTCATCCTGCTGTGGTGCCTCTATCGGCGCTCCTGGAATTGGTTTAGCGTGGCCAGCATGGTGTCCTTGGCCTTGAGTGTGCTCCTCACGATCTACGCAACCCTGCGAAACTTCCCGCAAGACATTTCCTGGCCGACTCACATCCACTTCGCCGAGGCCTGTGCAGCATGGGCGCTGGTGTTTTGGGTGTGCGCCATTGCCTTCGCTCCTCATCGGCCGCGTGAGGACTGGTAGCACATGTCGTGGTGGAAGAGCAATGCCGATGGCAGTGACTATGCAACGCCGTCGACCGCGCTGGAGCCGGTCAAGCGGCGAGGCCTGAACGTTCCGCCACAGGTCTCATACGACCATTCGGACGAGAAACGCGGGAGCCTGATCGTTGCGCCTGATGGACTCCCCCGGTTGCTTGCGTTGATACGTGCTCAACGGATGCGCTCTGATAACAGGACCTTGGCGGAAGACATCATTGCGACGGACTTCATGACGCAGATTGTCGGTCGCGCCACAATCTTCAATCGTGACGTTCTCGAGATTGCCGACACGGACAACGAGTTCTATCTGGGCCTGATGGAACGAGGGGCAATCGTCACACGTATGCGGCCCGAGTTAACGGTAAACCGACGCATTGGCGAAGCCATGAGGGCGCGTGTCTCGCCATCCGACGCCACCAAGTTCAGCGCTCCGAACATCCCCTCGGACGATGACTCGTTCGACACGGTAGTGGCCACGAACATCGTGGCGATGTCTCCACGGCCAAGCGACACCTTGAATGAGCTAGCGCGGGTGTTGAGACCCGGCGGAACTTTATATCTTCAACAAATATTGTGGTGGTCGCCCTCGGGCGGTCGCGAAACGTCACCATGGCACCTCCTGTCAGGCAAGTTTGCTCGGCGGAGATACCAGCGGTCCCACGGATACGCTCCCGCACACTTCTACGGAGAAAATCTTTTTCGGGTTTCGCTGGGGTCGATGCTTCGTGCCGCAAAAAGGCATCCCGATTTCGCCATTGTCTCAATGCATCCCCGTTACGGACGAGCAACGAGTCGCTGGGTGCTGCGACTGCCCCTGGTGCGTGAATTTCTCACACTCAACGTGACCATTATTTTGGAGAAGTCGCCTTTCGCCCACGGGCGTGAACCGATGATGCCAGAGCCTCAAAGAGTTCTAGGGCCGTTCGATCCCAGGTAAGTTCACCGGCGTACGCCACCGCCCCGCGACGCAAACTCTCTAACAAATCGTTATCAGCAATAACTCGAGAAATCGTGCTTGCGAGGGATGCGTAGGGATCGACAAGAACTCCTGACACCCCATCTCGCACCGAGTCGCGGTGTCCAGCGATATCAGTGGCTACCGACGGGGTGCCGCATTTCGCCGCTTCCGTCAACGTCATGCCCCAGCCCTCACGCAGGGAACGCGAGACGACCAGCCAGGCAGATTGATACAACGCCACCAGTTCCTCGTCTGAGACGTGGCCAGCAAAAGTCACCGCATGAGAAATACCCAATGTGGCTACGAGGGTCTCGAGATCGCTGCGCAGAAAGCCTTCGCCCACCACCACAAAACGTGCCGCGGGAATCTCCGCATGAACAGCGGCGAAATCGTGCATGAGTAGATCGAATCGTTTGACCGGAGCGAGTCGGCCAACCGCCACGATGAGCGGAATGTCGCTGCGCGATCCCCCGGTCTGAAATTTGTCGGCAATCCCCGGGGGAATCACTCGGACTCGTTTGAGATGGAGCCTCTCATCGATTTCGTGGGCGCTGGAGTTTGACAAGGTGCACACGGTGGTTCGGCGATACGCCAGCGGGAAAATTCGATGTTCAAGGAACCACCCCACCCTCGCGAGTCGTGGCCCCAGCGTCATTTTCCACATGTCGGCGTGCACGTGATGCAACCAGGTGACGCTTCGCCGACGCGCCCAGACAGGCGTCAAGAACGGTACGCCATTCCAAATGTCAACGAAAGCGTCGTAATGGCGTCGGTCACGACGGATACCTCGAACAAAGGCGTCAGCGAAAACTTGATAGCGCCCCGAACGTCGCACCACTCGGTAGCCGTCTCGCTCGCGCTCTTTCGGTCGACCCGCCACAGCAGACGTCCTCAGCGTCACCGCCAGTCCCGCCGCGGCCCACCGACGAAGAACTTCGTCGGCATGGATTTCGCTGCCACCCGCTTCAGCATCATCTAAATCACGCCATGCAAAGGCCTTTATGGACTTGATATGTGACGAGGCGATCAGTGTGGACAATTGTGTCGTGGCCGACTCTGGCATATCGCCAACTTACTCGCGTTGTCGAAGGTATTCGGAAGCAACGCCACCAATGATGACCAACATCACTACTACCTGAACGGCGAGGTCCCACCTCGCGGTGGTGCCGAAATTCCCTCCCGCCGCGGACAAGATTGACAGCGATCCCAGGGATAGGACGATCAACACGACGGCGTGCCAGCGGTAACCCGTCGCCAATAAATACGTATTTCCCAATGTCGTTAATGCAAGTGCAGTCATTGCGATGCTCAAGGGCAGCAGAGCTGTCGACGCAGATCCGTATCGCGAACCAAATACTGCGTTAATGAGATGGGGGCCAACGGTTGCGCTGACCGTTACGAGAAAGACTCCTGCCGATAAAACCAGAGTGAAGGCAATGAAAAGTTGACGCGTGGCCAGCTTTCCACGTCCCGCATCAAGAACCGCCTCCGGCAACAGAAAGCCACCGATGATGACAGCTCCGTACACGATCGTCTTAGCGATCTGCGATGCCGCCGAATAGCCCCCCAAGGGTCCCTGGTGCACGTGCCCCAGTGCAAAGATGTCAGCAAATTGCAACAACGACAGGGAACCAAGAGCGCCTAAAGCAATCAGGAGATCGAGTGTGATTCCCGTGTGCTCCAACACGATCTCAGTGACACTTCCACGAGGAACTCGATGACGCGCCTGAACGCGCGTGGCTAACTCTGCCAGCAAAAGGCCAACCAACACTGCGGTGACGCCGTGGGCACTGAGCGCCATCATCAGCACGAGCCTGGCGACACCCTCAAAAGCAATATTGAAAGCTAAGCCTCGATAATCCTGGCGAACCTGTAGCAGCGCACGATCGACCGACAGGACGCCCCAGATAACGCCCGCCAAAGCAACGGCCGACACCGCAATCCATGATCGATTGCCTAGCCATTCGCCCACGAACCGTGACGCCGCAACGAGGGCTCCCGCAGTCGGCAACATGACGCGCCAGACGCGGCGGTACAGGGTGCGCTGCCACGCCAACATGGTGGTGTCGTCGTGGTTCAATACGTAGTGAGCAGCTCGGCGAACGACGGCCACTCCGAGAGCTGATCCCGGCAGGGCAACCAGGAAGAAAATTGATGAAACCTGCGTGAACGCCCCGTAGGCAGCCGTGCTGAAAGGATGCGCGATATAGAGCGTGAAGAGCGCGTTGAGCACGTTGGCGACGAGCCCAGCCACTGCGACCATGACGGCGCTCGTCAGCGCCTTCGACGTGACAGAGCGAGACGACAATTACGGGCGCTTGGGGAGAATCGGAGCGTCTCGGCCCGTTCCGGATGTTATGGCCTTTCCGGACGTCTCGTGATATTCCTCTTCCACATTGACTGCCCAGATATCGTTCTGCGCGCCAAAGATGTTGTCCACGGTCAACATGGCCGTCAGCATCGAGTGGTCAGTGTTGTTGTACTTGTGCATACCATTTCGTCCGACCAAGTGAACATTCGGAATGTTCTGCGCAAGAAACCCATTGACTACTTCAACATTCGCCTTGTAGTCAGAGTCATAGTACGGATAGGCCTTCGGCATCCGGAACACGAAACCCTGCTCGACGTCGCTGGCGTTAACGAGACCGAGGAACTCGAGTTCGCGCTTGCCACGCTCAATAAGGTCTTCATCGGAAGAGTTCCACAGGTCGTCTCCTTCAAAAACGAAGTATTCGAGACCCAGGCAAGTGCGTCCTTCTTTAACCAGATAAGGAGACCAGGATCCGAAGTTTTGGATACGCCCCACCTTCACTTCGGAGGCGTGGATATAAATCCAGTTATCTGGGAAAGAACGAGCCTCCGGCACTACGAGGGCCACGGTGAGGAAGTCACGGTAACGAAGATCGTGACCCGCTCGCAATACTTCGCTTGGGAGCGGCGGGTCGAACGCGTCGACAAGTTGAGCCATCGGCATTGATGAGATGACGTGAGAGACCGGCTGCACCTTGCTTGAGCCATCTTTGTTCGTCACCGTCAATGCGGTCGCCGAACCTGCCGTCCATGAGATCTTGATGACTCGCGAGTTCAACTCGACCGTCCCCCCGCCCTGCGTCACCAGGTCAGCACATCGCTCCCACATCATTCCCGGGCCCAACTTCGGGTACTGGAACTCCTCAATAAGGCTGGTGATGTCCTTCTGATTCTTTTTCGGAAGCAGAGCATTCAAAATTGCATTCGAGAGCGACAAACTCTTTACCCGTTGCGCCGCCCAGTCTGCGGGCATCTCGGCCACCGGAACTCCCCATACCTTTTCGGTGTACGTCTTAAAGAAGCGACGGTAGAGGCGCCAACCGAAGCGCGCCACCAACCAGTTTTCGTAATTGCTCTGATCCTTCGGAGGAAAGAACTTCGCACGAACGTAGCTCAATACGCTGAGTACGGCTTCCCAGATACCCAAGTTCTTCAGCGCGTTACTCGCCTTCAACGGGTAGTCGTAGTACTTGCCCTCGTAGAAGATCCGTGACATGCGAGGACGCAACATGAAATCTTCGTCTGGAAGAATTTCGTGCCACAAATCTTCAACAACTTGAACCTTCGTGAAAAATCGGTGTCCACCGATATCGAAACGCCATCCGTCTCGCTCCACGGTTCGCGAAATTCCGCCTACAACGCTGTCTCCCTCAAAGACGATGGGGTCTCCACCCTTCTTCAAGATTTGGTACGCAGCGGTCAGGCCGGCCGGCCCTCCGCCAATGATCCCGATGGGGGCCTGTTCGGTCATGCGATGAGACTACTAAAAACGGCTTCGCAGGCGGACCTAGCCAGGCAGGCGGACCAGGGTCATGGACTGGTAGTAACCGACCATGTTTTGAATGACAAGAGTCGTCGCTTTTCGCTGCGTGATCTTCTGTAGGTCGTGGGCAAAGGACTCGCAGGTCGACTTCAAGGTGTAGCCCGTCGCCCAGGCGATGTACAGCGTCTGATGAGGCTTCACGCGACGCGCGACTGCTGCAGCGGCTTTTTGGGGAGTCGTCGAGGCCAACGCGGCCGGATAGTCGTACCAATTGACGATTCGAGGATTCGAGTCGAGCCTCGGATACATCACATACTCGGGATTCCCAGTGACGTATCGACTGAGCGAGGGACCCACCTGGTCGGGGCAAACGGCGATCAAACTCCCAGACGCATCGCCAGCCGCCGCGATGGCGTGAGCTGCAACGCCGGCTTGAGTGCGCTGGACGCCTACCCCCCATTTGTCGGTCCACAGCAGAAGCACTGACAGGATCGCCAACGCCAGGAATATCCTTTGCGGCGTTCCGAAAGTGGCCACTCCACGGGCAATGACAAAAACAAACAGAACGGCCACAATTGAGCTGTAGCGCGGCGCGTAGGCGGAATCAGAGATGTCACACGCCAACATGCCGAGGAAAATGGCGATGGCGCCCACCATTGCGTAGAAGGAAATTTCGCCTTCAGGACGAATCCTCAGAAGGATGCCCTGTTCGTTTCGTCCCACGACCGCAAATACGCCCAGAGTCATCACTATCACCATGGCCAAGGACAACACAGCAAAATGCAGCGACGAACTGACGTGCTGGACGCTCTGGTTCACCCACATCCCTACTGGCCAGATGATGAATTGAAAGGGTTGGGGGTGGCGGGCCCACGGCGTTCCGGTGTGTAGCCGTTGGCTATTGAAAATTGGCAGCCACGGTAACCACAACAAGCCACCGACGCAATAGGCGAACACCTGTCGTCGTAGTTCACGACGTCGTGATGAATGCCGAAGCCACTGAAAGAACGCAACGGCCGCCAAGCTGGCGAGGAGGTAGATGGACCAATATTGGGTGTACAAGAGGGCTGCAGAGGTGAGTGAAAGTCCCACCAACGCCCCACGCGAGGCGGGGTTTTTCTGAAGGCGTACCAAGAAGAGGGCCATGATCGCCACTTCAACTACCACTAGCGAATACATGCGTGTTTCTGTTGAGTAGTACACGGTGAATGGCAACACAGACCCGATGGCCGCCACGATTCGCGCCCGCTGCACATCCCAAGCCTCACGAGCCACGATGTACATCACAACGACTGCGGCCACACCGCACACACCCGACAGCGAACGCACTGCGATATCCGAGGTCCCTCCTGCCTTCATCCAAAAATGAAGCAAGAAGTAGTACAGGGGTGGAGCGCCATCGTGACGCAAGAGGTCAACGATGCCCGTGAGTCCATGGCGCGCGATGTTTACTGACAGGGCTTCATCGAGCCATAATTTGCTGGTAGTACGGAACCTCAAGGCAAAGCCGGCAAGGACATCGCCCACGATCACCAGCACCAGTAGACGTGACCACCACGGTTCGAGGGCAAGGCCTACGCGTCGCAACATGATTGCAAATGTACTTGACCGTGCCACCATTTCGCGATGTGGTTGGCTACTCTTAGGAATCCATAAGGGGGGACTACTTCAGTGTTGAAGGCGTTACGACTACGAGCCATTGGTATTCGACTAAGTGTGATGGCAGTGATTTTAGGTTTCGTATCGTTCGGAACCTTCATCGTCGCTCGTCTCGTTCCCGGCGATCCGGCAGTTGCCGTTCTCGGAGTCGGCGCGACTCCAGAAACTATTCGCAAGTATCGCCACGAATTCGGCTTGGACAAGAATCTGCTCGTCCAATTCTGGGATTGGCTGACGCATATCCTCCGCGGTGACTTTGGGACGTCGATCGTTCACCAGGGGGTAACCGTTGGCTCCATCATCAAAACGGCTGTTCCGGTTGACTTTGAGCTGATTGTTCTCTCTCAGATTTTGGCCGTCGCGTTCGCCATTCCTATGGCGCTGAAGGCCTCTCGGCGACCAAACCGCTTGTTCGACCGGCTGAGCAACGTGAGCTCGTTCGTTATTTGGTCAATTCCGTCCTACGTGATCATCATTTTTCTTCTTGAGCTCGTCTCGGTACAGTGGAACATCGGCCACACAGGTCCTGGCTCCTACTTGGGCCTGTCCTTTTCGAGTTGGCAACAGACCAGTCAAAACCTGATGTCCATGTTGATCCCGGTGGTGACGTTGGCAATTGGCTCTTTTGTGAGCTACTTCCGAGTTCTTCGCTCTGAACTCATCGGTACGCTGCAGGAAGACTTTGTCACGATGGCCCGCTCCAAAGGAATGACGACACGACGAGTCATGTGGCGCCACGCGTTACGCCCCTCTTCCGTGGCATTTGTCATGACCGCAGGCATCAACATTGGCTCGCTCGTCGCCGGCGGATTCGTAGTGCAATTCATGATGCAGATGCCGGGACTCGGGTACAACCTTGTCAACAGCATCACGGAACAGGACTATCCGGTTCTTCAGGGAATTGCCTTTGTGGTCGCCGTCAGCATTGTCCTGGTGACTTTCCTAGCCGACGCCATTGCTCGACTACTAGACCCAAGGATCTCTAATGGACGTCGATAACAAGACCGTGGAAGTCACGCTCGAGAACGTGGTGACCAAGAAGCTCGGACCAGTTTTTTGGATCTGTGCCGTCTGGATTGCCATCACCGTCGCGGCGGCCATTCTGGCGCCGTGGATCGGACTGCCAAGCCCAACTGTCGTTGACTACAACAACTTCTCCATGAATGGTCCAATGAGCGCAGCTCACTGGTTCGGCACGAATGATGGCGGCCAAGACATCTTCGCCCGAGTTGTCTACGGTGCGCGCATTTCCCTCGAGGTGAGCTTTGGTTCCATGTTGCTGGCCAGCCTCATCGGCGGAACTGCGGCGATCTTTGCCGCATACAAAGGTGGCATTCTCGACACTATTTCGAACGCCGTCATGACTCTCATCTTGGCTTTCCCGGCGGCGCTCGCCGTCATTGCCATTTTGAGCTTTTGGATGCCCACGACGCCCTTCAAATTGATTCTGATTGTTGGCATCTCTGGTATTCCGTTGATCTTCCGTGTGGTGCGTGGCGCCACTCTCGCGGCGGCGCGCAAGGAATACGTGCTAGCTGCTCACGTCCAAGGTGCGAAGACGCCGAGAATCATCTTCAAGGAAATCATCCCTGCCGTCTGGCCCACCGCCGTCGCCTTCTTCATTCTGGGCGTCGCGTCAGTCATCATGCTCGAGGGAGCGTTGGCCTTCTTGGGATTGTCAGTCCAGTCGCCGGCATTTTCATGGGGCACGCTGCTCAATGAGGCCCGTCAAAAGATTTACCCACCGAACCAAAACTTCAATATGTTGGTCTGGCCGTGTCTCGACATGGTTCTCTTCATTGTCAGTTTGAACTTCATCGGTGACCGCCTTCGCTCATACTTCGACGTCACGGAAGGAAAGCTATGAACACGCCTCTCCTGGTGGTGTCGGACCTTCACACCACCTTCGAAACTCCCCGCGGATTGCTCCCCGCAGTTCGAGGTGTCTCTTTCTCCGTCGCGGAAAATCAGACAGTCGGCATCGTTGGCGAGTCGGGGTCTGGCAAAACGGTTCTCGCCCGAACCATTATGGGCCTGCAGCCAATTCGCGGAGTGAAATTGTCGGGATCCGTGCTCCTCAATGGGAGCGAAATTGTCAACCGACCTCACGACGAATTGCGCCACCTCTGGGGTAGTCAAGTGGCGATGATTTTCCAGGACCCGATGACGAGTCTCAACCCCGTCCGCAAAGTCGGCGACCAAATAGCGGAAAGCTTGCAGGTTGGCATTGGCCTGAAGCGCAAGGAAGCGCGAGCTCGCGCCCTTGAGCTTCTCGTTCAGGTGGGAATTCCCTCACCTGAGGATCGCTTCCACGCCTACCCCAGCCATCTCTCGGGCGGTATGCGCCAGCGGGTGGTGATTGCATCGGCTCTGTCATGCAACCCCAAACTCGTTCTCGCGGACGAACCAACGACCGGCCTCGACGTCACCATTCAGGCACAAATTCTCGACCTTCTTGACAAGATGAAGGCAGAACGCAAGATGAGCACCATTCTGGTTACTCACGACCTCGGTGTCGTCGCCACTCGAACTGACCACATCTACGTAATGTACGCCGGTCGCATTGTGGAGTCGTTACCCACAGCCGATTTGCACTCGCACCACCGTCACCCGTACACGGCAGCACTTTTGAATTCCACTCCGCGTATCGAGAACAAGAGTCACACTCGCCTGACGGCTATTGCGGGGTCACCGCCGAATCTGTTGAAGCCTCTAACGGGCTGCGCCTTCGCGGCTCGATGCTCTTACGCCAGCGACGTCTGCCGCACTCAGACCCCTGAATTGCGAAGCGACGGCGGGTCCAGTGAGTTTGCCTGTTTCAACCCGGTGGGAGTGACCGTCTGATGACCATCCAATCAAAGCCCATTCTCTCAGTACGGGACCTCGAAGTCACTTTTGGTCGCGGCAAGAAAGCTGTTCAAGCGGTCGCAGGAATCTCCTTCGACATCTACCCCGGCGAAACCCTCGGTCTCGTCGGAGAGTCAGGTTGCGGTAAGTCCACCACTGGTCGGGCAATAATGCAGATCGAGAAACCCAGCGGGGGCCACATCACGTTAGGCGACATTGACCTCATCTCCAGTGCCCCGAAGGAGGCTCGTCGGCTTCGCACTCGTCTGCAGATGATCTTCCAGGACCCTATTAGCAGCCTCAACCCTCGACGCAAAGTTCGCGACATTGTCGCTGAGCCGCTCGATTATTGGAAGGTGGTGGTGGGTGACGAGCGTGCCGCCAAGGTTGACGACCTGCTGCGCAAAGTCGGTATCGACCCCACCGTTTTTGGACATCGCTACGCTCGCCAGTTCTCCGGCGGACAATGTCAACGCATCTCCATCGCCCGCGCTTTGGCGATGAACCCCGAAGTTCTTATTTGCGACGAGGTTGTCAGCGCCTTGGATGTGTCAGTCCAGGCTCAAATTCTCAACCTTCTCGAAGACCTCAAGGCCGAATACGGCCTGTCTCTCCTCTTCATTGCGCACGACCTCGCGGTCGTCAAGAACATCGCCGATCGCGTGGCGGTGATGTACCTAGGGAAAATTGTGGAAATCGGGGGGTCTGACAACCTCTACGAGGCGCCTCACCATCCATACACCGATCTTTTGCTCAGTGCGGTTGTCGATATTGACCCGAGCAAGAAGCACGAGCGTAAAGTCCTCCAGGGCGAGCCACCATCTCCGAGCAACCCACCTTCCGGCTGCCGGTTTAGAACTCGTTGCCCCTTCGCCTCGGAGTTGTGCGCATCCACCGAGCCAGAGTTGGCGGAAATTGCGCCAGGCCGCTTTGTGGCGTGTCACTTCCCTCTGAATTTTTCAAAGTAGAGCCCTAACGACACATCCCCGGTGCCAGGAGGCGCCGGGGATGTGTCGTCTGCGACGTGCAGGCGCTGCTTAGGCTTCGGTAGCCTCGACATCGTCGCCCTCAGCGGGCTTGACTTGCTCAGTGGCGTATTCGGCCCAGGCCGCTTGCGCTTCGGTCTCAGGAGTGAACTCGCTGTAGTCGAAGCCAATGAAGTTACCCTCGGCGTCGTAGTTGTGCGCACCAAAGGCGTCACGGTACTCGGCGGCCACTTCGCCACCCTCCACAGCCTGAATGATCGACAGGGAGATACGGCGACGTGCGGTGTCGAGCTCAATGATCTTGACCCACAACTCTTCGCCCGCGGTGACAACCTGCTCCGGTGACTCCACGTGGTGGGTAGCCATTTCGGAAATGTGCACGAGGCCCTCGATGCCATCGCCCACCTGAACGAACGCACCGAACGGCACGATCTTGGTGATGCGACCGTACACCAGCTGGCCAACGGCGTGACCCTCGGCAAAGACTTGCCACGGGTCCATCTGCGTGGCCTTCAGCGACAGGCTGATGCGTTCCTTCGAATAGTCCACGTCAAGAACCTCGACATCGACTTCGTCACCGACGGTGACGACTTCATTCGGGTGCTCGATGTGCTTCCACGAGAGTTCGGAGACGTGGATGAGGCCGTCCATGCCGCCCAGATCCACGAAGGCACCGAAGTTGACCACGCTGGAAATCACGCCGCGACGGCGCTCTCCCGGCTTGAGGTTGTTGAGGAAATCGCCACGCTGTTCCTTCTGTGACTCTTCGAGCCAGGCACGACGGGACAGAACAACGTTGTTGCGGTTGCGGTCGAGCTCGATGATTTTGGCTTCCACGGTCTTGCCGATGTAGGGCTGCAGCTCGCGAACACGACGCAGCTCCACCAACGACGCGGGAAGAAATCCACGAAGGCCAATGTCGACGATAAGTCCACCCTTGACCACTTCGATGACCGTTCCGGAGACAACTTCGTCCTTTTCCTTGGACTTCTCGATCTGGGCCCAGGCCTTCTCGTACTGCGCGCGCTTCTTGGAGAGGACGAGACGTCCTTCCTTGTCTTCCTTCTGGAGAACGAGTGCCTCAATCGACTCGCCCAGCGACACGATGTCGGCAGGGTTGACATCGTTGCGAATGGAAAGTTCACGCGCCGGGATGACACCTTCGGACTTAAAGCCGATGTCGAGGAGGACTTCGTCGTGGTCAATCTTCACCACAGTGCCGGTGACCAGGTCGCCGTCATCGAATTCCAAAATGGTGTCACCCACAACGGTGGTCAGGTCAACGCCCGCCATGTTGTCTTCGGTGATTTGGCGGGGAACATACTTACCCTCAGCATCGAAAGTGCCGAACTGGGTATTAAGAAGCGGAAGAGTCGCTTCGGACATAGGGATACTCGTTTGTGACTCACCGGTGTCAGGTTGGGGACTCGACGAGGTCATCCGGTGCTGACCCGAGGAGAAATACTAGCAGGATTAGCCCTTTGCGCTGGCCCAACTATCACCGACAGCCAATGACACTTCCAGCGGAACGTCCATGGTGGTCACCTCGGTCAAAACACGGCGAATAATCACCGACGCGGCCGCCACTTCGCCATCAGGGGCCTCCACAATGACTTCATCGTGAACTTGCAACACGATGCGGCTCGTGAGGCCCGATTCTCGTAGTTCGTCATCTAATTGCACCAGGGCCAACTTGAAAATATCCGCCGCCATCCCCTGGATACCCGCATTCATTGCCTGCCGCTCTGCGGCGGCTTTCTGCGCTCCCGAGGCGGTAGCCAAATCAGGAAAGGGACGAATTCGACCCATCGTGGTCCGCGAGAATCCATCTCGGCGAGCATCGGCCACCGCTTGTTCGAAATAGGCCGATAGTGCCGGGAAACCTGCGAAGTACTGATCCATGATCACCTTCGCCTCCCCCACGGAAATCGACAAACGTTGGCTGAGGCCATACGCCTCCATGCCGTAGGCCAGTCCGTACGAAACGGCCTTGGCTTGCTCGCGCTGTGCGGGCGTCACGTCGGCAGGGTCGCAGTGAAAAACGGTGGCGGCAATGCGTCGGTGAACGTCCTCGCCCGACGCAAACGCCTCCACCAGGCCTGGGTCGTGCGACAGGTGGGCTAACACGCGAAGCTCAATCTGGTTGTAGTCCGACACGATGAATTGATGGCCTGGCGCGGGCACGAAGGCATATCGGAACTTTCGCCCTTCTTGTGTCCGTACCGGGATGTTGTGCAGATTGGGGTTATCAGAGCTCAATCGACCCGTACGAGCAACCATCTGGTTAAAACGTGCGTGGATTCGCCCATCAGGCCCCATGGCGTCAATGAGGGCGGTGCCGTAGGTGCCTCGCAATTTGTCAACTTCTCTGAACCTCATAATGAGAGGAACGATGGGGTGCTGAGCGCTTATCGCCTCGAGTGAGGCAGCATCGGTAGAGAACCCTGATTTGATCTTCTTCGTGGGTGGCAGCTGCAATTCCTCAAAAAGCACCACCTGTAACTGAGCTGGGGAATTCACCTTGAATGGATGGCCGGCCATTTCTTGAATCTGGGCATCGAGCAGCTCGACTTCACGCTGGAGGTCGACGGAAATGGAACTCAAAATGTCACGGTCGACGCCGATGCCAATGGCTTCCATATCTGCCAACACCCCGACGAGCGGGCGATCAATGGTTTCGTAAATCTCCGTTAGACCAGCGGTTGTCACTTCCGCGGCGAGGGCGGCCCGAACAAGCGGCAGAGCGCCCGCTAGCTCGAGGAGGTAAGTGCTGGACGGGCCGTCAAAGAGTGATGCCGTGGGCGCTTGCAACTGTATGCCCACGTACTGTCGAGCAATGGTTTCCAGTCGGTAGTCCCCCGCCACTGGATCAATCAGGTAGGCCATGACGGCCGTGTCATCGCTCCATCTGACTCGCTCGCCATCTTCGCTAGCGGCACGAATCAGTTCCTTCAAGTCGTGGCCCCACCACGTAGCATCGGGTGCGAGCGCACGGAGCTCAGACCACGTGCCATTGACGGCGTCTCCCCCGGGCGTGACGGCAATGGCACTTTCCGACGTGCCGACCACCAGCATTTCCGCGGTGGGACTGAATCGGTTGGCATCAACCAAGGTCACCGTATGCCTCGCCGCCTGAGTTGTCGCCTCACCCCCATCGGGCTCGCCAAACAAACCTTCATTCAGCACTTTGTCGAAACGGTTTCGCAACGAATGCATCTCAAAGCGATCAAAGAACGACGCAATCTCGGCTCGCGACCAGCCTCCAAGGTGGAAGTCCTTCGGATCGGTATCAATCGGAACATCGCGAACCAGCGTCATGAGAGTGACGTTGTGGCGCACGAGATCCGCCGATGCATCCATGTTCTCGCGAAGCTTGGGAGTCATGGTCTCGGTGTTGGCCAGAATCTCTTCGATGTCTCGATACTGCGCGAGCAACTTTGCTGCCGTCTTTTCGCCAACTCCCGGCACGCCAGGCAGATTGTCGGAGGTATCGCCTCGCATGGCCGCGAACTGCGGGTAGCGGGCAGGCTCGACGCCGCAACGCTCAAATATCCCCGCTTCGTCGTAGAGGTCGTAATCCGACACTCCACGCTTGTTATACAAAACTCGGATGTAGGGATCTTCGACGAGCTGGAATGAGTCTCGATCACCTGTGACCACAATCGTGGGTATCTGTTCGTCTCGGCCCCAACATGCCAGCGTGGCCAATACATCGTCCGCTTCGTAACCAGGAATTCCCACCACGGGAATCGCGAGAACGTCGCACAGATCTCTGATGAGCCCGAACTGGTGCTCAAGATCATCGGGAGTCGCATCACGACCCCCCTTGTAATCGTCAATGAGCTGGTTGCGAAAGGAGCCACCGGGCAAATCGAAGGCCACCACCAGCGCTCGCGGGTGGTGGTTACGCACCAGCGCGAGCAACATCGAAGCGAAACCTTGAACGGCATTGGTCGCCAAACCCGTTGACGTGCGAATCTCCGGCGATAGCGCGAAGAAGGCGCGAAACGCCATGGACATCCCGTCCAGAAGCAGTAACGGACGTTTGTCGTCAGCCGACATCATCACCGCGCAGAATGAGCACCGCGACATCGCGCATTCGTGACCGTGATCTCATGGCCGTCTGCTGGATGAAGTCAAACGCTTCAGGTTCCGTCATGGCGCGAGCATCCATGAGAAAAACTTTTGCTTGCTGGACCAAGTCGCGTGTCTCGAGCTTGTCGTCCACCGTGTCCAAGATTTCCGTGGTTGACTGCCCTAAGACAATGGCCGCCAATTTGGGAAGAATTTCAGACGCACGAAATGGCTTGACCAAATACGCAGTGACACCGGCGTCGCGGGCTGTTTCAATCAGATCGCGTTGAGAAAATGCGGTCAGGATGACGACTTTGGTGCCCGTCTGGCTCACTTCTTCGGCGACGGTCAAGCCATCGACCTGGGGCATCTTGATGTCCACCAGCGCAAGGTCAGGCTGAAGCTGGCGAATCAGTTCGATGGCTTCAGCGCCATCGGCCGCCTCCCCCACCACTTCGTACCCCGCATCTTCGAGAAGTTCTTTGAGATCGAGACGGATGATGGACTCGTCATCGGCAATAACTACTCGTGTCATACGGCCTCCCTCATCACAGTCTGCCAGCCAACGGGCCTACACGATGCGAATGACGTCACCCGAGGGCTCGGGCCTTTCGGCCGTCACCCCCTCTCCCACATCGCTTGGGCCGAGTGCGAATTGCGTGGCAAAGGCGTGCATCCAACGCTTGGCCCACGGGGACTCAAAGAATCCTCCGAGATACACATCCAAACCGCGCTCTTGGGCTTCGCTAATGACTCGCGCCGCCATTGCGAAGCCACCGACGCGTTCGACTTTGACACAGACTCCTGAGGCGCAGCGATACTTCGCGGCGTGTCGAACATCGGTGACGGTGCGAATCGACTCATCCAGGAATATGGGGATCCCGGCCTCAACAAGTGGAACCGACGAATTCCAATCGCCCGGACGAACGGGCTGCTCAACGGCACGAAGTTGATCGGCACGCAAAGCGGTGAGCCACAACCCGATGGTCTGCCGGTCGGCCACATCTCCATTCACATCGAGGATCACTGTGCTGGCGTGCTCGGCAAGCGACCCGATCTGGTCTGCCGTCGTCCATGGTGCCACTTTGATGCGGACCGCACCCGTCGCGGGCGTCTCCGATGACGGTGACAGTGCCGAACGTGTCAATTGACGCTCAACGCGGTACGTTCCATTGAATTCCTCCTCCACCACGCGACCATCTCGCTGGAGCGACCAATCCACGAGGGCCATTTCGAGCAGTGCCGCGGCTGGCCGAGCGACGCTTGATGCGTCGGTGAGGTGCAACACTGACGAGCCTTCACCTCGTCGACCGTCGAGGCGCTGCACGAGAAAACTTTGGAGATAGCGGAGAACTTCGGCCCGAGCCGGATCAAACCAAATGGCGACGTCATGAGGGGCTATCTCACCCACGCCTCGATAACCGTCCTCGTTCACTTCGAGGAACAGCGAGGTGCGCTGAGAGTGAGATTGCTGAGAGGAGGTCCGCCCCGAAATTTCGCGTACTTCAGTCCACGCCCGAATCTCCATGTCAGAAACTCTACGACCCTGCTAGCCTCTCCAGTCCAGCCCGGATGGCGGAATGGCAGACGCGGAGGACTCAAAATCCTTTGCCTGAGAGGGCGTGTGGGTTCGAGTCCCACTCCGGGCACTCCATCGCATTCCCGTTGACTATCGTCGAAGTGATGTCAACGGTTGCACTCTTCCCCGGTCAAGGCGCGTTGTCGGCGTCGCACGTCGACGAGATTCGCACCTTGCCCACTTGGAACGACACGGCGTCAGAGATCGATGATGTCACCGGCGGCTCCCTCACGGCGTACCTCACCGACCCCGATCCCGCTCGGCTGGTCGACACTGACCGCGCGCAGCTGGTCACCTTTGCCATTTCGGTCGCGACGTGGAGGGCGGCTAGCAACGCAGGAATCACCGCCACACACATGGTGGGTCATTCTCTGGGCGAATTTTCCGCATTAACCGCCGCGGGAGTTCTCACCCTCTCCAACGGAGCCACCCTTGTCCACCGTCGCGGTATCGCGATGCGTCGCGCCTGCCTCCACACCGAAGGAGCAATGGCCGCACTCATGGGTCCCGAGGAGAATCGCGACCATCGACTGGAACAGACCGACGGAGTCTGGATAGCCAACGTCAATGGACCGACTCAAGTTGTCATCAGTGGCTACCGTTCACCGATTGCCGACATATGTCACGAACCACGGGCATGGGGGTGGAAGCGTGCCACGCCCCTCACCGTTGACGGGGCTTTCCACAGTCCGCTGATGGCCAGCGCGCAAGACGACCTCAACGATGCTCTCGCCACCATCTCTTTCCACGACTCCCCCGTCACCGTTCTTGCCAATGTCACTGGCGAGGTGGCCATCGGCGACGAGTGGCGCGATCGATTATCACGCCAGCTGCAATCGGCGGTGCAATTTGAAAAATGCGTACTCGCTCTCCCCGAGAGTGTGACCACGGCGTACGAGATGGGACCAGGATCAACCCTGGTAGGGCTAGCGAAAAGAATCCGATTTTTTGACACACTGTCTCAATGGGAGGGGCGATGAGCCGTCATGTCATTATCACCGGAGCGAGTCGCGGAATCGGAGGCGACATCGCGACCGCATTCGTCTCCGCCGGTGACACCGTGACGACCCTGTCTCGTAGCGGAACGGCGCCGGACGGCGTGGCGAACTCGTTGGCCGTCGATCTCGCTGACCGTGAGGCCACGGACACGGCGATTGACCACGCAATTGAGCTTTTTGGCCCCCCCGCCGTGTTTGTCGCAAACGCCGGTATCACCCGCGACAATCTCGCCCTACGAATGAGCGATGACGACTGGGATGAAGTCATTGAAACCAACCTCACCTCAGTGTTTCGTGTCACCAAACGAGTCCTCAAACCCATGATTCGCGCTAGGTATGGTCGAGTCATTTTGGTCTCGTCCATCAGTCCGTTCGTGGGCATCGCCGGACAAGCGAACTATGCCGCGAGCAAGGCGGGTCTCGTCGGGATGGCTCGCTCGCTCGCTCGCGAAGTCGCCTCTCGCCACATCACGGTAAATGTCGTTGCTCCGGGCCTTATCGCCACCGACATGACGCGAGACGTCTCGGCCGACCTCGTCGCCCAGGTGCCACTGGGGCGGACAGGTCACGGGTCAGACGTTGCTGCCACCGTCTCTTTCTTGGCCTCCGAGGGTGCGTCGTACATCACGGGAACCGTCATTCCCGTCGACGGTGGCCTGGGTATGGGATGGTAGGCGACGCGCAACGCTATCGGTAGATTTTAAGAAGGAGGAGTCACATGACCCGCGAAGAAGCATTCCAGAAGTTCACCGAGCAGGCCGTCGACATTTTGGCGGTCGAACCCTCGCAAATCGTGCCCGACGCCACCTTTGGTGACGACCTCGGCGCGGACAGCCTCGACCTTGTCGAATTGGTGATGGCCCTCGAAGAAGAGTTCGACATCGAAGTCGGCGAGGACGAACTGAAGGACATCCGTACTATCGGCGGAGCCTTCGAACTGATTTTCGCCAAGCTCTAGTGCTGGTTGCACAGCTTCCATCGGGGCCGGTCACCGGTCGCCGCGTCGCGGTCACCGGTATGGGGGCCGTGTCGTGTGCGGGGCGTGGTGTCGACGATCTTTTTAGCGCCCTCTGCACAGGAAGTGAGCCCGAGTCTCGTTCGGTGCCTCCATTTGATGTGACCGACATAGGCGGACCGAAGGAGTTGCGTCGCCTCGATCCCTTTTCCCTTTTTGCGCTCACCGCCGCGCGAGATGCCTGGAGCCAATCGGGCCTGCCCCCCACTCTTGCGAACGGTGCCTCCATTGTCGCCACGGGAATCGGAGGCCTTCAGACGCTGACGGCGCAGCTATCCATTCTCGACAGCAAGGGCCCCGATCGCGTCTCGCCTTTCATGATTCCCATGATGATGCCAAATGCGGCCGCGGCGGCCGTGTCGCTGAGTTTTGGGTTAACGGGTCCCTGCGAAACGATTACCACTGCATGTGCGGCAGGCACGCATGCCATCGGCTACGCCGCACGGCTTATCGCGCAGGGTCGAGTGAACGTCGCTGTGGCCGGTGGCGCAGAAGCGGTCATCACTCCCATCGCTCGCGCTGGTTTTCACAACATGACGGCTCTTTCGTCGAGCGGGTCATCACGTCCATTTGACAAAGGACGTGATGGCTTCGTGATGGGCGAAGGTGCCGGAATTTTGGTGCTCGAAGACTGGGACCACGCAATCGCTCGCGGCGCCACGATTCTGGCCGAGATTTTGGGAGCGGCCTCCACGGCAGACGCCCACCACATCACCGCACCTCGACCTGATGGAGGCGGCGCACTCGACGCCATGACACGAGCGCTTGCCGATGCCGGCATCTCACCTTCCGAGGTCAGTCACATCAACGCGCACGGCACTTCCACGCCACTCAACGATGCGGCCGAAGCGGCTGCCCTTCACCAACTATTTGGATCCGCCGTTCCGCCAGTGACGTCCGTCAAGGGGTACCTCGGCCATTCATTGGCCGCGGCAGGCGCCCTCGAAGCAGTCGTTGCGGTTCACAGCATTCTGCAGGGGGTCGTGACACCGACTGCCGGGACCACCCACGTGGACACAGGGCTCGATCTCGACGTGGTCATCGGCGCTCCTCGGCCCCTTGCGAGTACTCACGTTTTATCCAACTCGTTTGGCTTCGGTGGCCATAACGGCAGCGTCGTTATCTCGACGCCTCATCGATAGCCACTCGCAGCGCCGTCACTAGTTGTCTCGTTTCGTCTGGCGTGCCGCCATTCATGATTTGGCGGACGAGAGCCGAACCCACGATGGCGCCATCGGCGAACTGAATCGCCGCGGCGGCATCTTCGGGCGATGAGATACCAATGCCGACATAGACCGGAAGATCGCTGGTCTCTCTAATCACCGAGCACACCTGCTGCGCTAAACCCACTCCTTGCGCCTTGCCCGTCACCGACATGCTCGCGGCGGCGTAGGCAAAGCCATGGCAATGCGTCGCGATGATGTGAGCTCGCTGCGGCGACGTAGAAGGAGCAAAAATTCTGATCGGTGCCACGTCGTGCGCGAGGAGGATGGGGTCAACGTCACGAGACTCTTCGGGTGGAAGGTCCGGCAGGATGACCCCTGAGATGGCGGCAGCCTGCAGTGCTGCGGAAACCGGTTCCCAACCGTGGCGGTGAAGAACATTGGCGTACGTCATCAAAACCTGCGGAATGCCCAGCGAACGACTGGAGAGTTCCGCGAGGGCGCTGACCAAAGTCGTTCCCGCATCAAGAGCTTTAGTGGCGGCTTGCTGAATAACCACACCATCCATGATGGGGTCTGAAAATGGCGCTCCAATCTCGACGAGGTCGGCACCGCCATCAGCCGCCGCGGCCACGTGGTCAAGCCAGTCGGGCACGACACCGGCCATCAAATAGATGACGAGAGCCTTGCGGCCATCATTGCGGAGGGAGCGAAGCGTGGTCTCCAGTGTGCTCATCAGCGGGCCGCCAACACTTCACGAATCTGAGCAACGTCCTTATCACCGCGACCCGACAAATTCACGAGAACACGACTACCGCGCGGCAATTCGCGTCCCGCCTCGCGAAGGACGTAAGCGATGGCGTGCGCTGACTCCAACGCGGGGATGATTCCTTCGAGCTGGCTGAGTTTGACCACCGCGTCGAGAACTTCATCATCGTGGGCCGTGGAGTATTCCGCGCGTCCCGACGACGACCATGCCGCATGCTCCGGGCCCACTCCGGGGTAGTCCAGCCCAGCACTGATGGAGTGCGCTTCGATGATCTGGCCATCGGCATCATCGAGAATGTACGTTCGCATTCCGTGCAAGATCCCCGGCTTACCGTTGGAGACGGCCGCGCCGCCCGCTGCCTCAACTCCCACCAAATTGACGGATGCATCTTTTTCGAATCCACTGAAAATGCCCGCGGCGTTTGAACCACCGCCGACACACGCGATGACTACATCGGGAAGTCCGCCCGCGATGTCAAGCATTTGTCGTCGAGATTCCACCCCAATGACCGATTGAAAGGTGCGGACCATTTCGGGAAAAGGATGAGGCCCCATCACCGAACCGAGGCAGTAGTGCGTATCGTCGACGCAGGTCACCCACTCGCGCATCGCCTCATTGACAGCATCCTTCAAGGTCTTAGAGCCGCTCAACACAGGAACGACGGCAGCGCCAAGAAGTTCCATGCGAAATACATTGAGCGATTGACGAATCGTGTCCACTTCTCCCATGAAGACGGTGCATTCCAAACCAAAGCGTGCCGCCGCCGTGGCCGAGGCGACGCCGTGCTGACCCGCGCCGGTTTCCGCGATCATTCGCTTCTTACCCATTCGCGCGGTCAGTAGAGCCTGTCCCACGACATTATTGATTTTGTGCGAACCAGTGTGCGCGAGATCTTCGCGCTTCAACCACACTTCGAGGCCGGTCTCTTCCGACAGCCGAGCGCAGTAGGAGATCGGGGTGGGGCGGCCACCAAATTCCGCCAACACATGAGAAAACTCATCACGGAATTCTTGATCTGACCACGCGTCATGAAAGGCGACCGACAATTCGGCGCAGGCGCCCATCAGGGCTTCCGGGACGTATTGCCCACCAAACTCTCCAAAGTGACCATGAGCGAGGTCCATTAAACGTCTCCACTTTCTCGTTGAGCGAATGCGTCTTGTGCTGCACGAACAAAATCCGAAACCAAGGCGGAATCCTTCTGGCCAGGAGAGCTTTCCACTCCCGACGACACATCCACTCCGCTGACGGGATACCTTGTGATCACCTCAGTGACGGTAGCGGGAGATAAACCGCCTGCGACAATCACGGGGAGGCGCCAGGTTCGATTCAACAACGGTGTGAAAGCCACTTGCCGACCACTGCCGGGTTCGGACCCGTCGAGTAACAACCCCGCCAGGCCGTCGACATCGAAGTCCGCAACTTCGCGGCTTGACGCCTCGAGGGCCTTGATGACGGTGATCCCCTCCGAGAGGAGCAACTTGACGTCTCCTAAAGATTCAGCGCCATGTAGCTGGACAACGTCAGGCTGAACCTCCGTCACGATTTGCCTGATTCGGGTCACATCTGAACCTCGAAAGACGCAGACAATATCCGCTCGACCTCGAATCTCCGTGGCAATCTCTCTCGCTGTTGACGGCGATACCTGTCGGCGTGACTCATCCATGACGAGGCCGATGGCCGTGGCACCCGCCGACACTGCCATGGCGGCATTGTCGACACGTGTCAATCCGCAAATCTTGATGACGGGCCACTGGAGCATTGTCAGCCGCCTACTTAGGCTTTCGAATGGAGCTCATCGTGGTTAGCAATTCGGGCAGACCTTCTCCTGCTCGCATCAATGCTTCCCCAATCAAGACGCCATCAAAACCATTATCGGCAGCATTTTGTACATCGCTTGCAGATTTCAATCCCGACTCACAGACGAAAAGTGCGTCCCCACACGCCTCGGAACGCACAGTTGCGGCGCGTTTCGGGTCAATGGTGAACGTGTGAAGGTCGCGTTGATTGACACCGATCAACGTGGCTCCCACCGCCTCCACTCGACGCAATTCATTTACGTCGTGTACTTCGAATAGGGACTGGAGTCCCGCATCGGTCGCTACCTGCGACAGTGTCACCAATTCCTCATCAGACAAGATGGTGGCGATGAGCAACACAATGTTGGCGCCATTCTGCGCGGCATCGAGAACGTCATTCTCGCTGACGGTGAAGTCTTTCCGCAAAATCGGAACGGCCCCCCCTGCGGTGGCAGCCACCCGACGGAGATCCTCGAGGGATCCACCGAAATGGGGTTCATCAGTCAACACGCTGATGGCCGCCGCGCCATTGTCGATGTAGCGACGTGCTTGGTCGTCTGGTTGAAGGTCGGCAATCACCCCTGCCGACGGGCTCTGACGCTTCACTTCGGCAATCACCGAAATCGTCTCTTTCAGGAAGGCTGCCCTGGTATCCAACGGTATGGCCGCTATGTCGCGCGCCACCCAATCACGATCGTCGGCCGCCGCGCGGTCGCGGTGATATTCGGCAATACGGTCAAGGTATGTCGCCATATCCTGAGCGTACCGTCAGGGAATCGGTGACCACGCCGGACAGCCACTGAGGTCAACAGAACGTCGTGCAACCACGTACACATCGCCAACAGCAAAAACATTCAAAACTTTGCCATCTCCGTTGCCATGTAGCCAGTCCTGAATGCCGTCAGCATTTCCCCGTCCGTGACGATGGACGAGGGGGGCCACCACACCTCGCGAATCGGCACGCTCGACCATCTCTTGACCCGGGTAGCAGCCCCGGTTCAGCACCACCGAGGCATCGAAGAAGCGTCTCTCAAGACCCGAGGCCAGCAGCCCTTCAGCGAGGACTTCGGCCGTCGGCGCACTGACGCGCAGTATTTGGTCGTCCTCCCACCGTTCATCAACAACTCGTTCATCGCTGGCGGCCACGCGAATGCGAAATCGGCGCAGCCGCTGTTCAACGCTCTCGGCCAGTGCTACGGGAGCACTGATAATCACGTCATCGCCAAAAGCGTCCAGCCACAGCCACGACACGATGGTGCCTCGGGGATCAAGGAGCAAAGCGAAGCGACCCCCTGACAGGGGTACCGGTGCTGAAATCTGCCCCGACAGGTACTCGTGGACATCCGGGCCACTCCAGCGCCAGCGGGCGATATCAAGCATGACGCTGCACGTTGCGGACGGCTTGAACGACGGCGGCAGCCTTCGTTGCGCACTCGTCATCTTCTCCTTGGGGTGAAGAATCCCACACAACGCCAGCACCTGCGCGGACCACGCCTCGGCCCTCAGCGTTAACGACCAAAGTGCGGATGCAAATTGCCGCATCCAAATTTCCTCGAGTGTCGCCATACCCGACGACGCCACCATAGAGACCGCGCGATGACGACTCAAGTTCAGTAATGATCTCCATGGCTCGTACTTTCGGCGCGCCACTCAAGGTGCCCGCTGGGAACGTCGCTCGTAAGGCATCGACCGACGTCACCTCGTCCCTCAGCTCGCCGCTCACGGAACTCGTCATGTGCATGATGTGCGAATACATCTCGATCGTCATCAGCTCATCGACGACAACACTGCCGTAGCGCGACACTCGACCCAAGTCGTTGCGCCCAAGGTCGACGAGCATCACGTGTTCTGCGACTTCCTTGGGGTCCTCGCACAAATCGTGAGCATGACGCCGTGACACCTCATCATCTTCCGACCGGGGCCGTGACCCAGCAATGGGGCGTGTGGACACGTGGCGCCCCTTAACGGTCACCAACGCCTCCGGAGAGGAGCCACACAAGATGACCGCCTCATCGGCGATGAAGTAGAGGTAGGACGACGGATTAGTGACTCGTAGGGCTCGATACACCTCAAAGGGTTTCTCCACCTGGCCCACGTCGAAGGGCTGAGACAGCACCACCTGGAAAATATCCCCCGCGAGTATGTGGGCGCGCGCGTCTTGCACCATCGCCTGAAACTCCCCCACTGGCAATGTGCTCACGGGGCGTTCCGAGTCGCGAATCGGCATCGAACTTGCGTGGGCACCGTGGGTATCTTCAAGGCGTGAGACCAGGTGTTCGAGGCGCTCGACGGCGTTATCAAAATCGGTGGTGGCGTGCGTCACCACCGTGACGCTCTGGCGCCAATGATCGAATATCGCCAGATCTCCCAGACGGATAATCAGCGCCTCGGGAACGTCGTCCGCATTCGCTTTACGCGGAGGCAACTCCTCGAGGAAGCGAACACTCTCCCAGCCCAATGCGTACACCGCACCCGAGAGCAGAGGGATATCCGCCGGCATCGGGCCCACAATCGGGGCCGTTAAGAAAGGGTCAAGGGCCGCCTCGAGGGTGGCAAATGGATCGTCATTTATCACGTCGATATTTCCCCGACGTGAGACCACTGAGTCGCGCCATGTGGCCACGCCGAGGTGGTTGAGGCCAACGAAGGAATAGCGTCCGAAACGTCGTCCTTCATCCACCGACTCGAGGAGGAATCCTTGACCAAGTCCGACTAGTCGCTGAAAGGCGCCCACCGGGGTGACATCGTCTAGTCGCAGCTCGAATCCCAGTGGCACCACGACCGACTGAGCGAGCAGATTGTCGACAGTCTCACGGTAACCCTCGAGCCCAGATCGAAGATTGACGCTCATAAATACAGCCCCGCTCCAGGCTCGGTCGCCGTTTTCGCCACGGCGTGCAGGTCTCGCTCGCGAAGAAGAACCAATTCCTCGCCATCAACTTCCACTTCGTACTGATCCTCCGACGAAAACAAAATTCTTTGCCCCGCACTGACCGCTCGCACGTGAGGACCCACCGCAATCACCGTTGCCCAGGTCAAGCGCTTCGCAATCTGAGCGGTGGCGGGAATCAAAATTCCCGCTCGGCTGTGCCGTTCGCCGTCACCACTGTCCATCTTCACCAAGACCCGATCGAACAGAACGGAGAGAGTTGCGGCGACGCCGGGATCAGTAGTGCTCACGGGGTCAAGTTACCTGAGTGATTCTCGTCTTGCCGACGTCTGCTAAGACACATGCGTGTCCGGCGAGATTTCAACGATTGTGACGACTCTTCGAGAGGTCAAGGAACGCATCACGGCCGAGGTTGACCAGTCCACCGATACCGGCGGGGACATTTACCGAGAACTTGTCAATGCCGAACGGACCATTGGACGCCTGTTGCGCTCCCTCGAACGAGTTGAGCGACAGAGCGGGGGGCGTCGATAACGGTGGCCTGGCGCGAATCAATTGTCCTCACACCCTCCGAACGCAGAGACATCCTCGACCTGTGCCTCACCTGGGATGATCTTCTCGGTCGAGAGTCCATTGATGAAACTCGTCGTCGCCGGGTTCAGCACAACAGCCCAGGCGGCCACTGGCTCAACGTCGAGGGAAACCGGGTGATTGGTTATGCAGGCGCTCTCGCCCACCGAGGAACCGAGGTTGAGATGCTCGGTGGCCAATTTGATGCCACCTTGGCCGCCGCGATCCGACGTGACCGCGCCGTGGTGCGCTGGTGGATCCGAGATTCGAACCCCTATCCCCCGCATTTAAGCGTCGTTCGGCAGCTGGATTTCATGCGTGCCGAACTCGAGCCCTTTCATTTCGGTACGCCCCCAGGACTGCGTCGCATCGATCTCCCTCGTGATATTGACTCATGGCTTGCGCACAACAACGCCAGTTTCGCGAACCATCCCGAACAGGGATCGTGGACCAAGGACGACCTCGAAGCACGGGTGCAAGAGCCCTGGTTCGATCCTTCCGCCTTCCTACTGTGGGAAGACGATCGCAATATCGCCGCGTCGTGCTGGATCAAATTTCACGAGTTGGCAGCGGAACGCGTCGGCGAAATATACGTTTTCTCCGTTGACCCCAAGGTGCAAGGCAAGGGTTGGGGCCGTCGAATGCTGGACGCCGGACTCGCGGCGATCACGGACCGAGGAGTACATCACGCGGTCTTGTACGTTGACGCCGACAATCTGGCGGCAACCGCCCTCTATGAGTCTGCGGGATTTACCACTCGGCGCCGAGACCTCTTGCTACAAATTCCCTAACCGAGGATGTGGCCACCGCAATAAGTCACTGCGGTGGACCGATGAGGTGGCCGACGCCATAAGTCACACCTGCGGCCAGAGTGGTCACCACGAGCTGTCTAACGGCCGTTCGAACAGGCCCGCGTCCCGAGAAGATTCCCGTTACCGCCCCTACCGCAAGGGACGCGACAGCACCCAGCGAGATAGATAGCCAAATGGACCACGTAGATGGCCAGAACCATGGGAACAAGGGCACCGATGCTCCGAGGCTGAATGCGACGAAGGAACTCGATGCGGCGCGCCAACTGGATCCAATGGCACTCGGGTCCATACCCAATTCTTCACGAGCATGCAAACGAAGTGCTGCTTCGGGATTCGCCATCACTTCACTGGCCATCAATCGAGCAGTGGAGTCACTGATGCCTTGCTTCAAAAACACCTCAATGAGTTCTTGAATCTCATCTTCGGGAGACTCTGCGAGCGACTTGCGCTCCACTTCGATTTCCTTTTCAAAGAGCTCGCGTTGCGCGGTCATCGAGATGTACTCTCCCGTCGCCATCGAGAATCCGCCAGCGACGAGACCGGCGAGTCCGGCGAGGCGAACAGTTGCCGGGTGGGGGTGGGCGCCGGCGAACCCCAGAATCAGAGACAAGTTGGTGACCAGGCCATCGCTGACGCCGAAAACGGCGGCGCGAATCCAGCCATCCGAGAGATTTCGGTGGTGCTCTTCGTGACCTGCGCTCATAGGTCGAATCTTAGGGGTGCCACTCACTCACCATTAGGGTGGTCGACAAAGGAGTCACTATGCCTACTGTCTTTGCTTCCATTGACGAGATGCGCAGTGCCATTGGCCAGCACCTTGGATATTCGAACTACATCACCGTCACGCAGGAGCAGGTAAATCTTTTTGCCGATGCCACTGGCGACCACCAATGGATTCACGTGGATCCCGAGCGCGCCAGGTCCGGACCCTTCGGTGGGCCGATCGCTCACGGTTACCTCACCTTGTCGCTGATCCCCGTGTTGCTGTCTCAGGTTGTTCGAACCGAAGGCGTCACCATGGGCGTCAATTATGGCACCAACAAGGTTCGCTTCCCTTCGCCCGTCCCCGTGGGATCAGAAGTTCGAGCCGGAGCGGCACTCGCGTCGGTCGACGACGTGGCCGGAGGCGTACAGGTCTGCATGGATGTCACCATCGAGGTGAAGGACTCACCCAAGCCATCTTGCGTTGCCCAGGTCGTCTTTCGCTACTACATCTAAAGCGATGACTACTCCCCTTCCCGTCGGCGACGACAAGACCCGTCGCGTCCGTGCGATGTTTGACACCATCGCGCCGCGCTACGAGTTCGTTAACCACATCATGACCTTTGGGCTGGACAGGCGCTGGCGTCGCCGTTGCGTTCGCGAGATGTTCTTGCCTCCGCATTCACGAATTCTCGACGTCGCCGCGGGTACGGGCGACTTTTGTCGGGACCTGATCGCGGCCGGTCATCGCCCAGTTGCCACGGACCTCAGCTTTGGAATGCTCTCGGCGGGTCACGGTGGCTACGAAGCGGTGCACGCCGACGCATCGGCGCTGCCATTTCGCGACGGCTCATTTGATGGACTGACGTGTGGTTACGCGCTTCGCAATTTCACTGACTTAGCGGGCACCTTCCATGAAATGGCTCGCGTCGTGAGGCCAGGAGGAAGATTGTCGATTATCGAGGTGGCCGAACCCTCAGGTGGCATCTGGCGTTGGGGGTTCAATTTGTGGTTTCGCCGCTGCGTTCCCCTCATCGGTGGACTCCTGTCCGATCGTGCGGCGTACAGCTACCTTCCGAAATCGACCGCTTATCTGCCGAACACCGAGACACTTCGCTCAATGTTGGTTGCAGCGGGCTTCTCGGGCGTCAACCACCGGATAATTCTGGGTGGCTTATCGCAAGTTTTTTCGGCGACGCGAGCGAGTTAGCCCCGCATGCCACTGAACGATGACAGCAACGGCATCATCGTTCACGCCGCGCGTCACGGTTGGCTCATCGCATCGCCCTATCGCATTGTGGCGGGCTGGGGAGAGTCCAGCCCCTCTCCTCAGTATGACGGCCACATTGGTTTTGCCTCACTGAGTTTCGATGGCACCATGACCGTCGTCTACCCCCACACCACGGTCTCTATCGATGCGAGCGGCGTCCATTACTTCGGCGCCAGCACGCCAGTGCTCGGTATCCACCATGCTCCCCTGCCGTCAATTTCTCTGCTGTCTGATGGCTCAGACTCCTACCGTGAGCACGTCAACGCCGCGCTCCACCTCGTTAATGAGGGTCAGCTGGAGAAGGTAGTCCTGGCTCGTCCGTTTGATGCCGTCAGTTCATCGCCAGTGGATGAGGGTTCCGTCGCCCTCGCACTTCGCGCCACCGAGCCATCCGCCACCATTTACGCTTTTCCGACTCCCTCGGGAGAACGATTCATCGGTGCTAGTCCCGAACTTTTACTTGAGCAACATGGTGCCAGGATTCACATGCAACCCCTCGCGGGGACGGCTCCTCGAGGGCATGAAGATGCCCTTCTCGGCTCGGTCAAGGACCGGCACGAACACGCCGTCATGATTTCAAACGTGACCGAACGGCTCTCGGAGCGAGGCATCGAGGTCTCGGTGGGCCCTTTAGCTTTCCGCGAATTGTCTAGCGTTGTCCACTTCGCGACGGTCGTCACCGGTGAGCTGCCCGTTGACCTGCAAGACCCTCGCGACATCGTCTCCATCGTCCATCCGACCGCCGCGGTAGCGGGAATACCCTTGGAGGTCGCTCGCAACGCCATTTTGGATCTCGAGACCGACGATCGTGGAATGTATGCGGGAGCCGTGGGCTGGATTGAAGGACACGACAATGCCCAATGGTGGGTCGCGATACGCGGTCTCACGGTGAAAGGCAACCGTCTTCGCTTCTGGGCGGGTGCGGGCATCGTCACGGGATCAACGCCAGAATCAGAACTCGCGGAAACCGAGCTGAAATTTCGAAGCGTGGCGAAAATATTTCCGCTTAGTGCTTAGGCCCTAAGCCCACGAAGCGGCGCAGGCCCCATTTCGTGACCATCCACAGCGCTTCGGTGACGATGTTGGATGACATCTTGCTCTCACCTTCGGTCCGGTCGATGAAGGTAATCGGGCGTTCAGCAATTTTCACGCCTGCTCGACGTGCGCGGTAGGTCATCTCGATCTGGAAACCATATCCATCTGTCGTGACGGTCTGGTAGTTCATTGCCCTCAACGCGTCGGATCGATAGACGCGATAACCGGCCGTTGAATCCGATACGCCGAGTTTCAGCATGAATGATGCGTACCAATTACCGCCACGTGACAGCAAAAGCCGTGATGTCGACCATGAGGGGATGGCGCCACCCGGCACGTAACGCGAGCCGATCACTAGGCCGAAGTCGTGGGCAGTGTCGATTAACCCCGGCAATGCCGCAGGGTCATGAGAAAAATCGCAATCGATTTCGACGAGAGCGTCGTAGTCACGTTCTAGCCCCCAGGCGAAACCCGCTCGATAGGCAGAGCCAAGCCCACCCTTGCCGGCACGACGAAGAACCAAAATGCCCCCGACTTCCTCCGCCACCTTGTCGGCAACATCGGCCGTGCCATCCGGCGAACCATCATCGACTACCAAAATGTCGCTTGTCGGGGTGACGTTGCGAAGCGTTCGTAACATCTTTTCGATATTGCCGATTTCGTTATACGTCGGCAGAACAACCAGAACCTTCACGGCATAAGGTTAACCCGCACGATGACGGGTGCGGATGAGATTCCGTAGAATCCAATAAGAACAGGATGATGATGACCTCTCAGACCCCGAAACGACGCATCATTCCCAAGGAACTGCGTTTCATACTCAGCGTGGGGCTCGTCTTTTTCATTTTCGAATATTTCGTGGTCCCCCAGCTCACTACGGCGAGCAAGTCCCTACGCGTACTGGTGCACATCAATCCTTTCTTGGCCGGACTGGCGATTTTTCTTGAGATTTTCTCGATTTGGGCGTATGCGGAACTGACCAAGGTTGTCCTCACGCCACACTCCCCGCGTCGTCGAGACATTCTTCGCGTCAACCTTTCGAGCTTGGCTTTGGGCCACATCCTGCCCGGCGGCACGGCCACAGCGGGCGCATTGAACTATCGGTTGTACTCAAATCTGGGCGTTCCGGCTTCGACTAACGGATTTGGTCTGGCCGTTCAGGGGTCAGGTTCTGCCGTCGTCCTCAACGTCATCTTTTGGGTGGCGCTCGTGGTCTCCATCCCACTACGAGGCTTTAACCCGGCCTACGGCTTCGCGGCACTTGCCGGTGTCTTTCTTCTACTGATCTTTTTTGGCATCGTCATCTTGCTGACTCGTGGGCAAAAATACGCAGAAACTGTTCTTCGACGCACTCTCGGGCGCATTCCTCGACTCGATCCAGATCGCATTACCACCATGCTCGAATCCGTCGCCGAACGAATCAACATGCTGCTGCGCACTCGTAAAATCTTGACCGCATCGCTGATCTGGGCCGCGGCCAACTGGTTGCTTGATGCCGCGAGCCTCTGGACCTTCCTGTGGGCTTTCGGTTATCCCATCAGCCCTATCGACCTGTTCGTCGCGTACGGACTCGCCAATATCTTGGCCGTACTCCCCTTTACGCCCGGCGGTCTCGGAGTAGTCGAAGGTGTCCTTATCCCGACCATTGTGGGCTTCGGCGTCCCGCACGCCCCGGCGATCTTGGCGGTCTTGCTCTACCGATTGATCAACTTTTGGCTCCCCATTCCGCTGGGCGGGATTTCCTACCTCACTTTGCGGTGGAGCGGCAAGACTCAAGCTAGTGAGTGAGAGCGTTAGCCTCACGTATCGCGCGGTCCCGCAGAATTTGCTGCACGGATACACCATCCACGGGCTCAACTTTTCGCCAGCGACGATCTGACCCCAAAGCCCACGCACTGGTGTCGTCAGCGAGCGAGAGAGCCAAGGCACTGGTGACCGACTCGCGAAGAGCGATGTCTTGCAACGGAACGAGCACCTCAATACGGCGATCCAAATTTCGCTCCATCAAATCCGCTGAACCAATAAAGAGCTCATAATCCGTCGCTTGCGGGTGTCCGAAGGAGTAGATACGAGAATGCTCAAGGAATTCACCCACGATTGATCGAACCGTAATGTTTTCCGACAACCCTTCGACACCTGGGCGGAGGCAACACAAAGTGCGCACCACCAATCGAACGGGCGTACCCGCCTGAGATGCCTGGTACAGCGCATCAATAATGGTGGGGTCGGTAAGGCCGTTCACCTTCATCTCGATGAGGCCTTCTGGCCCTCGAGCAGCCTGTCGCGAGATGCGTTCCAATATTCCTTGTCGGACCGACACGGGCGACACCAAAATGCGCGAATAGTGAGCGTGTTTAGAAAAACCCGTCAGGAAGTTAAACAGGTCGGCCACATCGCGCGTGATGTCCTCATCGCATGTGAGAAGCCCGAAATCTTCGTAAATCCGCGCGGTCTTCGAGTTGTAGTTTCCCGTACCGATGTGGACATAGCGGCGGATCTGATCGCCCTCTCGTCGAAGCACCAGCGCGGTCTTAGAGTGGGTCTTGAAACCCATAACGCCGTAGACGACGTGCACGCCGGACTCTTCCAACGCCTTGGCCCATTCGATATTGGCCGCTTCATCGAAGCGAGCTTTCAACTCGACGAGCGCCGCAACTTGCTTACCCGCCTCGGCTGCGGCGATGAGACTCTTCACAATCGGTGAATCACCAGAGGTGCGATACAGGGTTTGCTTTATGCCCACCACTTGGGGATCGGCGGCGGCTTGTTGAATGAACATCTCCACTGAGTCAGAGAACGATTCGTACGGGTGATGCAGGAGAACATCTCCTTCGCGAATAACCCCAAAAATGTCTCTGATTCCCTCATCTCCCGCCAACCGAGGTGGCGTGAGGGGCGACCAGCCTGCCGACTTCAAATCCGGACGATCGAGTGAATAGAGCTGCCACAAGTCTCCGAGGCCGAGCGGTGCATTTAACGAATACACCCGCGACGTCTCCAAATCGAGTTGGCCGAGGAGGAGGGACAAGAAGTCAGGGTCCATCGTGGACTCGATTTCGACGCGCAGGGCGCGACCGAAGCGTCGGCGGCGCAACTCGACCTCGAGGGCCACCAGGAGGTCGTCTGCTTCATCCTCCTCGACGGATAAGTCAGCGTTACGCGTTACGCGGAAAATGTCAGTTCGCCCCACATCCATTCCCGGAAAGAGGCTCCCGACGTGGGCCGAAATGACTTCTTCGAGTCGCACGAACGTCGTTCCACCCGCAATAGCGACAAAGCGTGGCAGCGTGGACGGTACCTTGACTCGAGCTTGGCGCTCATCACCGTTATCGGAGTCACGTACCGTCGTAGCCAGATTCAACGACAAATTTGAAATCATGGGGAAAGGGTGCCCCGGGTCAACGGATAGCGGTGTCAACACCGGATAGATCAGTTCATCAAAGTAATTCGACACCCAGTGACGCTGTTCATCCGTCAACGTGTCGTAGGCGACCAGGTTCACTCCATTTTCGGCCAACTCCGGCACGAGTTCATCGAGGAATATCCGATCCAAACGTTCGCTGAGCTGGGACACGCGATCTCTAATGGCTCGAAGTTGATCCTTGGGACGCATGCCGTCCAGTGAGGGCGATTCGATACCCGCGGCAATCTTGTCCTCCAGGCTCACCACTCGCACTTGGAAGAACTCGTCGAGCATCTCCGCAAAGATGGCGGCGAACTTGCAGCGGTCCAAGATGGCAAGAGAGCGATCGTCCGCGAGGTCAAGCAGCCGAGCTCCAAATTCCAGCCGTGACATTTCACGGTTTGAGAATCTGTCGGGTCCGTAAGCGAGGGGGGTTGTTGTCATAAGGGTCCTAAATGCCTACCGAACTCTAGACCTCGCCAGTACGCTCTGGACGTGTCCCTCACAGGCTTTTCTGCCTCTACGAACGAAGTTTCATCTAAACGACGCAGTGTGTTCACGCGCCTGTCAATGGTCCTCTTCGTTAACGTCATCATTGACTCTCTCTACGGACTGTCGTGCCTTGCCACTCATGGCACGTTGGGATCCGCGTTCCTCGAGTTCGCCGGCCCCGCGCTGCTGGCATCGCTGGTGCTCACCTGGGCCACTTCTCGCTGGGCTCCCCACTCCTCGCAACTCTTACTTCCCGCCGCTCTGTTCTTAAACGGAGTGGGCATGCTCGAGATCGCACGTTGGAACCCCGCCCGGGCGCAGTACCAGGCGTACAGTTTCGTGGCGGCGGCGTTGGCCTACATGGCGGTTCTCAAATTCTTACCCCGCATTCGCGAATTGGACCGCTACCGGTACCTGACGCTGCTCGGCGCTATCACTTTGATCCTGCTTCCCCTGGTGCCGGGAATTGGCCACAAAGTGGGTGGCGCTCGATTGTGGGTGGGCGTTGGACCAGTGTCCTTTCAGCCAGTGGAGTTTGCCAAGATTCTCTTAGGAATCTTCTTTGCCTCGTATTTCGCGGCCAACAAGGAACTGCTCACCGTTCCGACCCGACAATTCCTCGGTCGGCCCATAGTGAGTCCCGCCGTCATCGCTCCCATTTTGGCAACGTGGACTTTCGCCATTCTGGTCCTCGGCGGAGAAAACGACATCGGTTTCGCAATCTTGCTCTTCATGTTGTTCATGACAATGCTCTGGGTGACAACTGGCAAGACCTCATACGTGATCAGCGGCTTAGCCCTCTTTGTTATCGGTGGCGTGGTGGGAAGCAAGCTCTTCTATCAAGTCCACCAACGCATCAATGTGTGGCTCAACCCGTGGTCCTCGTGGGCATACGCGCACGGAGGGCGGCAAATCCTTGAGGGATGGTTCGCCATTGCCTCGGGCGGATTGACCGGTACGGGCATGGGCTTGGGTAAAACTGGTCGGTGGGGCACCGAAGTCACCAGCGACATGATTTTGTCGGCCATCGGTGAGGAACTGGGCTGGATAGGACTTCTCTTTTTGTTTCTCGCAAGTCTGGTGATTGTGGGTATCGCTCTTCGTACCGCCCAAAAGGGTACGTCGGACTTCTCCCGACTGGTCGCGCTCAGCTTGGGCGCCACCTTGGGTTACCAAACCTTCGTGATCGCCACCGGTGTGTTCCGCCTGCTGCCTCTCACGGGAATTACCGTCCCCTTCGTGGCCTACGGCGGTAGTTCCTTGGTAGCGAACTACCTGGTCCTCGCCCTATTGACACGACTAAGTGATGAATCCGAAGCACCTCGTCTCGGCGGCGAGATCACACTGCTCAGCTTCGATTAATCGAGCGGCTCCAGCAAGTCCTCGGCCACCAATATGGGTGCGGGGACTGTTTGACGAAGAGCCAAGGCGACGCCATCGGAAGGACGGCATGGAATGCTGAAGCGTCCTTGCGCTCCCATCACGTCGACCTCGGCAAAATAGACGCCATTGGAGTAGTCGAAGATCCGCACGCAGATTAGATCCGCTCGCAGATTCTGCAGAACGCTGGTTGCAACGTCATGGGCATTAGGTCGAGGGGCCTCGAGATTACGCCACGCATAGGCAATAGAGTTTGCGTCCGGAAGCGCCATGTGCAGCGCCAGTGGGCGATACGGCGCATCAGTTTCCGTGAGGTACACCACTGGCGACACGTCCGGAAGATCAAAATGGATACCGGTGACTTCCATCGGCGAAAATGCCGCATACGACTCGATGGCTTCTGTCATGGCTTCTATTTAACTCGCTTGGAGATAGACAGCACGGCCCCTCCCGCCAGGGCGAATACGACCGCTGAGGACCCGCCGTAGCTGATCATCGGCAAAGGAATGCCCGTGACTGGCATGATCCCCAGCGTCATTCCAATGTTTTGGAAGCAACTGAAGGCGAAAAAGACGTAGGCGCCCATCGCAATGAACCGGCCCAGGGCATCATGCGACTCCCGGCTGATACGAAACATCCGATACGCGATAAACGACAGCAGGGCGACCAAGGCGGTCGTCCCGAGTAATCCCATCTGTTCGCCGACCACCGCAAAAATGAAGTCCGTCTTGCTTTCGGGAACGAAACCCAACGTTGTCTGGAGTCCACCAAAGAGGCCAGCACCCGAGAACCCTCCCGCGCCAATGGCATTCTTCGAGTGAGCCACCTGGTAGAGGAGCTTCAGGATGTCGGGATCAGTCCCGTTGTAGTTCTGATTCACGAAGCTCGTGAGTCGAGCGACTTGATAGGGGTGAAGAAGACCCACAAAGATGAACACGGCAAGGGACGCAACTCCCCCTGCACCCAGAACGGCCATGAACCGAGGGGGCACACCAGCAACCATGAGGATGACCGCCACGGTCAAAATCATCAAGATTGATGTTCCGAGATCCGGTTGTGCCAAGATCAACAGGATGGGCACGGCTGCCATCGTCAAGATGCGCCGCACGTCATACATCGTGAGGCCTTCTGGCCGGCGCGCGCAGTAGGTCGACACCGCCAAGATCACCGCCAAGACGGAAAACTCCGAGGGCTGCACCTGCATAAATCCAAGGTTGTACCAACGCTGTGCGCCCAGCGACGAGCTGCCGACGGCGAGCACACCCGCAAGCGCCAAAATGACCGCGATGTACAGAGGCGTCGACACCATTTCGAATTTTCGAAAGTCCAAACGCGACACCAGGAACATCACCACGATGCCCACTACTGCCCACGTCAACTGTCGCTTGAAGTAATACTGAGGATTATCTCCCGCATTGATCAGCAGTTGGCGAGTTGCGGAGTAGCTCATGAGGGCTCCGAAGAGCGCGAGCGTCACCATCGCGATAAAAAGAGGGCGGTCGATGGCCTCTGATGGCCTGTCGAGTGAACGCGCGGATCCCCATTTCATGGTTGCCAGCCTAAGACGTCAATGTCGATCTCTCGGTCGAACCACCATTCCAATTGCAGCTTGGCCTGGAAATACAACATGGGCAATCCGTCGACGGTGGTCCAACCCCTCGCTGCGCACTCGTCAAGAAAAAGCGAGGAACGACCATACGAGAGGTCAACGGCGAGGGCATGTTCGGGCTCCAGCGCCGAGAACTCGACCCCTTCACCTTTAAGAGTGGAGCTTGTCGCGTTGATGACCCAGTCGGTGGTGGCAGAAACGCACATCTCGGTAGTCAACTGGGCACCACGGTTCCACTCGGACATTTCCAAGGGCCGGCGAGTGGCAACGGTGACTTCCGCATCATGAGCGAGCAGCGCCGCAACACAACTACGTGCCGCCCCTCCCCCACCGAGGACAAGGACTCGTACCCCTGGGACCTTTCGACGGGTCACGGCCTCTAGTGCCTGAACCAAACCTTCACCGTCAACATTTCTACCCAGAACTCTGCCGCCTCGGCTCACAAGGGAATTCACTGCCCCCGCGATGCGTGACGGCCCATCTATCTCATCGCATAATGACAGAACTTCTTCTTTTAGAGGAGTGGTAATGCTGAGCGCCCGAGAGCCGGACCCAGACAGAAAGCTGGCGACGTCATCAATCGACGTGGCCAGGAGCCGCGTCGCATATCCTTCGAGTCCCAAGTGGTCAAGAGCACGTTGCTGGATTACCGGGCTCAGAGAGTGGGCTACTGGATCGCCCGCGACTCCGACATGCCACATGGCTACAGCCCTCGCGAACGCGCGAGGCGCTCATTGGCCAGTTGACCTGCGTAGGTCGTGGAGAATGCTTCATCACCCTGTTGGTTGATCACCACGAAATACCGCCACGTTCCCGCCGGTGGATTCAACATCGCACGCAGCGCCGCTGCAGATGGAACGCACGTCGGAGTCGGGGTCAAGCCAGCGTGTAGGTAGGTGTTGTACGGCGAGGGAATGCGCAACATCGCGGTGGTCACGCGACCACCATCTCGCCCGAGGGCGTACAAGATCGTCGAATCCATCTGCAAGGAGCTATGTGTGGCAAGGCGATTGAGGATGACCCTCGCCACCTTGGGCATATTGCTGAGGTAGTAGCCCTCTTTTTCAACAATCGATGCGGCGATGATTATCTGGTACGCGCTGAGACCGTGCGAACGCCACTTCGTTGTCACACCACTCATGCCCACGGATGCCAAGGTGCTGATGAAGGCGTCATGCATCGTCTGGGCGATTTCGGCGGGTGTCGAGGCGGGTGTCACAATGTACGAACCCGTTCCCAGCAAGCCCTCCGCCGAGGTTGAGGCCACTCCGGGAACGGAGAGTTCTCGCAGGCGCGCTCGGAACTCGCTCGCAAAGCTGGCCCCTCGAAACGCTGCAAGATGGTTTGCCACTTCCGCCACGGTCATCCCAGCTCGCACCTCTATGGCATCGACATTGGGACCATGAGCGAGCAAGTGTTCCAATGCAAAATAGCTGGAATGAGCCGCAATCTCATAGGAGCCGGGAAACACCGTCGGGCAACCGAGGGTCGAGCACATGGCGTGAAAAATAAATGCATTACTGATGACGCCGGCCTGTTCGAATTTCCCAATAATGGTGCTCATCGAGTCTCCGGTATTCACCGTGACCACCACCGGCTTTCCGGGCCCGGTGAAGGGGCTCACGCTATTCCACATCCAGCCGGACGCCAGCACGAACACGACAGCCAGCGCGATCACGAACTTGCGAATCACTGATGCGCCTCCAGCCAGGCTTCAAGAATGACGCATGCCGCGGCAGAATCAACACGTCGGCGCTGCTCGCTCCCCGAGAAGCCTGATTGGCGAAGTTGCTGGCTCGCCGTCACAGTCGTGAGTCTCTCATCAATCCGCTCCACCGGAATCGTCACCGCGAACGAAATTCGCGCTGCCAACTCATCAGCTTCGGACGTGCTGGCAGTTTCTCGTCCCGTCAGCGACACGGGGCGACCAATGACAATGATGTCGATGTTTTCCTCGTCCACCAAATTTCGTGCCAGTGACTCAATGTCGCCCTCCGCGGCCCAGGCGTCACGAGGAAATGCAAAGGTTCTCTGGGAATCACTCACGGCGACGCCGATTCGCCTTGTTCCCGGATCGAGGGCAGCAACTCGTCCCAACGTCAGCGCAGGCGCTCTCCGGCAAGGCGCAGTAGATCGTCGATGCCGGTTGCGTCTCGGCCTCCTGCGGTGGCGAGCTGCGGCGATCCGCCGCCGCCACCTTTCACCAACGAAGCAATTTCTTTGACGACATCCACCGCCGACACGCCCTCGGCGCTAGCCACCACCACCGCCACCTTGCCGTCAGGCAAGGCGCTCGCGAGGCAGACGCGGGGAACACCCAGCGCCTTGAGGTCAAGGGCCAAGGTCCGAATATCGTCGCCGGAATAGCCATCCACCCGGGCAGTCAGAACTCCGTCGTGAGCGCGCTCACGCAAGTCACCGGCCAATTGACTGAGCGCCCCCTGACGAAGGGCGGTCAGCTCCTTTTCGAGTTCGCGCTGCTTCTCGAGTGATCGTTCGAGTGCGCCAACCACGTCATCGCTCGCCGACTTCAAAATGTCGCTCATCCGTCGCAATGTGGCTTCCATGTCCATGGTGCGTCGCCATGCCACCGAACCACTCACCGCCTCGATACGTCTCGTGTTGCTGCCTATCGATCCTTCAGACAAAACCTGCACTTGTCCAATTTCTCCGAGAGAGCCCACGTGTGTGCCGCCGCAGAACTCAAGCGACGAGGAACCTGCGCGCACGACGCGAACTCGGTCACCGTACTTGTCGCCGAAGAAGGCAATAGCCCCCATTTGTTCAGCCTCTTGACGGGTGGCATCTACCGTCTCGACGTCTTCGTCGCGCCACAGGTGTCGGTTGACCTCGGTGGTGACGGCATCAAGTTCCTCGATGGCAATCGCTCCCCCGTGAGAAAAGTCGAAACGCAAGCGCTCTGCCGCCACCAACGAACCCTGTTGGCGGACGTGGTCACCCAGCACCGAGCGAAGTGCGGCATGCAAGAGGTGCGTGGCAGTGTGGTGACGGCGAATTGATTCTCGTCGCTCGCCATCGATCGTCGCAGTGGCAAGCTGACCCGACACGATCGCACCGTCGATAACACCGCGATGAACGAAGAGCCCGCCACCCACGTTGACCGTGTCGCGGACATCAAGACGTCCTGATTCGGTCACGATCACGCCCGTGTCACCCACCTGACCGCCACCTTCGGCGTAGAAGGGCGTCGAATCCAGGAACACCTCACTCGTTCCATCATCGGCATCCAGAACTGCCACCACCGTGCTTTGCGTGCTGTACCGGCTGGCGTCGCGTCCGACAAAATGCGTCAGACCCGCCTCTTCGATGATGGCGCGATATTCAACTTCTTCACCACGTCGCACCACGCGCTGCGATGCACGAGCTCGCTCACGCTGAGCGGCCATGGCGACGTTGAAACCCTCAATGTCAACCGTCAGGCCAGATTCGGCCACCACCTCAGTAGTCAGTTCAATAGGGAACCCGTGGGTGTCATGGAGACGAAATGCGGTCTCACCGCTCAGCGTGTCAGCACCGCTCTCGCGCGACGTCTCCAACGCATCAGTGAGCAAGGTCAGGCCGGCACGCAAGGTGCGACCGAATGATTCCTCTTCACGTTGCAGCGTCGACTCAATCAGTGCGCGATCTTTCACCAGGTTGGGGTACGCATCGCCCATCTTGTCGATAGTGGCCGCCACGAGCGCTGCGGTAATTGCTCCCTCATTCCCATTACGGCGAGCCGCCAAAATGGCACGACGAATGATACGGCGCAAGACGTAACCCCGGCCCTCATTAGATGGCAACACTCCGTCGCCCACGAGCATTGTCATGGCGCGACCATGTTCGGCAATGCGACGGATGGAAATGTCCGTCGCCGTGTCGCGGCCGAGACTGGTGCCGACGATGCCTTGAGCGGTGTCGATCAGAGGTGCGAACAGGTCGGTGGCGAATACCGACTCTTCATTGTTCAAAATCGCCAAGAGTCTTTCAAACCCTGAGCCGGTGTCAATATTTTTTCGTGGCAATTCCAGGAGACCATCGCCCGAGCGATTGAACTCCATGAATACCAAGTTCCAGAACTCCACGAAACGATCGTCGCCACCAAATGCCGGTCCGCCATCAGCACCGAACTGTGGACCCTTGTCATAGAAAATCTCCGAGCACGGGCCACAGGGACCGGTATCACCCATTGCCCAGAAATTGTCCTCGTCGAGACGCTGGATGCGGTCTGCCGGTACACCCGCGATGTCGCGCCACATGCCCGCGGCGTCAGTATCTGATGTGTGAACGGTGACCCATAAGCGTTCGGGGTCCAAGCCGAGGCCCTCCGTGATCAGGCCCCACGCGAATTTGATGGCATCTTCCTTGAAGTAATCGCCAAAACTGAAGTTGCCCATCATTTCGAAGAAGGTCAAATGGCGAGCCGTCGTCCCAATCTGGTCGATATCAGGGGCACGAAAGCACTTCTGGATGGAGACCGCACGAGGAAAGGGGGCAACTTCTTCGCCGATGAAATACGGCTTGAATGGCACCATTCCGGCGATCGTAAAAAGCAAACCTGGATCTTGGGGAATCAGGCTCGCCGAGGGCTGCAGGTGGTGCCCGCGGTCGGCAAAATAGTTGAGAAACGTTTGTCGGAGCTGAGCGGCTTCCATGGCGTTACTCTAACGGCGTCAACGCGTCAGATTCCGCGTTACCTCGTCGTCGTCGCCACTGTTCCAGCAAAAATGCCTCTCGCCCTCGGCTCACGGCCTGGTAGACATCGCCCGCCGTCACGCCATCGGGCAGGTACTGCTGCGCCACCCAGCCATTTTGAAAATCGTGAGGGTAGCGATAGTCGTCACCATGTCCCAAAGTGCTGGCACCGGCATAATGAGCGTCGCGAAGTGCCGGTGGTGGTTCGGTCGAGGAGCCACGTGACAATTGCTCTCGCGCCCGCCCCAGCGCCTCGGTTGCTGAGTTGCTCTTTTCCATGAGTGCCAAGGTCAGCGCGCAGTGAACCAAGGTAAGGCTGGCTTCAGGCATGCCCACGAACTCCACTGCCCGCGCCGCGGCTTCAGCCGTCAACAAGCCCAGCGGATCGGCCATCCCAATGTCTTCACTGGCAAAAATGACCATGCGACGAGCGAGAAAACGAGGGCTTTCTCCGGATTCGAGAAGAGCCACGAGCCAGTACACCGCGGCATCGGGGTCGGAGCCCCGCATGGACTTGATGAAGGCGCTGACTTGGTCGTAGTGCGTGTCGGACGACTGCCGGAGATGACGTCCGTCCCGAGCGAGCGCAACGTGTTCTCGCTCAATATTTCCCGAGGTGAGCGACCTCGCGACATCCAAAGTGGTGAGAAGGTTCCGAGCATCACCGGATGAACCCGCCACCAGAAGGCTGACGGCATCGGCACTGAGTGCGACGCCGGCCTCACCGGCACCTCGGATGGCGATGGCGGCCAAATCGTCAGTGCTGAGCTCGTGCAACCGCCACAAGGTGGAGCGGCTGAGCAAAGCAGCATTGACCTCGAAGAAGGGATTCTCTGTGGTTGCGCCGATGAGCGCGACGAGTCCATTCTCGGTCGCCGGCAGCAGCAAATCCTGCTGCGCCTTGTTGAAACGGTGAACCTCGTCGATGAAGAGGCAGGTTCGACGTCCACCCTCACCGAGAATTCGTCGTGCACGATCAAGTACCTCGCGAACGTCTTTCACGCCGCTCGACACCGCCGACAACTCAACCAATTCGTAGCCCGCGATGTCGGCAATCAATCGAGCAATGGACGTCTTTCCTGTCCCCGGCGGGCCGTACAAGATAAACGACGTGAGACGTCCTGACTGAGCCATCTTGCGTAGCGGGCCCTCAGGACCCACTAAGTGCTGTTGGCCAACTACGTCGTCGAGCGAACGAGGACGCAATCGATGCGCCAGAGGTGCCGACGCGGCTCGCCGCTCGTCACCCGCCGCATCGAAGAGCGAGGACACTACGCCTTGGGCTGGATCTTGATCCGAAGGTCGCGAATCTGACGTTCCGTGATCTGCTTAGGCGCACCGGTCATCAAGTCGGATCCTGACTGCGTCTTCGGGAAGGCGATGACTTCGCGGATATTCTCTTCGCCCGCGAAGATGGCAACGAGTCGGTCTACTCCGAAGGCAAATCCCGCGTGCGGAGGGGCACCGTAACGGAACGCACCCAGCAGGAAACCAAATCGGTTCTCTGCCTCCTCGTCGGAGATACCCAGCGAACGAAACACTCGAGCCTGAATGTCGCTGCGGTGGATACGAACAGAGCCAGAACCCAGCTCCCATCCGTTCAGCACCAGATCGTAAGCCTGCGAACGCACTTTCAGCGGATCAGTTTCCATGAGATCGAAGTCGTCAGGGTGCGGCATCGTAAAGGGGTGGTGAGCGGCCATGGGGTTGCCGTCTTCGTCCAAACCTTCGAACATCGGGAACTCGGTGACCCACACATAGCGGTGTGGGCCTTGCGACACCGGTGGAGCACCGATGGCGAGACGAATCTGACCCAATACCTTCGAGGCGGTTGCGAAATCGTCGGCCACCATCAAAATCAAGTCGCCGATCTCGGCACCATCAACGGCACGAATTGCTAGCTTTTCGGCATCGCTCAGGAATCGCTCCAATGGGGAATCGAGTCCGTCAGTCGTGACTCGGAACCACGCTAAGCCCTTCGCCCCGAGGCCCTTTGCCTGCTCCGTTAACGCGTCGAGTCGCGAACGTGTGAAATCGGCACCACCGCGAACACGAATGGCCTTCACGCACGGAGCCGAGAACGCCTTAACGTCCGTACCGGCAAACGCGGCCGACACGTTCTGCAATGTCATTCCGAAGCGCAGGTCAGGCTTGTCAACGCCGTAGCGGTCTTGGGCATCGGTCCAGGTCATGGATTCAATGGTCGACGGACGTTCTCCCGTCGCTGCTTCAGCAGCGTCGAGCACGGCTTCAGAGATGAAGCGCATGACGTCGTCTTGCGTTACGAAACTGGCTTCAATGTCCAATTGTGTGAACTCAAACTGGCGGTCGGCACGAAGGTCCTCATCACGTAGACATCGTGCAACCTGGTAGTAACGGTCAAATCCACCCACCATCGTCAGCTGTTTCGCAATCTGTGGCGATTGGGGAAGGACGTAGAAGTCACCTGGGTGAAGACGGCTAGGTACAACGAACTCTCGGGCACCTTCCGGAGTCGGCGCCCACAACAACGGGGTCTCGATTTCACAAAATCCCTGACGATCCATGGCAGCACGAACCGCTCGTAACACCTTCGCGCGAAGGCGAAGATTGTTTTGCATCTGCGAACGACGAAGGTCCAAATAGCGATACTTCAATCGCACTTGTTCGTCAATGTCGTTGCGATCGTCCAACTGGAACGGCGGAGCCTCGGCCGCATTCAGAATTTCTACGGTGCAGTTCGTGATCTCCACTTTGCCTGTCGGCAAAGCCGCGTTGACCGTTCCTTCTGGGCGAGCAGTAACGGTGCCAGTGACCTTGATGACGTACTCAGATCGCACATCGACAGAGCCATCAACGACCACTTGCACGACACCCGAGCGGTCGCGCAAGTCGACAAAAGCGAGGTGCTCTCCGTGTTCGCGGCGACGCGCCACCCACCCGCACACTGTCACCGACGTCCCCACCAGGGTCTCATCGACGGAACCACACAGCATGTCGCGCATGCTCGTCTTTTCAAAGATGTCAGCCATAACTACTTTCCTCGCCAGCGCTTCAGCGTCCGTGCCACGTCATCCCACGCTACCGAGACCGGCTCCATGTCATTGTCATTTCGTAACCAGCGCATCGTGACGGCGTTCTTCTCCAGCTCGGTCGGACCAATGATGAGGGCAATGGCCGCGCCCGAACGGTCCGCCACTTTGAATTGCGAACGCATCGATTTGCTGTCGTACGCCCGATCAATCGCGAGTCCCGCATGACGTAAGGAGGAGATGAGCGACGTGACGCGAACATCGCGAGTGGTGTCAATGACGAACGCATCAAGGCCGCGCACATCGTCCAACCCGTCATCCGAGATACCCTCGGCGACACGTGCCAGCAGCAGACGCTCGATACCGGACCCGAATCCAATCCCGCTAGTTGGATCACCGCCCAAATCTTCCACTAACTGGTCGTAGCGTCCGCCTCCACCGATGGCATTTTGTGCTCCATCAAGGGCGTGCGACACGAATTCGAATGTCGTTCGGTTGTAGTAATCGAAGCCCCGCACCAAGGTGTGCTGGCGAATCCAAGAAATCCCCATCGCGTCAAGGGCATCGCCAACGGCCCCAAAGTGGTCGCGACACGCCTCACAGAGGTGATCATCGAGGACGGGACCCTGACTAATCACTTCCCGACACTGTGGTTTCTTGCAGTCAATGACTCGCAGCGGATTCTCCGACGCCGTCGCCACATGCTCGGGGCACAAATCGGCAACGCGTGACTGTAAGTGGCCACGCAAGGTGTCAACAAACGCAGGACGACACTCTCGGTCTCCCATCGAATTGAGCAGAAGGGAAAAGTTTGAGAGACCGATAGCGGTGTAAAAGTCGTGCGCGAGGGCAATCACTTCCGCGTCGGCGAGGGGGTCATCGGTGCCGAGGACTTCAACACCGAGTTGGTGGTGCTGGCGATACCGGCCGGCCTGGGGTCGTTCATAGCGAAAGGCGGGCGTCGCGTACCAGACCTTCCACGGTGGCGTGGGGTGGTGCTGCACGTAAGCACGAGCGACTGGCGCGGTACCTTCCGGTCGGAGGGCAAATGTACGATCTCCACGGTCGGTAAAGACGTACATCTCTTTACGCGCCACTTCGCTGCCTTCACCAATTCCCCTATTGAACACCGCCACGTCTTCGAAGAGGGGCTGGACAATGAGGCCAAAACCCCCGCGCCGCGCGAGCTCGGAGAAGGTGCCAATCAGAAATTCCCAACGTCGCGATTGAGGCGGCAGAACGTCATGTGTGCCGTTGGGTGATGACAGTTCCTTGCTCACGATCGCACCTTTCTTCCTGGGAGTTCACGATAGGCGTCAAAAACTCCATCCACGCTACGTAATGCCGAGAGAAGGCTGGCCAAATGCCCCGGATCCGCGAGCTCGACTTCAAAAACCATTCGCACAATTCGATCCGACGAGGTGGAAGATTGGCTCGAGATGATGTTGAGGTGATGATCGGCAACCACTCGTGAAACGTCAAACAGCAAATTGGTCCGGTCGAAGGCTCGGATTTCCAAGGACACACGGTACGCCCCCTTCGCCGAGGCATCCCACTCCACATCGATGACGCGGTCGCCGAGGCGCCCCGACAAGCTGGCCGCATTCGAACAGTCAGAACGGTGAACCGACACACCACGACCTTGGGTAACGAACCCAATGATCTCGTCGCCCGGCACCGGCGAACAGCAGCGCGCCAGGTGGATCATGACGTCGTCGAGACCCTCCACGAATACACCCGACGTGCGACGGCGATCAACGCGAGTTGGTCGATGCGCCGTACTGGGCAGCTGCTCCACCGCTCCCCCGCCAAGTTCGCGTCGAAGGCGCTGGACGACCGCGGAGACAGAAATTTGCCCCGCTCCGATGGCCATGAGCAGTCCATCAAGGTCCTCAAAATTCAAAGTGGCGGCCAAATCCGTCAACGTACTGGACGCAAAGGTCGGGGCGATAGGAAGGCCTTCACGACGAAGTGCCTTCGTCATTTCGTCGTGACCGGCCTCGATGGCATCTTCACGACGTTCACGTTGGAACCACTGTCGGATCTTCGACTTCGCACGTGACGACGCAACCAAGGCCAACCAGTCGCGAGACGGTCCCGCGTCAGGCGACTTGTTGGTGAGAATTTCAACCACGTCGGCGCTATGCAAAACGGTGGTGAGCGGTACTAATCGACCATTGACCTTGGCGCCCACGCACTTGTGCCCCACTTCCGTGTGGACGGCGTACGCAAAGTCGATAGGCGTCGCACCGGCCACCAGCGGCAACACTCGACCCTTGGGAGTGAATACATAGACCTCATCACGACCGAGGTCGAGCTTGAGCGCTTCGAGGAAGGCCACCGGATCTTCTTCTTCATCCGAGACATCGGCGATTCGCTGCATCCACGCGATGTCCTTCGACGTCGCGTTTTCCTTGTATCCCCAGTGCGCGGCGATACCGAATTCCGCACGTCGGTGCATCTCGCTCGTACGGATCTGGATCTCGACCAATTTGCCACGCGGGCCGACCACCGTGGTGTGCAGTGATTGGTACATGTTGAACTTGGGTGAGTTGATGTAGTCCTTGAAGCGACCCTGCACCGGGGACCACAAGGCGTGGATAGCGCCAAGAACTGCCCAGCAATCTCTTTCCTCTTCGGTGACGACCCGCAATCCGACGAGGTCAAAGATTTCATCGAACTCCTTGCCGTTGATGACCATCTTTTCGTAAATGGACCACAGATGCTTCGGTCGACCGCGTACGTCTCCTTCGATAGACAGGGAGCGCAGCTTCTCCGTCAAGATGTCCACCACCTCGATGACGTAGGCCTCACGCTCGGGAGCACGGGTGGCAACCATCTGCTCAATTTCGGCGTAACGCTTCGGGTGCACGGTTGCGAAACTCAGGTCTTCCAACTGGCTCTTCACCGCTTGCACCCCTAATCGGTGTGCGAGTGGCGCGTAGACATCCAAGGTTTCCTGAGCAATGCGACGCTGCTTCGCTACCGGCATCACGGCAATGGTGCGCATGTTGTGCAGGCGGTCGGCCAGCTTGATCAGGAGGACTCTCCAGTCTTGTGCCATGGCAATGAACATCTTGCGGATGGTGGCGGCCTGCTGGGCTTCCTTGCTCTCAAACTGCAGAGCATCGAGCTTCGTCACCCCGTCAACGACGGTCGCGACGTGCTCCCCGAACTGTTCTGCCACGAGTTCGAGGCTCATCGAGGTGTCTTCTACGGCGTCGTGCAGCAGGGCTCCGGCGATGGTGATGTCATCTAGCCCGAGGTCTGCGACAATCTGCGCGACAGCAATGGGATGGGTGATGTACGGTTCGCCCGTGCGTCGAATCTGCCCGTCGTGGGCGGCAGTCGCCGCCACGGCCGCGCGCGTAATCAGTTCGAGGTCGTGGCCGTCTTGACGGTGGCAGGTCTCTAGGAGACCCGCATAGAGAGCTGTTGCAGACTCCCTAACTTCGGCCACGTCGACTTACCGGCGCTTCTGCTTACGGCCCCGAGGAGTAATCGCTCCGCTCTTGACGGATGAACGCGCGGAGCCGCCGTCACTGCCAATGAGAGCCGCAGCCTGCGACGGCGAATACGACACGCGGTCTGCCTGCTTGCCGAGGCGAATCGCCAGGTCCTTGAAGCGCGGCTCGCGCTCCTTGAGCCACGCCAAAATCGGTGACGCAATGAAGATGGAGGAGTACGCACCACTCACGAGACCCACAAAGAGGGCCAGGCCATAATTTTGCAGCGTGGTCGCGCCGAGGATTTCGGCACCCACCAACAACACCGAGAGAACCGGCAAGATGGCCACTAATGAGGTGTTGATAGATCGCGCCAAGGTCTGGTTCATCGAGAGGTTGACCATTTCGCTATAGGTGAGGTTTCCACCCTTCAAAATGCCGTGCGTGTTGTCACGCACGCGGTCAAATACCACGACCGTGTCGTAGAGGGAGTAGCCCAAAATCGTCAAGATCGCGATCACCGTGTCCGGTGTGACCTGCAGGTTGAAGATCGAGTAGACCCCGACGGTCACGAGCAAGTCGTGAATCATGGCAATAAATGCGGCCAGAGCCATCTTCGGTTCGAAACGGAGCGAAATGTAAATGACGACCGCAAAGAAGAACGCGAGCAGAGCCCACAGGGCGCGACCTGTCACTTGGCTCCCCCAGGTGGGGCCAATGCTGTTGGTCGTCACGTTCTTAGTGTGGGTTATTTTCTCCAGCGCCGCCACCACCTTGTTCACCACGGTCTGCAACTGTGTCCCAGAGAACGAGTTCGTATTGGCTTCCACGTGAATCGTTTTGCCACCCAGAACGAAGATGGTGGGATTTGTCAATCCCGCGTTCGTGACCGCCGTGCTGATCGTTGCCGTCGTGGGGGCCGTCCCGCTGAACGTCGCCTCCCAGTAGGTGCCGCCCTTGAAGTCAATGCCGAGATTCAGGCCACGAACACCCAACGAGACAATTCCCAACAGGATGATGAGCGCCGAGACGGCAAACCACGTCTTTCGACGCCCGACGAAGTCGGTGGTCGTTTCGCCGCGGTAGAGGCGACCGAATGTGGAACTGATGCTCATTTCGAACCTCCTGCGCCCATGCCTGCTGCCATGGACATCTTCGAGTCACTCGAACTACGACGGCCCAGCACCATCACCAGCGGACGAGTAAAGAACCAAGTCATGAGAATGTCGAGCAAGGTCGACAGACCTAAGAAGAATGCGAATCCGCGGACGCTGCCGACCGCAATCATGTAAAGCAAAACTGCCGCCAGCAAGCTAACGAGGTCGGCGGCCAACACGGTGCGCCATGCCGACCTAAAGCCTCGGTCAACACTCGACCGAACCGAACGACCGGCTCGCGCCTCATCCTTCAAGCGTTCGAAGTACACGATGTAGGAGTCGACGGTAATACCGATTGACACAATCAAACCGGTCACACCAGCCAAGTCGAAGCTTGGCGCCAGCGAGGTATGGCCCAGTGCCGAGATAATTGCCCACAGCACGCCGGCGGTCAGTCCCAAGCCAGCGACGATCACCGCACCGAGCGCGCGATAGTAAATCAGCGTGTACAGAAGAACCAGGATCAAACCGGCAACACCGGCCCAGAGGCCCGCGAGGAGTGAGCTGTGACCCAAGGTCGGTGACACTGACTGGGCGTACTCGGGCGTAAGGCGAACGGGCAGAGCGCCGAAATTGATAACTAGCGCCAATTGCTTCGCCGACGCTTCAGTGAAGTTACCGGAGATCGAACCCGTACCGCCGTAGGAGTTGAAGACATTGTCCGAGGCGGAAATGATCGGCGCCGACTGCACTTGACCGTCGAGTTCAATGGCCAGCAGCTGGTGGAAGTTCGCTCCCGCGACCTTGTCCCACAATGCGGAGCCCGCACCTGTCGTCTTGAAGGAAACGACCCATTGCCCTGTCTGGGTCAGCTGAGCCGTTGAACTCGCAATTGCCGTACCCGTCATTTCTGCGGGTCCGAGGACGTAACGAAGGCCACTGCCAGAGGCGTCCGGCAAGATGACGTATCCCTTCGGGTTGTCGTATTCCGGTGGCGTACTCGCGTAGTCGGTGTAGGCCGGGTCCGGCGACACGTTGTTGGACGTGAAGCCCGCGGCGCTGGTCGAGGGCGTGACGCCGAGGTTGGCGCGCGACATCAGATACTGCGACCCACACTGGGGAATCTTCGATCCCCACGCGTGCTTGTAGGTCTTCGCGCTGTACGCCTCACACATCACGGGGCGAAACAGCAGCTGCGCGGTTTGTCCGACGGTGGCCAAAATTTGGCGAGCGTCGTTCACACCCGGAACGGCCACCACCACGGTGCCACCCTGAAGGTTGACGGTGGCGCCGGACACTCCGAGCCCGTTGACTCGGTTGCTCAAGATGTTGGTAACTTCTTTGAGTTCCACCGGCGTTGCCTTGTGGACTGGTTTGTACACCACTGACAGGCCACCCGCGAGGTCGAGGCCGAGCTTCGGCGTCCAACCAGCCGCCACGGTGGCCCCAAAGGCCCCGAGCGACAAGACGACTGTCGCCACCAGGCTCAGAATCAGTTTGCGAGGTGTTCCCGTACTCACTTCGACTCCTGTCCGCCATCCTCGTCGACTACCGGTTCGATGGTCGGCGGGGTGTACACGCCCTGAATGGCGCGCTTAATAAAAGTCAGTTCCTGGCCCGAGGTCACGCGAATGCTCACCTGGTCCAGGTCAGCGTTGATCAAGGTCACCGTGCCGATGAGCCCACCAATCGTGGTGACCTGATCGCCTACGTTGTAGTTCTGAGTCTGCGTACGGGCCGCACGGGCCTTCTTCTGGCGCGGACGGAGGTAGCCGAAGTAAACGGCTGCGTACAACACGATGATGATCAAGATGGTCGGGTTGAAACCTGACTTGGCCGCGGTAGCGAGCATGAATCCTCCATGATTTGTAGGGCAACCCTACTCGCGAATTAGGGGGAACTAGAACAACCCCGCGTTGGGCACGGCACGCCCGACGTGGCGGTAGGCAGCAGCGGTCGCCAGACGTCCACGAGGAGTTCTCTGAATGAATCCTTGGCGCAACAGGTAGGGCTCGTAGGCGTCTTCCAGCGTTTGGGGCTCCTCCCCCACGGCCTGCGACAAAGTGGTCAACCCCACGGGTTGACCAGCGAAAGGGCCTGTCAATAAATCCAGAATCCCTCGGTCGACCTTGTCGAGCCCCGCCTCATCCACACCAAAAAGCGTGAGAGCTTCGCGGGCACCCTCTTCGTTGAGGCCATCCCAGCCACGAACCTGAGCGACGTCGCGCACTCGACGCAACAATCGGTTGGCAATTCTCGGGGTGCCACGACTTCGACGAGCCACTTCTCGCGCTCCCCCTTCATCGATAGCAACACCGAGGCGGCCCGCGGATTGACGCACGATGGCAGTCAATTCATCGACTTCATAGAAGTCCAGGCGAGCTACGAAGCCAAAACGATCCCGCAGTGGTCCCGCCAACAATCCAGTGCGGGTGGTGGCGCCGACCAACGTAAACGGCGGCAAGTCGATTCGAATAGATCGAGCCGATGGCCCTCTGCCCACCATCACGTCAACGCGACGATCTTCCATCGCCAGATACAGCATTTCCTCAACGGAACGTTGAAGGCGATGAATCTCGTCTATGAAGAGAACGTCACCTTCGGACAAGTCCGACAAGATGGCGGCAGCATCGCCGGGGCGAGTGAGCACCGGACCCGAGGTCACACGCAATTGCGACTGCATTTCCGTCGAGACAATGTGGGCCAAGGAGGTTTTCCCCAGTCCTGGCGGACCCGCCAACAAAATGTGGTCGGCCACGTGGCCGCGCTCTCGAGCGGCTCGCAACATAATTTTCAAGTGATCGGATACGTCTCGCTGGCCAATGAATGAGTCGAAGTCGCTGGGGCGGAGCTCATTGAGGGTGGAGACCTCGTTGCTGTCCACCGTGGCGAAAACCATTTCGTTGGGCACTTCCTCGTGACGACTCATGGGCGTCCCAACTGTCGCAACGCCACTCGCAGGGCATCACCCTCGTTCTCGGGCAAATCCAGGCCATCAAGTACAGCACGAATCTCCGCCGCTGCGTATCCCAATCCAGACAGCGCCTCTGAAATATCCGAGCGAATTGGCGAGAATCCTCCTGAAGCGTCTGGCAGAGACCCCGACAATTCCAGGATCAATCGGCTCGCCGTCTTCTTCCCGATTCCCGGAACGGCAGTCAGCGCGTTCACGTCCTCGGCTGCGATAGCCGCCGTGATGTCCGCCGGTGACAGCGTGGAGAGAAAAGCGAGCCCGATCGTGGGACCGATTCCCGGCGAGGAGATGAGAAGTCGAAAAATCTGACGCTCCGTTGCCGATCCGAAACCGAACAGGGTGATGGCGTCATCGCGCACCGCCGTGTGGACGTAGACACTGATCGCCGTGCCGACTCGCGCGTCACGAGCGAGGGGTGCAGGAACGTGGACGTCATAACCCACCCCGTTCGCATCAATCAAAATCACGTTTTTCTCGACGAGCCGCGTCACGCCGCTGAGCCAACCAATCACTGTGCCGCCTGATAACGAAGATCTCGGTGGGCGACAATGAGATGGGTCAAAGCCAACGCCACCGCGTCAGCGGCGTCGGCTGGTTCAATTCGAGATGCCAAACCGCACAGCTGGGTGACGCGCTCTTGCATCTGGATCTTGGTTGCCGCCCCGTAGCCGGTCACGGCGAGTTTCGCTTCCTGCGAGGTGTACTGGCGAACGAGCATGCCTCGACGGGCCGCCAAGCCCACCGCGAGCCCGCTGGCCTGCGAGACGCCTTGAGCAGTCAGGGCGTTCTTTTGGAAGAAAACCTTTTCCACCGCCACGGCCTCAGCGGGAAATTCGTCGTAGAGAGAATCAAGGTCACGGCACAGTTCCCCGAGCCGACCCTCTACTGGCGCTTTGGCATCCGTACGTAGCGTTCCAAACCGTAAAAGCTGGGAGGAACGAGCGTCTCCGCGCACCACGGCAAAGCCGCAACGCGTGAGCCCCGGGTCGATTCCAATGACGAACATATGTTCGATATTACCGTGTCGCGTAGTGGCGATCGGGGCTATCCCTCGTAGGCGGCGAGGATGTCGTCCGGAATATCAACGTTGGCGTACACGTTCTGTACGTCATCTTGATCATCGATCGCTTCAATCAGACGCAAGATCTTCTTCGCGTCGTTCTCGTCGGTGACGGGAATGAAATTCTGAGGTACCAAAATCAAGTCGCTGGAGAGCACCTTGACGCCGGCCGCTTCGAGAGCTTCACGCACGGCCGCGGTCTCCATGGGGTCGGTGGTGATGAGAAAGTTCTCTCCGTTGCTGGTGAGGTTTTCGCCACCGGCTTCCATAACCTGCTCCAGAAGGTCGTCCTCTGAGAGCGAACCGGGAACCTCGATGGAACCCTTGCGGTCAAATTGCCACGCCACCGAGCCGGGCTCCGCGATAGCACCGCCCCCCTTCGAAAAGAGGCTACGAACTTCGGCACTCGTACGGTTTCGGTTGTCCGTCAGCACTTCGACGATGATGGCCACGCCACCGGGGGCGTAACCCTCGTACGTAATTGCTTCGTAGCGAACGCCATCGGCCTCACCCGTCGCACGCTTAATAGCGCGCTCGATGGTGTCAATGGGCACCGATCCATCGCGAGCCTTTTGGAAGGCCGTACGTAGGGACGCATTCGAATCCATGTCGCCACCGCCTTCGCGGGCGGCGACCTCAATTTGGCGAATGAGCTTGGCGAACAACTTGGCGCGAGCCTTGTCCTGAGCACCCTTACGGTGCTTTGTTGTTGCCCATTTAGAGTGACCGGACATGTGTTCCTCCTGCCCCGCTGGGGCGGTTTTAGTGTAGCGAGCGAGCGCAGACCGTTGTTTACTGCGCCGCAGCCGCCGCGATCTGCAAAAAGTACTGATGCAGCTGAATATCCGAGGTGAGCTCGGGGTGAAAACAGCACCCGACCACGTTGCCTTGGCGTACCACCACGGGGTCATCGCTGCCATCTCGATTAATGGTCGCGAGAATACGGACCTCGGGACCCGCGGCGATGATCCGAGGGGCTCGTATGAAGACGCCCACCATGTGCCCCACGTCACGAACGTCAATGGGCGTTTCAAAGCTCGCGATTTGTCGACCGTACCCATTTCGCTTGACGGTCACGTCGAGGGCCGCAAAAGACCATTGATCCGCGCGACCGTCTTCAATATGCGATGACAAGGCAATGAGACCAGCGCAGGTTCCGAAGGCTGCCATACCGGAGGCCAATCGGCTCGCGAGCGCTAGGCGCAGGCCCGACGTGTCCAGCAATTTTGCGATGGCGGTTGACTCGCCGCCCGGCAGAATCAGTCCATCCACGAGATCAAGCTCGCGCGGCGTGCGAACGTCGACTACCTCAGCACCCGCTCGCTCCAGAGACGCGCGGTGTTCCCGCACGTCGCCCTGAAGGGCGAGAACTCCGACGCGCACGTTTACCAGCCGCGCTCGGCGAGGCGCTGCTCAAGAGAGGAGGTTTCCCAACCCTTCATGGCGGCGCCCAGTCCCGTGGACACTTCTGCCACCTTGGCGGCATCACGAAAGTGCGTGGCGGCCTGGACGATGGCGTTTGCCATGCGAATGGGATCATCGCTCTTGAAGATGCCCGATCCGACGAAGACAGCCTGGGCGCCTAACTGTAAAACCAGCGACGCGTCCGCGGGGGTGGAGATGCCACCAGCACAAAACAGCGGAACCGGTAGTTCGCCGCGCTCAGCTACTTCCTGCACCAACGGCAAAGGGGCCTGAAGGTCTTTGGCCAGCGAAAACAACTCCGACGCGTCAGCTGTTTGCAGGCGACGAATTTCCATATTGATGGTGCGCAAGTGACGCACGGCTTCCACAATGTTGCCGGTGCCCGCTTCGCCCTTTGATCGAATCATGCACGCGCCTTCTCCAATGCGGCGAAGCGCCTCACCGAGGTTCGTGGCGCCACACACGAAGGGAACAGTGAAGGCCCACTTGTCGATGTGATTCACTTCGTCGGCGGGTGTGAGGACTTCCGACTCGTCGATGTAGTCCACGTCTAGTGCCTGAAGGATTTGAGCTTCGGCGAAGTGACCAATGCGAGCCTTGGCCATAACGGGGATGGTCACCGTCGCCTGAATCTCCTTGATCATCTTCGGGTCGCTCATACGCGACACGCCGCCATCACGACGAATGTCACTGGGCACGCGCTCAAGCGCCATCACGGCGACCGCGCCGGCATCTTCGGCAATCTTGGCCTGTTCGGGGTTGACGACATCCATAATGACGCCCCCACGCAACATGTCGGCGAGGCCCCGCTTAACGCGAGCTGATCCAGTTTCAATGTGAGCGCTACTCATGGCTCACAGGCTAGTTGTCGCGCTCACCACTCCAGCAGGGCGCGAGCACGTACATCAGCACGGTCGAGGTCGCCCAGAGGGCTCTCCGCTCGGTCGGCGTATTGGTCAAACCACACCCACCGTTGTTGCGAATACGTGGCGCTCACGAAATAGCCAGTGGTGGCAGGATTCTGGCCACAGAATTCCAACGCGCGAGCAATGCCCAAGGGGTAGCGGATTGCGGCCGCGGCGATTTCGTCCGCACGATATGCCTGGTCGCGACCGGCGAGAACCCGCGCTTTGTCAGGGTTCAAGGTAGACACGGCAGCGACGCTGCGTCGGTCCGTGAGCCGAAGCCGAACGCGGGCCATGCCGTGTGCGACAACGCCCTCGAGGTCAATGAGTTCGATCTCGTCGAGCAGCCCGCTCGTCACGATGAGGGCCCAACGTCCGGGATCGCCCAGAGGCAAAAAGGTCGCATTGACCGATGCATCCTTCACGATGAAGCAACTGACATCGGCGAGCCCGAAAGTGGCACTCAAACGCTCGGTGATGGTGCCAATTCGTTGCCGAAGGGCAGTATCGGCCACTGGCTCGAATTCACCCAGAATGCGGTCTGCCAGCAAGAGCGAGTCGCGACGCCACTTGGTCATCGTGATGGCACGATTAGCCAAGACGAGGATTCCGGCCAAAAGGGCCACCGCCCCGATGATTCCGAGAATGCCGAGGGCCACGGCCGCGAGCAGCAAGACCACTCCCCCCACCGACAACGTCATGCCCGCGAGATACTGAGGGCGGAACGATGCCGCGAGAGCGCCCTCATTTTCCGCGACCTCGTGAGGCGACGCCGAGTAAGGGCTCTGCCACGTGGGGTCGAGACGAGCCTCGACGACCGGCGTGCGGGTCGAGCGTTGACGCGAACGATTTTGAGCCATAGAGCGAGGTTACCGTTTGGGCAACGACGACACGAGCCGGTCGAAGCGCTCGAGATAGAAAGTCGCGAGGCTGCCCAGCGAGAAAGACGTCGCTCGTGCCATTCCGAGTCGACTCACTCGGCCGGCGTCCGTGGCCAACACGCTCATGTGACGCGCCCAGTCATCTGCAGCACCGGGAGTGGCGAGGGCGGCGCCATCACCGACCACCTGGCGGTAACCATCGATATCGCTCGCGACCACCGCCGCTCCCGCCGCCATCGCCTCGGCGACCACGATTCCAAAACTTTCGCCCCCCAAGGCGGGGCACAGCACGATCTTCGCGCGGTGCAACCACTCATCACGCTCGGCATCACTCACTCGTCCTCTAATCTCCACTCCCGACATGCTGCGAGCGCGAGTCTCGATTTCCAGGCGCAAAGGCCCATCGCCCACCACAATGAGTTGATACGTGGGGTGCGTCTGGTGGAAGAGGGCGAAGGCATCGAGGGCGACGCCTATACCTTTTCGCTGCTCGAGGCGGCCGATCACCACCACGAGGTTCTCTCGTTCCTCGCTCACGGGTCCCGCGACGGTGTCAATGCCATTCCACGCGATATCACAGGTGCGTCCGGTCGCTCGCTGAAACGTCGACGCTGCGCTCTCGCTCACCGCGACCACATCATCGAGTCGCGTGCTGACCGCCCTCAAGAGTGGGCGAGTTAAGAAGTAGGCCGGGCCCCAGCCCGAACGGTGGACTGTGGCGAGAGTGGGCACATGATGACGCCTCACGGTCGCATAACTAGCCACCGGCGCGAAAGGCTCATGGAGGTGAACTACGTCAGCGTTGAAATCGTCAATTGCCCGCGCCATGCGCATCGACGCGATGGGCGAGAGGGTGATGGGAGCACGAGATCCATTGGCGGGGAGGGTCACCAAGCGCCCGAATCGCAGCACATTCGCCGTCGTGCGATAGCTCTGGTGGTCGTGCGTATCGGGAGCCACGACCAAAGTCTCGTGACCCGCGCGAGCGAATTCTCGACTCAGGCCGATGACTTGATCTTGCACTCCTCCCGGTAGCGAGAGTGCGTACGGCGAGACAATGGCAATCCTCATGCGTCGAAACGTGCCTGCAAGACGTGCCACTGTTCGGGCGCTCGCCGAATAAGCCCCTCGAGTTCATCGGCCACCAGCTGGGTCACGCGGTGCACGTCTTCTCGCAGCTTTCCCTGCCGCTGCGCGTTGATGGGTCCCGTGATGACGGCGTGATGCCCGTCACCAGGGCCGCTGTAACACGCCGCGGCTAACAAGGTGGCTCCCGTGCGCAGCGCCAAAGTGGCGGGTCCGGCCGGAATAGATACTGTTTCTCCGAAAAATTTCGTGGGGATACCGTTTCCTTGAATATCGCGATCACACAAGAGGCCGACCACTCCACCGGCCGCCAATGTCTGAAGGAGGACGGTTCCCGCGCGCTCGTCCAGCGGCTCAATGTTCAGACCAATAGCTTGGCGCTTCGATCTGAAGTAGTCGAAGAGTTCGGGCGGATCCAGCGCCTCCGCCACGGCCGTCATAGGAAAACCCAAATGTGCGAGGTAGGCACCGCCCCACTCCCACGAGCCCACGTGGGGCAACGCAATCACGACGCCCTTCCCGCGGGCCGACGCAGCGCGAAGGTGCTCTTCACCTTCGCTAATAACGAATCGAGAGACAATGTTCTCGATGTCGAGGGCGGGCAATTTACCGCCCTCAGCCCAATATTCGCCGTACGAGGCAAACCCTCGATTGACGACTCGCTCAACAAGTGCCGTACTCGGGCGCCGGCGCGGTCCCGTCAACGCGTGACGAACATTGGTGGTGAGGTTGGCTCGCGCCCCCAGTTGCCAAAAACCTGCGGCCGTCGCGGCAGCCTTTGACACCCTCCGGTCCACACTTTCCGGCAAGAGTTCGAAAACGCTACTAACCGCCTTGAAAAATGTCACTCGGCCGTTCGCCACGCCGCTACGACCGAGATTTATCGGGGGCGTCCGCCACCTGCCACACGCGCCAGAAACGGCCTAATGCAGTCATGGTGGTGAGGATGAGGAGCAACCACAGCACCGGAATGAAGAAACTCTGGTGAAGGAGCGCTACGCCCAGCAAAATCATTCTCTCGGCGCGCTCCATGAGGCCTCCCTTGGCCGCGATTCCCAGGCTTTCCGCCTTAGAGCGCTGATACGAAATAAGGAAGGTACTGGTCATGATGGCGAAAGGCAACAGGACCAACTCGCCACGGTGTTGGGCGACCAGGAAATATGCCACACCGCCCAACAACAACGCGTCAGAGACGCGATCGACCACCGAGTCGAAGAACGAGCCCCGAACTGACGCGCGCTGCGACGCCTTCGCCACGGGCCCATCAAATAAGTCGTGTGCGCCCGTCAACGTGAGCAAAATGACGGCCCAGGCCATGTGGCCCGTTGCGAGAACCCACGCGGTCACGGCCGCACAGATGAGACCAGAGGCAGTGAGAACGTCCGCCGAAAACCCGACGCGAACTAGCGCACGACCGACCGGCGCCGTACACGCGTCCACCGCGTGGCGAAATTGACCGTCTAACACGGGCGCGCCGACTCGTTCGTCATGCGTGAGAGCCTACAGTCGCTCGCCCGAGAGACTGTTCCACGCGGTCGTCACCTTTGACCACGTCGTGGCTAAGGATTCCGGCAAGACGCGAGTTTCGCCAATGGAGGTCATGAAGTTCGTGTCACCACTCCACCGTGGCAATACATGTCCATGGAGGTGCTGTGGAATACCAGCTCCCGCAGCTCGGCCGAGATTGAATCCAACGTTGGCCCCGTCGGGTGAATAAGCCACCGTGATTGCCGCAACGGCCTGACGCAAAGTGCGAAAGAAGTTGTCGGCTTCGTCATCTCGCAATTCCGCCATGTCCGCAAGGTGCCGACGCGGCAACACGAGAACGTGACCTGAACCGTATGGGTAGGCATTGAGAACGACGAAGCTGTGCTCGGTGATCGCGATGACCCCACTCTCGGGCGAGACACCACTGGCAAGGAGTGCGCAAAAAACGCACTCCCCCGGCCCATGACCTTTCTCGTCGCGCGTCGCCGATGTGACGTATTCCTCACGCCACGCCGCCGAGAAGCGGTCCAGACTCATCGACCCTCAGGCAAGCCGTGCGACTCAATTTCGCTCAGAAGTCGCGTGACAAAGTCGGTCAGAGCAATTCCGCGCTCCGGCGACTCGCTCGAGCGGGCATTCACGCCCACGGTTCGCGCCGCGACGTCGTCATCTCCAACCACCAAGATGTACGGGACCTTTTCCGTCTTGGCGCGTCGAACGCGTCCACCAAGAGGCTCGTCCGCGTGTTCAATACGCGCGCGAACTCCCGACGCTACGAGCAGGTCACGAATCTCCTTGGCGTACTCCTCGTGGATATCGCGCACCGGCACGACCACCACTTGCTCAGGGGACAACCACGTGGGAAGGGCGCCTGAGTAGTGCTCAATCAAGATCGCCATGAAGCGCTCGACCGAACCGAAAAGCGCACGGTGGATCATGACGGGTCGGTGCTTGGCATTATCGGCGCCGATGTAGTTAGCATCAAAGCGTTGCGGCAACTGGAAGTCCAACTGGATTGTCGACATCTGGTGAGTACGGCCAATGGCATCGCGAGCCTGTACAGAGATCTTGGGACCATAGAACGCACCACCGCCGTCATCCAAGACCAATTCGAGGCCCTCCGCCCGGGCGACTTCTTCGAGGGTGGCCTCAGCCTCTTGCCACTCTTGATCCGAGCCAACCGACTTTTCCGCCGGACGGGTCGACAACTCGAGGTAGAAGTCGTTGAGACCAAACTCGCGCAGAAGTCCGAGTACGAACGTCAGCAAGTTCGTGAGCTCATCACGCATCTGTTCGCGCGTGCACAAAATGTGCGCGTCGTCTTGGGTCATCCCACGAACTCGCGTCAGTCCGTGGACGACTCCTGACTTTTCGTAGCGATACACCGATCCGAATTCGAACATCCGTAGAGGCAGCTCGCGGTAACTGCGCGGTCGCGACTTGTAAATCAGAACGTGGAACGGACAGTTCATCGGCTTCAAGTAATACGTTTGGCCCTCATCGAGCTCCATCGGCGGATACATGCCGTCGCGATACCAGTCCAAGTGGCCAGACGTCTCGAACAATTCGCTCTTGGTGATGTGAGGGGTGTAGACGAACTCGTAGCCCGCCTGCACGTGGCGACGACGCGAGTAGTCCTCCATCAAGCGACGGATGGTGCCTCCGCGAGGGTGAATCACGGCGAGACCAGGGCCAATCTCACGCGGAAAAGAAAACAGGTCAAGCTCTTCACCGAGAAGCCGGTGATCACGACGCTTGGCTTCTTCGATTTGGTAAAGGTGTGTCTTGAGGGCATCCGCACTTTCCCACGCGGTGCCGTAAATACGCTGCAACTGGGGACGCTTTTCATCGCCTCGCCAGTAGGCGCCGGCGACGCGCATCAACTTGAAGTGGCCCAGGCGACTCGTGCGCGGAACGTGTGGGCCACGGCACAAGTCGACGAAGGAGTCAGTGTTTCGATACGCCGACACCACCGACGCGTCCACTTCTGCGAGGTCCTCTCGGTTCGCACCCGTCGACACCGAGGTGATGATCTCAGTCTTGAAGGGCTGGTCAGCAAAAAGCGCTAGTCCCTCGGCAATGGAGTGCTCGCTGCGCACGAAGGGCTGGTCCTCGGACACAATGGTTCGCATCATCTCTTCAATGCGCGCCATGTCATTTTCCGAGAAGTGTTCACCGTTGGGTAATTCAAAGTCGTAATAAAAGCCATCAGTGATCGCGGGACCGATTGCGTAATGAGCACCCGGCCAGAGTCGACACACCGCTTGCGCTAACACGTGGGCAGTGGAGTGACGAAGCACTTCGCGACCCTCGGCACTGGCGGGCGTCACAATCGCCACCGAATCACCAGCGGCGAGGGGGCGCACCAAGTCACTGAGTTGACCGTTGACCGATGCGGCCAACGCATCTTTCGCCAAGCGCGGGCCAATGGCCGCCGCAAGGTCAGCCGCCGTGGCGCCCACGGGCAACTCTCGTCGGCTCCCGTCTGGTAGGGCGATCTCGATGATGCTCATATCCACTCCTTGAGTGGCTACAGCGTAACGCCCAATAGGGCCGCCGCCGAAGTTACGGAGTAGCCCGCTTGTGCCGCGTCATCAATAAGAGCAACAGCACGTGGCGTATCGAGATCATCGTCGAGCGCCGCGCGTACGTCGTCGAGCAATTGGTCACCCGTTCCGCATGATCCGGCAGAGCGCCACGTCGAGAGGCGAGCGACCGCTTGGTCGAGCAAGCCGTCGTGCCATTCCCAGTCGTGGCGATAGTGCTGACCGAGCAGCGCGAGTCGAACGGCTGCCGCCTCGCTGCGATCGACAAGATCGGATACGAAGACGAGGTTGCCGAGACTCTTTGACATCTTGATGCCCTCATAACCGACGAGGCCGATGTGCATCCAGGTACGTACGAACGGCACACCCGTGGCAGCTTCGCTCTGCGCCGCTTCGCACTCGTGGTGCGGAAAGGCCAAGTCACGCCCGCCACCGTGAATGTCCAGAGTTTCTCCCAGCTCGCGAAGGGCCAAGGCGGAGCATTCGATGTGCCACCCCGGCCGGCCGGCGCCCCAGCGCGACTCCCAGGCGGGCTCGTCCGGCAAACTCGGTTGCCACAGCACGAAGTCCAAGGGGTCCACCTTGCGCGGATCGTCGGGGAAGCCGCCATGCTGAGCAGCGAGCTCCATCATGCGATCTCGGCTCTCGTGGGACACTTGCCCGAAGCGTGGGAAATTCGCTACGCGGTAGTAGACATAGCCATCCACTTGGTACGCCACGCCCGCGGCGAATGCTCGCTCAATGAGGCTGAGAATTTCCGGAATGGCACCCGTTGCTCGCGGTTCGCTGTACACCGGCATGATGTTGAGCAGGTTCATGTCCCGCGAGAAACGAGCCATCTCTGATGCGGCGAGATCAAGGTAATTCACCTTCAACTCACGCGCTTTGCGCAGCATGTCATCATCGACATCAGTCACATTTCGGACGCAGCGCGTTTCGTGCCCCGCATCGCGCAGGCGTCGCTGAACGACGTCAAATGCCAAGTACACAAACGCGTGCCCCAGGTGCGCAGAATCGTAAGGCGTAATGCCACAGGAATACAGCGTGACGAGGGGACCTGGGTTCAGTTCCTCGACGCTGCCACGAGCCGTATCAAACAGTCGCATTAGTCGTCGAATCCTGCCAGCGTGACATAGGTGTGCTTCTTATGGCGGATATTCACGGAGATGCATACGGCAGTGAAGGCCTCTACGGCACCGGCGAGCGACGATGACCCAGCTTCGATGGCGCGAAGCCCGGGCATTTCGTTAACCAGTTCCACCGTTGTGCGGCGAGCAGCGACGTCATCACCAATGACGATGACATCCGCATCGAGACCGCTGTCGAGGTTCTCCATATCGGCGGCCGGCAAGTGATGAAATGCTCCCGTTACCAATGCGGTGGGAATGGCCGACTGAATCTCAGCGAGCATTGAACCACGGGCGGGCATGACGGGAACTAGTTCACGACCTTCCTTCACGAGGGCATTCACCATCGAAATGACAGTCTTACCCGCCAACTGCTCCTTAAATTCACGCACCGTCGCGACGGAACCCTCCCAGGGAGTGGCCACGATAACTATGTCGGCCGACGCGGCGAGGGCATTATCGCCACCGCTGATTCCCGCAGCGGCACCACCCAATTCCGCTGCCGCGGCGATGCCACGCTCGCTGTCGCGGCTGCCGAGAATGACCGCCGTTCCTGCTTTCGCCAAGCGGACCGCGACGCCACGTCCGGCCGGTCCACTGCCTCCAAGAATGCCCACTGTCTGTTTCATGACACCTAGTCAAGCGGAAAATGGGGACTACTGTGACCGCCGTGGCCTTGCTCACCGATCATCGCATCCTCGTGACGGGGGTCCTCACGGACGATTCTCTGGCGTTTGGTATTGCGCAACGCGCCATCAGTGAAGGCGCCGAAGTGATTTTGACGGGCGCGGGTCGCTCGCTCTCGCTGACACGACGCGTCGCCCGCAAATTGGGTGACGTGGGCGAGATCATTGCCCTGGACGTCACCTCGCCCGAAGAGATTTCCGCTGCCGTTGACACGGTGGCCGCACGAGCCGGCCGTCTGGACGGGCTCGTGCACGCCATTGGCTTCGCCCCTTCCTCCGCACTGGGTCAGGGGATGTTTCAGTCACCCTTTGAAGATGTCGCCACGGCGTTTCACATTTCCACGTATTCCCTTGCGGCGCTCGTCGGCGCATTTCAGCCCCTGCTGGCCGCGAGCACCGCGGTAGGTGGGGCGTCAGTCGTGGGTCTTGATTTTGACGCGACGCGTGCCTATCCGATGTACGACTGGATGGGCGTCGCGAAGGCCGGACTCGAAAGTCTGAGTCGCTACATCGCTCGAGAAGTGGGGTCGCAGCACATTCGCTGCAACCTGATCGCCGCGGGTCCGATTCGAACGATGGCGGCTCGGTCGATTCCTGGGTTTTCCGATTTTGAAGATACCTGGTCCCAGCGTGCACCGCTGGGGTGGGACGTTCGAGACGCGGGCGCCATCCACGACACCGCCATTTGCTTGTTGTCGCCACTCATGCGAGGAACTACCGGATCAATCGTGTACGTCGATGGTGGCGCACACGCGATGGGTTAAGTGATGGCTTCTCTGACCACGCCTCTCCCCCGTGCCCATCGACAGCGTCGCGGATTGTCGACTTTCCGCTACACCATTCAACTCTTGACGCTTGACTATCTGCTCGGATGGGCCTCGGCTGCCATCGGCCTCTTAATTCTGTCGGGCTTTTCTCGCAATAGCGCCAACTCCTTCAGCCACTTCGGGTACAACCTCGAACACGCCTTCTGGTTTCCCATTGGCATGTGGTGCGGCGTCGGACTCACGGGTCGCTATCGACGCTCGCAGCGAAGCCCCACCGAAAGCATGTTTGCCCAGCTTCCGGACTATGCCGGAGCCGCTGCTCTGGCGGGCGCCGGTGCGATGGGGATTTCTTACTTCCTCCACCACTTCGGTTCGGTCGAAGTATTGGTGTCGACGCAAGTCTTGATGGCCTCGTTCGTGGCCGCTTTCGCCCTGACGGTGGGGCACGCCTTTTTGCGCCACACCACCTTGTCTCTCCACCCGGTTCGGATTGCGGTCGTGGACGACGGATCGAGTTTCGCACGCATCCAGACCCACCTTCACCTCCAGCACGGCATCGTCAGCGTGGGTCGCATTTCACCCACCGACGACGACGCCCTCGACGTCCTCGGACCGCTGTCGCAGATTGATGACATCATCGAGCGACACCACATCGACCGTGTCATTTTCGGCGGTATTGGCGTGATTTCCGATGACGTCGCATTTTGGTATCGGCGCACCACGGAACTCGTCGACACGGGACTCGTCCCCCGAATGTTCGATGTCGTGAGTTGGCGCAGTCGTCTTACCGATCTAATGGGACTGCCACTCCTCGAGCTCGCGCCACGTCATGTCGGCTTACTCGACCGCGCCCTCAAGCGGGCCATGGATCTCACCATTGCAACTCTGTTCATTCTCATTTTCGTACCCGTGTTCTTCGCGATTGCCATCGCTATCAAACTGAGCAGCCGGGGGCCAGTATTTTTCCGTCAGGAGCGTCTCGGCAAACACCGCCGTCCGTTCACCATCCTGAAGTTCCGCACCATGTTGGTGGAGACAGTCGCCGGTGGTGACGGTCGCGACGAGGAGGCGGACGAGGCGGCACCGCTCTACGTGAAGCGCGGCAAATTGTCGGAGTCAAATCGCGTCACCGCTGTGGGAAAGTTCCTGCGGCGCACCGGCCTCGATGAGATCCCTCAATTCATCAACGTCCTGACCGGCTCCATGAGCGTGGTCGGCCCTCGGCCTTTCATCCCCCACGAGTCTGAAATCAATGACCCGATCTATTCGCGTCGTTACGACGTGCGACCGGGCATCACGGGACTGTGGCAAGTATCAGGGCGCAACAATTTGACGGATGACGAACTGCGGCAATTGGACTTTCTCTACGTGACTAGTTGGTCCCTGTGGTGGGACGTCAAAATTTGTGTCGACACGCCACGCGCCATGGTTCGCGGTCTCGGCGCCTACTAAAGAGCGAGTGCTCGGCGCAGTTCGGCCACTGCCGCCGCCGCGGAGAAATGAACGGTAACCGCCGCCTGCATGTCGGTGAGGCGACGACGCCACGCGTCGTCATCGAGAGATGTCCACCACGAGATTTCCCGAGCCATGCCCGTGAGATCTCCTTCGTCAACCGTGGCTGAGCCAATGGTGCTACTCACCCACGGAATCTCGCCGGTCGCGTACGCCACCACCGGTCGTCCCGCATACACCGCCTCCACAATGACTCGGCCAAACTGCTCGGTCCAGGTGGGCGTCGTTCGACTGGGAACGATCACGATGGACACGGAATCGTAGAAATCGCCCATTTGCGCTGCCGTCAGCGGCCCGCAGCATTCGATATTGGCCACGGCGGCTAGGTCGCTCGCGCGCTCTCCGTCGCCGGCAACGCGAAAGAGCCACTCGGGATGTTGCCTCGCTAATTCAATAACGTCCTCAATGCCCTTGGCGGACACCAGACGGCCGACGAAACCCACCACCAGCCGTGCTGGTCGCGGCGCTTGTCGAGGGCTCCCCTCGACGCCGTGCACCACGAGTGCGCGGTCGCCAGTGAACCCCCACTCGCGGACTCGGTCGAGGGCGGCCGGGGAACGTCCAATGACGAGCTGTGCGTCTCGAAGAACTTTTCGTCGAAGTTGGCGCGCCACGCGCGGCAAGGGTCGATTCATGTTTTCCGCCGCCTGCACCGCGTACGGCACATGACGACGACGGGCCCAGCGGGAAAATCGCCACGCCGAGAGCGAGAAGGATTCTTCCTCAATGACGAGAAAATCGGGTCGCGAACGCGGAATTCGTAACGGGAGGTAGCGCTGCGGACGACCCACACCCCACACCGGCAGGGGCCGTATGAACTCCGAGGGCTCGACCCGATAGTCGCGATACGAATCGGTCCACGTTGACGGTATCCAAAAGGACACGGAAAAACTCAAGGCTTCGTAGGGGGCACGGTTGCCCGCGACTACTGCCGCGTGGGACGCCACGACCAAACGCTTCTCCATGTATCCATCGTGGCAGAAATTCCGGAGGGGGCGGGAATGCCAGAATGGGTGCATGAGTGGGGAACCCCGGCGCGGTCGCGGCATCGAGTTCAGCGCCCAACGAGCGGCCGTTAATTCTCTCACCGTGGCCGTCGGTCAAGTCTTCATCATTGTGATCGCGTTGGCCACCACCCCCCTCGTTCTCTCGCGTCTCGGGCTCATTGAGTTCGGCGCCTGGGGGCTCGTCACCACCACCGTCGGATACATGTCAATTCTGGATCCCGGGTTTGGTGGCCTCGTCCTTCGCTATGGGGCACGCGGGCGCGTATTGGAAGACCCGCACACCGCCGCCAAAATCACCACCATTGGCACCATCGGCTGGCTAGCCCTCGGTGTCGCCTTATCACCCATCCTCTTTGCGGTTCCCACCATCGTGACGCACATGCACCTACGTGCGTCGCTAGTGCAACCCATCGAAAGTTTCTTTTACTGGACCTACGCTCTGAGCTTCCTGGGCAGCGCTCTGGCAGTGCTCATGTCCCGCCTGACGGCCATCGGGGAAACGTGGGTCGCCACCACCATCGACGCCATCTCACGAATGATTTACGCCCTCGTGCTGTGGGGACTCCTTGAGCGAGGCTGGCGCCTCGGTGCCCTCCTCGCGGCCACTGCCGTTCAATTTGCGGTCTCCTATATCGCCAGCGTGGTGGCCGTATGGAGGCGTTGTGGCACGCCATATGGAACGTGGACTGGCCTCAGCGCCGAGGTGTGGGCCGACATTCGACGATTCACCCGATGGATGCAGCTCGGCTCCATCTTGGAAACCTTGACCTACGAAACCGACCCCTTGGTCGTCGGCGACTTTGTCAGCGCCGCCGCAACCGGCATCTGGAACGGCGCGAACCGATTGGGTCGCCAAGTCACCTATTTCGCCTACATCGGCAATGCCAACATCCTGCCGACGGTCTCCGCGTCGATCGCGGCCAACGAGGGCCTCGACACCCTTCGGCGGATTTACATGCGCGCCAATCGAATAATCGTCCTCTTCGGCACCGTGATGTGCGGCCTCGTCATTGCCTTTAGCCCCGCGCTGTTTACGCTGTGGCTGGGCGCCGAACCAGCGGCCCGTCCCATCATTAACGCCACCGCCGTCACCATGTGGACAGCACTCGCCATGGTCGCGGGAACACCGCGACCGGTCACGGGCAACACCATCATCGCCCTCGGCAAGGTGGGCTACGGCGTGCGTGCCCAGATGTTGGCGTTCGTCATCAACCTTGCGCTCACCCTGGCGCTGGTCGGACCCCTTCACCTCGAAGGTGTGCTCATCGGCACCGCCATCGCGAAAATGTGCGCCACTGGCTACTTGCTGATTCGCTTTGTGCGCCTCGTCGAGAGCACTTTGCACGAGATCGTGTTTCCCTGGCTCATCCCCGCGCTGACCATCATGGCTGTTGCCAGCGTGATAGGACGCGCCGCCATGTGGTACGTGCTGGGGCACAACTTCTCACGATCGCACGCCGCGCAATGGCTCGTGCCGCTCACCCTTCTGTACCTCGCGATCACGGTGATCGGCCTTCGCGTATCCTCGTACTTCACTCGTGAGGAAATGCAGTGGTTACGTCGCATCGTGCCGTCACCACTACGGCCGCTGCTCAATCGCTGGACCATTGCTCTGGTAAGTCGCCCATGAATTCCGTCGATGTTGTCATCGCCTCCTATCGTCGACCCACCATGCTCGTGAGGGCCCTCAGCGCGCTGGAGGCTTCCACGGACGCGCCCGACGGCATCATCGTGGTGGCTCGCCGACACGACACCGCCACCATCGAGGCGGCGGCCGGTCGAGCACGCATCGTGCTCGTTGACGAACCGGGCGTCGTGGCCGCGATGCGAGCGGGCGCCCTGGCCTCAACCCACGACGTGGTGGCATTCTGTGACGACGACGCTGAACCATCACCTTCATGGATCAGCGAGATCCGTTCGGCCTTCAACGACGACCACGTCGGGGGTTTCGGCGGCCGCGACGTCATTTTTGACGGCGATGTTGCTCGGCCCACCGCTCTGACCTCACGAGTGGGCAACGTGACGTGGTGGGGTCGACTCGTGGGCAATCACCACTGCGGCTCCGGTGAGGTTCGCGACGTGGAGGTCCTGAAAGGGGTGAATTGCGCCTATCGGCGCACGCTCATCGCCTTTCCTCGCGGCCTGCGGGGCGATGGCGCCGAAGCCCATTTCGAAGTGTCGATTGGTTATCACGTGCGCTCTCAGGGTTATCGCCTCGTCTACGACCCGGCACACCACGTGCGTCATCGTCCCGCTCGAAGAGAGGGCGTCGACCAACGTGAGGCGCCGAGCGCGAATGCCATCTTCGATTCGGCCTACAACCTCGAACGTTCGCTCCCCCGCGCCACCCAGTCTCGCCGACTGCTCTACGTCATCTTCTGGGGTGACAGCGCCTGCCCCGGCATCGTGCGCCTCATCGTGGGGCGTGGAGATCGTGACCTTCGAGTCCGTCGTTCACCCAGTTGGCGCGGGACCTTCGCCGCGTGGCGGGAACGACACTTACCCCTAACGATGCAAGAGGTCGCGTAGCGCATCTTCGAGCTGCGACACCACCACACCAGGGTGAAAAAGACGGCGCGCTTCTTCTCGAGCCAGGTCGCGAAGTTCCGCGGGCATATCCCACAGTTCAGCGATCGCCGATCTGGCGCTACCTCGCCACTGTCGAACGGAGCGAGGATGAGCGACGGGAATATCGATTTCTCGGCACACCCGGGGGTCAACCCCTTCCGCCGCGCCCACTTCCGCCGTCACGACGACGGGAACGCCAACGGCCAAGGCTTCTGCCACCGTCAGCCCGAAAGGCTCGTAACGGGATGCTTGAACGAGCACTCTCGCCCGAGCGATGTGGTCGACGGTGTCGGCACGACTTAGGTGACCCAGCCGCACCACTCGGTCATCTGCGAGTTTGTCAATAGCTCGGCGATAATCGCTCCACAGCGATTCCGCGCCAATGAATTCAAAAGTGACGGGAGTCGTCACCGGCCACTCGCGCACCGTGCGCGCCATGTCGTCCAAGCCCTTTCTCACCACGAGGCGTCCCACCACGGACACCACCTCGTGTGTCGCCAACATGGGCCGCTCAAATAACGCGGGGTCGAGACAATTGGGAACGACTCGAATGCGCCGAGCGGCCACTCCATAGTCCTCTTCAATATGTCGTGCCATCGCCGATGACAAAGCCAAAATTCCACTGGCGCGATTGGCGTCGGACGCTTGACGCAGTGATCGCACGCTCATCCACAGATACACCAACAATGTGGTCCACCACGGACGAGAACTGAGCCCGCTGGTTGACTCGGCACGAATCCAGCGCGCCTCTCCGGCTGCATGCACCGACGGATGGATGAACACCGGGAGATCCGCCAGACGCGGGACGCCCACACTTTCAAAGGTGGAGAACTGGTAGACGAAGTCGTAGGGGGTGGCGAGGTGCTGAGCCTCGATGTGAGACCGTAACCGTTGACGTGCACGGGCGGTAAAGACCTGGGAGGCAATCATCTTGCTGAGGCGCGATGAGGAATACCACTTCTCAAACTGGAATGATGATCGTTCGATCACGTAGCGAAGGCCTGGTCGATCTCCCAGTCCACGGGGGTCGTCGTCTTCGCGACTCGCCGCGACGAACACGTCCACTTGATGGCCGCGCAGGAGAAGCTCTGCCACGATCAATCCCGCCACACCCGGCGCACCGCCCGCCGACGGATCAGGGGATGGGCCGATATACGCAATTCGATACTTGTCGTGTTCCCAACTGGAAATTGGGTCGCGCGAACGGTCGCGCTGTCCCTTCCACGCTGTGAGGACGAACCAGGCCGAGACGGCGAGCTGGCCGCTCGCCACTAGTACCCAGCGGCTCCATCGACGGACGGACACGCCTCGAGGGCGCACACTCCACCAACGATGAGCCGCACCCGTGAGGGGCGCGAATCTCAGCGGCCGCCGGGACGCTTGACGCTCGGGATAGCGCCCCAATAACAGCCAGTCGTCCACCACGAGGCGGCCCCGCTTCCACCACGCCAATACGGCGAAGGATCGACCCGGGTGCACCACCTTCATCGTCGGCTCAAAGACCACTGGTCCGACCTGCGCAATGATCCGCCACGCCAGATCGCGGTCTTCGTGAGCAGCGTGGGGGAATTGACGGTCAAAACCACCGACCGAGATGAATGCCTCGCGCCGGTAGGCGATGTTGCACGTCAGGAAACTGCCACCATCATGATCTTCGACCGAATGTTCGTACAGGGGGTCATACGGGGGCGACGACGTATCGCCCGTGACCCCCGCGATGTCCGGTTCGGCGCGAAGGCGCGCCACGGCCGCACCCGCCCAGCCGTCGTCCACGATCACATCGTCATCGGTAAAAAGAATGATGTCGCCGCTGGCCTCACGCACCCCCGCAGTCCTCGCGAGCGCCGGACCTCGGCCTGCGCCGCGCAACAGGCGCACCTCGGGAAAATCGTCCTCACGATACGGCGGTGATGAGCCGTCATCGACCAAAACAATTTCGCTGTCCTCAGCAATTCCCGAGAGGCTCACCTTCACCGCCGCGACGACGCGACGCGCCAAATCGCGACGATTCTTGGACGCAATCACGACAGAAATCATCTCGCGACTCCCTCTAGGAAGGCTTCGAATTGCGTCGCTATGTGATGAGGCAAGAGTTCACGGACGCTCTGGCGTGCTTCCTGCGACCATCGTGTCCATTCTTCTCGTCGCTGCCAGGTGTCCACGATGGCCCCACGAAGAGAGTCCGCATTCGCTCGCTCGTACAGCACGCCATTGACTCCTGGCGTGATGAGTTCACTCGCCCCCGCGTCGCTCGGAGCAATCACGATTCGTCCCGCGGCCAGGGCTTCCGCGATGACATTTCCAAATGGCTCACGACTCAGCGACCCGTGAATGACGACGTCGCACTGTTCGAAAACCGACGAGACGTCGTCGACATGTCCGACAAATTGGATACGAGAATCCCCCGACACGCTCTGGTGGAGGGAGTCACGGTAGTCAGACTCGCCAAACAACGCCTCTCCCGCGATGACGAGGTGCCAACGCACATCGGTCAAGTTCCTGAGCACATCAAGAACAAACTCCTGACCCTTCCAGGGCGCGAGGCGTCCGACGAGGGCGATGCGCATGACGTCAGCAGTCGCCTCCAACGCCGAGACCGACACGCAGCGCTCGTCGAGCGGTGACGAGATCGCGACGCCGCGGCCCACGTCACGCAAGGTGGCAGGCGAATTCGCGACCACGCCATCAGCCCGCAGGGCCGTCAGAGCGCGTAGGGCGCGGGCCGTCAGACGCGACAAGTACGGCGCTGACCACGCGTCACGTACGTAGGCCACGAACGGAGCCCCTCGCCGCGTCGCCACGCTGCCGTAGACGATGGCCTTGAGCGAGTTGCCCACCACCACGGCTGGCTGGAGGCGATGCAGTCGGCGACTTACGGTGGCGCAATATCTCCCGACAAGCCACAGGGCGGGAGAGCGCCCCACCTGGTCTCGAGAGACTGTTCGGGCCGAGTCGGCTAACGGCACGACTTCAACCGTGGCACCCGCAGATTCGAGTTCGGGACGCAGTGGGCCATCGGACGCCAAAATGACGTGCACGCGCCAGTGCTTCCGGTCCATCGCAGCCACCAATCGACGTAACGCGAGTTCGCCGCCGGACAATTGCGCCGTGTGATCGAGCACCACGCACAGCTGCGGTCGCGCATTCATCGCGGCCTCGTAGATGGCAATGGTGTGACGGGCGATGGCCGACCAGCTCCATGCCTCGAGTGATGCGGCATCGATGGATACCGTTACCGCCTGTCGCACCGCAGACGACACATCAATCACGTCATGCGAGATCATTTGTGTCACGCCCGGCAGGAGTCGCGCCGCGTCACGTAGGCCATCAACTGGGGAAACGACGACCGGCGTACCCGCGGCCAAAGATTCACCGACCACCAGCCCGAATCCTTCATGAGCAACGGACGGAACCACGCACACGTTGGCGGCAGCCATCCACAGCGCCTTGTGATGGTCATCGATGGCCCCCAGAAACGTCACGCGGTCGACGACCCCGCAGTCTCGGGCGCACGTCAGCAGATCGTCCAACGCCGGTCCGATGCCACCGATGATCAGCGTCCATTCCGGCAATTCCGCGAGCGCCTCAATAGCGTGGCGCAAACCCATGCGGGGTACCAAGCGGCGAACCGCAACCAGAATCTGAGCATCTTCATCAATACCCAACTGCTCACGAGCGTGCGCTCTCGTTAGACCTGTCGGAGCCGGAACGCCCGGTGGGACTATTTCGATGCGTGCGGGCGATACCCCATACACACTGATGGCCGTCGAGGCGAAGGCGTGGCTCAACGTAATGACCACGTCGGCACGACGAAGAACCGCTCGCTCGATGGCCTGCTTCACCACCAAAATGGCTCCCCGTTGGCCGGTCCACTCACTTTCTCTGGCCCACGGGCCCTGAAAGTGCACCACCAGCGGTCTCCCGCGGAGTGCGCCCGACATAACCGCCCACCACGCCATGGCCGCGAAGTGCACGTCGATGACCTCCGCGTCACTTCGTCGAATGAGGCGAGAGACACGGTACCAACGCTGGAGCCACGAGGCCGAGGGCGCAATTCCGTCGCCCACCTGGACCACGTGGGCCTGATGGCCCTCGCCACATTGAGCGGCGACGAGTGACGCAAGAAATACGTTCAGTCCACCACGTCGAACGTGGGGCGATTCGAGTCCCACGTGCAAGACCTTCATCGCGATACCAACTGTTCGAAGAGTGCCAAATACGCCGAGCGCATAGCGCCTCGGTCGAATTGCTGGGCTACGTGTCGCGCCCGTTGCGACATGTCGTGCCACGCATCCTTCTCACCCACGATTGACCACGCGCGCACGAGATCACGCGCATCACGGGTGACGAAAACTCCGGCCCCCGCCTCAACGAAATCACCAGCGACTCCCGTATCGGTGGCGACCACGACGCATCCCTGGGCGGCGCCCTCCACCATGGTCAATCCGAAAGACTCGTATCCGCTCAGCGACATCACCACGTCATGCTCGTGATAGGGAATCTCGTCTACCGGCAGGGGGCCGAGAAACGTGATCCGCTCAGCAACTCCCCGTCGCTGCGCCGACTCCCTCGCGGCATTGATGTCACCCGACCCCACCACCGTCACGGTGACCTGGTGGGTGAGCGCGAGTGCCTCAATGGCGAGAGGCACGCCCTTTGCCAAGAAATCATGGGTCACGATGATGCAGCGCAACGGACCGTCGCCACGTTCGCGGCGCACGCGAGACAGGTGCAGGTCGATGCCATTATTTATGACCAACGACGGCTGTTGGTACTCGTGCTCAAGTTGGATGCGAACAGCGCGCGAGACGGCGACGAGTCTCCCCGCACCGTGTCCTATCTGACGACGCTCCAAGCGCAGGGCTGCCGCACGAGCCCACCGTGCCGCCAGGGTTGCGCTATGCGCGCCACGCTGAGCAGCGGCGTGGCAGAGATGGACCGTGGTCACATCGCTGCGCACCGTCGTGACCGCACCATTCGAATACACGAGTTGGGATTGCCGACGTGCGCGAAAACTCAAAAACGGCGCCAACAGGCGATAGAGCCAGATGCGAGCGACGGCTGGCCGACGCGGAAGAGGCACCCTCACCGCCCGCACGCCCTCGGGGAGCTGCTGGCGGCTGTCCCCACTCACGATGGTGATCTCGAAAGATTCCTGGAGAAAGACCATGAGATCTCGACCAATCAACTCCATCCCGCCACGATTGGTAGCCACCGAATGGGTGAGATACACCATTCGAGGTCGAGAACTACCCACGGACGCTTCGTCGCGCTTCCCCTGGCTTTCGCCAGACGTACGGCGTCACGGCGGCAACCGGTGACACCGTCGCCGCGTCACCCACGTCGTCTTGCAGCGAGTCCGCCGCACCCAACACGAGCCACACCAGCCAACACACGGCATAGAGGTCGCCGTTAAACCACTGAAACGAGGTGGCCAGCAAAATGCCAATCGGAACCAGTCCGAGAAGATCATTGCGCCCGACGGCGAATCGGTACACCGACCTCAACGCCAAGGCGCCGAGGATGAAGTACAAGATTTCTCCGAGCAGCCCATAGGCGACGCCCATGTTGCCGGGGTCGAACTCCGTTCCGTGCGAGCCGCTATTCGCGGTGTAGCGACCGGCCGCCAGAGTCACCGAACCCGTCCCGCGACCCAAGGGGTGAGTCACGCCGAGTCCCATGCCGTGCCAGGTGGCGTGAAGGTGTCCGGGTAACGACGACCCCGCTCCGGTGGGGTCAGTGATACCCGAGAGTTGGTGGCTGATAAGAACGCCACCCGTTCCCGATCCACTTGAGCCCCCGAAAAATCCCGCCGCGCCAATAAGAACGCCAATGCCCGCCACGCCCGCCAGCACGATCCACACCGGTCTCATTTTGAAGCGAGTTGCCGCCATGGCTCCCAGGGCGAGGGCCGCGAGGAACACGGAGGTGCGCTGCGATTCATAGAACAAGGTGACGGCCACGGTGATGGTGCATGCGAGGTGAAGCGGCCACACCAATCTCGTCGCTTTTCCCGCGAGCGCCACCCACGCCACCAGGCCAACAGAGAGGAAGGCGGCATACTCCTGCGCACTGGAAAAAGTTCCAAAAGCTCGCACCACGCCCGATCCCAAATTCAATGCCGTATAGCCCTTGGACTCAATCCACGCTTGGTCCCACGACGGGAAATGACGAAACTGTTGATAGAGGCCGTACAGAGCGGCACCCAAAGAGCTGATCGCCACGATCCACGTCACTCGCCACAAGAGATCGGTCGTCATATGGCGTTGCGCCACCCAAAAAGTTGCCGTCGGGATGAGCATGAAGAGGAGCCCACCGAGGCCGGTCATCAGAGAGCCCTGCGCCGGATTGAAGGCCTCAACAAGCGCCAAAATGTTGAGGGCAAGAACTGCTCGAGCCAAGGGCGTGAGACGTAATTTTCCGCTCTGATACGCCGCGAAGACCATGATCAAAATTGCTATTGGACCCACCAAAATCACGGGGTCGCCCGAAAAGGTGATGTTTCCGCCGCCAGGGGTGAATCGGCGAACAAAGCCCAAGAGCACCATCCACACGGGCAGCAGGGACATCATGGCCACTGGATTCGACCAGGCCACGGCAATGGCCAACGGAATAATCACGATGGCGAGAATCAGGTGTGAACCCGCCACCAACGACACCGCCACGGAGCCGACGGCACCGACCGACACATAGAACCACGCCGAACGTCCGCCCAACTCGCCGGCCGACCCGATCGTCGTCGGACTACCGCTCGTCGTCGTCATGTGGTCATTCTGCCACAGCGCCCCGCATTTTCTGGCGGCGCCTTAGCGGAGAGTTTCACCTTCACTATCATGGCGCCATGGCTGAAGCGAACGCGATTCGTCGCACCCCGGCGGAATATCTCAGCATTGTCTGGCGACGCCGAGTGCTCGTCCTTATTGTCACTCTGAGCTCCCTCGCGATAATGATCGGTATCGACTCAGTACGCACGCCGGTCTACTCCTCGACTGCCAAAGTCTCCTTCGGCGGGAAGGTCACCAGCGCCTCGGTCATTTCCGGGAACATCATCCGTCTAGGGTCGGCCGCCGCTCACGCGGAGGCATACAAACTGCTCGGCCAAGCTCTGCCTCCGATCACCTTGCGTCAAGAAGGTTCGACGGCGGTCGTCGACATCACCTGCACCGCAAGTTCGGCCAGCTTGGCCAGCCGAGGAGCCAATGCCCTGGCCGACGGTTACAACGCCATGATTCGCGCCCAAACTGTCACGAACGCGCTGAGCACGCTCCAGTTCCTGCAGACCTCCGTCGGTACGACGAATACTCAAATCGCCGGGTTGAATCAAGCGATAGCCAAGGCGGGCAAGCACAGCGTGTTGGGTCAGATCTACGCCAAGTCTCTGCAATCGGCCTACCAGCACCTTCAGAATTTGAACCAGCAAATGCTGTTCGTTAACTCGGTCATCGTCAATCCTCCGAATGCCCTGGCCGTTCTTGCCTACTCGTACCCCAACAACATCCCCCTCTCACCCAAGCCCACCACCGATGCCCTGTTGGCTTTCCTCGTCGGCATCTTGCTGGCTGTCGGCATCGCCGTGCTGCAAGAGTCGCTGGATGACCGACTGCGCAACCGTGCCGAGCTGGAGCATCTAGCGGGCGGACGTCCGGCGATTGGGATCATCCCGACCATTCGTGAATGGGAAGACCGAAAAACTCCGCTGCTGATCACGGCCGAACAGCCTCGCGGTCGGGCGGCCGAAGCGTTCCGCACCTTGCGCACCTCTCTACAATTCATGTCACTGGATGACCCCATCAAGACGCTGCTGATCAGCTCGCCATCGGCCGCAGACGGTAAGACCACCGTCTCGTCCAACTTGGCCTTCACCATTGCGGCATCGGGCCAAGAAGTGATCATCGTGGGTCTCGACCTCCGCAAACCTCGAATTCACGAATTTTTCGGAGTATCAAACGACGTCGGCATCACATCCGTCCTCCTCGGTGAAGTCGACTTGGATTCGGCCATCGTCAACGTTCCAGGTAGTGCGTACCTACGCATCCTTCCCGCCGGCCCCGTTCCGCCGAATCCCGCCGAACTTCTCAGTGGTCGGCGAGCGCAGCAGTTAATTGAACAGCTGAAGGCGCGCTGCGACCTGGTTATTTTGGACTCCCCGCCGCTGCTACCCGTGTCGGACTCGCAGGTCCTCGCCGCGAATGCCGATGCCATCGTGCTCGTCGCCGCCGCGGGCATCTCTAAGCGCCGAGACATTGAGCGTTCTGTCGAGCTTCTCCGCCAAGTCGATGCCGCACTGGTCGGCGTCATCTTGAATCGCGCACCGGCGTCGGATGGCTATGGCCGTGGCAAATACGGCTACGGGTACGGCTACGGCTATGGCTATGGCTACGGGTATGGCTACGGATACGGATACGGCTCTGGCAGCTACGGTCGATCGCCCTACGGATCTGGCGGCGGCCTGCCCGTTCCCGAGAATCTGCCCATGGGTGGCGGCGTCGCGGTCGATGAATCCGCCCGCACGTCAGGAGTGCCGTCGAATCCCTTTGGTGCGGGCGTGAGCGACATTATCGATGTCAGCGCGACTCGCATGGAAGATGATCCTCACGGCGACGCGTAGCCGTGTCCAAGTACTACCGACACCGCCACAGTCACCGGCTGCACCTTCTTCGTCATGGCTCGAAGCACTTCTTTCAGCACCGCCGTGGCGAGCGCCACAAACACTCACGGCGAGATACCGCACGTATCGAACCCAAGGTGTCGGCGTGGATGACCGTACCCGCGCGAGTCTGGCCAAAAGAGATTGTCAAGCAAATTCTCCTCGGCACCGCGGTGGCCCTCACAGCGCTCGTGACCTGGGCGGCCATTGATGCCTACCTGATCCTGGCGCACGCGCGCAGCGAGGTACGTACCATCGTGAGTTCGGGCGTCTCGATTTTGGATCACTCGCGCTCTTTGACGGACAGCCAAAGCCGTGCCAAGACCTTGCAGCAACTCTCCGTCATCGAGGCATCGGCCTACAACATCGATAATCGCCTCAGCGGCTCAGCCGCCTTGAGTGTCCTGTCATGGATTCCCGTCGTCGGCACCCAGGTGTCGGCCGTGCGCCAAACGGCTGGCGACTTTGACGTTCTCTGCCAGCAAGCCACCGATGTCGTGTCGAATATCTCGCAAGCGGCGAACTCCACCTTCGGTAATCACGTGAACATTCCTTCACTGGCCAACCTCAACGAACAGCTGGGAGTCACGCACAAGGCTCTCTCGACGATGCACACGTCCACGGCGGGCCTCATTGGCCCGGTGCGTAGCATGCGCGAGCAGTTTGCCTTGATGGAAGGCCGTATCGCGGGCCTCGTTGGTAACGGTCACCGGGCGCTCACTTTCGCTCTCGATTTCTTCGGCGGCAATGGTCCTCGACGGTACTTTGTCGCCGGTCTCAACAGCGCCGAAATGCGTGACCAGGGCGCCGTCCTGTCATGGTCGCTCATGGATTCCAACCAAGGAACTTTCCATACCTCAGCGTCCGCGTCAGTCGGAACCCTCACCTTGACGCATCCGGCCGCCAGCCTGTCCGGCAACACGGCTGCCGTCTTCGGTCCGTACTACCCCACGCGAATTTGGCAATCGGTGAATGCCATCGCCAATTTCCCGACATCCGCGACGTGGATGACGCAGATGTACGCCCAAGCCCGCCATCAGCACGTGGACGGCGTCGTCGCACTCGATACTCAGGCGTTGCGCAGCCTGCTCGAGGTCACCGGTCCCATCTACGTTCCGGCCGTTCACAGCTTCGTGGGGTCAGGAAATGTGGAGTCACTGTTGCTGCACGATCTCTACGTTCGTTTCCCTGCGGGGGCCGACCAGCAACTGCGCCACGCCGACGTCTCCGCGGTGGCCAGTGCCGTCATTGAGCGACTCTCTCAGGGTGGCTACGACCCCGCTCGTTTGATCTTCCAGCTCGCCAACACCATTCCCGGCCGACACCTCATGCTGTGGGACGCTCGCCCAACTTTGCAGCGTGCCATCGAGCACTTTGGCGCATCTGGCGAATTGAACGTCGGTACGCATTCGACCGTTCACGTCTCGCTTCAGTCGGGTGTGGCGGCGAAGCTGGACTGGTTCGTGCACAGCAGCGACCACATCACTATCCAGATTTCGAATAACACGGCCTACATTACGTCATCTCTCACGATTACAAATAGCGCCCCGCTCCACGGACACCCGAGCTACGCCCTCGGGCCCGACAACGTGGCCACGCACACCGTGGGCCAATATGTCGGGCGCATCTACCAATGGTGGCCGAGCCTCAGCCAATCTCCGGGTGCCGTCAGCGAAGAGGGCTTATCACTGCTGCGCAACATTGTCCGCGTGAACCCACAGCACAGTTCCACCGTGGTGAGTCAGCTCGTTATCCCGCACATCTTTGATCACGGGCCATTCACCTTGTCGTTCGTACCGCAGGGGCGAATCCACCCCATGCACTACGTCGTCACCGCCACCGGCGCGTCCGGGCCATCAGCGAGCGCGTGGTACGACACGCACCGCGTCAGTTTGACGTGGACCAAGTAGCTAACACCGGCCCGAGAGTTTGCACCAGTCGGCGAAGTTCCACCGCCATTTTCGCGTAGCTCTCGGGTGTTCCCGACAGTCCCGGATCAGCAATGTCATCGAGGGCCGATTCGGTCAGCAAATCTGATGCTCGACGGCCATGGTGGGCGCGGTGCATAATTTCCGACCCCACGCTGTCAAAAGGTGACTCCATCACCGCGCGTGCGAATTCTTTAACCGTAAACGAGCGTGGCCACCGAGTGGACCTTTCCACCACCATGTCGCGCAGAACCTCACGATCAGCCGCGAGCAGTAAGTCCGCGTCATCGGCACCCACGTCATCGAGGCGCTGACCCGTCATCACGGGAAGCGGCACATTCATCGCAAGGTATTGCGCGCGTAGCGCCTCGGGAATCTCCACTGCCACCGGCCTCATTCCCGCACTGGCGACATCAATCCCCGGTTGAGAAGTGGTCAGCAGGGCTGCCAGCAAAGGGCTACGGCACACATTTGCCGAACAGACGAATATGACCTTCACTGTCGCACCCGTGCTTTCTCCCCGATCGCTGACTGGTAGTTCGATTCGAGCAAGGTGACCACTCGGTCGGGGGTGAAGCGCCGACTGGCGAGATGTGCGGCGGCGCCCCACAGGGCACGCCGAGACGGCGCTGCGAGTTCTCGCAACGCCACCACGACCGCGTCCACGTCGCCGACGGGAACCAAAATTCCCGCCTCCCCCACGATGTCTCTCGGACCCGCGATGTCGGTGGCCACGATAGAGAGTCCGTGACTCGCCGCTTCCAGCACGGTCAGTCCGAAACCTTCAAAACGGCTGAGATGGAGAAGAACCGAATGTTGCTGATAGAGCGACACCATGTCCTCGCCACTCACCGACGACAACGTCGTCACTCGAGACGCAAGTCTGGCGTCAAGGGACTCCAGGTCACGCGGATTGGCTCCGAGCCAGGTGATGCGTAGTTCGGGGTAATCCTGAATCACGCGCGCCAGCGCGGCCAGCGCGTCGCGACTGCCCTTGCGCCACTCGAGACCACCGGTCACGAGCACCGCAAACTCGATGGTGGTATCGGCCTCACCATGGTTGAACGACCGACCGGCGAGCGGCGCGGTGCGAAAGACGTGATCTGGCGGCACGTCAGCATGTCCGCACACCCACGAACTCTCCTCATCGTTGAGGACGGCCACCGCATCAGCGACCTGCAGTGACCGGCGCACCTCGGAGAGTCGCCAGCCTGCATGGTATAGACCGTACCGACGTCGAAGGACGAGTTCCCCTCGCTGCGCACCCGCTCGGCGCGCCGCGACTCCCAAGGCCTCAAGGCCGTGCGATCGAGTAACCAGCACGGTTCGCCAGGACGAGACTTCGCGACGCGTCAACCGTGCGGCATCACCCGTGCTGGCATCGATGAGGTCGTAGCGACCCTCACGCTCTGCTCGCCGCATCCAACGGGCAACGGCGGAGGGAAATCGAAGTGCCGTCAATCGAGCGGGTCCGCGACCCACGATCTCGGTGCCCACGACGTCCACCTGGTGCCCGCGCGAACGCAGACCCTCGGCGAGTGTCAAGGTGGAGCCGGCTGCCCCAGTCGCGCCAACAAGCTCGTGGTGGACGACGAGGGCAATCCGCACGCTAAATCAGCGGCTCGTTCGGTACCAGCATGAAGAAGCGCTCGAGTCCATGCCATCCGCGGCGACGAGAGACCTTGATCGCCACCATGCGAGCGAAAAAGAAAAGCCGACGCGTGAGTTTGATGCCCGCGATAAGGCGCTGCGCCTGCGAAAAGTTACCCACTTCGAATTGCGCACAGGTGCGAGCGGCACCGATGTAACGCACATTCTTGGCAAACCAAAAGCGGCGAAGGATTGCTCGAGTCGTGCCCACGGCGCTGAACGCATCGTGTACGTAGATGAAACTACGTGGTGCCATGTGCGGCATCCAACCGTCAAAGTCCGTCAACGTCGAGGCGAGGTCATGTGCGCCATCCACCCATAAAAAGCCCACGGGGGCGCCCGTCCACGTCGATGAGGCGTCAGCTGACAGGCCACGAAAGAGCTGGACTCGATCGGTGACGCCGGCACGTTCGATGTTGGCCTGAAAGGCAGTCAGCGATTCCGGCCCGCCGCCCCACCGCGGGTCGTCAAATGGGTCTACTGCCGTCAGGCTCACACCGTCGGGCAAGCCCATGGCAATGATGACCGCAGATTTTCCACGATGACTTCCGATCTCGACGGCTGCCGTTCCTGGTGTCACGCGTTGGGCTGCCTCAAAAAGGGCTAAGCCTTGTTCGGGCAGCAACCATCCATCGACAGTTTCCGCAATACGCCACACTTCGGCAAAGGTCGTTGACATGCTGCCACTTTACCGAGGTGCTGTGGTTATTGAGGGTTGTCCTCGCCCGGCAAGGTGCCGTCGGTGGGAAAGTCCTCGTCATCAAACTGCTCCACAATGGATTCCCACGCCGCCGCGTCAAGTTGTTCGCGATTACGCCGACTGTCGTGCCTCGCCGCCTCCATGTCCTTCGACGGCGAGCGGCGAACCTCGAAGGTTCGTAATTCAGCCATCACGCCGTCGGGCGTCGAGCCCTGCCCCAGGATGTCGGTCACGACGTGGGCCACCGCCCGCGACAATTCTCCGATTCCACTGACGTCGCAGATGCGCTGCGACCAGTTGGGGCTGCCGTCACGCGAGGGGGCCGCCCAACCGGATGATTCCAGCTGTGCCTCTTGATCGGGTGTGAGCGCCATTTCGTCCGTCAGGTTGAGGTTGGAGATGCACTCAGCAATTATCACGTCGCCTTCCGCCCAAAACTGCACGTAGCGAAAATCAGTGAAGTCGCAAATGGCCACGAGACAGCGCGGGTCGCGTCGCATGGCGCCGAGGAGTTCGGGCAAATTCGCCACGAAAGATGACACGGCGACATCGGTAGGGTCGCTTTCTCCGGTGAGTTGCATGTAGGTCATATATCCATGATGACGAGAAGGTGCGACATCGCCACGCGACCAGCGGATTCAGTCTCGCCATCGGCAATACTTTGATTCGTGGACGAATGGATCTCCCTCAGCGCACGTGCCGCGCGAAGCGTGCAAACCACCGTCGGGTGGATCTTCTGGGATCCGAGCGCGGTGGCAGCCTACGAGCGTCGAGGCTTAGCAGCGGGACTGGGGTACATCGTCGCCCGCGCGGCACCCATGGCTGCGGCGGGGCCCTCAGCAATTGCCGCCGCCTTCGGCTCCATCAGCCCCCTCGGTATTGCTCTGGCCCTCAACATCGCCGCCACACCGGATGACGTGAGGGCGGTATGGGAAGACCGTAATCACGCCGTGGAAATGGGAATTCGCCGCCACACCCCCGATCTCGAGCCTGCTCTTGAGCGAATCGCGGGCGACTGGTGGCCGACGCTGCGAGAGCTCCCCCTGGCCGGCCGGTCCTTCTCGGCCAGTCATCTCGACTACGTGGACCCCGACACGTCATTGATGGGCGGATGGCACGCCGTCAACTTCATTCGCGAGTGGCGAGGTGACATCCACTGGAACATCGTGGCGAGTCATGGGCTGACGGGCCAGGAAGCCTCGATTCTCCACAACGCGTGGCTCGGGTACGACAAAGATTGGCTGAGTCAGTCGCGTGGGAATACGCCTCACGACATAGAGATGGCGTGGGCGTCGCTCGAGAGGCGAGGTCTCGCCGAGAACGGCGTCGTCTCCGAATCTGGCTTGACGTTGCGCGACGACATTGAACGTGCCACCGACGAGATCGCCTCGGAGGTATGGAGGTGCTTGGGTCGCGACGAGACGCAATGGTTCATCGAGACCTTCGAACCGGCCTGCGAGGTGTTGCTGGACCGAGTCGACGTCACGGCGGGACCCAATTTCCAGCCGGCATCTCGCCGGCGCCGATGGTACGGCCAATCGGCCACCTAGGACTGGGAGTGGGCGCTGGGGGACTCGAACCCTCGACCTCAGCCGTGTGAAGGCTGCGCTCTAACCAACTGAGCTAAGCGCCCTAGGGGAATTCATCCTAGCCGACCTAGTTCGCCACCTCGGGGCTGCGGAGGACTACCCTCGAAACCTATGGATACTCCTTCTCACGACACGACCCCGACGACGGGTCGCAGCTTCTTTCGGTCAAACTCCCCGGCCCTGCAGCTCGAGCCGCTCGAGCGCAAATTGGGATGGTTCGTTTCGGGCTTGATGCTGGTCATGACTGTCGCGGCCGCACTCTGGACCACGTCGCTAAAGCGCGTCGCGGCGGTGCACGGACACTGTGCACCGGGCTTCACCTACGTCAGCAAGGTCTGCGAAAAGTATGTCCGCGCCGATCAGTCAACTCGCCTCATTTCGGCGATATCAGTCGCGGTTATCGCGCTCGTCAGTCTGTATTTCGTCTACAAAAAGAGGCGTTCGGGTGTCATCTTTGCGAGCCTCTTCATGTTCCTGATCATGAACTGGGCGACCGGTTCGGTCTACACCGGCCTCGTGTTCCTGTTTTTCTCGGGTTGGCTCTTCCTTCGCCGAAGCAACTACCGGCGCTACGGCACTACATCGCCTACTCCCGAGCAACGCCGAGCGGCGCGAGCCAAGGTGTCTGGCTCTCGCACACGTACAGGTGCATCGGCGAACTCAACGAGTTCCCCCGCACCGCGCACTCCCGCACCGTCAAAGCGCTACACCCCACCGAAAAAGTGACCCTCCCCCTCGGCGTTGATTACCCGACAGCCTGGGCTCGTCGCGGCTGGGCCCGCGCCATTCGTCATGTTGCGCTGTCCGCGATCATCACTCCGTGGACGAAGTGGTCGACCACACTCTCGGTGGAGGGTGAAGAGAATATTCCCGCTGAGGGACCGGTGATCTTTGCTCCCAACCACACAAGCCATCTCGACACGCCCGTCATGCTGGCAGCCATCGGGCCGCGACGGGCGACGACGGTCGTGGCGGCGGCGGCCGACACGTTTTACCAGTCGGCTCGCAAGGCTCGTTGGACCACCTTGCTGTTCAATACCATCCCCATTGAACGGCATCGCATTAATAGAAAGAGCGCCGAGCAGGCGGTCGAGCTCGTACGGGAGGGCTGGTCGATTGTGATTTACCCCGAAGGGGGACGCACCCCCACCGGCCAGCTGCGTGAGTTCAAAGGTGGTGCCGCGTTCATGGCGGAAAAGACGGGAGCCGCAGTAGTCCCCGTGTTTATCCACGGCATCGGCTCTTGGCGGAGCGAACAAGCCAAGGCCCCGGTCTTTACGAGTCAGCCTTCACGTCGTCGAAGTCATGTCAGCGTCACCTTTGGTCCCGCCGTGCGGTCGACGGACGACACCAACGTTCGACGTCTCAACGCGCATATCGAGCAGGCGGTGGTGGAACTCGCACGACGCGTCACGCGTCAACCCCTCCTCGAGATTGAGCGCGACTAGAGCAACGCCGCGAGGCGGGCCTGATAGAGATCATCAGCGACGCTGACGTAGGGCTCCAGCGCCTCACCCGTGGCTCGTTCAAGAACAAGGTCGCAGAGCCAAGGGTTGAGAGCCAGCACGGGACCATGCAAATACGTCCCCAGCACGCCGGGCGCATTCACCCCATCGACGGCTCCATTATTTCCATATCCCCGCACCACGGCCCCCAGGGGCGCATCGCCACCGAGGTGAGTGTCGCCCCCGTGGTTCTCGAAGCCGACCACGTATCGCCCATCGACCTTGATAACCGCGTTTCCCACGCGCCGTTCAGCGCCGCGGCGAGTCTCCGCATCTATGAGGCCCACCCCCGCGGCGATCCGACCTCCGGCAACTTCAAACGTACGTCCGAGAATTTGAAGGCCCGCGCACACCGCCAACACGATGGCACCGTTACCCACACGCGTGGCGAGGGTGCCATCGGATCGCAGCGCATCGGCGGCTTGGCGTTGAGGTCCGTCCTCACCGCCTCCGAGCAGATAGACGTCGGCGTCGGGCAAAGGACTGCCTAGCGGCACCGCCAGGGATTCCACGCGATAACCGCGCACGTGAGCCCGATGGGCCAACGCGAGGGCATTGCCCCCGTCGCCATAGGTGCCCAATGCTTCGGGATACAAGGTGGCGATGCTCAGCACGGAGTGCCTCGTCGTTGCCAGTCGCTGAATGCGGTGTAATTCGAGATGACCGTCACCGGTCCCGACGCGCTGACCATCGCGGGCAGGTCTTCGATCTTGTTCATCACCGTCGACTCGATGCCGGCGTAATGGAGTCTGGTCGCGATATCCAAGGCACGGCTCCCCGTGCAGAACACCCGGTGGCCCCGCGCGATCTCGTCGAAGGGGGCGTCATAGAGCCATGACGGGTCTCGCCCGTCGGCGATGTTGTCGTTGATGGAAATCACGATGTCGTCGCTGAAGTCATCGGCCAATTGCGCCAGAGCAGACAGGCCAGCCGGGTTCTTGGCGAGGAAAAGTTTCCATTGCCTGCCGCGCCATCGCACCGTCCCAAAACGTCCGAGCACTTCGGTGACCTCGCCCACCCTCGACGCGGCAATCCCCGCCTGCACACCTGCCAAGTGTGCCGACACGATCGCCATCGCCGCATTGCCACGGTTGTATTCGCCCGGCAATGCCACCGAAAAGGGAATGGAGACCCCGGGACCTTCGATGGTTCGCGTGTTGAGATGCCACGACGGCCGCGGGCGCCTGAAACCGCAGGCGCAGTGCCAGTCGCCCTCGACCGACAAGGGTCGGGTGCACAGGGGGCATGACGATGCGTCCTTCACCCACACCAGCGGGGCATCCACCCACGTCACATTCAGGGCGGGGCCGACGGCGTACACGATGAGAGGATCATTCGCGTTGGCAACGATCTGGGCCGTGGTGCCCGCAATGACAAGTCGCCACTTCTCCGCAATTTGACGAACCTCGCTCGTTCGATCAAGTTGATCGCGCGAGAGATTGAGCAAACACACGACTTCGGGAGACAGCTTGTCGATGGCCTCGGCGAGGTAGGGCTCGTCAACTTCAAGAGCGACGGCGCCATGTGTGCGAATCAAGGTGGTAACCCAGCCAGTCGGCATATTGGCCCCGGTTTGCTTATCGACTCGATTTCCGAGCGCTGCTTGAACGAGTGCCGTCGTGGTCGATTTGCCGTTGGTGCCGCTGACCACGATGACACGACGGTTGGTTCCGACGTGACGTAGAACCTCAGGATCGAGCGCCAAGGCAACCTTGGATCCAATGACGTCACCCGCCCCGCGACGAAGGAGTCGGCTGGTGCCCGCGGCCATGGAGCCCACCAGCAAAGCGGTGCGGCTACGGAGGGTCGACAGAGAGGTCACCATACGAAACTACCGGTCGCCGACTTCGAGACAAAGTAAGAACCCGGTCGCGGGGGGGGCGACCGGGTTCTAAGTTCAATCGAAAGGGGGGCATCGATTTCGAACTGACATCAGTATGCCGTATCAAAGTGACTATTCGCAACGCATATCTAGCGATAATTGCTATCTATAATACAGATAATGGATATTCGCCAAATACAGGCCTTCGTGGCCATTGCCGATACGGGGTCATTTTCCCTGGCGGCCGAAGCACTCAAAACAGTTCAATCCAACATCTCGACTCGCATCACGAAATTCGAGGAGGAACTCGGCATCACTCTTCTCGATCGCCGAGACGGCTCCGTCACGGCAGACGGCGTTGTCGTTCTCGAACGCAGCCGGCGAATCTTGGCGGAGATGAATGCCGTGTACGACGACGTCAGGGCCGCCACCGAGACCATCAGCGGAACGGTCACCGTCGGCATGATCGGAACGACGGGTCGTTGGTTGGCGCCGCACCTCATGAGAAATTTGCTCGCCACCTTGCCCCTCGTCCAACTTCGGATCATCGAGGGCACCAACTCTCTGCTCGAGCCGCAAGTGGCTCAGGGACTCATCGACATCGCAATTTTGAGCGAGCCCATCGCACATCCCGATGTCCTGGCAACCCCCTTCTTCACCGAAGACTTAGTCGTCATCACCACGAGCTCGTCCCCGTTGGCGCAGCACGCCACTATTTCAGTCACTGATCTTGCCAAGCACGAGCTTCTCCTCCCGCTCGCGGGCACGGCACTGCGAGCGGATATTGATGCTGTCTGCGCCGACCACGGCGTCACCCTGCGACCGCGTATCGAGCTGGACGGCGTTCGAACGTTGGCGTCGCTGGCCTTTGATGGCTACGGCCCGGCGATTTTGCCGGCCACCACCTTGTCACGACACCTCGTCGGCGCCTTTGTGGCCGTGCCCATTGACGAGCTGCCCCCTCGGCGCGTGAGCTTGGCGGTTCGCAAGTTTGGCTTTCCGTCCGCCCCGGTGCGAGCGGTTCGCGATTTGTTGATGAGTAGCGTGAGTGACCCACTGCTACTTCCCGCTGGAGTTCACCGCGCATGACCGACGCCGCTCGCTTTTTATCCACCGTGCCCGAGTTCGCGTCGATCGTGAAGTGGGCGGGACCACGACAGGCGGGCAAACCGGTTGCCGCCGCAAAGCGCTACCCATACTTAGTGCGAAGTGTCGTGTACCAACAATTAGCGGGTTCGGCAGCCGCGGCCATCTTTGGTCGCTTGAACGACCTCGTGGGAGAGCTAACTCCCGAGAACGTCCTCGCGGCGAATCCGGAAGAACTTCGAGCCGTCGGCCTCTCGGGCGCAAAGGCGCGGACCATTACCGCCATCTCTCTCGCGGTGAGTAACGGCGAGCTTCAGTTTTCACGACACGGACGTCGCTCCGATGAGGAGGTAACCCGCGAGCTCGTGGCTATCACCGGTATCGGACCCTGGACCGCACAGATGTACCTGATGAGCGCCTTGCAACGTCCCGACGTGTGGCCGGCCCTAGACCTCGGCGTGCGCCAAGGATGGAGCATCCTGCACCGCATCGAACCGGCCATCAGCATTCGGGACATCGCCTCGGCGGCGGATCATCTCGCGCCGTATCGGACGGATGTGGCGTGGTACTGCTGGCGGGCAGTTGACCGATTTCGCGAGGGTTAAAGTCGGTTCGTGACCTACACCTTGGAACAATTTGAACACGACGCCCTACCGACGCTCGTGGCCTACGGCGCCATCGAGTGCATCTCCCCCGCCTTCGAGACCAACTGGCAGACGCTCGGCCATATCAATGCCGCCGCTGAACTTCTCGCCGAGTGGGCGCGGTCGCGCGAACTCCTGGGGGCGACGGTGGCCATTCATCAAATGGAGGGTCGCACTCCCGTCATCACGGTCGATGTCCCCGCGAGCGATCCCCTCAGCGATGGCACCACCACCGTCCTGTACGGCCACCTGGATAAGCAGCCCCCACTCGGTAACTGGAGCGATGGCCTTCACCCCTTTCGAGCGGTTCGGCGTGGCGACCAGCTCTTTGGTCGCGGTCTCGCCGATGATGGCTACTCTCTCTTCGCCGCACTCTTAGCAATCGAAGAGGCGCAACGGCAAGGTCACGTACTTGGCCGATGCGTCGTGCTCATTGAAGCCTCTGAAGAGTCGGGCAGCCCCGACCTCGAGCCATACCTTGATTCTCTTGCCGACTTCCTGGGGAATGTCACGCTGCTCATTTGCCTCGACTCGGGCGCCCTGACTTACGACCGCTTGTGGGTCACGACGAGTCTTCGTGGTATTTCTCAAGCCAACGTGACGGTGCGCGTTCTCGAGCGAGGGCAACACTCCGGGGCCGCCAGCGGCGTCGTGCCCAGCAGCTTTCGAATTCTCCGTCACCTGATGGACCGACTCGAAGATTCTGAAACCGGTGACATCATCCTGCCGCAATTGTGGGCTGATATTCCGCAATCGCACCGCGACGCAGCCACGTCGGTTGCTGAAGAGTTTGGCGATGTGGCCGCCGAGCACCAGCCCTTTGCGTCGGGCGTTGACCCTATGGGCGGCGATGCCGCCGAGCGAATCTTGCGCCACACCTGGTGGCCAACGCTCTCGACAGTGGGAGCTAGCGGCCTGCCCGAAGTCGCGATTGCGGGAAACGTTCTGCGCCCCTTCACCACTCTGGCGTTCTCGTTTCGCCTGCCCCCGACGGTGAAGCATGACGTGGCGGCGACCGCAATCCGCTCCGCTCTCACTCACGGCATTCCCCATAACGCCGAGATTGAGATTGATATCGACGGTGCCAACGGATGGGTGGCGCCGGAGAGCGCGCCGTGGCTGGCGCAGGCCCTTGAGGCGGGCTCGCAGATCGGCTTCTCACAAAGTCCCGGGTTCGCCGGTGAAGGTGGGTCTATCCCATTCCTCGCCACCTTGGGCGAGCGCTACCCCGGGGTGCAGTTTGTGGCCACCGGCGTCCTTGGTCCCAAGAGCAACGCCCACGGCATCGACGAAATGTTGCACTTGCCCACCGCGGTGGGCGTCATAAACGCCGTGGCCGTTATCCTCGCTGCAGCGGCCCGCAAGGAGAACTCATGACGCAATCAGTAGACCTCTGGGTGGACCCCCTCTGCCCGTGGGCATGGATCACCTCTCGCTGGTTGACCGAGGTCGAAGCCGTACGCGACGTCACCGTGACCTATCACGTGATGAGCCTGGCCGTCTTGAACCAGGGGCGCGATTTGCCACCCGAGTACGTCGAGATGATGGCCAAGGCGTGGGGGCCCGTTCGAGTGCTCATCGCACTCGAGCAACAAGGAGGCGCCGACCAGGTCCGCCGCTTCTACGAGGCCTACGGACAGCGCTACCACGTCGAGGGTAACAAGGACACGCCGACCGTCATTGCCGACTCTCTTGCGGCCATCGGGGCGGATGCGTCCGTCCTCGACGCCGCGACGTCCACCGACTTCGATGACGCACTCGTTGCGTCACACCACCGCGGCATGGACCCCGTGGGCTTCGATGTGGGTACGCCCGTCATCCACGTAGGTGACGTCGCCTTCTTCGGTCCCGTGGTGACGCCGGCGCCTCGCGGTGACGCTGCGGGCCGGCTCTTTGACGGCGTGGTGGCCTGTGCCAGCACGCCAGGCTTCTTCGAGCTGAAGCGCTCACGCGACCAAGGACCGATTTTCGAATGACCACTGCCCTGACCTACTCGACAGGATTGCCACTCCACGTCGCCGGGGACGAGGACGCCTCCCGCGCCATCATCGTGATACAAGAGGCCTTCGGCGTCAATGAGCACATTTTGTCGGTCGTTGACTTCTTCGCCGGTCAGGGTTATTACGCCGTCTCGCCTGAACTTTTTCACCGTGACGGGTCGCCCGTCGTTGCCTACGACGACTTCCCCGCGGCCATGGGCGCCCTCGGTAATTTGACCCGGGACGGCATCACCACCGATCTCACTGACACCGCGGCATTTCTCACCGACAAAGGCTTCGAGGCGTCCCAGGTGGCCATCGTTGGCTACTGCATGGGCGGAACTGTCGCGACCTACGCGGGCACCCTCGGGATCGTGGCGGCAACGGCATCCTTCTATGGCGGTGGCGTCCTTAATGGCCGTTTTGGTCTCGACCCCGTCGCCGACATGGTGCGAAGCCTGACCACTCCCTGGATAGGGCTCTATGGGGAACTGGACAAGGGAATTCCTGCGGAGCACATCGACGCCCTGCGGGCAGCAATGTCTGAGTCGTCCATCGCCGACCGTAGCGAATTGAACTACTACCCCGACGCGGACCACGGTTTCAACTGCAATGACCGCACGGCGGTGTACAACGAGGCTGTCGCGCAGCAAGCGACCGCGGCGACCGTGGCCTTCTTTGACCGCTACGTCAGCAGTCGATAGTTAGCCGCGCGGGATATCGCGCCACGCCACGTCTTTGTCATTTCGCGGTTCGCCCGGAAGTCCGAGTACTCGCTCACCCAAGATGTTGCGCATCACTTCGCTCGTGCCACCTTCAATGGAGTTGGCACGCACACGAAGAAAGCGTCGTCGCACGTCGGCATCGAGGCCACCCGAGGCGTGTGGACGAACTTTCGGATACTCGTCAGGAAAGAGCATCCCCTCGGCACCAAGGAGGTCGACCGCGAGCTCGTACGTCCGCTTATTCTCTTCCGCAAACGCCAATTTGGCGGTCGAACCCTCGGGACCGGGTGTTCCGGACTTGCGAGAGTCGGCGGCTCGCTTGTTGGTCAGGCGAACGACTTCGTTGCGCACCCAGGACTTCACAACCTCGTCGCGCTTGGCGTAGGCCGCGGGATCACGGCGGTCGGCCCAGCGCTCTTTCCAGATCCGCAATACGTCGCCAATGGGGCCATTGTTACGGCGGCTCGTCGCTCCTCCAATGGACACCCGTTCGTTCATCAAGGTAGTAATCGCCACCTTCCACCCTTCGCCGATACCACCCAGGCGATCGGCATCGGGCACGCGCACGTCCGTGAAGAAGCACTCGTTGAACTCCGCCTCGCCCGTGATTTGAAAGAGAGGACGAACCTCAACGCCGGGGGCGTGCATGTCCACGATGAAAGCAGTCAATCCCGCGTGCTTCGGCGCGTCCGGATCGGTGCGCGCGATAATCAGCCCGAATTTTGATTCGTGAGCCAAGGTGGTCCACACCTTCTGGCCGGTGAGAATCCATTCCTCACCATCACGCTCCGCCTTCGTGGCCAGGGTGGCGACATCAGAACCCGCACCTGGTTCCGAGAACAATTGGCACCAAATTTCCTCGCCGGTAAATAGCGGACGCAAATAACGGGATTGCTGTTCCGGCGTGCCGTGCGCGACAACGGTGGGTGCACACATGCCGTACCCGATGACGTTTCGCATCAATGCGGAAGGTGCGGCGGCGGCGTTGAAGCGGCCCGACAGTTGGGGCAAGAGTGCCGGACTGGCACCGAGTCCCCCTCGGCCCTCGGGAAAGTGAATAAAGGCGAGGCCCGCGTCGAATTGGGCACCCATGAACGTCACGTCGTCGGTACTCTCCGGCGGGAAGGCGGCGAGAAATTCGTCAATACGTGAATCGAGCTCTGCGGGCGTCAGGTTCATCAGGTCTCCTTCAAGTCTTCCGTCATCATAGATATCGACCTTCTCGGGCGGGGGGAAACCTCTACAGTTTTGAAATGCGTCGCGTGATCGGCATCTTCCTCATTCCGGTATTGCTCTGGGCTCCCGCCGGGACCTCGGCGGCGAGCTCCCCCGCCACGACCACCACACTCGGGCAAAACTTGGCCAAGCCACCCGCGACGAGTCCGCCTCTTGACGCTCGCATGCGCAACTTTTTCACCGGCGTGGCGACGAATAACAACGAACTTGCCATCTCAGCGTTTCTTCCTCAATCCGCCTACGTGGTCATCAAATCCGGTTCACACAACGCGGCGGACTGGCAGTACCGACTCATCGATAGAGACTTCATCCCTCAGCTCACTATTTTGCGACGTCAATTCGGGCCGGATTTGGCGTCAGCCACCTACCTCGGATATCACGTCAACGAAGCGTCCGCCCATATCTGCCCGATTGGGCGAGAGCAAAACAAAGCGCCGTATTGGCAGGTCTATATGACCACCATCGATTTCTCGATGAAGGGTGCGACTCGACACCTCACGGTAAACACGATGATTGGTTGGCGTGGCGGATGGTTCATCGTCCACGTCATTGGCTACGGCTAATCATTCACCCAGTAGACGTAACCGTTCGCGTTGGCCGACACCTTGACGGCGGGCAGTGACTGCCCGGCAGGTCCGCGCACCACGTGACCGGTGAGCAGTGAAAACTGAGATCCATGTGCCGGGCAGGTGGCGGCTGAACCCGTTCGAGGTGCACCCACGGGGACGCCCGCGTGCGTGCAGGTGGATTCGTACGCCCGCCAACTCGTGGCGGTGGCGCGATACAAGATGCCCGTTCCCCCACACCTCCACGCTCCCGGGCACGATTTCTTGCCCGACGCGTATTTGCTCGTGCTGCCGAAGGTGAACGACACGGACTGACCCACGGCCACATCAGCGACGCGAGCGATTTGAGGCCAACGTGGCGTCGGCAACGTGTGGGTAGTTGTCCTCGTCGTCGCAGAGGACTTCGCGCGTGTTGCGCGCACCTGCGCCACCGCGCTGCTCGCACCGGCCCAGGTTGACAGCATGGCGGCACTCAGCGCACCCAAGAAGTGTCGTCGGTTCATGTCGGTAGGTTACGGTGGCGAGTGGCGCCCAAAGGAGATATTCCATGACGACTAATCGCATCCTCGCTACTTCTGGGGGATTCATTGCCGGACCAGTGCAGCAGTCGGTTCGTATCGGACCCATGATTACCGAGGCTCTCACGCTCACCGGCAAGACCCGACCCAAAGTTGCCATCGTTCTTACCGCGTCGGGAGATGATGACATTCGATACGCCCGCTATTACGAAGCCTTCTCCCACGCGGGATGCGATGTCACCGAAATGCGTGTGTACCTCCAGCCCACGGCCGAACCCCGTGAGCATCTCGCATCGTGCGACTTCGTGTGGGTGGGTGGCGGCTCCGTCGCGAACCTCCTCGCGCTGTGGCGCCTTCACGACATCGACGTCGCCATGCGCGAAGCCTGGGAGTCCGGCACGATTTTGGGCGGCGTGTCCGCCGGCAGTATTTGCTGGCACGTCGGCGGACCGACCGATTCTTTTGGCCAAACCCTGCGCCCCATTACGAACGCCCTCGGAATGTTGCCTTTCGGCAACGGAGTTCACTATGACAGCGAGGCACAGCGTCGCCCCTTGTTACACCAGCTAGTCGCCGACGGCACGCTTCCCGACTCCATCGCCACTGATGATCGTGTTGGTGTCTGGTACGAAGGAATAGAGCCCGTTCGGGTCGTGCGTGATATCGACCTGCCCGACGAAGAAGGTCCGCGCGCCTATTTCTTGACGCGTCGTGACGACGAGGCAGTCGAAACCCCCCTCGCGCCGGGGCCGATCTCGTTGGGTTAGGGGCGCTGTCACACCACTTTCGTACTCTTCTTTCAGAACCAATGAAGGAGCTTGATGTCCATTTGCACTGCGTCGATCTTTATCGGATCTCTGCATCCCTTTGAGTCCCTCCCTACCACTGATGCCCTCATCAGCGTGGAAGAAGGCGACCGCGTCGCATTGACATGGCGCTCCCTGGTGGAGCCCACAGACCCCGTCACCTGGATCCCGCCATCCCCCGACACGGTCACTGTGACGGTGTTGGCCATGTCAGCCGTGTACTCGGGTCGAAGTGACGCCACATTTGGACGTGGGAAATTCGTGGAGCTCGACGATGCACATGTGGCCGAGCTGGAAAATCTCGCCGCCAGCGTGGCCATCAATCTCCCGGGCATGGCCTTTCAGATTGTCAAGGGCGATGGCAGTGTTCTTGACCCCACACCCTTCGCCGAATTACCCAATGAGGTGATTTTGTATCTGGAGACCTGGCGCTCCAGCGAGGACTAATCCCGAAAAAGTAAGAATCCCGGACGCTGGGCGTCCGGGATTCTTACGTGGTGGGCGGTACAGGACTTGAACCTGTGACCCCTTGCGTGTCATGCAAGTGCGCTACCAGACTGCGCCAACCGCCCGCGGGAGATAACTCTACCAGCCCTCGCGGTCCCCCGACCTAGTTCGATGACGACGTTGGCCAGTGCAGGTCGGTCGTGACGCCAGGCTCAATTCTTCGCTCCGACGAGAGACTGGCCATTCGCTCGTGCTGGCTCAGGAAAACGTGCACGGCGGCGTGAGCATCAGCTCGGGCATCGTGATTTCCCGCCGAGACGTCGTAATAGCGACAAAGAAACGACAAGCTACGTCGACGCGGATCCTCACGGTCTATATCGCGATGACGCTGAATGACGTCACGGATGGACAATGTGTTGATGTCGAACGGCAGAGAGTCGAGATGAATGCCATTTTTCTGGAAGACACCCGACAACATTCTGAAATCAAAATCTGGATTTGCCCCGACAAAATGCGCTCCTTCGTCGTGCAACCTTGCGATGTGGGCCGCGATTTGCGTCGCGGCGGCTACTGGCTTGACGGCGCGGCCCGCCTCGAACTCGTCGTCCATGAAGCTTTGGCTGATCCCATGAATCTGCTGAGACCCGAAAGAAATCGATTTGTCAGATCGGACAAAGATTTCAACATCCTCGTGAGTTTGGTGCGCTCCCCCGCGATACACCACCAGCGCGTACGAAATGGGCTCATCATCACCGGCGACGAGGCCCGTGGTTTCCGTGTCGAAACCAACGAGAAGCGTTGGCTTGTCCCATGCATCTCTGGATTGATTGACCATGCCCTCACCTTGGCATACCGCCGTGACACCCGTCACGTCAGTTTTCTGGAGGCGGCGCCCGGATTCGAACCGGGGTGGAGGGCTTTGCAGGCCCCTGCCTAACCACTCGGCCACGCCGCCAGAAGGTCACATCCTACAAGAGTCCTCGTGGCACCTCACGCCAATCGATTCTCGGTAGTCTCGATACGTGCGCGTTCGAGGCTTGTTAGCCATTCTCCTGCCCCTCTCCACCCTCGTCGTGGCGAGCGATGCCGCGGCCTCGGTCAACCCGCACGTCGTCTCCGTGCAAGTACCTCGAACCTTGATTGCGGGCATTCCCGTCGCACGCATCACCCTGGGCGTCACTGCGAGCGCCCACCAACTTCCCCCTTTGGTCACCTCTCCCCCGCTTGCCACCACCTGGCGAGAGATCGGACCTCACCAATTCGCCGCGATGACCACGGGGTCGTTAACTCCTGGCAGCACCCTCACGGTGTACGCCCCCACCGCCATTTCTTGTTCGAATTCGGTCTGCAGATTCACTTCGACGCGAGCGATGTCCATTGAAGTGCCCCTGAACGTCACCTGGTTGCAGTCCCTGCTTGCGGTCACTCAATACTTGCCCGTGAGCTTCACGTCCACCTCGGGAGCTGCTCCCACCTCTCCGAGTGTCACCGGAACCTTTACCTGGCGATTTCCCCTCCTCCCCCTCTCGGTGCACTCGCTGTGGATTCCTGGGGTGAACAACGTCTTGATCAAGGGCGCACTCATGAGTTTTCAAAATGAACACGCCATGCGTCCTAGTGGCATTGCCGATTCCGCAACGGTGGCCGCTCTCGTCGACATGGTGACGGCCGGCAAGGTCTCCGCTCGAACGTGGAATTACGTCGACGTGGGCGAGCGTCGACCTCAGCGTGCCACCTTGTTCGTCGACGGGGTTCAAAAGATGTCCACGCTCGCGAACACGGGTGTGGCCGGCGCCACCACCGATTTGGGCACCTACCCGGTGTATATCCACATCAAGTTCCAGTGGATGACGGGCCAGAATCTCGATGGCTCGCATTATCGCGACCCCGTGAATTGGATTAGTTACTTCAACGGTGGCGACGCCTTGCACGAGTTCTATCGTTACTCCTACGGATGGCCGCAGTCATTGGGCTGTGTGGAGATGCCCCACAGTGCCGCTCAAGCGATGTGGCCCTATACCCCCATCGGGACCCTCGTAACCGTTCATGCCTAAGAACCGTGCCCGCCTCACGGTGGGTGCGCTTCACCAAAGCGGCCTACTCATGGTCTGGGCGGGGATTCTCATCCTTGCCTTTGCGGGATATCAGGTGTGGTTCACCGACCTCGTGCAGCAGCACTCACAAAGTCAATTGGCGTCTCGCGTCAATACCTTTATCCCCGTTGACACCACATTGCCCTCCGGTCCACCTATCCCGGCGGCGACGTCGGCGCGCACGCCGACTACGGGGAATTGGTTGGGGACAATTTCTGGCCCCACCATTGACCTCAGCCAAGTCATTTTGCAGGGAACAGACCTCGACCAGTTGCGCCTCGGTCCCGGCCACTACCCCTCTACCCCTCTCCCGGGCGAGGCGGGCAATGTCGCCATCGCCGGCCACCGCACCACCTGGGGCCACCCCTTTCGGCATCTCGATCAGCTGCGCATCGGAGACCCCTTGGTGGTGACCACCGTGCAGGGTCGATTCCTGTATCGCGTGACGAGGACCTTCGTCGTCCTGCCCACCGACACCTCCGTCATTGCCCCCTCTTCCCGGAACGAACTCACCCTGACGACGTGTAACCCGCCCTACTCCGCCGCCACGCGCTTAGTGATTCGCGCCGAACTGACCCACAGTGACCGTCGTTCCGCGCCTCTTCATATTCCCGCCGCGAGTTTCGTGACGACCACCGTCATCAGCCTGAACGGGGGCCATGAAGGATGGTGGCCCATTTTTTTCTACGGTGAAATCTTGATACTGATTTTCGCCATTGGCCAGCGTTGGTGGCGGCACAGCGCGCGGCGGCCCCTGGTGCTCGTCACGCTGACGGCTATTGCGGTGCCGAGCGTGCTGGGCCTGTTCAACGGTATTTCCTGGCTTCTCCCCGCGGGGTACTAACGATGAGTTGGTCCTTTGAGCCCGCCGTCGCGTTTCGCCACGCGTTGGCGCCCAAGGATCGAGAGCGCATTCCGCGCTACGCCGCCCTTCTGGCCGCCTGGGAATCCTCACCCCTCGCGGGCGAGATTTTGATTGCCGCTCCCGCCACGCAGCGAAACCCCATGTTGATGCTCGCGGCATTGCACTTTGAGGCGCGCCACGGGCATCCGCAACTTGCCGAGCTCTTTCGCAACATTTTGCACTTCGAACCGACGGCGTGGGCGAGTGACGTTCACCAAGTCCTCATCGGCGAACCAGATCTCATCACCCGTCATCTGCATCGGCGCACTCAGACCAACGAGATTGGGCGCAGCGCGTCGTATCACTACATCCTGCGCTCGCTCGTCAGCCCCACTGAGGATCTGCACCTCATTGACGTGGGTGGTTCCATGGGGATGAATCTGTTTCCCGATCTCGTTGGCGACGATGCTCGACTCGACACCGACCCCCTTCGCCTCGTCTGTGACGTTCGCGCGGCGGCACCCCTACGTGCCGACCGCTACCGCGTGTCGCGCCGCACCTTGGTCGATTCGGCTCCGCTGGACGTCGAGAACCCAGATGATCGCGACTGGTTACGCGCCTGCCTCTGGCCGGAACAGCCCGAGCGCCTCGCGCGTTTCGACGCGGCTTGTGCGGCGCGAGAGACCTGGCCCGACATCGAGACCATCGCGGCCGACGCCAGCGAGGGCCTACGACGGGCGCTCGCGACATCCGTGTCCGCACGCCCAGTGATTTTGAACAGCTGGGCCATGGCCTACTTTTCTGCCGACACCCAAAGAGAATTTGCGATTCTCGCGCGTGACGCTGTTCGCCACGGCGCCCTCTGGATCAGCATTGAGCATCCCCTTCTCGTCACTGCGGCCGATTTACCGCCCTGTCAGGGCGAACCGTGGGAAGACGGCGCGAGTGCCGTGTGGGTGGCGGAGAAAGACAGTGAACGACACTGGGGATACGCCCACCCTCACGGGCGGTGGATTCAGTTCGTCTCGCCGGTCGGCCCAAAGGCGTGAGAGCCACGTTGGCGCGACACGTCTAGTTCCCCGCCAGTCATTTCAATGCCCGTGCCCACCGCCGAGCGGCCGAATCGGCCTCGAATGTCATCCAGTGCCGAACGCAGAGCGCTTCGGCGGCGCTGCTCTTCTTCGGCCACGGCCATCACGCCCTCGGCGGCAAAGTCAAAGGACATTTGCCCCTCTCCCGTCGCGGCGCACAGGTGAGATGCGGTGACGCCCGCGAGGCGCACCGCCGGACCGTCCGGCACGGACTGCAGCAAGTCCAGGGCGAGCGCGCTAATCGCCACTTCATCATCGAGAGCAACACCAACGGTTCGTGAGCGACTGATTGACTTCCCGTCATCGAATCTCACCTTGATGGTGATAGTTCCCGCCGCCACTTGGGAACCTCGTAATGCGCGAGCCACCACCGCGGCGTGACGCTGGAGATGTCGCGCCAGCTCGTCGCGCGCGGCGACCGAGACGGCGAAAGTTTCCTCATGACCAATGGACTTCGTCGCACGATCGTTTTCGACGGGGCGCGTGTCGACGCCGCGGGCAAATGAACACAGCATTTGCGCTTGAGCAGCACCGAGGTGGCTCGCCAGGATCTTCTCGTCCATTCGCGCCACGTGATGAATCTGGGTGATGCCAATGGCTGCCAATTTGGATTCTGTCGCGGGGCCGACGCCCCACAGGGCGCGCACCGGCAAGGTGTCGAGCCAATGTCGTTCCATCTCGTCGTCAACAAGGACCACGCCCGCGGCGGGCACCAGACGTCCGTGATCAATCTTGGGCTTCGCGTCGCGACTCGCCAACTTCGCGAACAACTTGTTACGAGCGACCCCCACGCCACATTCGAGCTGCATCTCGTCTCGTACCCGCTGGCGGATGCGGCGCGCCACGGCCACGGGATCAGGGCTGACCCGCCAGAGCGAACTGAGGTCGCAGAACACTTCGTCGAGACCCAACGACTCGACCACTGGGGTTTCATCAAGGACGATGGCGTGAAATTCGGCCGATACTTCTTCGTAGCGATCGAAGTGGCCCGGAATGATGATGAGGTCGGGGCACAGTCGCTTGGCGAGCACCGTGGGGGTAGCGGACTTCACCCCAAAACGACGTGCTTCGTAGCTAGCCGATGCCACTACCCCTCGATCGCTGTCACCGCCGACGACCACGGGTTTACCTCGCAGCGACGGATTATCCAAAATTTCGACCGACGCAAAGAAAGCATCCAGGTCTATATGGAGAATCGGTCGGGGTGCCTCAACCGAAGAGTCGTAACTCACGGAAAGCCTCGCCCGCCGTCACGGACACCAATAGTCCGGTCTCCGCCGCTCGATCGTGAACGACATCTCGAACATCGAAGAGGTCACCACTGATTTGCGACGTGTGCGCCAACACGGCTTTACATTTGGCATCTAGGGCTCCGGCGATATCGACCACGACGTCGGCCTCGTGCGTCCCGGAGAGCAGCACCGTTTCCACCTCGTGCGGCTCGCCCGCATCAGGAAAGTAGAGCGGCATTGCGGCGGCGGGTGCCACGGCGTCGAGCAGTGCCCACCCCGTCTCGCGATGATCGCGGTGGTTGACGTAGACCGAGCCAAAGAAAGTGGCGGTGGGATCGGGTCCCAGCAATGCATCGGGACGAAGACGGCGAATCAGCGCCACGATGTCGCGTCGCAAGGTCTCGTCATTGACTGCCTCGCCGTCGGCGCGTCCCAAACTCAGTACTTCCGACACGCCGAGCTGCGACGCCGCGACGGTCAATTCATGACGGCGAATCTCAGCTAATTCACGTGGATCGTGATGGGCGCCACGGGTGCCCTTGGCCCCATCGCAGACGGTGACCAGAGTCACGGAGGCACCCTGAGCGGCCCAGGTGGCCAGTGCGCCACCGCACGCGATGTCGGCATCGTCAGGGTGGGCGTAGATCGCGAGCACGCGCTGGGGAGTATCGGTGAAAAGTCGCACTAGTTCGAGACTAACTTCGACTTCGGTGCCGTGGACTTCACCAACTCCCTTAGTTCCGCAGCAAAATCGGCGGCATTGTCGAAGCCCTTGTATACCGAAGCGAAGCGAATAAAGGCGACGTCGTCGATCTGACGCAGTTGATCGAGAACCACCAATCCCACTTCTTCGCTGGTGACATCGCGTCCAAATTCGCGCACCGCCTCGTCAACAGCCAGGGCAATTGCCGCCACGGTCGCATCGTCAATAGGGCGGTTTTTGAGGGCGGAACGAAGCCCCTGAACGATCTTCTCGCGCTCGAAGGGCTCACGTTCTCCGGAGCGCTTCACGACCGCCAAGCTGACTTCCTCAATACGTTCAAAGGTGGTGTAGCGCTGACCGCAGGCGGCGCACTCGCGACGACGGCGGATCGCCCCGCCATCGTCTGCGAGCCGCGAATCGACGACTTTGTCGTCATCAACGGTGCAAAAGGGGCACTTCACGTAAGAAGGTTACCGCCAATTCCCCAAAATTTAGGGGATTTGCACTCGTTCTCCCGGCACGACGGTGGACGTGCCGAGCTCCGCAACAAGCGCGCGATACTCACCCGCTGGATCAGCGGGATTGGCCTGCGCCGCAATGTCGTGAAGATTCATTCCGGCAGTGACCGTGACCACCGATGGCGTGTCAGTCACGCTGATGCCTGAGAAATCAGCGGCTGCACCTTGCGGACCGATTTGCAATGGCCCACCGACAAACAAGAAGAAACCAAGAACCATCAACGTTGCCACAACCAGCGTCCGTCGGCGACGGCGCATCATGCGCTCACGAGCAACGCGGCGAAGTTCCACGCGTAACGCCACGTTTCGTACGGGCTGCGGAGTCTCGATGACTCGAAGCTGCGGGCGAGCCCTCACGGGCTCATTCCACTCTGGGTTCCACTCAATAATCGCCATACCGACACTCCTGTGCTTACGAACAGATGTTCGCACTCTAATACGAACATCTGTTCGTGTCAACTTCCTGGCGACAGCCTGCTGTGGACCTGTGACATACCCGTCGTGGGGCGCCACAAATGTCGGCCCACTCGACCTAAATCTGCGGGATTATTCGATTTTTCGCCGTTTTTGAGTGCTCGCACCGCCCCGTCGAGGCTGGGTCGAACCACCACGCGGTGACGACGCACGAAGTCGGCACACTCCTGGGCCAGTTGCGACGAGGGATGATCAGCGGAGTCGGTGACCTGCCCATCGGACACCCAAATGAAGGGGTCGCCGACGCGGCGGCGGGTTGCGGCGAAGGCCAATGCGGGACCATCGACGCCATTTCCGACATTGCCCGAGGGGATGGCGGAACATCGCCCTCGCCCGTCCGCGATAATCCACGCATTGGCCACTCCCGTGAGATCCCCCGGTCGGTGCGAATATCCAATGATCGTGAGAGCAGGTGACACGGCGAGGAATCTGTCGATCGACTCCTCTGTCAAATCCATGGAACCTGACTGATCGATCAGAACTACTCCCCCGCGAGATCGCCGCCACTCGCCAAAAACGCGCCGTTGGGGATCGGTGAGTAGCGCGGCGGGATAGCGCACCACCCGGCCTGACGAGTTTCGTGCCACCCGACGAGCACCCGCCCGCGACGCGCGTGGCGAGTAGGTCAGGTCTGTAGCCAGCACCAGTGGTGCGAACGCGCCCGACGCGGCGCGACGAGAACCAGGATGCATCGATCGACGTAGGCGACGGAGATCCTCACGCGAGGTCGCGGCGGCGGCCCCCGCGAGACGCGTCGCCATCCGCGCCAAGGGAATGGTCACCGACACGTAACCGCGGGGAGCGTCGTGCAGTTCGTCCAATTCGACCGATGCCAGTTCTTCGCAGGGCACCTGCCGCAAAAAGGCGGTTAGTTCGGCGCCGATGGCCTTGAGCGAGACAGCCGCATCCTTGTCGACTCGCCGAATGGCTCGTAGGTATTCCCTCTCGGCACCCGTGTGGTGGACGGCAAAATAGAAGAACACCATCTCGTCCCATTGCCGTGACGTTGACAGTTGCTCACCCGCCGACCCTTCGCTGCCGTCGAGGAGGTGCTGAACGTCAAAGCCCAGGCGGCCGAGATAGTCATTCACGCGAAGCTCCTCCGCGCACTGCAGGGCACGCAAGGGAATGTCTGGCCACCGAGAATCGGAAATTCCGACCGGCGATAATCGCACGTGCGCGAGTTCATGCGCACGAACAATGCGGTCGCGAATATCCGGCCCAAGGGGCACGCGGAGTCGCCGTTGCCCAAAATCGCAGTGAGCGTCACCACGACGGTTCGACCCGCCCTCAATCTCCCAGAGGGGTTCGCGCAACGAACCTTCACGCACTGCCCCGGCAATTTCGGGGTAGATCACGAGGCCCTCGTCTCGGTACTGCCGATGGCGAGCGCGTCGAGGAAATCGTTCGCTCGATCCGCGAAGATGATGCGCGCGGACTCCACGTCACCGCAGTGACGAGAAAGTTCGTCAAAGGCCCGCAGGGTGCGAAGGCTGATGCGACGACTCGACGGGCTTCGCCCCGCCCCCATGGCGACCTGGGCCAAGTCTCCGCGCAGAGAGTTGACGGCCGCCGGAGCGGGCGCGTCAACGGCCACGGCGATGGGAAAGCGATCTCGCAACGCGGCGGGGAGCTCGTCGGGATGTTCCATATTGCTCGTCATGACCACCGAAAATCCGTGTGCAGGGCGCACCACCTCGCCGGTGTGAGGATGAATCCACCGTGCGGACTCATCCGAATCCGTCATGGCGAGCAGCAGGCTCAGAACGTCGCCCGAGGCTCGATCGACTTCATCCACCACGAGCCGCACCCCCCGTCGCCACGCACGAATAGCCGGGCCATCACACCACCTCCAACCTCCATCGGCGGCCGGCTGCCACATTCCGGTGACATCGGCCGTCGTCGAGTCTTCGGTGCAAATCAATCGTTCCGCGGGTCCGCTGCCCATGGCGGCGAAGGTTTTACCCATCCCGGGAGGTCCATACAAAATGACACGGGTCACACCCGCCCGCTCGAGTAACGCCACGTCCTGCCAGCACTGGGGAATTTCCACCGAGGCTCCTTTCAACTGACCTCGCAACGGTCGCGAGAATTAACGAACGACTGTTCGTATTTCATCCACCACTTTGCTATTCTCTCGAACAGACGTTCGTATAGGAGACACCATGGCTGACGCCCTCACCCCGAAGCGCCAAGAGATTTTGGACTTCATCACCTCGGAAACTCGCCTGCGGACCTACCCGCCTACCATTCGCGAAATTGGCCAGGCCGTCGGGCTTAACTCCCCCGCCACGGTCAAGCGTCATCTCGAAGTGCTCATTGAGGCGGGCTACCTCAGCGTTGACCCGCAGCGTCCGCGCACCATCACGGTGATCGGGGACATCAACAAGATTGACCCCCAGCAGGGCACCCGGGCAGTTCCCATGCTGGGCCAAGTTGCGGCGGGAACTGGCGTGCTCGCCGAGGAGCTCGACCGTGAAGAGATCATCTTGCCCGACCTGCTCCTCGGTAAAGATGACAACTTCGTCTTGACGGTTCGCGGTGACTCAATGATTGAAGCGGGAATTCTCGAGGGCGACATGGTGGTGGTGAACCGCCAGAACACCGCTCGCACCGGCGAAATCGTGGTGGCCGGCATCAACGATGATGAAGCGACCGTGAAGTACTACTTCCCGCAAGGCGCGCGCACCATCTTGCGACCGGCCAACTCGTCCATGGCACCCATGGACTTCCCCACCAACGACGTGTCAATTTTTGGACGTGTCGTCGGGGTGATGCGCCGCTACTAAGCCAACACCTGTTGCAGAATCTCTCCGAAGCGTTCAACGTCCTCGCGCGTCACATACTCCGTGCTCTGATGAGCCAGTAGCGGGTCGCCCGCACCGACGTTGACCGCCGGGACGCCCCACTGCGTGAACGTCGCGACATCCGTCCATCCCACCTTCGCCGCCGGCAAGACGCCGGTCAGAGAGACAATGTGTGAAATAAATGCATTGTCACGATTCGGGGCAGCGGCGGGGGCGCAGTCGTTGACCATCCACTCGTCACCGTCAGACACGAGATCGTCCACGTAGCTCGCTAACCACGTGATCGCGTCATCGCTCTCACGGTCGGGGGCAAAGCGATGATTGATAACGATCTCACAGCTATCGGGAATGACGTTGTTCGCCACCCCACTGCTCACCCGCACTACCTGGAGCTGCTCGGTGAACTCCACCCCATCAAGCTCAACTCGCCGCGGTTCATACGCCGCAATCCGAGAGATGAGCTCCGCGCCGCGGTGGGCCGCATTGACGCCTTCAAAGGGTCGGGCGGCATGTGCGCGTGCTCCTCGCAAGGTGACGGTCACGCGGAGATTGCCCTGGCACCCCAATTCGGCGCGGACACTCGTGGGCTCGGCAACGATGGCGGCGTCAGCGTGCAACAGTGAGGCATCTGCCGCCGCAATCTCGAGCAAACCGGAGTCACGGCGAGCAATTTCTTCACGCGCGTAGAAGACGTAAGTGACATCGCAGTTGCGAGCCGTTGTCGTCAACGCGGAGTCGAGCATGACAGCCAGCGAGCCCTTCATGTCCGCCGCCCCGAGGCCAGTGATCCGATCGGCGGTGACCACCATGGCGTGATCACCCGGCACGGTGTCGAGATGGCCGACCACTGCCAGGCGGCGTGGAGAACCCGTCACCGTGCGAGCAATGACGTTGTCACCCACTCGCGTGACTTCCAAATGCGCGGCCGCCGCGAGTTCACGTTCCACGAAGTCCGCGATTGCCGCCTCGTCTCGACTCACGGACGAAATGCGGACGAGCTGTTCCACCCAGTTCCACGCGGTCACGTGGCAACACCGTTATCTCTGAGTACGGCGTTGAGCTGTGCCTTGTCGTGACGCTGACCTTCACTCAGACGAGACACGATGAGCACGCAGGGCAAGAAATACTCGCCGCCGGGATATTCACGGCGACGTGATGCGCCCACCGCTACGCAGTAGGGCGGGATGTACCCGCGGGAAACTTCTTCGCCCGTCTCGGCATCAATCACCGGAATCGAAGGGTTCAAGATCACACCAGAACCAACAACGGCACCTCGGCCCACGCGGGCACCTTCGGTAATCATGCAGCGGCTGCCAATAAAGGCGTCATCTTCAATGACCACGGGCTTCGCGTTGGGTGGCTCGAGAACTCCACCGATGCCCACGCCACCGGCGAGGTGAACGTTTGAGCCGATTTGCGCGCACGAACCAACCGTGGCCCAGGTATCCACCATGGTGCCGGGCCCCACCCAGGCACCGATGTTGACAAAACTCGGCATCATGATGACACCGGGCGACAAGTAACTACCGCGACGGGCAATACCCCCGGGTACCACGCGCACGCCCGCGAGAGAATATTCGTGCTTGAGGTCGAGCTTGTCCGCAAATTCAAACGGCCCAACCTCGAGAGTCTCCATGCCCCGGACACGAAAGAGCAGCAGAATTGCCTGCTTCACCCACTCGTGCACCCTCACCTCGCCACCGGTCTCCCACTCGGCCACGCGAAGGCGTCCATCATCAAGGGCCGCAATCACTTGTTCCACATCACGGCGAACGTCGAGGGAGTCAGGCGTCACGTCGGCGAGTGCTGCAAAGTGCTGGCCAATTCGCTCAGCGAGGGCGTCAAACATGCGCTCAGCCTACCGGCGCTTAGCGATTGAGCGAGGACTCACGCAGACGCTGGGCAACAATCTCGAGGCGAGATAGGGGCTGCACCATGGCGACTCGAATGTAGGTGTCACTGCGGTCGCCGTAGAACTCACCGGGACTTACCACCAGTCCCGATGCTTCCGCCACTCTCTGCGTGGTCTCAAAGCCATTGCGGCCCTCCGTCGCCCACAAATAGAACGAACCCTCACATGGTTCCACGGTGAAACCGGCATCTCGCAGCGCGGTGCCCATGAGTTCTAGACGCTCGTGATAACGCGCTCGCTGGGCGTCAACATGGGAATCATCCCCGTACGCCACCGCGACCGCTTCTTGCACCGGACCCGCCACTATGAGGCCCGCATGTTGGCGGGCCAGAGACAAAAAGCCCACCAGATCTGAGTCGCCGGCGTAAAACCCCGCACGCACTCCGGCCAGATTGGAGCGCTTAGAGATGGAATGCACCGCCACGACGCCCTCGCTACCCTCCTGCAAAATGCTGCGGGGCGAACTCGTCCACGTAAATTCGCTGTAACACTCATCAGATGCCACCAGGACACCGTTCTGGCGACCCCACGAAGCCGCGCGTGACAGATCCTCCACGCGCCCCGTCGGGTTCGAAGGCGAATTCACCCATAGGCACAGCGCACGCGCCGCGTCCGACGCGGATATTGAATCGAGGTCGAGCATCCCATCCACCATGGCTACCGGTAACGCGCGCAGTGACGCGAGGCGAGCTCCCATCTCGTAGGTGGGATACGACGTGGCGGGATACAAGACGGTGTCGCGACTTTCGTCGCGAAGTCGCAGGTAGCCCGGCAAGGAAGCCACGAACTCCTTGGTGCCCACACACGCCGCGATCGAATCATCAGGAACCGAGACCGCATAGCGCCGCTGAAGGTAGGCCGAGATAGCGGAACGAAAGGTGGGAGACCCCACCGAACGTGGATAGCCCCGGTGCGAGGTCGCCGCCGCCAGGGCGTCCAGCACCATGGGGGATGGCGCATCGCAGGGCGTGCCGATGGAGCAGTCAACTTTCCCGCCCTCGTGGCGCTCGGCGATGGCCAAAATCTCTTCCAGGCGATCAAAGGGATACGGCGGAATCACGAAACTCACGATGGGTTCCTCCATTCGTCAAATAGCGCCTGGGCGGCGTCATCCAAGACAACGCGCACCACGACATCCGTGCCGTCCACCTCTTTGCCCAACACGTCACCCTCTCGGTGAACTTGCGCCAAGAGGTCGCCACGTGCGGCGGGGAGTCGAAGGGTCACGGCGCGATCTCGCTCTCGCAGTCGATCGCCCACCGTGGCCACCAAGCGCTCGCAACCGAGGCCCGTCGCAGCAGAAATAAACAGAGATCCTTCAAAGCGTTCCGACAACGCAAGGGCAGCATCAGGATTCTTATCCGCCTTATTAAAGACCAACAGTTGTGGCACCTCCCCCGCCCCAATGTCATCGAGGACGGTTTGCACCGCCTCAATTTGCGCCTCCGCCATGTCGCTGCTCGCGTCCACGACGTGAACGAGAAGATCGGCGTATCGCACGGAATCCAACGTGCTCTTAAAGGCCCGTACTAATTCGTGGGGCAACTTGCTGATGAATCCCACCGTGTCGGTGAACAGCACGGTTTCACCGCCCGGCATGGCGTACTGGCGTGTGCGGGGATCCAGCGTCACAAAGAGACGGTCTTCGGCGGGAACATCGGCATGCGTCAGACGGTTGAGAAGGGAGCTCTTGCCCGCGTTGGTGTAGCCCACCAAAGTCACTTCTCGGTGGCGACCGCGTTGGCGACTCGCTCGTTGAATGTCACGCGTGCGCTCAATCTCCTCGAGGTTGCGCTCCAATTTCAACATGCGATTGACCAGGCGACGACGGTCAACCTCGAGTTGAGTTTCTCCCGGTCCGCGAGTACCGATGACGCCGGACTGCTGGGCCAACGACGCACCGCTGCGCCGAAGACGTGGCAGTCGATAACGCAACAACGCCAGCTCGACTTGCGCCTTGCCCTCGGGCGACCGGGCATTCTGGGCGAAAATGTCCAAGATGACCGCCGTGCGGTCAATGGCTGTTCGACCCAAAGCCTTTTCGAGGTTTCGCTGCTGGGCGGGTGACAAATTATGGTCGAACACCACGGTGTCGGCATCGACGGCCAAGCACAGTTGATGAAGCTCTTCCACCTTGCCCGAACCAAGAAAGGTGGCAGGGTCAGGTCGGTCTCGTCGCTGGATAACCGTGGCCATCACGTCCGCACCGGCCGTGTCGACAAGAAGGGCCAACTCTTCCAAATCGCGATCAAGTTGCTCCGGCGAACTATCAGGAAATACCATGCCGACTAACACGATTTTCTCCCGAAACGACCGGTCAATCAGCGTGGTGGGGTGTTGCGTCACTCGGTTATCCAGTTCACGTCACCGACATAGGCAACGGGCCCCGTGAGATACGCCTCATTGTCTCGAATATCCACGACGAGATCGCCGCCGGGATTAGAGATGGTCACCGGAAGATCGATCTCCCCGGCATCTCGCAGTGCGGCCGCAGTCGCGACCGAACCAGTGCCGCAGGCCAACGTCCACCCCACACCGCGTTCAATGACGGTAATGCGGAGGTGGGAACGATCAATAACAGTGACGAACTCGACGTTGGCGCCTCCGCACTTATCGGCCAAGGCCGCAGCGAGATCTTCTCGCTGAGCGATGCTCCACGAGGCGATGTCGCGCACCACGAGGTGGGGATTGCCCACGTTCACCACGCGGGCCACCTCATCGAGCGTGTCACCTAGGGTCACGATGCCCATCGACGATCCCCCCACGCCACTGTCTGCCTGAAGCGTGACCTCGCACACTCGGCGGCCGGCTTCGGTCACCACCTCGAGCACACCATGGCTTTCGTCTCGCGAGTGCAGGACCGCGGCCGTCAAGCAGCGAAGCCCGTTGCCGCTCATCTCGGCCACCGAACCGTCGGCATTCCACAGCCGCATGAACACTTCGGTCCCGTCGAGACGAGCCTCCAGTAACCCGTCCGCGCCGAAACCGCGGTGGCGGTCGCAGATAGCGCGCGACGATTCGGCACTCCAGCGCCAGCTACCGTCACGGTGCACGTCCACGAAGAAGTCGTTTCCGGCTCCCTGCCACTTTTGCACTGTGCGCCGCATACGTTCAGTCTCCCAAATTTTCCAGCATGGCGTGCAAATTTGCTTGGGCCGAATCTGTCGTCTCGAACCAGCAAATACGTGGGTCACGTCGAAACCAACGCCGCTGGCGACGCACGAGACGGCGGGTGGCCTCTAACGCTGCCCCTATCGCCGACTCCCGGTCACATTCCCCTCGCCAAAAGGAGGCGAGTTCGCGATAGCCCACTGCTTGAGCGGCGGTCTTCGACAGTCCCCCCGGGTGCTGGAGAAGATCGCGAACCTCATCGGCGAAGCCCGCCACCATCCACTCTCGAAAACGATGCTCCACGCGGGCATCCATTTCCTCCAATGGACGTTGCAGGCCTAGTTGCATGACGGAACTCTCGCCGTAGGTGGTGAGGCCGTCACCAAAGGACGAAAAGTGACGTCCACTTCCCTCAATGACTTCGAGGGCGCGCACGATACGCCGCGCATTGTCGGGTTCCACGCGCGAGGCCGCGAGCGGATCACGCTGCTCGAGTTCGGCCATCAGCGCGGGCAACTCCGTGATGGCACGCTCTTCGAGTCGCTGACGGATGTCTGGGTACATGCCCGGAATGTCGAAATCATCGATGACGGCGCGACCGTACAGACCGGTTCCCCCGACGTACAGCACGTGATGACCGCGAGCTTCAATATCGTCTCGGGCGACGCGAGCCACTCGTTGAAACTCGGCAACGGAGAATTCTTCCCACGGATCGACCAGATCCAGAAGGTGATAAGTGACTTCCTCTCGCTCCGCCGGGGTTGGCTTGGCGGTGCCGATATCCATTCCGCGATAGACCGTCATGGCGTCAACGCAGATGATTTCGCAATCACCTCGCTGGCGGGCAACCTCGTGCGCTACGGCTGATTTTCCCGACGCGGTAGAGCCCACGACGGCAATGCGCATAATTAGCTAGTTACCGCGAGGCGAATCTTGTGCCTCGGGCCGCGCAGGGTCTCTTCGTATCGACCGATCAGGTGGTGTGGCGCGCCATGGGTAATCGTCGCCGTCACCAGCGATCCGGCGCGCGGCAATACGTCCGCATCCACGTGGACCAACTTGCCCTGGCGAGTGCGGCCGCTAGCACGCGTCGGGTCACGGCGCGACGGTCCCTCGATGAGGACTTCTTCTAGCCGCCCCACTCGCGCTTCATGCTTGCGCACCGCCGAGCGCTCCACCACGGCATCGAGACGGGCAAAACGGTCCGCGATGGTCTCGGGATGGACGACGCCCTCGGTCATATCCGCGGCGCGTGTGCCGGGTCGCGGCGAGAAAATGAACACGTAGGCCGAGTCGAACTGCGCCTCGGCCGCCACCGCCAACGTCTCCTCAAATTGTGCATCGGTTTCGCCAGGGAATCCGACGATGAGGTCGGTCGTCACGGCCAGGTCATCGATGGCCGCTCGCGCCGAGCGCAGACGATCCATGTATCGCTCCGCGGTATACCCGCGACGCATGGCGGTGAGAACCCCGTTCGAACCCGACTGGAGGGGAAGATGTAATTGCGGGGTCACGGCCGGAGTTTCCGCCATGGCGGCGATGACGTCTTCACGGAAGTCCTTCGGGTGCGGCGAGGTGAAACGAATTCGTTCGATCCCCTCGATCTCGCCGAGGCCGCGTAACAGGTCGGCGAATAGTGGCGAACGCTTCGTGATGTCTCGTCCGTAGGAGTTCACATTCTGTCCGAGCACCGTGATCTCGGTCACGCCCATCGCGGCCAGACCGCGACCTTCCTGCAATAAGTCCGCGAGGGGGCGAGAAATTTCTCCACCCCGCACCGACGGCACGATGCAATACGCACAACTGTTATCGCAGCCCGTCTGAATCGTCATCCACGCGGCCCAGGGCACGTCACGAATCGCCGAGAGAGCGGGTGCCATGTCGGTTGCGCGCTCAGGGTCCGGAGCGTCCCAGACATCCACGATCGGTCCCTCCACGGCGGCACGACGCAAAAGCTCGGGTGCGGAAGCGAGATTGTGAGTGCCAAAAACGACGTCTACCCAACCCGCTCGCTCGAGGACGCCGGCGCCATCTTTTTGGGCCATGCAGCCACCCACCGCAATTTGCATGCCGGGACGACGGTCTTTGGTTGCCTTGAGGTGACCCAGCGTTCCGTAGAGGCGATTGTCGGCATTCTCGCGAATGGTGCAGGTGTTGAGAACAACAACGTCAGCCTCGTCCTCCGAGGCGGCGGGCACGAGGCCATCGGCCTGCAACAGGCCCGCCAGGCGTTCCGAGTCGTGTTCGTTCATCTGGCACCCGAAAGTCTTGATGATGAACGAGCGAGGCTGATCAGACACGGTCTCAGCCTAGTAAGGGCTCGGGCGGAAGTTTTTCGGCATCCATGGTGACCACAATCCCCGCCACCACGACCGCCACCATCCCCAAGATGTCGAAGAGCACCACGCCCTCGTGGAGAAAGACCAAGCCCACGAGAAATGCCACCGCGGGGTCAAGAGCGAGCAAGACCGACACGGTCGCGGGCGATAATCGCCGAAGCGCTTGCATTTCTGAACCGAATCCCAGCACGGTCGACATCATGGCCACGAGTAACAAGCGAAGGAATACCGATCCTGAACTCGCCACCTCAGAGACGTGGGACATCGCCATGGGCAAAGTGACGAGGGCACCGATGGACATGGACACCGCCAGACCTTGAAAGCCCTGGGCGTCCTTTCCCACCTGATGCGACGCGAAGGCGTACCAGGCCCAACCGACGCCCGAACCCGCCGCAAAGAAAATGCCCCAGGCATTCAGGCCACCACCCGGACGCGCCAGCAACAAGACACCCACGAGGGCCAAGACCACCATGGCGCCGTGTCGCCACGAACGTTTTCCCAGCGCCGCGACGGCGAAGGGCCCCATGTACTCAATGGCGACGGCGGTGCCGAGGTGGATACGACTCACTGCTTGGTAGAAACTTTGGTTCATTACCGCGGACGCGAGGCCGAGATTCACGGCTCCTAGCCACTGCCGGCGAGTCCACGATCTCACCGGCGGTCGCACCAGGGCAAGGAGAACCAGTGCTCCGAGAAGAAATCGCCAGCCGCTCGCGGAGGCCGCACCGGTGACGGCCATGGCGGGCTTCACAATGACCACGGAGCATTGAATGAGGACCGCCCCCGTCATGAGCATTCCCGCACCGCCAAACGCGGTGCGAGGTGGTTCAAGGAGTTTTCTCACCAGATGGCCTTCCAAAATGAGGGAGTGCCCACATTGCTCGACACCCCGAGTTCGCCATACGGCACATGATTGATCGTGACACGAGCAATCGTCGTCCTGGCGCGCCACTGCTGATGCGCACGAGCGGTCACACGAAAACGAAGTCGGAGTACATCCCCCCTCCAGCTGAGAATGGGTCTCGCCCGAATCACCACGAGACCCACACGTTGCGAACCCCACGTCACGCTGCCGACTCGTTGGCCTACTTTGAGTTGGCGAAATTCCAGGTGGGCGAGTGCATCGGTGCCGAGTGCCAAACCCGCGGCACCGGCGTGTGCCAAGACATCACCGCCAAACTGCGAGAATACGGCGGAGTACACGACCACGTCGTGCCCGCGGATCGAACGGCGCATTGCCAGAACCACGCAACCGCCCGCCGGACCCGTACGGCCCGATTTCACACCGATGACGCCGTGGCTGCCGACAAAAGGTGTGTAGGACTCCACGACGCCGGCGACCGGCAAGGTCACGCGTGGCCGAGCGACGACCTCGCGAGCGAAGGGGAAGGCCATGAGGTGTTGAGCCACCGAGATTTGATCGAGTGGCGTCGAGACATTGCCCGGCTCATAACCCGACGGCTCCACGTAGGTGGTGTGCGGCGCGATCAGTGCGGCCTCGCGATTCATCTCTGCGACGAACGCGTCGGTTGAGCCCGAGACCATGGTGGCGAGCAAGTCGGCAAAGTTATTAGCCGAACGAATGAGTAATCCGGTGAGCAGGTCGGCTTCGCAGAGCCTCTCCCCTTCGGCCACCTTGACATTTGACTGGTCGGTCTCGGTGTCGTAACGCCAGTGGGCCACATCGTGCGCCGAAATAGTGAGACAGGGCCCGCGTTCACCACGGCCGAGTGGCAGCGCTTGCAGCGTGACGAGGGCCGTCATCATCTTGGTCAAGCTCGCGATGGGGACGACGTCGGCGGCGCTGGCATTTTGCCGCGGCGCCGCAAGACTCAACGCCGAGGTTGACCACGGCGCGTTTTCCACCACTACCGCCGCACCGCCATGGGCGGGCCACGCCAAGTTCACATCGGCGACGTCATGGGAGAGCGCGCGGCCAGTGCGAATCGACGGATCGGGAGTGACGCGGGGCGTTGATGCCGGAACCGCCAACACCAGCCCGGCAATCATCGATGCGGCCACTGAGCTGCCGATAAGGACGCTGGTACCACGCGCCACCCAGCCTCGAGACCATGCGGGCCGCCGCCGCACTCGACGATGGCGAGCCACTACTCGTCCGCCTGCTGGCGTTCCCACTCGTCGAGCGTCATGAGGACTTTGCGAGATTTCGAGCCTTCGCCCGGTCCCACGGTTCCCTCATTTTCCAACATGTCCATAATGCGTCCCGCGCGGGCGAAACCGACACGCAGTTTGCGCTGCAGCATGGAGACCGAACCGGACTGCGTGCGCACCACTAACTCGCGGGCGAGTCGCAGTACTTCGTCATCATCCTCGTCGCCACCGTCGCCCGATGAGCCCAGTGACGAGGGCTTGGTGGAGGTGATATCCGACGCCACCACGGGCTCCGGACGCCCGCCTTGTGCGGTCCACGCCTGGACGACATTGCGCACTTCTTCTTCTGACACCCAGGGCGACTGCAAGCGGCGCGCAATATTCGATGACGCCGTCAGCAGGAGCATGTCGCCCTTACCAATCAATCGCTCGGCACCAGCTTGGTCCAAGATCACTCGGCTATCAGCCAGAGAACTCACGGCAAATGCCATACGCGAGGGAATATTCGCTTTGATGACGCCCGTAATGACATCCACACTGGGTCGCTGGGTGGCGAGCACCAGGTGGATACCTACGGCTCGCGCCATCTGCGCGATGCGAACGACGGACTCTTCCACGTCGCGCGCCGCCACCATCATGAGGTCGTTGAGCTCGTCGACCACGATGACGATATATGGCAAGAGTTCCGGACCCGCGGGAGCCGGACGATCAATGACGACACCCGTCACATCCTCCACCAATTCGGCCGAACGCTCCTCGCTGGTGGGCTCCACCGTGATCTTGCCGGCGGCCACCATTTGCTGGTAACTCGTGAGATCGCGAACGCCGTACTGCGCCAAGATGTCGTAGCGGCGCTCCATCTCCTTCACTGCCCATGCCAACGCGCCCGCAGCCTTCTTCGGGTCCACCACGACCGGGGAGAGCAGGTGGGGCAGGTCGTTGTATTGGCCCAACTCCACGCGTTTGGGGTCCACCAGTATCAACTTCAGGTTGTCCGGGGTTGCGCGCATCACCAGGGAAGTAATCAGGCCGTTAATACAGGAGCTCTTACCGGCACCGGTGGCTCCCGAAATCAAGACGTGCGGCATTTCCGCGAGATTCACGACGACGGTCTGTCCCGAAATGTCGCGACCCAGCGGGACGTCGAGGGGATGATGCGCCCCAATCGCTTCGTCACTTGCCAGCAGGTCACCGAGGGCCACCAATTGACGCTGACGGTTCGGCACTTCGACGCCGATGGCCGAACGGCCGGGGATGGGCGCCAAGATGCGAACGTCCGGCGAGGCCATGGCATAGGCAATGTCGCGGTGGAGCGACGTTACCCGCGCTACTTTGACGCCCGCGCCGAGTTCCAGCTCAAATCGAGTCACTGTGGGACCAACCGTGTAGCCCACCAAGGTGGTCTCGACGCCGTGAGCCGCTAAGGCCGCAACGAGCTCGTCACCGGCCGCGTCGACGGCCGCCCGGTCGAGCTTGTGTTCCTTAGTGCGCTGAAGGATTTTCGAGTCGGGCAGCACCCAGTGGCTCTCCGACACCAATGTCGGCGCGGTCGGTTTGGACGTTGCCGTGGCCCTCTTCTTGGCGGGAGCCGGTGCGGGTTCAGCCTCGTCATCCAACGTGATGTCCGGCTCATCAAATCGAATGGGCTCGTGCTCCACTACCTCCGGCAGGTCATCGGGCTCGTCGTACACAAACTCATCGCGCGGGGGCGCAGGTCGACGACGTGATGGTCGAACGACAGGCTCGTCGTCTTCCCGCTCCGGCCGTTCGGGCCGAGATGACCACCATCGGGCAAAGAGTCGCCCCACCAGCATGACGACACCGCCGAGGAAGCGCAGTATCTCGAGTAAGCCCCAGCCCGTCACGATCATGACGGAGACGACGCTGAGCGCGCCCAGAATGACGAGGGCGCCCGCCGTGCCGGTCAGGTCCTTGAGCGTCTTGCCGATGAGGAGACCGAGATACCCACCGGCGTTTCCCAGTTCGCGTGCGGGCGCGCTCCACGTCGTCGACGCGTTGGCTAATTGAGCAAACGAGGTAAGGGCAATGAAGCCCATCGGTAGTCCGAACATCAAACGAGCCACTTCCATGGCGGCCTTTTGAACGAGCCGCAGCACGGGAATCACCATGAGGAAGATGGGCAAGACAAATCGCCCAATTCCAACCACACCGCCCACGGCCAGATTGATCTTGCTGCCGACGACACCCATGGCTCCAAAATCCGACAAGAGCATCAAGGCGCCCGCGACGAAGCTCAAGAGGAGGAGGAAATCCATTCGGTGTCGCGACCACACCGATGACCGTGCCCCCGCCCGCTTCTTGGCCGGAGCCTTAGATCGAGAAGATGAGCGCGAAGAAGATGCCACGACTTTCCAATTTACCTTTCACCAGTGCCGAATTCGCTCATGGGCCCACTGCCTAGTCTGGGTAGATGGCCACTCCTGATGACTCCGCCTTCGCGGCGAAATTAGGTGCTCACGCACTCACTGCCACGGTGCGCAGCACTCGACTCATCGCCCCGCATCTTCATGAACTGGTGCTCGCCGTGGACGACCCCACGGTTGCGGGGGTTCCCGGTAATGACGTCATGGTGTCGGTCAGCAATGGCGAACGACTGGTTCGTCGCCGATATTCCGTTCGCGACGTGTCGTCGGACTCGCTCACGCTGTGGATTCGCCAAGGGCACGACGGTCCTGGGGCCGCCTGGGCCGCGAGCGCCCACGTGGGTGATGTCACCACCGTGATCGGTCCGCGAGGCAAGATCGTGCTCGATCCCCTCGCTGACTGGCATCTCTTCGTCGGCGATGAAGCATCTCTCAGCGCTTTTTACCGACTCGCCGAGTCCATTGACCCGCCTGGCCAAGCGATTTTCATCTTGGCCCTCAGCGAACCTGACGATTTCGTACCCCCCGCGACTATTGAGGGCCTCGGTTACACCGCGATCTTTGTCGATCGCCATCTTGCGGGCACCGCGCCGCTACTGGACGCTCTCGCCGCTTTTGAATTTCCGATCGGCGATGGCCACGCCTACCTCTTCGGAGAGTTCAGTGAGATGCGCGGCGTTCAGGCCGCACTGGTGGATCGAGGTCTCGAGCCCGACGCCATCTCCCTCAAAGCTTTTTGGCGCCGCGGACGCGAAAACCGTGATCATGGCGAACCTGACAAAGAGGTTTAGATAACCGCGATGGCGGTCATCACGACCGGCTGACGGCGATACTTGCCGCCCATCAATCGACCGACCGTCTTGCGGGCAATCTTGTTGGCTTCCTCTTCGCTCAGCGAACCACTCTTCATGGCGGAGAGCAGGGCGTCTTCCACTTCGTTTTCGCAGTGACGTCGAATGTCCTCGGTGGACTTACCGTCAAACCATCCACGCATCGACACGGTGACACCTTCGAGCTTGAGCGACGGCCTCGTCGTGACGACACCGGCCACCTGCAACACGCCGTGCTCGGCGAGCATGCGCCGTTCATCCAAAATCTGGTCGCTGGTGTCACCATCACCACCATCGATGTAGTGGTACTCCGCCGGAATCGTGCCCGCTCGCTTAATGCTGGAGGCGGAGACTTCCATCACGTCGCCGTCTTCGCAAATCCACACGTGGTCACTCGCGAGCCCCATCTCCACCGCGAGATCGGCATGGTGAATCATTTGTCGATATTCACCGTGGATAGGGATGAAGTCCACCGGACGAATGAGTTGATGCAAGGTCTTTAGTTCACCCTGGCGGGCGTGACCCGAGGCGTGCACCGGCTCAATGTCCGAGTGAATTACTTCCGCGCCTAAACGGTGGAGATCGTCGATGACCCGACCAACCGACCACTCGTTACCTGGAATGGGATGACTCGACAAGATGATGGTGTCGGAGGCTCGCACGGAGAAGAAACGATCATCTTGGCGAGCGAGGCGCGACAGGGCGGCCATGGGTTCGCCCTGCGAACCCGTGCAGACCACTATCACCGACGCGGGGTCAATGTCGTCGAGCGAATCGACAGAGACGAACGTCACCCCGTCGGCATCGATTTCACCGAGCTTTCGTCCCAGCTTGACGTTGGCCTCCATGGATCGTCCCAATAGGCACACTTTGCGCCCCGACTCACGGGCGATGCGCAAAATCTGCTGTACGCGGTGAAGGTGGCTCGCGAAACAGGCAATCACAATTCGGCGATCCTGGCGCTCCAGCACCAATCGGCGAAGCGTGACGCCAACTGACGACTCCGAGGCGGTGTAACCCGGTTGCTCGGCATTCGTCGAGTCCGCCAGCAAGAGTCGAACACCGGCGTCCCCCAAGGCGGCGAGACGAGCGATATCCGAGCGCCGATGATCGATGGGCGTTTGGTCGAATTTAAAGTCGCCCGAGTGGATGATGACACCCGCATCGGTGGTAATCGCCAACGCGTGAGCGGAGGGAACCGAGTGGGTCACCGGAATGAACTCGACGCGGAAACTGCCAATCTTTCGCGTTTCGCCGTCTTGCACTTCGACGTAGGCCACCGATCCGGGCAGCTTGGCTTCCATCAGACGGTGCTTCGCGAAACCAATCGTCAGCGGGGCGCCGTAGATGGTCGTGGGCACATCGCGCAAGAGGTAGCGAAGGGCGCCCGTGTGATCCTCGTGTCCGTGGGTGAGAACGACGCCGACCACTCGGTCGGCGCGCTCAATCAGCCAGGTGAAGTCCGGCAGGATGATGTCGATGCCATACATCGAGGGCTCCGGGAACATGAGCCCCGCATCGACGACCAGAATGTCGCGCCCCTGCTCGATGGCCATGCAGTTTCGGCCAATTTCTCCGAGACCACCCAGGAAATAAATCTTGACGGAAGAATTAGCCACGGGCAACAACGATCGCAGCGACCACCGACGCGGCACGAGCCACAATTTCTTCATCGGCGTTACCGAGCGGCAGTCGGCACTCCCCTACCTCGAGGCCGAGATAACGCATCGCAGCCTTTGACGGAATGGGGTTCGGATATGCGTCGCTGCCCTCAAAGGCGCAGCTCTCGCGCAAGGCTTCATTTACCGCGCGGGCTCGTGACCAGTCCCCTGCGAGTGCGGCGCGAACCATGGCAGCGAACTCTACCCCCGCCCAATGTGCGGCCACCGAGACTACGCCTACGGCGCCCACCGAGATAAAGGGCAACGTCAACGCATCATCACCGGAGTAGAGGTCAAAGCGGTCACCTAGTTGTGATGTGACGTGGGCGGCACCGGCGAGATCGCCACTGGCATCTTTCAGCGCCACGACGTGCGTATAGCGCTGAGCCACGGAGATGGTCGTCTCCGCCGCAATCTTGCGACCCGCGCGCGATGGAATGTCATACAGCATGATGGGCAAATCGGTGGCCTCGGCCACCGCCGAGAAGTGGGCGGCAATACCAGTTTGGCTGGGACGCGCATAGGCCGGGGTGGTGCACAAGATGCCCGCCACCCCGGTCGTTGACGCGGCGGCGGTCAGCGCCACGGAACGGGCGGTGTCGGACGACGTCGAGCCCGCCAACACCGGAATCGTGACCGCCGAGGCGACCACCCGGAAGAGTTCAAGCTTTTCCTCGTCACTCAGTGCGGTGCCTTCACCCGTCGAACCCGCGACGACGAGCCCATCAGATCCGTGAGCCGCGAGGTAGTGCGCTAATTCGGCCGTGCCGTCAAAATTAACCGAGCCGTCACGATGAAAGGGCGTCACCATGGCGGTGACCACGTGGCCGAAGCGCGGTGAGGTCATGAGTCGAACCTACCAGCGAGACTTGTCTCGGCCGTTACACCTGACGATCAACGGGTGAACTGTCGGCGTTGGCGTCCACGTCCAACGTGGTGTCTTCCCAATCTTCAAAGGCAATGACGCCCATCTCGGTGAACTTCGTGCGCAGCCAGCCGTCCGCTGCGTCGAGCAGACCTAGCTTTTTACAGTTCGGAACGATTTTCGAGAAGAGTAGCGACTGAAACTCGACGCGCGAGGGGTCCAGCAGGGTGACCTGGGCCGCTTCGCGCATCGGCACACCGAGACGATCCCACACTTCCTGACCCTGCATGCGGTCACGCATGCGAAGCGCTGCCTCAAAGGCGAACTCCTGGCGCTCGCGAATCTCCGCTGCCGTCATGTCGGCGTAAATCTCCTGCAGGCTGAGAACCCCAAAAGCCACGTGGCGTGCCTCGTCTGCCATGACGTAGCGAAGCAGTTTCTTGAGCAGTGGCTCCGTCGACATTTGGTGCATGAAACCGAAGGCGGCGAGGGCCAAACCTTCCACCATGATCTGCATGCCGAGATACGTCATGTCCCAGCGCGAATCCTCAACGATATTGTCGAGCAAGAGACCTAAGTGGCCATTCATCGCGTAGTGACCCGACAGTTTGGTGTCGAGATAGCGAGAAAATACTTCGACGTGACGAGCTTCATCCATCACTTGCGTCGCGGCGTAGTACTTAGCGTCAATCCATGGCACCGTTTCGACAATCTTCGCGGTGCACAGCAGAGCCCCCTGCTCGCCGTGCATGAACTGGCTCAGCATCCAGTTCTGATACTCCATGTTCAACGTGACCCATTCCTTCTCGCCCCAGAGATTGAGAGAAGTTCCCGACAAGTCGGCGTCGGCTAACGGCCCGCGACCACCTTCGAGGTAGGCCTGGTGGGCCATGGCCTCTTGGTCCACCTCGGTATCCCACGGAAGGTCGGTCGCGCCGTTCCACTGGCTGCGCTTGGCTTTTTCATAGAGCTTGTCGAGACCCGGGCGAGCGGCCTTTTCGTAGTCCCACGTGAAGATGGCCGGACAGGTATCCGCCACCACGCGCATGCCCTCGGGCTCTTCAGAACCGACGAGTTGGAAGATAGCTTCCATGTCGTTGATCTCGTCGCGACCAATGATGTCGCGATTGCTCCCCAGTGAAGCCACGCTGTCGTCTAGTGATGTCATTCTTGCCCCCCTTGGCATAATGAACTCGTCCCCGTTTTTTATCACACGACATCGGGCGAATTGGTCGGCAATGCGACCAATTCAGCGACCCCACCCGCGAGGTGCCGCCCGTAGAAACGCTCGATGCTGCCCCACGACTCGAAGTTGAGCTCGGGGCTGGGATCCATCCAGTACGACACGGCGATTCGCAGCACCCAGTCCACCAATCGTTCGGAAGCCTCGGTGCCCACCCACACCGTGAGAAGCGGCGCCACGTGGGCAGTGATGACAGCGAAGTTCCTTTGACCCTTGGCGAATCGCAATTGATCTCGCAAGATTTCTGGCTGACGATCGCGCAGGGCCACCATGATGGGACTGAATTCGCCATATCGTCCCAGTTCACCCAAGATGGAGACGAGTGCACCATCGAGAGTCTCGGCTCGCGTGACAACCTGAGCGATACGCGCCAAGACGCGACCTCGTTCAATTTCGATCGTCGTCGCGACCAGGGAACTACGCCCTCCCGGGAATGTTCGGTACAAGGTGGCACGAGAAATATGTGCCCGTTGGGCAATGGCCTCCATCGATAATGAGGCACCGTCGATATATGCATCCATCAGTGCGGTAGCCACTCGCTGGTAGATGGTTGAATCCACCGCCGACGGCACGACGCTGCGCGCCCTGGCACGACGCGTCACGGCATTGGTCACGTGAGGGGACATTTCGCACTTCACCAGATCTTCAACTTGGCGACGATTATCAAAGCGCCACGAGCCAGGCGTCGACATGAACGACAGGGCTATTCGGGCCAGATAACGAGACCGCTCCTCGCGACACGGCCCGTCGGGGAGCTGTTCGGCGATGAAGGTGGCGATCACGACCGTGATCTGACCCACCAAGTCGTCCAACACCTCATCCAGTGTTTCGGCATCTTCATCGAGGGCGACATTCAAAATTGGATGCGACATGATTTGGCGACGCGCGTGCATCAATCCGGTCACCATGAGGTCGCTGACATCGGTGACGCCACGAACACGCTCATAGAGGTCACGAAAGAATTCGTCAAACTCTCGACGCAACAACGCCTCCACGATTTCGTGGCGACCCCCAGGAAAAGCTCGATACAGCGTTGATCGCGAAATTTCCGCCCGAGTCGCAATGCCATCGGCCGTTAACGCCGTAAATCCACTCACTGCCACGCACCGTTGAGTGGCGTTGAGGATCGCCTCGATAACGTCGGTCACAACAGTGGGTCGAGCCCCACGGTCAGTCCCGGGAAACGGTGAATATTGCGAATGGCGAGAAGAACGCCCGCGGCGAAACTCGATCGGTCATACGCATCATGTCGAATGGTGAGACCTTCGCCCACTCCCCCGAAGATGACCTCCTGGTGAGCGGTCATGGCGGGCATGCGAACCGCGTGAATGCGAATTCCGTCAATCTCTGCGCCCCGTGAACCCTCGTGCGGCTCGCGCGTCGTGGGCTCACACATCGGTGGGTGGCTCGCGGACTTGCGGGCGTTCGCTATCCGCGTGGCCGTGTCGATCGCCGTTCCCGATGGGGCATCGACCTTTCGATCGTGGTGATACTCAATAATCTCGACGCGCGGGAAATAACGTGCCGCTTCGACCGCGAAGCGCTGGGCCAGCACCGCACCCAGGGCGAAATTGGCGGCCACCAGAAGGTGCCCGTTCACGAAGTCGCGTTGCCATTGGGCAATATCCGCGTCAGTGAAACCGGTGGTACCCACGATGACGGGTATATCCCGCGCCGCCGCCCAGGCGATCGTCTCGCGGGCAGTGTCGACGGTTGAAAAGTCGACCACGACATCCACCGTGCCCTCATCGACGTCATCCAACGACGTCACGTGATGGGCACCAAAAAGTTGATCGGGAACGCGAACATCGACAAGGGCGGCGACCTGGATGTCCTCTTCGCCGGCGAGGGCCGAGGAAATCATCTGGCCCATGCGTCCCGCCGCACCCACTACCGCAACCCGTGTCATACCCCAAACGCTACCCCCGATGGCAGTCGACAACCGGATACCGTTCGTGTGAGAAGGTATATCTCGCACGGTTCACCGTTACGGGTGCCGACAGACACCCTCTGGGTACACTCGCCATGTTCCAGAACGAGAGGAGATGGTCGTGGCGAACAGTCCCCTGCGTCTTTCATCGTGGAACAACATCGGCAACACGATGGAACGAGCCGTCCTCAATCCTCAATGGCAGGAGCCCGAACCGTTTCGTCTGGCCGAGTTGTGGAGCCCCCTCGCGATTTTCCTACTGTCCCGGCTGTACGTCCTGTGCATGTTCCTCGGCGTCTCGCGGCTCACCAAGAGCACGCTGACCCGTCTTTTGAAGTCCTGGGATTCCAGTTGGTACCTTTCCGTCGCTCAACACGGCTACGTCACCACCATTCCGCCAGGGTCCGGTGACATCGCCCAGTGCAATTTGGGCTTCTTCCCCCTGTGGCCGCTCCTGATTCGCCTGGTCCATGCCGTGACAGGCCTGAGTTGGCCCACCAGTGCGATTGCCGCGACTTTTGTGTCCGGATCGATGGCGGCCATCGCCGTCTGGTTGCTGCTGCGTTCAACGGGCACACTTTCGGCATCTCGCCGGGGGCTTTCGCTCGTGATGTTTACCCCGGGAGCGATTGCCCTCACCTTGCTGTACTCCGAGGGGCTCATCGTGACCTTCGGCTTTATCGCTCTCTTGCTCGTTCGACGTCGCCAGTGGGAGGGGGCAGCCATCGCGGCGGCCCTGTGCTCATTGTGCGACCCCGTCGGAGGTGCGGCAGTAGCCGCCGTCATCATTGTCGCGCTGTGGACCGCATATCGCGAGAAATCGTGGCGCTCTCTTAGCGCCGTGGCGATCGCCCCGCTCGGCATTATCAGCTTCTTCACCTACCTCCACTTCCACGCCGGGAGTTTCTTCGCGTGGTTTAACGCGCAGCGCACGGGATGGCAGGGCGGTACCTATTTCCTCGGGGCACCGAAGGCAATCATGGCTTTCATTCAGCACGGGTTCTTTAACCTCAATCCGCCGGTGAAGACGCTGAGCCTCCTCTTTGCGATTGCCATCTTGATCTTGTTCTTCCGGGTCAAGCCCCCGCTCAGTGTGGTGGCCTATTCCATCACGGTGCTCTTCTTGGGACTCCTCTCCCCCATCATCGGAATTACCCCTCGACTATTGCTGCGAGACTCACCCATGTTGGCCTTGGTGGGCTCACGACTAAACCGACGCTGGTTCGGAATCGTCTTGGCGGGCTCGTGCGCCATCTTGGGCTATCTCGTCATCGTGTCGGCCACGATTGTGTGGACCCCATGAACCTGCGCCGCAACTCGTCATCCCCCTACCCGCTTCCGGCACCGCGAACGAGCCGCGCTACTCAATGGGTCCTCGCTCTCAACGAAGATCACCCTCTGGCCGTTATCGCCCTCGGGACCGTGGTGGGCGCCATCATGGCCGTCCTCGTCTACACCCAGAGCTTGAGGGAGTTCTACCTCGACTTTCGGGTGTATTTCCTTGGCGCCCAGAATCTGTTCAATCCTCACCTCTACGAACTGAAGTCCAACTTCGACCTTCATTTTCCGTTTACGTACCCCCCCGTCGCCGCCATTTTCTTTTGGCCGTTAACACTCCTTTCTTTTCATGGGGCCGCCTTTGTCTGGACGACGGTGACCATCGCCGCCCTGGCATTCATCGTTCGGATGAGTTTGCGAATGGCTCGACCCGATATCTCTGAACGTGGGCTCCACACGGCCACCTTTCTTATGACGGGGTTGGTGGTCGCTCTGGAACCGATCTGGCAAAACTTTCACTTTGGTCAGGTCAATATCGTCCTGGGTGCCATGACCCTGCTCGATGTGATGGACAGACCGCATCGTCGCCTACCTCGCGGAATCTTGTTGGCCCTCGCGACCTCCATCAAGCTGATTCCGGGAATTTTCATCCTCTACCTATTTCTTCGTCGGGATTATCGGGCGGCGATCACGGCCGGGGCCACCGTGGTTTTTCTGAACGTGCTGGCCTTTGCGCTGAATCACGAAGCAACGTTTAATTACTGGACGAAGTACGCCTTCAACCCGGAGCGCATGGGCGGAGTCCTCTACAACTCCAATCAATCGATTCGTGGATCCATCCAACGCCTGGCCCACCACGCGATTAGCCCATCGGTGTGCACCGGCCTGTCGGTACTCGTACTCATCGTGGGCCTCGTCATCGCGGTGTGCATTGCCGCTCGGCGTTCGCAATTGGCGGCCATCGTTACCGTGGGCATCACCGGCGACTTAGTGTCACCTATTTCGTGGTCTCACCACTTGATCTGGTTCATCCCCCTGTTGGCCTGGCTCACGCTGGCCCATGATCGCCCTCGAGGTGGGCCGCTTTTTGCGGGAGCCATTGTCGTGGGTAGCGTGACCGTTGGCGGCAGCACCAATAGCGTCATTTGGATTCCACCCCATGTGGGATCGACCACCCTGCACTGGACAGCTTTTCAAAGCGTGGTGGGGAACTTCGACTTCTTCGTCATGCTGCTCACTCTCGCCATCATGGCTAGTGGGATGCGTTCCGCACGTGCGTGGACCCACGCGACATCGCAAACCTCGAACTAGAACTTTCTCCCGGGCGAGCCACTCAGATATACAAAATGGCCCCGGGGAATCCCCGGGGCCATTTTGCGAATCTCTGCCTATCGACGACGGGGGCGGCGGGGACGGTTGTCGCGTCCCGCGTCGTCACGCAGCGCCGGGCCACCGGGGCCCAAGTCGCCGAGTTCGTCCGCCAGTTCGGCTTCGAAGCTGTCCTCAAAAGACGCCACGGCCGCGCCGCTGCGCTCGGGGCGCTCCGTGCGCTCCGGACGGTCAGAACGACGCTCGGTACGCGGAGCGGAGTCACTCGCGCCCGAATCCGACGGGGTGACATCCTCGTAACCGACGAGGGACAAGGACACCTTGCCCTGCGGGTCAATGTCGTCCACGCGCACTTCGATGGGCTGGCCCAGCGACACAACGTCCTCGACCTGTCCGATGCGCTTGCCACCATTCAACGGCGACATCTTTGAGATGTGCAAGAGGCCATCGCGACCCGGGATGATGTTCACGAACGCGCCGAACTTGGCGATGTTCACGATCTTGCCCTGGTAGACGGCGCCCACTTCGGCGGTCGGCGGGTCGAGGATCAACTCGATGCGGCGACGAGCCTCTTCGACGGCACGACCATCAGTGGAACCGATGGTGACGATGCCCACGGCACCATCATCGTCAACGGTGATTTCCGCACCGGTCTCTTGCTGCAGGGTGTTGATGACCTTGCCCTTGGGTCCGATGACCTCACCAATCTTGTCAACCGGGATCGCGAAGCTCACGATCTTCGGGGCGACCTCGGCCACGTCGGTACGCGGGGCGTCCAGCGTGTCATTGATGACCTGAAGAATCTTGAGGCGAGCGTCCTTAGCCTGGTGCAGCGCCTTGGCCAAGACTTCAGCCGGGAGGCCGTCGATCTTGGTGTCGAGCTGCAGAGCCGTCACGGCGTCGGCGGTACCGGCAACCTTGAAGTCCATGTCGCCGAATGCGTCTTCCGCACCGAGGATGTCCGTCAAGGTGACGTAGGTGCCACCGTCGTAGATGAGGCCCATGGCGATACCGGCCACGGGAGCCTTGATCGGCACACCGGCAGCCATCAGCGAGAGGGTCGATCCACAGACCGACGCCATGGAGGTCGAGCCGTTCGAGGCCATGATGTCGCTGACGACGCGAATGGCGTAGTTGAAGTCCTCTTCGGACGGCAAGACCGGGATGAGGGCGCGCTCGGCGAGCATGCCGTGACCGATTTCGCGACGCTTGGGAACACCCACGCGACCAGCTTCACCGACCGAGTACGGGGGGAAGTTGTAGTGGTGCATGTAGCGACGGAACTCGTCCGGTGACAACGTGTCGAGCTGCTGACGCATGCGGGGCATGCCCAGAGTCGTCACGTTGACCACCTGCGTGTCGCCACGCTGGAAGAGGGCCGAACCGTGAGTCTTCGGGAAGAGGTCGACGCGCGCCGACAGCGGACGAATATCCGCCGAGCTGCGACCGTCGATACGAACGCCATCTTCGACGATACGACGGCGGACGATCTTCTTCGTGAGCGACTTGACCGCCGCCTTGATCTCACCGCTGCGGTCGGCGAACTCGCCGGCCAACTCCGCGACAATTTCCGCGGTGGCCGCGTCGAGCGCGGCCGCACGCACGGTCTTTTCGGGGTGCGCGTTCGCGGCGGCAATTTTACCCTCGCCCACCGCGACAACGCGAGCCATCACGTCGTCGGCGTAGTCGGTGAAGGTGGAGTACGGGATCGGAACGATCGGGCCCTTCACTGCCACCCACTCGCGAACAAGTTCGCGCTGCAGGTTGATCGACTCGCGAATCCAGAGCTTGGCGCGCTCAAGGCCATCGGCCAGAACGTCCTCGTCAACCTTCTTCGCGCCGTCGGCGTACTTTTCGAAGCTGCCTTCGGTGCCGCCAGCTTCCACCATCATGATGGCAATGTCGGCTTCCACCGAGTCGCTCAGTGCGCGACCGGCCACGACGATCTCAAAGACGGACTTGTCGCCGTCTTGGTAGGTCGGGTGGGCAATCCACTCGCCGTCGGTCGTAAAGGCGAGGCGAACCGCACCAATAGGACCTTCGAAGGGGATGCCGGAAATCATCAACGACGCCGAAGCCGCGTTGATGGCCAGCACGTCGTGCGGGTTTTCCATGTCGGCCGAGAAAACGGTGCCGACAACCTGAACTTCATTGCGGAAGCCCTTCGGGAACGACGGACGCAGCGGACGGTCGATCAGGCGACAAATCAGAACGGCCTGGTCGCTGGGCTTTCCTTCGCGGCGGAAAAACGCCCCGGGGATCTTGCCAGCGGCGTAGGCGCGCTCTTCGATGTCGACAGTTAACGGGAAAAAGTCGATTCCGTCGCGCACGTTGCGGTTAGCAACGGACGTGACCAAAATCATGGTGTCGCCAATTCGGGCGACGACGGCGCCATCAGCTAGCTGGGCTAGCTCGCCGGCTTCAAACGACATTTCCTTGTCGCCGCCGGTAATGGGTGCCGAAACGCGGATTGCGTCGGACATGGGTTCTCCTTGTGATGAGTCACCCCACGGGCCGAATCCCAGTGAGCGACGCCCGAGAACCTCGGTCATCCTCCACTGGCCTCCGAGACCGTAAAGGTGCGCCCCCGCTTTGGGGACGATGCCGCTTGTTAGCGGCGAATACCGAGTCGGCTGATGAGCGAGCGGTAGCGCTCCACGTCACCGCGCTGCACGTAGTCGAGCAGGCGACGGCGCTGGCCAATGAGCTTCATGAGACCACGACGGGTGTGGTGGTCTCCCTTGTGCACCTTGAGGTGCTCCGTGAGGTGCGAGATGCGGTCAGTCAAGATCGCAATCTGGACCTCGGGAGACCCGGTGTCCGTCTCGTGCTTACGGTATTCCTCAATGATGGACGACTTCTCAGCCATGAAGTGTTACGCCTTCTTCATCCGACAACTCGGAGCGGTCGCCACCTTGGCGAACCGCGGGCCAGCGTTGCTGACCGGTCTCTTACCCTAGCAGTTCAGTAGGTTGCGGGGCAATCGCGGGGTACATTTCGCGAATTTTCTCAACATCGGCAGATATTTGGGCGACCAATGCGTCCACCGACTCAAATTTTGCCTCGGGTCGAAGGTAGTCGAGCAAGGCGACATCCAGGATTTCTCCGTATATGTCGCCCGAAAAGTCCAGAATGTGCGCCTCCAGGAGACGCTCACCGGTCTCGTAGAACTGGGGGCGAACGCCAAACGACACGGCGGCGGGTCGCCAGGACTCCCCGACACGCCGGGTCGCCGCGGCGTAGACCCCGAGCGGTGGCAACACGCGCAGGGGGTTGAGCGCTACGTTGGCGGTCGGCCAGCCCATCTCGGCGCCCCCACGGGCATCGCCGTGGCTGACTTCACCACGAAAGGAAAAGGGGCGACCCAATACATCTCGGGCGCCACTCATGTCGCCGTCGGTGACCAAGCGACGTACCAACGAGGAACTCCAGGTGTGCATAGAGCCCGCCAGATCGATGATTTCGATGATCGGGCCGCCATCGGCCGACCACTCGCGTAAACGAGTCGGGTCACCGCCGCGATCTCGGCCGAAGTGAAAATTGGCACCACAGACAATGGCCATCGCACCCAATTCGCCCATGAGAATCTCGTCGTAAAAGTCGCGAGCTTCCTGCGCGGCCCGCGCGTCATCAAAGTTCACGACGCGCACCGCATCGACGCCGAGTGCGTCCATGACATCAAGGCGCTGGTCGAGGTCTTGCAATAAGCCCGGGGCGCGATCGGGCGCCAGAATGCGAAGTGGGTGCGGCTCAAAAGTGACCACTACGGCCGGAATGCCCAGGTGTCGGGCCTGCTCCACGGCGCGGCGAATAACCACCTGATGGCCACGGTGCACTCCGTCAAAGACGCCGAGCGCCACCACTGAGGCCGTGAAGTCGCTCGAGGGTCCGGTCAGTACCTGCACGACATCACGCTAATAGTTACGCGGACGGGCTCTCCGCGAGCACGGTTTCGGGCTGATAGCTCTCACCTCGGCGAACGAGAACCGCCACCACGTCACCGCTGTCAGAGAGGGCGACAACGAGATCGTCAGACGACTCGAGCACCACGCGCTTGCCGTGCCGGATGTCACGAATCTGGTCATCGTTCACGGTGCACGACGCGAGGCCCGAGACCAAGTCGCGGGGCGAGGCCACCGTCACCGGCTCTCCGCTCGTCAGTCGTTCCATCGTCCACGCTTGATCAACGTGGCTGCCACCGCTTTCGAGGCGGCGTAGCGCGGTGAGGTGACCCACCGTCCCCAGGCGTTCCGCGGCGTCTGAAAGCAAGGTGCGGATGTACGTTCCCGTGCTGCAGCGCACCGAAAAAGTCACGGTGCCCGCATCGTCGCCGGGGAGCAAGACGAACTCGTCGATGGTGACGGATCGCGGCGGTCGTTCCACTTCGAGGCCCTGTCGGGCCAAGTCGTAGAGCTTCTGTCCACCAATCTTGATCGCTGAGACCATGGGCGGTATCTGTTCAATATTGCCCGTCAACGTTGCCGCTACCGCACGAAGGGACTCCTCGGTCAGCGCCGGCACTGCCATCCGTGCAATTTCCGCGCCATCGGCATCGAGAGAGTCAGTGGCAATGCCCAATTGAGCTATTCCCGTGTAGAGCTTGTGGCTCTCTTGGGCGTAACGAAGTAGCCGAGTGGACGGGCCCACCGCAATAACGAGGAGGCCCGTCGCCATGGGGTCGAGGGTGCCCGCGTGGCCGATGCGCCGCTCACGCAAAATACCGCGCAACTTACCCACGACATCGTGGCTCGTCCAGCCCGTGGGCTTATCGACGAGCAGCGTGCCGTTAGTAGTCATCGTCCTCGGCTCGCAGGCGACGAATGGCGCCTTCGACGCCCTCACCCGCGGCGATGGCAGGGTCTGCCAAGAACGACAATTTGGGCGTGCGCTTGAGGCGCGTTTGCACATTGACCTGCGCCTGGATGTAGGTGCGGTGCTCTTCGAGCGCGGCTCGGCGTTCGTCGGTCAACGAGTCGAGGAAAACCACCGCATTGCGGATATCCGGCGAGGTGTCGACGTCGGTGACCGTCACGAGGCCGAGGCGCTCGTCACGGTCACCGAGTCGAATGATCACATCGCTGATGACTTCTCGCAAAATTTGGTTGATACGCGCGGTGCGCGGATACGGGTGATGTCCGTCGTGCGCCATGGCTATGCCGTACGCGGAATCTCGCGCTCCATGAACGTTTCGATGATGTCGCCTTCCTTGAGGTCCTGGTAGTCGGACAAGCCGATACCGCACTCAAAACCGGCGGCCACTTCACGAGCGTCATCCTTGAAACGACGCAGCGAGGTGATCGAACCCTTCCAAATAATGGTGCCTTCACGAAGGAATCGCACCTTGGAACCGCGAGTGATGGCGCCTTCGCGAACCAAACAACCGGCGATGGCGCCAATCTTCGGGACGCGGAAGACTTCGCGCACTTCGGCTTCGCCGGTGACGACTTCTTCGTATTCCGGAGCCAAGAGACCAAGCATGGCCGCTTGCAATTCCTCAATGAGCTTGTAGATGATTTCGTAGGTACGAATCTCTACGGCTTCTCGCTCCGCGAGGTCGCGACTGCGACGGTCGGGTCGTACGTTGAAACCGATGATGGTCGCATTCGAGGCCTTCGCCAAGGTGACGTCGTTCTCGGTGACGCCACCGACTCCGCGGTGCACGATGACGAGCTTGACGTCGTCACGCTCGAGCTTGCGCAGCGATTCAGTACAGGCTTCGAGAGAACCCTGCACGTCAGCCTTGAGCACGATGTTCAGCGTGGCAGTCTCGCCACGCTGAATCTGTGCGAAGAGGTCCTCGAGCTTGGTACCCGACGCCGCCTGGACGGGCTGGTGACCCACCATACGGATTCGCAACGCACGCGCGTCCGCCAGTTCACGAGCGCGATCGAGGCCCTTGGCCACGCGCACCTCGTCACCGGCTTGCGGCGGCTCGGAGAATCCGAGCACCTGCACGGGCGTCGACGGACCAGCCGTCTTGACCTGCTGGCCTTGGTCGTTGACCAGAGCCTTAACCTTGCCCCACGCGGCACCGGCGACGATGGGGTCACCCACCGACAAGGTTCCGCGCTGCACCATGACGGTGGCAATGGGACCGCGACCCACTTCGAGATTGGCTTCAAGGACGGTGCCGGAGGCAGGTCCTTCAGAGCGCGTCGTGAGTTCTTCGAGTTCCGACACGAGGAGAACTTGCTCGAGAAGTTCGTCGATACCCAGGCTCTGCAGGGCCGAAATCTCCACCACGATGGTCTCGCCGCCCCACTTTTCGGGCACGAGTCCGTGCTCGGAGAGCTGCTGGAGCACACGGTCGGGATTGGCGTCGGGCTTGTCAATCTTGTTGACGGCCACGATGATCGGCACCTCGGCAGCCTTCGCGTGATTAATGGCCTCGATCGTCTGAGGCATGACGCCGTCGTCGGCGGCCACCACCAAGATGACAATGTCGGTGACCTTGGCGCCGCGAGCACGCATGGCCGTGAAGGCTTCGTGACCCGGGGTGTCGAGGAAGGCAATGGGCTTGCCATTCCAGTTCACGCGATACGCACCAATGTGCTGAGTGATTCCACCGGCCTCACCCGCCACGACGTTGGTCGAGCGAATTCGGTCGAGGAGCATGGTCTTGCCGTGGTCGACGTGACCCATGACGGTGACGACCGGCGGGCGATGTTCGCCGCCCTCGTCGTCTTCGTCATCTTCGTCTTCGAAGAACTTGGCAATGAGTTCGGCTTCTTGCTCTTCACCGGGGTCGACGAGGCGAACCACTGCGCCGATTTCGGCAGCGTATAGCTCGATCATGTCTTCGGACAGAGCCTGAACGGCGGTCACCATTTCACCCTGCAGGAAGAGGAAGCGAATGATGTCAGCCGCCGAGCGGTTCAGCTTCGGACCGACGTCCTTGGCGGTGGAACCACGCTCGATAATGATTTCGCCACCGGGTACGGGCGCCGAGGACGGCACCCAGCTAGTGAGCTGAGTGGGCTCGAGCTCTTCCAAATTGGGACGACGACGTGACTTGACCTTACGCTGCGATCCACGAGGACCACCGGCCGCACCGGGACGACCGCCACCAGGACGACCGCCACCTGCGGGCGGAGCGGGAGTACGCGGCGCGCCGAAGCCCGTGGCGCGAGGACCACCGGCACCGGGACGAGGACCACCGGGACCACCAGGACGCGGTCCACCAGGACCACCGGGACGCGGAGCGCCGCCGGTGCGGGGAGCAACAACCTGGGGCGAGCCCGGACGACGCATGCCACCGGGCGGCGGCGGAATGGGACGACCCGACTGGGACACCGGTGGACGACCCTTGGCGGGACCCGGCGGCGGCGGAATGGGACGACCCGTTTGTGAGACCGGCGGACGAGTGCTGGTAGGTCGAACCGGCGTCGGTTCGGCACCTTCGGTCGCGGCGGGACGCGGAGCGGGAGCGGGCTTGGGCACGGCGGAGCGTGTTCGCACGGTGCGGGGAGCATCGGAACTGCCACCTTCGTCAGGCGCGTCCGTCGAGGTGTCGCTCACGGGGGTGTCGGGCACGACGACCGGGGCAGCCGACTCCGGCGCCTCGGTGATGGACTCGTCGGCCGTCACGACCGCGTCGTCACCCTCGCCGTCGGCCCTTTTCTTCGGGGCAGCCTTCTTCTTGGCCGGGGCCTCTTCTTCCGGCTGCACCTCTCGGCGCAAGCCTTCGGCGTCAGCCTTGCGACGCACACGGTCTGCTTGAGCGTCCTCGATAGACGAGGACGGTCCCTTCACGCCGATTCCCAAAGTGGTGGCGAGATCCAACAATTCCTTGTTGGTCAGGCCCAGCTCTCGGGAGAGCTCGTGAACTCGAATCTTCTTAGTAGCCAAGGTTTTCCTTACCTGCGCAACGCGCCATTGCCAATCTACTTCTCAGTCCTTAGTGAAACGCTCTTCATGAGAGCCCTCACCACTTCAACGTCAGCATCCACCACGTCGCAACGCAATGTCCGAGACAACTGAGCGGGCATTACCCGCTCTCCGCACTCCCCCATCAGGCAGATCCACGCTCCACGACCATCGCCGCGACCAAGGACCCACTCTCCGAGGAGATGGCGGGCCACCCGCACCAGTTCTGTGTCTGGTCGCCGTTGGCGACAAACCACGCAGGTGCGAGTTGGCTGTCTTATGCCTCCGCCTCCTCGGTCTGAGCTTCATCAGCAGTCGCGGTGTCCTCGGTGACCTCAATCTCGACCACGTCAATGGTCTCGACCACGATCTCGTCGGCGACGTCGGTCTCGATGTCTTCCAGCTCGACGTCACCGTCGGCCTCTTGGCTCTCGGAGCGAATGTCAATGCTCCAACCGGTCAAGCGAGCGGCCAAACGTGCGTTCTGGCCTTCCTTGCCGATGGCCAGCGAGAGTTGCTGGTCGTGCACGATGACAGTGGCGCGACCCGTCTCTTCGTCAAGGCGAACCTCACGAACGCGAGCGGGCTGCAGCGCGGCCTGAATGAACTCCACGGGGTCCTCGCTAAAGGGCACCACGTCAATGCGCTCGGAGCGGAGCTCGTTGGTGACGTTGCGCACGCGAGTTCCGCGCTGGCCCACGCAGGCACCGACGGGGTCCACCATTTGGTCATTTGACGCGACGGCGATCTTGGTGCGGTGTCCCGGTTCACGAGCCAGAGCCTTGATTTCGACGCGACCCTCGGCAATCTCCGGCACTTCGATCTCGAACAGCTTGGCGACCAGGGCGGGGTGGGTGCGTGACACCACAATCTGGGGCCCCTTGTTGGTCTTGCGAACTTCAACGATGTACACCTTGATACGCGAGCCGTGCTCGAGGCGCTCAAAGGCAATCTGCTCGGCTTGGGGCAGTAAAGCCTCCACGCGGCCGATGTCGAGCAAGGTGTAGCGGTCGGCGGTCTGCTGGACGGTGCCCGACACAATGTCGCCTTCACGCTTCGCGAACTCCTCGTACATCTGGCGGCGCTGAATGTCGCGCACCAATTGCATGAGCACCTGCTTGGCGGTCTGCGCCGCGATACGACCGAAGTCGTCCGGCGTCGCGTCCCACTCGCGGATGACGTTGCCCTCGAGGTCGAGCTCGAGGCCCCACACGCGGATGTCACCGGTCTCCGTATTGATTTCCACTTCGGCGTCTTCCGCCGAGTCCATGCGACGCTTGTACGCCGCCAGCAGCGCGTCGGCGAGTGCTTGCAGCAACTCGCTCTCGTCAATGCTCTGGTCGCGTGCGAGCTGCTGGAGAGCTTCCATGAACTCCATGTTCTTACCGGCCATGTCCCTTACTCCTTCGTTGCCGTTCGTGCTCGAGACGGCGACGGCTTCGCCGTCGCGCCCCATTCAAAAACCGTGCGTGCGCGTTCCACCTGATCAAGGTGTACGACTACTTCACCCACCTGATTGTCGGTCAGGGTGATCTGGTCGCCGGACACAGCCGTCACTATTCCCTGCAGGCGACGCGTGGGCTCATCGCTACGCACCTGACGCAAGGTCACCTCTTCGCCAATGGCGAGTCGGAAGTGTTCGGACGTGCGCAGACGGCGCTCAAGGCCCGGAGAGGCCACGTCCAAGGTGAATCGACCCGCAATCGGGTCCTTTTCGTCCAACCAGGCCCCAATAGCGCGGTTGGCCTTTGCGAGAGTTTCGACATCGACGCCGCCCTCTTTGGTCACGGAAACCAACAAAGTGCCGCCGGAAAACTCGACGTCGTAGAGATCCAGTCCCATTTGGGCTACGAGGGGACGCAGTGGTGTCTCTAGGTCCACGACTGCCTCCTCTCTTAATGCCATTTTGGGCGTCGAGAAACGGAAAGCGCGGGCCACGGCCCGCGCTTCACGAGTCCAGACGTCCTTACGGACTGTAGGGAACCAGTGTAGCAGGGCGTTTCACGCCCCGTGGGCCTAGTAGCTCTTGGCCACCAAGGCGGTCAGGCCCGGCTCGTCCTCGCGCTCGGGCAGAGATCCATCGGCTCGCTGCAGGCAGCGAACGGTAATGGCGTGAGTTTTGAGCTCCGCCTCGGCACCGGCCGCGACCGCCCACGGTAAACGTGCAAATCCGCCATCGGCGGCCTCGATGGCCTCGGACACGCTCGTGACTTCGTGAGTATTGCCATCGCGACGCTGGCGCGCTGATTCGTACAGATGGTCGTGAATCTCGGTCTCGAGGCGACGCACCGTCGCCACGACCTCCGCCAGCGGTACCGGGATCTTCTCCCCCGTGTCGCGTCGCGCAATGGTGACGCGACCTTCAGCCAGGTCGCGAGGACCCACCTCAATCCGTAGTGGCACACCCTTGATTTCCCAGTCAGTCACGCGGCGGCCGAAGTTACCGCGACCCGAATCGAGGTGGTGACGGATATTCGCGTCGGTGAGTTCACGACCGATGGCGCTGACCGCCGCCGTGACGTCCTCGTCATCTCGAACCGGAATCACGACCGCGAGGTAGGGCGCGATGCGTGGCGGCACCACGAGGCCGTTGTCATCGCCGTGGGCCATGATGAGCCCGCCGAGGAGGCGCGTCGAGGCGCCCCAGCTGGTCGTGTAGGCGTAGTCGCTGCTCCCACCGTCGGTTTGGAACTGAATGTCGAAGGCCTTGGCGAAGTTCTGGCCCAGCTCGTGGCTCGTCGCCATTTGGAGGGCTTTGCCATCTTTCATCATGCCTTCGAGAGTCATGGTGTTGGTGGCGCCAGCGAAACGCTCGGACGGCGGCTTGATCCCGATGTAGGTGGGCACGGCCATGTGCGTGCGAATGAACTCGTCGTAGACCTCGAGGTGGATGCGGCGAGCGAATGCGGCCGCGTCGGCTTCGGTCGCGTGTGCCGTGTGTCCCTCTTGCCACAAGAACTCGCTCGTGCGCAGAAACATCCGCGGTCGCATCTCCCAGCGCACCACATTGGCCCACTGATTGAGCAGCAGAGGTAAGTCGCGGTGCGACTGAATCCACTTCGCCATGAACTCGCCGATCACGGTCTCACTCGTCGGGCGCACCACCACCGGTTCGGCCAGTTCGCTGCCACCCGCGTGAGTGACAATGGCCAATTCGGGACTGAAACCTTCGACGTGCTCGGCTTCCTTGGCCAGGTAGCTTTCGGGAATAAACAGCGGAAAGTACGCGTTTTGCACGCCCGCACGTTTGATGCGTTGGTCAAGGCCCGACTGGATAAATTCCCAGATGGCGTAGGCGTAGGGACGAATCACCATGGTGCCGCGTACCGGGCCGTTGTCGGCCATCTCCGCCGTCGAGACGACATCTTGATACCAGCGGGGGAAATCGGTCGCTTGGGGGGTAATGGCCGAGGCCATAGGTCTCCTTCGGTTAGTTAGGCGTCGGGCGCCTGTTGGCGGCGAATGTTGGCAATCTTTACTGACGAGTTATTGGCGTCGAGGCCCTTCGCGTCCAGCAGTTCTTGACGGTCGGCTTCGGCTTCGGCGGCCGCGCTGGCATCAGCCGCGGCCAGACGTGCGTCGACGCCTTCGGCCACCAACTTTTCGGCTTCGGCCACGAGGGCGTCCACCATTTCGTCTTCGGGCACCACGCGAACAATTTGCCCGCGAATGAATAAGTGTCCGCGCTTCTTGCCCGCGGCAATCCCCAGGTCGGCGTGACGAGCCTCGCCCGGTCCGTTCACGACACAGCCCATCACGGCCACCTGAATGGGCAAGTGGCGATTCGCCAGTGCGTCCTGTGCCGCTCGCGCGACCGCGATCACATCAATTTCCGCACGACCGCAGCTCGGACAGGCAATGAGGTCAAGACCACTTCGCTCGCGTAGGCCTAATGCTTCGAGTAGCTGGCGACCGGCGCGCGCTTCTTCCACCGGATCGGCCGTGAGCGAATAGCGCAGCGTGTCGCCGATGCCTTCGGCGAGCAGGGTGGCAATACCCGCGGTTCCCTTGAGGAGGCCGCCGGGCAAGGGACCGGCCTCGGTCACGCCCAGGTGCAGCGGGTAGTCGAAGGTTTCTGACGCCAGGCGATACGCCGCAATCATGGTCGCGACGGAGCTGGCCTTGACCGAAATCTTCACGTCGTCGAAGTCGACCTCTTGGAAGTACGCGAGCTCAAGGCGAGCCGACTCCACCAGCGCCTCGGGTGTAGCCCCACCAAACTTTTCGTAGATATCAGGGTGGAGGGAACCGGCATTCACGCCGATGCGAATGGGCACCCCGCGGTCCTTGGCCTCGCGAGCCACGAGCTTGATTTCTTCGGGCTTGCGCAGGTTTCCGGGGTTGAGGCGAAGACCGTGGACCCCTGCTTCGAGAGCCGCGAGAGCCATCTCGACGTGAAAATGGATGTCCGCGACGATGGGAATGGGCGACCGCGGCACCATCACGGCGAGACCTTCGGCGGCGGCGTGGTCGTTGCAGGTGCAGCGCACGATGTCCGCACCGGCGGCGGCCAGGGCGTAAATCTGCTGCAAGGTTCCTTCGGCATCGGCAGTCTTCGTCGTCGTCATGGACTGGACGGAAATGGGGGCGTTGCCCCCCACGGGAACGGAACCCACGGTGATTTGACGAGTTGCGCGACGGGGAGTCAAGAGGCTGGAAGAGATATCCACTCCCCCATTCTGCCGTGTAAACGCGCCGATGAGTTACTTAAAGGGATTGGCGATGGGGTGAGTGATGTCGAGATAGGCCGTGGCGAGGAACAGCAGGGCCAGCGCGGTGACGAAGACGAGGATGAAGGGAGTCAACTTGCTGGCGTCGGCGCGATAGGCCCTGCCGCGGCGAGACCGAATGCGCTCGTAGGTCGCAATAGCCACGTGACCGCCATCTAAGGGCAAAATTGGAAAAATGTTGAAGATCCCGATAAAGACATTGAGGGAGACGAAAATTCCGAGGAAGGGCCCCCAGCCCGCTTTCGCGCTGTCGACCGTTAGTTGGACAATGCCAATCCCCGAGATGGGACGCTGACCCGTGGTGGATGCCGTGCTCGCCGCCGTCCCGTTGGTCACGTCGTGATACAGCTGAGTGATGTTGTGCGGCGCGAAAACTTGTAGCACTCCCGTGACCGCCGACGAGGCAGTACGCCCTACCACCGACGCACTCCCGGTCACCGACTCCCACGCCGATCGCGTGGCAATCCCCTCGCCGAGACCCACGCCGATAAAGCCGACGGCCGGACCTTTGGCGGGTGCGAGTGGCTGCCCATCGATAATGAGGTGACGCCCGTCTACCGGCACCACGTGCAGCGTGTGGAGGTGACCATGACGACGAACGACGAGGGTGACGGTGGCGTTGATGTGCGTCGAGATTGCCTCGTGCAAGACCAGAACCGACGTCACCTCGCGGCCATTCGCTCGCACCACGATGTCACCAGGGGCAATGCCCGCGGTCTGAGCCGGCGACTGACCGGTGGCAAACATCATCACCTGGTTGACCTGCACGACGTGCGAGCTGGGCTCTCCGACGAAGAACAATGACGCCCAGCCGACGAGCAGCGCGAGGGTGAGGTGCACCAGCGAGCCCGCGGAGGCGACGAGGACGCGGCGGGGGTAACTCTGGGCGCGAAAACTACGAGGTTCATCCGCCTCATCAACTTCTTCCGTGCTGCTCATTCCAATGATGCGGACGTATCCGCCGACGAGGAATGCCTTGATGCCGAATTCGGTCTCACCGCGCTGCACCGACCACACGGTGGGTCCAAAACCCACAAAGAACTGCGTCGCCTTCATGCCGGTCATTTTGGCGGTGACGAAATGCCCGAGCTCGTGCAGTGCGACCACGAGCAAAAGAACGAGAACCATCAACGGCGCCCACCACGACGTGAGCACGCCAAGAGCGATCAGCCCTCCGAGCGAGAGAGCAATGCCGCCGAGTCGTGACTCTTTCATCGCGCCACCACCCGTCGAGCGACGTCGCGAGCGTCATTGTCGGCGGCCCACACGTCGGCTTCAGTCACGAGTTCGCGATCGTCGTATGAGTCGAGAGTGGCGGCAACGACCGGGACGATGTCATGCCACGCCAGACGGTCATCGAGAAAGGCCTCCACGGCGATCTCATTCGCCGCACTGAGCCAGGTCGGGGCCCCGTGGCCGCGACGACCGGCGTCATAAGCCAAGCGCAGTGCGGGGAAATCATCCCATCGTGGAGGCTCAAAAGTGAGCTCCACCGCGGTCGAGAAATCCATGCGCCCGAACCCACCCGCTAAGCGGTGTGGAGCGCCGAGACTCACCGCAATGGGAAGACGCATATCCGGCTCACTCAATTGAGCCAAGGTCGCTCCGTCGATGTATTCCACCATGGAGTGCACGATGGACTGCGGGTGCACCACGACATCGACGCGGTCGAGTTCAATGCCAAAGAGGGCGGAGGCTTCCAGCACTTCGAGCCCCTTATTCATCAAGGTCGAAGAATCGATTGTGATTTTCGCACCCATCGCCCAGGTCGGGTGTTGTAGCGCCTGCTCTCGCGTCACGCGCACCAGGTCCTCGCTCGGCCACGTGCGAAAAGGTCCGCCCGACGCCGTCAAAATGATGCGGCTCACTTCGGGATAACCGAGATCGCGGCCCGACTCCCCGAGGCACTGAAAGATGGCCGAGTGTTCAGAATCAATGGGGTAGATGACCTGGCCCCGACGAACCCGTTCCACGACCGGGGCGGCGGCCACTAACGACTCCTTATTCGCGAGCGCGAGACGTCGCCCCGCCCGTAAGGCGCCGAGAGTGGCGGACAAACCGGCAAAACCCACCACCGCATTGACGCAGATATCGGCGCGACCCGCCAATTCTTCGAGGCCGACGGGTCCGACCAGAATTTCCGTCGCCGCGGGGACCAGATCGCGAATCGTGGCGGCATCAGCGTCGTTGCGCACCGCGACCGCGGGCACCGAAAACTCCACTGCGGCGGCGGCCAATTCCGCCAGGCGCTGGCCTCCGGCAAGCGCCACGAGGGTGAACTCGTCACGATGTGCGCGCAACACGTCGAGGGTTTGAGTGCCAATCGATCCCGTGGCCCCCAAGAGGGCGACCGATGGCATCTCGCTACACCAGGTGAGTCAAAGTGACGAGGTAGTACGTGGCAGGAAGCACGAAAAGAAGTCCATCCACGCGGTCCGCTACGCCACCATGACCGGGCAACAAGGCACCCATGTCCTTGATGCCGAGGGTGCGTTTGATCATCGATTCGAACAGGTCGCCCAGTGGCGCCACGATGCACACAATGGCGGCCTCTTCGAGACCGGTACGCAATGTCCACGGGTGCAGGAACGGCAGAACAACCAGCCCCGTCGCCAGGGTCACGACGATGGCACCAATGAGGCCTTCGACAGTCTTTCCGGGCGACACGGTGGGCGCGAGTTTACGTTCACCGAATGCGCGGCCCGCGAACAAGGCGGCCGTGTCATTCGCCACCGTCAAAATGATCGCGCCGAGGAGGTATGCCAAGCCATCACGACCCGGCAAGAAGTTCGGCGACGCCATGGCCGCGGCGTAGGCACCGAAGAAACCAATCCACACGAAGGGGAACAAGGTGGCGGACAGGCCGTCGAGGATGTCCACGTGCGCTTCGGCAGTCGCGTACCAGGCGAAGAGTAAGACGACGAGGAGCACGGTGAGTACCGGCAAGGCGGCGAGTCCATTGCTGTAAACACCAATGCCCACCGCGATGGTGGCGAGGATGCCGAGCGGAGCGGCGGGGTGTGCGCCGGCGGTGCGATACACGCTGTACACCTCGGCGATAGCCAAGCCCAGGGCGGTCGTAATCAATACCGCGACCGCTACCGGACCCACCTTGAAAATTCCGAGAGCCACAATGAGGGCAATCACACCGGTCACGGTGGCCGCCACGATGTTCTTGCCGCCGCTGCGACGAACAGCACGGCCCGCGAGCGGGTTGCCCGCGGGCGGGCGGCGCGTACGCGTCGCTCGTTCCACGGTGGGCTCGGGACGCGGCGCCTCGTTTAACATCGAGACTTCATCCTCGAAGGGAATTTCGTCGTCCAGCGATACCGAAAGCGGTGCGGGGGCAAGATCGTCAGATGCCAGCACCGAGGTGTCGAATTGTTCGTCCGCGGCGACCCAGTCGGCCTCGTCTTCACGCCACGCGGGGCCTTGAACCGACGCCCACGGGTCGCTCTCGTCGATATCGCGAGCCAGCACTACCGGCACTTGACCGGTGGGGGCATCAGTCCAGTGCGGAAGAAGGTCCGCGGGGTCTAATGGCGCCACCACGTCAGACGCCTCCGCGGCAATCTCCGCTCCCGTGATCGTCACGCGCGAATCTGCGGGCGACACCACCGGGACCTCACCCGTCGGGCGGTCGTCGAAGTCGGAGTTATCAGACTTCAAGAAGCTCTGCCTCTTTGTGGGCGAGCAGCGCATCAATCTGCGCCACGTCATCCTGCGTCATCTTGTCGAGAACTTTTTCCACGCGCTCGATCTCATCTTTCGATAGTCCGTGCTCTTTTTCCATGGCCTCTAGCTCCTGACGAGCGTGACGACGAACGCCGCGCAACGCCACCTTGCCATCTTCGGCCTTCTGACGAACGATCTTCACAAAACCCTTGCGGCGTTCCTCGGTGAGCGGTGGGAAGGAGAGGCGAATGATGTTGCCGTCGTTCGACGGCGACAGACCGAGGTCGCTGGTGGTGATGGCCTTCTCGATGGCCGCCATGGCGCCCTTGTCGAAAGGAGAAATCACGAGCAAGCGAGGCTCGGGGACCGAGAAGTTGGCGATCTGCTTCAGCGGCACTTCACTGCCGTAGTAGTCAACGTGCAAACCCTCAACCAGCGCGGAGCTCGCACGACCGGTGCGAACAGCGGCAAACTCAGCTTTCACGTGCTCAATGGCCTTGGCCATCTTGTCACGGGTGTCCTCGAGGACCAGTTCGATGATTTCGTTTTCCATTACCTCACCTAGTGCACCAGCGTACCGATGGACTCGCCAGCAAGTGCGGCCGCGAGATTTCCCGGCGCCATCAGGTCAAAGACCCGAATCGGCAGGTTGTTGTCCTTGCAAAAGGTGATAGCCGTGAGGTCCATCACGCGAAGATCTTTGGCCAAGACTTCGTCGAAACTGACCTCGTCGTACTTCACGGCGTTCGGGTTCTTTTTGGGGTCAGCGTCATACACGCCATTAACGCCCCCGTGGGTCCCCTTGATCACCATCGCGGCTTCAATCTCGGCCGCGCGCTGCGCACTGGCGGTGTCGGTGGTGAAGTAGGGATTACCCATACCCGCCGCGAAGATCACGACACGACCCTTTTCGAGGTGACGAACAGCTCGGCGACGAATGTACGGTTCCGCGACTTGCTCCATGTTGAGCGCGGTCATTACCCGAGTGGGGCGACCATGGCTCTCGATGCAGTCCTGCAATGCCAAGGCATTAATCACGGTGCCGAGCATGCCCATGATGTCGCTGTTCGCGCGGTTCATGCCGGCCATGGTGCCCGTGGCCCCACGCCAAATGTTGCCGCCACCGACGACGACCGCCAGCTCCAGGTCGTTCGTCGACATCGCGGCCGCGATCTCGCGAGCCAGAAAGTCGACGACTGCGGCGTCAATCGTCTCGTCGCCCACCGACGGAGCCAATGCTTCGCCGGACAGCTTGAGGACGATGCGCCGCGTCATCGTTACGCCCCGATGTAGACCTGAGCGAAGGCGACAAGGGTCGCGCCACCGAGCAGTTGCTCAATGTTCTGCTTCTCGTCCTTGGCGTACGCCTGTTCGAGCAAAACGCGCTCCTTGTACCAACCGTTCAGGCGACCCTCAATGATTTTCGGCAGCGACGCTTCGGGCTTGCCCTCATTGCGACTGATCTCTTCGACCGTGGCGCGCTCCTTGTCGACCTCAGCGGCCGGCACGTCGTCGCGACGCAAATAAGCGGGCTTGGCAAAGGCACAGTGCACCGCGATGTCGTGAGCGAGCTCGTCGCTACCACCTTCGAGCACGACGATGACCGCGTTGACGCCGCGACCGGACTGCTGGTGCAGGTAGGTCTCGACCACTTGACCGGGGCCGGCGGACAGGCGCTTGACGGCGCCCAGCGCAATGTTTTCCTTCAGCGTGGTGAGCATCTCTTCGATCTGCTCGGTGAATTCGCTGGTTGCTGCCTCGCCACGCGCGGCCACGGCGGCAGCCATCTCCGACACGAGGTTCACGAAGTCGTCGCTCTTGGCCACGAAGTCCGTCTCGCACTTGACTTCGACAATGGCAGCGTTCGCACCATCGCGCACCACGGCGACGGCACCTTCCGAGTTGTCGCGGTCAGTGCGCTTGGCGGCTGACGCGAGACCCTGCACGCGCAACCACTGCGTCGCGGCCTCAAAGTCTCCGTTGTTCTGCTCGAGAGCCTTCTTGGCGTCGAGCATGCCGACACCGGTGGCCTGACGAAGGGCCTGTACGTCCTTGGCGGAAATTGCCATGAGATAACTCCTTAGTTAATCGGGGGTGAGTAGTTATTAGGCCTTGGCGGCAACCGGGCGGTTCGCCGCGATGAAGCGACCTTCCACGACGGCTTCGGCGACCAGCTTGCACAAGAGCGCACCCGAGCGGATGGCGTCATCGTTGCCCGGGATGACGTAGTCAATGACGTCGGGGTCACAGTTGGTGTCAACAATGGCGACGACCGGGATGCCGAGCTTGCGCGCTTCGGTCACGGCGATGTGCTCCTTCTTCGTGTCGATCACGAAGATGGCATCGGGAACACGACGCATTCCGGCGATACCGGACAGGTTGCGCTCGAGCTTCTCGAGCTCACGCTGGAAACGCAGCGACTCGCGCTTCGGCATGCCGTCAAAGTCGCCCGCGTTCTTCATCGCGCGCAGCTCCACCATGCGCTGGGCACGGCCCTGAATGGTGGTGTAGTTCGTCAGCATTCCGCCCAACCAACGCTGGTTCACGAAGGGCATGCCACACGCGGCGGCGTAGTCAGCAATGGGACCCTGCATCTGCTTCTTGGTCGACACGAACAAAATCGTGCCGCCCTGGGCCGAGAGGTCGCGAATGAACGAGTAGGACTCTTCGATGCCCGCGAGGGTCTTACGAAGGTCGACGAGGTAAATGCCGTTTCGCTCACCGAGGATGAAGCGACGCATCTTGGGGTTCCAGCGGCGGGTCTGGTGACCAAAGTGCACGCCGGAGTCGAGTAGTTCCTTAAGAGTGACGAGTGCCACGTCATGTCCTTTCAATCGGTTATTACGGCGTCTCAGCACCCGAAGGTGACCGATACAGAGACGTCGTAAGTCAAGTGCCATCCCCAGTGGATAGCCCTGCCAGTGTAGTGCAGAGCCCTACCCGCGCGGATGGGTCTGGCGATGGACTTTCTGGAGCCGAGATTTCGACACGTGGGTGTAAATCTGGGTGGTGGTCAGGTTGGAATGACCTAATAATTCCTGCACCACGCGCAAATCAGCCCCACCTTCCAGAAGGTGAGTCGCAAAGGTGTGACGCAGGGCGTGCGGGTGGATGTGTCCGTTCGTTATCCGTTGGTCCAAGATTCGTCGGACATCGCGAGGCGTCACCATCCTTCCCCGACGGTTGAAAAACAGGACGGCGCTCGGTGACTCGCTAGTCATCAGCGAGGCCCGGCCCTCGTCTCGCCAGCGCTCCAGAGCCGCCAGCGCGGTGACGTGAACGGGCACCAAGCGGGTTTTTCCACCCTTTCCGGTGACGCGCACGACCGCCTGCGTCCAGTCCACATCGCCCAGCTCCAGCGAGCAGAGTTCACTGACCCGAAGTCCGCAGCCGTACAGGACTTCGGCAATGGCGCGATCACGAAGGGCCACCGGATCATTTCCCCAGTCCGCGTCTAAGAGCCCGTCGAGATGGTCACGGCTCACGAGGTCGGGGAGGCGACGAGATGCGCTCGGCGCACTCACCTGCTCGGCGGGATTATCCGCAAGGTCACCGCGGCGAAGGCGCCAGTCGAGGTAGGCGCGCAAGGACGCCACACGACGGGCAGTCGACGCTCGGGCGTCGCCGCGTTCGGTCAGAAACGCGACCCACGAACGAACATCGCGGCGTGACAGGTGCACGGGATCGGTGACCGACCGGTCCGCCATGAAGGCCGCCGCCTGCCGAAGGTCGCCGAGATACGAACGAATGGTGGCCGGCGAGCGGCCCGCTACCTCCAGGTAGCGCTGGTAGTCAGCGAGTAGCCATCTCGCCGCCACAGAATTGTCAACAATTCTCGGCACATTTCGCAGACTATCGCCCCCGTTCACCCACCATGGGCTCACTAATGTCGAGTTCACTATGTCGCGCATCGTAATTATTGAAGATGACTCACGAATTCGAGAGAGTGTGGCGCAGGGTCTGCGTGACGCTGACTTTGTGGTGGAGGACTTCCCCACCGCCGAACTCGCCCTCGACGCCGTGAAGCGCTACGAGCCTGACCTCGCCCTCGTCGACATCATGTTGCCCGGCATGGACGGCATCGAGGCCTGCCGCGAAATTCGTCTCGTTAGCGACATTCCCATCATCGTGGTGTCCGCTCGCGGTGACACCGACGACGTGGTGCGGGGCCTTGATGCGGGCGCCGATGATTACGTCACGAAACCTTTCGAACTACCGGAATTGATTGCGCGTATCCGTGCGCACCTTCGCCGGCGTCCCGCGGCGATGAATCGCTTCACCGTGGGACAGCTCGAGATCATTCCGGATGAAGGCATCTGCCGCACCCGTGATGGCCACGACGTGCACCTCACCACGACGGAAATGCGACTACTCGGGGAGCTAGCGGCCTCCAGCGGCAAAGTTCTGAGTCGCGAGGATTTGCTCGAACGAGTGTGGGGATACGACTACTTCGGTGATGGCCGACTCGTCGACGTTCATATCCGTCGTCTACGCCTGAAAGTGGAGCCGGACGCGGCCCAACCCGAGCACGTCGTCACGGTTCGCGGCGCGGGATACAAACTGATCCCGTGAGTTCACGTCGCCTCAGCCGACGACTGGGCTTTCTCAGCACCGTCTTGCTGGTCGCCGTGACCGGCCTGTTGGCCATGGTCGCCTTCGTGGGGGTGCGCAGCATCTTGCTCCAAGAGCGCAGCGCCAGTGCCCTACGCCAAGCCCACGTCGGAGCCGCGCTCGTCAGCAACAATGTCTTGACGGGCGCCGGAAATCTTCCTGCCCTCCTCGCACAAATCAATAGTTCGTCCAACACGGTGAGTCAGGCATTGGTCTTTGGCACGTGGGAATCCGTGACCTCCCTGCATCCTGATGAATCCATTCCGCTGCCAGTTCGTGAACGCACCCTCGCCGGTCACGTCACCTCGCTGACGACGACCTGGAAAGGACACTCCCTCGTCGCCGTCGGCATTCCGTTGTCCGCCATCAGTGGTTCTTATTTTCTCCTCGACAACCTCGATGCGCTGAACCATGAACTCAGGAACATTGCGGGCGTGATTGCCCTCGGATGGCTGGTGGTCACTCTCGGTGGCATCGTGCTCATGCGCCGCCAACTCGCCAGCGCCCTCATTCCACTTGAGCGCGCCTCGGCGGTGGTGCGGGCAGTGGCGCACGGCGACACCTCGCAGCGCATTGCCCCCACCTCGTCCTCCCGAGAAATCGACTCCTTGGCGAAGAACTTCAATGCCATGGTCGACTCTCTCGTCACCCAGATGCAGCGAGACGCACATTTTGCGAGCGACGTCAGCCACGAGTTGCGCTCCCCGTTGACATCTCTGACCGCCAGCGCGGACCGACTAGCGGCGCGGCGCGACCGGCTCGATGAGGACAGTGCGCATCTCGTCGACTCCCTGCAACGCGATGTCGCGACTTTCAGCGGACTGGTCACGGACTTGCTCGAATTAGCGCAGATCGACCGTGGAGTGGAACACCTCGTGCTCGATGAGGTCAATATCCACGAACTCATGGACCGATGCGTGACTCTCATTTCTCGGCGTGATGGCGTCTCGCTGCCCGAGGTCGTCCACGTCGGAGACCCGGCGGCCACCTGCGTGGTCGATCGGCGACGCTTTGAGCGGGTGTTGTCGAACCTGGTGGGCAATGCGGTCAAATATGCCGGCGGCGTGAGTGCGCTACACGTGGAAATAGATGACAAGAGTGCGCGTCTCAGCGTCGCTGACCTCGGGCCCGGCATCGCCGATGAAGACCGCGAGCGCATCTTCGACCGCTTCTACCGGGGACAATCGGCGTTCAATAGAGGTGACACCACGGGGACGGGGCTGGGCTTAGCTCTCGTTCGTGCCCACGTTATTGCCCTCCGTGGGACGGTGACGGTCCAGCGACATTCACCCCAGGGGTCGATTTTTACCCTCGTGCTGCCCCGTGAGGGCACCGTTCACTGAGGGGCCGCGTTCGGCTGCGGCGCATCAAAGCGCGGCGCCGCAGCCCAGAGGTGCTCCAAGTCGTAATACTCACGGTGCCCATCATCGAAAATATGCACGATGACGTCCCCGTAGTCAAAGGCGATCCAGGTGGACTCGGTCCATCCCTCTTCGCGTAGCGGTCGCCAGCCCACCAGTTGAGCCTGCCGCTCAATTTCCTCGGCAATGGCCCGCGTTTGACGGTCGGTGCGTCCCGACGTCACCACCAGCGCGGAAAAAGTGTCGACCAAACCATCGGTGAACAAGATCGTGGTATCCAGTGCGAGCTTCTCGCCCGCACCGGTCACGACCGCTCGAAGTAAATCAGCCACTTCTCCCGACACGGGCCAATGAGTGGCGCCAGTCATCGAGGACGTCAGTGGGCCACGGCGAGCGAAATAACCGCCGCCACGAAGGGTGTCGACAGGCTCACGCAGGCCACGGTCAGCCAGTGACGACGCTGACGCTGGTCAGCCTCACGCGATGAGGCGCTCTCGATGACCCGAAGGCTCGGGACAACGCGGTCCGTGGTGTCTAGGTGACGAATTGCCATGCGGATAAATCCTAGCCCTGTAGCGCCAGATAGAGGGGTATTACCTGATCATCCAGCATCGCCAGCGCTTCGGCGTCGCTCGCACCACGCAATTGAGTCGACGACAAGTCAATTTCTGGCATATCCAGAATGTGCCAGCGCCACGGCGCCGGCAAGTCCACCGGCGTACCCGCTCGCGGCACCACCGCCACGGAGACCAGAGAACTAAGTTCGTCCGCCCGCGCCCAGCGATCGAAGGAATTCGCCACGTCAGCGCCCACAATCAGTTCCAATGGCGATTCACCCTCGGCGAGCAGATCGCGAACGGTGTCGATGGTGTACGTGGTGCCTCCACGACGAACCTCACGGTCGTCGATGACAACACCGGGCCACCCAGCCCACGCCGCACGCACCATGGCCACGCGCTGCTCCCCCGTCGCACCACCTCGACGATCCGCTTTTTCGGCCGTCTGAGCGGTGACGGTCACAATGACGTGGCGATATCTCCCGGAGTCGAGGGCTGCGCGCAGGACCTCGCTGTGGCCGCGATGAGGAGGATCAAAGGTTCCCCCGAAGAGTCCCACGACCGCATCGTTCACGTCGCCACTCTACGACGACGAGCACGGGGGCTTTCCCTCGTAGGCTGTTGGTGTGACCTGGAATCCCCGCAGCTGGCGCACCCACACCGCTCATCAGCAGCCGTCGTGGCCGGATGCTGACCACGTGGATGCCGTGACGGCGGAAATTGCCTCGCTGCCCGCCTTGGTATTTCCGGGCGAGATTGACCGTCTTCGTGCCGACCTGGCCCGAGTTGCCGACGGCCATGCGTTCTTGCTGCAAGCCGGCGACTGCGCGGAAACGTTCACCCCGAACACCGAAGAAACGGTTCGCGAAAAGCTTCAAATCATTCTGCAAATGGCGGTCGCCCTGACCTATGCCGCCGGCGTCCCGGTGGTGAAGGTGGGCCGAATTGCCGGGCAATTCGCCAAACCGCGCACCGACGACACGGAAACCCGTGGCGGCACCACGCTGCCCATTTTTCGCGGCCACATCGTCAATGACGACGCCTTCACGATGGAGGCGCGCCAACCCGACGCCGGTCGGCTACTTCGCGGATACCACCAAAGCGCCGCCACCTTGAACCTCTTGCGCTCCTTCACCAAGGGTGGTTTCGCCGACTTGACTCAGGTGCAAGCGTGGAACCTCGAGTTTGTCGAGGCGGCGAGCGAAGGTCAGCGCTACAAGCAGCTCGCGGATGAGATTGAACGCGCCTTGCGGTTCATGCGGGCCTGTGGCATCGACACCACCGGGGCGTCCAGCCTCCGTGAAGTGGATTTTTACTCCAGCCACGAGGCCCTGATCTTGCCCTACGAAGAAGCCCTGACGAGGCGAGACCCCGTCAGCGGCGACTGGTACGACGGCTCGGCACACACCTTGTGGCTCGGTAACCGCACCCGTCAACTCGACGGGGCGCACGTGGAGTACCTGCGTGGCATTCGCAATCCCCTCGGCATCAAGGTGTCGGACAACATTGCCCCGGCGGACCTCATTGCCCTCGTGCGCCACCTCAATCCCGAGAATGAGCACGGACGAATCACCTTGATCAGCCGCATGGGCGTCAACAAGATTGCCCACGGCCTGCCACCGCTCATCGATGCCATCAGCCACGCGGACCTCAGCGTCGCGTGGGCCTGCGACCCCATGCACGGCAATACCTTCCGCGCGAGTTCGGGCATCAAGACTCGCAACTTTGACGACATTTTGAATGAAGTCAAGATTTTCTTCTCCGTGCACCGGGCCGCCGGCACCTGGCCGGGCGGACTACATGTCGAACTCACCGGCGGCGACGTGACCGAATGTCTCGGCGGATCCGTCGGCGTCTCGGAAGCCGATCTCGCGAACAACTACACCAGTATTTGCGACCCGCGCCTCAACGCCCTCCAAAGCCTCGACTTGGCGTTTCGCGTCGCGGAGTTCCTCGACGCTTAAATCGCTCGTTCGTTGTACCGAAGGAGCCGGCGCTGGGCGCCCCACTCAATTTCCGTCACCGAGCAGTGGTCGGTACGCAGCCGAAGCCGCACAGCAGCATCCTCACGCGTCACCGCACGGATTGCCTGTTCGATGACCCCTCCGTGGGTAAAGATCACGACCCGCTGAGCACCGAAGGTCTCTGCCGTCCAGGTCAGCGCGTCCACTACCCGAGTCGCAAAGCCCCGCCACGACTCTCCGCCCGGCGCGAAAACGGCGTCGGGGTCAGCGGACCAGTCCGGCGACACGACGCGCACGCGATAGTCATCCAAGGTCCAGCCGTCGGCCTCTCCGGGTTCAAGTTCATTAAAACGAGCGAGGGCGTCGAGGTCATCGCGTCCCATCACCAGACGACCGGTGTCGCGAGCTCGGGGCAAGGCCGAGGTGAGCAGGACGGCACCGTCCCACTCGCCATGGCGCTCCCGATGGCGACCGAGGGCCGCCGCCTGCGCTCGACCCTGGTCGGTGAGACCGGCGCACCCCGCGGCACCACCAATGACGCCGTCCACGTTGCAGCGAGCCTCACCATGTCGCACCAAGGTAATCACGGTGCCGATGGGGGGCTCACCGCGAGTGCGCACGTCATCGGGGGGCAGCATGCCGATGTCGCTCACGCGAGGTCGCCCACGAAGGCTTCGAGTTGTCGAAGTGAGCGACACTCCACGATCTTGGTGAGGTAGGGCGCATACTGCGCGATGACCGAGTCACCGCTGTTCCAGTAGGTGGTGGGCTCGGGGTTAAGCCAATAGACCGCGCGCGCCTTCTCCTTGAGATAGCGAACCGTTTCGGGGTGCGCCTGGTGGTAGTTATTGCGGGCATCGCCCAAGATGATGACGACGGAGCGACGATTGATGTCGCGACCGAAGCGCGTCACGAAGTCGGTGAGCGCGCGGCCGTAGTCGCTGTGGCCATCAAAGGCGATGACGTCGGCTTCGGCATTGATGCGCGCCACGGCTTCACCCGGGTCGTCGCTGTCATCGAAGAGTCGGGTGACCTCGTCGAGGCCGTCAATGAAGACGAAGGAGCGGACCTTGGAAAACTGACTCGCGATGGCGTAGACCATGTGCAGCGTGAAACGAGCGAAACTCGCCACCGATCCCGAGATGTCGGCGATCACGATGATTTCCGGTTTGGCCGGGTGTGGCGGTTTGAAGCGCAGGTCGATGGGCACACCCCCGGTCGACAAACTGCGTCTCACCGTGTGGCGCAAGTCCACCGGTCCGCGGCGACGGCGACGGCGACGGCGGGCCAATCGAGTGGCCAGCTTGCGCGCCAAGGGGCGAAGGGCCTTTTCCAGCTGCAACATTTCGTCACGCGTGGCGTGCATGACGTCAATGTCCTCCGGTAGGGGCTTTCGCACACTCTTCGCGAGTGATGAGGCCCCGCGATCGGCCACGAGACGCTCACGAATCTCCTTTTCGATAGCGGCCTGCAGTTCGCGCACCTTGACCTCGACGTCCACCTGTGCCGCGCGCTGCGCCCAGGCCGAATCGGGTGTTGACCCAGCCGACGCCGCGGACAGTTTGTGCCGCAAGCCCTCGACGTCGAGGTTTCGTAACGTGCGATAGAGGTAATACGTTCCCCCCACTCGGCGGCCCGGTTCGATATCGGCATAGAGCTCCACCGCGTGCTGAGCCACCTCGCGCAGATCTTCGGGGCTGCCATTCATCATGGCGTTCCAGAGCATCTCTTGAAGTTGCTCGGGGCTCACCGACGACATCGACCCACTGCCCCCGCGTCCACTGCGGCCACCCTGCCCCTGTGCACCGGCACCCCCCCGAGGCGGACGCGTGGTCTCGCCCGGGTCCACCTCGTCGGTAGCGGGGTCATCGACGGCGGCCGCGGTACCTCGACGGGCGAAGAACACTTCAAAGGCGGAATCAAAAACGGGACGGTGATCGTGATCTTTGACCAAGGTGGCCGACAGTGCGGCGCGCAAGGTCTCACGGTCGACGAGGTCAATCATGGTCGCGGCGCGCGCCGCATCGACGTGCTCCGTCATCGAGACGGGAAGCCCGGCGGCGCGCAGCTCGCTAATGAAGTCGCTCAGTATTTCGTTCACGACGAGCGGCGACCGAAGAGTTCCTTCTGGACGGTCTCAATGTCGCTCTGATACTTGAGCAAGATGTGCAGCGTCGCGGCCGCCTCGTCGTCGCCAATCTCCGACTGACCGAGAATCACTAAGGTGCGCGCCCAGTCCAGGGTTTCGCTCACCGAGGGGTGCTTCTTTAAGTCGAGGTCGCGCAGCGAACGAACGACGCGGGCGATTTGTTCGGCAAGAGCGGTGGTGACACCCGGCACGCGCGACAAGATGATGTCGCGCTCGCGCTCCACGTCGGGGTAACCGATGTGCAGGTAGAGGCAGCGACGCTTGAGCGCTTCGGACAATTCACGCGTCGCGTTCGACGTCAAGAACACCATGGGGATCTGCGTCGCGCGCACCGTGCCCAATTCGGGAATCGACACCTGATATTCCGACAAGATTTCGAGTAGCAAGGCCTCCGTTTCAAGTTCCACGCGGTCGACTTCGTCAATGAGGAGAACGACGGGGTGCGTGGCACGAATGGCCTCGAGCAAGGGCCGCGGTAACAAGAAGTCCTCGGCGAAGATGTCGTCTTCGAGCGCCGCCCACGTGGCGGCATCTCCGCTCTCGCGACCCGCTTGGATACGCAACAACTGCTTGCGGTAGTTCCACTCGTAGAGCGCCTTTGATTCATCGAGTCCCTCGTAGCACTGCAGACGAATGAGTTCGGCACCGGTCGCACGAGCCACGGCCTGCGCGAGTGCGGTCTTGCCGGTTCCGGCAGGGCCCTCCACCAAGACCGGCTTCGCGAGTCGATCAGCCAAGAAAGTTGCTGACGCAATCTCGGGACTCGAGAGGTAGTCCTGCTCGCGCAGACGGGTAACGACCTCAGCGGCATCCGCAAACTGAGGTGCGGGCACCTCGTCGAGACCAAGGCGCTGGGCCAATTCGAAGCGGGGGTCAATCGTGGTCATCTCGTCTGTCCTTTCGCGACCTCACGGTGGGTCACTGTGGCAACGAGGCGGTCGGTCAGCCGTCGCTGCTCAGTCGAGCCTAACGGGCGAATCACCGACGGGGAAGGTAACGAGATCGTCTGCCCGAATCACGATGGGGTCGGTCGCATCGTTGTCGATGAACGAGGCACGCGCCAAACCCTTCGCGACGACCCGACCGGATTCATCGGCAATATCGAGAGCATCACCATCGCTCCACTCCCCGTCATGCGACATGATCCCCACCGACAGCAAGCTGGCGCGGCGCCGAATGGCGGCCACCGCGCCCTCGTTGATCACGAGTCGACCGCGAGACGGAGCCGCAAAGGCAATCCAACTCTCGCGCGCCGACAGGCGCTCGGGCCGTGCGTGCACCACGGTGCCACTGCCAGGGACCGCATCGAGGACGTCCACAATGACTCGCGGTCGACGAGCGGCAGCGATGATCGCGGTCACGCCGCTCCACGAGGCCATCTTGGCGGCCGACATCTTGGAGGCCATGCCCCCGGAGCCCACCGCGGAGCGGCTCGAGCCCGCCATGGCCATGTATTCATCGACTCGTCGTATTTCCTCAATCAAGGTGGCCCGCGGGTCAAGTCGGGGGTCGGCGGTGAATAAACCGTCGGTATCGGTGAGCAGGATCACCTCGGCAGCACCCACCACGTTCGCGACTAACGCGGCGAGTCGGTCGTTGTCACCGAAACGGATTTCCTCATCCGCGACGGCGTCGTTCTCATTGATAATGGGCACCACCGACAGAGCGCAGAGGTGCTCAATCGTTCGTCGCGCCGCCAGATACTGACGACGATCGGCAAAGTCGTGCGGCGACAGCAGAACCTGGCCGACGACCACCCCCACCTCCGCGAACGCCTCACGCCACGTGGCCATGAGAAGTGGTTGGCCCACGGCGCTGACCGCTTGGAGTTGAGCGGAGTCGTGGGGACGCGGCCTCCCACCGCCCACTTCGGCCCACCCCGCCGTAATGGCACCGCTCGTCACCACGATGACGTCACGCCCCCGAGACCTCACGGTGGCAATTTGCTGGGCAATGGCGCGCAGGACCTCGTGGTCCACCGATCCCTCCGCCGTCGTGACCGAGGAGGTACCGACTTTGACGACGACCGGCTTAGTCGTCACCGTCGTCTGTCTCTTCGGCGAACTCGTCAATGCCGCGGGTGCGGCGGCGCTTCGCCAAGCGTTCCTTGTGCGTGGCGCGGTGGTGATCTTGGTCGAGTCCCGCGGCTTGGTGGTCGCGCCACCAGCCGAAGGTCGCTTCACCAATGGTCACCGAGTCACCGTCTTTGACTCCCGAGCGCGAGAGCAGTCGGTCAACTCCGGCATCACGTAGACGGCGAATCATTTCCGCCATGGCTTCGTCATTGCGTAGATCCGAGAAGCGCACGGCTCGACGCGCGGCGCGGCCGTGAACTTCCCAGTGGCCCTCCGCAATCTTCTCCACCCAGATTTCGTCTTTCACGGGTCGGTGCACAATAATTTCTTGACTCACGCGCACCGCTTCATCACGCCGCGCCATGTCGACGAGAGTGGCCAATTTCGACACGACGAGGTCCAAGTTCTTGTTCGTAATGGCCGAGACCACGAACTCAAAGGGGCCGTCGTCGCTCTCGCCGAGGTCAGACCTCGATCCGATGATGAGGCGAGGACGCTCTAAGAGGTCTGGCTGATACGAGCCAAGTTCATTCAGCAAGACGGCCAGCTGCTCTTGCGGTGTGGCCCCCGCCGTCGGGGCTAAGTCGAGAAGCACGCACAGCACGCGGGCTCGTTCCACGTGGCGAAGAAAGTCGTGCCCCAGGCCACGGCCTTCCGCGGCACCTTCGATGAGACCCGGGATGTCCGCCATGACAAATTCCGTGCGCTCGTTGGCCTTGCCACCGCGATCACCGAAACGCACGACACCCAAATTGGGAACCAGAGTGGTGAAGGGGTAATCGGCAATCTTGGGCTTGGCGGCCGAGACACGAGAAATCAGCGTGGACTTCCCGACGTTCGGAAACCCAATCAGGGCGACGTCGGCTTGGAGCTTGAGCTCGAGCTCAAACCAAATCTCTTCACCGAGTTCACCCTGCTCCGCAAAGGCGGGGGCGCGACGGAAGTTCGACAAGAAGCGGTTGTTTCCCTGGCCACCGAGGCCGCCTTCGGCCGCACGCCAGCGCATGCCGGCGTCGGTGAGGTCAACGAGGACTTCCCCGTCCTGTGTGCGCACCACCGTGCCGACGGGCACCGCGACGTCGATGTCCTTGCCGCGCGAACCGTGTTGGCGCTTGGAGGTGCCGTGTTCGCCGTCCGTGCCGCGACGAAAGGGGTGATCACGAAAGCCCAGCAACGAGGCCTGATTGACGTCGGCCACCAGCCACACGTCGCCGCCACGACCGCCATCGCCGCCGTCCGGTCCGCCCTTAGCGACGTGGGCCTCACGACGAAAACTGACGCAGCCGGCGCCACCGTTACCGCCCTTGGCGTGGAGCTGTGCGCGGTCGACGAAGAGAGACATGCCTCCATGTTACGAAGGTTCGCCCCTCACAGGGACTTCGTTAGGCCATGAGCTCGTCGATGACCTCGTCAAAGACTCGCTGGTGCGACGCCACGTCCTCATCGGTCGTCGCGGGGCAGGTCAACAACATGTTGTGAAAGGGGGTAATCAACACCCCACGATTCACGCAGGCCAAGTGGATGTAGTCCTCGAGAGGGCCATCGTGGCTGGCCGCCGATTCTCCGCCATTTCTCGGGGCCGGGGAGCTAAAGCGGTATTCGCAGCGCGCGCCGAGCTGCGTCACGCTCCACGGGAGTTCGTGACGCGCCGCGGTGGCCGCAATGCCCGTCGCGAGCATGGTGGCGCGCGCAATCATCGGTTCCCAGACGTCATCGGTCAGTACCTCACCGAGCACGGCGCGCATCGCGGCGAGAGACAGCGCATTTCCCGCCAGCGTGCCGCCAACACCACCCATGTCGACAATGTCGGCACCCTCGGCCACTTGCGCCATGACGCGTTCGGCCAGTCGCGCCGAGAGGCCGTAGGCGCCCGAGGGCACGCCACCGCCGAGGCTCTTGCCGATGGTGATCGCGTCGGGGCGAAGATTCATCGACTGTGTCGCACCGCCAGGAGCGGCGGAGAAGGTGTGCGTCTCGTCAACGATCAGCAGTGTGCCCGTCTGGTCGCAGAGCTGGCGCACGCCGTCGAAGAAGCCGGGCTCGGGCAGCACGATGCCAATATTGGTGAGCGCGGGCTCGGTGAGCACGGCAGCCACATCGCCGTGAGCCAACTCGCGAGCGAGCGCCTCGAGATCGTTGAACTCCACCACGCGCGTGGTCTCCGTGGGGTCAAAAGACGGCGCCACGACGCCCGGTCGCGCCTGCGCCATCCCGTCGGGACCCACGACCACGAAGGTTTCGTCCACCGTGCCGTGATAGGCGTAGGAGAAGACGAGAATTTTTGACCGTCCGGTCGCTAGGCGCACCAAGCGCAAGAGCCAGCGATTGGCGTCGGTGGCGGTGAGGGCAAAGGACCACTGCGACAATCCAAATCGACGCGTGAGTTCCGCCGCCACCCATTCGCCGTCTTCCGTCGGCAACATGGTGGCCACTCCCCCGTCTCGGCCGATGCGCTCGTTGACGACGCGAACGAGGGGTTCAGGACTGTGTCCCGCCATCGCACCGGTGTCACCGAGAGCAAAATCCACGAGCTCGTGACCGTCGAGCGTGGTGATGTGGGCGCCCCGAGCCGACGAGAACGCGAGGGGGAATCCCCCGGACCACTTATTCATCCAGGTCATGGGCACACGGCCAAAGAGGTGATCGGCACCGGCATACTGCGCCTGCGAACGGGGATTAGCGGCTTGGTAACGCGCCACTTCTCGAGAATGAAGCGTTGCGAGCCGGTTGCGGTCAATAGAAGCCATGGCTCCCAGCGTACCCAATAAACCTGAATCTGGCTCTCATCAGGACTTTTTAAAGAAAAATCAAGAAATCACCGGAAAATCTCGTGGAAATACCCGTTTTTGCGATGGATCGGGGTAAAGATTGCGCTCGGTGATGGGGAACGAGCCCCATCAGATACCACGAAACAAAGGAGACTTCGGTGAACAAGACCGAGTTGATTGAGGCGCTCGCCGAGAAGACTGGTTCGTCGAAGACGGACGCCAGCACCTTCCTGAACACCTTCGAAGACATCATCACCACCAACGTCAAGAAGGGCGAGAAGGTCGTTATCACGGGCTTCATCTCCTTCGAGCGCGTTGAGCGCAAGGCTCGCACCGCCCGCAACCCGCAGACGGGTGAGGCCATCCAGGTGAAGGCCTCGCGTGCCCCGAAGGTGTCCATTGGTGCCGCCTTCAAGAAGGCCATCAAGGGCTAATTCAGCCACTAAACACTAAGGGCCCGGTGCGAAAGCACCGGGCCCTTAGTGTTTAGGAGGAAAGCTTTAGCTGACGAGAATGTCAACGAGCTTTCGGCCGCCACGGAAACCAAACTTCACGGTTCCCTCGGCGAGCGCGAACAGGGTGTCGTCCTTGCCAATGCCCACATTGCGGCCCGGGTGGAACTTGGTTCCACGCTGGCGAACAAGGATCATGCCCGTCTTGACGGCGGTACCGTCGAAAGTCTTCACACCTAGGCGTTGTGCGTTTGAATCGCGACCGTTACGAGTTGAACCGCCGCCCTTTGTCTTTGACATGCTGTCTCCTCTACTTACTTGGTCGAGATCTTGGTGATCTCAACAGTCGAGTACTTCTGACGGTGACCCCAGTGACGACGCTGAATAGCCTTCGCTTTGTAGGTCAAACCATTGATCTTCTTGCCCTTTTCGAAGCCAGTGATGGTCGCGGTCACGATCGCACCCTTAAGGGCGGGACCGGCCAGGACCTTGTCACCGTCAACGACGAGAACGGGTTCGAAGGAAATCTCACTGCCTTCCGCTTCCTTGCGCAGGTCAATGCGGACACTCTGGCCCACGGACACGCGCTCTTGCGAGGCTCCAATGCGAATAACGGCGTACATAAGATTTCCAGTGTAGCCGACGGTAGGGTTGCCAACCACTACTTCGTCGCCAGACCCGTTTCGACCACGAATCCGCGGCCGTCACAGACCGTACAGACGCTCGAGACCGATTCCAGAAGGCCCTCGTTGACTCGCTTTCGGGTCATTTCCACGAGGCCGAGCTCCGAGATGTCAAAGACCTGAGTGCGCGTCTTGTCACGGGCCAAGGCTTGGCGTAGGGCCGACGCCACCGCGTCACGGTTGGCCTTGGGCTCCATGTCGATGAAGTCAATGACGATGATGCCACCGATATCGCGCAGGCGCAGCTGGCGGGCAACCTCTTCGGCCGCTTCCAAGTTATTGCGAAACACCGTCTCTTCGAGATTCGTCTTACCGACGTTCTTGCCGGTATTCACGTCGACCACCGTCAACGCTTCCGTGCGCTCAATGATGAGTGACCCACCCGAGGGCAACCACACTTTGCGATCGAGGGCGCGGTGCAACTGCTCGTGAACGAAATAGCGCTCAAAGAGGGGCAACTCTTCGGCCGATTTGTCGTAGAACTCGACGCGGTCTGCCAGCTCGGGGTTCACCGCCAGCACGTACTCGCGGACCTTGTCATACAGATCGCGGTCGTCAATCAAGATGGCGCGGTAATCGTCATTCATTTCTTCGCGCAAGATGCGAATTGCCTGGTCAAGGTCGCGGTAGACCAGACGCGGTTGGTTGCTCTTGGCGACTTCAGCCTCAATGGCGTCCCACTTGGCGCACAGCGAGGTGATGTCGCGGGCGAGGTCCTCCGCGGACACGCCTTCAGCCGCGGTGCGAATAATGATGCCGTGGCGCTCGGGCTTGACATCGTCGATGATTTTGCGCAGGCGGCGGCGCTCACCATCGGGCAGACGCTTAGAAATACCCACGGTGGTGGAGTTGGGCACCAGAACCGCGAATCGGCCGGGAATCGAGACTTCCTGGGTTAAGCGGGCGCCCTTGGCGCCAATGGCGTTCTTGGTGACTTGGCACACAATGATTTGACCACCCTTGAGCATCTGCTCAATGCGCAGGTCGTTTCGGACTGCTTCACCCTCTTCGTCGCGCTCCTGGGCCACGTCAGCGCGGTACAGGACACCATTCTTGGGAATGCCGATGTCGACGAAGGCCAGTTCCATGCCCGGGAGCACGTTTTGAATCTTGCCGACGTAGATGTTGCCGTCGATTTGTCCCGTTTCGTCCGAGGCGCGCGCCACGGTGTACTCAACGAGGCTGCGGCCTTCCATGGTGGCGATGTGGGTCGTGCCCTTCGACACATGTACGCACATGAGGTAGCGGCCCTGGGCGCGCTCCCCCGTGGGGCGGCGCTGACCACGGCGACGCTTGTTATTGCCCGAACGCTTGGCTTCCGCCGCGTCAGGGGCCGAGGCCTCCACGGGCGTCGCGGCGGGGCCACGCGAGGCCTGTCCGCCCCCGTTCCCGCCATTGCCGCCACTGCGGCCTCGGCCGCCGCGACGTCGGCGATTGGCGTTATTGCCGGATGGCTGGTTGCCCGAACTGGCTGGTGCGGACGACGATCCAGCGGGGGCCGGTCGAGTGTCGCCTACTTGCGGGGCGGGGCGGGTGTCACCGATGCGCGGAGCGCTAGTCGGTTCGTTGTTCGTGTTGCTCTCGCTCACGTGAAGGACTCCTTGTCAATGCGCTGTCCGTCTCGGACAGGGCGGGAGGGGTAACGACAGCGAAGGTGCCGACGGCAACCGGTTCGTATCGTTCCCCGTGTTGATCGATCCATTGGTGGGTGCGCGTTGCTCGTAGTAGCTCAATGTCGCTGCCGAGGGCGGTCAGTAATTCTCTGAGCCGTATACCTCGGGGGTGGGTCAGCAGGTCGACCGTGATGCGCGCGCCTTCTGGCGTCGCGTCGGATTCCATCACAGCGATGTTCTCGCGGATGTTGTCAACCACTGGTCGTCCCTTACGTTGGCGCTCCACGACAATCTCGGCCGAAGCCATGAGATTGGCGATTCGCACGTCAATAGTGGGCGGCTCGGACGCGCGAACGTCCACCTCCCACCGCATACAGGCTACCGCCTCTTGGAGGGAAAGTTCGGAACCATCGAGCTCCACCGCTCCGGTGACCACCATTCCCACCGGTAAGACCGCGCTGAGGGCCTCGGCAAAGGCTCGTAGCGACATTTCACTGCTCTCCCCCACCGCAAAACGCTCGTCAGTGACTTCCGCGCTATCAAAGCGCACGTCGAGGTATTCCGCCTCCGACGCCCCACCAGTGGGGAGAGCTGCCGAGAACGACAAAATGGGGTGGGGCGAGAAACCTTCGCTGTATTTCACGGGAGCGTGCAAGCGCCGCATGGCTCGCTCGAAAATCCGCGCCGTGTCGCGTTGCGAGATGAATCGCACGCGGCCCACTCGGACATACCTCACGCGCAAGCGCGGGGGTAACACGATCATGCGGAAACCGGCTTTACCCCGAGGGACACGGGCGTGCGCAGGTCGAGGCCCTGGCCGGTGCCCTGGCTGCCGCCCGCCGGTGCCGTCGGTGACGCGACATGGTGCTCCAGGCTGAGCGTCGTGCAGGCCCCACAGTCGTAGCACGGCGTCCAGCGGCAGTCCTCGGTTCCCGCCTCGGCCAGTGCCGATTCCCACTCGCCCCAGAGGAAGTCCTCGTGAAGGCCTGCCGACAGGTGAGCCCAGGGCACGCACTCATCACGCCGGCGGTCACGTTCGCTCACTGACGCCAGCGAGAAGCCTTCCGCCTCGAGAGCACGCTCCCAGCGTTCGAGGGTGAACATCTCGCCCCACTCCTGAAAGGTGCCCCCGTCGCGCCAGACGCGCTCGAGTACCGCTCCCATACGTCGGTCGCCCCGACTCGACACCCCTTCGGCCGCGCTGGCCGACGGATCGTGCCAACGCACCGACAAGCCCTTGACGTCTCGAGACGCATCGCGCAGCAAGGTGATCTTGCGCTGCAATTCGTCGGGTGAGTCCTGACCGAACCACTGAAAGGGAGTTTGGGGCTTAGGCACGAATCCACCGACACTCACCGTCACGGTGATGCTGCGTCGATATTTCCGTCCGATCTCGACAACCCGACGACCCAGTTCCACGATGCCGAGAACGTCCTCGTCGGTTTCGGTCGGCAGGCCAATAAGGAAATACAGCTTGACGCGTTGCCAGCCCTGCGCGAAGGCCGCGTCGGTGGCGGCATAGAGGTCCTCTTCGCTGATCAGCTTGTTAATCACCCGACGCATGCGCCAGGTGCCGCCCTCGGGGGCAAAGGTCAAACCGCTCTTGCGACCCTGTTGTATGGCCGCGGCGGTCCCCACCGTGAAGGCATCGACACGCAAACTCGGGAGCGAGACGTTCACGCGGCCACAGCCCGCCGCCGGATCCATGATCTCCGTCACCACGTCTTCAATGCCCGAGTAATCCGCCGTCGAGAGACTGGTGAGCGCCACTTCGTCATAGCCAGTGCGTTCCATGCCGGCGCGCACCATGTCGACCACCTGGTGGCGAGGTCGCTCACGGACCGGTCGAGTAATCATGCCCGCTTGGCAGAAACGACACCCACGAGTGCAACCGCGAAACACTTCGACGTTCAGTCGGTCGTGCACCACATCGGTGAGTGGCACGAGGCCGCGACGTGGATAAGGCCACTGGCCCAGGTCATACACGGTGCGCTTTTCCACCACCGCCGGTGCGCGGGGATCCAACATCTCGATACCCGTCTGACGCTCACCCTCAAAGGTGGGGCGATAGAGGCCCGGTACGTACACGCCGGGAATCTGTGCGAGTCGACACCACATCTCGTGGCGATCGGTCACGCCCTCGGCACGCCACGTGGCCATCACCGCCGTGATTTCCCCCACCACTTCCTCGCCGTCGCCGAGGACCGCCGCGTCGACGAAGGTCGCCATGGGCTCGGGGTTGTACGTACAGTGCCCCCCAATGAACACAAAGGTGTCATCACCGCCGCGATCCGCCGCATGCAGCGGAATGCCCGAGAGGTCAATCATGTTCAGCACGTTGGTGTAGGTGAGTTCAGCCGCCACATTGAAAGCCAGAATGTCGAAGGAATTCGCGGGTCGGAAGCTGTCCACCGAGAAGAGCGGGATGCCCGCCCCGCGCATTTCCTTTTCCATGTCCACCCACGGCGCATACGTGCGTTCGCAGGTGGCGTCGTCACGGTCATTCAAAATCTCGTACAAAATCGTGAGGCCGGTATTCGGCAGACCGATCTCGTACGTGTCGGGATAGGCCACGAGCCAGTTGATATTCCCCTCGTGCCGCTGCGGCTCGAGGCTGCCCACTTCTCCCCCGATATACCGGGCAGGCTTGTCTACCCGCCACAAGATCGGTTCAATGTCATTCCACAGACTGGTCACGGCTTCGCAGGATAAGTCGTCGTGGACTCGGGAACGGTGACGGGCAGGGAAATCTTGGTGGGCGCCAGTGGATGCGTCGCTAGATACTTAAACGTCTGAGCCACCGCGGGAGCGGCCGCCATCGCGCCGTAACCGCCTTCGCCAATGACGCAGAGCACCACGTATTTGGGTTTCGCGACCGGTCCAAAACCGACGAACCACGAGTTCGGTTCTTGGCCGGGTGAGTTTGACGCGGTACCCGTCTTGCCCGCGACGCGAAATGTCGACCAGTCGTAGCCCACCGATTGAAAGGCACCGTACGCCGTGCCGTCGGGGCTGTTGACGACGCCATACAGGCCCTGCAAGATGGGGTTGCGAACGCCGGGCGGCAAGTAGATGTGCCCGAGGACGCGATTGCCGTACACCTTCACCGGGTGGCCCGATGGACTCATCACCGCGGCTGCCACCTCCGGGGCGTAACGCGTACCACCGTTAGCGAAAGTGGCGTACGCGTTGGCCATGGCGATAGGCGTCACGGCCGTGGCGCCCTGGCCGAACGCCATTTCGATGTTGTCTCCCGTGTACCACTGGTAGTACGGGAAGGCTTTCGGCGCCTCGTTGTGCAGTTGCAGCCGCACCGCCGGCGCATCGACGCGACCGACGACTTCGTTGGCGAGGTCGATTTGGCTCGTGCTGTCGAGTCCGTACTGGCTGGCTTCATTTTGAATCGGCGTCAACCCATACTTGGCCTGCCGAGACCAAAAGAGGTAGCCCAAGTTATAGAAGTAATAGTCCGATGATTTCGTGAGGGCCACGGGCAAGTTGATGTAGCCCGCACCGGTGGTTTCGTCATCGTGAAACAGACACTGGTGACCCGAGAGGCAGTGAGGGACTTTGTACGTTCCGGTGTCATTCACCAACGCGTTCGCCGACAAGACGCGAGTCTTCAGCTGTGCGGTGGCCGAGATCATCTTGAAAGTAGAGCCCGGCGTATAGAGGCCCTGAATCGCGTAATTGTTAAACGCTCCAACTCGCGAGAGCTCGTTGTATCGGGTTTGCGTCAGTCCGGAGGACATTTCCTGCAGGTTGTAACTCGGGTAACTGGTCATCGCGAGCACGTGTCCGTTCGTCACATCCATCACCATGAGCGCGCCGTTGGGCGCCGGGGGGTACTTGCCCGAGCGCGGGTCGGCCACCTGACGGTCACGCAGGATCGTTGACGTCAGATACGAGGTGGCCGCTTGCTGCAAGCCGGCATCGATATTCAAGATCAGCGAGTTCCCCGTCACCGGTGGGTTGTACTTCTGCTGGCCCAAAATGGTGCCCGCGGAGTTCACCCGCAGCACCTGCGATCCATCGTGACCGCGGAGGAAAGCTTCGTAGAACGACTCCACGCCCGATTGCCCAAAGTCGCTGCTGGCCGTATAGCCCAGACGGCCAAAGGCGGCGAGCTGGGAGGGGTTTATCGGACCCACGTACCCGAGAAGTTGCGACGCCAAGGATGCTCCGGCGGGGTAATCACGCTGCGACACGGTGACCACCGAGACCCCTGGGAATTCGCTCGAGTGGGTCTGCAAATAATTAATGAGCTGGTCCGACGCACCCACCACGATGGGGGCCGGCTGGTACGGCAAATACTGCACGTTTTTCACGATGGAGAGAATCTGCGCCTGGCTCTGCCCCGTCACCGACGACAGCGCGGCCAGCAATGCGGGATCGGCTTGCAGCTGCTGACGCGACACGCGGATTTCGCGCGTCTGCGTGTTACCAACCAGGACCGCCCCTCGTCGGTCGAAAATTTCACCTCGCGCGGCGGGGATGGAACTGACGCGATAGGAGTTGAGATTCACCGCCGCCACCGAGGACGAGTGCTCGACCACCTGCAGCTGAAAGACGCGTAACACAATGAGCGTGACCAGGGCAATCGACACCCCTCCGACGACCGCCCAGCGAACGTCGGGGCGGGCGCGCACGCTGGTGGGCTCCGCCACCAGATCGCGAAGGCCAAAGGTGCCACGCTCGTTGATGGTCGCGCCACGACCTCGGCTCGGACGAAGTGAGACCCAGGGACGCCAGCGCCGCCACCACTCGAGCGACACCGGTCGTGAGCGCCAGTTTCGGGCCATTAGCGATGCACCACCATGTCGTCACCGATGGCCCACCGAGCAAATCGCCCCACCGGGCGCACGAGCACGGCGGCGAGCAGCATGTTGACCACCATGGAGGCGCCCGCATTCCCGCGCCAAAAAGTACCGTCACCGAAAATGGTGGCGATGAGCATTGCCGACAGCACGCTGATCACAATGCCGAGACTGCCGACAATCGGCCCTGACCACCACGCGGCGCCATCAAGATCTCCAATGCCTTCTTCACCGAGTCGGCCACAGAGGTACCCCACGACGGCGCCGGTCACCGCGAACGTGAGGAGCGGCGTCGAGCTCTGGGCGTCCAGCATGAAGCCGACAACGGCACCACCAATGGTTGCGTACCAGCGATTGAGAGAAATTCCGAGGGCCAACGCCCAGACCCACATCAACATGATCGTGACGTGGGCCAACCGTATCGGTGAGAACACCGATAACTGCACGGCGCCGACCAGCGCACTGGCGATGACCAGGCGAATGAGACCGGTCACGTACCGGGCTCCCACAACAACACCGATACGTATCCCAAATTCGTGATGTCCGCCAGAGGTGTCAAGGTCAAGTTGTACGTCGTCGCCCCCGGGGTCACCACGATGGACGTCACTTTCGCCACCGGAATGCCGGGCGGCAAAAGATCACCGTTCGCACCCGTGGTCGAGACAATGTCACCCGGGGATACCGACTTCGAGAGCGCCACGGCGGTGACGCGAAGCGGCCGAGCATCGCCTGATCCGTAGATAACCGCCTGTGCACCGCTCGTGCCGATCTCACCGGTTATCGCCGAGGCGGCGTCAGTGATCAACGTGACGATGGCCGAGTGGCTGGTGGTCGACGTCACCGTGCCGAGAAGCCCTCCCCCACCGACGACCGGCATTCCCGGTAAGAGACCATCAGCTTGGCCGCGAGAAATCGTGACGGTCGCGGCAAAATTCGTGGGGGAAATTCCAATGACTTGAGCCGACACCGTCGGGGTCGTCCCCACGAAGGGCAAGTTCAGCGAGGCCGTGAGACGCTGCAATTCGTTCGCTTGATACTGCTGCTGGTTGATCAGCATCTGGTCGTGAGCGAGCTGTTCGCGAAGGAGACGATTCTGCGCCACGACGTCGCTGTAGTTGAGTGCCCCCGTCATGAGGTGGCCGACGGGGTGAGAGACGAGGCTCACGGCCCAGGTGAACGGTGCCGACACGAAACGCCCCGTGCTGCGTAAGAAGTGTGCGGGCCCACCGGTGAGTTCCGCGACGGTGAAGAAAATGACACCCGCCACGACGCCCGAGAAGATTCGTCGACGAACGACGGGCGACGCCACGAACTACCTCGACGGAGAGGTCTTGAGCATCCGCTCGAACACGGCTAAGTCTTCGAGGCACATGCCACTGCCGATAGCCACGCAGTTCAGCGGGTCATCCGCGACGATGATCGGCATGTTGGTCTCCATTTCGAGACGTTGCGTCAAGCCCGCGAGAAGCGCGCCACCACCGGTGAGGACAATGCCCTGCTCCATGATGTCGGCCGCCAATTCCGGCGGGGTGCGGTCCAGGGTCACCTTGACCGCATCCACAATGGCTTGCACCGGCTCTTCAATGGCTTCGCGCACCTGCTCGGTGGAGATAACCACGGTCTTCGGCAGTCCGGTCACCAAATCACGACCGCGAATTTCGGCGCGCATCTCGTCTTCGAGCGGGAATGCCGAGCCCATTTGGATCTTGATTTCCTCCGCCGTGCGCTCACCGAGCGCCAGCTGGAACTCCTTCTTGACGTACGACACGATTGCTTCGTCCAGTTCGTCGCCACCCACGCGAATGGATTGGCTGGTCACGATACCGCCGAGAGAGATCACGGCGACTTCGGTGGTGCCACCACCAATGTCGACCACCATGTTTCCGGTGGGTTCGTGAATGGGCAGGCCCGCACCAATCGCGGCGGCCATGGGCTCTTCGATGATGAAGGCCTTACGCGCACCGGCAAACTCGGCCGCTTCCATCACGGCACGCTGCTCGACCCCGGTGATACCCGAGGGAACACAAATGATCATGCGCGGCTTCGCGAAACGACGTTGGTGAACACGATGAATGAAGTAGCGAAGCATCTTTTCGCAAATTTCGAAGTCGGCAATGACACCGTCTTTGAGCGGGCGAATGGCTTGAATGTTGCTCGGGGTGCGGCCAATCATGCGCTTGGCCTCCGCGCCCACGGCCAGCGGGCGGCCATCTTTCACGTCGACGGCCACTACGGAGGGCTCATTCAAGATGATGCCTCGACCGCGGACATAGACCAAGGTGTTGGCCGTTCCGAGATCCACCGCCATGTCGCGGCCCAGTAGTGAGAATCGATTGTCCATGAAAACCTTCTAGACCCCAGTCAGCGACCGATGGCGTAAGCCTAAGGCTAGGGCACGCAGCCCCGCGGAACTACTTCGCGAGCTCAGGGAAAAAAAGGGCAATTTCACGAGCGGCGGATTCGGGCGAGTCCGAGCCGTGAATGATGTTGTACTGCATCTCGGTGCCAAAGTCGCCGCGGATGGTGCCGGGGGCTGATTCGACCGGATTAGTGGCCCCCATCATGGTGCGCACGATCTTGGCGACATCCTCTGGACCTTCCAACACCATGGTGAAAATTGGCCCCGAGGTCACACCAGTGACGATGGCGTCAAAAAAGCCCTTGCCGGCGTGCTCGGCGTAGTGCGCCTCGGCGGTGGCGCGGTCAATCTGACGCAGGTCGGCGGCCACCACAGTGAGGCCCTTCTGCTCAAAACGACGGAGAACCTCGCCAATGAGTCCGCGCTGGACGCCATCGGGCTTAATGAAAGAAAAAGTACGTGCCATAGGGCAAACAGCCTACTTGGTGGCGCTCTAGCGGTGGCTCGGCAGACCGAGGGCCGCAGCGCGCGCCTCGGCCACCACGTACAAACTTCCCGCGGCGACGATCATGTCGTCATCATCGGCTATTTCTCGAGCGTGCCCCAGGGCCTCCGCCACCGAATCGTGGCGACAGGCGGTCGCTCCCGCGGTCACGATGGCCGCCATCATCACGTCGACGTCCATCGCCCGTGGTGAATCGGGAGCCGCCACGTGAAAGTCAGTGAGTCCGGCAGAGACCAGCGGCTCGACCATGTCGGCCACCTCGCGTCCGTTCAACAGACCAAACACCACACGCCGCACTCCTCCGACGCCAAATGCGCCATCCAAAGTGGCGGCCAACGCACGCGCCCCGGCGGGGTTGTGGGCCCCGTCGACCACCACCAGCGGGGAGCGTGACAGCACCTCGAGGCGGCCGGGCATGGTGGCGTGACCGAAAGCCGAACGCACCACCTTCTCGCCGATCGCCTCGCCAATAAATTCTTCGGTGGCGACCAGTGCCGTGGCGGCATTAATGCCTTGGTGCGCACCATGCAGCGTGAGCACGACGTCGTCGTAGGTCGCGCGCGAGGTACGAATGGTCAGCACACGTCCTCCCACCGCGACGTCATTCGCGAGTACATCAAAATCACGACCGAGACGGATGAGCGGGCACCCCAGTTCATCGGCACGAGCACTCGCTATCTCGACCACGCGAGGGTCAGTGGTGGCCAGCACCGCGGTCCCGGCCGCGCGGAAAATTCCGACCTTGTCGCGTGCGATGTGCTCCACCGTCGGGCCCAAGATGGCGGTGTGGTCGAGGTCAACGTTGGTGAGAACGGACACCGATCCGTTAATCACGTTGGTGGAGTCCCAGGTGCCCCCGAGCCCCACTTCGATGACCGCGACTTCGACGCCCTCGTCCGAGAAGTGCAGCAATGCCGCCACGGTGAGGATTTCGAACCGAGTCAGAGTGATACCCGTCACCGATTCGAGGTCGCGCAGTCGTTGCAGCACGAGAGTAAGGGCCTCGTCGCTAATGGGCTCGCCGTTGACGCTGATGCGCTCGTTGATGGCGTGAAGGTCCGGCGAAGTGAAGGTGCCGACCGCCAGACCCATGTCGCGGAGAAGTGCGGACGTCAGTGTGCTGGTGGTGCCCTTCCCGTTGGTGCCCGTGATGTGAATCACCGGGTAGTCCATCTGGGGGCTGCCGATGGCCGTCAAGGTGTCAATAATCGGCTGCAAGGTGGGAGTGGCGGCGCGATTAGGCGCCACTCGCTCAAAGTCGACGTGAGATTCGAGCCACGCGACCGCGTCGCGACGTTCCGCGAGGCTCACGTTTAACTCGCGCGCCGCGAGCGGGGCTTCTTGAGATCGAGCACGGGCTCGGCGGTCTTGGCCACCGTCTCGGCCGTCACGATGCAGCGCGCCACATCGGTGCGGCCCGGCAGGTCGAACATAATGTCGACCAGCACGTCTTCCATGATGGCGCGAAGTCCACGAGCACCGGTGCCACGAGCGAGAGCGAGCTCGGCAATGGCCTCGAGTGCTTCGGTCTCAAAGACGAGCTCGACGCCGTCGAGCTCGAAAATCTTTTGGTACTGACGCACCAGCGAATTCTTCGGTTCGGACAACACCGCAATCAGCATTTCGCGCGTCAGTTGGTGCACCGCACCCACCACGGGCAAGCGACCGATAAATTCGGGTATCAGGCCGAACTTCATGAGGTCCTCGGGCAGCGCGTGCTTGAAGAGCTCGCCGGTGTCTTTGATCTCGGCTTCGACGGGCTGGCCGAAGCCGATGCCCTTCTTGCCACGACGACGCTCAATGATCTGCTCGAGACCGGCAAAGGCCCCACCGCAGATAAAGAGCACGTTCGTGGTGTCGATGGAGATGAACTCTTGGTGCGGGTGTTTGCGACCACCTTGAGGCGGCACCGAGGCCACGGTGCCTTCCAAAATCTTCAGCAGTGCTTGCTGCACACCCTCTCCCGACACGTCACGCGTGATGGAGGGGTTTTCGGCCTTGCGAGAAATCTTGTCGATCTCGTCGATGTAGACGATGCCGCGCTCCGCGCGCTTGACGTCGTAGTCCGCCGCCGAGAGCAACTTCAGGAGAATGTTTTCGACGTCTTCACCCACGTACCCCGCTTCGGTGAGAGCGGTGGCGTCGGCAATGGCGAAAGGAACATTGAGCATCTTGGCGAGGGTTTGGGCCAGGAAGGTTTTGCCGCAACCCGTCGGGCCAAGCAGGAGGACGTTTGATTTGGCGACTTCGACGTCACCGTCGCGGCGGGGGCCGGACTGGACCCGCTTGTAGTGGTTGTAGACGGCCACGGCCAAAATCTTCTTGGCCTCGTGTTGCCCAATGACGTACTGGTCCAAGAACTCGGCAATTTCGCGGGGCTTCGGCAGCTCTTCGAGCAGCGGCTCGGGAGCATCACCCAGTTCTTCGGCCAGAATGTCGCTGCACAGCTCGATGCACTCGTCGCAGATATACACGCCCGTGCCCGCAATAAGCTTGCGAACCTGTTTTTGCGTCTTTTGACAGAACGAGCACTTCAGGCTGTCGCCCGACTCACCGAATTTCGCCATGGCCGTTCCTCCGACATTCGCCCGCCCGAACCATCTTACGGTTTGGGTGGCCCAATTTCGCGGACTACACGCGCTTGGTAATGACCTCGTCGATGATGCCGTACTCCACGCATTCCGCTGCCGACATGATGAAGTCGCGGTCCGTGTCTTTCTCGATACGCTCGAGTGACTGGCCGGTGTCCTGCGCCAAAATCGTGTTCAAGATCTCTCGCAAACGGAGAATTTCACGGGCCTGGATTTCGATGTCGGAGGCCTGACCGCCGACGCCGCCCCAGGGCTGGTGCAGCAAGATGCGCGCATTCGGCAAGGCGTAACGCTTACCCTTCGCACCGGCGGCCAACAGCACCGCCGCCGCCGAGGCCGCTTGGCCGAAGCAGAAGGTCGACACGTCGGGCTTGATGAACTTCATGGTGTCGTAGATCGCGAGCAGGCCCGTGATGTCGCCACCGGGAGAGTTGATGTAGAGGTGAATGTCGCGGTCGGCGTCTTCGGACTCCAAGAACAACATCTGCGCACAAATCAGATTGGCCACCGCATCGTCGACTGGCGTGCCGAGGAACACGATGCGCTCCTTCAGCAAACGGCTGTAGAGATCGTATGCGCGCTCGCCACGCGTCGAGGACTCCACGACGGTGGGCACGAGGTAATTGTTAAAGCGCAGGTTGGGGTTCATAGCTTCCACCCTATTCAGAGTCGGCTTGGTTTTCGTCGAGCAGCGCACGGTCGATAGTGGCACCCTGCGCGTCGACGTAGGCCACATTCTCGAGCAACCAGCGCGAGGCCTTCATTTTGGCCACTTCGGACACGAAGGTGACGTGGCGGCCGGTGGTGGCGAGGTTGTCGCGAAGGACGTCCGGCGAGACGCTCATGGACTCGGCGGTGGTGACCAACTCGTCGTCGATCTCCTGCGGCGTGGGCTCGAGGCCCTCGGCGCGCACCAGGGCGCGAAGTGCGAGGTCAATGCGCGACGCGCGCAGAGCGTCCTGGCGGAACATCTCAATGAGTTGTTCTTCCGTTTGGCCCGTGATCTGCAAGAAGGTGCCCACATCGAGGCGCTGCTGTTCGAGACGGTGGCTGAACTCGTGAATACGCGAGTCCAGTTCTTGGGCGACGAGTGACTCTGGCACCAGTTCTTCGGCCACGAGGTCGGACAAGGCCACGAGGGCGTTGTCACGACGACTCATCTGCGCCTCAATGACTTTGCGACTGGTCAGCTGCACGATCAGACCATCACGCAATGCCTGCACGGTGGCGTACTCGGTGTTCTCCTCGACCCACTCGTCGGTGAGCTCCGGCAACACGCGCTCGCGCACCTGCACTAAGTGGAATGACCAGTTCATGTCGTCACCACCGGGACCACGGCCCGTCAGGGCCAGGTCTTCGCCGGCCTTCAGGCCGAGGATCATCTCGTCGAGGCCGTCAACCAGCGCACCGGAACCCACGGTGTACGCAAAGTCGGGAACATCCTGAGCGCTCTCGGGGTTGGCGGGGTCTTCCACGTGCACGTTCATCGTGACGATGTCGCCACTCACGATGGGGCGATCTACGTCGGCGAGGTGCGAGTCAGTCTCACGAAGTCGCGTGACCTGAGATTCGACTTCGTCGTCGCTGGCAAAAGGTGACGGCAAGGTGACCTCCAGGCCACGGTGACCGGCGATGTGCACCTCGGGGCGAACTTCCACCACGGCGGTGAAGGTCAGGTCACCGTCATCTTCGCCGCTCACGATGTCAATGGTCGGTTGGTTGATGGGGTCAATCCCCGTCTCCGACACTGCGCGGGCATAGAAGTCGGGCAAGGCTTCGCGCAGCGTCTCGCCGCGAAGGACGGCGGGACCGCCGATGTGATTGATCACCACTTGGCGCGGCGCCTTGCCCTTTCGGAATCCCTTGACGTTGATCTGTTCGGCGATGGCCGAGACGGTGGCCTCGCTCGCCTTATCAATCTCGGTGGCCGAGACCGTTACGGTCACGGTGGTGTGGTTATTTTCGACGTTCGACGCGGTTGCCTGCATAGGAATGAGAGACTAGTTGTCGGTCGCGGACCTCTAAATCAAGACGGCCAAATTCTCCACAATTCGTCTCGCCAGTGCGCTCTCGCCCTCGACATGTACGTCGCGCGAGGTCATGAGCGCCTCGGCGGAAACACGGCCCGCCGCGCGACGCCAGAACAGGGCCGTCGGCACGACGAGCTCCAGGGCGGGCTCACCCGGGCTGGTGGCAACCTGTCCGCGACCATTGACCACTTCGACATCGATGAGTCGCGCGAGTCGACCCGTCAAGGTGACGCGCACCCTGGTCCCCTCGGGCGCCGCCGCCTTGCGACCGATGACGTAGGGCAGCGCGGCCTCGAATCGATTGACCACCACGTCTTCGCCGGCGCCCGCATCGTCAATCGGCAGGGCGAGGGCGTCGCAGATGTCGTGCAGGTGAATCCAGGTATCGAGCAGTCGAGTTTCGAACACGTACACCGCGGTGTTCTCGCCGAGAGGACTCGGACGTACCGCTTCCCAGTCCTCCTGGCTCATCTCACGCAGTCGCGCGATCGATGACGCGCCCACCGCCACGAATTCTTGGCGCACCTCGTCGCCGGGTCGCCCACGGCGCTGCGCCACGTAGGCCTCATTGAATTCGCCGATCACGTTCTTCACGTGGTCATCACCACTGGCGTCGTAGGGTTCAGCTCCCACGCCGGTCATCAACAGTTCGAAGCCGAGCAGGTGGCTCAAGATGTCTTTTACCGTCCACCCCGGACAGGCGGTGGGCCGGTCGTAGCCGGACTCGCCCGCGAGCCTCACCACGCGATCGATCTCACGCCAGCTCTCTTCAATACCGTCAATTAACCAGTCGTAGGCCATGCGTCGACGCTAACAGTCGATAACTGGCAGACTGTGACCTCGCGGGAAGTAGCGCAGCTTGGTTAGCGCACCTGGTTTGGGACCAGGGGGTCGCGGGTTCGAATCCCGCCTTCCCGACTCAGATGACGAGTGGCGAGTATCTACTCGACGATTTCGCTGATCTGCATGATCGGCGAAATCGTGGTGAAATTTGCCACGTCCTCGATGACGGCGGCGCTCTTCTCAGAGCCCATCGCCTCACCCAGAGCGTCCATGGAATCAAAGCTCACGTGAACGGCCGCCACGTAGGGGCCGTTGATGCCCTTTTCAATCAGCGCATCGCTCAGTCCCCATGCGTCGCGCGCCATGGGAACGTGGGTGTCGCGGTAGTAGTCGTGGTCAAACGACGCGCCATCGGTGGTCGGGTAATAGACAGAAACACGGATCATGAAGGTCACGCTAAACGATGGCGACCCGTCGGGTGGGTTTTCTCACACCCCCGGTGGGGCCGTCCACGTCAGTGCCCCCGGCAGGAGTCGAACCCGCAACCTGATGGGTAGAAACCATCTGCTCTATCCAGTTGAGCTACAGAGGCGCCCCCTCATCGTACCGAGCGGCGTGGACATCAACTCGACGTCCTGTGGCATACTGAGAGTCCTTGGTGGGCGTAGCTCAGCTGGTTAGAGCGCCTCGCTGTGGCCGAGGAGGTCACGGGTTCGAGTCCCGCCGTCCACCCCAAGGCGCCGCCCGGTCGTTATGACCGGGCGGCGCTTACTTTTTGTCCCCGTGAGCGATAGTCTCGCGACGTCACCGACGACGAAGGGGGGATGGCATGGCCATCATCAAGGATTCTTTTTTTATTAACGGACAATGGGTGAAGGCTCAGTCCAGTGAGACCTTCGAGGTCTTCAGCTCGGGAACTGGTGATCTGTACGCCACCATTCCTGCCGGCACCGTGGCCGAAGCCAACAGCGCCGTCGAGGCGGCCGCGGCGGCCTTCCCCGCGTGGAGCGTCATGGCCGCGAAGGACCGTGGCGAGTTCTTGTCGCGCGTCAGCGAGAAGCTCGCAGAGCGCAGTGACGAAATCGCCCTGTGCATCGCGAACGAAGTCGGTATGCCACTGATGCTCGCCAAGGGCATCCAGGCCGGCATTCCGACGGCGACCTTCGCCGACAACGCCGCGCGCGCCGCGGACTTCGAGTGGGAAGAAGAAGTGGGCAACTCCACCTTGGTGCGCGAGCCCGTCGGCGTCGTCGCCGCCATCACGCCGTGGAACTACCCGCTGCACCAGATCGCCAACAAGGTGGCCGCCGCGCTTGCTGCGGGCTGCACCGTGGTGCTCAAGCCCAGCGAAGTGGCGCCGATCAACGCCTTCATCCTGGCCGAGATTTTCGCCGAGGTGGGCCTGCCCGCCGGCGTGTTCAACCTCGTCACTGGTTCGGGTCCCGTGGTCGGTGAGGCCATTGTGGCGCACCCGAAGACCGACATGATTTCCTTCACCGGATCAACGCGCGCCGGAAAGCGTGTGATGGAGATCGCGGCCGACATGGTCAAGCGCGTGTCGCTCGAACTCGGTGGCAAGTCCGCCAACATCATCTTGGAAGACGCCGACTTCGCAGCCGCGATTCCTGACGGCATTTTCAAGTGCTACCTGAACTCGGGTCAGACCTGCTCGGCGCTCACGCGCATGCTGGTGCCGCGCTCGCGTTTGGCCGAGGCCGAGGACCTCGCCGTGGCGGCGGTGGCGGGCTACACCCCCGCGGACCCCATCTCGGGCGCGTCGCTCATCGGACCCTTGGTGTCCGCGGCACAGAAGGAGCGCGTGCTCGGTTACATCCGTAAGGGCATCGACGAAGGCGCTCGCCTCATTGCCGGCGGCCTTGAGGCTCCCGAGGGCCTCGAGCAGGGCTACTACGTGGCGCCCACCATCTTCACGGATGTGCGCAACGACATGACCATCGCCCAGGAGGAAATCTTCGGGCCCGTCTTGTCCATCATCCCCTACGACAGCGAGGAAGAAGCCATCGCGATCGCGAACGATTCTCTCTACGGCCTCTCCGGTGGCGTCTGGGCGGGCACGAAGGAAAAGGCTTTCGAAGTGGCGCGCAAGATTCGCACCGGCCAGGTGGAAATCAATGGTGGCAACTTCAACATCTTCGCCCCCTTCGGTGGCTACAAGCAGTCCGGTATCGGTCGCGAGCTCGGCACCTACGGGTTTGAAGAGTTCCTCGAAGTCAAGGCCATCCAGAAGTAACCCCCCAGGCTCCGAGGGGCTAATATCTCCGGTGCGCCTCTAGCTCAACGGCAGAGCAATGGACTCTTAATCCACAGGTTTCGGGTTCGAATCCCGAGGGGCGCACCAGCACACAACCCGGCCTCGCGGCCGGGTTGTGTGCTTTGCTGACTTATACGGCGGTCAACGTTGCCGTGTGTTGTCGCTCATCATTTGCTCTACTGGTGGTGATGAAGAAAGTCCTTGTCGCGCTCTCGATTCTTATCGCTGCGCTCGCGCCGCTCACCGCGCACGCGCAAACTGCGGTCACCTGGTTATGCCCGCCTACCGGACCAGCGACGTGTCAGCACCCGACGCGCATCACCACCGTTCCCCTCATCGGGGCGTCACGCACCGCCACCACCGCCGCGGCTCCGTCACCCATGGTGGACTGCTTTTACCTCTACCCCACCATCAGTTCGGCGGATAGTTATAACGCCCCTCTCGTAGCGACCACGACCATTCGCAATTACGTCCGAACGGCGACCACGCCCTTCAGCTCAAGTTGCCGAATCGTCGTGCCCGTGTACGCACAGGTCACCGCCACCTATCTGTCGTTGTCCCCGACAGTTCGCGATCGTCGTGCGGCTGAGGTTGCCTACCAATCAGTCGTGGCCGCGTGGCGGGCGTATATGGCCGCCACTCCCTCGACGCGTCCCGTCGCGCTCGTTGGCTTTTCCCAAGGTGCCGCGATGGCGTCACAATTACTACGGCGCGAGATTTCGACACACCCGGCGGAGTTACAGCGCATCGTCGTCGCGATTCTGGTCGGCGGCACCGTCACCCTCACCTCCCCGCGTTCGGCGCACGACGGATTAGGGGGTCTTCCGCGTTGCGGCACGATCGCGAGCTTTCGGTGCGCGTACTCCTACGACGCATTCACCGTGGCGCCGCGTAGCGGTGCTGCGGCGGGCGTCGTCGGGGCTCCTTGGATGTATCTCGACGGGGTGGTGCCCGCGAGCGAACGAACTACCTGCACCAATCCCGTCTATGGCGGCACCGCGGATGGACCGCTCATCCCCCTGCTGCCCCAGGCCGACGGTGGATATCTCACCTACGTCAATCGTTTTCGAGCGGTCTGCCTCACGGCCAACTCGACGACCTACCTGAACGTGCGACAGATCACGGTGCCCGGTTCACCCACAGGGCGAAATCCCCAGCCGGAACTTCCGAGTGATGCCGGCACGAGTCGCTTTGGCCTCCACAGTCTCGAGTGGGACCTCAGCCTCGGAAATATTGCGCGCGCGTTACATTCCGCGATCATTCATTGGGACCTTCGTCACTAATTCGTCACTGCGGTACCTATCGGTCGCTTACTAACGTCAAAGGTGAACAAGTGAAGGACTGCTCATGAACGCCATCTCTCGCATCACCGCCGCCGCGTGCCTCTCGGTGGGATCACTGGTCGCCATCGCCGTGCCCGTCGCGAACTAATGAGAATTCGGGTCACCGCCGCGAGCACGGCGGCGCGCACCGCGCGAAAGACCACCATCTCTAATCCGGACGGTGGTCTGGTGACGGCAACGGGCATCACCGTTCAATAGTTAGTTCCTCCACCCACCCTCGCGTCGGCCCCCCTGACCGATGCGAGGGTGGGTCTTATCATCTCGAATCCCCGCGCATCGCGGCCGCGTGACTACGCTCACTACATGGCTCGCGGCTCCCTCTTTAGCTCGCTGTTTGCCACGCAATGGCACGCCCTTCGTCTCTATCGGCGCTCCGCGCGATACGACGCGCGGGGCCAGCAGCGCCGCGCAATTCTCTGCCTGCAGCTGGCCAAGGTGATTTCCACGATTGAGATTGCTCATGGTGCCGTCATCGGCGAGGGCACCGTTTTCATCCACGGCAATGGCATCGTTATTGGACCCGGTTCAGTCATCGGTCGGAACTGCTCGATCTTTCATCAGGTGACCGTGGGGTCACAAGACGGCGAGTCCTACCCCGTCGTCGGTGACAACGTCATCGTGTATCCCGGCGCGAAAATCATCGGGGGCATCACCATTGGCGATGGGGCCAAGATTGGCGCGAATGCCGTGGTCCTCAGCGATATTCCCGCGGGGGCCACTGCGGTGGGAAATCCCGCCGTGGTCGTCACGAAATAAGACGTCGACCTCTCAGCTCGAGATGGCGCGAGCCAATCCCCACGCCACGTATTGCAGCGACTCGAGATATTGGCGAAGCTCCCCGTCAATCTGCTCGTAATCCTCCGCGGTGCGAATATCGCGTCCAAAAGCGTGACTGCGCAGGGCCACTTGACTGGTCCGTAACCACGCCCACGCATCGCTCTCGCTCAGCGTGTCGTCGTCACAGGTATCGAGGGCGCGCTGCGCCACCGAGCTGACTTCGTGCTGGCGCTCGAAGAGTCGCGCTGGATCGTCGTTGTCTAATTCGGGCGTAATGCGGGCGTAGATGACGGGGTGAATCACGCCATCATCCTCGTATTCCGCCGCCACGATCTCACTGAAAACCTGGCGCATGAAGGCCCGACCGGCGGCACCCAGATGCACGGCAATGTCGCCGTTTCGACGACGGCGAAAGGGGCGCACCGCTACTGATCCTGCTCGACCGTGGCCAGCAGGCCATGGGAGTGCAGAGCGACACAGAAGTGTTCGGCCCGCTCGCGTTCGCCCGACCACACGATGGCGCGACCCTCGTGGTGAACGGTGAGCATGAGAAATTCAGCCTTTTCTTTGGCGTACCCAAAGACTTTCTGAAACACCATGGTGACTACCAGCATGGGAGTGACGGGGTCATCGAGAACGATGACTTTCCACACCTTGTCGAGCTCGCTGCTGACAACCTCGTCGAGGTGGGGGCTAGCAATGGTCGTCACGTGTGGCCACCTTTCACTTGCGCTCGTAGGGTGAGCCTATGAGCGAACGCCCCTCACTGCGCGAATTGGGACTGTCGACCACAACGGTCGCGACGAACTTCCTGCGCGGACTCGCCCAGCGTCGCGTTCGGTCCGCCATCGGCCTTCGCGGTGACCCGCCGCCGCCCTGCCTCGACCCCGCGACGGCCTACGCGCCGGTCGACGGCATGATGCGCGTGGTTCACGGTGACCTCGGTGCGATGTTGATCGGTGGCGTCGCCTCCTTGCTCTATCAACTACTTCACCCCTTGGCCATGGCGGGCGTCGACCAGCACTCGCGCTACCGAGAATCGCCCCTGCGGCGTCTCGAAAACACGGCGTTGTTTATTGGCACGACGACGTATGGCTCAGCCGCCGATGCCTATCTCCTCATTGAGCGCGTCAAGGCCATGCACTGTGGCGTCGTCGGTACGGCGCCTGACGGCACCACCTACCAGGCCAGCGATCCGCATCTCCTCGAGTGGGTGCACTGCTGCGAGGTTGCGATGTTCTTGGCGGGCTTCGAGCGCTACGGATCGCTGTCGTTAACTGACGCCCAACGCGACGCCTACGTCGCCGAGATGAGCCGCGTCGGACACGATCTCGGCGCGGTGAACCTGCCCCTGACGGTGGCCGACCTTCATCAACGACTCGAGGGTTTTCTCCCTGAGCTTCGCCTCACCGCGGCGGGCAGGGAAACTCGCCGCTTCGTCCTTCGCGGGGTGGGTGGCTCACCCGTGCAGCGAAGCGCCTATCGAACCATCGTCGCGGCCGCGATTGGCCTGTTACCGACCACGATTCGCGACCTCCTCGAGTTGCCCGCGCTGCCGCTGGTCGACGGGGCTCTCGTGGCGCCCGCGGCGTATGCGCTCAGCGAGACCATGCGACTTGCTCTGCCCCCTATACCGTCAGCGTCAGGCCCCCATCAATCGCGATGACTTGTCCGGTGATGTAGGTATTCGTCGCCAGCGTATAAATCACGTCGGAGACGTCCTCCGGTGACCCGCTTCGCTTCAGGGGCGCGAGAGCCTGGACGAATCCTCGCACCACGTCCCAGTCGGCCGTCCACGGCGTATCGATAAGACCGGGAGCCACAGCGTTCACGCGCACCTCGGGGCCGACGACCTTGGCGAGCAAGGTGGTCACGTGATGAAGGGCGGCTTTCGAGGCGGCGTAAGGAATGGATGAACCGGTTTGGCGAAGTCCGGCGATGGAGCCCACGTTCACGATGGCCCCTGCGTGTTCGCGCAAGGCCGGTAGAGCGGCCCTCGACAATTCGAAGGTGCCAAACACGTTGACCTCGAAGATGTCGCGCCACGTTTGACGGTCGAGAGCCTCGAGGTCCTGGTGGGCGACGACCTTCGTCACCCCCGCGTTGTTGACGAGGGCGTCGAGTCGTCCGCGGTGGGCAAGCACTCTGTCGATCATCTCCGCCGCGCTGCCCTCGGCCCCCACGTCGCCCTGCACATAGTGACCCCCGAGTTCGTCGGCCAGAGCGAGACCCGCCTCCACCGAACGCACGGAGTTGACGATCACGGTCCAGTCGCGTGCCGCGAAGTACCGGGCGGTCGCTTCACCGATGCCGCTCGTCGAGCCAGTGAGAAAAACGACGCGGCGACTCACGGGCGGCGCACTCGCCACGAGCCGGCCCAGTGCTGGTTGGGTTCGAGCACGATGAGATCCTTGCCGCTACGCAGGGCGTCCGGCGGCGCGGTCATGGGTTCGATGGCGATAGCCGTGCGACGGCGGCCCCGTTCGAGTTGGTCACCGGTGTACACCTGCAGGTAGGGGAAATTGCGGTCGCAACTGAGTTCCACCACCCCCCCGTTGTCGTCGACGACCAGCGCCGTCGCGTGACCGAGGTCGTCGCGAATGAGTTCGGTATACGTGGTGTTGATCACGTGACCATTCACCGACCGCAGACGACGAAAGTCGCGGTCGCCATTGGCTACCGGCAAGATCTCGCCCGTGGGCAGGAGCCGCTCGTTGGTCGCGACGTGGGCCGATGCCGGCACGAGTAACTGTGCCCCCTCGATGGTAGGCGTGGTGACCGACAGGTAGGGGTGAAAACCCAGTGCCACCGGGATCGGCACGTCGTCCAGATTGGTCACCGTTGAGGTGACCGTGAGACCGAGGACGCCGAGGTGGTAGGCGACCTCGAGTCGAGCGAGAAAGGGGTACGCCGGTGACGGATGCAGCAGGAAGGAAAAGACGCAGCGGTTTTGATTCGCCGCCTCGAGCTGGAAAGGGCGCCACCGCGCGAGGCCGTGGTTTCCCGTGAGGGTGCCCGCATCGTCAATAGCGGCGCGTCCTTGTCGGCCAGAAAATTCCCACACGCCCGAGTCCATGCGATTCGGCCAGGGAAAGAGCACTTGACCGCGGCCACCCGACGCGCGTTCTTCCACCGCGAAGCCCTCAATGACCGCGACGCCACCCGTGACGTAGGAACGCAAGGTGGCTCCCACCTCGCTGATGACGGCGCGCTGGTCGCCGTGGGCTATTGCTACTTGCTGTCCGGTGGGAACGTTCATTTGCACCTCCGTCACCGACCGTTCACGTGTCCCCGATACTGTACGACTAATGCGCCTCCTAATCACGAACGATGACGGCATCGATGCCCCCGGTATTCAGACCCTGACCCGCGCGGTCTCCCAGTGGATTGCGGCCGGTGAGAATCGCTCCGCCGTGGTCGTCGCCCCGAACCGTAACTATTCGGGCATGAGCTCGGCCGTGGGCGACGTATTTTCCCACCCCGACGTGTCCTTCGAGCGCCGCGACATCGAGGGAGCGACGAACATCGAGGCCTTTGCGCTCGACGCACCGCCCGCGCTGTGCGCCATCATGGGCACCATCGGATACTTCGGAGCTCCCCCGACCTTCGTCTTGTCGGGCATTAATGCCGGCGCCAATGTGGGTCGGTCGGTGCTGCACTCGGGCACCGTGGGTGCCGTACTCACCGGTGGTCAACTGGGCCTGCCCGGTCTCGCCGTCTCCGTGCAGTGGGGCGAAAATGTCCACTACGACACCGCGGCCGCCGTCGCCATAGAAGTGCTGACGGAGATTGAAGACCTGGACGGAAACTTCCTGCTCAATCTCAACGTCCCGAACCTCACCGCGGAGGAATTGAAGGGCGTGCGTCGAGCTCGTATCTCGACCGCCGGTCTGATCAAGCCTCGCCTTCATGAGGCGCCCTTGGCAGATAGTGGTGTGGTCACCCTTCGTCTCGGTGACGCCTCACCCGAAGTGGGTGACACGTCTGATGAAGCCCTCGATGACGACGGCGCCCTGGTGGCGGCCGGCTTCGCCGCCCTCTCGGCGCTACGTGGCATCACCGAAGAAACCGAAGCGCGCTCGGACAGCGTCCTGCGAACAGCACTTACCGCCATCGAGCGGCACTTGAACCGCGCTCGTTAATCGTCGCTCACCCGGCGGGCACGCTTGATATCGCCGCGACGGCTCTTCGCATCCAGTCGGCGCGTCTGGGACGCCTTCGTGGGTCGTGAGGCACGCCGTGGGGTGATCGGGGTGGCGGCGGCGGCGAGACGCTCCACCATGTTCTCCAGAGCCTGGGCCTTATTACGCGCTTGCACCCGGTGACGCGAACTCGTGGCCCGCACGCGATCGCCCAGCGCGCGGCGGAGGCGATGGCGAACGTCATCGGAAATGCCGTCACAGGTGACGAGGTCGACACTGACCGTGACTTTGGACAAGGTGCGATTCGCGTGCTGGCCACCGGGACCGCCAGAGGTGGACAGGTGCACGGTGATCTGCGCCGCCGAGATGCGACTTCGTCCAAAGACGAGGTCACCCTCCGGGCTCACCGAGCCGATCACTGCGCGGGAAACCGCACGAGGGCTAGCTGCACCGACGAGGCCACCAGATAGCCCGCCTCGTCGAAAATCTCGCAGCGTTCGTCGACGACCCCATCGTCAATCATGGTGCACCACTGCCTGATTCGCAGCCACTCGCCCACCGGCTCACGGCGAATATACGAGGACAGTTGCAAGGTCGGCACCCAGCCGGAGGATCCCAGTGGGAAGGTCGCGGGCGGAAAGGCATCAGAGGCAAACAGCAGACTCCACGCGTTCCAGCCAATATCCCCATCGTCGAGCCGCAGCCACCCACGAAATTCCGCCGTGTCGGAGAGATCGCCGCGGGCGTACCCGGTGGTCGCGGGGTCAAGGCGCATGTCGAGCACGCTGTGGATGCCGACGCCGGGCGCGTTCAGTCGCTCGAGGCTGTCGCGGTTGGCAACGGCGGGGACGGTGGTCGCCACGTAGCGAGGTTCGCTTCGTTGTCCAATGACCCCGAGAGTCACGATCGATTCCGTCGTGACCTGACCGAGCTGCGACAGGGTTACGTGCGCGAAGGTGGCGCTCTTGCCCATGCGGCGAATGTCCACTTGCGCCTCCACGGGGGCCAGTTCCGGTGGATTGACGTAATTCGTCGAGACTGCCAGCGCGTGGGTGTGGGGCGAACCCTGGGCGATGGCTTCGGCGAGGGCGGCGGAGGCCATCACGCACTGCAAATAGCCACCGTTTGGCCGTCCGACCACGGTGTAATTGTCGGTGGGGTGAGCGACATATCGGCCGGGGCCGACGCGGTCAACTCCCGCCACATCACGAAGGGAAGTTGAGGGCATGGCTCCACGATAGTAAGGAGCCAGTGCGTAGCATCAAGGTGAAGGAGTTGCCATGACCATCATTGACCACTACATCGACCACGCGCTCGTTCGCGACGCCGCGCGCACCAGCCCGGTGTTCAATCCCGCCACCGGCGAAATCATCGCCGAGGTTGGCCTCGCCTCGCCCACCACCATCGACCTCGCCGTCTCGTCCGCACGTGCCGCGGCAGCATCCTGGGCCACCTCGTCGTTGTCCTCGCGCACGCAGATTCTCTTCGCCTTCCGACACCTGCTCGCGACGCACAGCGACGAACTCGCCGCGCTCATTACCCGCGAGCACGGAAAAACGCTGGCGGACGCTCGTGGAGAAATTGCCCGCGGGCTCGAAAACGTGGAATACGCCTGTGGCCTGGCCGATCACCTCAAGGGAGAATTCTCTCCCCAGGTCTCCGACGGGGTCGATGTTCATTCCTTTCGCTCGGCAGTGGGCGTGGTCGCCGCCATCACCCCGTTCAACTTCCCCGCCATGGTGCCCCTGTGGATGATTGCCAATGCCGTCGCCACGGGGAACTGCGTCGTGCTGAAGCCCAGCGAACGCGACCCGTCCACGGCCGTTCGTCTGGCGCAGCTGTGGGCCGACGCGGGGCTACCCGCCGGCGTCCTCAACGTCATTCACGGCGACGCCAGCGCGGTCAACGCCCTCCTCGCTCACCCCGGTATTGACGCGGTGAGTTTCGTCGGTTCCACCCCCGTCGCCCAGCACATCTACCGAGAGGGCACGCTGAATAACAAGCGCGTGCAGGCCCTCGGCGGCGCCAAGAACCACATGCTCGTTCTCCCCGACGCCGACCTCGACCTCGCCGCAGACGCCGCGGTCTCCGCCGGTTACGGGGCGGCCGGTGAACGCTGCATGGCCATCAGTGTCGTGGTGGCGGTGGACGCGATCGCCGACGAACTCGTCGCCAAGATTGCCGAGCGCATTGACCGCTTGCGAGTCGGCGACGGCAGCGATACCACCAGCGATTTCGGGCCCCTGATTACCGAAGCGCATCGTGACCGTGTGGCGGGCTACGTGACGCGAGCGGGAGCCGCGGGCGCCACCGTGGTTCGTCACGGTGATCAGGAACGTTCCCGTCCCGGCTTCTTTTACGGGGCGGCGCTGCTCGACCACGTGAACCCCGACATGGAGTGTTATCGCGATGAGATCTTTGGCCCAGTGCTCTGCGTCGTGCGCGTGGCCAGCTACGACGACGGGGTGACCATCATCAACGCCAACCCCTTCGGTAATGGTGTGGCGTTGTTCACCCGTGACGGCAACGCGGCGCGACACTTCTCCCGTCACGTCAGCGTCGGCATGATTGGGGTCAACGTCTCCATTCCCGTACCGGTGGCGAGCTATTCCTTTGGTGGCTGGAAGGACAGCCTCTTCGGTCACGCTCACATGTATGGACCGGAAGGCATCACCTTCTTCACCCGCAACAAAGTGGTGACCTCGCGCTGGCCCGTACCGAGTACCTCGCAGCTCAATCTGGGCTTTCCGACCACTCGATAGCCGTGGCAATTTTCTGGCACGGCGTTATCCACGGCCTCAGCGAAGCGGGCCTCATGGTGTGGATGACGTGGTGGCCTTTAGTGCTGGGCTTCTCGCTCTCCGGTCTCGTCCAGGCGGCCGTGCCGCGTGGCGGCCTGCGCGCCAAGATGGGTGGCACGGGAGTGGCCCCCGTGCTGTGGGCGACCACTTTGGGCGTGATTTCCTCGTCGTGCAGCTACGCCGCCAGCGCCATGGCGAGGGCCCTGTTTCTTCGTGGCGCGCGCTTTTGCCACTCCATCATCTTCATGGTGGCCTCGACCAACCTGGTGGTGGAACTCGGCATCGTGCTCTGGTTGCTGCTGGGGTGGCCCTTTTTCGTGGCCGAAGTGGTCGGTGGCCTCATCATGATCGCCCTCCTGGCCTTCTTTGGCCGCGTTCTCGACCAGGGTCAGGACGAACTGCGAGCCTCGCTGAGCGCGCCCGAAACGGAAGCGGTGCCGGCCACGTCCTGGCGAGCCGCCCTGCGCGCTCGCAGCACCTGGGAGAGGGGTGCGGGATACGTGCTCGGCGACCTCACGATGCTGCGCGTGGAATTAGCGGCAGGATTCCTCGTGGCGGGCTACCTCACCGCCTGCGTGCCGGACACCTGGTGGTCGCACCTCTTCCTGACCGGCCACGGTCTGTGGTCCACCGTGGAAAATGCCGTGGTGGCACCTCTCGTGGCCGTGCTGTCCTTCGTGTGTTCCGTCGGAAATGTTCCCCTGGCCGCGGCCCTGTGGATGCGAGGTGTCGCCTTTGGGGGCGTCGTGGCCTTCATCTTCGCCGACCTCGTCACTCTGCCGCTCTTGCTCGCCTATCGCCGTCTCTATAACACCCGCACCGCCATTCGCCTCGGACTGATCTTGTGGGTCGTCATGAGCACGGCGGGAGTTGTCACGCAATTGCTCTTTGGGGCGACGCACCTCACGCCGGCGGTGCATCACTCCGCCCTGATGGGAGCTCGCATCACGGTGGGGCCGACCCTGTTTCTCAATGTCGCCGCCACGGTGGCGCTTCTCGCGTGGTGGTGGCTGCGGCGTCACGCCGCGCCCTCGAGCAGCACGGCGATTGACCCGGTCTGCCACATGCAAGTCGACATCAGCGCGCCGGCCGCCACGTATCGCCACGAGGGCACCCTCTATTACTTCTGCTCCCCGAGTTGCGGCGACAGCTTCGCGGCCGCGCCGACGAAGTACCTCACGGGAATGGTCTCATCGCCGACGGGAAGCGCCATTGACCCGGTGTGCGGCATGAGAGTTGACCCCGAGTCGGCGGCCGCGCAGGTGACCATTGACGGCGTCACCACCTACTTTTGCGCCACGGGCTGTCGCGACACATTTCTCGCGGGCCCAACGGCCGCGCCCGGCACCACGACCATTTCTCTCGGCCGAAAGCCCGTCGCGTGAACCAGCCCACCACTCGCGTCTACGGCGTCGCGCTGCGCGGCGACGAGGTTCTCCTCGTCCGCAGTCGACACTCCTTTGATGATCAAAAGATCTGGTGGCTACCGGGTGGCGGGGTGGACTTTCGCGAACGCATCAACGACGCCTTGGCCCGTGAATTCCTCGAGGAGACGGGGCTCGTGCTGCGGGACGCCGCTCTCTTGATGGTGGATGACGACGAACGGGAACGGCCCGACGGGGAGATCGTGCACACCGTACGACTCATCTACGTGGTGGCCCTGAACGAGGGTGAACTTCGCCACGAGGCGGACGGCACCACCGACATGGTGACCTGGATCTCCGTGGACGAGGTGGCCGCTCTGCGCCTCGCCCCCTACGCGCGTCGCGCCATTGAGGCCGCCCTCGCGGCTCGTCGCGGCGAGTTTCTTCGCGACGCGGTGCTTCAGCGGGTCTTTGCCGCGAGCCTCTAAGGTTCGCCCGTGCGACTTATCATTCGACCATTCGCCGCCGAGGACGAAACTCAGTGCCTCGCCGCGGAAGAGGCTTTCGAAGGCTCTGGGTTTTCATTCTTGATCTGGCACCAGCCGGGGATGACATGGTCCACCTATCTCGCCAACATGGCGATCATGGATGAGGGCACGCAGTTGCCGCCCGGCAAAGTTCCCGCCGCTAACTACGTGGCCGACGTTGACGGGGTCTTGGTCGGAACAATCTCCGTGCGCTTCGCGCTCAACGAGTATCTCGCCACCCGTGGGGGCCATATTGGCTACGCGGTGCACCCCGATCATCGACGCCGGGGCTACGCCACGGAGATGTTGCGCCTCGGGGTCGAACTCGCCCGCTCGCGTGGCGTCGGCGATGTTCTGGTCACCTGCGATGACGACAACGTCGGGTCGGCCGCGGTGATCGGACGCTGCGGGGGCGAGCTCGAGGCCGTCGCCACTGATAGCGACGGGCAGCGTTTTCGCCGATACTGGATTCGTCCTAGTTAAAGAACTGTTGGCGCAGGTCGCGCTTTAAGACCTTGCCCGCCGCGTTGCGCGTGAGACGTTCGGTGGTGAAGGCCACCCGTGTGGGGATCTTAAAGACCGCGAGACGCGAGCCCAGGAAGCCACGCAGGTCGTCTTCGCTGAGGTGCTCGCCCTCGCGCAGCATGACCACGCAGGCCACTTCTTCGCCGAGTCGCTCGTGAGGGATGCCGAAAACCGCCGCTTCAAAGACTGCGGGGTGTTCGTAGATGGACGATTCCACTTCGGCGCTGTAGACGTTCTCACCGGCGCGCAAGATCATGTCCTTGGCGCGGTCTTCGATGTAGAGGAAACCGTCGTCGTCGATGCGGCCCACGTCACCGGTGCGTAACCAGCCATTGACGATGGTGTCGTCCGTGGCGTCGGGGCGGTTCCAGTATCCGCGGATCAAAGTCACGCACTTCATCCAGATCTCGCCACGCTCGCCACGGGGCAGCGCGTTCAGGTCATCGTCACGAATCTCAAAGTCCATGATGATGGTGGGGGTGCGACCGGTGCTCGTCGGGTGACTGACGTAGTCGTCACCGTAGTTACCGGGGCCGTAGGCATTGGTTTCGGTCATGCCGTAGCCAATGTTGGGTCGGCCCTTCTTGAAACTGGTCTCGACGCGCGCCACCAACTTGGCGGGAGCCGGAGCCCCACCGCCACCAATGGAGGTCAGCGAACTGGTGTCGTACTTCTGGAAGTTCGCGCATTCGAGCATGTCCCACGACTGGGTCGGCACACCCACGAAGCTCGTGACCTTGTGGCGCTCGATGAGCTGCAGCGCCCGCTCGGGCTCCCAGCGATACATCATCACCAGCTTGAAGTGCCAGGTGAAGCAGCTCAGCATCACGGGGATGGCGCCAGTGACGTGAAAGAGCGGCACGATCAAGATGAAGCAGGTGGGATTTCCCCCGTTGGAGTCCGACGGATCGCGCAAGATGCCCTGCACCGCCGCGCCCGACGCGAAAGCCATCACCGCGTTCGAAATCGCACGGTGGGTGGAGACGGCGCCCTTGGGGCGACCGGTCGTTCCCGAGGTGTACAGAATGGTGGCGTCGTCATCCGGCGAAATCTCGACCGCCGGCATGGGCATGCCGTACGTAATAGCCTCGCTCCAGGCGTGCACGCCCGGCGGCACCGGCTGGAGGTCGTCGAGGCGAGTCGCCAAGATGGCCACGCCGCGCTCGCGGCAGTGCTCGGCGGCGCGGCCCATGCGCTCGGCATCACAGATCAGGACGCTGAGTTGCGAGTCATCGATGGCGTAGGCGAGCTCGTCGTCCGTCCACCAGGCGTTCAGCGACACCGAAATGGCGCCGATGGACAAGATGGCGGCGTAGGAAATAATCCACTCGGGCAAATTACGCATGGCAATGCCCACGCGGTCGCCCTTTTTGATGCCGAAGGTGTGTACTAAGGCGTACGCCACGGCGTCGGCTTCGAGCATGACGTCGGCGAAACTCCACTCTTCGTCTTCATAGACGAGAAAGGTGGCCTCATTGGTGCGGGCGTTATTAAAGATCTCGCGCAGCGTGGGTGGAGCGTTAACGAAGACTCGATTCGTGACGCCATTGACGTCGCATTCTTGAACTTCGAAGGGCGACCCCGGTGCGGCAATTGCCGCAATCGCCTCTGACATCGACATACTCACAACCAGCTCCTTTGCCTTGCCGACACAATAGAGGAGACGGTTACCAAGTAGTAAAAAGGTTCCATGGCCATTTCTGTCTCTCCCATCCCTGGACTACCCGATCACGTGAACGACGTGCGTCGTCGCACCGCCGACTTCATAAACAACGAGATCTTGCCCCGCGAGACCGAACTCTTCGTGTCGCGGCGGGGCACCACCGTGACCGACGAGATGAAGACGGCGGCGTCGGCGGCGCGCGAGGAGGTCCGACAAAAAGTCAAGGCGGCGGGCCTGTGGGCGCCGCACCTCCCTGCTGAATATGGCGGCATGGGTCTTGATTTTCTGGCTCACGCCTACATGAACGAAATCCTCGCCTATGCCCTGGGGGCGGCCAGTTTGTTCGGCGTGGTGGCCCCCAATTCGGGCAACCAGAAGATCCTCCTCAAGTACGGCACCGAGGAACAAAAGCGCCAGTGGTTGCTGCCCCTTGTCGAGGGCACACTGCAATCGGGCTTTTCCATGACCGAGCCCGACGTCGCCGGCAGTGACCCCCGGGCCCTTCGCGCTACCGCGACGAAAGACGGTGACGAGTGGGTTCTCAACGGTCACAAGTGGTTCACGTCCAACGGACTCGAGGCTGACTTTTTCATCGTCATGGCCCGCGCCGTCGAGGGCGACGAAGAGAAGGGGCGCATGAGTCAGTTCATCGTCCCCACCGACACCCCGGGCGTCGAGATAGTGCGGGGCATCGGCATCTGGGGACACCACCAGAGCGACCACTGCGAAGTGAAATACACCAACGTGCGCATTCCCGCCGAGAACATTTTGGGTCACGTGGGGCAAGGCCACGAGGCCGCGCAGGAACGCCTCGGTGCCGGTCGGGTCTTTCACTGCATGAATTCGGTGGGTCAGATGTGGCGAGCCTTTGACCTCATGGTGGAACGCTCACTGAGTCGTGAAGTGCACGGCGGCCTCCTCAAGGATCAACAGATGATTCAGGGCTTTATCGCCGACAGTTATATCGACCTGCAGACCGCTCGCCTGCTCACCATCCGTGCCGCCGAGATGATCGACCGCGGCGACCCCCGCGCGCGCACCGAGATCTCCGCCCTCAAGGTCTACGTCCCCGCCGCCTTTCACCGCGTGGTGGATCGCGCCATTCAGGTGTGGGGAGCCGCGGGCGTCAGCAATGACCTGCCCCTCGCCCAGATGTATCTCGGGGCGAGGACGCTGCGCTTGGCGGACGGACCCGATGAGGTGCACCGCATCTTGATCGCCAAGAACATCATCCACCATTACGAAACCGGTGAGTCCTGGGACTTCGCCACCTAAATGCGCTTTCGCGTTCACGTTCACCCGGGTTCGTCTCGGGCCGAGGTGGGCGGAGAACATGACGGCGCGTTGGTGGTGCGAGTGAAGCAGCGCGCCATTGATGGCCACGCCACCGAGGCGGTCCTCGCCGCGTTAGCCCAGGTCTTCGGGGTGGCGAAACGAGATGTGCATGTAGTGAGCGGGTTGGCGTCGCGGCGAAAGACGGTCGAGATCGCCGGAGACCACATCGAGGCTCGGCTCGACGCCCTTCTTCAGGGCGACCACGCTTCGTAGACTGAATGTATGGAAAGGCACGACGACGATCTGACGACGGCCTTCCTGGTCGAACTCGGCGAAGCCTTAGTTCGCACCGAATCGGCCGTCGGCGAAGTCCAAGACGCGTTACACGCCTCCGCCGCCGGACTGCAACGACCCGACCTTGATGTCGTCGTTCTGCCGACCGTCTTGCTGGTCCAAAGCACCCGCGGCGACCGCGCCCAGATTCGCATGGGCACCTTTCGCCGCACTCCGCTGCGCTTTGACCAAACGGCCCGGGTAGACGAGATTGCGAGGGAGACTGCTCGCGGCAGCGTCGGAGCGGCCGCCGCTCGACTCGAACTTCATCAAGCCATGTCGGGACCAGCTCCCATTCCCGTGCCCTTGCGCATTTTGGGGATGGGCCTTCTTTCCGCAGGTTTCTCCTTGGTCCTCGACCCCACGTGGCGAACTCTGGCCATCACCTTTCTTCTCGGCCTCCTCGTGGGCGCCCTTCGCTTGGTGCGACTTCCCGCCATTCAGGCCATGGCGCCAATTGTGGCGTCATTCGTGGTGGCCGTCATCGTGTTCACCCTCGGAAACCACATGACCCTCGAGAACCCCCTTCGGGTCGTCATCCCCCCACTAATCCTTTTTCTCCCGGGTGGGGCGCTCACCACCGCCACCATTGAGTTGGCCTCGGGCGACACCATCAGTGGGGCCAGCCGACTCATCGAGGGGCTCATGACCTTGATGATGCTGGCCTTTGGAGTGTTGGCGGCGGCGGCCATTGTCAGCGAGCCGAGTGGCGAACTCATCGACGCTCCGCTTCGCCATCTACCCGGCCTCGCACCCGTGCTCGCCATCATCGTCTTGGCCGCGGGCTTTCGCCTTCACCTCTGCGCCCCGTGGCGAACCTTGCCCTGGGTGGTGGGAGTCATGGCCATCGCCAAGGGCACCCAGCTCCTCAGCGCGCTCGCCTTTCCCGCCACCTTGTCGGCTTTCTTTGGCGCTTTCGTCATGACACCCGTGATCTTGGCGGCCGTGAAGTATCGCGGCGCTCCCGAACGAGCCCTCTTTCTGGCGGGCTTCTCCATGTTGGTGCCCGGCGCCACGGGCCTCATTGGTATCGCCCAAATTGCCGTCAATGGAGTCTCCTCAGGGATCTTGGCCGCCGCGTATGCGGTGGGAGCGATCACGCTCGGAGTCCTTCTCGGAGCGGCCACCTGGTCCGCGTCACACGACGGGATTGATCGCGCACAAGCTCTCATTGACCGTCGCCGCGGCGCCTGAGTCTGAAAACACCGAGCGTTATCATGAGCAACATCGTTCGAGGACCCAGAAAGGCGAGCCGGAACAGATGAGCGACTATCGCGTGTTGTTCATCGTCGGCCCCGGTCGAAGCGGCTCCACTCTCATCGGCGAAATTCTGGGCCAGTATCCCCACGTGGCCAATGGTGGCGAACTCCTGCTGTGGTGGTTGGCTAGTCGCAGCACCCCCGCGCGACGTTGTGGCTGTGGCGACAGCTTGACCACCTGCGAATTTTGGACCGCCGTGAGCGCTCAGCACCCCTCCCTCACGTCACCGGATCCCCAAGTGATTGATGAGTTGTATCGAGCGAGAAGCGTGCGCCACTGGCCCCGCCTCTGGTGGAAGAGCCGCGGAGGACGTCAGGCCAAGCCCGAGGTTACCGAGCTCATCACCCACCTCTACGACGCCATTGCCACCGTGTCGGAAGCGAGCGTCATTGTTGATTCGTCCAAGTCGCCGGGATATCGCCTCTTGCTCTCGGGCAGCACTGTGCACGTACGCACTCTGCACCTGCAGCGTGACCCCAGATCAGTGGTCAACTCGTGGCGTCATGAGAAGATAGATGCCCTCTCCCCCGGCGACTCCCTCTTTGCGATTCACCCCCTGCGCAGCATTTTCGAATGGTGTGCGCAAACTCTGGCCGCCCAGCGCTTCATCGCTCCTCGACTGAGTGCCGACGACTTCCTCACCCTCACCTACGAAGAGTTCACGAAGGCACCCAGGGGCCGGTCAAATCAGATTGCGACTTTTGCGGAAATTGAGACATCAACGAATCCCTTCCACGATGAAAACCATGCGTCCATTCACCCCACTCACAACATCGCGGGAAACCCCGACCGACGCGGTGACATCGAGCGGGAGATACTGGCAAAGGAAACATGGCCCCGGGAGCTTCCCGTCCGATGGACATTCGTGACCACCGCCCTCTGTGCGGCCTTTCTTCCTCGCTTTGGGTATCGGTTCAAGGCTCGAGGTGCGCGATGAGCGAGAACTCCCCCCGCGTCACCGTCGTGGTGCCGATATACAACGTGGAGAAGTGGATCGAGGGATGCGTACAGAGTGTTTTGGCGTCACCCCTTGATCTTGAACTCATCGTCGTCAATGACTCATCGACTGATCGATCTGCCGAGCTCGCGAAAGCTGTCATCAGCGATGATCCTCGCGGACGAGTTATTGACAATCAACGAAAGAAGGGTGGCGATGGAGCTCGCAATACTGGCCTACTTGCCGCCACCGCTCCATTCATAATTTTTCTGGATGGGGATGATGAGTTCGCCGACGGTGGGCTTGAGATCTTGGTCACGTCAATTGAATCGGACCACCGGGTATCGGCCATCTGCGGATCATTCAACTCTCGGGACGAAGACGGCTCGCCCGTCATCGGTGGGTGGGAAACAGAACAGCAAACTGCCTTGGTGGGAAGTCCCGAACTCGCGCGGGCACCCGATTTCGCCCGCGCGCAATTAGCCCCTCCGCCAGGCGCGATCATCATGCAGCGAGACATCGTCTGCGACGTGGGCGGATGGGATGAGGGCGTTGAACTCGCGGGCCTAGCCACGGATTATGAATTATTGGCTCGCATGGCCACAGCTGCACCAATTGCGCTTCGGCGAGAGGTGGTGTGTCACTATTGCATCCGGCCGACCTCTTTGTCTCGTCGCCAGGATCATCCCCGAAAATACTTTCGGGCGCGAGTCTTGGCTATCAAGAGGGCGCCGCACCACGTGCGCACCGCCCTTGCTGTGGCCACCGCCACCCGCTCGTGGCGATTGGCTCGCGAACGAGTGACCGATTGGCGACAGCCCCGCCACATAGTTCGAGGTTTGGGTAATGCAACGCAGGCCTTCCTCTTTCTGGCGGCATGCATCGTTGGCCGAACCTCACGCGTGACCACCCTTTACGACGAATAGTTGGCCAGCGTGGTTCGCCACATGACGAATCCACGATGAAGTCGGTTGTAACACGAGACGGTGTCGGCCGTGAGGTCGCAGGTAATTGGTCCATCAAGCACTCGCGTAGAGGTATGCAGTGTGGGTGTCCCGAGACCAGGATTACCCAGACAGTTTTCCCTGCTGCACACAGTCCACGAGCCGTTGGCAGTCATTTTCACTGAGCGGTTGGTACTCACCGACTGGCAATAGGCATAGGTGCCAAGCGCTGGCGTACGGGAGAGTTCACATTGGATGTCACTCGCCGGCGCATAAAACTCGTATGCCGTAGTGGTCCCCACCGTCACCGTGTGACTGGGCTGAAAGCCCATCGATCTCGATGCGAAAAGGGCAAGGCTAATTACCGCCGCCATCACCACCAATCCAGGCAGGAGGATGCGTGTGAGGCGATGTTTGGTCATGTCTCCACCGTAGGGTTGAAGGGGGAACTTCTAGTGGGGTATAAAGACACTCCTCACGATCGGCAGGCACGCACTGCCACTCACGATCTGAGGGTGCCCCTCGACATTGTTCTGTTGCGACGCTCAGTACTAGCAATTTGTCTCTGCAGTGATTCAGGAAAGTTGCTCTCCAAAAGATACCGAGCGCACTTCAGAAGGAGCGATGGATCGCTGAGCAATGCAGCAGCGAACTCAGGATCAAGTTGCCCGGTGGCCTCTGCTCGCCGAAGTGGTGCTGGCTCGTCCTTCACGTCTTCGCCATCGTTCGTGGTTATTACCCAAAGATCATCATTGGCGAGACGTCGGAAGGGAAACGCTGGCGTCGACTTACGTGGTGGCCCAAAGTCATCTAACAGATTCTGGAGTGGAGCTTCAACGTCAACGTAGGGAAGAGGATCATTGCGACCTGCCGTCTGCAACCGGCCAAACGCGTAGAGAAGGAGGAGAGGCTGATGGGGTGCACGCGTGCCTTCACGCCCCTACTGCCGGATACTTACGACTTTGGAGAGCCAGAAGTCAGATTCCTCGTTCATGACTTTAGGTACGTCTTCATCAGAATCGAGTGGTTCTCCTCAACCGAGAGTTTCATAAGTTGGAATCTCCCTGATATGCGGTGTACTTCTCCGCAGAACCTCGAGATTTCTCGACTGGATACTTCTCCGCATTCACCTTGATCTTGTCGGCCAAGGCGTCATGAAGCGAAATGCCAAGAAGATCGGCAAGTCGGAGGAGATAGCCATAAACATCAGCTATTTCCTCTCGAACTGCTGACGCTCTTGCTGGATCGTTCATGACTTGGGTTGATTCTTCCGGCGTAAGCCATTGAAAGACCTCAACAAGTTCTCCGGCCTCTACGACCAAGGCCATCGCGAGGTTTTTCGGATTGTGAAACTGCTCCCACTCCCGCTCTGCGGCAAATTGTCTCAACTGCACGACAAGATCTGTCGCCTTCGAATCATTCATGGGCTGAGTTTCCTCCTATCGCTCGAGCAGCAGCGATCCGCTCACGGAGGTATTCACGAGTTTCTGGGTCAGTGCTGTAGAGATAAGTCCCCTTCATGCCCCTGGTCATGAGAACCCGATACTGGTTCTTGATGATCTGATCGATTTTTGCCTGCGTTGCCGCTGGGTTCTTCGTCATCGCTGATTTCCAACCCCAGAGAGAATCTCTGTCGGTCTTCGCCCGAGCCTTCACGTTGCTGAGCACTTTGCCATCTCGGACAATGAGGTCGTCGCCCATGATCACTCCCATGTAGGAGCCTTCAAGGCCTTGGGAAGTAAAGACGCATCCAACCTGATTTACTCCGTCAGGTTGTGCCATCCAACCTTGGCCATGGCGAGACAGATTCCACTGCATGGCGAAATTCTCGTCTTCGAAGGAAATATCAATTTGAGTCGGATCATCTCGACTGACCCAGTCCCAGCAGTATCCGGCCAAGAGACGTGAATCGTGCTTGCCGTGGCGGTTCTTTTCAAAAATCGCATCACGAAGCGCTGAAGGCGAATCAAAGATCTTGACCTCGTAATCAGTCCGCAATGGGAGCTGGTAGTCAAGGTCTGAGATGCCTAGCGTCTGGTCGAGCCATGCCATGTAGTCATCTGCACCAGCACAGCGGAACTGGACCTCGAGATCGACAACTTCCGTCTCTATGCCGAGAGCCATCGCTTGAGATGCGATCTCATCGATCGTCCCCATGTCCCTCCAAGTCACCGCCTGGTTTTCGTCGATGAAGAAGACCGAAACTTTTGAAGCTTCGATGATTTCTTTGATCTGGTTCTCCCCGAGATTCTTAAACCGACCAGATTTGTGGACCAAGCGATGGGCCTCATCAACAAGGAGCAGATCAAATGGATCTCCATCGTGGGCATGAAACCCGTCTGCGCCAATCAGGAGATTTCGAACTCCAGGCCCTTGACGGTCTCCTTTGAGTTTCTGAGCGTAAACACTTCTTGGAGCAGCGTTCTTCGTGACGTAACGAGCATTGAGACTTTCATTGATGGCCGTAGACAGCATCCGAAGCGCAATCACGGACTTTCCAGTTCCCGGACCACCCTTGACAATCAGAACCTTGCGACCAGTTACCCCAGTGGCTTTGACAGCCTTTCGGATGAGTTCAAAAGCCGTTCGCTGAGTCCCCTTGAGGGTGAATTCTGGATTGCCCCTCAGCATTGAGGCCATTCGATCGGCAAGTTGACGCGACGGCGAGATCGGGCTTGCGTCAATGAGCTTCAGTGCGCTTGCTCCATCGCCAGATGAAATGCGCTCGGAAATGAAACTCCGGAGCGCAACTTCCTCATTCTTTACGAAGAACGGAGATCCTGAGAGGGTTTCTGGACGACCTGCGGCTTCCAGAATTCCTCGGTCTTCGAGATTGTGGAGATACGCGCACGAACTCAATTGAATGGGTTCCGAATCAACCACTTCGTAGAAGTCGGTAAGGATCGATGCATAGTCAGCAGCCTGAGCAGAAGGATGTTCTTCTCGTCTCCCCATCATGAGGACATGATCTGGGAGATCCAAGGACTCGAGGGAAGCATCAGACCACTGCTTCAATTCGATCACGACACTTTGACTCCTCGTTGCATCTCGACCGGACAAGAGCATGTCGATTCGTTGCTTCGTGCCCACGATGCGAAATTCAAGTGCCACACCAGTAGTTTCAGGAACAGAGCGATCGTTAAGAACCCAGTACATGGCGTTGAGCGATGAGGCCCAACTCCGATACTCAGATCCATCTTTGGCAAGTTCGACGCCTAGTTGATCGCGGACGCCTTCCCATACGCGATCGGCAATGTGCGGACCGTCGGCAAGGAATTCAGACTTTGTCTTTAGATAAGCAATAGCCAACTGTTCAACTCCTTCTCGTTAACGATTTGATTGAACTTCGGGATGACCGCAGTCCTAACACGTTACGTACCCTCCTCCTAGACAACAGTGGAAACAAGGATCTCTCTTAGATGCAAGATTCCCGTCGCGATTCAGCGAGTCGGGCCGCTATGTAAGCCCAAACTATATCTGAGGTCACTTCTAGAACTCTTGTATTGGGTGCCGCAGAACCTGTTTCCTGAGTCAACGGTCGGTTGAATTCATTTTGTGAAGATTCGAGTTAGCGATTGCGCAGAAAACCTGCCGCCACTTCCACGAATTGACAGTCGAGTACCCGATGTCCGAGGTATTTCGAGCCGTTCTCGCTGATATGTACGCTTATTGAGTGAATGCAATCGAACTCGTTTCCCTGGCCCCCTATCCGATCGATGGCAGCAACCCGACCGACTACGACTCCATCGTCGCTGCCGCCCAAGCCCAGATCGATGCCCACGGTTACGCCGAACTCCCTGGGTTCATCACGCCCGAAGGTGTTGCCGCTCTCGTTGCCGACGCGGAATCCCTCGCCGAGCGCGCCCACCCCTCTCATGGCCCAGGAACGGCGTATCTCGAACTTCCCTCGGACGACTGGCCTGACGACCACCCACGAAAGAAATGGATGGACTATGGAGTACGTGCCGTCGGATACGACGTCATCCCCTACTCGTCACCCCTTCGCCAGATTTACGAACTCCCCGATCTCGATCACTTCATTTCTGACGTCTTAGGTCGAGGCCCCCTTTTCCACTACGCCGATCCGTGTGGTGCCCTCAATCTGGCGGTCATGGGCGAAGGTGACCAACTTCAGTGGCACTTTGACCAAACCGACTTCGTCGTGTCGCTCGCTATTCAGGACGCCGATGAAGGTGGTGACTTTGAGGTGGTCCCCCTCACGCGCTCAGCTACCGAAGAGAACTACGACGAGGTCAACGCCATCTTGAATGGCGACCGGTCTCGAGTCACCCGATTAGAAATGACCCCAGGAACTTTGCTGATCTTCGAGGGCCGATACTCGCTTCACCGTGTCAGTCCTATTCGCGGCAACACCCTGCGCCACGTAGGACTCTTGGCGTATGACACGAAGCCGGAAACTACCTCCTCCGAGCTGCTGCGCGCTATCCGATACGGCCGCACCGAGGCTTTCGACACTCCCCCGACCACCTGGCCGGTGGCCTGATGTGGGTCGGTGAAGGCTTCGTGGGATCGGGCCCCGAAGCCGCCCACCTCAACACCATTCTCGGGTATCGAGACGGTGCCGTCGGCACGGCTTTCGCCACGGGATTGGCCACTCCCCGAGAGGGTCACGCCGGTTTTCTCGTGATTGCTCAACCCAACCAACCAGTGGTGCCTCCCACCCTGTTCGTGAACAAGGCCATGATCACCGGGGAGCGCCATGCGCAGTTGACCTGGGGGCCCGCGCAACTCGGGGTCGCGAGCGGCGTCCTGGACGCCCTCGCCGACAAGGTGATCGATACAGCCATCGCTCATCAGCTCGTCCTCATCGCCGCGGTGTGGGTGGACCCGACGGCCGAGAACGCTGACGCTGTCTACGCCAATAATCGTGAGGCCACCTACCTCGCCCTGAAAAGAGGTTTCGACACGAGTTCGAACTTGGACGAACTCATCGCCCTGCGCGACATCCCCATCAACGGGTACTACACCCCGCCCACCTTGCGGTAACCCAGCGGGTGCGAGCCTTAGAACGTGATGGGCGCTAGCTCGTTCAGTGGCTGCGCCGCGGATCCGAAGATGAAGAAAGCGTCGAGGTAGGGCTCGGGGGCATCAACCGCGAACCACTTCGCCACCTCGTCGCGGGTGCGCCGGCCGAATCGACCGCGAAGAATCTCAAAGTCAGACGCCGCTACCACGATCGGGGCGAGGCCCGCCGCCGCGAGGCTGGTGGTATATGCCCCGCGCAGAGTGGCAGAGACCCAGGAGAGAAAATCTGCAGGGATACGCGCCGACTCGCCGCAGGCCTGCGCCAGATCGGCCTGATGGCTGACTACGTCCGCCACCGAGTGCCAGGGCGCCGAGCCACTGGTGAGCAGGGCTTCAAAGGCCGAAGCGCCGGCCTGCCATTCACCATGGAGCATGTCCAGCGACTTGTCTCGTCCCCGTTCGACTTGGGCGGCGGTCCATGACTCCCCGGGCGCGCCCGCAAAATTCCCATTTCGTCCGTCTTCGATCACGCCGGCGACGTGCGCCACCACATCGTGAATGGTCCACGCCGGAGTTGCCGGAACGCGCCGTGACTCGTCATGTGACGTGGCGAGACGGGTGATCTCGAGGCGTGCCGACCGATAGGCGGTTCCGAGGTCAATGTCCATGGCGTCGACATTAGTGAGATGGCCGATGCAAGGGCGGCCCCCAATGGGCCATTTCGACCTAACCTTGAGTCATGGCGCACAACGACGTGTCGGCCCCGATTCGTTACCTGACGGCAACCGCCCTCTTTGACGGACACGATGCCTCCATCAACATGATTCGCCGCTTGCTGCACGCGGCCGGCTGCGAGGTGATTCACCTCGGCCACAACCGCTCCGTCAACGACGTGGTGACGGCCGCCCTCGATGAAGACGTCGACGCCATTGCCGTCTCGTCGTATCAAGGCGGACACATGGAGTACTTCACTTATCTCGTCGAGGAGCTCGCCCGACACGGCCGATCGGACATTCAAGTGGTCGGTGGTGGCGGTGGTGTCATTGTGGCCAGCGAAATCGAGGAACTGCAAGGTCGTGGGGTGGCGCGCATCTTTTCTCCCGCTGACGGCTCCACCTTGGGCTTAGACGGCATGTCGCAGGTCTTGCTCGACGTTGGGCGTCGTCGACGCCACGACGACTCACTCGACCTCGCAGCCCTCAAGTCGGGCGATCGAGGCCAACTCGCACTCTTCTGGTCAGCCGTCGAGAGAAACTCCCTCTCCCTCGAGACCCTCGCCTCACTAGGCGCCGACACCCAGGCTCCCGTCCTGGGCATCACCGGCACCGGCGGATCGGGCAAGAGCTCTCTCACCGACGAGCTACTGCGTCGCATCTACCTCGATGACCCCGACCTCAAGGTCGCCGTCATTGCAATTGACCCGTCGCGCCGGCGCGGCGGAGGCGCCCTCCTCGGTGACCGCATTCGTTTTAACTCGCTGCGCCACGAGAAGTTCATCATGCGCTCGGTGGCCGCCCGTGGCGCCGCGGGTGGCCTTCCCGAGCACGTGGACCACATGGTGCAGGCCGCCCGCAGTTGGGGTGCCGACCTCGTCATCGTCGAGACCCCTGGCATTGGTCAATCCGACGGAGGTATTGACGACATCTCCGACGTCTCCCTCTACGTCATGACCGGCGAATACGGCGCGGCGAGTCAGCTCGAGAAGATCGAGATGCTCACGGTGGCCGACGTGGTGGCCGTGAACAAGTGCGAACGACGGGGCTCCCTCGAGGCGATTCGCGAAGTTCGTCGCGTCCTCGCGCGTCGCTTTGGCACACCGGCCTCTGAGGATTTGCCCGTCTTTGGCACCGTCGCCGCCGCCTTCGCCGATGATGGCGTCACCGGCCTGTACCGCTGCCTCGTGGAGAAGCTCACCGCCGCGGGACTGCGACCCCTCGCGGGTCACCTCCACGCGCCGAGCGCCACCATCTCGACGCGCACCTCCCCCATCATTCCCCTTGATCGTCAGCACTATCTCGGCGAGATCACCCGCACGGTTCGCGAGTATCACGCCCAGACGGAGCAACTCGCCACTGCAGCCGACGATGCGGCGGCCCTCCGGCGGGCCCAAGAACTCACGGGCATCGACCTCGGGGCGACTCCCGATTCGAACGACGATGTCGAACTCGCCACCAGCGCGACCATCACCACGCTGTCGGGCACCACCTTTCCCGTCGTCGTGCAGCCGCGACACCTCTCGGCAGGCGAGAAAGTCCGCTACCGACGCCGCGAGAACCTGCCCGGCTCCTTCCCCTTCACTGCCGGGGTCTTTCCGTCCTTTCAACGTGACGAAGAACCCACCCGCATGTTCGCCGGTGAGGGCGACGCGGCCCGTACCAACAAGCGCTTTCACCTCCTCGCCAGCGGTCAACCGGCCACTCGCCTCTCCACCGCCTTTGACTCGGTCACCCTGTACGGGCAAGACCCCGATCGTCGCCCCGACATCTACGGCAAGATCGGCAATGCGGGGGTCTCCATCGCCACGCTGGACGAGATGCGCACCTTGTTCTCCGGCTTTGATCTCCTCAGCCCCACCACCTCGGTGTCCATGACCATCAATGGCCCCGCACCGACGGTGTTGGCCATGTTCCTCAACGTGGTGATGGAGCAAGCCGTCGAGAAGGCCACCGCGGCGGCGGGACGAGACCTCAGCGACGAGGAAATCACCGCCGCACACAGTGAGGCCCTGACACTCGTTCGCGGCACGGTTCAAGCCGACATCTTGAAGGAAGACCAGGGGCAAAACACCTGCCTCTTGTCGACGGACTTCTCGCTACGCATGATGGCCGACGTCCAGGAATGGTTCGTCGCCCTTCAGGTGAAACGTTTCTATTCGGTCTCGGTGTCGGGATATCACATCGCCGAAGCGGGAGCGAATCCCATCAGCCAACTGGCGTTCACTTTGTCCAATGGCTTTACCTACCTCGAAGCCTGGATGGCGCGAGGGCTCTCCATTGACGACATCGCCCCGAGCTTGTCGTTCTTCTTCTCCAACGGCATGGACCTCGAATACACCGTTATGGGCCGCGTGGCACGGCGCATCTGGGCGATTGCGCTGCGCGATCGATACGGCGCGAACGAACGCAGTCAGAGGCTCAAGTACCACGTGCAAACGTCCGGCCGCAGCCTGCACGCCCAGGAAATGAACTTCAACGATATTCGCACCACCCTCCAAGCCCTGTGCGCCATTTACGATCGAGCGAATTCCCTGCACACCAACGCGTATGACGAGGCCGTCTCCACCCCCACCGACGAGTCGGTGCGCCGCGCCATGGCCATCCAGCTCATCATCAACCGTGAATGGGGACCTTCCGCAGTGGCGAATCCCCTCCAGGGTTCCTACATGCTCGAGGAACTCACCGATCTGGTCGAGGAGGCAGTGCTCGCCGAACTCGACGCCATCGACGAACGTGGGGGCGTGCTCGGCGCGATGGAGTGGGGTTATCAGCGCGGCAAGATTCAAGACGAAAGCTTGCTCTACGAGTCACGTAAGCACGATGGATCATTGCCCCTGATCGGCGTCAACACCTTCGTGTCGGACCACAGCGTGCCGGATGTGCCCGTCAGCGCCACGCAGCGTTCCACCACCGAGGAAAAAGATGGCATCTTGGCTCGCCTGGCCTCTTTCCACGAGGCCCATCGCAGCGATGGTCCCGCGGTGCTCGCGGAACTTCAGCAGGTGGCGCTCGCGGGGGGCAACACCTTCGAGGTGCTCATGCGCGCGGTGCGCTCGTGTTCGCTGGGCGAGATCACCACGGCACTGTTCGACGTGGGCGGCACGTACCGCCGCAATCTGTAGCGCTCGCTAGCGCACTCTCGCGAGCCGTGACGCCGACACCGTAAAGACTCGCTCTCCCGCCACGATTCTCGCGGGACCCCAGATGGCGGTCATCACCTCGGTCATGGCCTTCGGGCCGGCAAAGCCGTAACTGCGTAAGTGACGGGGCACGCGAATCGGCACGATAACGAACTGGGCGCCGGTGCGATAAATATCAGACCCCAGTCGATGCAGCCATTGACCTTCATGTGCCGGAATGAACCCGAACAGGGTCAGAGCTGCCGTGGTGTAGGTGAAGAAACGAGAGTCCGGTAGTTCCAAATTGGCACTCGGGCCCATGGCCCCCACGACTCGATAGGTGAAGCCATTTTGCGCCTGAGCGATGAGGCCGCGCCCCACCTCGGGAAAGGGATAGGTCATGAGGGTCAGCATGGTGGGACTGTGCGAGGCGAGCACCGCGGCGGCGGGGTCACTGCCGACCTTTTCCGCACGCATCGGTGAGGCCGAAAAGGCCGATTGCAAAATCTGCACCGACATCAAGAGTCCCAAGGTGACGCTCAGCCAGCGGCACACGGCCACGGAGTCCGGTCGACAGCTGCGCGCTTCATTGACGCCAATCGCTGCCAAGGCCACGATGCAAAAGAACGCCACCGGCACGAACGATCGTGGCATCACGTTGTGCAGCACGGGAAAGACTAAGAACACGCGGAAAATATCCAGGGGCACCGCCGCGCCCAGAGAAAACCACAGTGACAGGGCGCCCACGATCGAGAGCACGATGGTGAGCGGCCGCCGCCAGGTCAGGGCCAGGGCAAACGCGACAGGTACGACGACGAGCGCACCGACGAAATAGGAGTTGGGGTACGTCATCAACACCGTCACGATGGTGTTGTGGAAGCTGGAAGGTGAGACGTAACGGCTCGGATTCATGCCCTGCATGCGCATGAATACTTCCGGCCAGACCCACGACGGTAAGTGATTAGGTCCGTGGGTGGCGTACCACGCGGCGGGTAGGACGAGGATGGCCGACGGGATGAGTGCCCAGGTAGCGATGACGGTGACGCGGCGCGCCACTCCCTGCGGCCTCGTGGCGCCCCGACGCCACCACACCACGGCCATGAGCACCAGCACCAGGAGACCGACCACGGCGGTGACGACCAACATTTCCGAGTTGGTAAAGAAGGTGAGGATGGCAATGCCCGCCAACGACACACCCAGGCGGCGATCACTCCAGCGCCGCAAGACCCACAGGTCAGTCGCCAGAAGTAGCAGCAGGGGCAAGGTCAAGGCGGTTGTCCAGTTGATCCACCCGAGAAGGTTGGCCGCCATCGCGAAGGGAGAAAAACCCCACATCAGACCGGCCAGCGCGGACACCACGTCGCTCGACACCCAGTGTCTCATCGCGAGGAACATCACGTAGGCACTCGCCACCGGCAAGACGAACAACAGGATGTTGAACGACACCACGGGACCGACTAGCCAGGTCACCGGGACCATCGCCAGCGACCACAGGGGCGTCGAGATCATCGTGGCGTATCCAGTGGGCTCATTAATGAGGTGAGTGAAGAAGGGATTCTGCAGGTGCGCGATGGCGTGGGCGTAATACCCCAACGCCCAGATCGGCATCGACGGGTCCGCGGCGGGATACACGGTGTACTGCGAGATTCCCGCCGACAAGATGTGCCACATCACGACGAGTCCGGCACACCCGTACAGCGACAGCACCGCCAGATGGCGTTGTCGCACCGAGAGGGTGGGGGGACTCTGACTCACCCTCAAACCTTACCCAGCGAGGGTGGAGAAATGAGAATTACGTGGCCGCAAGTTCGGCGGCGCGGCTGGTGAGACGCGACACCGATTCACCAATCTTGTCGATGAAGCCCATGAGGTCCTCACGGGCGTGCTCGGCCTCGCTGGTCAGCTTCTCCAGGTGGCCCACGTCCCACACGCCCAGCACGGGCTCCAAGACGTCATGGAGAAATTGGCCCAGGCCGTAGATGTTCTCTCGGGCGATGCGAACGGCGTGGCGCGTGAATCCCGGAATACCCGTCCCCGGCATGGCGAAGGCGCGAACTTGCTGGGCGGCGGCCACCATCATCGCGGAGGGATCGATGGCAAAGGCGGCGAGTGCCAAGTCGCGATAAAACATGAAGTGCTTGGTCTCATCTCCGGCAACGGTGCCGAGCACGAGGCGACCCATCTTGTCATCCTTGGGCAGGCGAGCCGCGGTGTTGCGGTGTGCGATTTGCGTCGCCCGCTCTTGGAAGGCGACGTAACTGATCAATTCGGCCAGCGTGGCGGGCTGAGGAACCTCACCGCGCTGCATTTGGACTCGACGTCCATCTTCCAGCAGCGTGGGGTCGATACAGCGCGAGATGTGCACCCAGTCACGCATCACCATGGCGTGGCGATTTTCTTCCATCGTCCATTGCCGGTTCCACTCCCGTAGGGGGTGACCCGCCGGCGAGTGGCTGAGCAAGGTGTTGGTGTAGTACGGGAGGTTGTCTTCGGTGAGTAAGTTCACGTAAATTGCGCTACGCACCCCGGCCGGCAAGTCGTAGTCGTTCGGGCTCCACGGACGATCGGCGAAATTCTCACCCTGACCCCAATCAATGATTTCGTGGGGATACCAGCCGCGCGCACTGTCAAGGTGGCGATTAAACAGTCGCTCCACGTCGGGAGCAATATCGTGCAGCAAGTCGGTGGAGGGGCGGCGAGCCATGCACCCTTACTAGCATCTTTCCCCTTTTAAGAATTAGGTGAAAATTCATCGCTTTCTCATTTAGTCCCTCATCAGGTCTTCTAGCCTCGAGGTCATGTCGCGCGTCATTCATCGCCCCCTGACCGGACGTCAACGTCCATCAGCAAACACTCGACTCACCTCGTCGACCGCGATAGCGCTTCTCCTGTTGCTCGCTGCCGAAGGCGTCACCCTGCTGCAGCTCGGACGTCTCTTGACCTGGCACATTGCCATTGGCTTGGCACTCGTGCCCCCGCTCACGGTGAAGGTCGCCGCCACCGTGTATCGCTTTGTGCGCTATTACACCGGTGATCATGATTACGTCGAGCGAGGCGCACCGCACCTCATTTTGCGTCTCCTCGGCCCGGTCGAAGTGGTGCTGACGGCGTCGTTGATGGGCTCAGGCCTTCTCGCTTACTTCTGGCATCACAGCGGGCATTACGACCAGCTCATGCTCATTCATAAGGCCAGCTTCGTTCTCTGGTTCGGCACCACCACCATCCACGTACTCGGGCATCTGGGCGAGACGCTGCGGCACGGTGGCGAGGACTGGGTGAGACGCCGGCGTCGCGAGGTCCCTGGTTCATTGGCTCGGCAACTGCTCGTGGCGGCGGCCCTCCTCCTCGGTGTGTATCTCGCGTGGTGGGTATACCCCAGCGTCGCCCAGTGGACCCGCGGCTAAGAATCAAAAAAGCCGTTCGCTAAGTTGGCTCGATGACCTCTGCCTTTATCACTCGACGAGCCACCCCTGACGAGCGCGTCGCACTCGACAAGCTGGCCGCCAAGTGCCTTGACGCTCACGGGGGTCTCCCCCAGCTGCTCGACCCTGATTTTGCGGCGGCGCTTTTTCCCGACGACGCCCTCATCTTGTGCCGTGACGCGACGCAACAGCTGGTAGCGGCCCTGGCTCTCACGCACGAGAGTGACGACAGCGCGTTCTTTTCGCTCCTCATTCTCCCCACGGTGACGGGCGACATCGCGACGGAGATCTTTGCCGCCGCCGAGACACTGTCAACACGACGCGTACAGATTTTTCGCTGCGAATCCGTTAACCCTCGCACCACCGACGCGTTCTCTCCGGCGGGCGAACAGTTCTTCAGCGAATACGTCATGAGCCGCCCCACGCACGGCATGGTGCCCGTGGACTTTTCGAACCCCACTCACCCGTGGACCGACGACAACGCTCCCCTCTTCTTCGCCGCGTATCAGGGGTCGTTTCGCGAGCGTCCGGGTTTCCCTGACCCGTCGCAGGAAGAATGGATCGCCGATCAGGTGGAGAGCGAGGAGTTCCATCGGGAGTGGTCACGAGTCGCGCTCGACGAGAGCGGAACTCCGCTCGGCTTTGTCTTGGTTGACGATGACCAGATCTGGCAGATGGGCGTCATTCCCGCGGCACGCCGTCAAGGAGTAGGTCGGCAACTGTTGACCCATGCGGTCCACGCACTGGGCGCACTCGGAAAGCCGGACGCGTGGCTCAACGTCAACCTCAATAATCCCGCCGCTATCGCCCTCTACGAATCAGTCGGCTTCGAAGTGGTGGGTCAGCGCTCGCGTTTTCGTCGCGAGATCTAGTTCATCCGAGATGACAAAAATCCCCGGGCAACGCCCGGGGATTTTTGCTCAATCGGGGTGAATCAGCTGCAGCCGCTCGTGGCGCCGCAGGAGCTGCACACATAGCACGAGCCCGCACGCTGCATGGAGTTACCGCAGGAGTAGCACATGGGTGCATCGGACTGCGGGGCGCGAGCGATGGTCTCGGCCTTCGGCGTGACCGCCACCGGCTTCGTCTCGACCACCGGAGCACTCTCGAGGTTGCGGTTCACCGTGGCCTGCTCGGCAATGGTCGGCAGCGTGGGCTGGATGCGCTCGCCCACCGACAAGATGCCCAGGTCCTCGCGCTCGGTCGTGGACAAGTAGTCCAAGGCCAAGCGACGGAAGATGTAGTCCACCAGCGAGGTCGCGATACGAAGGTCGGGGTCGTCGGTCATGCCGGACGGTTCGAACTTCATGTTCGCGTACTTGCGCACGTAGGTCGACAGTGGCACCCCGTGCTGGAGGCCGAGGCTGACGGCGATCGAGAAGGCGTCCATGATGCCCGCGAGGGTGGAACCCTGCTTGGACACCTTGACGAAGAGCTCGCCCGGACGACCATCCTCGTACTCACCGATGGTGACGTAGCCCTCGCAGTCCGCCACGCGGAAGGAGAAGGTGGTCGAGGTGCGCTTACGCGGGAGGCGCTCACGAACGGCACCCACCAAGATGGCCCCGTCGTTGACCTTGGCCACGGCGAGTTCCTTCTCGAGGCGCGAGACCTGAGCCTGCAGATCCGCCACGACGGGGTTCTCACCCACGGCGACGGGAGCGTCGTTCAGGTTGTCACCCTTCTTCATGGTCTGCAGCGGCTGGGCCACCTTGCAGTTGTCGCGGTAGATGGCGACGGCCTTGATGCCGAGCTTCCACGCGTCGAGGTGCAGCTGCTCGATGTCTTCCACGGTGGCGTCTTCGGGCATGTTCACCGTCTTGGAGATCGCACCGGAGATAAAGGGCTGAACGGCACCCATCATTTTCACGTGGCCGAGGTAGTGAATGGTGTTGTCACCCATGGAGCAGGCGAAGACCGGGAGGTGCTCCACCTTGAGGTCCGGCGCACCCAAAATGGTGTTCTCGGCGGTGATGTAGTCCGTGATGCGGGTGATCTGCTCGGGGGTGTAACCCAACTTCTCGAGCGCACGCGGCACCGTCTGGTTGACGATGGCCATGTTGCCACCACCCACCAGCTTCTTGAACTTCACGAGACCGAGGTCGGGCTCGATGCCGGTGGTGTCGCAGTCCATAAGCAGGCCAATGGTGCCCGTCGGCGCGAGCACCGAGGCCTGCGCGTTACGCACGCCGTACTTGGCGGCGAGTTCCACGGCGTCGTCCCACACCTGCTGCGCGGCGGCCAGCAAGTCGGCGGGCACCTTCGAGGCGTCGATCTGACGCGAGGCGTCACGGTGCATGGCGAGCACGTTGAGCATGGGCTCGACGTTCTCGTAGTAGCCCTCGTGAGCACCGAGGCGGCCGGCGGTACGCGCACTGGTGGCGTAGCTGTGGCCGGTGAGGATGGAGGTAATGGCGGCGGCCCAGGCGCGGCCCTCATCGGAGTCGTACGGCAGACCCGAGGCCATGAGCAGGGCGCCGATGTTGGCGTAGCCAATGCCGAGCTGACGGAACTTACGCGAGTTCTTGCCAATCTCTTCCGTCGGGTAGTCGGCGGCGCCCACGATGATTTCCTGGGCGGTGAAGACAACTTCCACCGCCGCCTTGAAGGCGGTGATGTCGAAGCGACCGTCAGAGCGCAGGAACTTCATGAGGTTAAGGCTGGCGAGGTTGCACGCCGAGTTGTCGATGTGCATGTACTCCGAGCAGGGGTTCGAACCGTTGATGCGGTCAGTGTTGCTCGAGGTGTGCCACTTGTTAATGGTGGTGTCGAACTGCAGACCCGGGTCGGCGCACTCCCACGCGGCCTGGGCAATCTCGCGCCAGATCTCGCGGGCCTTCACCGCACGAACGGTGCGGCCATCGGTACGCGCGGTGAGGTTCCAGTCACCATCATTGACGACCGCCTGCATGAACTCGTCGCTGACGCGCACCGAGTTGTTGGCGTTCTGGTACTGAATCGAAGTGATGTCCTTGCCATCGAGGTCCATGTCGAAGCCGGCGTCCCGCAGCGCACGGGCCTTCTTCTCTTCACGGGCCTTGCACCAGATGAACTCTTCGACGTCCGGGTGGTCCACGTCCAAGATGACCATCTTGGCGGCGCGACGAGTCTTACCGCCCGACTTGATGGTGCCGGCCGAGGCGTCCGCGCCACGCATGAAGCTGACGGGACCGCTGGCGGTGCCACCGCCCTGCAGCATTTCGGCACTGGAGCGAATCTTTGAGAGGTTCACGCCCGCGCCCGATCCACCCTTGAAGATCACGCCTTCTTCGGTGTACCAGTTGAGAATCGAGCTCATGGAGTCCTTCACCGCGAGGATGAAGCACGCACTGCCCTGCTGGGGAACATCCTTAACGCCGATGTTGAACCACACCGGTGAGTTGAACGCGGCCTTCTGGGTAATGAGGAGGTGCTTGAGTTCGGCGCGGAAGGTCTCGGCCTCTTCCTCATCGGCGAAGTACTCGCCCTCGACACCCCAGTTGGCGATGGTGTCGACGATGCGGTCGGCCACCTGACGAAGGCTGGTCTCACGCTCGGGAAGACCGAGGGTGCCACGGAAGTACTTCTGGGCGAGGATGTTGGTCGCGTTCAGGCTCCACGAGGTCGGAACCTCGACGTTGAGCTGTTCGAAGGCCACCGAGCCATCACGGAAATTCGTGATGCGAGCGTCGCGACGCTCCCAGGTGATCTCGTCGTACGGGTGACGATCCGCCGTCGTGAAGTAGCGACGAAGGCCGATTGAGAGTCGCTGCGGTGCGATTGCCATGATTATTTTCCTCTTCCCTGATGATGATTCCGACACTGCGAACTAAGGCATCCGACAACGTTCGTGGGCTTGCAGAGTAGACGGCTGTCCCTCCACATCGCCACAACATGTTGTGGTCCCCACCACAACCCGTCGCAAGATGCTGTGCCATTACAGCAGTGTAATTACATCCTTGTCAAACCTTTTTCGAAAGCCCTTACGCCGTCTAGAGAAACTCCCCCTGGCTCGCTCTGTAGCCTTCGCCCCATGGATGTGGTCATTGCCCTAGACGCCGGTACCACCGGGGTGCGCGCCATCGCCTTTAGTCCCGAACTCGAGGAGCTAGCGAGCTCGTATCGAACACTGACCAATCACTTTCCGGCGCCGGCGTACGTGGAGCACGACCTCAATGAGCTGAGCGTGATCACGCTGGAAGTGCTCAGCGAGATCGCTACCTGGACGAGCGACAACCATCATCACGTGCGCGCCCTCGGCATCACCAATCAACGTGAAACCACCGTCGCCATCGATCGACGTGCGGACACGCACGACACTCGTGCAATCGTGTGGCAGGACCGACGTACCAGTGATCACTGCCATCAATTGCGAGCCAACGGTATCGAGCCCATGTTGCGTGACCGCACGGGGCTGGTGGCCGATTCGTACTTCTCGGCGACCAAGATGTCGTGGCTGATTGCCCATGGCGCACTGCAACACGCGCAGCAACCGGGCCTCGGCACCATCGACACCTTCATCGTGTGGCTGCTCACCGGTGGCGCCCAGGGTGGTCGCTGGCTCAGCGAACCCTCCAACGCCTCACGCACCTTGCTGGTGGATCTCGTGAGTGCCGACTGGTGTCCCGACCTCGCCGAACTCTTCAACGTTCCGCTGGACTTTGTGGCCGACATCATCCCCTCCATCGACCATTTCGGCGACGTCTCGCACCCTGCGCTCTCCACCCTGCGCGGGGTACCCATCATGTGCGTCATGGGCGACCAACAAGCCGCCCTCTTTGGTCACGCTGCGCTGCATCCCGGTCTGGCCAAAGCCACCTACGGCACCGGATCATTTCTCCTCGCGCACGCCGGCGACACGGTGCCCGCCCTGCAGGAGGGTCTCATTACGACCATTGCGTGGGACCTCGGCATCCACGGCCCCCTCAGTTACGCCTACGAAGGGTCCGCCTTCGTCGCCGGCGCCGCCATTCAGTGGCTGCGCGACGAGCTCGGCATTATTTCCTCGTCGGCCGAGATCAACGAACTGGCCGCGCGCGTCGCTGACAGTGCTGGGGTGAGTGTTGTGCCGGCCTTCTCCGGTCTGGGTTCACCGCAGTGGCGCAGTGATGCTCGTGGCACGATCATGGGGTTGTCGCGCGGTGTGACGCGCGAGCACCTCGCGCGGGCGACCCTCGAAGCCCTGGCTTTTCAAGTCCGCGCGATGACTGACGCCTTTGCCGCCGCCGGCGTGGCGGTCCGCGAACTTCGCGCCGACGGTGGCGCGGCCGCGAGCGACCTTCTGATGTCCGTGCAGGCCACCGCGTCGCGGCTGGTGGTTCGTCGTAGTTCCTCGCTCGAAGCCACCGCTCGCGGCGCGGCCGGCGGGGCCGCGTTGGCCACGGGCCTCATTGGGTCACTCGACGATTACGCCCAGATGTGGACGAGTTCACAGAGCTTCGAGCCTGACGACCCACTCTTCCTCGACCTCGCGTATGACGCGTGGTGCCGAGCGGCTGAGCGCGCCTAGGTATCGTCACAGCGTGACGCACGACGACGAACTGTCCCTCGCGGCCGAGGCCTACATCTACCTTCTCCCCCTCGTGGTCATGGACCTCACCCGTCGGGCCAGTCTCGGCACCGATCCGGTGGGTTCACACAATCAGTGGCATCACGTACGCGACATGCCGAGCGCCACCTTTCGCACGGTGGTGCGTCCCAACCGCGACACCCTGTATTCCTCCGCGTGGCTGGACGTTGCCGACGAGCCCGTCCTGGTGCACCTACCCGCCACCGACGGCCGCTACGTGTCCATCATGTTCTACGACCAGTGGACCGACGTCTTCGCGGCCGTGGGTTCGCGCGCGACGGGTAGCGATGCGGTCACGGTGGCGCTGTGCGACCCTTCGTTTGGCGGGGAGCTCCCCGCGAACGTGCGACGCATCGACTGTCCCACCTCACTGGTGTGGGCGCTGACGCGCATCGAAATTCGTAGCGACGATCTCCACGACGAACATGAATTGCAAGACGAGCTCACGTTGACGCGCATAAACGGCGACGTGGCGACGCCGCTGCCCCTGCTTGATCCTCCCGCTCGATCGCCACTGAAAACGGTGATGGCGATGAGCGGAAAAGACGTCGTCGATCTCGTGCACCAGCTGCTGGCGCGACACGCCACGCACGACAGCGACCACGTGGTGCTTCAGCGCATCTCGCGCGTGGGCGTGCAGCCGGGGATTGCGGTCACCTATGACGACTTGCCCGCCACCCTCCAGGCCGCGTGGGATGGCGCCAGCGCGCGTGCACAGAGCGAGCTCCTCGAGTTGTCGTCGGCGCTGCTGCCCCGCGAGGATGGTTGGATGACGTTGCGTGATGGCACGGGCACGTGGGGAAACTCGTACGAACGTCGCGCCCTCATCGCCATGTTTGGGCTCGGCGCTAACCCGCCGGAAGATTCGCTGTATCCCACCTGTTCGGTCGACGTCTCGGGTGCTCCTCTTGACGGCACTCGTCGCTACCGCATCACTTTTGCACCCGGTCAGTTACCGCCGGTTGACGCATTTTGGTCAGCCACGGTGTATGACGCGCGGGGCTTTTTCATTCCCCACGACCACGAGCGATACTGCCTCTCGAGTCGTGACGCCCTCTCAGTCGACGCGGACGGATCGCTGTCACTGAATTTCGGCCCCACGGACCGCGGGGAGCCCAACTGGCTGCCCACCGGTGACGGCAGCTTCGCCATCACCATGCGCCTCTATCTCCCTCAGCGCCCCGCCCGTAGCGGCGAGTGGCGCATGCCGGCAATTATTCCCGTCGACTGAGAGCGAGGCCCAACGCGTCAAGGTCGGTCTGCGGCGCGTAAACGGCCCACGTGGCCCCCGCCGCCGCCAGAGCCGCGAGGTGCGCGTCGAGGTCTTCGCGGGCCACTCCCGCCCACGAGACGGGACCGTCATGCACGTGTGTGGCGAGTTCATCTATCTCGGTGTTCCACACGTTCAGCGTGGCACCGTGACGGCGGGCAATGGCATTGGTCAGCGGTCCACCACCACCCACCCAGACCTCGCCGTCGCGTCCGAGATCACTCACCAATATCTCCAATTGCTCACGTCGCTGCGCCGCACTGTCGAGGGGCAGGCCATAGCCACGGTTTTCGTCCGCCGACAACGAGTCGCCGGTACCAAGCGCGCAAATGATCTCACTGCCGGTATCGCGTAACGCGGCGAATTGACCGCGGAGGTGTGAGGTGCTGGTGAGGCCCACGCGCGCCACCAGTGGGCCCACCGCCAGTGTCGGGTACCTCACCGCGATGTCCGCGAGGACGGGAAAGGGAGCGAGGGCGGGACGATGGGGCGAACCCATGGGCCAGAGGTGGTCATAGGCAAACACGCCATCTAGTCCCATGTCGGCCGCTCGCGCCGCCGTCTCTCGCGCGGGTGCCACGGTGTCGGTGAAAAGAGGGAGAAGTAGTCCGATCCGCATTACAAATCAGCGGCCATGACGGCGGCTCCGAGCGCGCCGGCCCGGGTGCCCACCGTGGAGGTCACCATCGGCAGTGGGGCGCGATAGCTCCACCCTTCGCACAGTTCCGGCAAGTGACGCTGCGCCGCCGGAAGAAAGAGATCAGCGATATCCGACAAACCGCCCCCCACCACCACGAGGGAGAAGTCGATGATCATGGCGAGGTTGGCCACGCCGCGAGCGAGCCACCACCCGAGTTCGTCAAAAACCGCTAACGCCTCGGCATCGCCGCCGCGAGCGGCCGCCGCGACGTCTTCGCCACGCACGGCCTCGCTGTCGCCGCCGAGGGCGGTCACGATGGACGACAGGTGTCCACTCATCGCGGCTTCACGTGCGAGGCGGGCCAAGCCCGAGCCCGAGGCGTAGCGCTCGAAGCATCCCCGTTGGCCGCAAGGACAGGCCGGACCCGAGGGGTCGAGCACCATGTGGCCGATTTCCCCCGCGAAGCCGTGAGCGCCGCGGCGAATCTTGCCATCCAAAATGAGTCCGCCGCCGATGCCCGTCCCCAAGGTCACCATGAGAACATTGTCGTGACCCACCGCCGCCCCGACGCGATGCTCCGCCACCGTGGCGGCGTCGGCGTCGTTGACGACGACCACTTTCGCCGACGGAAAGATGCGACTGAGTTCCGCCGTGAAGTCAACGCCAGTGGCGGCCGGCAAGTTGGGGGCCACTGTCATTCTTCCCTCGCGGGTAACCATGCCGGGTAGGCCGGCTCCGAGTCGGGCGGGGTCGGCACCGCCGGTGACGGCTCGCACGGCTTGGGTCATCGCGGCAAGAACATCGTTGACCGAGACCGAACCGCCACGCGGCACGGGACTGACAGCCTCGCCGATGACCTGACACTCTTCGTTAATCGCGACGGCCGCAATCTTGGTGCCGCCGACGTCGAGGCCGACGACCGGTCCGCTCACGAGCGACTTTCGGCTCGTGCCTTCAATTCGCGCAGCGCCTGAGTCTGGATACGCGACGCGGCCCGATTCTTCACGAAATTCGGAATCGGTACGAAGAGTTCAACTTCGAGTTCGTACGCGACGCGCGTGCCGCTGCCGTCAGCGGTGAAGGTGTAGCTCCCGTTCAACGTCGTGGTGAGGTCGCTCGACACCTGGCTCCAGCGCAGCGTGGTGGGGGCATCGTCGTAGTTGTAGCGAAGGGTGTAGGTCGAGGAGCGACCAAAGGCGGCCGCACGAAATTCGACGTCAAGAGGGCGGCCAGACTCGTCCGTCGCGACGATGGTGACCTTCTTCAGGTCCGCTACCCACGAGGGGTAGTTGGCAAAGTCGGAGGCAAGCTCGTAGAGCGCCTCGGGCTTCGCGTTGACCAAGATTGATTCGACTGCGCGCTGACTCACGGACACTCCTTCGTGTGAACCCAATTTAGAAGGTATTGAGACCTCAGGTGAGATAGTGCCCCAAAGTCTCGTCCAAGTGCGTGGCGAGGAAGTCCCAGGAGAATTGCTGCGTGGCGACCTCACGAGCGCGAGCACCGAGGCGAGCTCGTTCATCCGGGTCACGAGCGAGGCGAATGAGGGCACGTGCGAGATCGTCGCTGCTGCGGGGATTATCCAGCACAATGCCCGTTTCTCCGTCAATCACTGCTTCGTGACTCCCGCCGGAGCGGCCCGCAATTTGGGGAATTCCACACGCGGCGGCCTCGAGAAAGACGATGCCGAAGCCCTCTTGTTCGAATCCCGCCCATCGACTTCGACAATCCATCACCATGACGTCGGCGGCGCCGATCACCTCGGGTAGGTCCTCGTCACTGATCCGACCCCAAAAGTTCACGGGTGCCGATGTGGAGGCGGCCAAGTTCTCGAGGCGCTCACGGTCGCGACCAGAGCCACCAATGACCACCTGGAGATTCGCGATCTCCCGGCGAGCGGCGACGGACGCGCGAATGAGCACGTCCATTCCCTTTCTCGGCACTAGTCGGGAATATGACACGACGACGAAATCATCGGGTGCCCAGCCAAAACGCTCGCGTGCCGCCGCTCGCTGCGACGCGCTCAGCGGCACGAAGCGCTCGACATCAACGCCGGGCGGCACCATGATCTGTGGCGGCATCTTGGTGGTGGCGTTTCGCTGGGCTTCGGTGGCGGGATAGCCACCCGCGCAGATGGCGACCGAGGCGCCGGCGAGCACTCGGCGCAGAGTGTGACTCGCGACGGGAAGGCGACCAGGAATCGTGACTTCGGCACCGTGCAAAATGACGCCATAGGGCACGGAAATATGCGGTCCGAGCAGTCCTAGCGGCCACGCGGGGTCAAACAGCACCAACCGAGGCTGATAGCGAGAAATCGCGTCTCTGACCGCCGACAACGCGCCGGGAGTGGGCATAAAAAGGGTGCCGGCCGGCACTCGGGTGGTGGGCACGCCACTCGTCGCGTCGAATGACTCCCACTGAGGATCGCTCGACGCCGTGAGAACGGCCGTACTGCCCGCGGGCAAACGACGCCACAGTTCGTGAAGGTAGACCTGAATCCCCCCGGTCTTTGGTGGGTAGTCGTTCGTAACGAGCAGGTGATCGACCACCCACCCACGCTACCGGTCTAATCCGGTACGACCGAGAGATAGCGCAAGGGGCCGACGAGGCCTTCCGCCACCAGCATCTGGGCTACGCGCATGTCATCAGGCTCCATCTGCAACTCATCGCTACTGCGATCAATGACAAATGAGACCAGACAGTCATCGCAATCGGGCGTCCCGCGACGCACACAGCATGAACAGCTAATCGTGAGTTGAACACGTTCCGACATCGTGTCTCCTTTTTCGTTAGGGACACTGTGGCGCAGGGCTGTGACAGAGCTAGAGACCGAGCGTCTCGATGAGGTGTTCGGGACCGAAGGGCACACACTCATTCACGATCTCGAGGGGATCGCCGCCGAGAAGCATCGCGAGCGGGGGCCACGGCACGTCCGCCGCATCGAAAAATGCGGGGTCGACGAGAACGTCATCGTGCCCCGCCACCGATTCACGAGCGACAAAAAAGACGTGGCGGCCGATCCGCGACGATAAGTCGCTGTTGAGCAGCACCTCGCAGCCGTCGCAGTCGTTCTTCACCGCCACCACGAGGTCGTCGGGGCGCAGCACCTCACCCGCCACGACGCTCGGCGCGGGTCGCCGTCGGGGGGTGTCAAAGGAAATGAAGCTCACGTGGCGACACTAGGGCCAGCATCATTCTCCTCGGCAAACCTGTCCCCTATTTTGTGCGCCGTGCGTCGCTTTCTCGCCCTCATCAGCCTCGTGAGCGCCGCCCTCGTTGTCACCGCCATCCCGAGTGAATCGGTGCTGCGACAACCACGGGCGACCTTCACCTGTTCCGCCTCCCTGCAGCCACCCGCCGCCTATCACGGTGCGTGTGGCACCTTCAATGGACGCACCACCTGGTACGGCAGCCAGTGGGTCGGCTCGCCACTGCCGGTGGGCTGGGGACTCTGCGCCTGGCCCGCGGCGCACGGCGGGTCGTACCCCCACGGGGCGTATCGCTACAGTCCGGCCGATCCTCCGAACATCATCTCCATGACGTCCATGAACGCCGTGGGGTGGGCCTTCTCGGAGGCCACCCGTCGCGGATGGATGGCCAATGGTCGCGCTGGACAGTTCAGCGCCGATGATGTCTCGGTCGCCGCGAAACTGCTCTACGACGCCTTGGCCTACAGCTTGGCCCTTCCCGCGGTGTCTCCGGCGCAGCAGCGGGCCCTCACGGCGCTCGCCCAGCTCGTCGCGATCGGTCGCAACGTGGCGGACACGCCGTCCATTTCGATCACCTTGGACGGAGGCGGCACCACGCTCAGCGATCACGGGACGCTGCTCGTCTCGGTGCGCAGTCCGTCGGGCGTGATCATTCCGGACCAAAATGTGACGCTGCGCCTCAATGGCGCCACCGTCAACGGTCAGCGCAGCATCAGCGTGGTGACCACTGCCACCCCTACCCCCGTTGACTTCACGTCGTTAACGCAGGACCCGAGCAGCATCACGGCGGCCGCGACGGCCTCCGTTGCGGTGCCGGGACTCTTGTTCTTTGATCCCACCTATTTGATCTTGGACGCCCAAACCGTGGCCACGCCGCGCGCGCCACGAGCGATCGGTGCTGCATTGACGTTGAACGCCACGGGGACGCCACGGGGACAAATTGCCCTGATCAAGACCGTCGATGACGCGGCCTACTTCGGACCCGGTGACGCCACCTTCACGGTGCTGGACCCTCATGGCCTGGTGGTCGCCACGTTGACGACCGGAGATGACGGCCTCGCGGGCCCCACCGATCCCCTGCCCCTCGGCACCTATAGCGTTCACGAAGAGGTCGCGCCCGAGGGTTACGCCAGTGCTCCCGACCAGCAGGTCACTCTCGTTGCGAATGACGTGATCACTCTCACCATCGGTCCGAAAGACGGTGACCGCGCCATCACGGGCAGTTTCCTGCTCACGAAGCAGGACTCGGGCACTCACGATGTATTACCCGGTGCCGAGTTCTCGCTCACCCGAGACCCCACTAATTCACACGTGGCCAACGGCGACGTTGCCACCTGCACCACCAACGCGCAGGGCCAGTGCCTCTGGAGTGACCTCCTGCCGGGCTACTACTTCCTCGCCGAAGTGTCGCCACCCGCAAATTTTCTGGCGACCTTTGCGGGAGAGTGGGTGTGGGTCGGCCCTGGTGACGCCGCCGGCCTCGACGTGACCAATGACCCCGCGATGGTGACGCTGCGGGCGGAGAAATACAACAGCGCGCAGACGGGTACCGCCATCCCCGGTGCGGTCTACGACCTGTATGTGCGCGGCACACCTACCTGGGCCACCGCCACCGCCCCCGAAGGTAGTGAAGCCTTCCCGGATCTCACCTTCGTCGAACGGGGCACCACCTCCTCGACGGGCCAGATGACCTTCTCGGTCCGTGCGGGATACGAGTGGTGTCTACGTGAGGTGTCGGTGCCCGCGGAATACATCGTGGATCCGGACCTGCACTGCACCTCCGCGCCGGTCACGCAATCGTCCTCAGACGCGGATGCCACGGTGGCCTTACCGGAGGTGGCCTCGTCGCTCGTCATCCGACTGCACAAGTTCAACGCCACCTCACGCTCGGTGGGTGTGCCGGGGGCGTATTACGCCCTCTTCGTGGCCCTCCCCTACCCCACGGGATTCACCGCACCCGACGCGACGAACGTGACGGTTCCCTGGGGATACGGCTTATGGGAAGTCACCCGGACGGGAAGCGGTGGCTACGTGGATCTCTCGATTCCGAGTGGGCACCACTGGTGCGTGCGCGAGATCTACGCCCCGTCGGGTTACTTCCTTGACCCGGCGCTGCACTGCACCTCGGGCGTGCTGAGCGCGCAGGGCCACCTCGCGCCCGTCACATTGTCCGCGCCGGAGGTCGCATTGCCCGTCACCGGAGGTGACAGTGGCGTCCTCGTGCGAGGGGGGCTCGCTCTGCTCGGCCTCGGCCTCGTCGTCTGGCGCCGTCAGGCGTTGCGCAGCTGGTGGGCGGCCATCACCAAGTAGTCCTTGATGTCGCGCAGGTCCTCGGGGGTGAGGCGGTCAGAGACCGTGTCGAGTCCGTTCAGCATGCAGGTCAACCACGCATCGCGAGCCTTCTTCGTGATGCGAAAAGGGTCGTGACGCATGCGTAGGCGGGGGTGTCCGCGCTCGGCGTTGTAGGCCGCGGGGCCACCAAAGTACTGAGCGAGGAAGAGGGCCAAGAATCGCTTCGACTCCGTCAAATCCTCGGGATACATGGGGCGCAGATTCTCATTCAATTCCACGCCGACGTAAAAGGCGTCCACCAAGTCGACAAAGAAACTGTCGCCGCCGACGCGTTCGTAAAACGTATCCATCGCCCCTCAGCCTAGGACGATGGCCGACGTCGCCATTTCGCCATGTCGAATGGGGTCGGTCGATGGTTTAGAATGAGACGTCTCTGCGGGTGTAGCTCAATGGCAGAGTTCCAGACTTCCAATCTGGCCATGCGGGTTCGATCCCCGTCACCCGCTCCAGCAGTCCACTCGTCGTGGACTTATCCCCAGTTAAGTCGCGGGGCGTCCGCTAAGGACTGACCCACGATGCGCGAGCCCTTCTTGGCGGTGGCCGGATAAATCTGATCGGGTCGAAACGAGCGAGTTCGCTGCGCGTTGGCCTTGCCGCCGTGAACTTCCACCCACTCGTCGCCGGTCGTGAGATTGGTGATGTGCGCCACGAAGGTGAAGGTGGATCGGCGCTCACGCTCATCATCGACGACCACGACATCGCCCACGGCGACGCCGTTCCATTGCGTCTGACGACGCAAATTCTCGTTAGTGCTCACTCGGGGTGCTCTCGCCACGGGTGATGGTCTAGTCGACCGCTGGGTCACCTCGCCATGTCGCAGCGACGAGTTACCGTCAGCACTATGAGTTTTGACCAACCACTGCCCGCCGCGCTCTCGCCGTCTCGCCTCAAGGATTTCCAAGAGTGCCCCCGGCGTTTCCAGTATTCGAACGTAGAGCGCCTTCGCCAACCGGCCACGGTCGCGACCACCAAGGGCAACGTGGTGCACCACATCTTGGAACACCTCTTTCACCTGCCACCCGCCGAGCGCAGCCACGACGCCGCCCTCTCACTGCGCGAGGCGGCCTTTGCCCACGAGGTCACCGAGGACATCCAGGCCGACATTGACTGGGCGAGCTGTGAAGCGCAAATGCGCCTCGACGTCGACGCCATTCTGGAGACCTACTTCGAGATGGAAGACCCCTCGAGCATCGAGGCCATTGGGGTCGAGCGCAACATCGCAGCGACCATCAACGATGCTCCCCTGCGCGGCATTCTGGACCGCCTCGATCAGAACGATGACGGATCCATCACCATCGTGGACTACAAGACCGGCAAGCCACCACGCGCCGGCTACGAAAACGACGCCCTCGCCAACTCCCAGATTTACGCCGCGTTATGCGAGGCCGAGATTGGTCAGCTGCCGACCAACATTCGACTCCTCTACGTCGCGCACGGCTCCACCCTGGACGTGGCGGTGTCACCCGTCGTTGTCAGTGCGCGTGCCAAGTCCGCCGCCACCGTCTGGCAGCGCATCAATACTTTCTATGCCGACGGAGAATTTCCGGCCGACCCCTCGCCGCGGACGTGTCGTTGGTGCGCGTACAAGGACGTGTGTCGCGAGCGTGGAGTCCCCGTCCCGGTCTAGAGCACCATTAGGTTGCGGTGATGACGACTTTCGCCCTCAACTACGACTACCGCTGCCCCTTCGCGAAGAACATTCACCTCCACGTGCTGGCGGCACTGCGCGCGGGCGCCGATCTCGACGTGACCTTTGAACCCTGGACGCTGTCGCAGGGTCACCGCAGCGAGGGCGAGGGTGACGTCTGGGACAACCCCGAACGCGACAGTGAGCACCTCGCTCTCTTCGCCTCCATTTCCGTGCGCGACCAGCAGCCCGAGTTTTTCCCCAGCGTGCACGAGGGGCTCTTTCGCGCCCGGCACCACCAATCGCTTCGCCTGAACACCTGGGAAGAGATGGTGCCGGTGCTCGAGGTCGCCGGCGTGGACGTCGACGCGGTGACATCTGACGTCGCCACGAGACGGCCCGCGCAGGTCCTCGCGGCCGCGCAGCGTCGCTTCGAACAGGTCGACACTTTCGGGGTGCCGACATTTCTCATCGGCAACGACGCCACCTTCGTTCGCTACATGACCGAGCCGGTCAGCGACGACAACTCCGCGCAGATCATCACCTCGCTGGTGACGCTGATGGCGAACCAGGGCGATCTCAACGAGTTCAAGCACACTCGCCTGCCGGCGTAATTCAGGCCTTAGAGCGGCTCAGCACCTCGAGCGTGGCCTCACGGTCGGCGCCCACACCCATGATGTTGGCGGAGAATTCGGTCACGCCGGCATCGGCCAGGGCTGCCAACTTCTCGAGCACCTGATCGGCACTGCCGACGATGGCGAGGTCCGACGCCGTCGTCGCCCCTTCACGCTCCATCATGGCGGCGTAACTCGGCAAGGTGGGATAGACCGCGAGGGCCTGGTCGATAAAGGCCCGAGTGCCCGCGACGTCGCTCGTCACCAAGATGGGCAGAGCACAGATGATGTCGGGACGCGGCCGGCCGGCCGCCTCGGCCGCGGCGTTGATCGTGGGGGCCACGTAGGAACGAATGGTCTCCTCACCGGTCATCCAGGTGCAGGTGCCATCGGCGAGCTGAGCCGTCATCTCGAGCATCTTGGGTCCGAGGGCGGCGACGAGAAGGCGCGGCGCCACCGTGTCCTTCGGACCGACGGTGCCCATGGTGGTGGCCGAGACACGCTCGCCCGTTACCGACACGGCCTCGCCGCGCAAGATGGGGGCGAGGGCGGCGAGGTATTCGCGCATGTACGAGGCGGGGCGGTCGTAGCTGAGGCCCCACAGGCCCTCGACCACGATCTGATGACTGAGACCGATGCCCAGATTGAGGCGACCCGTCATCAGCGACTGGACAGTGCGAGCCTGTGCTCCCAGCATCGAAGGGTGACGAGGCTGAATGGGCACCACGGCCGTGCCGAGGTCGAGACCAGGGATGGCGTGGCCGAGAACGGCGAAGGTCGTCAGGGTGTCGGGACCAAAGATCTGGCTGGCCCATTGGCTGGTGAAGCCGGCGGTGAACAATTCCCGCGACGTTGCCAGGAGTTGCTCGAAGGGCGCTTCGACATCAATTCCGATACCAATTTTCACGACTATCTCCCCGCAGCGAGCCCCCGTTGGCCGCACCTGAGACTACCTCGCACCTTAAGAAAACCCTGAAAACGTCGTGAGTGTCACCGCTAGCGGGCAGAATGGGAACCGAAAGTGGAGGTATTCCCATGGGAATCATGCAACGCGTCAGCACCTTGTTCAAAGCGAAGGCCAATGCGGCCCTGAATAAGGCCGAAGATCCCCGTCAGGTTCTCGACCTCTCCTACGAACAGCAGCTCGAAAACCTGACCAAGATGCGTCGCGCGTTGGCGGACGTCGCCACGGCCGCGAAGCGTCTCGAACTGCAGGCCCAGCAGCTGAAGACCCAGGGCGACACGCTCCAGACGCAGGCCGCTCAGGCCGTCACCCAGGGCAATGACGCCCTCGCCCGCACCGCTCTCGAGCGCCGCGAAGCCATTGCCGTTCAGCTCGCCAGCCTCGACGTCCAGCACCAGCAGGTCATGGACCAGCAGCAGAAGTTGCAAGACGCCACCAGCAAGCTGGAGGCTCAGGTCGAAATCTTCCGCACGAAGAAGGAAACTCTCAAGGCCACCTACACCGCCGCGGAAGCCTCCTCGCACATCAATGAAGCGGTCGCGGGGATCTCCGGTTCCATGAGCGACGCGGGTGCCGCCCTCCAGCGAGCGCAAGACAAGGTGCAGGACATGCAGGCGCGCTCGGGTGCCCTCGATGACCTGCTCACCTCGGGAGCCCTCACCGATCTCACGAGTGAGCACGACGACATCCAGCGCCAGCTCGACGCCGCCAGCACCGCCAGCACCGTGGACGCCCAATTGGCCGCCCTCAAAGCCCAGACGGCCGGCGAGTTGCCGGAGGCGAAGTAGTCGTGTCGTCGAAGCACCTCGAAACTGACCGCGGACTGTCGATCCGCATGTTCATCACGGGCCTCGGCCTCGTGGTGCTCTACCTCCTGATTGGCACCTTGCTCTTCGCGCTCAAGATTCCCGTCATGGGCATTGTGCTCATCGAATTCGCGATGATTTTCGGTCAGTACTGGTTCAGCGACAAGATCGCCATGTATTCGATGCGGGCGCGTGAGGTCACGCCCCAAGAAGAGCCACAGCTACACGCCATGGTCGAGCGCTTAGCCGCCCTGGCCAATATTCCGAAGCCCCGCGTGGGCGTCTCGGAAATGGACATGCCGAACGCTTTCGCCACGGGTCGTAACCCGAAGCACTCCGTGGTCGTGGTGACGCGCGGCTTGCAGCGACGCTTGCCCGACGAGGAAATCGAAGCCGTACTCAGCCACGAAATCAGCCACGTCATCCACCGCGACGTCGCCGTCATGACCATTGCGTCCTCGGTTGGCATGTTGGCCGGCATCATCGCGCGCATGGCCATGTGGGGAGCCATGCTCTCGGGGAACGGCCGCGACAACAAGGATGGCGAAAGCCTGGTCCTTTTGGAACTCGTCACCTGGGTGGCGTCCATTGCGATTTACGTCGTGAGCTACCTGCTGACGATGGCCCTGTCTCGATACCGCGAACTCGCGGCCGACCGCTCGGGCGCCATCTTGATCGGTAAGCCCATGGCCCTCGCGTCCGCGCTGCAGCGCATCACTGGCGACATGGCCCGTATTCCGACCACGGATCTTCGTCGCGTCGAGAACATGAACGCCTTCTTCTTTACCCCCGCCTTGGCGAAGGGATCTCTGGGCTCGCTATTTTCGACTCACCCCAGCCTGCAAGCCCGCCTTGACCAGCTCATGAAGCTCGAGCGCGACCTCAACGGTCAGGCCTAGTGGGCCTTCGCGACACGCTCTTTGGGCGAACGAAGCAATCCGCGCCGAATCTCGACGCCCTCTTTGCGTTGCCGGCGGCGGTGCCAGATCTCGCGACCAATCTCGCCCTTCACCCCAGCGGGGTCGCGGCGGTGTGCTGGAAGAAGGGCTCCGGTGGCGCCACTATCAGCAGCGACAGCGAGATTGACCAGTTGCTGCAATTAGACGCCACCAGCGCCGTGACTTTCACCACCGACGATCTCGGATTTGAGTGGGCCGTGTTTCGCGCGGACGACTTGCCGACATTGGTGACCAACGCCCACGGAGTTCACAGCACCTTGGTGGATAAGGGCCTCGGCCCGCGCCTGCTCTGCAGCGTGTTTCGCTTTGACCCCGATAAGGGTGGTGACCCGGCGTACCTCGTCTATCTCGCGAAGTCCGGGACCTTCTACCCCTTCGCTCCAGCGGCCAACCAGATGCGCAACAACGAGCTTGAACTGCAAATCCGCACCTTTCTCGGTTCGGATATTCCGGTCGAAAAGGACCTCTCGAAGTGGATGGCCCTCTGGGGGTTGCCGCTCTAGGTTGTTGACCTACGGGAAACGTCACAGAGGGACGCCTACTTAGAGTTTGATAGCCATAGGTAGCAGTCGGAAACGACTGACACATTCGCTTCCCCCATCGATCCACCACCTCCGTGAAGAATGCGTATTTCGAACGAGTGTGGCTCCTCGCGGGCGCTTAGTGGCGAACACGCTGAGGGAGCGTCGCTTCCGATCGAGCTCGACCAAAGTCCGTCTCGTACGGATCAGCCGCCTTGACGACGGCATCCAGCTGACCCACCGCTCGCGCCACATTTAAGAACACGTCAAGTCCCACTGTGGCGTGTCCATGCTCGAGTCGAGCAAGCGTCTGACGAGTGATACCCGCACGCTCCGCCACCTGTTGGGCAGTCAATCCGAGAAGCTTGCGCCAAGTGCAAAGGTGTTGGCCCAACTCGACCGCTGCCCTCTGTGTTGATGCTGACATCGGACGCATTGGAACTCACCATCCTCAGCCAGTTCACTGGCAATTTCTTTAATGTTAACGTTGAGGAACTTTAATGAATTTAAAGTTATTTTCAGCGAACATTATACCATTTAACAACAAGCAGCATCTCAGTATCGACCCCACTTACGGACCATCACCGGAATGCAACGTTGGCGGTTCGACGAGCCAGTGGTCGTCGATGAATTCCATCAACTCTCGGTCCCAGGTAGTGAGGGTGGCTCGATCGTGGGTATACACCTCGACACGTAGGAATTCATATGACAAGGTCGCTACGGGGTGATGTTGGCGCCGCTCGAATTCTGGGGCGTGCTTAACCAGCCACGCGCTCGCAACGGGGAACGCCACCGACGCCTCGCGCACCAAGTGCCCTGACTGAAGACGCCACGCTGGATGGCTCGCCAGCACATCTGCGAGCTCGGCCTCGGTCAGTGCACGGCGACTCATGGGTGGGTCATAGCGGCCGGATTGATGGCCCGGTCAAATTCCTCGGCGGTCAAGAAGCCAAGCGCCAGCACTGATTCGCGCAGGGTGGTGCGCTCCTTGTGCGCCTTCTTGGCCACCTGGGCGGCCTTGTCGTAACCGATGAGGGGATTAAGCGCGGTCACCAGCATCAGCGAATTATTGAGGTGATGTTCAATCTGCTCGTAATCGGGCTCGAGCCCTTCGACGCAGAACTCGCGGAAACGGTCGCAGGCATCGGTGAGCAAATCAATGGAGTGGCACACGTTGTGAATGATGACCGGCTTGCACACGTTGAGTTCCAGGTTGCCGCGGCTACCCGCGAGGGACACGGCGGTGTCGTTCCCCATGACCTGAATGGCGACCATGATCATCGCTTCACTCTGGGTGGGGTTCACCTTGCCCGGCATGATGGAACTGCCCGGTTCGTTCTCCGGCAGTCGCAGCTCCGCGAGTCCACTGCGGGGACCCGAACCCAGCCAGCGCATGTCGTCAGCGATCTTGGTCAAGCTCACCGCCAGCGTCTTAATGGCGCCGTGCGCAAACACCAAAGCGTCGTGGGCGGCCAGGGCGGCGAACTTGTTCGGCGCGGTGACAAAGGGCAGACCCGTGAGTGCGGCAATCTCCGCGGCGACTCGCTCACCGAACTCGGGGTGGGTGTTGAGGCCCGTGCCGACGGCGGTGCCACCGGCGGCCAATTCGTAGATGCCGGGCAACACGGCGTGGAGGTTGCGCAGAGCCGCGTCGAGCTGGGCGACGTAACCACTGAACTCTTGACCCAACGTCAGCGGGACCGCGTCCATGAGGTGGGTGCGACCAATCTTCACCACGTCGGCGTAGGCCTCCGCCTTGACGGCGAGGGCTTCACGGAGACTTTGGACGGCGGGAATGAGACGCTCGACGATGTCGGAGGCCGCCGCGATGTGCATGGCGGTCGGGAAGGTGTCGTTTGACGACTGACTCATGTTCACGTCGTCGTTCGGGTGGACGGGAGTCTTAGACCCACGCTCGCCGCCCGCGATCTCAATGGCGCGGTTCGAGATGACTTCGTTGACGTTCATGTTGGTTTGCGTGCCCGACCCGGTCTGCCAAATGCGCAGGGGGAACTCGGCCATCAAGGTGCCGTCGGCCACTTCACGAGCGGCGCGCTCGATGAGTTCGGCCTTTTCCGCGCTGAGTTTGCCGAGCGCGTGGTTCACGCGGGCGCTGGCCAGCTTCAAGATGCCAAAGGCTCGCACCACGGCCGGCGGCATGGTGTCACGAGCAATGGCGAAGTGGTGCAGGCTGCGCTCCGTCTGGGCACCCCAGTAGCGATCGGCCGGAACGTCAATCTCGCCCATCGTGTCTGATTCGATGCGAACCTTGCTCATGAGTCCTACTTCCAAATAGAGGGGTATACGGGGCAGCGAGTCCTCGAATCGGCCCGTATGGTCATCGGTGCCAAACTAGTAGCGCTACTAGCCCTGACGAAACGGATTCACGATGACCGACACTCTCTCCCCCGCCGCTCGCGCCATCTTCGACAAGCAGGTGCTGGCCCACGTCGCCAGCCTCGGCCCCGACGGTGCGCCCCACGTCACTCCGGTCTGGGTCGAACTTGACGGGGACCTCGTGGTCATCAACACCGCCCTCGGCCGAGCCAAGGCCCGCAACTTGGCGGCCGACGCCCGCGTGGCCATCTCGCTCACCGACCCCGATGACAGCTACTCGGTGATTGCCATTCGTGGCACCGTGACCACTTTCACCACCGATGGTGCCGACGAGGTCATTGACCGTCTCGCGAAGAAGTACCTCGGCGTTGACAGCTACCCCTATCGCCGCGAAGGCGAAGTGCGCGTCACGGTCAAGATTTCCACCGACCGCATCGCCCAGCAGCCGGCCTAGGGCGACAGCGTCTCGCAGGCGCTCTCGTCACACCAGCAGATCTCGATCGGATACGCCACGGCGGGACGTAGTTGCGTGACGACCTGACTACCATCGCCGAGCGTCGCAGGCAGCCCCACCCCCACGACCAAATCGCGACAGATCTCCGCTTCGTGGCGGTCACCGTGGATGATGACCCGCGCGAGGGAACCCAGATGCGACAAGGTGGCGATGTCGCGCGCCACCAATGATCCGCGATAGTCATTATTGGCCGTCAACATCACGGTGTCGTGTGAGTCGCCACGGGCCCACGCGGCGGCCACGGCCGTCGCGGCATCGCTCCCGAAGCCAGCGCCCCGACAGCAGTCATGGTTCACTGCGAAAAGTCGCTTTCGGGCAAGGTCTCAATATTCACGTCGCGATTGGTGAGCACCCGCACGGAGGTCACAAAGCGCACGGGTCGATACATGTCCCACACCCAGGCGTCCGTCAGTGTCACTTCGACCAAGGAACTGGCCGGGTTCAGGACCGCGACGTGAACGGCATTAGTGAGATAGAAGCGCCGCTCGGTTTCCACCACGTAGCGGAACATCCGCACGACGTCTTTGTACTCCGCGAGGAGTCGCAGTTCGAGCTCGGTTTCGAGCTCGTCGAGCTCGTCCTCGCCCACGTACTACTTCGCCGGCGAAACGTCGCGAAGTTCCTTGATCTTCGCGGCCTTGCCACGCAGATCGCGGAGGTAGTACAACTTGGCGCGACGAACGTCACCGCGGCTCTCGACTTCGATCTTCGCGATGGTGGGCGCGTGCACCGGGAAGGTGCGCTCCACGCCAATGCCGAAAGAAATCTTGCGAACGGTGAAAGTCTCCTGGAGGCCTGAACCCTGGCGGCGGATAACCACGCCTTGGAAGACCTGGACGCGCTCGCGGGTACCTTCGACCACGCGCACGTGGACCTTCAAGGTGTCGCCCGGGCGAAACGTGGGGATGTCAGTGCGCAGTGAGTCGCGGTCGATCAGGTCAGTCGGCTTCATGGTTTTCCTTCGGCGTCTAAGACAGCCGGATTATCTTAGCGGAAAAGGCGGTCAGCGCTTCGAGTCGAGTACGCAGCCGGGAACGGCAGCCGGATTCACCCGTCCAATCCCCCAGGCGCAGTATTCCCAGCGCTTAGGGGCCAACACCAGTGGCGTTCCGAGCTCGGGAGCATGACGCAAGTCCCAGTGCCACTCTCCCGCCACCACGCGGGGCGCCCCGTATATTTCGCTGAAAGCGGCCACGATTTGGTAGGGCTGCAGGTATCCCCGCTCGAGAGGGGTCGCCACCCGGCGAGGAATGACGAGGTCGGTGACCTCATGGGCGGCAAAGAAGGTGGCTATCTCTCGCAATTGGGTTTCGGTCGGCTGGTGGGTGCGAAGCTCGGACAGGAAGACCAAGGTGGTGTCGGCGGAAATCTCCGACGGGTCGTAACCCGGCTGGGGGCCCCAGCCACCCAGCAGTCGAATCTTCAGCTGTTGATCGACCTGCTGAATCATGGCGGCGGAGGATTCGTTGAAGGGAAAGGCCACCACCACCGGAGTCGCCGGCTCATGGTGAGCCACCCAGGTCAGCCCACGATCAACGCGGGGCGTCTGGCTGTGCCACGGTCCCGCATGGAATATGGCCAGCGCGGGGGCGGCGAGCACTAACGCGCTGAGCGCCCCCACGAGGCCGAGTGACGTGCGCGCGCCGACGTGGCGTTTGCGCAGTGTGCGAAGAAGGCTCTCCACGCCCAGAGCCATGGCGATGGCGGCGGCGAACCACGTGATGAGAACGTAACGACCCACCACGATGTTGTGCACCACCGGCAGGCGCCATAAAACGGCGAAGGGGTGAAGTGGTGCCCGAACCCCACGAATCAGCCAGACGCCCATGGCCGCGAGGGCCAGGCTCACCCACCCCAGCGCGCGACGCGCGGCGAGAGCCGAGACGACCACCGCCACGAGAAGAATTGGCCCAAAGTAAAAGTGGGAGGGGTAGACCGGTTCCCACCCCGGGTGAAAGGCACCCGAGGCGACGGGATCGCTCCACAGGCTCGACACGGGTACCGAAATCTTGAATACCGCTTCGGGCCAGACCCACGATTGAAGATGCGCGGGGCCCGCGAGGGCGAACAACGCGGCGGACAATCCGACCGGGGCTCCGGCCAGCGACGTCCACCCCACGAAACGACCAAGGCGAGCCAGGGTGAGATCACCCGGAAGGCGACGCTGGCGCAGAGACCACAGGGCGGTCACGAGCACCACCATGCTCATAACGACGAGGCACATCGCGGCCACTTCCCCGCCGATGAGAAGTTGCAGCGACATCATGACGCCAGTGAAGATTCCCAGACGGCGCGCCGTGAGCTCACCACGTATCAACTCGCTCGACACCCACAGCAAGAGCGGAGGAGTTGCCAAGTAGAGAAAGTTTGGCCAGCCCCAGTAGAGAGCCTCCATGGCGAAGGGCGAGAACCCCCAGATCAATCCGGCAATTCCCCGTGCGATCGGTGAGGGAACGAGTCGGCGAAGCGACCATTGCATCGCCACCGCGGACACGACGGGGAGAAGAAAGAGCTCCACGTTGAATGAGGCCACGGGGCCGACGATCCACGTCACGGGTGCGAGAAGCAGGGCGAGACCCCAGGCCGTGGTGTTCGCCAAGAGATTTATGCCGTGGGGAGCGAACACCCCCGACGAGAAAAGGGGCGAGCTATTCCACGTCCAAAAGTGGGCCACGAAGCCGTTCGCCCAAATGGAAATCGAGGCATCACCTTCGGGCCACACCGTGGAACGGCGCAGGCCACTGGCCAGGAGAGGTGACATGATGAGTAGCGACAAAAAGGCGTAAAAGCCCACGAAAGCCGTCGACAGTCGGCGGTCGCGAATCATGGCGTGAGCCTAATCGCAGAGCCTGAGCCAACGAAGGTGGAGTCGTACACTGGCCATCATGTCGACGACGGAAATTCAGCTCGGACCGGACGGGCTGCGCCACTCGCTCACCTATCAGCCGGCGCTGGACGGCGTGCGCGCCCTCGCCGTGGGTCTCGTGTTGCTCTATCACGGTGGTATTCCTGGTTTTCACGGGGGCTTCTTAGGTGTCGACGTTTTCTTCGGTTTGTCGGGCTTCCTCATTACCACCTTGCTATTGAAGGAATTCAACGACAGCGCGACTATCCGTCCGGTGCACTTCTGGATTCGCCGGTTTAAACGCCTCATGCCGGCGCTATTAGCAGTGGTGCTAGCGAGCACCATTCTCGGGGCCGCCCTCTATCCGACGGGTTATTTCCCCTACCTCGTCAAAGATGCCTTGGGGGCGATTTTCTACGTCTCGAACTGGCACCTGGTGGGATCACACGCCACGTACTTCAACTCGTTGACGGCTCCGTCGATATTGACGCACACCTGGTCGCTGTCCATCGAAGAGCAGTTCTATTGGGCCTGGCCGCTCGTCATCTACGCACTGCTACGCATTCGACGCACTCCCCTCATCGTGACCGCGGTCGCGGGGGTCGGGGCCGTCGTCTCCATGATCTTGATGAACACCGGTTACACCGGCATCGGATCGACGACGCGTTTGTACTTCGGCACTGACACTCACGTCGAGGGTCTCTTGCTCGGCGCCGCCATCGCCGGACTGGTCTACGTCATTCGCCTCACGCCCGCAGTGGCATCAGGCGAGTTCAACGGCCTCTTTCACGTGGCCGGCATTTCCGGCCTGCTGCTCACTCTCGCGGTGACCTATAAGGCCTTCGGGAACAGCGTGTTCATGTTCAAGTGGGGTTTTTTCGTGGTGGCCCTCGCCGTGGCGGTGATGGTCGCGTCGCTCTCGCTGGTACCCACGTCGCCTCTCGCACGACTCTTCGGCTGGGGGCCCGTCGCCTACGTCGGACGTATTTCGTACGGCCTGTACCTCTGGCACTACCCCATCTTCACGGTGCTCAACCACTTTCACACCGGACTCACGGCGTGGACCTTGTTCGCCCTGCGCCTGCTCGTGACCATCGTGGTCACGCTCGTCAGTTACTACTTCCTGGAACTTCCCATACGTCGGCGCACCTGGACGCGCCCCCGCCTCGCCGCGGTGCTATCCGTGGCGACGATTGCCGCGGTATCGGTGACTTGCGTGTTCGTGGCCCGTGGTGTCGAGACGCCTATGGCCTATACCTTGGCGAAGCCCACCCCCCTGCATCAGCCCGTGACCACCGTGGTCATCGGTGATTCACAAATTCTCACTTTCGGGATCGTGACGGATCACCAGCGAGTCACTGCCAACGTCAGTACGTTGAGTCTCGCCCAGCTCGGCTGTGGCGTGATTGGCGCCACGCACCCCGTCATGACCGGCATGCTCTTCTTCCAGAACCCCGAGTGCCGCATTCGTCGCGACGGGACGTGGGCCTTACAAAATAAGTGGAGCCGCACGATTAGCGAGCTTCAGCCCAACGTCGTCATTGTGGCCGCGGGTCGCTGGGAGACGCACGACCAAAAAATTGGCCATCGCATGTTCAACATCACCGAGCCGAGCTTCCGCGCACGTATCACGAACAGTTTGAACATGATTTATCGCGAGAGTCTCGCGGCGCACGCCACCATGATGTTGGTGACGTCCGCGTGCAGCTATTCCGGTGAAACTGCCTTTGGTCGCTACTACGTCGAAGACAGCCTCTCGCGATTGGCGATGTACAACCACCTCATCGAGCGCTTCGCGGCGCAACGACACCTGCCCCTCTTCGATATGAACAAGCTGGTGTGCCCCCGTGGGACGTTCTCGTACTACCTCCACGGGGTGCAAGTGCGCTCCGCGGATGGCGTGCACTACACCTGGCCCGCGGGCCCGCTCTTTGGGACGCAATTCTGGGGCTTCGTGCAGCGCGTCGGCCACGCCAATCAAGCGCTGCGAGTTCGCTAAGGCTGCAGGTCCTCACCGAATACCTCGCGCCACGCGCGCCGGTCGTCGTCGGTGACGTCGTACGCGGCCCACAAATCGGGGCGGCGCTCTCTCGTACGCTGCAGCGCCATCGCGCGGCGCCACCTCTCGATCTTCGCGTGATGTCCCCCACGCACAATCTCCGGGACCTCGAGGCCGTCATAGTCCGCGGGCTTGGTGTATTGCGGGTACTCGAGCAGTCCGTCCGAGAAGCTCTCTTCGATCGCCGACATGTCGTTACCGAGGCCACCGGGGATGAGTCGGGTGACCGCTTCGATAACGGCAAGGGCCGCAATTTCGCCGCCCGCCAGGACGAAGTCCCCGAGGCTGATTTCACCGTCGCAACAGTCCAGCACGCGCTGATCGATGCCTTCGTATCGTCCGCAGATCAAGGTGAAGCCGTCGAGGGCGGCGAGTTCTTTTGCCACTGACTGCGTCAAGGGTCGCCCCGAAGGTGTCAAGGCGAACAGGGGACGTGGCACGTCATTAACCGCCACGGTGCGAAGGAGGGGGCCGGGAGTCATCACCATGCCCGCTCCCCCACCAAAGGGAGTGTCGTCGACCGAGCGGTGCGCATCTTCCGTTTGCTCGCGGGGGTCGAAAGTCGTCACGCGGACGACGCCCCGCGCTTGGGCGCGACCCATGATGCTGGTCGAGCAGTACTGGTCGATCAGTTCGGGAAAGATGGTGATGACGGAGATATTCATTCGTCGAAGAGCCCGGCGGGCGGGTCAATCACGATGCGTTCGTTCGCCACAACCTCCACGACAAAGGTGAGGGGCACGAGGCCGCCGTTGTCGAGCACCAAGATGTCGCTCGCGGGATTCTCCTCCACCGAGACCACGGTGCCAAAGACCTGGCCATCAGCGGAGACCACCTGAGCGTCGAAGAGTTCATCAATCCAAATGACGTCGTCGCCCTCCTCCTCGTCGACGACTTTTTCCGCGGACAAAATGGTGTTACGCCACCCTTCGGCGGTCGTGCGATCGGCGATTTCGGCAAACTTCACGATGTACGCGCCTTGGTGAATGGCGGAACGGGTGACGGTGAGGTCACCGCGAGACGTGAAGAGAATGGAACCCTGATGGAGGCGCTCGACGCGATCGCTGGAGAGCAGCACCAAGACGTCGCCCTTAATGCCATGGGCTTTAATGATCTTGCCGACTTCCAGCAAGGTGCCGCGGTCCGCGGCCATCATCAGTCGAGAATGTCGACGTTGGTCGCGACACCGTCACGCGCGCCGGCGGCGGCGATCAGCGTGCGCAGAGCCTGCGCAGTGCGGCCACGACGGCCAATCACGCGACCCACATCACCGGCGCCGACGCGCAGGTTCAGCTTGAGACCACGAGGGGTTGACTCGGTCGAGACGGAAACGGCCTCGGGCTCATCGGCCATCTGGCGAGCCACGTACTCAAGGACGCGCTCCGCGGTGGGCGATGCGGCGTTGGCCGCGTCGACCTCGTTCACGTCGCCGTCGACGTAGTCGCTCACTTGGCATCCTTCGCGGCCTGGAAGGCGGCGGAGACGCCAGTCTTCTCAAACAACTTGGCGACCCGCTCGGTGGGCTGGGCACCGCTCTGGAGCCACTTGACGGCCTTGTCGGTGTCAATGTTCACGACGGTCTCGGGGTCAGCCTTGCTGGCGCCACGCGGGGCGTAGGTGCCCACGACTTCCAAGAACGCGCCACCACGGGCACGACGACTGTCGGCAGCGACGACTCGGTAGGTCGGCTGCTTCTTCTTACCCATTCGCACCAGACGGAGCTTGACGGCCACGGTGATTCCTCTCGACTTCTTCGTCCGCACGTGCGGCGCACAGACGGCTTGTGAATATTAGCCGTTTTTCGGCGGGGTGACTCGGCCACCCTTTTTCTTCTTCTTTCCACCCCCACTGGAACCACCCGGACGTGGCCCGGCAGCACCGGGCAGACCGGCCATGGCACCGGGGGGCATCCGGCCCGCCAATTTGCCCAAACCACCCGGCAAATTGGGCATGGAACCCGACGCCATCTGCTTCATCATCTTTTGCATCTCGGTGAATTGGCGCAGCAAATTGTTGACGGCGGGCACCGTGGTGCCCGACCCCTGGGCGATACGAAGTCGGCGGCTGCCATTGATGAGGGCGGGGTCGCGCCTTTCGGCCGGGGTCATGGAGTGAATGATCGCCTCCACGCGGTTGAGATCCTTGTCGTTCACCGAATCGGCGGCCGCACGTAAATCTTTTCCCACGCCCGGCAGCATTTTCATGATGGAGCCCAGTGAGCCCATTTTTCGCACCTGGACCATTTGGGCCAAGAAGTCGTCCAGGGTGAACTGGCCCGACATGAGACGCTCAGCGGTCGATCCGACCACGTCGGCGTCCATTTTGCGTTCGGCCTCTTCAATGAGCGTGAGCACGTCGCCCATGCCCAAGATGCGCGACGCCATGCGCTCGGGGTGAAAGAGGTCGAAATCATCGAGCTTTTCGCCGGTGGACGCAAAGACCACCGGACGGCCCACCACTCCCTGAGCGGAGAGCACCGCACCACCACGTGCGTCGTAGTCGAGCTTGGTCACGATCAGACCCGAGAGGCTGAGTCGATCGTGGAAGGCCCGCGCGGTGTGCACGGCATCTTGGCCGGTCATCGCGTCGATGACCAGGAAGGTGTAATGCGGCGACGTGGCGTCAGAAATCTGGCGCACTTCGTCCATCAGGGCTTCGTCGATAGAGAGACGACCCGCAGTGTCGATGATGACCACGTCGCGACCCTTCAGGGTCGCAATCTGCACACCCTTGCGGGCAACCTCCAGGGGCGTCAGCGGTTCGGAATACACCTCGACGCCGGCGCGTTCACCGAGGACGCGAAGCTGCTCCACGGCCGCGGGGCGCTGGAGGTCAGCGGCCACCAGCAGTGGCTGACGGCCCTGCTGCTTGAACCACTGGGCGAGCTTGCCGGCGGTGGTCGTCTTACCGGCACCTTGAAGTCCGGCCAGCAAAATGACGGTGGGCGGATGGGTGGCGTAGGTGACTTTGAGCGTCTCGCCACCGAGCATCTCCACGAGTTGTTCGTGCACGGCCTTGACGACCTGCTGACCGGGACTGAGAGCTTGGCTGACGGAAGCACCGGTGAGTCGTCCGCGAACCGCGTCAATAAAGGCCCGAACCACCGTCAGTTCAACGTCGGCCTCCAAGAGGGCGGTGCGCACTTCACCTAAGGCCTCATCAAGGTCGCGGTCAGTGAGGCGACCCTTCGAGCGCAGGGATTTGGTTACGGCGTCAAGGCGGTCCGAGAGGGCGTCAAACATGGTGGCGTCAGGCTACCGCTAGGGGGCGAGGAGAGCGTCGACGAACTCGACGGGGTCAAAGGGCAAGAGATCCGCTGCCGTCTCCCCCACGCCTATGAGTTTCACCGGAATACCCAGTTCACTCTCCAGCGCCACCACGATGCCACCACGAGCCGTGCCGTCCAATTTGGTCAGCGCCACGCCGGTCACCGACGCGGCGGCCATGAATTGCCGAGCCTGACTGAGAGCGTTTTGTCCGGTGGTGGCGTCCACTACCAAGATGGTTTCGGTCACCTGTCCGGGACTGCGATCCGCCACGCGACGCACCTTGGACAGTTCATCGAGGAGGTTGTTATTCGTGTGGAGACGACCGGCCGTGTCGGCCAGGACGAGCGAGCTCCCCTTCGCGGCCGCGCGTTCGATGGCGTCATGAATCACCGAGCTGGGGTCAGAGCCTTCGGCACCGCGCACGATGTCGGCGCCGCTGCGCTGTGACCACATCTCCAGCTGGTCCGCGGCAGCGGCACGGAAAGTGTCACCGGCAGCCATGACGACCCGGTGGCCGGTGGCCACCTCGCGAGACGCCAGCTTGCCAATGGTCGTGGTCTTGCCGACGCCGTTGACGCCGACGAAGAGCCACACGGGAACACGTCCCGCCTCGACGGTGGTCGACAAGGAGCGATCAGCCGTGACGAAAGACGCGAGGAGGCGTTCACGCAGAGTGGCGACTAACGACCCGCCCGAGCCCGCAGTGGATAATTCCTCGAGGAGTCGGGTCGTCGTCGTGACGCCGACGTCCGAGCGCAAGAGGACTTCTTCGACCACCTCGCGCACGGCCGCGTCGGCCTCCGCGCCGCGCAGACGAGAAAAGACGCCGCGCGCGCCACCGAGCCGTGACGCCAAGGTCGCCGCTTCGACGGCCGCCACGTCGGGCATGGCAACCGGTTCGGCCACCAAAATCTCTGACGCCGCCGCCGGGGGCGCGACGGGAATGAAGAGATGGCGACGGCGACGGCGACGGCGACGGCGCTGGACTAGCACCAGAGCCACCGCGATCACCACGAGCGCGGCAACCAGCGCGATGATCACTCGCTACCCGCCTGCAACTTGCCGGTGACGCGCTGGGAGACCACCTTGGAGGATCCACCGGGCACCATGGTCACGCCGTAGAGGGCGTCAGCGGCTTCCATCGTGCGCTTTTGGTGCGTCACGATGAGCAACTGAGCCTCATCGCGGAACTCGGCGACCAGCGACAAGAAGCGCTGGAGGTTGACGTCGTCGAGAGCGGCTTCGACCTCGTCCATCATGTAGAACGGCGAGGGGCGCGAGCGGAAGGTCGAGAAGAGGAAGGCCAGGGCCGCCATGGAACGCTCGCCACCGGAGAGCAAGCTCACGCGGCGCACGTTTCGTCCCATGGGTCGAACCTCAATCTCCACGCCGGTGTTCAGCGGGTCGTCGGGCTCCGTGAGCGACAAGCGACCCTGTCCCCCGGGGAACAGCATCCCAATCAAGGCCGAGAAGTGCTCGTTCACGTCGGCAAAGGCCGAGGTGAAGGTCTGCATGATTTCGTCGTCCAAGGCGCGAATAGCTTCCTGCAATTCGCGACGCGCGTGACGTACGTCGGCGACCTGGGCGTCGAGGTCCTTATAACGCTCCTCGAGAGCGGTGAGCTCCTCGAGAGCCAAGGGATTAATCGGACCGAGCGAACTGAGACGGGCTTCGAGTTCCGCGAGGCGCTGCTCCAAGGTCACGCCGTCGGGTAGGTCGAGCTCGACGGGCTCGTCAAGCACTTCCCAGTCGCCGTGCAGGTCGCGCTGCACGGCTTCGGCCAGAGTCGAGAGTTTGACGGTCAATTCCGCCAATTCAATGTCGGCGCGACGCGTGGATTCGGTGAGTTCCGTGAGCTCGGCATCCACCGTGGCGCGACGACGACGAATTTCTTCGAGGCGCTCGGCGCTGGCACGGCTGGCTTCGAGCTGCTCACGGTAGGTCGACTCCAGGGCAGCCTGGTTCGTACGAACGTCCTCGGCGGCGATCTCAACAATCTGTTCGAGACGACCCAGGGCGTCGAGTTCGAACTCCAAGCGACGACGACGCTCGGCGGCGACTTCACGCTCGGCGGCGTGACCAGCCAAGCGGCGCTCCACTTCGGCGAGACGGTCCCTATTGACCTGACGACGAGTGGTCACCGATGACTCGAGGCGCGCAATGTCGCGTCGCAGTTCAGCCACTGATTCACGCTTGGCGTCCAGCGTGGCTTTCGCTTCGTCCGCCCACTTCGCTCGCTGACCCGCGTCGGCCGCAGCCGCTTCGAGTTGCGGCAGTCGAGCAGTTTCGGTGGCGAGCTCCGCATCGAGTTGGCTGACCGCGCCGTGCGACTCGCTTACCTGGGCGCGGAACTTTTCGAGAGTGGCGGCAATGTCAACGAGATCGGCCTGCGCACGCGACAGTTCGCGGCGCAGCCGCTCCACGTCGTTGGTGGCCTTCACCTGAGCGAGCTGTGCGGCCTGGTGAGCCTCACGAACCGCGCGCAGGGCCTGGTCGGCAGCGCGCAGGGCCTCAGTGGCGGGGGCAACTTTGGCCTGCGCATCGGTCGCGGCGGCATCCGCCTCTTCGACCGAACTACGCGTCACGAGCGCGCGGCCCGACGCCACGCGCCAGCCGTTGCCCGCGAATCGGTCACCCTCACGCGTCACCACGACCAGCTCCGGGTGGGCGACCGCCACGTCAATGGCGCTCTCCCAGTTCTCGGCGACCACGGTGCGACCAAAGAGGGCGTCGAGGACGGCAGTGAAGTGTGACGACGCGGACGAACGTGGTCGAACGTGATCGCGCAACAACACCGTGCCGACGGGCGCGGTAATCGGCGCCATCGAGGAAGTGGGGGCCGGCAAAATCAAACCCAGTCCACCCTTGTCGCGTAGGGCCTGAAGGGCGGCTCGGGCGGAGGTGCGGCCATCAACCACGACCGCGCCCATGGCAACGTCCGCCGCGGACTCCACGGCGCGTTCCCAGCCGCCGTCCACGTCCACGAGGTCAAGGAAGGCACCGAGGACACCCTCGAGGCCACTGACGATGGCGCGGCCACCCGATCCGGATAGTTCTTCGAGAGCACGAGCGAGTGCTTCCGCACGCGCGGTCGCGCGAGCGGCGCCGTCGGTAACGTCACGCAGGGCCACACTCGCCGCCTCGCGAGCGGATTCACTAGCCGTCACGTGCTCGGCGGCGTCCGCGAGTGTCGCGGCAGCCTGCTCCCGGAGATTCTCGGCATCGGCCAGCTGGCTCTGCGCCTGGTCGCGACGCGACAAGGTCTCTTCCTCACGACGCTGTGCGTCATCGCGTTGTGTGCTGGCGCGCTGAAAAGTCGCCTGCGCCGCATCACGCGAACGCGTCAAGGTGGCGATCTGCGCCCTGGCCGCGTCCAAGTCGTGCACCGGATTTGAGGCCGATGCGACTGACCAGGTGGCGTCATACTGCTCACTCGCGAGGGCGAATTCCTGTTCGCGCTCCGCGAGCTGAGCGCGCTGCGGCTCGAGAGTGACTTCGTCCGCATCAATCTCGCCTTGCTCCCCCACGAGCCGAGCGGCTTCACCTTCGAGGGTGGCGATGACGTTTTCGTCGAAGGATGCATCGAGAGCTTCGCGTAGTCGACGGCGACGCTCGACGATGACCGAGGCCAAGCCGCGGGCTCGTTCGCCCAGTCCCTGAAGTTGACCCAAGGTGGAGGCGAGAATTTCTTCGCGACGAGAGGCCATCTCCGCCGCGGCCCGGGTGGCCTGCGCGTCAAGAAGCACCAACTCGTGACGCTTTTCGCGCTCGGTGCTGGCGCCGCCTTGCAAGGTGGCGTCCAGCTCGCTGCGACGCGCTTCGTAGGCGTGGCGACGACTGGAGAACAGTGCTCGACGCACTGCCTGCAAATCGCTCTCCACGTCGGTGTAACTGCGCGCGGCCGCGGCTTGACGCTCGAGCGGACGCATCTGTCGGCGCACTTCGCGCACCAGGTCGCCGAGACGCTCCAAGTTTTCGGCCGTGGTGGCGAGACGGCGCTCGGCGCGTTCCTTGCGACGACGGTGCTTCAGCACCCCGGCGGCCTCTTCGATCACCGCGCGACGGTCCTCGGGACGGCTGTTCAAGATGGAGTCGAGTTGGCCCTGACCAATGATCATGTGCTGGTGTCGACCGACACCCGAATCGCTCAGCAGTTCTTGAATGTCGAGCAAACGACAGGGCTGACCATTAATGGCGTATTCCGAGTCACCGTTTCGAAAGAGGGTGCGACTGATCGTGACTTCGGCACCGTCGATGGGCAACTTGCCCGACGCGTTGTCCAAGGTGAGAGCGACCTCCGCGCGGCCGAGGGCGGGACGTGAACTCGTGCCGACGAAGATGACGTCTTCCATCTTCGCGCTGCGCATCGCGCGGGTGCTTTGTGCACCTAAAACCCAGGACACTGCATCGACGACGTTGGATTTGCCCGAGCCATTGGGACCGACAACCGCGGTCACTCCCTGCTCAAACTCCAGAACGGTGGCGTCGGCGAAGGACTTGAAGCCCTTCATGGTAAGCCGCTTCAGAAACATGGGAGCGAGGCTACCCGTTTTGACGGGAGCCCTCTAAGTGCGCCCTAGGCCTGACACTTGGCGCAGAACACGTGCGTGCTGCCCCCGACCTTTTCGCCCCGCAAGGCGAAGCGACACTGGCCACAGGGCTCCCCCACGCGACCGGTCACTTGCAACTGCGCCTGAAAATTTCCCAACTTGCCGTCGGGGTCACTAAAGCCACCCTCGAGGCTAGTCCCACCCTGCTTGATCGACTCGGCCACGATCTCGGTCAAGGTGCGATGCAAGCGACGAAGTTCAATGGATGACAGGCCGGCGGAGTTGCGGTCCGGGCGAAGTGCCGAGGAATACAAAGTCTCATCTATGCAGATCGGTCCGAGGCCGGCATAGAGGCGCTCATCGGCCAGCGCGAGGGCCACCGGCGCGTCTGCGGCCTTCATGGTCGCGGCGAATAGCTCCGAGCCCACTTGGTCCACCGAAATGTCGATGGGTGACGAGGCCAGCGACGGATAGGCGCGGCGCAGCGACAGCCCGTCACCACCCAAGATGAACGAGGCGAGGCGAGGCAAGTCCACCGAGGTGCCGGCCGCCAAGGGTTCGGCCACCCACATTTGCAGCGTGCCGTCGGGGTCGGCGATGCGCCACTCAGAGCCCGCCGTCGGCGTGATGATGGCGTGAGTGTGCTTGGGCTTGACCACCTTGGCGTTCGCGGCGCGCGTCACCGAGTTGCTGGCCCCGAGGGCCACCACTAATGCCGAACCGCTATCGAGAGTGATGATGAGCTGGCGACCGAGGCGCTGCACCGTCTTCACCGTGCGGCCCTCCGCGAGGGCGCGGAACGCTTTCGAGGACGTGTGCTTGGCGCACACGGCCCCCGTGGTGAGGGTGAGGGTCTTGATCTTCTTTCCGACCAAGTCCCTCGAGATGATTGATCGAATGACTTCGACTTCGGCTAATTCCATCATGTTCGGCTCCTCCAGGCGGCGGCCGCGGCGGCCGATTCGGCCGCTCGCTTCGTTGATCCCCGGCCGGTGGCGCTCACGCGTTCTCCCACCGTGACGGTGACCTCGAATGTGGTGGCGTGCACGGGACCGTGCGCCACGGCAACGTAGACCGGGGCGGGAAGCCCTTGGGCCTCCGCCCACTGAATCAGTCGCGTCTTGGGGTCGCCACCGGACGGATCCGTGGCGGCCAGCGAAATGCGCGGCACGAGAAGGTCGGCCACGAACTCGTAGGCCTCGTCAAATCCGCGGTCGATGTAGATGGCGGCAATGACCGCTTCGAAAGCATCCGCTTGCAGCGCGGCGCGGTGACGCCCGCCGGATTTGTCTTCACCCTTCCCGAGTTGCATGAACTCAGGAATACCGAGATCCATCGCCACCTCGGCGAAGGTGGCCTCGTTCACCACCTGGGCACGAACTTGCGAGCATTGGCCCTCATTGAAATCGCCGTACGTCGACATGATGACGTCCGCGGCCACCAGATTCACCACGGCGTCACCGAGAAATTCGAGTCGCTCATTCGATTCGAGATCGTGCTCGGCCGCGTAGCTCGAATGTGTCAGCGCCGTCGACAAGGTCGACGACTGCGCTGAGAGGCCACAGCGAGCGGCAAATTGGTCGTAGGAAACGGCCGTAACGGCAGTCCGCCTAATTCAGGTTGAGCTTGGCGGCGACGTAGTCGACCGCGTCGGCAATAGTGAGGAGATCTTCGAGGTCTTCATCGTCAAAGGCGAAGCCCACGGAACGCTCGCCAATTTCTTCTTCGAGCGCTTCAACCATCTCGATCAGGGCCAATGAGTCAGCTCCCAGGGATTCGAACGAGGCGGTCGGGTCGATGTCCGCGGCGTCTTTTTCGAGAATTTCGGCCAAATTCGTCTGAATCAGGGCCAGAATTTCGGCGCGGTCCAGCGGGGCAGAATTATGGGTCTCAGCCGGCATGGCATACCTCCTTGGTCGAACAGCATTCTACCGCCCATACGCGGAAAAATCGTGTATTACCTGATCAGGCGGGACGAATGGCATGGCGCAGGGCGTCAACGACACCGGCATCGGATAGTTCCGCGCCCACCCGCAAGGCATTCATGATGGCCGTGGCGTTCGACGAACCGTGGCTAATGATGCAAATTCCCTCGAGGCCCAGCAACATCGCTCCCCCGTGGCTGTCCGGCGAGAGGTCGCCGGCGAGGGGCAGCAGGTACGGGAAAAGTACATCGCCCGCGGCGCGCGTCTCCTCGTTGGTGCCAATGACTGAGAGCACCTGGCTGAAGAGGAACTTCATCGACCCTTCGAGCGTCTTCAGCGCCACGTTGCCAGTGAAACCATCGGTCACAATGACGTCGACGGGTGACGGAATGATGTCGCGGCCCTCGACGTTGCCATAAAAGTTGAGGCCGGGGGTCGCGGCGAGCAGCTGGTGGGTTTCCTTTACCAACGGCGTTCCCTTGGTGGACTCTTCGCCGATCGACAAGAGACCCACCGTCGGATTCACGGTGCCGAAGCGAGCTGTGGCGAAAGCGGCGCCCATCAATGCGAACTGAACGAGCATCTCAGGAGTGCATTCGGCGTTCGCGCCCGCATCGACCATCACCGTGGGATTCCGGCCGGGATTAGGCAAGGGAGTGGCGATGCAGGGGCGAATCACTCCCGGGAGGCGGCCCATACGTAGGAGGGCGGACGCCATCGTGGCCCCCGTATTTCCGGCCGAAATCATGGCGCGGGCGTGGCCATCGCGAACGAGTTCCGCCGCGCGAACGAGGGACGAATCCTTCTTCTTGCGAACGCCCTGCGCCGGGTCGTCATCCATCTCGATGACTTCCGTGCAGGCAAAAACGTCGAGACCCTGAGGGTCACCGATGCGATCTGGTGGTCCCACCAGTGTCACGGAGAGACCTAATTCATCGACAGCGCGACGAGCACCCGCGATGATGTCGGCAGGCGCCTTGTCGCCGCCCATCGCGTCGAGCGCGAGGGGCAGAGTCAACTACTTAACCTCGATAGCAACTCGACCGTTGTACCAACCGCAGTTGGGGCACACCACGTGGGGCAGCTTGGAGGTCGAGCACTGGGGGCACACGGAGCGGCTGGGGCGCTCCAAGCGCCACGCCGACGCGCGACGGGCGCGCGTGCGTGCCTTACTCATCTTCCTCTTAGGAACTGGCATCGTCGATCCTTACGTTCTAGCTTCCCGACGAGTCATCGCCGAGGAGTTCGGAAAGTTTAGCCCACCGCGGGTGTATCGGTGCCGCACAGTCGCAGGGCGACTCATTTCGGTCCACGCCGCACTGCGCGCAGAGGCCTAAACAGTCCTCTTTACACAGTGCCGTCAAGGGAAGTTCCAAGAAAATGGCGTCGTGGACCAAGGGTGCCAAATCCAGCTCGTCACCCTCGTAGCCGTAGGCCTCATCGTTATCCGTGGGCATATCTTCGACGTAGCGCTCTTTGACCAGCACCGACAAGGTGTCATGAATCGGAGTCGAACAGCGTCGACACAGGGCATCAAAGGGCGCCGAGACGGTGCCCACGAAGCGCAATCCCCCGGGGTAGCTTGCGAGCGATCCCTCAATTCGCGTGGGCGCGTCACTCGCCACGTCGGGCTCCCCTTCGGGGCGAGGCTCAAATTCGCGCTTCCCATCAAACGGGGCAGTGAAGTTGATGGCCCGAGAGGTGGGCACGTTTCGCAGCAGGGCCGCGATCGGAATGAGGTAGGGCGAACTCACCCGGACGTCCTATTCCTCGTCTTGGTCAAAGATCTCGTCGTCCGCATCCACGATGGTCTCAATAGTGCCGTAGGCCGCAGCCGCGGGCGGGAGATCATCGTCGAGGTGCGGGGCGAGGTCATTTTGATCCGCGAAGGTGTCCATCTGGCCAGCGAACTGCGCGCGGCCCTTCGCGACGGCCTGCTGGGCGCGGTCGAGCAAGTCTTCGAGTCGGGCGAGCTGCTGGTCGTAGTAGTCCTTGACCTGGTTGTGCATGCGGCGCACTTCCTCGTGGGCCTCGCTCACAATCTCGCGGGCCTTGGCCTCCGCCGCACGTACCACTTGTGCCTGGCTCACTAATTGACGACGTCGCTCCTCGGCGTCGGCCAGCATTTGCTCGATGACCTGATGGGTCTCGGCAATGCGGGCCTCACGCTCTCGTAGCTCCCAGCGCGCTTGGCGCACCTCTTCGGGAATGGCGTCACGTACTTCGAGCAGCAACTCCACCATTTCGTCGCGCTGGATGCGCACGGTGTTCGAGAGGGGCATGGGCTTGGCCGTCTGGACGAATTCAATGGCGGCCTCCAGCATGGACTCCATGTCACGACGCGCGTGGCGGGGCTCGGGGGCGTAGCTCGCTCCGAGGTCATCGTCGAGTTCGTACTCGTTGTCAAAGTCGTCGTAACGCGACATCAATTGCCTCCCGGAAATCTTTCCGCCAGTCGTGCCGCAACGGGCGCTGGCACAAAATTACTCACATTGCCGCCCAAACGGGCAACTTCTCGTAGCAAACGACTCGCGATGAACGAGTGCGAGGAACTCGTCGGAATAAAAACGGTCTCGATTCCCGACAGTGAGCGGTTCATCTGAGCCATCTGCAATTCGCTCTCAAAGTCCGAGACTGCGCGCAAACCCTTCACGATGGCGGTGGCGTTGACGTCCTTGGCCACGTTGACCAGCAAGGTGGCGATGGACACAATCCGCACCCGCGGCAAGTGAGCCAAGGATTCGGCAATCATGTCGCGACGCTCGTCGAGGTCGAACATGGCCTCGGATTTTTGAGGATTACGGATGGCCGCGACCACCACTTCGTCGAACATGTGCGAGGCGCGTTCGACGATTTCCAGGTGTCCGTTGTGAAAGGGGTCAAAAGATCCGGGGATCAGGGCGACGGTCATTCGTCCTCCGTGCGCTCAAACATGGTCACAAAGGTAGTGCCGTAACGCTTCTCCTTCACGACCTCCCAGCCCACCGGGGCGGCCATGAAGCGATCGTTTTCGATAATGACGCGCGGCGCGCGCACCTCGCGCAGCAAGGCGGCGGGGTCAAGCGGCCCGTAGGGCGGGTCGGCGATCACGAGATCAAGGTCGGCCGGAGGATTCCAGGCGGGCAGTTCCGCCTTGACGTAGTGGGCTTCACCGGGCAGCCCAAAGGGGGCGAGATTGGTTTTTGCGGCATCGAGACAGACGGGATTGTGATCCACGAAGTACACCTGCGCGGCACCGCGAGACAGGGCCTCAATCCCAATGGCGCCCGATCCGCAATACAGGTCCGCCACGACGAGATCCTGCAGGCCCCCGCGGGCTTCCAGCATGGAGAAGATGGCTTCACGGCAATAGTCCGTGGTCGGTCGAACCGACGCCGGCAGTTTGGCCTTCAGCTGTCGACCCCTCGCGAGGCCACCGATTACGCGCACGGGTGAAGGCTAGGCGGTGGGCGCGACGCGACGCGTCACGACATAAAGAGGTAGACGGCTTCGTCGTCGTCAATGAATAATTTGAGTTCGTCAACCAAATCTGAATACGCCGACAAATCCGACCCGTCGCCCACGAGGGCGCTAGCGGCCTCGCGGGCATCATCCAAGATGTCGGCGTCGCGGCGCAGCGACGCCAACTTGAGGTCACTACGCCCCCGTTGACGCGCCCCCAAAATGGTGCCTTCACCACGCTGGTCGAGGTCTACCTCGGCCAGATAGAAGCCGTCCGTCGAGGCGGCCACCGCTTCGAGGCGAATCACGCCTTCCTCGGTGGGGGGATCGCCGAGGAGGTAGCAGTGGCTGGGATGCACGCCACGGCCCACCCGCCCTCGAAGTTGGTGCAGTTGGGCGATGCCGAAGCGCCACGCATCTTCGATAACGATCACGGTGGCTTCCGGCACGTCGACACCAACTTCAATCACGGTGGTGGCGACCAATACGTCAAGATCGCCGCGGCGAAACTCGTCCATGACCTGGTCTTTTTCCACCGACTTCATTTGTCCGTGCAGTAATCCGACGCGCAGTCCCGATAGCTCTCCCTCGGCCAAACGGTCCCTTTCGCTCACGGCACTCGTCGCCTCGACGCGCTCAGACCCGTCGACGAGTGGACACACCACGAAGGCCCGACGACCCTGTGCGACCTCGTGTCGAACGCGATCCCACACGGTCGTGACCTCGCTGTCTCGCACCCAGGTCGTGGAGATAGGAGTGCGTCCCGCCGGCAGTTCATCAATGACCGTCAAGTCGAGATCGGCAAAGGCCACCAACGCAGCGGTTCGTGGAATGGGCGTCGCGGTCATGACGAGGAGGTCGGGATCACGACCCGCCCGTGAATGGGTGCGGCCCTTGTCACGCAGCACGGCCCGTTGCTCCACGCCGAAGCGATGCTGTTCGTCAATCACCACCACACCCAGTGACGCGAACTGCACGTCATCAGTCAGCAATGCGTGAGTTCCCACCACGATGTCAATCGCCCCGGCTTCGAGTTGTTGAATGATGCGCTTACGTTCCAAGCCCTTGACTCGCCCCGTGAGCAGGGCGACGGTGACCGGTCGGCGCCCCGACAACACGCGAGAGTCAGGGACACTTAAATTGGCGACGTCACGGCGTAGAGATGCCACGTGCTGTTCGGCGAGGACTTCGGTAGGCGCCAGCAATGCGCTCTGGTGCCCCCCATCGACGGCGGCCAACATCGCCACCAGGGCAACGGTGGTTTTTCCCGATCCCACATCTCCCTGTAAGAGACGGTGCATGGGCCGAGCCCGCCCCAAGTCCTCGGCCATCTCGGTCAGTGCGCGACGCTGCGCAGCGGTGAGAGAAAAACGATGCCCCGCAAGAAACTGGCGAACGAGACTCGCCTCGGGGGTGGTCAATTCCCCGGGCGTCACGTCGAGATCTGAGACATCGAGGTGGTGCGTGATGCCCACCGCGTCGCGTTCGGCGCGTCGACGACGAAGGGTCAACAGCAATTGCAGTCGGAGGAATTCGTCAAAGACCAGTCGGCGCCGAGCGGGACGAATCTGCGACATCTCCTCGGGAAGGTGGATGTCGCGCAGAGCGCGACTGCGGTCGATAAGCCGATAGCGCAGACGAATGCTCTCCGGGACGGTGTCGAGGATCTGCGGTGCTCGGCGCAGAGACTCTTCGATGAACCCACCCATTTCCCAACTCGTCAATCCGGCCTTGCCGCTCGCGGGATAGATGGGGACGATGCGTCCCACCCGTGATGGGTCTCGCTCCTCACCGCTCGCCCCGACGATGATGTCGACCACCGGATTGCTCATTTGGCGCTCGCCGCGATACTCCCCCACCTTGCCGAAGAAGAGCGCCATGACGCCGGGCTGAAGTTGACGTTCGCGCCACGGCTGATTAAAGAAGACGACGCTGAGGGTGCCCGTGCCGTCCGACACTCGCGTCGTGACCATGGTCTTTCCCTGCTTCGTGCGACGTGATTCGCTACGACGCACTTCCGCGAAAATCGCCACCTCGTCGCCGAGAGTGAGATCGGAGACATCAATCTGCTCGCTGCGATCGACGTAACGGCGCGGATAGGTGGTAATGAGGTCAAAAACGGATTCGATGCCCATCTGCGCCAACGACGCAGCGCGCTTTTCCTTCACGTACTTCAGAGCGGTAACGGGGACCTCGGCGAGCCGCCGAAGGGGGCGCGGTGCGCTCTCGCTCACTCGATACCGACGAGGTAGGGATAGAGCGGCTGGCCACCGTGGTGCACCTCGACGGTCACGTCCGGATACTCCTCGTGGAGGTACTCGGTAATGCGTCGAGTGTTGGCCGCGCTTGCCGAATCTCCCTCGATGAGGGTGATGAGCTCGTGCTGCTCGGTCATCACCGCCGCGATCATTTTGGTCGTCGCGATGGCGACGGAGTCCGCGATCGAGACAATGCCCGTGCCGGTGAGACCAATCCAATCACCGACGCGCACCATGCCGGCCGGAGATTCGGTGTCGCGCACTGCCTGGGTGACTTCTCCGGCAATGACCGCGCTGGCCGAGTCGTCCATGCCCGCGACATTGTCGTCAACCGACGCACCCGGGTCATAGGCCAAGAGCGCCGCGAAGCCCTCCACGATGGAGTTCGTGGGTACGACGCGCACCTCAATATCCACGAGGTCGTTGATTTGCTCGGCGACGGGACGAATGTTTTTGTTATTTGGCAAAATGATGACTTGCTGTGAACCCGTGGCCCTCACCGCTTCCACGAGTTCGGCCGTCGACGGGTTCATCGACTGCCCTCCGCGCACCTGCGTGCGGACACCGAGGGAACGGAAAATGCGGCCAATGCCGTCACCGACGACCACGGCTACCACGGCCGTCGTGGGTGCGGGTCCCGAGACTTCTGTCAACTCGTCGCCGTGCAGTTGCTCGGCCACCCCTTCACGAACCCACTTTTCTTCGATGACCTGCTCTTGCAGGTCCGTGACGCGAATGTCGCGGGGACGACCAGCATCGAGGGCTGCCTCAATGGACGCACCAATGTCATCCGTATGGATGTGGCAGTTGTACAGCCCTTCGCCACCCACCACCACGATGGAGTCACCGATGCCCGCCCATACTTCTTTGAAGGCGGGAATCTTGGCGTCGTCGGCATCGAGCAGATACATCACTTCGTAGCGGAGCTCGGAAATATCGCCCTCACCATGACCGGGAAGGGTCTCGGGTGCGTGCACCACGATGCCCTCGAGCTCCGGCACCGGCGGCAAGGGGTCGCCCGCCACCACGTGGCAGAAAGCGTCAATCAGAAGGAGAAGACCGGTGCCGCCGGAGTCGACGACGCCGGCTTGCTTCAACACGGGTAACTGCTCGGGGGTGTAGGCCAAGGCCGCGGCCGCGGCGCCACGAGACGAGCGCACCAATGCGTCGAGGGATGAAGTGGCCGAGCTCGCTCCCACCGCCGCCGCGCGGGCCACCGACAAAATGGTCCCCTCAATGGGTCGAACGACGGCTTGACGCGCCAGCACGTCGGCGTGCGTGAGAGCTTCCGCCAAGAGCGGGGCCGTGATGGCCGAGGCGGATTTGAATTTCTCCACGAGCCCTCGAAGGAGCTGGGACAAGATCACCCCCGAGTTTCCGCGGGCACCCATCAGCGATCCATGGGCCACGGCCTTGCACACGGCCGCCATATCTGTCTCTGCGCCCAGTTCGGACAGCTCCGCGGCCACTGAATCCAGGGTGAGCGACATGTTGGTTCCCGTGTCGCCATCAGGGACCGGATAGACATTCAGCCGGTTAATGACCTCTTTGTGCTGTCCCAAGAGGTCGGCGAAAGTCTCGATGACGGCCCGAAATTCGCGGGCCGAGAGTGAAGTGAGTATCGCCACGGGGACCAATGCTACAATGATGAACCTGTTTGAACGAGCGTTACGGAATGTCCGTAACGATGGACACGAGGAGTTTGAGGATTATGGCATCGGTCTGCGAGATCTGCGGCAAGAAGCCCTCATTCGGCATGAACGTGTCGCACTCCCACCGTCGCACCAAGCGTCGCTGGAACCCGAACATTCAGCGCATTCGTGCCGTCATCAACGGCACTAACACTCGCGTCAACGTCTGCACCGGGTGCATGCGTTCGGGCAAGATTCAAAAGCCCGTCCGTCGCAACGTCTCGGCCTAGAAGCTCCACGCCGGTTCTTCGGCGTTTCGCAATCCAAGAATTATTCTGCCTCCACCGGTCACGTATCGGGACCTTCACATCTCGGGGTCGAGCAAATCTCTTGTCAATTCACGTGCAGGAACGTTGGTCACCCTGCCGCGACAGCTGACGTTGGGCGAGACCTTTCAGTGTGCATTCATCGGCATCCGCGAGTCAACGTTGGCTACGCGAGCGTGTCAGCCTGTCTTCCCAACTGGTCGATGAAGGCGACGAGAAGATCGAAGGAGTCCCTCATTGCTTCGTCAGTGAAGAGCTGAGGTTGCGTCGGAGTGAACAACACCTGTGCCTGCATATACGAGAACGCAATCACGACTGCCGCCGATTTGGCACGGTCGCTCATCTCCGGGTTGATATTGAGGTGCCGGACAGTGAGATCTCTGAGCGCGTTCAGCAGGTCGGGATCGGCCTCCAGCAGAGCAGGATCAGTGCCCGTGAGTGAGAGCCACGATGAAAATTTGATCCAGAGGAAGACTTCGCGGATGGGCAGAAGTCCCATCACGTCGGAGCTGGCCAAAACATCGACCGTTGTTTCTTCGAGGTGCCGCAAGACTGCGACGAAGAGATTCTCCAACGACTCGAAATTTCGAAAAATGACGTTGGGGTCCATGCCCACTTCTGCAGCAATACGTCGAGCCGTCAGGTCAGGTAACGGCGTGGTGTCCGCTAACTGAATTACCGCTTCGACCAACCGAGCTCGAGCGTCGGTCGACGACGTTCGTGGCTTCGCGCGGCGATCAGTGGGCGACATAACTCTCCCGTGACCTTATCCCCAGCGGAGTCTCGACTTTTGATACGTCGGAGCAGTTCACATCCACTATTCTCCACTTGTCATCAAAGATGACAAGTGGAGAATAGTGGAGACTTTGTGATGAAAATCAAACCGTTGCTGCTCAGCGCCCTCGTGGCGTCGATGTCGCTCACCGTGAATCCCGCGGGTGCCAGTGCCCACGGGAAGGTAGGACACGTCACCCATAGCCACGCCACATCACACACTTACGGATCGATTCAGCCCGCCCTCATCGCCGCTGGACTCGGCAATGCCGATCCCTACGACCAATTCAGTGACATCTCGTGCAGCGCTCCGGGCTACTGCACGGCGGCCGGTTCATTTCTCACCGCGGATGGCTCCAACTTACCCATGACCGAGACGTCTACCGCCGGTGTGTGGGCCCTCGTCGTGCCCGCCGACACTGAGCCGTTCGGCGCAGGGCAGGGGGCAGGTTCATTTAATTCCATTTCCTGCTCCGCTCCCGGATTCTGCACGGCAGCAGGTGTCTACCGAGGTCAAGCCATCACCGCGACATCCGAAAACGGCATCTGGTCGCCCCTGCGCGCGGCGCAGTTCGATCCCAGCGTGACGCGAAATTACGATGGCCCGAATGACCTTTTTAATTCCGTGTCGTGTTCATCATCCGGTAACTGCACCGCCGTGGGCGGCGTGTCAAACTTTGATGGTTACCGAGTGCCCATGATGCAGACGATGACGAATGGGGTGTGGGACCTCGCTCACGTTGCGGCGATTCCCGACAAATACTCGACGCAGCCGGATAACTCGTTCTTGTCCGTATCGTGCGCGTCAAACGGGAACTGCACCGCTGGTGGTGCCACCTACTCATGGGACACGAATACATTTTTCACCTTCATCTCGACGTCCACCGACGGCGTGTGGGGCGAGATGGTGCTCGTTGCTGATACCCAGTTCTACCGCTTTTCCTGCACCGCCCCCGGCGATTGCTCGGCGGCTGGGAGCGATGACGAGAGTGGCTTCAACACGGCGGCAACCATCACCTCAACGAATGGGGTGTGGGCCTCCCCTGTCGTTGTCTCCATCGACCCTCTCACGCAATACCCCGGCTACCGCGAGTCATACTTCGCTGATATTTCCTGCTCATCACCGGGCAACTGCTCTGCGGTGGGTTACGCCAATGATGTTCAGTGGAACTCCCGTCCCTTGGTTCGTCAATCTGTCGATGGCGTGTGGGGTCCAGTGACCTTTCCGGCGTACTCCGCCGCAGCCACGGGTCCCGAGCACTACGGCTATCTATCATCCGTTTCGTGCACCGCACCCCAGGCGTGTACGGCTGCCGGCACCGTGGCTGATACGAACGGCAATTACATGGCCGCCACCACCACTCTCACGTCGACAGGATGGGGCGACATGGTGATTGCTCCGATGGGCTCAACTCCTACGAGCCACCCCCGGGCCGACAGCTTTAACACCATTTCTTGCTCAACGCCGACGATCTGCACCGCGGCGGGCACGTTCACCGATTCGTCCGGTAACTACCCGGCGATGACAGAGTCGTTGACCGGACCAGCACCTGACGCGCCGACCGGAGTCTCCGCACTGGGCGCGCCGGGACACGTCATCGTGTCATGGAACAGTCCCTCGAGCGCGGCAGGTGACATCTCGTCATACCGCGTCACCGTATTGCGCGGGAACACCGTCATGACGCAGCAGGACGTCTCCCCCGCGTCAACTCAAACCATCGCGACACTTTCCCCTGGCACCTACCGCGTCACGGTGGCGGCGGTGAATTCCAACGGCTCCAGCGTGGAAGTAGCGGCGCCCGGCGTGTCGATACCCTCGTCGGCTGGGGTCAGAATCCCTCCCGCTCCCCGAGCGCTCAGTGCCGTCGTTCTCAGCGGTGCTCTACGGATCTCCTGGCTACCGCCCGCACTCAGCGACGGCGGCTCTCCGATCTACCAATACATCGTGTCGGATGGCCACGGTCACGGCTGCGTGAGCGGACACGATGCCCGCCGATCGGCTGCCACATTCACTTGCGTGATACGCGGCCTCACGAATGGCCAGCGATATGGCTGGGCAGTGCGAGCGGTCAACATCATGGGCACGTCGGTCGCCTCACCACTCCTGTGGCTCAGCCCCGCGAGCGCCCCGATCACCGCACCCTCCATCAGCCTCGACAGCGTGACGAGTCATCGCGTCATCATCAACGTCACGGCACCGTCCGACATGGGAGGCCGACCCTTACAGGGCTACGTCGTGAGTTTCGACCGCGGCCACACCTGGTCGCCGGCGATGTTTGACGCGACCACCGGTCAGATCACCCTCGGCGCATTGAAATCGTCCACCACCTTGCGCATCGATATCGCGGCCACGAATCAGATGGGTCGCTCTCCCGCAGTCTCCTTGTCGGTCGCAACGCCGTAGTTCTTCTACCCCATCCCTCCGTGGGGCATGGCCATCGAGATTAAAACTCGTGCAACCATCCCACGGGGGGCAGGGGTTGTCCGCTCGCCGTCCGCGTGCCAGCGGCCACCACTCGACCAATGACGATGGGCTCGGGGAGGTCGGCGTGTCGGCACTGAGACCGGAACGCCTCGACATCAGAGGTCGCGATGAGCAATTCGTAATCCTCGCCGCCGCTGAGTGCCTCTTGTCGAGTTGCTCCGTCGGCAATAGGGATCTCGTCCACCTCGAAACCTACGGAGCTCGCATCCGCGAGTCGATTCAGATCAATCGCCAAGCCGTCAGAGATGTCCATGGCTGCGCTCACCGCCGCCGCAGCCGCGGCGACACCACTCGCCATGCGAGCTCGCGGTCGCGACTGAGCTCGAACGAGCGCGTCAGCCGGCTCGGCCCCTTCTCGCCGACGCCTCAAGCCTGCCGCGGGTCGACCGAGTGCTCCGGTGACCATCAGAGTGTCGCCAACTTGCGCTCCACTACGACGCAGCGCACCTCCCGCGGGGGCCTCCCCCAGCACGGTCACGGCCACCTGCAGATGCGGTCCGGTGGACAGATCGCCTCCCACCACCGCCGCGTGAAGTTCCGAGGCCGCATCGGCTATCCCACGATGAAGTTCCTCGAGGTCAGTGCCCGGCGGCGCTGTAACCGCTACCACGATGGCGCGCAGACTGCCACCCATCGCGGCGATGTCGCTGGCGGCGCTCATCACTGCCTTAAATCCCAGGTCAGAGATAGTAAATAGGTCAAGGTCAAGGTGGACGCCGGCTACCGCTACATCGGTCGAAACTAGCCACGATGCGATTGAGGGTGACAAGACAGCCGCGTCATCACCTATATATATCTCGCCCGTCGCGGGTGAGCCACCCCCCAAGATGGCGGCGATACGCTGAAGCATGACATCTTCACGCCTAACCATTTCCGAATTCGGAAAGGGTGGGTGGTTTGGCGTGGGGCTCGTCATGAGCAGTAGTACCCAACCGCTGTCTTGGAGGCACCCACAATGACCACTCCCCTCACCGCTAACCAGAAACTCATTGACTGGGTCAACGAGGTAGCGGCACTCACGACTCCCGATCGTATCCACTGGTGCGACGGATCAGCCGACGAGTACGACGAACTCTGCCAATTGTTGGTAGACAACGGAACTTTCACGAAGCTGTCAGAGGCCAAGCGCCCGAACTCCTACTACGCCACGAGCGACCCGGGTGACGTAGCGCGCGTCGAAGACCGCACCTACATCTGCTCGACGAAGGAGATCGACGCCGGCCCGACCAATAACTGGTGCGAGCCCGCCGAGATGCGCGCGAAACTTAATGGTCTCTTTCAGGGATCCATGAAGGGCCGCACCATGTACGTGGTGCCCTTCTCCATGGGACCACTCGGATCGAAGATCGCGCACATTGGCGTCGAGCTCACGGACTCCCCCTACGTGGCGGTCTCCATGCGCATCATGACGCGCATGGGCAAGGGCGCGCTCGACGTACTCGGCAGCGACGGCGACTTTGTTCCCTGTCTGCACTCGGTCGGCATGCCGCTCGCCGATGGTCAGAACGACGTCGCGTGGCCCTGCAATGCGGACAACAAGTACATCGTGCACTTTCCGGAAACCAAGGAAATCATCTCGTACGGGTCGGGCTACGGCGGCAACGCCTTGCTCGGAAAGAAGTGCTTCGCGTTGCGCATTGCGTCAGTGATGGCTCGTGACGAGAATTGGTTGGCCGAGCACATGCTCATCTTGAAGCTCACCAGCCCCACCGGTGAGAAGAAGTTCCTTAGTGCCGCATTTCCGTCGGCCTGTGGCAAGACCAACCTCGCCATGTTGATTCCCACCTTGCCGGGCTGGACCGTCGAGACCGTGGGTGACGACATTTGCTGGATGAAGCCGGGACCTGACGGTCGCCTCTACGCCATCAACCCCGAAGCGGGATTCTTCGGCGTGGCGCCGGGCACCAACATGGAGACCAACCCCAACGCGATGTACTCCATCGAAGCCAACACCATCTTCACCAACACCGCCCTTACCGCTGACGGAGACGTGTGGTGGGAAGGCATGGGTGACGCGCCCGAGGGCCTTACTGACTGGAAGGGTCAGGCGTGGTCGACGGACCTGGGCGCTCCCGCCGCCCACCCGAACGCTCGCTTCACCGCTCCCGCCGAGCAGGACCCCGCCATCGCGCCCGAGTGGCAAGACCCGGCGGGCGTGCCGATCGACGCCGTGTTATTCGGTGGCCGACGCGCCAGCGTGATCCCCTTGGTGTTCGAGAGCTTTGACTGGAACCACGGTGTCTTCCTCGGTTCCATCATGAGTTCGGAGACCACGGCCGCCGCGGCCGGCGCCGTCGGCAACCTTCGTCGTGACCCCTTCGCCATGCTCCCCTTCTGCGGCTACAACATGGCCGACTACTTCGCTCATTGGCTGAAGATTGGTTCGCTAAGTTCCGCGGACAAGTTGCCGAAGATCTTCTACGTCAACTGGTTCCGCAAGGGCAGCGACGGCCGCTGGCTGTGGCCGGGATACGGCGAGAACAGCCGAGTCCTCGAGTGGGTCTTCGAGCGCGTCGCGGGTCGTGCCGCGGGCATCGAGACGCCGATTGGCATCATTCCCACGCGCGACGCGCTGAACCTCGATGGTCTCAGCATCGACGAGCGTGACGTCACCGAGCTCTTGACCGTGAACAGTGACGAGTGGCGCGCAGAGGTGCCGCTCATTCGCGAGCACTTTGCCCAGTTCGGTGACCGCCTGCCGGCGGAGCTACACGCTCAGGTCGACGCTCTCGAAGCGCGACTCGGCTAAAGGCGATAACTCCACGAAAAGACCCCCCGCTTGCGGGGGGTCTTTTCTCTTATGTCCTCGACGTCAACCCTTGCGAGCTCGCAAGAGAGCGTCGATGTGGCCGTTCAGACGAGCCATGACCGCGTCGTCGACGGAGATTGTCAATACCAATTGGAGCGGCGTGGTCTGAGCCTGGCCACCACGAACACCCTCCGCGACACGCTGGACGTTGTCACTCAGCGCCGCAGAAAATGCCTGAATTTGGCTGATGGGCCCGAGGCACACATCCGCGAGGTCGGTGGCGACGTCATGGAATTGTCCGAAGTTGGTTGACTTCACGTCCAGGGCAACGTGGATGAGATTGAGATAGACCCCGGCCAACTCACTCGCGATATGTGCGATGGCCACGACATCCGCGGGAACTCCAGGCGGGCCAAAGGCCCCCTCAAGATGAGCGGGCGAGAAGATGGTCTCGGTGAGAGCGACAGTGGTCGAAATCGTCTCCATGGCGTGCGTCAATTCGCCCGGAGGATCTGCCACCGGCGGCCCCGCGGGGGCGGTCGTGACATTCACGAGTTCGAGTCGAGTGGGCTCGAGGGCGCTGAGATAACGAGCCAGTTCGGCCGCCAAGTAGAGGTACTCCCACCCCGCCTCGCGATCAGCTGGCTGGCCGATGGTGCCGGGAATGTACGCGATGTGCTCGAGCATCTCGAGTGCTTCCTGATGACGACGCGCGTCGCGTGAGAAGAGTTGCCGCCACATGGTTATCCCAACTTCGTTCGAAAGTAGACCCCACGCTTACCGCCACGGGCGTAGAGCCCGCTACGACCCGCCTGCTTGCCGATGCGTAAACCCGCCACGCCAAAAGACGCACCGAGTCCCTTCTTCGAGAGGTTCAGTCGCAGAGGACCAAAGCTCACACTTTTTCGGTAATAAAGACCCATGACCGAACGGTAACGCAGGGTTGTGACGGAGCCCCGTGATACTGACATCCCCGCGCGCCGGTAAGTTCCCAGAGATTCTTCTTCCCCGACACCCGCGAGGCCACCAATGAGCACGACATCATCGACACACCGCGGCGCTCTCGTCCTCATCGCCGCCACGCAGCTCATGATCATGCTCGACATGACAATTACCAATGTCGCTCTCCCGGCGATTCAGCACGGATTGGGCTTCTCAGTGACGGCCCTGGCATGGGTCATTGATGCCTACATCTTGACTTTTGGTGGCCTGCTCATTCTCGGTGGTCGCTTGGGCGACCTCCTGGGCCGTCGTCGCCTGTTCATTATTGGCGTCAGTCTGTTCACCGCCGCCTCACTGCTCGGTGGTCTTGCCACGTCGCCCGCCCTGCTCATCGCGGCACGCGCGCTCCAGGGAGTGGGTGCGGCGCTCACCGCGCCGTCGGCCCTGGCGATGATCGCCATCATCTTTCCGGATGGTCGCGAGCGTCATCGGGCGATGTCGGTATACGCCGCGATGACCGCGGCCGGCGGTGCCTCGGGGCTGATTTCGGGTGGCATTTTGGTGCAGTACGTCTCGTGGCCCTGGGTGTTTTTCGTCAACATTCCCATCGGCATCATCATTGCGCTCTCCGCTCGCATCGTCCTGCCCCGTGACACGGGACACCCTCGACGTATCGATATCTTCGGGGCGATTTCCATCTCCACCGCGGCCGCCAGTTTTGTCTTCGGCATCATTTCGGGGCCCGAACACGGCTGGGGCGATACTCGCGTCGTTGTCGCGTTAGCTCTCGCCGTGATGGCGCTGATGGCCTTCGTGGTGACCGAAAAGACGATCAGCTACCCCCTTATTCCCCTGGGGTTTCTGCGCCACCGAAACCGCATCGGCAGTTATCTCGTGATGGGTCTCGTCGGTGGGGCGATGGTGTCGCTCCTGTTTCACCTCACACAATTCATGCAAGCGGTCCTGCACTACTCCCCCGTGCGCGCCGGCTTCTCGTACCTTCCTATCCCGCTGATGGTCGCGACCAATTCCATTATTGGTCCCCGACTCATTCGCCGTTTCGGACCTCGACCCTTGCTGGTGGTGGGACCACTTCTGATTTTGATCGGCATGAGCGGGCTCGCCCTGGTTACCGAGCACTCCTCCTATCTCAACATCCTGCTGCCTCTCACCCTGGTCGGTATCGGCATGGGGCAAACCTTGATGCCCGTCACGCTGAACGCCGTGGCAGGCGTACAGCCGGAAATGACCGGACTGGCGTCCGCGCTATTGACAACCTCCAATCAGATGGGTGCCTCCGTCGTGCTGGCGATCGTGGTTTCTATTTCGACGACGTGGTCACAACACCAGGTGTCTCTCGCCTCGCCATCAGCCCAGATTCTCACTCGCAACGTGTCGCTGTACCAATCAGCACTCTGGACGGGAGCGGCCCTCGTGGCCGTGGCCGTGATCTCGTCCATTACCCTCATCCGCCGTGCACCGACGTCCGTGACGGCCTGACCTTACGTCGCTCGTCGGGGATGACGGCCGATGAGATAGACCACGGCCGCCGCACCCGTCAGCAACGCGAGCAAGAGATCACCCGCCCGATATGACAGGTGAATGGCTACGGGAATGACCGCGCCCAGTACCCACATCAATTGTTGACGCACCGCAAAACGCGCAAAGGTTTCGCCCTGGGCCGTGGGGGCAACGGCCGACTGAGTAATGGCGTCAAATGAGGGCTGCGCCATCGCGGCCGCCCCGGAGAGAAGCGCCGTGACCACCATTTGCACGTCGACACGAGGAAATTGGTATCCCGCGACAGACACGGCGCACATGGCGACGAGGGAGACCACCATGAGGCTGGGTTCATTGATGCGTCGGCGCAGGCGTGTGACCAGCGACAACCCCAGCATGGACCCGACGCCGACCATCGACATGGCGAGGCCGAACTGCGTGAGGGATGCGTGGTCGCGACGAAGGCCAAAGGCGATGAGGAAGGCGGCGAAACCAAGGGCGAAACGAATGGCGGCCATCGCGTTCAGGCCCCAGAGCACATCTCTGTCCCCGAATCGACCATCGTGGTGACGCGTGGGCGACTCAACGCGCACGCCGCGCGCCAAGCGCAGCGAGAGAACCGCCGCCACGACAAAAGTGCCCGCCGCCACGTGCAACACCACCGAGACATCCAAGGCTTTGAGAAGTGCGACTCCCATCGATCCAGCGATAAAACCCGCCACGGTGCCGAGCAGCGTTAGTTGCGCATTAAATCCCGCGAAGCCCTCTTCGTCGTCCCCTTCTTCTGCCGGCCAGCCGGCGAGACCTACCGACCGGTCGTGACGACCCAATTGGTGCTCGCGCAACATTTCGGGCACTAGGGCACCGCGAGTCACGGCGTAGAGCTTTGACCCCACGAGTGAGAGAAAGGCCGCGGGAAACAGCAGCCAGTCGTGAGAATGCGTGGCCATGAGGATGCACAGGATGGTACGAATCAGCGATGACCCGGCGATGAGGTAGCGACGTCCGCCGGCACTTTTATCGATCAGCGGTCCGAGCAGGGGTGACACCACCGCAAAGGGGGCGACTGTGAGCAGGAGGTACAGCAAGACTTTGCTGGTGGCTTCCGTGGGGGTGACGGAGAAAAAGAGTGAGCCCGCGAGGGCCACCGTGATGAAGGTATCGCCCGCTGTGGTCGCCGCGTGCACCGCCGCGAGTCGACCAAAGGGTGTCTCTTGATCAAAGAGGTCGGTTAACGCCGACCACATCAACGAACGAATTCCCCGGCGTCCCATCGACGCGAGCGTAGAGGAGCCACGGCATACTGACGGTATGTCCAGCACCATTCATACCTTCGTCGCCAATCTGCCCCTCGCCCTCGCCACCACCGTGGCGTGGGTACTGGTCGCTTTCGTCGTTGGCCGCCTCGTGAAGCGTCACGCCACCATCGACGTGTTTTGGGGATCCGGCTTCGTGGTGGTCTTTGGCGAATCACTCCTCCATGCCCACCTGGGGTCTCACCACCACCTCAGCTCGCTGCAGTGGGCGTCGTTCGCCATGGTGGCGCTCTGGGGGGCGCGACTCGCGGGATATCTCGCGTGGCGTCAGCGCGGCTCGGCCGAAGATCCGCGCTACGTGTGGATTATGAAGGGTGCGCGCGGCAAGAACGAAACCGTCTACGCCCTCGCCAAGATTTACCTGTTCCAGGCTGTGTTGATGTGGTTCATCTCCTTCCCGCTGCAATACATCGCCGCATCCGCCACGCCGCTGGTGGGCGCCCTGGTCATCGTTGGCATTGCCGTGTCGCTCGTGGGCCTGGGTTTTGAAGCCATTGGCGACAGCCAACTGCGCGCCTTCCTCGCCAACCCCGCGAACAAGGGAACCACGCTGAACTCAGGGCTGTGGGCCTACACCCGTCACCCCAATTACTTCGGAGATTCGGTGGTGTGGTGGGGCATCTACCTCGTCGCCATCGCCACGGGCGGGGGCGTCTTTACCATCGCGTCACCCCTGCTGATGACCTGGCTCCTCACGTCCCTGTCCGGCAAGCCCATGCTGGAAAAGAAGTTGACGAAGACACGCGCGGGCTACGACGACTACGTGGCGACGGTCAGCGGGTTCATTCCTCGCCCACCGCGACCTCGGCGTTAATTAGAAAAGCAACCTTCGAGGTAAATCTCGCGAGGCAAAATGGTCGGAAAGCAGACGACGGCCCGATTCACCGAGATCCACGTGAGGGTGCTCGATGACCACTGAAGCACATCGGTGATGTCGAAGAGCGGACGGCCGTGATCGCCGATTAAGGCCCACGCGAAGGCGTACCCGCCGGCACATCCGAATCGGTAGACCTTCATCCAATTGGCGTGGTTCCCGTCGCCCTCGCGATGTCCGCGCATCAGCACCTCGTTGGAGCAGGCGTTCGCCGGCACGGGGCTCACCACCACTTTCGTGGAGCTCGCCAGCCACGTGGCAACTACGAGAATCAGACCAACGGCGGCGAGTCGAAGTGGCTTCACGTTCTCATTAGACCATAGGTCTCGGCGTACTATTGCTGCATGCCTGCAACGTCGCGGCGTATTGTGCGCCTCAGCCTCATCGTCACGGTGCTCGCAATTGTCCTCGCGTCGCTGGGGAGCCAGCATTCCTCATCGCGTCGCTCGACGACGACCACCGTCGACCTGTACGGACTACGTGGCCACCCTTCCGCGAACCAGCAACGAGAGGCCGCGGCAGCCTATCGCGCCTATCGCACCTACGTGGTGGCCGCCGCCCAAGCGTTTAGTAGTGACGCAGCCTCAATGTGCTCGGCCGGTCTCGCTCATGACCTCGTGCGTGCCCGCCAAAGCTGGCGACGCGCGCAGATGGATTATGACCGCCTGCGGTCGCGCATTGCGGACCGCAGCAATACGGAACTCACCATCGACGGCCTGATTGCTAATCAACCCTTCTATGTCGGTCGAAACGGTCTGCACGCCATAGAGCAGGACCTCTTCGGATCGACCGGGCCGCAGTTGGCAGATGATTGTCGACACATCGCGGGTGATGGCGTTGCCCTCACCTTCGGCCTCTCTCACACCGTGGCCACGCCGTCGCGCATTGCTCTCGATGCGGTGTCCCTCCTCACGTGGATGGTTGAGAGGGTTATCGCTCAGCCCCAGGAAGTTTTCGCCCATACCCAGTCCACTGATAGCGACAGCGTCGTGCACAGCGTGGCATCCTGGTGGTCGTTTGAGCGCCCTCTGGTTGTGCTGGTTGACGCCCGCATCATCCCCCTCGTGGACCACGCCGTCACCGTGTTACTCATCGATCAGAGTCGTGTTGGTGGTCCGGGCACTCCTGATTCGCAGGTCAGCGACGCCTCGTGGTCCCATCTGGCGCACGACGCCGTTCACGTGGCGACACTCATGACGCGCGTTGCCAGTGAGTTGTACGGCTTCGGCGCGGGACGGACGTACGCGTGAGTTCGCCCTCTCGTCGCGACCTGCTGCGAGGCGTCGGCATCGCCGGCGTGTCCCTCGCGGCGGGGGCCGGATTGTCAGAGGCCATCACCTCGCGACGGGGGGACCATGTCGGCGCATCTCGAGTGAGTTTTCGCGGCGTTCACCAAAGTGGCATCACCACTCCCGCACCCGATTACCTCTCGCTTATCGCCTTTGATCTCGACGTCGAGTCCGCCACCGACATACGCGACCTGCTCAACGCCTGGAGCGCCGTCGTGGCGGACTTAGTGGCGGGTCGACCCGTTGGCCCTGAGCAATCTCCATCGCTCAGTCCTCGCGATACCGGCGAGGCGCTCGAACTGGGCGCGAGCTCGCTCACGGTCACCATCGGCTATGGACCCTCATTGTTTGAGCGGCCCGACACATCGCATCTCCCTCGCCCGCGCCACCTCGCCCCCCTGCCCACCTTCGTGGGGGACAATCTCGACAATCGACTCGGCGGCGGAGACGTTGTCTTTCAGATCTGCTCACAGGACGCCCAGGTGAATTTTCACGCCGTTCACAGCCTGGAACGCCTCGCGCAGGGCCTCGCCCACCTGCGCTATTGGCATCGTGGTTTCGGCCGCACCTCGGCCGTCGGCGGGAAGCAAGAGAGCACCCGTAATTTGCTGGGCTTCAAAGACGGCACCAACAATCTGCAGTCGCATCACGTGGATGCTCTGGCTGACGTGGTGTGGGTCAGAGATGGTCGCGAACCATCATGGCTTCAGCACGGCACGTATCTCATTCACCGAAAGATTCGGACTTTCATTGAGACGTGGTCCGCGCAATCTTTGGACACTCAGGAGGCCACCATCGGACGATTCCGCGCCAGCGGCGCACCGCTCACGGGAAAGCACGAGCACGACCCCCCCGACCTGAATGCCGTGGACCAATACGGGAACTACGTCATCCCCACCAGCGCACACATTCGATCAGCCGCTCCGTCGAGCAATCACGGGATGAGAATCCTGCGGCGGGGATTTTCCTATGCCGATGGCATTGATTCTCATTCGGGTCAATTTGATGCGGGCCTGCACTTCATCTGCTTTCAGCAAAACCCTCTCGCGCAATTCGCCGCCATTCAACAGACCTTGAGCCAGAACGACGCCCTCATGAATTACCTCACGCACCTCTCGAGCACCGTGGCGGCCTGCCCGCGCGGCCTGGCCGCTCACGAGGGCTGGGGCGACCAATTGTTCGCCTAATCCGCCCCCCTTCGGTCTCGCGTTGTAATGTCGAGACGAGATCATTTCCAAAGGGGGGAATTTCTTATGTCTCAGGTCATTCGTCGTCGGCCGTGGCGCTGTGCTGCCATCGCCGGAGCACTTCTTGCGAGTGTGCTTACCGCATCCACAAGCAGTGGAGCGTCTAGTACGCCGAGCGGGCACGTCCTGCTCGTGGGTACGTGGAAAGGCGTCACTGGCCAGTATCTGAGCATCCAGGCGGCGGTCAACGCCGCCCAACCGGGAGACTGGATTTTGGTTGCGCCGGGCGACTATCGCGAACAAAACGATATGACCAACCCTCCATCGGGGTCCGCACTTCGCGAGGGTGGATACGGTTCCATCCTCATCACCAAGGACAACCTCCATCTTCGTGGTCTCAATCGCAATGCGGTGATTATCGACGGCACCTCAACCGGCACTGCGTGCAACTCCGTCGAGGCCAACCAGAACTTCGGTCCCGTGGTGAACGGTCAGGCGCTCGGACGAAACGGGATTGTCGTGTACAAGGCCAACGACGTGTCCATCGACAACCTCACGACCTGCAACTTCACCGGCGGAGCAGGCGACACGGGAAACAACATTTGGTGGAATGGCGGAGCGGGGTCCGGCCAGATCGGCCTCACGGGTTATAGCGGTTCTTACCTGACCGCGACCGACCAATTCTTCAGCGGCAACAGCACCGCCGGCACCTACGGCATTTTCTCGTCTGATGCCGCCGGCAGCCCCACCACCGTGTGGAACAACGTCTACGGCGCCAATTTCAATGACTCGGGTATGTACGTGGGTGCCTGCCGTCAGCTGTGCAACATCACCATCAACAACGCCTACATGACGAACAACGCCTTGGGCTACTCGGGTACCAACTCGGGTGGATCCATTCTCATTGAGAACTCAACTTTCACGAATAACCAAGATGGTCTGGACACCAACACGCAGATTGCTGGTGACCCGCCCGCTGGTCAAAATGGTGCGTGCCCGCCGGGCCAGAAGCCCAAAATCAAGGGTGCGACGACCTGCTGGATTTTGTACAAGGACACCTTCTCCTACAACAACAACGCCCACGTCCCTCACTCGGGCACCGCGGCTGATGGACCGCTAGGAACTGGCATCACCATTTCCGGTGGACGAAATGACACCGTGATGGAGTCCACCTTCGTGGGTAACAACGCCTGGGGCATGTTGGTCCTGCCCTTCGCCGACAGCGACACACCGCCGGCGGGAGTGAGTTGCACCAACACCGGCGGCACGGAGATGACGGGGTTGGGCTGCATTTACGATCCGCAGAATGTGCACATCGTGAACAACAAGTTCTCCAACAACGGCGGATACAAAAACATCACCAATTCAGACATTGGTTACATAGACCTCTTTGGTGGCGTGGCACAGAGTTGCTTCACCAACAACAAGAATGGCTCGAAGTCGGCCATCACCTACCCACCAAATCTGCAGAAGCAATTCGGCATCTGCACGGGGGCACTTACCTCGGCCGACCCGGGGGCGCGATACCCCGTCACGAGTTTGTTCAGCACCTTGGTGACCGAAGTTCTCTGCGACACCGGTTTTTCGAGTTGCCCTCAAGGCGCGAACTACCCGCACTCGAACACGGTGATTTTGGCGCCCCGTCCGACCAATTTGCCCACAATGGCGAACCCTTGCCTCGGGGTCCCCGACAACGGGTGGTGTCGCAAGGGCAAGCTGATCTAGCCTCGCCCGATCTGCGCGCATACAGCCCCGGAGTTGAAACTCCGGGGCTGTATGCCGTGGTGACACCCACCGTTCACCGCTTCTCGTCATACTGGAGGAATATGAATCGCACCTCCATTCGCGTCGTCTTGGGGCTCACCCTGTCCCTCCTTCTCATCTCCGCGGCCCACTTTTCCCTGTCGACGGCGGTGGCGAGTGCGGCCGCAACGAGCTCGACGACGAGCAGTAGCAGCACCTCGACGACGACCGTGGTGTCAAATGCGGAGGCAGCTTTTCAGTCACCGCAGCGTGGTTGCGGCATGTACCTCAGTGGCCCGACGACCTACCCGCGCAGCATCGGACACTGCACCATCATGTGGATTGGCGACTCACTGGGTGAGGACATGAGTTGGGGCATGGTCAAGGAGATTGCCAAATACCCCGAAGTGAACTTGGTGCTGAACGGCAAGAGCAGTACCGGTCTGGCCAACACGCCGTATTACAGCTGGCCGCTCCACTTACGTTCCATGCTGGCGACCTCACACCCCCACCTTCTCATCGTGGGCATTGGCGGCAACGATGGACAATCGCTGCAGGCCGATGGCCACGTATACCGCTTCGGCACTCCGGAGTGGAAAGTGGCCTACGCCCACCAGGTGTCCATCGTCGTGCACGAGGCGCTCGCTGCTCACGCCATGGTCCTCTGGGTCGGCCTACCCATCATGCAGCCCTGGGGGTACTGGCAGAAGATTCAAACCCTCAATGGCATCTACCGTCAAGTCGTGACGTCGATTCCCGGCGCTCGTTACCTCGACACCTGGAACGTTCTCAGCCACCCCTCGGGAGTCTTTGCCAGTTCCGCGCCGGTCAATGGCGTCTTGAGCCAAATCCGCTCGGCGGACGGCATCCACATGTGGCCGAAAGGTGAAGCAGTGATTGCGACCTACATCGTGCGCTACATCGATGCGACCTACAACATGCCCTTCGTTCCCCAAGAGAACGCCGTCATCACGAAGTAGGGCCGGCTCGTTAGTGAACGAGCAGCGTGACGTTCCAGACCAACATCACTGCACAGGCGACAAAGAGCAACGAGGAAAACAGGTCATCGCGCAACCACGATGCTCGCCGCAGAGGTTGTTCGATGAAGTGGTACGACGCCGCGGCCATGGCGATCGCGCACAGCGTTTCCACCGTCGGCGCGCCATCAAAGGTCCAGGGCGTGGGCAGCATCTGAGGGATCATCAGCCACGCGAAGTGAAAAAGGTAGAGCGAGTAGGAAATATCGCCGAGGTAGACCAGCGGATCTTGGCTGAGCAAGTACGACGGCCCGTGACTCACCTGGTGTTCACCCGTCCACAACACGAGTGCTGCTCCCGCAACGGGAAGCAGAAAGCGATAGGACGGGAAGGGGGTGGCGTCGGAGAAAGTCAACGTGGCGACGGCGATGGCCGCGAGCCCTAACGCCCCACATACCGCGGAGAAACCGCGATGTCGCGCCCACCCACCCGACGGGGTCAGCGCCAGCAGCCCGCCAAGAGCCAATTCGCCCATGCGCGACAGTGGCGAGTAGTAGGCCACCACCGCGTTACTCGACGTCAATCGCCATGCGGCGATCAGCGACACAATCACCACCACCGCGAAGAAAACTCGCAGGAGCTGCGGACGACGACGAGAACCGAATGACGCCAATGTGACAACGAGAGGAATGACGACGTAGAACTGCTCCTCCACCGACAGCGACCAGAAATGTGTGACCAGAGAGGGTGGCAGCCCCTGCACGAAATAATTCGCCCCGCTCGCCATGAAGTGAAGGTTCGCTCCGAAGAGGGCCGCCCATCTCACGTCGCTCGCCAAGGTGGGAGGGAAGGCCGAACCCAGAGCGAGACGGGCCACCACCATGGTCGCCATCAGAGTCACGGTGGCGGCGGGAATAATGCGGGCGATGCGATGCGCGTAGAAGCGAGCCAGGGCCCGACGTCGCGTCGTGGAACGATCTCGCAGCAAACTCGACGTAATCACGAACCCGCTAATGACGAAGAAGACGTCGACCCCGACAAAGCCACCGCCGAAGCCCGAAAGGTGCGCGTGGTTGGCAATGACGATGAGAACGGCGACAGCGCGAAGACCTTGAATATCTCGACGGCGCGTCGTTGCCCCTTCGTCAGTCACGGGCGAAGGTTAGTCAGTGTGCCATTACCCTTGGGGGAACCATGACGCCCATCCATCTGCACGTTGTTATCTGTTCCACTCGACCCGGCCGCTCCGGAGACGCGATTGCGGTGGCGGTGGCCGACATTGCGCGGCGCGATACTCGCTTCCAGGTGGAGCTGGTGGATCTGGCCGAGGTGAATCTCCCCCTCTTTGACGAGGCCACCCACCCGATGCGGGGACAGTACGCCGAGGAGCACACCCTGCGCTGGGCACAGATCGTGGCTCGTGGCGATGCCTTCGTGTTCGTGATGCCGGAGTACAACCACAGTTACAACGCGGCGCTGAAGAACGCGCTCGACTACCTGCACGCCGAATGGCGATACAAGCCGGTGGGGCTCGTGGGTTACGGCGCCGGAATGTCAATGGGCGCGCGCGCCATTATGGCCATTAAGCCGGTGCTATCGGCACTGAAGCTCATCCACACCGCTGACGTCGGCGTCTCCACGATGATGACGCCCGTCGTCGATGGTGTCTTTACTCCCAGCGAGCCCTTCACCCTCGCGACCACCGCCATGTTGGATGAAATCGACAAGACGCACCAGGCCATTCATCCCCTGCGCGCGTAGTCACACCTTTCTAGAATCGGCCCATGACCCTCTCTGACCTCTATACGGACGCGCTCGCTCTCCTCCCGAGTGCCGTCGCGATGCGTCGTGACATTCACGCGCACCCCGAACTCGGCAATGAGTTGCCGCGGACCCAGCGCGCCATCATCGAGGCACTCGACGGCTTGGGTCTGGACATCATTCGCGGCGAGGCGTTGACCTCGGTCGTGGCCATCTTGGACAGTGGTCGACCCGGCCCCGTGGTTTTGCTGCGTGGCGACATGGATGCGCTGCCCATGCCGGAAGATACCGACGTGGAATTTGCCTCCACGGTCGACGGCGTCATGCACGCCTGCGGCCACGACACTCACGTCGCGATGCTCGCGCACGCCGCCCGGTTGTTGTGCGCTCGTCGGGACGAGCTCAACGGCAAAGTGGTGTTCATGTTTCAGCCGGGCGAGGAGGGTTTCGGTGGCGCCGATCTCATGATTGGCGAGGGCGTGCTCGAAGTCGCGGGTCGCCCCGACTTCGCCTTTGCCATTCACGCCACCCCCGGCGCGCCCATCAACATCATCTCGACCAAGCCCGGACCGCTCATGGCCTCATCGGACACCTTCGACATCACCGTCACGGGCCGTGGCGGGCACGCGTCGGCGCCCCATCAAGCCCTTGACCCCATTCCCGTGGCCTGTGAGATTGTGATCGGCCTACAGACCATGGTGACGCGTCGCATCGACATCTTTGACCCGGCGGTCATCACGGTCGGGAAAATTGAATCAGGAACCACCAACAACGTCATCCCCGAGAGGGCCCACATCACCGGAACGATTCGCACCTTGTCGCCCGCCACTCGCGACAGCGTTCGTCACTACATCGAGCAAGTCGCGACCGGCATCGCGTCCGCTCATGGTGCCACCGTGACTTCGGATTTCGACCTCGGTTACCCGGTCACCGTGAATGACCACTTGGCCACCGAGTGGGTGCAAAAGGTAGCCGACCAACTGACCGGGCAGCCGGTGAGCCTGCCACTTCCCCACCCCGTCATGGGTGCCGAAGACTTTTCCTACGTCCTCAATCACATTCCGGGCTGTTTGGTCTTCCTCGGCATGTGCCCCGAGGGGAAGAATTTCTGGGAAGTTCCGATGAACCACTCCAATCGCGTCACCTTTAACGAAGACGGCATGACTCTCGGCATCGCGCTGTATGCCGCCGTGGCCCTCGAGCGTTCCCGCAACTGGCAATAGCCACGAGCGCCGGCACGGGGTGTCGGTAGGATAAGCGCGCGGTTGCCGTGTTGGAGACCCGCATTGAGGGGCTGTAGCTCAGTGGTTAGAGCAGGGGACTCATAATCCCTCGGTCGTGGGTTCGATCCCCACCGGCCCTACTCAATCGATGTCACAGCCGTTCCCCATCATGGGTGCATGACCATGTATTGCGTGAGAGGAAAATGGGGACGGCATCGTCGGGACTTTTCGGTCTTCGCCGACTCCATGGATGAAGCGGTGGAGAACGCCATCCTGATGGCCAAGTTCTATGCATCGGGGACTCGCAACTACACCACCGAGACCTGGACGTATGGATCGATAGAGGTCGTTAGCGAGACCTGCGAGATTCGCCCGGTGCGCCCAGAGCGGGCGCCACTACAGGTGGTGGGCCGCCCCGCACCCCTGAACAAGTGGGCTCGCCGACCATCCCCGAAGGTGTGATCGCAATTGCCGTGGTCTGCACTGCTTCTCCCCTGCGGTCTGCTAAGGTTAACGGAAAGCAAACGGAGGGTGACAAATGGGCAACAAACTAAACACGCTGGAATCACGAATTTCGATTTCCTTCAATGAATCATTGGCGAAACTACAAAATGCGTCTCACTCGAACGACGACTTCGAAAAGGGCTACGCAGCCGCGTTGTTCGATGTCCGTCAGCTGATCGTTGACCTGCAGACGCGTACTCGTCTCGCTAGCTAAAAAGGTCCCTCCACGAGTGGAGGGACTAGGTGACCTGGCTCCCAGAGCAGGACTCGAACCTGCAACCTAGCGGTTAACAGCCGCTTGCTCTGCCAATTGAGCTATCTGGGAAGGTAGTGCAACTTTAGCACTCTGGAGAAAGTGCTCCGAACGTGGTGCGGGAGCGAGACGGGCTGCGCCGAGCTAGAGAGCGCGCCAGAAACGCTCCAAATCGGCGCCGAAGGTACTGTTTCTCAGTGTTTCGCGCATTTTGGCGTAGCGCTTATGCATGGCCTGGCGGCTGATGTCGTGAAGTTGAGCGCGCTCTTCGAGTGTGGTCACGCCGCCGGAGAGCATCCAGAAGTCTTCGAACTGGCTCCCCAGGACCTCTTTCATCGCGTCAATCACCCATCCTTCGTCGGGGTGATCCGCGTCGCTATCGCGTGAGCCCTCAAGAGCCCGGCGAAGCGAGAGGTCGTCGCGTTCGTCCGACAGGCTCATGATGTGGCTGGCCACGGAGACCGAGATCTTTAACTTTCGCGCGACCTCATGGGCGCTGAGATCGCGGCCTGCGTCACTCGTCATCTGTCGATATTTGATGAGCAATCGCACCGTGGCGTGGTCGTAGGGGTACCGCGCGGCGGCCGCTTCAAAAACTCGCTTGCGAATCCAGTATCGGGCATAGGTCGTGAACGAGGCGCCTTTATCGGGGTCGAATCGCCGTAGTGCTTCGCTAAGACCCTCGTGACCGGCCGCCACAAAATCTTCGCGCTCTCCGTAACGCGCGACCCGGTACGCCTCTTTGGCGACCAAGCGGTTGAGCGAGTTCACGAGAGCGCGTTCGGCCACGTGCCGGGCCTTCACGTCCGCACGCAAGCGGCGTCGCGTATCGTCGCCGATGCGCGACGAACTCAGCCGCATTTCGGCATCTCGGCCACGGCGAATAGTTCGCCATAATTCCGTAACGTCAACGTCGTCACTCATGAGCGATAGGTCTCGTCAAAACCGACCAGCCATTCCGTCAAGGCACTCGTGGCGTCGACGCGTTGCGGCGAATCCAAGAGCGCGACGTAGTGCTGCACGTCAGCCACAATGGCGGCCGCCTCATCGGCCATCACTGCCTGCTCGCGAACGAGGCGAGGAATGTCGCCCAGCGCCGCACGACAGGCCTGGCGCAGGAGGTGGTCAGCCATCTCGTCAATGGATTCCTCGGTCACATCACTCGGCGGCTCGGGGTAGGCCACGAGGCGCTCCAGCAAGTCGGCCGCGGCAGTCTCCCCGATGGCTTCCAGTCGGTCGATGGCGACACGCACCATTTCCCCGCTGGCCAGAGACTCAAATACCACCCGATGCTCGGGTACCTGGAAGAACGCCCCGACAAAGCGACCATCGGTGATATCGGGTTCGTTCACCATGGCCAAGAGGGCGTTCACGGCGGCGCGATTTCGTGACAGGTCAATGGCGCCTTGCGGCACGGGAGCTTCGACGAACTCCCGCGGCGCGGCGGGCCGCGGCGAGCTCAACATCTTGCGCAGTCGGTCGACATCCAAGCGGCAGCGATCGGCAACGACCTGCAGATACTGGTCACGCACCAAATCACTGGGGTGCTCACCAATCATGGCCACGGCGCCCTCCGCGGCGCGCGCACGTCCCTCCGCCGTATCGAGTGAGGCCGAGGCCAGCGCTCGCTCCACTCGGAACTGCAAGAAGGGCGTGGCGTTCGCGATGGCCTCGCGCAAGGCCTCAGGATCGCGCTGTGCGAGTTCGGCGGGGTCAACGCCGGTCGGGAACTTAGCGACGCGCACTTCCACGTCGTGCGACTTCTCCCATTGGTACACCGCGGCGGCCGCATTTTGACCCGCGAAGTCGCCGTCATAGGCGAGCACGATGCGCGACGCGAAGTTGCGCATGGTGCGAAAGTGGTCTTCGGCGAGTGCGGTGCCACAGGTCGCCACCGCCCGCGGGAGGCCCGCATTGAAAAAGGCGATGACGTCGGTGTAGCCCTCGCAGACGATGATTTCGCCCGTCTTGACGACGTCGTCCTTCGCCCAGTTCAACCCGTAGAGGGTCTTACGCTTGGAATAGATGACCGTTTCGGGAGAGTTCTTGTATTTCGGTTCGGGACGACCGGACGGTTCGTGTCCGGGCGCCGGTGGCAAGATGCGACCTCCCACCGCAATGGGCTTGCCGGAGGGATCAAAAATCGGGAAAATAATGCGCGCTCGCAAGAAATCCTGCTTACGACCTCGCGAATTTATGAAACCCAAACCCGTGCCGTCGAGAATGTCGGCGGACAAGTCAAAAGTGGTCGCGAGCTTGTCCCACTCATCGGGCGCCCAGCCCAAGTGAAAACGCCGAACCGTCTCGCTGTCATATCCCCGGGACCGAAGGTAACCCCGTGCCGTGGCGGCGTCGGGGCTGGTGAGCAGTTGGTCGTGATACCAGGTCACCGCCTTGTCCATGGCCTCGAGGTAGCCCTTGCGGTTGCGCGTGGGACCTGAACTCTCCGTTTCCTGCAATGTCAGGCCGGCCTTATCCGCCAGGTACCGCAGGGCATCAACGAAATCGAAATGCTGCGTTTGCCGCACCCACTCGATGGCGTCACCTTTTTGGTGACAGCCGAAGCAGTAGTAGCGACCTTCGTTGGCGTTGACGTAAAACGAACCGGTGCGTTCATTATGAAAGGGGCAGAGGCCTACCCAGCGCGATCCGGAACGCTTCAGGCCCGTGCGTTCGGAAATGAGGTTGACGATGTCCGTGGCGGCCAGAACCCGCTCTTTTTCCCCGTCCGCAATTGCCACGCTGTGAGGGTACCGCCTCTTACGCGCCCGACGAACTACTCGCCTAGGGTAGAGCCATGACCGAGAATGCCGTAGAAATCCGCAATCTGGTCCGCACGTTCCGCGATGGCGCCGTCACGGCCCTGGACGGAGTCAGTTTCGATGTTCCGAAGGGCCAAGTCTTCGGACTTCTCGGTCCGAACGGCTCGGGAAAGACCACCATCGTGCGGATCTTGTCCACCATTTTGGCCCCCACTGGTGGCAGTGCCACAGTGGCGGGTTTTGACGTGGTGAAGAACCCCGACGCCGTTCGACGCTCCATTGGCCTCGCCGGCCAGTTCGCGACGGTGGACCAGAACCTGACTGGTTTTGAGAACATCTACATGGTGGGGCGTTTAAACCACCTCCCCAAGGACGTGGTGCGTCAGCGAACCAACGAATTGCTGGCCCAGTTCAATTTGTCCGACGCTGGCAATCGAAACGTGAAGACCTACTCCGGCGGTATGCGTCGTCGCCTCGACCTCGCCGCCGCCCTCGTCGCCCACCCGCCGATCTTGTTTCTCGACGAACCGACGACTGGCCTTGACCCCCAGAGCCGTCAGGACCTGTGGTTCGCTATCGAGTCTCTCGTGGAGTCCGGCGTGACTGTATTGCTCACGACCCAGTACCTCGAAGAGGCTGACCGCCTCGCGAAGCAGTTAGTCGTGCTCGACAAGGGCAAGATCATCGCTGAAGGCACGGCCGCGCAGCTCAAGGCGCAGCTCGGCACCACAGTTTTGTCGCTCACCTTCCAGAACTTGGCCGACGCGGACTCCGCGGTGTCGCTCGTTCGTGACTTGTCCGACAAGCCGCTGAACCACGATGGCACCGTCGTCGAACTCACGGTGAACTCGGGTCCGGCTAGCGCCGCCGAGGCCCTTCGACGCATTGACGCCTCGGGCGTTACTTTGGCGGGCCTCGCCCTTCGCGAGCCCAGTCTCGACGATGTATTCCTCAACCTCACTGGCCACAAGGCCGACGATGCACCGGCGGCCGAACCCGTCGCCACGGGTCGAAAGGCACAGCGATGAAACTCAGCTCTCTGAAGTGGGCCATCAGCGATGTCGGCGTGCTGGCGCGCCGCAATCTGCTGGCCCTGGTGCGCATCCCCGTTGCGCTCGTGTTCTCGGTCATTCAGCCGGTGATGTTCGTGCTCTTGTTCCGATACGTATTTGGCGGGTCGATCCAAGGTGGCGTGCCCGGTGGCTACGTGAACTACCTCATTCCCGGCATCTTGGTGCAGACCACCATCTTCGGTGCCGTCGGCACCGCGATCGGCTTGTCCCAAGACCTCCAAGAAGGTCTCATCGAGCGCTTCCGAGCGCTTCCCATGTCGCGTATGGCCGTCTTGGCTGGGCGCACAGTGTCGGATGTCGGCCGCAACCTGCTCGTCTTGGTGGTCATCACCGTCATCGGAATCGCCGTGGGCTTCCGCCCGCACGGGGGCATCGGGAACTACCTCTTGGCCTGCCTCATCATGCTGATCTTCGCGTACTGCTTGTCGTGGGGCTTCGCCTTCATTGGCCTCGCGGCCCCCAACGCTGAATCGGCCCAGGCGATGACCTTCCCATTGATTTTCCCCTTGACCTTCGCGTCGGGCATCTTCGTGCAGGTGGCGTCCATGCCGGGATGGCTCCAAGGCTTCGCCCGCAACCAGCCCATCACGCAGGTCACCGACTCAGTGCGCGGCCTCATGCTCGGTGACATTCACCTCCCCACGGGTCAGATTCTCGGTCACGGCAACTCCACATGGGTCTCACTGGCCTGGAGCATCGGCATCATTGCCACTCTGGCGCCGTTAGCTGTCCGGAAGTACCGCAAGGTGGCCTAGTGGGCCGAATCGGCCACGTGGAATTAGATCGTGAAGCGCTGAACGGGATTCTTCGCCAATTCAGCCAGAACGCCGACATCATGGACATCGTCGACGTCACGGAGCGCGGAGTGCGCGTGCGCCTCGCGGTCGATGAACGTCATGGTCGACCGGGCGGCACCGTCTCGGGCCCCGCACAAATGACTTTGGCGGATGCGTCGGCGTGGTTCGCCATATTGTCCCGTGTCGGTCCGAAGCTGTTATCGGTGACCACCAGCCTGCATATCGACTTTCTCCGCAAGCCTGAGATTGCCGCCCTCGTCGCCGACGCCGAACTCGTGAAACTAGGAAGTCGCCTTGCCGTCGTGCGAGTCACGATTAGCAACGAGGGTGCTGACGAACCCTGCGCGGTGGCCCAAGTCACCTATTCAATCCCTAAGGACTGAGGCGCACGGTCGCGCCGAGCTACCTCGCCAAACGCCCCATCACGTAGCCCACCAGTTCGCTGATGGCGATGCGCTCTTGCACCATGGTGTCGCGGTCACGAACCGTCACGGCCTTGTCGTCGAGAGAATCAAAGTCCACCGTGATGCATAGCGGCGTGCCGACTTCGTCTTGACGGCGGTAACGCTTGCCAATGGACTGAGTCACGTCGTAGTCGCACATGAGGAAGGGTCGCAGAAGTCCGAGGACTTCACGACTGGTCGCTTCGAGCTCGGGCTTCTTCGACAGTGGCAACACGGCGACTTGATAGGGCGCGAGTCTCGGGTCGAGACGCAGCACGCTACGAGTTTCGCCGTCCACTACTTCTTCCTCATACGCCGACAGCAAGAAGGCCATCATGGCACGGGTCGCTCCGGCGGCGGGCTCGATCACGTAGGGGGTGTAACGCTCATTTGCGGCCTGGTCGTAAAACTCCAGCTTCTGACCCGACGCATTCGAGTGCTGCGTGAGGTCGTAGTCACCACGATTCGCAATGCCTTCCAACTCGTCCCAGCCCCAGGGGTAGGCGAACTCCACGTCGGTGGTGCCGCGCGAATAGTGCGACAGGTCGTGCTGCGGGTGCTCGAAGAGTCGTAGACGGTCCGCGGGAATTCCTAGATCGAGGTACCAGTGGTAGCGAGCGTCGATCCAGTAGCGATACCACTCGTCCGCCTCGGTGGGCGGCACGAAGTACTCCATCTCCATTTGCTCGAACTCGCGGGTGCGAAAGACGAAGTTCTGCGGAGTGATTTCGTTGCGGAAGCTCTTGCCGATTTGCGCGATGCCGAAGGGGGGCTTGCGGCGCATCGTGGTGAGGACGTTGGCGAAGTTGGTGAAGATTCCCTGGGCGGTCTCGGGACGAAGGTACGCGGTGGCACCTTCGCCTTCGATGGGACCCGCCTGCGTCTTAAACATCAAGTTGAAAGCCCGCGAGTCGGTAAAGGTGGTGTTGCCACACTTGGGACAGACTCCGTCGATCTTGTCTTCGCGCCACCGTTCCTTGCACTTGAGGCAATCCACGAGGGGGTCGGTGAAGGTGGCGAGGTGGCCGGAGGCTGCCCACACTGCCGGCGGACCCAAAATGGCGGCGTCGAGACCCACAATGTCGTCGCGCATCTGCACCATGGAACGCCACCAGGCGTTCTTCACGTTGCGCAGCATTAAGACGCCCAGCGGGCCGTAGTCGTAGGTGGAGCGAAAGCCGCCGTAGATGTCGGCGGAGGGGAAGATGAACCCCCGTCGTTTGCAGAGGTTGATGACGGACTCGAGAATGTCGGGGGTGTCGCTCACGGCACCCAGACTAGTTAGCCCTCGGCCCCGTCTTGAGCCGAGCGCAGCTGCAAAATCACTCGATTGGCAATGAGGCGACCTTCGGGTCGAAGACGCACCACGTCACCGTCGACGTCCACCAAGTGCTCCACCTCGGACAAATCATCGAAGGCGCTGCGCGCCACGCCGTGCCTCGTGCGCAGCGCGAGCGACTCGGCTTCAAAGAGCTGTGCGGCCGCATCAACGAATTCCTCCCCACCGAGTGGCTCCTCGCCCCGCTGGCACATCTCGATGTAGCGGTTCGGGGTACGCACGTTCCAAAAACGACGACCATCGACGTGCGAGTGAGCCGCCGAGCCAAAACCTCGGTAATTCCCTCGCTGCCAATAGAGATGATTATGGCGACAGGCGTGTCCGGGTTTGGCCCAGTTACTAATTTCTTCCCACTCGTAACCCGCCTCCGCCAGCATCTGTCCCACGAGGTCGTAGGCGTCCGCCGTCGCGTCCTCGTCGGGGTGACGCGACGGGTCGCGACCCAGCGGCGTCGCCGGTTCCGGGGTGAGGGCGTAACACGCGATGTGCGGCGGGGGCGTGGGCAGCGAGATGAGGTCGAGTACTGATTGGCGAATGGTGTCGAGGGTGTCCGCGGTCGATCCCACGATGAGATCCATGTTGAAAGTCGTGAATCCCGCCTCGACGGTTCTCGCGGCGACCTCGGCGTGGTGGTGAATGCCGTGACGACGGCCCAAGTCGGCCAGTGTGGCCGGATTAGTCGACTGCACGCCGTAGCTCATGCGGGTGACCCCGCCTCGTCGATAGGTCACCAAACGCTCGAGGGACGCGTCTTCGGGATTGCACTCCACCGTTATTTCGCACCCCTCCCTCTGCGGCACCGTCTGGATAATGCGAACGAGGTCGTCCGCCTCGAGACGCGAGGGGGTGCCGCCACCGACGAAAATGCTGGTCGCGGCGGGAAGGCCCGCCTCTATCGCCGAGACGATTTCCGAGATCAACGCCTCGACGTAGGGCTCGCGGAGGTCGTCGCGATCGTCGTAAGTCGCAAAGGCGCAGTAGTCGCAACGTCGCGCACAAAACGGCACGTGGATGTACACGCCAAAATCAGGCACTCTCTACTCCCCGGGCCACCGCGAAGCGTCGCAGGGCCTCGTCGCGCTCCACGCCCGCATCAATCATCGGGGCCACGTAGCCGGGTGCGGCAAACAAGCCGTCACCACCACCGGGCGCGGTACGAAGCTTTGCCGGCTGCGTGCGCAGCTCGGGGATGTACTTCGCGATGTACTCACCGTCGGGATCAAAACGTTCCGCTTGCAGCGTCGGATTAAAGACGCGGTGATACGGAGCGGCATCGGTGCCCGTGCCGGCCGTCCACTGCCAACCGTGCTGGTTGGAGGCGACGTCGCCGTCAATCAGGTGCCACATGAACCATCGGGCACCCCAGCGCCAATCGAGGTGCAGGTGCTTCACGAGGAACGACGCACACACCATGCGTACGCGGTTGTGCATCCACCCCTCCGCGAGGAGCTGGCGCATCCCGGCATCGACCATGGGGTAGCCGGTCTCCCCCACCGCCCAGCGGCGAAAGCGCTCTCGGGCCGCCTCATCGCGGTCGACCTCGAGATTGCGGGTGGAGTTCTGAAAGACCTCGCGCACGCTGTCGGGGTGGTGAAACATCACGTCGGCGTAGAACTCGCGCCACCCGATTTCGCTCACGAAATGCGCTGATCCGGCACCCACTCCGGCAGTTGCCGCCACGATGCTGCGGGGGTGAATGGAGCCCACCTTGAGGTGAGGGCTGAGGCGGCTCGTGCCCTCGAGTCCGGGATTGTTTCGTTGCTCGGCGTACAGGTCGACGTGTTCGCGAAACGCGGACAACAATCGATGCGCCTCCGCTTCCCCGGCCACCGGCAAGGTGGCGTCGACAGGATCGATGCCCTCAAAGAGAGCGGGCCACGAGCGACGAGATATGGCGACGAGGTCGTCTATCTCGGCTGTCGACGCCGCGGTCATCACGTCGAGCGCGACGCGGGGGGCGAGGTCGAGGTCGAGATGCTCTTCCCAAACTTTTCGAAAGGGGGTGAAGACCTTGAAGGGAGTCCCCGTCTTGTTCATCACCGTGCCGGGCGCGACGATATACGGCGTGTCCAGAAAATGAAGGACGAGACCCGCCTCCGCCACCGCGCGTCGAACGGCGTTATCGCGCTGTCGACCGTAGGGACCGAAGTCTGAGGTGGCGTACATCTCCGTCGCCCCGGTCTCCGCGGCGAGTTCCTTCAGCACCGCGGCCGGTTCGCCCGAGCGAACAACCAAACCGTTATCGAGATCGCGATTTAGGGCGTGGAGAGACTCGGCGACCCATCGGGCGCGATTCGGCCCGCTCGGCGACGCCAGACGGTTGTCGATGATGAATAGAGGCACCACGGGACCGGTCGCGGCGGCCGCGAGGGCGCGCGATTCCGAAAGGCGCAGGTCACGGCGGAACCAATAGATGCGAGGTGACGTCACCGTGCCACCCTACGGGTCACAGTGCGGGTGGCCGAAACGTGCGAAGGCGTCGACCCAGATGACTCTCCAGCGCTTCACGGCTCATGCGTTTGACTTCGTCACTACCCGCGGGTCGGTCCTCTCTCAAGACCCCGGCGAGATCCCCCAGGCGCATCCGTTGCAGCAAAGCCAGGGCTTCCGGCGATACCGGAAACCCCACTTGGCAATCACGGCAGGTCACTCCCCCGTGCGCCCCATCGAAGCTCGTGAGGTGCTCAGTGGCCCCACAGTTCACGCAGTGGTCCACAATGGGCGTGACCCCGTCGGCTTCGAGTACCCGCCACGCAAAGGCAAAGGGGACGAGGTCGGGGTAGAACTCGCGGTTGGCCACCGCTCGCAACGCTCGCACCACCGTCTCGAACAACTCCGGCGCGGGCTCGTTGTCGAGGGGCAGGGCGTCGAGCACCTCCATGAGTGCCGACGCCGCGTTCAACCTCTCGAGGTCGTCCCGGAAAGTCAGCGAGGTATCGATGTAGGACACTTGGCGCACGATCAGCAGTTCCCCGCGACCGTGAGCCATCAACACGTCAATGAGGGCGGTGGACTCGAGGGCTGAGCCAATCTTGCTCGTGGGCTTACGCACGCCTTTAGCGATGGCACGAACTTTGCCGTGTGACTTCGTGAACAGAACGACGACGCGGTCTGATTCGCCCGACTTAAAGGTGCGCACCACCACCGCGTGATCGCGGAGGTCGTTCACTCCTTATCCGACGGCTTTTTGAATTGTGGTGACTTGCGCTTAATGCCCATGCTGGAGGTCATCCAATTGCCGCCGGCCACCAAGGCGACAAGCACCAGAGGGGTGGCGAGCAACGGGGTGAGCCCGCTCGCGCCATTGAGGGCCACGCCCCACAGAAAGATATAGATAGCGCCGAGAGCGACGACGGTCATTTTTGTCACGTTCATTCGTCCAGCCCTCCGTAACGGCGGCGGCGACCTTGGTATTCACTTACCGCGGCGTAGAGATCTTCTCGCCGAAAGTCTGGCCACAACACGTCGGTGAAGACGAGCTCGCTGTAAGCCATTTCCCACATCAGGAAGTTGCTGGTGCGATACTCGCCCGAGGTGCGAATCACCAGGTCGGGATCAGGAATTTCCGGGTGATACAGACGTTCACGAATGGCCTTCTCGGTGATCTTGCGAGCCGGCACGCCATCGTCCACCAAGCGGGTGATGGCGTCAATGAGCTCGGCGCGACCGCCGTAATTGAATGCCATATTGAGCACCATGGTCTTGTTGCGTCGGGTGAGTTCGGCGGCGTCATCCATGTTGGCGAGCACGCGCCGCGGCACGCGCCAATCGCGACGTCCCGAAAAGACGATGCGGATACCCACCTCGCCGAGTTCGCGAGCGCGCCGCTTCAGCAGTGATTCGTTGAAGTTCATCAGGAATTTCACTTCATCTACGGGGCGACGCCAGTTCTCCGTCGAGAAGGCGTAGACCGTGATGTACTTAATTCCCGCCGCCAGAGCGCCGTACACCACGTCAACCAGGGCCTCTTCACCGGCGGCATGACCATCAGTGCGCGGGAGACCTTGACGCTGGGCCCAGCGACCATTGCCGTCCATCACGATGGCGACGTGAGTGGGCATCCGGCTGAGGTCGAGGTCCGCAGGCAGCGGGAGGGGACGCGGGTCAGGCACGGGTCAAAACTAGTCCGGTCCCGTCCGGCGGCGACGGCTCGTTAGTGTCGACGCGTGCGAAGCTTCGATCCTGACGCCCCCGACGACCTTGACGGCGACGTCGAATTCTCGGCATCGGGCCGAGTGGCCGTGACGGCCGAGTCCGAACTCGAGCTCTTGTCTGCCATCACGTCGGACTTGCCCGGCGGTGGCGAAACACGCCCCGGCCAGCAAGAAATGGTCCGCGCCGTGACCTCCGCCATTACCACCAGTGAACACCTCATCATTGAGGCCGGCACTGGTGTCGGTAAATCGCTGGGCTACCTCGTCCCCGCCGCGCTCTCCGGCTCACGCGTCATTATTGCCACCGCCACCAAGAACCTCCAAGACCAGCTGGGGCAGAAAGATGCCCCCGCCGTCGTCACGCGCACCCACGCGTCGGTCGCCGTCTTAAAGGGTCGCCAGAACTACCTCTGTCGCCTCAAGGCTCGTGGCGTGGGTGACGGTAACCAGATGACCTTTGACACCGACGATCTGCCCACCGGTTATGTCGATGAAGTGCGCCGGATTTTGTCGTGGGGGGAAACCTCCGACGTCGGCGATCGCGATGAGTTGCCCTTCGAGGTTGACCCCCGCAGTTGGCGCGCCGTCTCGGTGACCCCCCAGGAATGTCTCGGCCGCATGGCCTGTCCCGTGGCGCACGAGTGCTTCACCGAGAAGGCTCGCGACCGCGCGGCGGAAGCCGACATCGTCATCGTCAATACCCACCTGTACGCCTCGCATCTCGCGTCTGGCCAGACCTTGCTTCCCGCGCACGAGGTCGTCATTCTCGACGAAGCCCACGAGGCCCTCGACATCTTCACTTCCGCGCTCGGCACCTCCTTGGCGATGGTGCAGCTACGCGCCCTCGCGACCACTCTTCGGCCCCACGTGCGCGAATCGCACCCCGATGCGCTCGGCGACCTCGTGAGCGCCATCGACCGATTGAGTAGTGCGCTCGAGCGTCAACTCGACGAACGCCAGGACGTGGGACTCAGCGAGAGTGCTCTGGTGGCCGTGGCCGACGCGTCGCGAGCCCTCGCGCCGCTGATTGAAGCCCTGCGCATTCACCCCCGCCTGACCGAAACGGAGCGGCAAAATGCCGTTGGCCCCGCGGTGCACATTCTGGGCGACCTCGATCGACTCACGAAAGTGTCAGAGCGAGAATTGCTCCACGTGGAGCGTGAAGGTCGCGAACCCGTCATCAAGGTGTCGTTGATCGACGTCGGCCCGCGCCTCGCCGGCGAACTGTGGGATCACGTCACGGCGGTGTGCACCAGCGCCACCATTCCCCTCTCGCTGCGGCGCGATCTGGGGCTGCCGGCGAGCACCACGGAACTGCAGGTTCCCAGCCCCTTCGATTACCCCGAGAATGGGCTGCTCTACGTGCCCGAGATGGCCGAGCGCAACGACCCGGCCGCCGAGCAGCAGATCGTTGACCACCTCGTCGAACTCATCACCTGGGCCGAGGGACGCACCCTGGCCTTGTTCACGAATACGGCCGTCATGCGCCGTGTGCACGAGGCCGTCAAGGCTCGCGTGTCGACGCCCGTGCTCGTGCAGGGTGAAAAGGCGCGGGGGCGCTTGCTGACCCAATTCGCCAACGACGAGGCAACCAGCCTCTTTGCGGTGGCGAGCTTTTGGCAGGGCGTCGACGTCCCCGGCAAGTCGCTCTCCGTGGTCGCCATTGATCGGCTCCCCTTTCGCCCGCAGGGCGACCCCATCAGCGAAGCTCGCCGCTCCCGCTCCACGTCTCCCTTCATGGAGGTCGACCTGCCGCGGGCCACCATGATGCTGGCGCAGGGCATTGGCCGATTGATTCGCTCCTCCACCGACCGCGGCGTGGTCGCCGTCTTTGACATTCGCCTCGCCGAAGCGCGTTACGGCAACGTCATGCGAAAGCGCATCCCCCCGATGCGGCGCACGCGCGTGGGCTCAGACGTTCGCGAATTCCTCGAGGCAATTCTCGATACTTAGACGGCGGCGTCGGGGTTGATCTCGAGCAAGTCGTGCGCGAGCGCCCGGATGGCGAGCCCCAACAAATTCCATTCCCCACCATCGCTGGACACGACGCTGCGGCAGGCACGATCGTCGGCGGCACTGCGAATCGCAAATCCACTCAGCAAGGAGAGCACCGACACCGCCCATTCATCGATGTCGTGCGGCGCGCGAGGCCGAATGCCGAGGCCGTCAAAGATGTAGCGGTAGAGCTCGACGGTACGTGCCTGCTGGGCACCACCGCCCTCGGAGAGTGCCAAACGCATTTCGGCGTCCCACACGTCACTGTTGTTGTGCCACCTCGTCCACGCACCCACCCAGATGGGCCACAACTTTGAGGCCATCAGGTCGGTCATCGCCGCGGCGGAAACGGCGCGCAGCACCTCCTCGAAACTCGCCCATCGCGCGGCGTCGCTGGAGGTGTCCGCCTCGGCCATCGCCTCAGCCAGGGCGGCCAAAGTGAGGGGGAATTCGCCCATGAAGTCGTGACGAGCCACTTCCAAAATGAGTTCGCGTTGATACGCGTCTTGGTTCTCCCACACGCGCCCAATAATCGAGGCATTCGTAATCGTCAGACCGCGCGTCTTGATGCGATCGAAGACCCGTTTGAAGGTCACGCGGTCGGCGCCTAGTGACAACCCCTCGTCAATGAGGATTTTCTGTCCTTCGGCGAGCAGGAGGTCACGATACTCGTCACCCGACATGCGTTGACGGCGTCGGCGAACGACGCCACTGTCAACGGGTGTGTTACTCATAGGTCAACCCTAAGAGGTAGGGGCAACTCAAACAGTACAGGTTTTGCGATTCCGAGGGGCAACGGCTAGTAGCCGAAACGATCCAGCACGTCCTCGCGACTTTGCCACTTGGGCTCGACCTTCACGATGAGTTCCAGGAACACTCCCGACGGCATCTGTTGGCGCACCTTGATACCCACGTCTTTCAAGTTGCGACCACCGGCACCAATCACCATGCCCTTTTGGCTCTCGCGCTCCACCAAGATCTCGACGGTGATGTGGGGCCATTCATATTCCGTGACGCGACAGTGAATGGAGTGCGGTAGCTCTTGACGCATCGCGCGAAATAATTGTTCGCGCACTAGCTCCGCGATATACATCGCCTCGGGCACGTCGGTGACCTCGTCTTCGGGGAAGAACCATGGTCCCTCGGGCATCAGTTTGTCGACAAAGTCCACGAGGTGGTCCACGTTGTGGTTCTTGGTGGCCGAGGTGGGGATGTACTCCACTCGAGCGGCGGCGCCTTGCGCGTTCATCTCGGCGGCGATTTCGTTGACGGCGTCGGCCGCCGCGAGTAGCTGTGCGGCCGTGCCTTCACGGCCCGCGCGATCCGCCTTATTGACGATCAGCAGAGGAACCGCGCCGTGCTCGCCACAGGCCTGCAGCACATTCGAAATCGTCATCTTGTCGCCCGGCCCAATGGCACCGGTCGCGTCAATCATGCCCATCACTACATCGACGCCGCTGACCGATGAACGAGCCGTGCTGTTGAGACGATGCCCGAGAGTCGACGTGGCGCGGTGAAGTCCCGGCGTGTCGATAAAGACCATTTGCACGTCATCGCGAGTCAAGATGCCGCGAATGGCGTGACGAGTGGTGTTGGGGGTTCCCGACGTAATCGAGACCTTCTCCCCCACGATGGCGTTGACCAACGTGGATTTACCCACGTTTGGACGCCCAATGACGGCGATGAATCCGCAGCGCGTCACTTGAGCGTCACCCGGACGGACTCGACGCGACGGCCATCAACTTCGAGAACTTCCACGAGATACGGATTCATATCGAGCACATCTCCCACGTTCGGAATTCCTCCGCTGTGGTCCAAGACGGCGCCACCCACGGTGTCCCAACTTCCTTCGGGCAACGACAAGCCAAACTCGTCATTGGCGTCATCCAGATTCATGCGACCAGAGATGACCTTAGGCCAAATGCTCTTCTTCTCTTTGTCCGTGAGCTTGTGCGCCGACTCGGGGTCGTGCTCGTCTTCGATGTCGCCCACCATTTCTTCGAGAACATCTTCGAGCGTCACGATGCCCGCGGTGCCGCCGTATTCGTCCGCGACGATGAAGAGGTGCGTCTTGAGGGAACGAAATTCTTGCAATACCTGACCGAGACGCTTGGTCTCAGGCACGAAGTGTGCCGCCACGAGTCCGATCTCGGGCAACAAAGTGTCGCCGTGACCTTCCTGCACGGCGCGGGCGAGCTGACGCAGGGTCACCAAACCCACGACGTCGTCGATGTCGTCGCCCAGTACCGGCAGGCGGCTGCGATTAGTCTCGATGGCGAGGGCCAAGGCCTCACTGACGCTGGCGGTGGCATCAACGCACACCATGTCGACGCGCGGAATCATGACTTCGCGCACCATGGTTTCGTCCAGTTCGAAGACGCCCGTGATGACGTCGCGTTCAGTTTCGTCAATGTGGTGATCGAGTGCCGCCGCCGTGGCCATGGCACGAATTTCCGACTCCGCCTGCTCGCCCGGATCTTCCGAGCGCCCAAAGGGCTTCAGCGCCCAGCGCGCCATCGCGAGTAGTAGGGCGCTCACCGCGCGAACGGGCCAAAACCTCATCAAGATGGCCACCAGTGGAGCCGCCGCCAACGCGGACGACACACCGTGCTGAATGGCGAAGTTTTTCGGAATGGCCTCGAAGAGCACGAAGATGACGACCACTTCGAAGACCGTGGCGATGGCCACCCCCGCGGTGCCGAAGAGGTGACCGGCGAGCACGCCCACCAAGGTGGCGGACACCAGCTGACAAATCAAAATCAGTAGCAGCAGGGGGTTGAGAAATTCGTCCGGATGTTCCACCAGGTTCAAGAGGGCGTGCGCGCCGCGTCGCTTCTCGTTCTGCAGCGCCATGGCGCGCGAGCGAGTCATCCGCACCAAGGCCGTTTCGGCCAAGGCGAAGAAGCCCGAGAGGGCCAATAAGAACAGCACCACGACCACCAAGATGGAGTCACTCGTCTTCCACGCCACCGCGTCAGCCCACATCAACGGACGTAACCCTCGCGATAATGACGACGCAGCAGCTCTTGTTCGCGTGCCTCCATCGCTTCCGCCTCGTCATCGACTTCGTGGTCCCATCCGAGAAGGTGCAGCACGCCGTGAACGACGAGGAGCGCCATTTCGTCATCCAGACTGACCTCGTGATCGGCGGCGTTTCGCACCGCGACGGTGGGGCAAATCACGATGTCGCCCACCAGCTGCGGAATTTCTGGCTCGAGGTCCCCCGGGCCCGTGCCACCGGCATCGGGAAAACGTCCCGCGGGCAAGGGTTCGTCGTCAATGGGAAACGACAACACGTCAGTTGGCCCCGACTTTCCTCGAAACTGCTGATTCAAGGTCGCGATGGTCTCTTCATCTACAAAGAGCAGCGACACCTCGGCCGGCCCCCGCACCCCTTCGGAGCCCAGCGCGGCGCGGCACAGTTCACTCCACTTTTCGAGATCGACGGAGATGTCGGATTGCTCGTCGGCGCAATATAAATCGATACTCATGACTGGGCTCGATCGTAGGCGGCAACGATGTCGGCGACAATTTGGTGGCGGACCACGTCCTTGGCTCCGAGGTGCACGAAGGAGATGTTGTCGACCCCGGTCAGAATCTTTTCGATACGCGCGAGACCACTGCGTCCTCCGCCAAGGTCTATTTGCGTAAGGTCGCCCGTCACCACCGCCTTCGAGCCGAAGCCAATGCGGGTGAGGAACATTTTCATTTGTTCGGGCGTGGTGTTTTGGGCCTCGTCCAAGATGATGAAGGAATCATTCAAGGTGCGACCGCGCATGAAGGCCAAGGGGGCAACTTCAATCACGCCCTTTTCCTGGTAGCGCGCGACACCGTCGGGACCGACCATGTCAAACAACGCGTCATAGAGCGGCCGCAGGTAGGGGTCCACTTTGGCCATGAGGTCGCCCGGCAGGAAGCCGAGGTGTTCGCCCGCCTCGACCGCGGGACGCGTCAGCACAATGCGCTGCACCTGTCGGCGCTGCAGCGCCTGCACCGCGGCGGCCACCGCGAGATAGGACTTACCCGTTCCCGCCGGACCGATGCCGAAGGTGATGATGTTGTTCTCGATGGCGTCGGTGTAGCGCTTTTGACCCGCCGTCGAGGGGCGAATGGGCTTACCCTTCGCTCCCCGAGTGATCTCGGTCTTCAGCACGTCACTGGGACGAATGTTGTCGCGCACCATGTCAACCGTGCGGCGCACCTTCACGGCGTCGAGGGACTGGCCACTTTCCAAGATCAACACCAATTCGTCAAAGAGTCGCAACACTTGCTCGGCTTCCGGTCCGGTGACCGTGATCTGGTTGCCCTGCACCGAAATTCGACACTGCGGGTAGCCGCGCTCGATGGCGCGCAAATACTCGTCGCGCGGCCCAAAGAGACTGGCGAGTAACTGAGTATTGGGAATAAAGGTGGTCGCCGACTTCTCCTGCGGCACGTCGCTCATCCCGGTGGCCAATCCATCAGTCGTCCCCCGAGCACGTGGAGGTGGAGGTGGGGAACGGTCATCTGCGCGTCCGCCCCGACATTCATCACCAGGCGATAGCCCGAGTCGCGCACCGACGTGAGATCCGCGACCTCTTGGGCGAGTCGGACGAGGTCGCTCACGAGGGCGCCGTGTGACGCGTCGATGTGGTCGGCACTCGTCACGTGCTGCTTCGGCACGACGAGGACGTGAACGGGTGCCTGGGGTGCAATATCGCGAAAGGCCAGTGCGCGGTCACTCTCCGCGACGACGTCAGCGGGAACCTCGCCCGCCACGATGCGGCAGAACAAACAGTCGCTCATGACCACATCACCATTGCCGTGAGACTATTCGCTCGAGAGGCGCGGCCACTGCACACCACCAAATTTCAGCAGGGTCCCCGCCACCAGCGCGGCCGTCTCGGTGCGCAGGACCGTCTCACCGAAACCAATACGCGGCTGATCGTCGGGCCACTCCGAGCTCGACCATCCACCTTCGGGGCCAATGGCAATGGCCGAGACGCCCGTTAACGTTCCCGACTCCCCGGGCATGGCGACCGCCACGGATAGGGGAACGTCAGCCACCGAGACCGGGTCAGCCACCAGCAGGTCGTAACTGCGGCGACACTGTCCCGAGGCTTCCGCGGCAATCTTGCGCCATCGACCCAGCAATTTGTCACGGGCGTCGCCGGTGAATTTGACCGCGAGGCGCTCACAGACCAAGGGAACCACGGTGGAGACGCCGAGCTCCGTCAGCTTCGCAATCGCCCACTCGCCGCGATCGCCCCGCAGCGGGGCGAGATACACCGTCGTCGTCGCGGGCTGCGGATCGGTGACCACGTCGGAGATGCGAGTGATGACGGACTCGTCCACACGGGCCATGGCCACCCGACCGGCACCATTGGTCACCACCACTTCCTCACCGGCTCGAGCTCGCAGCACCTTGAACAGGTGATGGTGGTCATCCTTTGTCAGCACGGGCGACGCCACGTCAGCCACGCGAAATTGTCCGAGGGCGTCGACGCGTCGCTGTAGGTCGGTCACTTGGACTTTCCGCGACGAAATAATTTGGCGCTCGACGACTCATCGTTCGTCGACACGCCCTGGAGCTGCGCCAAACTGCGAAGGAGATCGCGTTCCGCATCGGAGACCTCGCTCGGCACGTCAATACTCACGTGGACGTAGAGGTCGCCCACGCCGCGACCACGAAGGTGCGTCACCCCGCGGCCCTTCAGCCGCAGCACGGTGCCGTGCTTGGAACCTGCCGGCACGTCAATCACTTCCGGGCCATCGAGAGTGGGAATTTCCATCTCCGTGCCGAGGACGGCTTGGGGATAACGGATGACGATTTGGGTGTGCAAATCGTCGCCCTGACGTTCGAAGCGTGGGTCGTGGGCCACCCGGATATGGACGAACAAGGTGCCATTGGGTCCGCCACGAAGTCCGGCCGGGCCGCGACCGGAGAGGCGCATCGTGGAACCATTTTCGACGCCGGCCGGCACATCCAGGGTCAAGGTCTGCTTCACCGTGGTGCGCCCTTCACCTCGACAGGTGCCACAGGGAGTGATGACGACCGTGCCGACACCGTTACAGCGCGGACAGGCCGATGAGGTAATCATTTGACCCAAGATGGACTGCTTCACGCGACGCACTTCACCGATGCCCTGACATTCACCGCAGGTGTCCACCGAGGTTCCGGCCGCCGCGCCGAGACCCTGACAATCGGGGCAGGACACGGGCAAGGTAATCACCACGTCTCGACGAACACCACTGGACGCTTCGTTCAAGGTGATGTCGATACTGGCTTCCATGTCGGGACCGGGCATGGGCCCGGAGCGTCGCGGGCTGGCCCCGCCCATGTTCGAAAAGAACATGTCGAAAAGATCTTGGACTGATCCGCCACCAAAGCCACCGCCACCGAAGTTGTCCCCGTCGTGACCAAAGCGGTCGTAGTTGGAACGCCGGTCGGGATCCGACAAAATTTCATAGGCCTGCGACACTTCCTTGAAGCGAGCTTCAGCCGCGGCATCGCCCGGATTGGCGTCGGGGTGCAATTGGCGCGCCAGTCGGCGGTAGGACTTCTTGAGGTCCTCGGGTGACGCAGTGCGATCAACTTCGAGCAGGGCGTAGAGGTCAGCGCTCACCGATCAAATCTCCTAAACGTTGGCCGAGTTGCTCTGAAACCAATTGGGCGGTCGCGAGCGCTTCGGGGTAATTCATGCGCGTCGGGCCGAGGAGGCCCACTGCGCCCGTGACCTCGCCGTCGACGGTCACCGGCGCCACGACCACCGCCGCGGTCGACAGCGGCTCGTAGCCGTGTTCCGACCCAATGGCCACCGACAAACCCTGCTGCAAGATGTCCTCGAGCAAGTTGACGACGACAATTTCCTTCTCCAGCAGTCCGAGTACGTTGCGCACTGCTTCGACGGTGTCGAAGGTGTCGGCCACTTTCGCCGACCCGCCGATGTAGACGCGGTCTTCCTCGAAGGTCGGTGTGCTGCGATACAAGCTCGCGATGGCGTCGCGCACCAAGGTGGCGACCGGCGTGTCGCGCGAGGGAACTTCCACGCGCTGCTCGAGCGTGTTGCCGAAGAGCAAGGAAGCGATCTGGGTCGACGCTTCACTGACCTGCTCGGGAGTGATCTCAAAGGGCAGTTCTAAGGTGCGACGCACCGCTTCGCCATCGGACAAGATCGCGACCACGACGCAACGTCGAGGACCGAGGTCCACGACCTGCACGGAGCGCACGGTGGCCGACGCGTGGCTGGGCGCGATAATCACCGAGGTGTAGTTGCTCATCTCGTTCAGCATCTGGCTGGTCTGCGTGAGGACCTCTTCCATCTCTCCGCGCAGGTGGCTGAAGAAGTTGGCCAAGGTGCTGTGCTGGGTGTGTGGCAACACGCCGCGGCCTAGGTGATCCACGAAATAGCGATAACCCTTGTCGGTGGGAATTCGCCCCGCGGAGGTGTGCGGCTGAACCAAAAAACCCTCGCGCTCCAGCGACACCATTTCGGATCTCACGGTGGCCGAGGACACGTTGACGCCCTCGTTCGTGGAGACGGAGTTCGACCCCACCGGCTGTGCGGTGTCAATGTGCTCCGCGACGACGGCATTCAAGATGGCGGCTTTGCGCTCATCTAACTCACCCGTCGTGGCGGGCTGAATTTTGGGAGTTGAATCTGCCATTTGGCAGTCGAGTCTACCGAGTGCCAAGCAAATTCCTCGACCTAAGGTTGCGCCATGTCCGCCATTCCCCTCCCCGACCGCCAACCAACCGCCACTCAGGGTTCCGAGCGAGACCAGCTCAACAGTTGGCTCGATTTTTACCGCGACACGCTGCTCGCCAAATGCGCGCAGATTGATGACGAACTGCTCGCCACCCGACCGCTTCCGCCCAGCAATTTGTCGCTCCTCGGCATCCTTCGCCACATGGCGGCCGTGGAATGGTGGTGGTTTGAGTTCAACTTTGCGGGCTTGGACACGCCCGAGTTGATTGATTCAGCCACTGACTCCGACGCCGATTTCAATGATCTCGGCGCCCTCCCGGTACCGGACGTCTACGAGATGTTCGTGGCGCAAGTGGCTCGCTCGCGTGAGCAGGCAGCCGCCGGGAATTTTGTTGACATGGCCGCACGATCTTCCGACCGGCCCGTCAACCTTCGATGGATCTACATCCACATGATCGAGGAGTACGCGCGCCACTGCGGACACGCCGATCTCATTCGCGAAACCCTCGACGGGCACGTCGGGTATTAATTCGTTGCGGGATTCATGATCCCGCAACGACTGCAGCGGTAGTTCGTCGCGGCCCAGCACACGAGATTCTCCGTGTGGCAAAACGGGCAAGTGGGGTGCTCGTAACGAGGGGTTCCGCAACCGCAGCGAGTCTGTTGAGGGTGGCAAGGTACATCCATCGCCACACCGTATGGTCGGGCTGTGACGGCGGCGGATCGTCAGTCTTCGAGTTTCAGCGCCGCGACGAATGCTTCTTGCGGAATCTCTACGCGGCCAATGTTCTTCATGCGTTTCTTACCCTCTTTTTGCTTCTCGAGGAGTTTGCGCTTTCGAGTGATGTCACCGCCGTAGCACTTAGCCAACACGTCTTTACGCACGGCCTTGACCGTTTCTCGCGAAATGATGCGTCCTCCAATGGCCGCCTGAATGGGCACATCAAACATTTGACGGGGAATCAGTTCCTTGAGACGCTCGGCCATCTTGCGGCCGTAATAGTCGGCGTTCGACTTATGCACCACCGTCGAAAACGCGTCGACGGGTTCATGATTGATCAGGAGGTCGACGCGCACCATCTGGCTCGTGATGTAGCCACCGGGTTCGTAGTCCAGCGAGGCGTAGCCCTTGGTGCGACTCTTCAACGCGTCAAAGAAGTCAATGACCACTTCGCTGAGGGGAATCTTGTAACGCATCTCGACGCGTTCCGTCGAGAGGTATTCCATTTTGATCATCTCGGCACGTCGGCTCTGGCAGAGATCCATCACCGGCCCGAGGTATTCCGACGGGGTGAGGATGTTGATTTCCAAGATGGGCTCTTCGATGTAGTCGATGCGACTGGGGTCGGGCATCTCGACCGGGTTATCCACGATGACCATCTCGCCGTTGGTGAGGTGCGCGCGATAGACGACTGAGGGTGCGGTCGCAATCAGCGACAGGTTGAACTCCCGCTCCAAACGTTCCCGGACAATCTCCATGTGCAAGAGACCGAGAAATCCACAGCGAAAGCCAATACCCAAGGCGTGGGAAGCCTCCGGCTCAAAAGTCACCGAGGCGTCGTTCAGTTTGAGCTTGTCGAGGGCATCACGCAGGTCGGGAAGCTCGTCACCATCAATGGGGTAGATGCCGCAAAACACCATGGGCTTGGGGTCGCGGTAGCCATCGAGTGCTTCCGTGGCGGGGTGAATGGCGGTCGTGACGGTTTCACCCGAACGAGCCGAGGCGACGTCCTTGATGCCGGCGATGAGGTACCCCACTTCGCCCGGTCCGAGGCGAGTGACCGGCACGTTCACCGGGGTGCGCATACCAATCTCTTCGATGTCGTAGTTCTGGGCGGCCTGCATGAGGCGAATCTTCTGGTTCGCCGACAAGGTGCCCTCCATGATGCGCACGGAGGAGATAACACCTCGGTACTGGTCATAAAAAGAGTCAAAAATCAGTCCGCGAAGGGGCGCCTCGGCGTCACCCTGCGGCGCGGGAATGCGCTGAATAACGGCTCGCAGGAGTTCGGGCACGCCTTCACCCGTCTTGGCCGAAATAGCCAATACTTCGCCCGCGGGAATACCGAGCACGCGCTCGAGTTCTTCCTTGCAGCGATCGGGGTCGGCCGCCGGAAGGTCAATCTTGTTCAGGCAGGCCACGATTTCGAGATTGTTCTCGAGGGCCTGGTAACAGTTAGCGAGCGTTTGCGCCTGAATTCCTTGTGAGGCGTCAACGAGGAGAACCGCTCCCTCGCACGCAGCGAGTGAACGCGATACTTCGTAGCCAAAGTCCACGTGCCCCGGCGTGTCGATAAGTTGCAGAATGTGGTCGTCGAAGTTCACCCGAACGTTTTGGGCCTTGATGGTGATGCCCCGTTCGCGTTCGATATCCATGGAATCGAGGTATTGGGCCCGCATGAGACGAGGGTCGACGGCCCCCGTGATTTCCAAGATGCGGTCCGACAGGGTGGATTTCCCATGGTCGATGTGGGCAATAATCGAAAAGTTGCGGATTTTTGCCGGATTAATGAGTGAAGGAGGGGTCGCCACGGTCCTCTCAGGCTATCGGGTGAGCTCGGCCTCGCACGCCCGGCTGAATGCCTGCTAATCTTGCAAAGCCCGCCGGGACTGTCCGGCACGAGCTCAAGGGTGACCACACGTGGCAAATATCAAGAGTCAGATCAAGCGCAACAAGACCAACGAGAAGGCGCACGCCCGTAACAAGGCCGTGAAGTCTGAAGTTCGCACTCGCATCAAGAATGCCGTGGCTTTCGCCGGCACCGAGACCGAGGCCGACGCGCTGCGACTCGCCATGAAGAAGCTCGACAAGGCTGCCTCCAAGGGCATCATTCACAAGAACCAGGCCGCCAACCGCAAGAGCGGCCTGATGAAGAAGCTCAACGCTCTGAAGGGTTAATCCCTAGCGTCGTGCGGCCGCGGCGTGAAGCCGTGCGAGCCGCGCGACGAGTACTTCCACCACCGCCTGAGACGATAATCCTCCGGCACGACCCTTGACGTCGCGATCGGCTTCCAACACCAAATCGAGTGCCGCGGCCGCTTTATCTGACCCCAGCGCTTGAATGGTCTTCATCCTCTTCTTCGGCTGAGACGGTCGCGTATTGGGGCCCATGGCCGCACGCGCCTCCGCTTCAGTGATACCGGGAGCATCCACCGCAGCGACCCCGAGATAGAAACGCGTCAGAATATTGACGATGTAGACACCGGCGCCGGCGTCGCGGCCCACAATGCGCCTCGCGACGTGAATGGCGGTGGCCACTTGACCACGTTCAATAGCGTCGGTGAGGTCCCATTCGGGCACCGACCCCTCTCCCCCGATGTAGGGCTCAATCTGCTCTTTGCCGATCGGGGCGGAGCCATAAATATTGGACAAGGTCTCGGCCAGTGCGGCGACGCGGCCAATGTCATCACCCAATAAATCACGGATGTAGGCCACCGTGCCGGCTCTCACCGTTACTCGATGACGAGACAAGGTCTCCTCGATGATGCGGTCGTGATCTGATTCCTTCCAGCCCACATCGAAAGCGACGGCCTCGCCTGCCGCCGCGATGAGTTCCTTCGGCGCGCGCGCAATGGCCACGACGCAGTGAACCGCGGGCGTCGGGTTCTTAGCCCAGGCGACAATACTCTGCACATCGTCGTCGGTCATCTTGTCGCTAAAACGCACCAAGACCACGCGCCGCTCCACGATGAATGGTGGCGTCGCGAGCGAGCCTGCGACGTCACCGCGAAGTCGATCCCGGTCGTCACCGTTGGTTTCGGCGTGAAAGAAGAAGGACTCGAGCATCATGGACGGGTCGCCATCGCCCACGAGTTCGTTGGCCCGCTCGCGAGCGCGTTGTTCCACCAAACTCCATTCGGAGCCCGACACCACAATGAGTGATTCAGCCACGGCGCGCCTCGAAGACGGCGGCGCAGGCATCACGAACCTTCACCGTGCCCGCCACGTCGTGGACGCGCAAAATGCGACAGCCCGCCCCAATTCCCATAGCGCTGGCCGCCAGGGTGGGTTCACGACGCTCGGTCACCACGAGATCGAACATCTTGCCGAGGAAAGTTTTGTTGGAGGCCGACAGGAGCAGGGGGGCACCGAGGTCGGTCAATGTGGCCGAGTCGCGCAAGAGTTGCAGCGATTGCTGTGACGTTTTCCCGAGGTCAAGACCCGCGTCCACGATGATGGACAGGGGGTGAACGCCGGCGTCCAGTGCCTGGTCGCGTCGGATACGAAGAAAGTCGTGCACCGTGGCGGTGACGTCGTCGTAGTGAGGGTTGGGGTCCGCCACTCGGGGGCGAAGGCGTATGTGGGTAGCGACCACCGCGGCATCCGCCGCGGCGGCCACCGCGAGATAGTCGGGATCCGCGAATCCACTGATGTCGTTACCGATGATCGCCCCGGCCGCGAAGCACTCACGCGCCACCGACGCGCGCCAGGTGTCGATGGAGAGCGGCACGTCGAAGCGACGGTGAAGTTCTGCAATGGCGGGCACCACGCGCTCAAGCTCTTCGGCCTCAGTCACTTCATCGCCCGGGCCCGCTTTCACGCCGCCGACATCCAAGATGTCGGCCCCCTCGGTCACGAGTTGCTCAGCTCGGGCGAAGAACTGATCAAGATCAAAAGTCGCCGCGGGCGAGAAGAAGGAGTCCTTGGTGCGATTCAAGATGCCCATGACCTGCGCCCTCGTCGTGACGTCGATCTCTCGAGTCCCGAGGCGAAGTGTGGTCGTGGGCAATACCGTAAACATCAGTAGAGGCGGTTCGCCATCTGACGGCGATACGAGACGTAGCGAGGGTCCTCGGGACCGAGGGCGTCCAGAATGGAGATCAATTCCTCGCGAGCCATCGCGTCATCACGCACCTTCGCGAGCAGGTGGTCCAACTTGCTGTCCAATGAGTCATCCAGCGAAATACCCCGGCGTGCCAAGTCGATCTGGGCACGCAACGCGTTGACGACGACGCTCGGCGACGCCGACTCCAATATCGCGGTGAGTTCATCGACGCGTCCACTCTTCATCAAGAAGTCGCCGAGAGAGCCCAGTGTGCGAAGGTCGGCCGCATCGAGCTCGTACGCACGACGAAGGGACGTCTCATCACCGAGTTCCAAAAGCTGATCCACGCTCTCGCCCATCGGCGCCAGTTTGTTCACGAATTCGCGAATGGCCGCCTCCGGTTGCGCACCCGTAAAGCCGTCCACGATTTGTTCATCCACGATGGCAAAGACGGCGGGAATCGATTGCACCTGAAACATGCGCGCAACCGCGGGATTAGCGTCAACGTCGACCTTGGCCAACTCCACGACACCGTTGGTCTCACCAATGACCTTTTCCAAGATGGGACCGAGGGTCTTGCACGGGGTGCACCACTCCGCCCAGAGGTCCACGATGACGGGCACGGAGCGTGAGCGCTCCAAGACCTCGGTTCCAAAGGTGAGGTCAGTAACGTCGGCCATGGCACGCAGACTACCGTCGCGATGCGACGAGATGAGGGGTGTTTGCCACAGGGCTAGCCTTGACTCATCATGAGCGTTCTCGGCATTAATCACGAGTCTGTCTCGGCCTGGATGGTCGAGAACGTGGGTGCGGTCGCGCCGCTGACCTTTGATCTCATTGCCGGTGGTCGCTCCAATCTCACCTACCGCGTCACCGACGCCACCGGTCGTCATTTCGCGTTGCGTCGTCCGCCGACGAGCCACGTCCTCCCGACGGCTCACGACATGGTGCGCGAACACACCATCATTTCTGCCCTCGCTCCGCAGGGCGTGCCGGTCGCGGCTCCTCTCGGCCTCTGTGTCGACGAGAGCATCAATGAACGCCCCTTCTACGTTATGGAGTTTGTGGAGGGCCACATTCTGCGTGACGCCGCCCAGGCGTCCGCTGCTTTCACTGAGGCGCAGCGAGCGCTTATTGGGCCCTCGCTCGCACGCACCTTGTCCCGCCTCCACGACGTAGATGTCGAGGCGGCCGGACTGGGAACACTCGCGCGTCACGACGGCTACATCGAGCGTCAAGTAAAGCGCTGGCGAGGCCAATACGAACAGATGGCGGTGGAAGGTGTCGCTCACGATGGCCTCGTGGAGGCCGTCGGAGACGCACTCGCAGCATCAATCCCCACCCAACAGAAGGTGGCAGTCGTTCACGGGGACTACCGTCTCGACAACACCGTGCTCAACAACCACGGCGACGTCACCGCCATTTTGGACTGGGAGATTTGCACCCTCGGCGACCCGCTCGCCGACGTGGGCCTACTGCTCGTGTACTGGACTGATGCGGGCGATGGCGCCGCCGCCCTCCTCGGCGCCGCTCCCACCACCGCACCAGGCTTCTCTACTCGTGCCGAGGTGCTGGCGGCCTACAGCGACGCCACCTCGCTGGATCTCAGCGACGTCGCCTTCTACCAAGCCTTTGGGTACTGGAAACTGGCCTGCATTTTGCAGGGCGTCTTTGCTCGGTATCGCGCGGGCGCCACGGCGGGCGACACCGGGTCAGTGGATGAATTTCCGACGCACATTCGATTGCTGGCCGAAACGGCCAAGACCACATTGGAGTCGATGTAATGGACGACGCCTTCGACCGCATCTTGTTTTTATCTGATCCACCTATCGTGGACCCCGTCCTCATCGTCGCCATGGAGGGATGGATCGATGCGGGCTATGGCGCTCAGACCGCGCTCACTCACTTGCTCGACATCATGGACACCGATGTGCTGGCCACCTTTGACACCGAATACTTCATTGATCAGCGCGCGCGTCGACCCCTCGCCAAAATCATTGATGGGGTCACCGCCGAACTGACGTGGCCCGAGATCCAGCTGCGCTACGGACAAGACCGAGATGGCGCGGACGTTTTGTTTCTCGTCGGCCCCGAACCGGACTTTCACTGGGGTGACTTCTGCGACCTCATCGTCGACGTCGCCGGTCGCTTCGACGTGCGTCTACTCGTCGGCTTGGGGGCTTTCCCCGCGCCGACGCCGCACACTCGTCCGGTACGCGTGATTGGGACCGCACCCCAGGAGAGTTCCCACCTCCTCGACGTTGTGGGCACCATTGATGGCGAAATTGAGGTTCCGGCGGGCATCGGCGCCGCACTCGAGATGGCGTTTGCCGAAGCGTCCATCGACGCGGTCAGCCTGTGGGCCCGTGTGCCGCACTACGTCGCGTCCATGTCGTACCCCTTGGCCTCCGCCGCACTGGTGGACTCGCTCGCGGCCGTCGCCGGACTATCGGTTTCGTCAAAGGCGCTTCGCCGCTCCGCTGATGACGCCCGCGAGCGCGTCAATGACCTCATCACCAACAATCCCGACCACCAGACCATGGTGGAAGATCTCGAGCGCACCGTCGACGAAACCGAAGGTGGTTCGCTGGGGACGGAGATTCCCTCGGGTGACGAGCTCGCCGAGGAACTTGAGCGCTTCTTGCGCGGCGAAACGGACTAGTCGCCGACGTCGTCGCTGCTGACGCGACGGCCCATGCCAAGCGCGTAGCCCGCGAGGAAAGTTTCGCTGTCGTCTTGACGGGGATGGCGTCGGGCGATCTCCCAAAAATCCGCCGTGTGATCCGCTTCGATGAGGTGCGCCAATTCGTGCACCAGCACGGCGTCCACCACCCACTCGGGGCAGGCCCGTAGCGAGGTGGACAGACGTATCTCTTTGGTAGCGGGTGCGCAGGTCGCCCAGACGCGTGTTTGCGATGATGACCAGGTCACGCGCGCCGGCCGAACACCGTCGACGTAGAGGTCGGCCAACACCACCGCTCGCTCTTCGAGGGCCGCATCACCGCTGACGGCGTGTGGTCGCTGATGGAGCAGCTGATTCACCAATTCGTCGATGAGCCGCTGGCGCTCCTTGCCGCGGAGTCGTTCGGGTAGCACCACCACAATGTTGTCCCCCGACCAGTGCGCCGCGCCCGTCTTTTTGCGTCGCGCCGAGGTGCGAACCTCGATTTCGGGTCGATCAAAGCTCGGCGGAATGACCGTCGAAAAGAGGGTAGGTGAACCTTTGGTCACGGAACGATGTTGACCAGCTTCGGCGCGCGAGCCACCACCCGCGACGCGGGGGCCCCGTTGAGCGCAGCCTGCACCTCGGGTTGAGCGAGAGCCACCGCAATGGCCTCGTCGTCGCTAATGGTGGTCGCGACGCTCACGCGTGCGCGCACCTTGCCGGCGATCTGAATCACCATGACGACGTCGTCGTCCACCAACAACGCGCTGTCGGCCTGCGGCCAGGGCTGCGCGTGCACGAACTGTCCCTCGCCATGTCGCTCTTCCCACATTTCACTCGTGAGATGCGGCGACATCGGCGCCAGCAGTAACAACAAGGTGTCGATGGCTTCGTCGAAGATGTCTCGCCGTGCCCCCTCACCTTCGCGGGCGTACTTCGAGACGGCATTGACGAGTTCCATGAGGGCCGCGACCGAGGTGTTGTACGTCCAGCGTTCGAGGCCGTCAGTGACCTTGGCGATGGTCTTGTGAACCTGTCGACGCATCGCGAGGTCGCCCTCGGCCTCCGTCTCGCGCAACATCACGCCGTCGCCGTGGGCCAGGCGATACAGGCGGTGCAGGAAGCGTCCACACCCGTCAATCACTTCGTCGGTTTGGCTGGTCCAGTCCACATCATCGGCAGGGGGACCCACGAAAAGGTGAAACAGGCGAAGCCCATCAGCACCCACGGTGGCGTAGTACTGCCCCGGGGTCACAAGATTTCCCTTGGACTTGGACATCTTGGCGCCATCCATGCGGATCATTCCCTGCGTGAACAGGCGACGGAAAGGCTCTCGCTCGAGTCCGGGAGCAATTCCGGTGTCGATTAGCGCCTTCATGTAGAAACGGGCGTAGAGCAAGTGCAAGATGGCGTGTTCGATACCACCGATGTACTGGTCCACCGGCAACCACTTGGCGGCCTGCGCCGGATCAAACGCCTGACCCTCGGTGAAGGGGTCAGCGAAGCGCAAGAAGTACCACGACGAGTCGGTGAAGGTGTCCATCGTGTCGGTTTCACGACGGGCGTCACCGCCGCAGGTCGGGCAGGTCGTTCGCCAGAATGCTTCGTGGGTGGCGAGCGGGGACTGCCCTGTGTGGTCCATTTTCACGTCATCCGGTGCCACAATGGGCAACTGTTCCCGCGGCACCGGCACAATGCCACACCCCTCGCAATAGACGACGGGAATGGGGCAACCCCAGAAGCGTTGACGCGACACCAGCCAGTCGCGCAGGCGGAAGTTGACCTTTTCGACACCGTTCGCCGAACGAGCGAGAAACTCGGACGCGGCCTCCTTGGCGGCGGCGACGTCGAGGCCATCGAGAAAGCCACTATTGACGTGCAAGCCGTCACCGCTATACGGGCCCTCGTGGCCTGCCGGAGTCTCGATGGTGCGAATAATGGGCAGGTCGTGCACCCGGGCAAACGCGTAATCGCGCTCGTCTTCCGCCGGCACCGCCATGATGGCGCCCGTGCCGTAGCTACCCAATACGTAATCAGCCACGTAGACCGGAACGGGCGAATTGGTAAATGGATTGATGACGTAGGCACCGGTAAACGCGCCACGCTTCGACAGACTCTCACCACTGTCGCTCGAGGTGGTGCGCTCCATGTCGGTGGCCGCCCGGGCACGCGCCACGAGTTCGTCGACGATGGCGCCGTGCTCGTCGGTGGTCACGAGAGCTAGCAAAGGGTGTTCGGGGGCCATGACCGCGTACGTCACTCCGTATCCCGTATCGGGTCGCGTGGTGAACACGCGCAAGGCCAGGTCCGCGTGGCCAACGAAAGGAAGATCGAATTCCACCCCTTCGGACCGGCCGATCCAGTTGCGTTGCATGGTCTTCACCCGCTCCGGCCACTCGAGGGCATCGACTGACTCGAGCAGTTCATCGGCATATTTCGTAATGGCGAAGAACCACTGTTCTAGGTCCTTCTTCACTACTGAGGTTCCGCAACGGTCGCACACACCATCACCCACCACCTGCTCGTTCGCCAACACCGTGGCGCAACTCGGGCACCAATTCACGGGTGCTTCGGCGCGATAGGCCAGACCATTCTCGAGGAAGGTGAGGAAAATTTCCTGTGACCAGCGCATATACGCGGGGTCATGGCTAAAGACTTCTCGACGCCAGTCGTACACCGCCCCGAGGCGCTGAACCGATTCCTTCAGTTCCGCCATTCGCTGGTCAGTGAATATGCGGGGGTGGCTCCCCGCCTTGATGGCGGCGTTTTCCGCGGGCAGGCCAAAAGAGTCAAAACCAAACGGCGACAGCACGGCCTTACCGCGCATCGCTTGGTAGCGCACCACCACGTCACCGAAGGTGTAGTTGCGCACATGCCCCTGGTGGGCCGATCCCGACGGATAGGGGTACATGTTGAGGGCGTAGAAACGCTCACGCGTATCGTCGTTAGATACCTCGTACAGGCCCGACTCGCGCCACCGTTCTTGCCACTTCTTTTCAATCTCAACGATGTCATAGTCCCGAGCCATGCCCTCAGTCTAGAAAAGACCTTCTCGCCCGTCTTGGCCCTCGTCGGGTGTGAGCCATTGGCGGTGCGGTGCTAGAGTCAAGGTTCCTTTGGGGGTATAGCTCAGCTGGTAGAGCACGACACTGGCAGTGTCGGGGTCAGGGGTTCGAATCCCCTTACCTCCACCACAAGGGCCTCATTCGAACCCCGGTCCGGTAATGGACCGGGGTTCGTTTTGGCTCCATCCATGATCCAGCCTCGGAACCCCTCGTCGTGGAAGGCCGCGAAGGGCTGCTGCATGGGGGCGTGGACAATCGAACCGTCGACTTCGATGG